>CAWCRC010000005.1:0-380170 GCA_963797805.1 uncultured Actinomycetes bacterium | reverse complement strand
ATCTTCGACCTCGTGCTCGGCCTAAACCGCTGGGTGCTGCGTGTCGTCGCCTACGCAGCGTTCATGACCAGTGAGTACCCGCCGTTCCGGCTCGACGCCGGGCCGCACGAGCCGCACTTCGACATGAAGCAGAGTCAGACAGGGTGACGTTGACCCCGGGCGAGAACAACGTGAAGCTGCCGGCGCGAGAATCTTGCGCCGGCAGCGCGAGTTGAGACGCAGACGATGATGACCTGGACGGTCGCGGTCTCAGCTGTCGCTGAGACCGATATGCGCTGACGCGCTGTCCTCGAGACGGTCGGCGGCAGGAATCGTCGCGACTGCGAGCGAGAGCCCGGCGACGACTGCGCCTGCAGTAGCGAAGAGGCGGAGCCCGAGACCGGGGACTCGCGTGCGGAGCAGTCGTGGGACCTTCAGAACATGACCGAGGACATGCACGCTCGTCGCGCCGAGCCAAACGATGAAGCTCGCCTGATGGAGGCCGACGAGCACCGGGCTCGTCTGCCCGAGCGCCAGCAGGGCAATTCCGGTTCCGAGAAGGAGAGCCGTGGAGAGCACGATCAGCGGCGCCACGATCGCCCGCATCGCCACGTGCGGCGGGCCTTGACGCACGTAGTCCTCGTGACCGAGGTAGTAGCGCACCATCCGCCAGGCCACACTCCCCAGCTTCAGCCCGACGACCGGCACGAGAAGGATCCCCACGAACACGTGCACGCCGAGCAGCGAGTCGATGTTGAGCAGCGTCGCGCCCTCGATCGCAAACAGCACAAGAAGAATCGACGCAACAACCGCCGTCAGCTGCTCGTTGCCGGCACTACCTCCAACGACGGGTCGTCGACTCCCCACCAGCTGAGAGAAACAGCGACGGCTAAGAGAGCCGTAAGAGCGCGACATCAGGCGGCCTGTCTACCGTACTCGTCGTAGACGGTGATCGCCCCCATCGGGCACGACGCTGCGGCTTCGAGGACGGCGTCGTCGTCCGTCTCGACCTCGTGCGCGACGGCAATGTCGTCGGGGCCGAGGACGAATGACCGGGGTGCAAGCTCTGCGCAACTTCCAATGCCGCTACACAACAACCGGTCTATCTCGATGCGGTACACGACTCTCTCCTTTCGTGGGTGGGACGAGCGCGCGCCACGCGGTTGCGGCGACTACTGCACCGACCGCTCCGCCGTAGAGGCCGAGTGCCCAGGGTTGGCCGCTGTCGGTTCCGGCCGTCAGGCCGTGCACGGTGGCGAGGCCGAAGATGAGATACGTGGCCCAGTGCAGGCGCCGCCAGTTGCGCGCCCCGATCCGTTTCCGGAGCGAGAACGAGGCGTAGACGACCACCATCAGCTCGGCGGCGAGCACTCCGAGACCCGTCCACAGCGGACGGTAGGAAGCCAGGCCGGGCACGAGCAGGCTGCCGATCCCGATGTGCACCGTGCTGTCGAGGACGAGCGACGATGCGTGCGCGAGCACGGCGCCGAGCCCGAGCATTGCGAGGAAGCGGTGGATGTCGGCCACCGTTGCCGCCTTCAGCGCCGCGCCGAATGGTCGCGCCTTGAGCACGAGCCCGGCCAGCACCGACGAGGTCAGCAACGCATAGGCGAGAAGGCCGCTCGACCGGGCGAGGATCCAGAACGTCGGGTCGGTCCTCATGCGAGCCCGCCCGCGACGAGCGTCCGGCCGTCGAGTGTGACAAGCACAGCGGGCGTCGCGGTGGCGTTCGCCTCGCGTTCGGCGTCTTCTGCGCCGGCGAGGAAGAGGGCTTTTGCTCTCACCTCCGCGTCCGTCGCGGTCGCTGCGACGGCTGTCACGCGGAGAAGGTCCCCCTTAGCCGGCAATCCTGTGGAGGGGTCGATGATGTGGTGAAGCTCCTCGCTCCCACGCGTCCATTGGCGACGGTCGCGGCCCGACGTCGCGACCGCACCGTCGCCGAGTTCGAGCGTGAGCGTGTCGTCGCCGGTGTCGAGCCCGATCGGCCACTCCGCCGCGGGCAGCGATGTCGCCGCCGGCGTCGACCAGGCATGGGCCGAGTTCCCCGAGGATCTGCACGGCGCGATCCACCGCGTAGCCCTTGGCGATCCCGCCGAGATCGAGGTGGACGCCGGGATCGAGCTCGATACTCCGCGTCCTGCGATCCACACGAACCGAGCCCGCGCAGCGGGGAGCCGCCGACGCCCGGGGATTGCGGCTGCGTCTTTCAGCGGACACCTCGTCGAACGTGCGGTCGTAGCCGGCGGCAACGAGCGCGTCGTGCACCGTCGGGTCGAAGCGACCGCTCGTCCGATCCCTGGCCGCGAGCGCGAGATCGACGACCTCGAGCAGCTCCGGGCCGACCCGCAACATGCCGCGCCGGTTGAGCTCTGAGAGCTCCGAGTCGGGATCGAACCGCGAGAAGATCCTTTCCAGCCGGTGCACGTCCCACTCGGCCTCGGTCATCGCGTCAAGCGCCTCGGGACGAGGCTGCGTCTTCAGGAAGAGCTCGCAGTCGGTGCCCATCGCACGGAAGCGGCGGCGCAGCATCACGAGCTCCTCGTGGTGGTGATCGGTGGAAGGTGCACGATGCGCACCGTGGGAGCGGGCGCCGCCTGCGCTGCGGCCCGGGCAGCTACCTGGGCGGCGCGGTTGGCTGCCGCCCGCCGAGCCGCGATGAGCTGGACGAGCTTCGCGTCGCGCAGTAGGCGCTGCTGACGCTGCGCGAGAGCAGCGACGTGCGGATTCGGCGCCGGCGCGACCCAGGGGCGGGCCGCGATTCCGGCCCACGCGACGAAGAACACGATGATCGCGGCTGACGCGGTGTAGAGCCGGACGACGTGGTTAGTCATCGCCGTCTGCCTCTCCAAGCGTTCCCGTCGTGCCCCTCTGCGCTGTGCTCGTCGTCGTCGCCGTGGGGGGCCGTCACGGGCGCGGTCGAGCGGACGTACAGGACACCGGGCGATGCGGATCGGGTCGCGACCTGCTGCGCCTTCGGAGCCGCCTTCGGCAGCGCCGCGAGCTGGCGGCGCAACTGTGCTTCGAGGCGGTCGAGCGAGCGCGCCCTCGCCGAGATCTGCGCGGTCGAGGCCGGCTTGGACGCGGCACCGAGCTGCACGCTGCGACTGAGGGCGAAGAATCCAGCGACGACCGCGGCGCCCAGCATGACGACGATCGAGAATCGGTGCTTGCGGGCCATCGGATACCTCCTGGTCGTGCTGGTCAGTGCTTCGACCGTATGAGGTGCCGCACAAGCCCCGGGCCAGGCGAACGTAACGCATCGCCAAGCCCGGGTAAGTCTTCGGCAGATCGCCCGCTGCAAGCGGCCGTGCATGCGACGATCCGCTCGTGCAGATCCTGATCGTCGAGGACGACGACGCGATCGCGAAGCCGCTCGCAGCAGGGCTCGAGCGTGAGGGCTTCGACGTGACCCGCGTCTCGACCGGAGAGGATGCGCTCGAGGCGGCCCTGCCTGATCTCGTCCTCCTCGACCTCCGCCTGCCCGGCATGGACGGCACCGAGGTGTGTCGGCGGCTGCGCGCCCGCTCGGACGTCCCGATCATCGTCGTGACCGCCAAGGGCGAGGAGGTGGATCGCGTGGTTGGCCTCGAGCTCGGCGCCGACGACTACATCGTGAAGCCGTTCGGGTTTCGTGAGCTGCTGGCGCGGATTCGCGCGGTGATGCGGCGGGCGCGTCCCGGCACCGACCGGGCACAGATCCACGTCGGGCCACTTGAGATCGACGTTCGGGGGCGGCGAGCGACCATGGGAGACGACCCGCTGAACCTGACGACGAAGGAGTTCGACCTGCTCGCGCTGCTCGCATCCGAGCCGGGCGACGTCGTCTCGCGGCAACGCATCCTGCGCGAGGTGTGGGACACCGAGTGGTTCGGGCCGACGAAGACCGTCGACGTCCACGTCGCCTCGCTGCGGAAGAAGCTCGGCGACCCGGGCTGGATCGAGACCGTGCGCGGCATCGGGCTGCGGCTCGTCGCCCGTCCGTGACCAGGCGCCTTCTCGCAAGCTACGTCGTCCTCGCGGTCGTCGTCCTCGCCCTGCTCGAGGTGCCGCTCGCCGTCACGTTTGCGCGAAACGAGCGGCACGACTTGACGACCAAGGTCGAGCGCGACGCCGTGGCCGTCGGTTCTCTCTCGGAAGATGTGCTCGAGCGCCGCGTGTCCGCCCCACCGGCGCTCGGGGCGGTTGCCGCTCGGTATGCGCGCGACGCGGGCGGCCGGGTCGTCGTCGTCGACGCCAAGGGGCGCAGTGTCGTCGACTCGGCCGGGGCCATCCAAGGCGACTTCTCCACCCGCCCCGAGATCCGGACTGCGCTGGAAGGAACCATCGCCACCGGCGTTCGTCACTCGAACACGCTCGGCACCGACCTGCTCTACGTCGCGGTCCCCGTCGCCTCGAGCGGTGTCGTCCACGGCGCCGTGCGAATCACGTATCCGATGGCCGAGGTCAACGCCCGCATCCACCGCTACTGGCTGATCCTCGCGGCGATCGCCGTCATCGTCCTGGCCGTCGCGGTTGCGCTCGGCTTCGGCTTCGTCCGCTGGATCACGAGGCCGCTCAGACGGATCGAGACCGCCGCCGGGGAAGTCGCCAGGGGGAACCTTGCGGCGCGGGCGCCGCTCGACGGCCCGCCCGAGCTGCAGCAGCTCGCGCGCGAGTTCAACGACATGGTCGTCAAGCTCGACGCGCTACTCCGCTCCCAGGACGAGTTCGTCGCCGATGCGTCGCACCAGCTCCGAACGCCGTTGACGGCGCTCCGCCTCCGACTCGAGAACCTCACTCGAGAGGACGTCGCGAGAAGCGACGAGCTCGAACCCGCGATCGTCGAGGTCGAGCGGCTGAGTTCCCTCGTCGACGGGCTCCTGACGCTCGCCCGAGCGGATCGAGCGACGAGCGAGCCGATCGCGCTCGACGTCGGCGCGGCCATCGCCGAGCGGGTCGAGGCGTGGTCGGCGCTCGCTTCGGAGCAGGCGGTGCAGCTCTCCGCGCAGGTCGAAGGCCGGCCGTTCGCAGCCGTCACGGCAGGGCGGATCGAGCAGGTCCTCGACAACCTGCTCGCGAACGCGCTCGAGGTCTCACCGGCAGGCTCGAGCGTGGACGTCGGTGCTGCCCGGTCGGGGAGCTGGGTCGAGATCGCGGTCCGCGATCGTGGTCCCGGAATGACGGACGGAGAGATCGACCGGGCATTCGACCGCTTCTGGCGCTCGGGCGGAGGAGACGAGGGCTTCGGTCTCGGGCTCACGATCGTCCATCGGCTCGTGCGAGCCGATGGGGGCGAGATCGAGCTCCGCCCACGGCCCGACGGAGGGCTCGAGGCGATCGTCCGGCTTCAGTCCACGATCAGGACATGAAGTTGCCTCACGTCAGGGGCGGCGCCATTCGGGAAGCAAAGCCCGCGCCTGGCGCGAAGAGGGATAGATAGTCGCCTCCGCCAGTGTGTGATGGCTTCGGACGAAAGCATTTCCCGGGGGCCGGAAGATTGGTCGCGTAGGCTGACCAACCTTGCTGGAGCCAAACGTCGTCACGGTGTTCTGTGCTGCTCTCGTGACGGCGTTGGCGACCGGGCTCGGCGCGCTGCCGCTGCTTTTCGTTCGCTCTGCTGGCCGGCTTGTGCTGGGGGCGTCGAATGCGATCGCGGCCGGTGTGATGCTCGCGGCAAGCGTCAGTCTTTCGCTGCAGGGCGTCGATCGCAGCCCGTGGCGCACCGCGGTGGGCGTCGCGCTCGGAGTCTGCTTCGTTCTCGTGACGGAGCGCTATCTCGAGCACGACCACGGACACGCGATGGGATCGTTGCGAGGCGAGGACGCGCGGCGGGCGCTGCTGATCGTCGGCGTGATGACGGTCCACTCCGCGGCCGAAGGAATCGGAGTCGGAGCTGCGTTCGCCGATGGATCGACGCTTGGTCTGCTGATCGCGATCGCGATCGCGGTGCACAACATCCCCGAAGGCCTCGCGATCAGCCTCGTCCTCGTCCCTCGTGGCGTCTCGGTCGGAGCCGCGGCCGGGTGGAGCATCTTCTCGAGCCTGCCGCAGCCGCTTCTCGCCGTGCCCGCGTTCCTGTTCGTCGACACCTTTACGTCGGTCCTCCCCGTCGGGTTGGGATTCGCGGCAGGTGCAATGGTGTGGATGGTGCTCGGGGAGCTGCTCCCCGAGGCGCTCGAGACGGCGCCGGCGAGGGTCGTCGCCCTTGCCGGCGGCACCGCCTTCGCGCTCATGCTGGGCTTCCAGCTCCTCTTATCCTAGAGACGCCGCTCCGATCGCCCGGCCAGGCGCTCGAGCCTCGGTACCGAGCGCCCCGCAGGGTTCTCTGGCGTCGGCCTGCGCCTGCGATCGCGCCCGTTCCGCCATGGGATAACAGGCGTGGACTAGGGCTTCGGCTTCGTCTCGTCGAGCCAGCGTTGCGGAACGTCGTGGACCGACCCCTTGCCGCTGAAGCCCCAGGCGCGGACGAGAGAGCAGGCTTGCTCCTCCGTCTCGTTCCACTTCGGTCCCGGTGCGCTGACGTCATGGCCGAGCCAGAGATGGGCGAGCTCAAGCGCGACGACCCTCTCGGCGTTCTCGCCCTCGACCTCCTCGGAGAGCACGACGAGCCAGACGTTCTCCGTCGAGCCGGTGAACGCATCGAATCCTATCGTCGCCGCCAAGAGGTAGCCGAGCACGGCACCAGCGGAGATGAACCGACACAACGAACTGCACCCTGAGCGTCGGCGCGGCCTGTCATCGTTGTCCCGAAATCGGTACCCAAATTGGTACCCATCTCAGCCACTCTCAGGTGATCTCAGCCGCCCCCACGCCGCATGAACACACGATCCAGCACCCCACCGATGGCGCTGGATCACTCTCCAAAACCGGGGGTTGCAGGTTCGAGTCCTGTCGCCCCTGCTGGGTTTCCCCTGCTAGACCGCCGTTTCTGGCGTCGAGGCAGGATGGGTTTCTACCCCACTCTCTACCCCGAACATGCGCTGCTCAGCGATCAGCGCCTCGTCGCGGAACGCGACCCCGGCCAGGTCGATGTACCGCTGCGTGGTCGCGAGGTCGGCGTGTCCGGCACGGGCCTGTAGCGCCGCCGCCCCCACCCCAGCCGCCGCCGCGTTCGTTATCGCGGTGTGACGCCCGTCGTGGAAGGGGCGTACGTGGCCCCCGATGTCAGCCGCCGCGAGCGCCTCGCGGAGCGTGTCCGCGTACGCCTTGTGATCTAGCGGCCCGCCCGTCAGCGGATGGCAGAACACCCGGTCGCCGTCACCGAAGTAGGCGGTGCGCCCCCTGTGCTCAAAGAGGGCGTCCGCGACCACTGGCCCGAGCGGGATGGTTCGGGCCGACCGCTCGGACTTGGGAGTCTCGACCCGGTTGCGCACGAACGTCTCCTCGACACGGAGAGTCGGCCCCCCGGGATCAGCGAGACGGACGTGACGCCAACGGAGTCCGAGCAGTTCGCCGCGCCGGATGCCGGTGCCGTAGACCGTGGTGAACACGGCGGCTGCCTGGGCGACCCAGGCGCTCGCGTCGGGCTTGGCCGTCTGCTCCGGCTGGTGGAAGGCGCGGCGTACCGCCGCCACCTCGGCGGGCGTCAGGATGCGCCACCGTTTCCGCGGCTCGCGTGGGCGGTCTACAAGTTCGACCGGGTTGTCACGTAGCAGGCGTCTGCGGCGGGCCGACCTCACGATCAGGCTGAGCAGGTTGAGGTGGCGGTTCACCGACCCTGCGGAGAGTCCGTCAGCCATGCAGGCGGCGGCGTACTGCTCCACGGTGTCCACGTCGAGCGCCGCGACCGGCGCGGTGCCGATGCGCTGGATCAGGTGGTTCTCGATGATCGTCGTGTATCCGTCCGTGATGGACTTCTTGAGCCGCTTGGTCTGCGGATAGGTGGCGAGCCAATGGCGGGCGAACTCAGAGACGGTGACTTCGGCGGGCCGTCGTAGCCCCTCGCGGCGTACGTCAACAGGCGCTCGGCCAACACCTCGCCAGCCTTGGCCTGTGTCCACCCGTCGCTTTCGCGACCTAGCGTCTCCATGACCTGCCGGCGCTTTTCTTTGAGGGCCTGTCTGCGTTCGAGCTCGTCGCGACTGGGCGGGTCGGCTGGTTCGAGCATGGTGGGAGCGCCGTCCGTGTTGGTGAAGTAGAACTGGACGGTCGGGGCGAACTGCAGATCGCCGCCGAACACGGTGTAGAGGTTCCCGGCGCGTGGATGGCTCTCACGGCGTTGTCTCCTGGTTGTGGGTTACGCGCTCGCGGTGCGCGACGAGGGCGCGACGGATTTCGGCGCTGAGGCTGCAGTCGGCGGCGGTGGCGAGCCGTAGGAGTTCGTCGCGTTGTTCGCGGTCGAGGTAGGTCGAGACGATGCACTTGTCCGGTGCGACGGTGGCATCCATTCCCCATAAATTCTATAGGGATTGTCGGCTATAGAATCGCGGGCGTGCGATAAGGCCGCTGAGCGGCTGCTCGCCACGGAGCGGCGCAGGCATCGCCGCTGAAGTTGCCTAAAGCGTCCCGGCTCGAATCTCCGGCTACCGGACTGAGGACATCCCCGCTCCGGGATCGCTAGCCGGTCCGCAGCGCGCTGCGGAGCTAACGAGAACAGGCCCCTACGCGGGGCCTGTTCTTTGACGTGGCACTCGTCGGAATTCAGGTCAGTCGGTGTCGCCCTTCTGGGCCTTCACACACTGGCCGAAGTTCTTGTAGTCCTGCGCGAATTTCGTCGCGTTCTCGGACTGCTGCTTCTTGCATGCGGCGGTCGCCTTCGCCTCGGCGGCGTCGTCGCTTTTCTCGTCGTCGTCGGCCTTCTTGTTGTCGTTGTCCTTCTTGGCCTTCGCCTTGTTGGTCGCCGACACGCACTTGCCGAACGCGTTCTTCTTGTTCGGGTTCGTGCCCCACTGCGCTGCGAATGCATCGACACCCTTTGAGGCGCGCAGCGCCTTGCAGTACTTCGCGGCGTTCTTGTAGTCCGCCGGCGTCGGATCGGCCGCAAGCGCAGACGGGACGAGGATCGCGCCAATCAGGGCGCAGATCACCAACATCTGTTTCATGTGTACCCCCCTCGTTCGCAGCAACGGTCCGTGGGCAGAAACCGCGCTCACTGTAGGCCAATTAGAGGTCGCCGCATACCCCCTTTCGCGAGTGAGGCCCGGTGCGGGCGTTGCTCGCGAAGGGGTCGCGCCGCTAGACCCCTCGCCGATTCGGCTGACGACCACGTAGAGCGAGGGCCGCGACGGCGTGTCGGCCCTCGCTGGATGGTCGATGCTTTAGGGTTGGAACTTAGGCGGCGGCCAACCGTTTCCGATCGTGCCCAACCCTTCCGGGTCTTGGTAGAAGTGATCGCAGTTGAGTGGCCCGGGTTCTCCGGCCTTCGGCCCGCCGCCAGCCGTTACGCCCCTGGCTATTTGCCGGTCAACGGCACGCCCGCAAGCATCAAGCTGTGGGTTGTTGTCCGGATTCCCAGGTGGCGGTGCTGGCCCGTAGGCAAGCGCTCCGCTAGCTGAGACACCCACAAGCGCGGCTGCACCGACCGCAACCGCGAGCAATCGCTTCGTGCCCATTCCTGCCTCCCCGTCTGAAATGGACGCCCTTGACGTCCGAAGCGGATCAAACCTATTCCGGCGCAGGCACTTCGTCAACGCCTCCTGGCGAACAACCCCTTGACCCCTCCCCTGGGACGAATGCCGCTCTCTGGACGCTGCCGATGTTGTCGCCACCTGGGAAATCGGCGCTAGTGGCGGACGGACCGCGGGTGGGCTGCCCGAACGCCTAGAACCCAAGGAAGACCCGTCAGCCCTCGACGGGGTACGGCTCCCCAGGGCTATACAAGCTGTCCTCCTGGGGGTCGTATACGACCAGCCCGCGCCGGTGTGCGTGTTCGATCAGCTTCGGGGCTTCGGCTACCCACGACTCCCACGCAATCGTCATATGGACGCAACAGTCGCCCTCGACATCGGGGCCACCGGCAAACGGCCACTCGTCGTCCGTGTACGCGTCGAAGACCTCCTTCGCGTACGCAACCAACTGACCAGACCGATCCGGCATCCCGCCCGCCTTCTCCATCCAAATGGCACGCGCTTGCTCGACCGACTGGGCGTTTTCGGGAGTCAGGACACCAAGCTCGAGGCTCATCGCCCCCTCGATCTACCCACTCCACGAAGGCGTACGCATTTCGGAGCGCGGGCCGGGTGGGCTGCCTGAACGCCGGACGCCTCGGCTCTTACGGTAGAGGGCGACCGTGCTGGTCGCCCTCTAGTCGTTTCCAAGGCTGGTCGTTGCAGGTTCGAGTCTGAGCCTGCGGAGCAGAGCCGCTTAGTCCTTGCCCTTGTGCTTGCCCTTCTTGTCGTGATCCTTCTTGTTCGAGTCCCCGGAGTTAGCCGACGACTTCTGCGGAGCGCACTTCCCCGGCCCAACCTCCACGGCGGAGCCGCCGTCGGTGGCACCGATCTTGCCCCCGGTGAACCCCGTTGCCGGGACAAAGCCGGACGAGAAGTTGGCGAACAGCTTTGCGTGCGGGTCTTGCGTGTGGCCCGTCGCGAACCCAACGAGCTTGCCGCTCGCCCACACACCGGAGAACCGCGCGACCGTCTCTCCTCCTGAGGCGACGTGGATGCGGAGCTTCCCGTCAACCACACCGATGTTGTCGGTCGAGTTGGCGACAATCCGCGTGTCAAGCGTGATCGCCCCGGCAAGATTTCCGTCTCCCGCCGCGACACCGCTATAGCGAACCCTTGCCGTTACGAGCGTCTTACCGTCGGAGGTCGTGCAAGTCTTGGCCTTCCCGATAGGCGTCACGGTCGCCGCGGAGAACGTGCCGGTGACCGACTTGATGCTCTTGGTCTCTAGTCCCTTCGCGACGGCCAGCCCAGCCGTCGCGAGCACGACGAGTCCAACTACTACGAACGTCAGCCTGCGCATCTCGCGTCATCCCCTTCCGTCGAGCACTGCGCCGCGTTATGGGTGATCGCACGCACGGTGCGCGAAAGACGTGAGCTTTCCGTTAAGGATCAACTCGCGCCGCCCAGGCTCAACTGATCGGATGGCTGGTCGGGACATGCCCGAGAACTTGAAGATCAGCCTCACCGTTGCGGGCGTGGGGCGTTGAAGTTTCTACCCAACTCTCTACCCGTTTCAGGTGATCCGAGCGGGCCGAGCGTGACCGAGGGCCGCTTGAAACCGTGCTATCGACGTGAGGGGCACTGCTCGGCGCGTCCTCCAAAACCGGGGGTTGCAGGTTCGAGTCCTGTCGCCCCTGCTGGGATCATAAATGGAATCGCTCTCCCCATGCGGGATTCCGCCACCCCCAAGGTCCCTCGCCGTTTCCGCTCTCTTCCGCTCGGATCTGCCTGGCGGGGGGATCGACTTTCCCGCGACTTTCCCACGGAGGGGTTCCGGGTAGCCGTGGGCCAGGCGGCGGCTGGGGCCAACCGCTCTCTTGCGGCGGGGGGTGACCGCTCTCTCGCCGTCGGGCTTGCGTCTCGCGGTCGCTGCGAGCGGCGGAAGCGTGTTGGTGCTCGATGCCGCGACCGGGCGGGTGGTCCGTTCCTACCATTCCGACGACGACCCGATCGGGCTTGACTGGCTCGGCGGTGACGGCCTCGATGTCGCCGGCAGCCGTCGCGAGTTGCTGGTCGGGGTCTACGGCGACTCCTACGGCGACCCTGACCTGGCGTACGAGGTCGTCGACCGAAAGATCGGCGGCAACACCTTCGAGGGGGGCCGCCGCACCGCCGCGCCGCGGCAAGGGTTCGTGCTCCAGCACTCCGGGCCGAAGGAGTTCGTCTTCGTCGGGAGCGACGAGGTGTTCCGTGGCGGTGCCATCGAGATTCAGGTGCCGCGGATGCCCGAAGGCGTACCTTTCAGGGTTGTCGCCGACGTCGCCCACGACCGCTGATTTTTGATCTCGAGCGCGGGACTGGTCTCCGAAATCGACCGCATCGACAGCCGCGACCCAGGGCCACGGGTCAGGTATTACCCGGTCGACCTGAACGGCCGTCCGTTCAAGGCTGCCTGGGCGGGACAGGGCAGAATCGCGCTCTGGGGCCAGGACGGCCTCGGCACGATCGACACCCGCAACTGGACGACGCACCACATCGCAGACCGCGTCACGGCGGCCCTCGCCACACCCTGGGCCGCGCGGGCTCGCCTTGCTCCGTGAGCACGTCGGTCGGGTGCGGGACGGTCTGGTCTACGGTGCGCGGGGGGCGCATCTCGCCGCAACGAGCTCGCGTGGGCAACGGTAGGCGCCGGCGTCGGGCCGTACGGGACACGATTGGGTGGGGCGCACCGGCGTCGCACCTCTGGATGGAGCAGCGCCCCCGCCTTTGGCTCAGGAAGCGAGCGGGTCAGAAACTTCGCGTGAGATGCAGAGGGGCCGCACATTCGCGGCCCCTCTGCTTCCGCTACCGCGAGATCAGACGGCGCAACCGGGTCGTGAAGCTCGGCGGTGCGTACCGCCTTCCGGTCATCCGGGCGATGACCTCCTCGATCTCGCCCTTCGAGCATCCCTCGCGGACGAGGCGCTCAACCGCTGTACGGAGATGCAACTCCTCCTGCAAGCTCATGTGATCCAACGCAGACTCCCTTCTCTCGTCGCCACCTCGGATTCCCGGCGGCGTCGCCGTACTCGTCGCCGTGTGCACGACCGAGCATCCGGTCGGCAGTCCCGATCGACGACCACCCCAAGGTAGCAGCGACCGATGACAGTCAGGCGGCGATGGGCTGATCTGCGGTCCACGCCGAAGGCGCTGCGTCGGGGACGTGCCCCGGAACGGCGTCGACTCCGCGAGGGGGCGATGACGTGGAGGCCTGCGGGATCCTCGCCATTGGCAAGGCCACCGTCAACATTAGTAAGAAGAACACGGTGACCGGCAACGACGCCAATATCTTGGGCGAGGACGGCGCCGTCCTCACAGGCACGCACAGCGCCTAGAACGACGGCCCGGGGGTCGCAACACCCCCCCGACAGTCCGGCAAGCCAACTGATGCACACGAAGGCCCGCTCCGGCCGGCCTTCCCCATTTTCGTCGGGCTCGGCTTTGCGGTCGCCTGCGTTGTCCGTGCGCATGAGCCATTCGACACCGCGGATGATGTATGCGCCATGCGAGGTCGTGGTGCGCTCTGGGCCACGGGCTTGAGAGCTTCGACCTGAGGCATGTGCGCCCTTCCGCGGCCTGTCCGGCCCTCCTCACGGCGACGCACTGCGGCTCGCCGCGGACACTGAGCCGTCGACGACTCGTCCGTGTCGGCCGTACGCTGCGCGGCGTGAAGGACAACGTCTGGGGCGGCCTATACGAGGATGACGCATTCAACCGCGCCGAGAACGTCTACGCGGCCAGCCTTGGTGCAGGCGTCACGTACGAGACGATCCTGGCCGAGCTTGAGGAAGCGGCGGTGTGGGCGCTGACGCCGGACGATCCCGCCGAGAGTGCGGAACGGCTCGTCGATCTGCTTGCCGCCTTAGTCGCGATCGGATGGGCGGGGATGAACACGTTCGCGACGATGGTCGAGGAGTCGAGGATCGGCGGCGAGGACGCCGTTGCCGATCCTGAGGACGTGCGCAACACCGCGATGCTTCTCCTGACCCGGTACGCGGGCACCCTGCGCGAGCAGCTCCGCTGACGTTACGCCGACCCGACGCGTTCTCGGCGACGCTGCATCTGCTCGATCTCCGACTCGCGCCGCCAGTACGCGGGGCTCTTCACCTCGAGCGGACTCTTCGCTGAGGGAGCCGGATGGGCGCCTAGCCCTGCGCCGCCCAAGCGAGGGTCGGCAGCCCATCCGATGCTCTACCGGGTCGATGCTTGAGCGCGGCGAACCTTGCGCGGTTACCGCGAAGTTCCCTAAATGAGGGGACACCTCGCATGAGGGGCCGGGCGGCTAGCTGAACGATTGCCCGTTCTCGAGGCCCAGAGGCGGAGTTAGCGCCGTCTCAACGAACTGGTGGGCGCAGTCAGCGCCTCACGGTTTTTTGGGTTCGGTCACCGTCACCGTCACCGTCTGCGTCGGGCCACGGCACTTGCTCAACTGCCCACCGTTTGCCCCCACCCCTGAAGTCCGGGCGCGGACAGGGCCGGGTGCGGGCTTGCCCGAACGCCGTCGCGCTTCCAGTGGCACACCCGGCCCGACGTGAACGCTGCCACGAACCGAGCCACCCGACCTGAAGTCGCTCGACGCCAGCGGCCGCTAGGCGGAGCGCGCCGATGGCCCAGCCAGCCCGGCAACGTGGTCAGACACGCTGCCGAGCTGGGCCGCGAGCGCATTACTGCTACGGATAGATGAGGTTGATCGTGACGTCCTGGAGAGGGCTGTCGTCACCACGCGAGACTTCGAGCGAGGTTCCTGTGACGCCCGCGTACACTCCGGTGCCGCCGACAATCGCGACATTCGTGTCGTCGCTTTCGCCGGGTCCCGCGATACCTGCGATCTGGCCTCCCTTTAGTGAGTAGAGGCCATAGCAGACAAGGTTGGGACGAACGCCGCCTCTCGCCACGGTGCAGGTGGCGGCGAACGTCCCCGCGCGCGCGCCCGAGCGCGTCTGTATGTCGGAGGTGAAGGTCAGCTGATCACCGATCAAGGGCGGCGCGTTCAACCCCTGCCGCGGTGGGTTGTCAACGAAGTTGAACCCGACCTCTTTCGTGACCAACCTGAGCGTGATCCGCTTGCCCTGGTGGTTGGTTTTGCTCGGCGCGGCCATCGCACTCAGTCCGACAGCAGCCGCTCCAATCACAAGGACGGCTGCCGCTGCGAGGACTCGCTTCATCTCAAGCCTCCTTCGTTGAGGGTAGGGAGAACGAAGCCGACTATTCCCTGCCACCATCGGAATCGCAACGTTCCGCTGAGCACTTTCTTCTTGAGAGTCCCGACTCTTTACCGGCTCGCTTGAGATCTACAGCCCACGCATGATCAGGCCCCGCTCGGTGAGCAGGCCGGCGACCTGGGCGACATCGGCCAGCGAGGCGTTCGCCTCGTCCATGTAGCGGCCGAGGTACTTCAGCGCCGCCCGTTCGTACTTCCGATCACCGTTCTCCGCGTACAGCTCGACGAGCGCACGCGCGTCGGCGAGCGGGATGAACGCCAGGTCGAATGCGGCGCCCTCGGCGGCGGGCAGGTTCCCGGCAGCGAGCGCCCGCTTGAAACGTGCGCTGGGATGGCCGTCCGAGGTCACGAACACACGTTCTCACAAGTCGGGCGCGATCACCACCACGAACGTGCCCGCAACAGCCGTATTGGTGCGTAGCTCGCGGACATATCCGACGATGGCGAGGCGACTCGCCGCCTAGCAGTGCTCGGTCCACGGTCGAACGCGGTCTTGGTTGCAAACGGCGTCTCGGCGCGGGACAGTCCCGGCATGACTAGGTCGTGGCCGTATCGCTGGTTACTGCTCTTTGTCGTCGCCACGGTTGTCGTTGCTTCGGCGCAGGCCCGAGGCTCGGTAGGTGCCGCCCGGTGGGTGATGATGGATCTCGGGGTTGAGGTTCAGTCTGGCTCGCTTATCAACGACCGTGGACAGGTGATATTCACGGGACTGTCCCCGCGTGAGCACGGGTTTCTCTGGTCGAGAGGGAAACTGACCGACCTTGGAACATTGGGGGGCCGCTCGAGCGACGCTGTGGCAATCAACGACCGTGGCCAGATCATTGGCTGGAGTCTCACTCGTGAGGTGGATCGGGTCCTAGGAGCTGCTTCTCACGCGTTTCTCTGGGAGGCCGGGTCGATGCGTGACCTTGGCACGCTCGGCGGATTCTCAAGCATCGCCTACGCGATCAACGATCGTGGCCAGGTCGTAGGTTCGAGCGATCTGCCATTGACCGCCAACAACAAGGATGTGGCCGATAGCCATGCCTTCCTGTGGGAGCCCGGGTCGATGCGTGACCTGGGCACACTCGGTGGCCAGGACAGCGACGCTTACGCGATCAACGACCCCGGCCAGATCATCGGCATGAGCAATGTAGTGCTGCCCGGTGCACGTGGCGACCGATCAGCGCATGGCTTCCTGTGGGAAAACGATCGGATGACAGACATCGACATGCGTTGGCCCCAGGCGATCAATACGCGCGGAGCCATTGCCGGTGGCGACCGGTTGTGGCAGAGCGGGAAGGCAGTGTCGCTACGACCGCTCAGTGAGGCCCTCGCTCTCAACGACGCTGGCCAGGTTGTCGGCTACTGCCGTATCAACGGCCGCGGAATGCCCTGCGCTTGGCGCAACGGACGTGTCGAAAGACTCCCATTACTGAGCAGCGGCGACCGCGGGCAAGCAGTTGACATCAACGCTCGCGGACAGATCGTCGGGTGGAGCAACGTCGCCGCGCGACAACCGGAGAGGCACGCGGTGATCTGGGAACGGGGCACCATCACAGACCTCGGAACGCTCGGCGGCAAGTCAAGCGAGGCGACAGACATCAACAACAAGGGCCAGATCGCAGGATGGTCGGGAACCCGCAACGGAAAACCCCACGCCGTCATCTGGACGCGGCGCACTCCCTAGGCGTCCTTACGCGCAAGTGACCGGCCCCACATGGAGGCTAGATCGAGGGGACGGCTGCCCGCTCGATGGCCGTTCGGGACATGGGCACGGGCGACGGTTCAGCGGTGCGCATGAGTCTCACCTGCGTGCTTGGCGTGCCGCCGGTCAGGTGTAAAGGGTTGATAGGGATCATCCCGATACTCGGCACAGCACTCAGTTGAAAGGGCGATTCCCCGCTATGTCGAGACTCGTAGTGATCGTGACGGCTTGCGTCGTCCTCATGTGCGGCGTCACCGGAGTTGGGTCAGCTGCTGGCCCCCCTGCTTTCACTGAGTGGATTCGGATGCCGGGTGGATGGGCGTACTGCCGCTTGACGTGGTACCAGCGCCTCCTGTGTTTCGAGACCCTTAGGGGCCGCTGGATCGAGGTCCGAAGCGTCTCGCATACGGAGGCCGGAGCGACGGGACGAAGTCGCAAGTACGTCGGGTTTTCGGCGGGCCGAAGCCCACCCCTATCCGGGCCTATATGGGGTGATGGTCGTCCCGGAGAGAACTGGGCGTTGTGTCGTGCCTCCCGAACGTTCCTCCAATGCATGTGTGGACGATCGTGCCTTCTGGCTCAAGACTGACGGCACATATCGCCTATACGCCGACCGCTGATGCGCACGAGTCTCTTCGACGGTCGACACAGCAACGAATGAGGTTCGCCCGACGGTAGAGGTGCGACGGTTCGGATCACGTTCGCGGATGCCCGCCGGGGTGGGCGCGAGCTTGATGTCACCGACTCCGAGGCCGAAAAGCTCGGAGGGCGTG
Source organism: uncultured Actinomycetes bacterium (assembly GCA_963797805.1). Taxonomy (GTDB): domain Bacteria; phylum Actinomycetota; class Thermoleophilia; order Gaiellales; family Gaiellaceae; genus Gaiella. The sequence goes on along the minus strand of CAWCRC010000005.1, from coordinate 362,944 downwards.
TGGTTGCACGTCGAGGCCGCAAGCCGAAAGTCGCCTAGCTCCGTCAGATCGCAGACTCCGGCGTGAGGGTGTGTCCGACTAGGACCAGCCCTCGGTCCGGCCTGGGGATGGCGTTCCTCGCCCCAATCCTCGAGCGGGGCAAGACGAACGGGCGGGGCGGGCGAAGTGACCCCGCCCCCGCCATGCAAGCCCTACGTCGTGCGAATCCGCGAGGGCGAGCTCAACTCGATTTCGGGCGCGCCGTTGTACATCTCAACAACGCCGCGCACACACACTGTGCGCCTCAAGTAGCGGCGCTCTGGCGTGCCGAACCGCGATCGATCCGATCCCCAGATGACGATCGTGAACCGCCGGTTGTTCGGATAGTCGACGCCCACATTGAGAAACGTCGGCTGTCCGGTGCTCGACGTAGCGAAGTAGCTGCCGACGACGGGTCCCTTGACGGTTACCACACGGCCGACATGTTGGCGCGCGTTTTTCCAACTGACCGCCCCGGCACACGAGAGCGTTCCCTTAACTGCGCCTGCATCGGCCGTGCCCGGCGCGAGCAGGCATGCCGCGATCAAGCAGGCGAGTGAAAGCCTCCTAGACATGTCCCCCCGTTCTGTCGATTTGTGACCCCTTAGAAAGCCGCCATAACGACGACGACGACGACGTCGACTGTTGTTGCCACAGCAGAGGTAAGCCGATACCGAGGAGCCGCGGGCTATCCGCCGGGACGGTTACCTCCTCGACGTCGGTCTAGCCAGAGTGCCATGCGAGGGTGACGCCTTGAGACGGCCGGCAGCAGCTCGGGCACTCGTCCCTCGAAGTGACGAGCAACGTGTATGGCCACTTCGAGAAGGCGACGCGGCGGCGGGAGTCGGAGGCGATGGCGGGCGTGTTCGGTGTTTGATCCGGCCGCTAGGGGACCACCAACCAGCTCATCGACCCGCGTGAAGCGGGTACCTCAGTTGCGCCTACTGCGCGGGCGACCAGACAGGCAAGCTTTCGCGACGATCCGCGCCTGGCGTTCGCGTCAGGTTCCGCTGTCCGCTCCCGTTGGCGTTCATGACGTAGATGTCGGCGTAGCCGTCGCGCTTGCTGACGAACGCGATCTTTCGCCCGTCCGGTGACCAGCGAGGCTGCGATCCGCCGTGCGTCAGCCTCCGCTGACCGCTCCCGTCGGCGTTCATGACGTACACCTTGTAGCCCCACGCTCCGACCCAGTGGGAAGTGCCTTGCCGTCTTCTGTGCTCGAACGCGATTCTCTGCCCGTCGGGGGACCACGCAGGATTGAAGTTGCGCCCCCCGTTGTGCGTCAGCCGTCGCTGTCCGGGGCTTCCGTCGGCGTTCATGACGTTGACCTGCCAGTTGCTTTCGAAGGCGATCCTGCGACCGTCGGGCGACCAGACGGGGTAGCTGTCTCGCACCGTGCTGCGGGTCAGGTTCCGCAGCCCACTCCCGTCGGCGTTCATCACATAGATCTCCAGGTTGCCGTCGGGCCCGCTCGTCAAGGCGACCGTGAAGGCGAGCTTCTGGCCATCGGGCGACCAGGCGAGCTGGGGCGGGTAGGACACCTTGGCACGCATCAGCAGCCGCTGCTGGGTCCCGTCGGCGTTCATGACGTAGATCCCCGAATTGCCGTCGCGGCCGCTGACGAACGCGATCTTTCGCCCATCCGGCGACCAGGCCGGATCGCTGTCCGGGCCGGGGTTGGTGGTCAGCCTCTCCCGCCCGCTCCCGTCGGCGTTCGTGACGTAGATGTCGCCGCCGCCGCTCGGTCGTCGGTCACCCCACGTCGTGAAGGCGATCTTCTGACCGTCGGGCGACCAGTCCGTATCGGGAAAGGCGGGCCCCAGTCTTCGTTGTCCGCTTCCGTCGGGGTTCATGACCCAGAGAACACCGGCATAGCCGCCAGCAGGCTCGCGGATGTAGGCGATCTTCGATTCGCCGGTCGCGGCGGAGAGGCTCGAGCGAGCGGCGAGCGCAGGAGACGCAGTCTGGGACTGCGCGCTCCGCCCGAGCAGCGCGAAGAGCGCGGCTCCGACCAGCGCGACCAGGGTCACGACTGCCGCGTTCCGGCGCCGACGGCGCTGCGCGCGTTTCCTGGCTTCCTCGATCAGCGCCTCGACGAGGGCCTCGACCTCCTCGCGGTCGACGGGATCGCTGCGGCGAGGCGGGCGTGGTGGGGCGGTGACGCTCACGGTTTCTTAGCGGGCGACCAGACAAGCCCGCTTTCGTTCCGGACCGCGGGTTCGCGTCAGGTTCCGCTGCTGGCTGCCGTCGGCGTTCATGGTGTAGATCTCCGCGTTGCCGTCGCGTTCGCTCATGAACGCGATCTTCTGTCCGTCGGGTGACCAGCCAGGCTGCGCGCCTTGTGTCGTCAGCCTCTGCTGCCCGCTGCCGTCGGCGTTCATGACGCAGACCTCGAAGGTCGACGCTCTGCCGCACCCGCTACACGGACCGTATTTCTGTCTTCCGAGCCGGCGCTCGAAGGCGATCTTCTGCCCGTCGGGCGACCAGGCAGGAGCGAAGTTGCGCCCCCCGTTGCGCGTCAGCCTTCGCTGCCCGCTGCCGTCGGCGTTCATGACGTTGAGCTGCCAGTTGCTTTCGAAGGCGATCCTGCGACCGTCGGGCGACCAGACGGGGTTGCTGTCTCGCACCGTGTTGCGCGTCAGCCTCCGCTCCCCGCTCCCGTCGGCGTTCATGACGAAGAGCTCAGAGTTGATGCCGTAGCCCTCGGCGTTGCGGTCGCGGCGAGTCTTTCGAACGCGATCTTCCGCCCGTCAGGCGACCAGGCGGGAGCGGCGAGCCACGCGTTTCGCGTCAGCCTCCGCTGCCCGCTCCCATCGGTGTTCATGACGTAGACGTCCCAGTTTTGGCCGCCCCAGTTGCGGCCCGCCGGAGAGAAACGCATGAAGGCGATCCTTCGCCCATCCGGCGACCATGCAGGAGCAGCTGCGTAGCGTGCCAGCAGCCGCGCGGGCGCTCCCGTCGACGCTGATGACCGACACGCTCGCCCCTGCCGCCCCACGAACCCCACGAAGGCGATCTCCCGCCCGTCGGATGACCAGCTGGGCATGGCCCACGCGACGGGGGTCAGCTTTCGCAGCCCGCTCCCGTCGGCGTTCATGACGAAGAGCCCGCCGCTTCGCGGCCCGGGGCCCCCCAGGGTGCTCGATGAAGGCAATCCTCTGCGTCGCCGCTCGCGGCCAGACCACTCGATCGTGCGGCGAGCGCAGGCGAAGCGGTGTCCGGCTGTGTCGTACGGTCGACAACCGTCGAGACGGCGACCACGACCAGCGCCACAAGCGCCGCGGAAGCCGCGTAGATGCGACGGCGGCGGCGCGCGCGCTGCCGCGCCTCTTCGATCAGTGCCTCGACCAGCGCCTCGAGCTCCTCGCGATCGACCGGATCGCTCTGACGGGGCGGGCGAGGCGGAGCGGTAACGGTCACGGCTGCCTCCCTGGCTCAGTTGCGCTAGTGTTACTAGCATCATGCTGAGATGTCAAGGTAGACAAGCAGACCCCACCGATCTCTACGAGCAGGTCGCCGGTGAGATCCGACGCGCGATCGCCGACGGCGAGGCAAAGCCGGGAGAGCGGCTCCCACCCGCCAAGGATCTCGCCGCCGATCCTCGGCGTCAACACGAACACCGTGCTGCGTTCGCTACGGGTGCTCCGCGACGAGGGGCTGCTCGAGTTCCGCCGCGGGCGCGGCATCTCGGTTGCAGGAACACCCGAACGCGGCGCCGTCGTCCAACGAGCAAAGGAGCTCGTCGACTTCGCCCGCCACCACGGCTACCGCCTCGACGAACTGATCGAGATCATCGAAGACGTCGGCTGACGAAAACCCCCGCCGGAACGCGACGCGCACACCAATGCGACACGGCGGGGCGCTTCCCGGACGCTCGCTCGGGCTCGGCTAGACGAGGCCGTCCCGCACCCGGCCGACGTGCTCGCGCAGCAGCACGGCACGAAGCTCCTCAAGACTTGAATGACAAAGGGCGCCCGATGGACGCCCTTCATCGATCCCACCCAAGGAGGGCGAGGTCAGCCTAGCCGTTCTTCTGAGCCTTGCTCGGTCGGCCTCTGCCTATCCCCTGGGCGATGTGGCTAGCGGGACCTACGCGGCCACCGTACGGCGATCCAGCGATCGTCGAAGCGACTCGATCTCGTCGGCGCGCCGCCAGTAGCCGGGATTCTTAGGAGTGTGGTGCGTCCCAGTCGGCGGTTACGACGCTCCAATGCTTGCGGTTGAACGGGAGTCGGGTCGGTCTGCCACCGTCTGCGTCCATGACCCACAGTTCCCACCAGGACTCATCCTTCTTGCCCGAGACTTCGCGTTTGAACAGGATCTTGCGCCCGTCAGGCGACCAGCCCAAAGCGACCGCGTTCGCGGGCGCGATCTTCCTTCTGTCCGCGCCTCCCGGCCGGATCACGTACACGCCGTCTGAGGCACTCACAAGGATCAGTCCGCCGTCAGGCGACCACCGCGGCGCGCCGTCTGTACCCCGCAGAACAGTGACGACCTCGGAACCCGACGTTCTCGTGATCAGGAGCCTCGAACCGATCGCGGCGATCCACGCGCCGTCCGGGGAGGGGTAAAAGAAGGCGCCGCCCCGAGCGCGTAGGCGGCGCGTAGCCGCGACCTGCTCAGCTCGTCGGCCGCTGCCGTCTATCGAGATGCTCCGCAACCCGACGAATGCTGCATCGTTCTCACCGACCGAGAAAAGCACCCGTTTCCCGTCGGGCGACCACCCGGCGAAATAGCTGTCAAACCCGTTCGTAAGGCGTCTCACCCTGCCGTTGTCGGCTGAGATGACGCCGACCTGCGCGGGTGGCGTCAATAGATAGCGTCGGCTGGCCGCGGCGAGGTGTCACCCCTCGGGCGGGGGATCGGGGGTCCCATTTGTGAGAACGTGTGTTCGCGACGCCGGGTACCGCGTCGCGGCCTCGACGACGGCGGCGAGTGGGTCGTCGGCGACCTCAGCCGGCTCGAGCCCGTTCAGTGATAGGCGGGCCCGCGCCGCCCCGCTTGCGCGGGAAGGTCGGCTAGACCAACCAGTACACGCTCAGTGCGAGCAGTACCCAGAATGCAAGGCAGGCCGCCAGGGCGGCGAGCAGTTCCACATTGAAGACGCGCCACGTGGCCCGATCCGACGCTGAGGCCCGCTCGGGGCGCCGCGACGGCGAAGACTGCGTGGCCGTCTCGCTTGTCATATGCATTGCCAGAAGTTCTTCTGCGTTCATTCCACAAGGACGGTACGGCCGCGCAGACGCCCGGTCTGTGCCCCACTTGGGTCAAATCCGGCATGGATAACAGTGACCTGGGCGGCGGACGATCCGAACGTCATCGCGCTTGCCGCCCAGTCGACCCACCGGCTTTGGCTAAACGAGCCCGTCCCGCACCCGACCGACGTGCTCGCGGAGCAGCACGGCGCGAAGCTCCTCCAGCCCGGCGGCAGGTCATCGAGCGCACGGATGATCGTCTCGCGCTTGGGCTTGGATCTAGGCGAGGTTTAGAGGACTGCCCCGACCGGAGGTCAGGGATAGCCCCCTGATGCCGCCGCGCAAACCGCCATACCGTGCGACCCATGACACGCGGTTGGCTTATTGGTTGGTCGGCGTTCGTCGGGATCCTGTGGGTCGTACTGGCTGCCGCCTTCGTTTCCGACGAAACCTGCTCCTTCATCTGCTTCACGTTCGGCGACCTGCTGACCATCTTGTTCCTCCCGGCCGCGATCGTGTGGGCGCTGGGGCTGATCGTGCTGTACATCGTGAGGCGCTTGCGCGGGCGCAGATCGTCGAGTGACGCCGGGGCCACTACCGGTACGCACTAGACGCGCGGCGGCTGCCGTTCCGGCTAGACCGAGCGTCCCGCACCCGGCCGACGTGCTCGCGGAGCGGAGGCTGCGGGAGAGTGTCGTGACACTTGCAACGAGCCAGATCGCGGTCTAGTGTCCGCACGATTCTGCGGCTACGGGGGGAGGTTGTCATGCGGCGGCTCATGGCCATCGGTGTGGTTGGCGAGCTTGTTTCTCGGGGCGGCGCAGGGAGCACCGCCAGGCCTAGGTCACTACATCGTTGTGCTGAAGGATGGGCCGGCGCGTCCCGCCCAGATCGCATCCGAACACGCTCGCGCCTACGGCTTTACCGCGCGTTTCGTCTATAGCCATGCTCTTCGCGGCTACGCGGTAACACTCCCGGAGGCGGCGCTCGCTGGAATTGAACGGAACCCGCAGGTTCTCTTCGTCGCACCCGACCGTGAGGTCGAAGCAGCAGCGGCGCCAGCGCCCTGCACCGACGCGAAGCAGTGTCAGGTGATCTCGAACGGCGTCAATCGCATCGACGCTGACCTCAGCAGCACCCGCTCGGGGGATGGGCGAGATTCCGTGCCGATCAACGTCGCCGTGCTCGACACAGGAATCGGCCCGCACCCCGATCTCAACGTCGCGGGTGGCGTGGATTGCACGAACGGAGACGGAACGTTCAATGACACGAACGGTCACGGGAGTTTCGGGGCGGGCTTCGTAGGTGCGATAGACAACGTCTTTGGACGCGTAGGGATTGCGCCGGGAGCGAACCTCTACGCGGTTCGAGTCCTCGATAAGCACGGCAGCGCCGTACAGTCGCGGCTTCTTTGTGGGATCGATTGGGTCACCGCGACGCGAAACGACGGCAACTCAACCAATGACATCCAAGTCGCCAACATGAGCATCGGCGGCCGACCAAGGATGCGGACGACGGAAACTTTGGTCTCACCAACAAGGACGCCCTCCACATGGCGATCTGCAACGCAGTCGACGCAGGGGTGACCTACTCGTGTCGGCAGGGAACCAGGGCGCCGATATCAGGGACTTCTTCCCAGCCGCCTCCTACGTCATGAAACCGGACGGGAGCGGGCAGCGGCGGCTGACGCGTAACGCGGGCTGGCTGGTCTGGTCGCCCGCGCAGAAACCGTGAGCGCCGGATGGCTGAACGACGGCGCCCGGAGCGCAACCCTGGCCCGGACGGCGACCGCTGGTAGGAGCTCGCCGCGCTGCGCCAGTGTGCGGGAATGTCCCCTGAGTGTCCCTAGGATCCGGCTCCTATGCGCGAGGTTCGTGACTGAAAGCACGACCTTGTAGCGTTGACGAGGTCGAGCGAGATGCGCCAAGACGAGTCAGCACGCATTCCGGGTCTTCGCAGTCGGTTCCACTGACTGGAGGGATTCCCATGCCAACGAGAGCGATCGTCCTAGCGTTCGGCGCCACCGCTCTCGGCATCGCTGTACCTGCGTCATTCGCCGGTTCGTCATCGACGGACGTGGCGGGCAAGGTGACGTTCCACATCACAGAGACGGGGAACGCGCATGCCACAAATGGTGCCGTCGCGGGTGTGGGTCGCTTCACCGTCTCCGGCGCAATAACCGACAAGGGCAAGAGCACCGCCTACCGCACGGACAAGCCGACCAAGACTCTGATCCGGCGAGTCCTGGTCGGGAAGGAGGGAACGATCAACGTCCTCGTCACGATCAGCAAGACTGCCTTCACACGGCTTTGGACGATCACCTCCGGCACCAGGGCATACAAGCGACTACACGGCAAGGGCACCGAACCCTCTCCGGTCTTTAGCGGCGACAAGGTCGTCCTTACGCTGACGGGGACGGTGTCCCAGTGATGGAGGTAGGCGAGGGTAAGTAACGTCGAAGGTAGCGTGGCTACGGCGAACGTCCCGTGACGTCCTGCCATCGTCCCGTCAGCCGCTCCGGATCGGCATGAACGCTGGCTCGACGGGACGCGAGGGGCCCTGACAAGACGGCTGCTCACGCCTCCAATACCGGGGGTTGCAGGTTCGAGTCCTGTCGCCCCTGCTGGGTTTCCGGGCTACTCGGTGTCGCCCGTTGCCTGAGATCTTGCCCGAGCTCGATTGAGCCACGGGAGGTACTCGAGCCGGATCACGGAGTAGCCCTCGCCCTGCTCGAGAGTCACCTGCCGGTAGTAGCGCCGAGTCAGAAGGCCGACCACGACCGTGAACACCAAGCCGAAACCGTAGAAGTACCAAACGCCGAGGGCGAGACCCGCCGGTAGCAGGATGAACCACGAACCGAGGAAGATCAGTGCGTAGGTCAGCCAAATGGGCATGTCCGCCCGTTTCGCCTTCGTCAAGAGGCCCGTTTCAGTTGGCTCAGTCATCGCCCCAGTTTCCGAGGTTTCCCCGACGTCCGCAAGCTGCCGCGAGGCACGAGGCGAGTGCGCGAAGGCTCGGGCGGCCGCCCGCTCCGCCTCCTCGGCGAACTCCATGCCTGCTGGTCGACGTACGTCTGCGTTACCCGAAATTCAAGTGACCAGCGCTTCGCATCACCGCGAGGCCACTGTTGCCTGCGGCGGCGTCGTTCGTGGTCGCGGAGTGGCGGCCGTCGTGGAACGGCCGGACGTAGTCGGTGATCCGGCCCGCTCGAGCGCGTGCCCGGAACGCGGTGCGCGTGAGAGGTTGGGCTGCTGACCGATAATGCGGGCTGGTGACCGAGCGCATTGGGACTGTCTGCCTCGCGCTCACGGGGGATGTGGCCCGGCACCGAGACCGGCCGGTGGTCGCCGTAGCGGCGCGATCAACGCCAGCCGAGTTCCGGCGCGACGTACTTCAGGATGCTTTCGATGACGTGCGCGTTGTACTCGACCCCCAGCTGGTTCGGCACGGTCAGCAAGAGCGTGTCGGCGGCCGCGATCGCCTCGTCCCCGGCGAGCTGCGCGACGAGCACGTCGGGCTCCGCAGCGTAGGTGCGGCCGAAGACCGCCCGCGTGTTCTCGTCGATGTAGCCCACGTGGTCACCCTCCTCGTTACGCCGGCCGAAGTACGCGCGGTCCATGTCGTTCACGAGGGCAAAGATGCTCCGGCTGACAGAGACGCGTGACTCACGCTCGTGCCCGGACTCTCGCCACGCCTCGCGGAACGCGTGGATGTGGCGTGCTTGCACGACGTGGAAGGGGTCGCCGCTCGCATCGTCGTCGACCAGCGTCGAGCTCATCAGATTCATGCCGAGGGCGGCCGCCCACGCCGCGGTCGCCGCCGAGCCGGCGCCCCACCAGATCCGCTCAGGCAGTCCCGGCGAATGGGGCTCGATGGGCAGCAGGCCAGGCGGATTCGGAAACATCGGCCGCGGGTTCGGTTGGGCGAACCCCTGGCCCTTCACCAGCTCGAGAAACACCTCGGCGTGGCGCCGTGCCATGTCGGCGTCGGTCTCTCCCTCCGCCGGTTGGTAGCCGAAGTAGCGCCAGCCGTCGATGACTTGCTCGGGCGACCCCCGGCTGATGCCGAGCTGCAGCCGGCCGCCGGCGAGGAGGTCGGCGGCCCCGGCGTCCTCCGCCATGTAGAACGGGTTCTCGTAGCGCATGTCGATGACGGCGGTCCCGATCTCGATCCTCGACGTCCGGGCGCCTACCGCCGCAAGCAGTGGGAAGGGCGAGCCGAGCTGGCGGGCGAAATGGTGCACGCGGTAGTAGGCGCCATCGGCGCCAACTTCCTCGGCCGCCACCGCCAGTTCGAGCGACTGGATCAGCGCGTCGGACGCGGAACGCACCTGCGACGACGGTCCCTGCGACCAGTGGCCGAAGGACAGGAAACCAATCTTCTTCACATACGCATCCTGCCCGTGCAGCCCGGTGCTACTTCGGTTGTGGCGCTCGTCGTCGTGGACGCCGAGAACGTCCGTCGTTCCCGCTTGCCGAACATCTCTCGGGAAGCGCTCGTGGATCGCGCGCGCCAATGAGCACGGTGCTTAACTGGCCCGGATGCCCGATGACGTGCCCGTCATCGTCGTGGGCGCCGGCCCGTCGGGGCTCTCGACCGCGGGCGCCCTCGCGCGGCTCGGCACCCGTGCGACTGTGCTCGAGCGCGACGCCGAGGTCGGCGCCCGTTGGGCCGAGCGCTACGACCGCCTTCGGCTCCACACGATCAGGCGCTTCTCCGGTCTCGCGCACCATCCACTACCGCGTGAGCTTCCGCGCTACGTCGCGAAGGACGAGTTCGCCCGCTATCTGCGCGACTACGCGGTGCGGCTCGGGCTCGACGTCCGCCTCGACACGGACGTGTCGCGCATCCACCGCGACGGGGACGGCTGGGTCGTCGAGGCGCCGGCTGCCGTGTTCCGCGCTCCCATCGTTGTCATCGCCACCGGGAAGTACGACGCCCCGGTCGTCCCGGACTGGCCCGGCCGCGAGACATTTCGCGGCTCGCTCGTCCACTCGAGCGCGTACCGCTCCGGCGCGGGCTACGCGGGCCAGGACGTGCTGGTCGTCGGCTTCGGGAACACCGGTGCGGAGATCGCGGCCGACCTCGCGGAATCGGGCGCGAATCGGGTGGCCGTCTCCGTCCGAACCTCGCCTCCGATAACACGCCGGGACGTCGTCGGTATCCCCATCCAGCTGCTCGGAATGGCAGCCTCCGTGCTGCCGCCTCGAGCCGCAGACCGGATCGCGTCGGCGCTACGGCGAGTCGCGATCGGCGACCTCAGCCGTTACGGCCTCGGGCCGGCCGAGTGGGGGCCGTTCACCGCCAGGCGGCCGCCCGTCATCGACGTTGGCTTCCTGCGCCAGCTCCGCGCACGGCGCGTCGAGATCCTGCCCGCCCTCGAGCGCCTGACCGAGCGCGAGGTCGTCTTCGCCGACGGCCGCAGCGAGCCGTTCGACGCGGTCGTCGCGGCCACGGGATTCAGGAACGCTCTCGCTGACCTCGTCGAGCTCGATGGGGAGCCCGCGCGAGCGCCCGCAGGCGGAGCTCCTGCCCGGCTGCCGCACGGGCTGTACGTGATCGGGCTCCGGGAGACCGTGCGCGGCGATCTCTTCGAGACCCGGCGTGAGTCGCTCGCGCTCGCGCGCGAGATCTCGAGCGACCTCGCTTCTCGGCGATGAGACAGCCCTGACTCGGGTAAGGAGATCCCAAAGGTCGGCCCTGCCGCCTTCAGGCTTTCCTGGGGGAATAGCCTGGCGCCCCTGCTGGGTCCATCCCCGCTGAGCCTATGTTGGCCGGAGCGCTTGCCTCTCTTCGGGGAGGCCGAGGCGGGCGGCCTCGGCGACCGCTTCGCCTCGCGTCCTGGCGTCGAGCTTGCGAAGGATTGCCGAGACATGGTGCTCGATCGTGCGTCGCGAGACCACGAGGCGGTCGGCGATCTCGGCGTTTCGGAGACCCTCGGCGAGGAGCGCGAGCACGTCCAACTCGCGAGCCGTGAGATTTGCGGGATTCTCCCGCGTGGCCGGTCGCGGGCCGCGTGGCACGGACGCACCCCGCTCCCGCAGAGCCTGGCGTATGCGCTCTGCCGCTGGGCGAGCACCGAGGTTCTCGAAGACGTCGAGCGCTTCGCGGAGCGCGTCCTCGTCGTCGCTCTCCGCAAGCGCGCGCGCCGCCTCGTACGGACAACCTCGAGCGGCCCAGGACGCGGCGGCTCCGGCCGCGTCTCCGCCGATCTGGCGAGCGTACGGCTCGGCGATCCAGCCAGGCGGGCTTTCGCGTCGACCTGCTTTCCATTGCCAGTAGGCGAGTTCGCCTGCGAACCAAACGTGTCGCCTCTCCACCGCGAGCGTGTACACGCCGCGTGCTTCCTCGAGCGTCTGTTGCCGATCGCCTGCCAGCCAGGCGGCCTCCGACCTTGCCGCGGCAACGAGCGCGAGCCGCTGGAACTCGCCGCTCGACTCGGCCATCTCCAGCGCACGATCGAATGGCCCCCAGACGTCAGGATCGCCACGTCTGGCTCGGACCTGCCCGAGCACCGTCAATGCAAGAAACGGCGCCATGCCGGCAGTCCGGGCGGTGCTGAGCACGAGATTCGCGGCGTCGGTGGCCGAGGTCCACTCCCCCCGGTCGAGCAACAGTCGGGCTCGCTCGGCACCGAGGCCCTGCCGGAAGTTTCCGAGCTCGCGATCTCGGCAGTACTCGAAGCCGGCGTCCAGATAGCGATCGACGACCTCGTACTCTCGTGAACGCGCTGCGATCCTGACAAGCGCGTTGAACGCGCGGGCGGCGACCTCCTCGAGCCCGGTCGTGAGCGCAGACGCGAGCTCCCGTTCCAGGCTCTCGCGGCCGCCGGGGCTTCCGGCGGCGTACTCCGCCGCGCTGAGGTTCAGCCGCGCCGAAGCCAGGATCTCCCGATCGCCGAGACGCTCCGCAAGGTCGGCTGCGCGTCCGCTCCAGACAGCGACGCCTTCGAAGTCATCTAAGACCGCCGACAGCGCCGAGAGCTGTGCGTATGCCGTTGCCAGCTCGTGTCCGGGGGGTAGCGACTCGAGCAGCGCCACCGCCTGTCGACCCAGGTCGCTTGCTTTCGGTGTTCGACCGATCGACCAGAGGAGCCGTGACAATCGATGCAGCGACTCTCCTTCCTTGAGGCCATCGCCGAGCGTCCGGTACCGCTCGAGCGCCTGCGTCGAGGCGGCGATCGCGTCGTCGAACTCCCCGGTGAGGTAGCACTCGTATGACAGGCGCTCGTAGAGCTCCGCCTGCGCGTCGGGCGCGAGCGAGGCCGAGAACCGAAGGGCGCGCGCGTACTGCGCCGCGGCTTCGCGGTGCGCTCCGAGCTCGGCCGCTCGCTCGGCTGCGCGGGGCGCGTAGTGGAGTACGGCTTCCGCGTCACCGGCTGCGTCCGCATGATGTGCGAGGGCCGCGAGGTCGAGCTCGCCGCTCGGCGGATCGATGATGGCCCGAAAGGCCATTCTGTTGAGCTCGATCCGGCGATCGGGCGTGAGCGACTCCTCGACCGCGAGTCGTGCCAGTTCGTGCCGGAACTCGACGCCGCCAGACGTTGCACGCAGCACGCCGGACGCAAGACACTCGTCGAGTTGCGAGATCGTCGCCGACGCCAGGCGTTCGACGAGCCAGATCTCCACGTCTCCCGGAATAACCGCGACCGCCTCGAGCATTCGCCTGCCCTCACTGCTGATGCGACCCGCTCTTGCGAGGACCGCGTCTCGCACGGTCTGCGGGATCTTGTCTTCGTCCGCCGCAAGCACCTCTGTCACGTAGAAGGGGTTGCCGCCGGTCGCTGCGTGAAGGCCGAGCGGAGATCGACCTGCCTCACGCGCGAGGTCGGCAACCGCTGCCTCGGACAGCGGCTCGAGACCGACGCGAACAGTCAGCCTGCTCGGAAGCTCTCCGATCACGAGCCGGAGAGGGTGTCGAGGACCGAGCTGGTCGTCGCGGAAGGTCGCGAGCAGGACGCACGGTGTCGTGTCGAGCCGGCGGCCCAGGTATGCGATCGCGTCGAGCGTCGCCTCGTCGGCCCAGTGCAAGTCCTCGAGCACGGCCAGCGTCGGCGTCGTCTTGAGCTCGGCGAGCAGGGCGCCGGGGATCGCGGCGCGATTCGATTGTGCTGTCAGCGCGTCGAGCAGCGGCCCGCCGACCTCGTCGGCGATGTCGTGCACCGGGCCAAGAGGGCGCGGCGTGAAGAGGGCTTCGCACGCTCCCGACACGACGCGAACACGCCCGCGAGCCGCGTCCTGGAAAGCGCGTACCACCGCCGTCTTGCCGATTCCCGCCTCGCCGAAGAGCAGCACGACGCGACCGTGACCGTCGATCGCGTCGTCGAGCGCGACGCGAAGCGTCGACAGCGCCGCCTCGCGCTCCAGAATCGTCCGCGAGAAGGTCCTCACCGGTGCATCGTGCCCTGGCCACTGGTCGTGCTCAAGCCCGGTCACGAAGCGACGGCCATCGTGGGCGGCCGACATCGGGAGCGATGTCCAGATTGCCCGCGACGAGCACCCATCTTTTGGGTGATGTCCCGCGCCACGCCTGCAGATGGACGACATTGCCGAGCGGGGCGATCGTGCGATGACCCTCACGGAACGCGGGTTCGGCGCCATCGGCGGATATGCCCCAGGTGGTTTGCTCGGACGCCCTACTTGGGGCTAGCTGAGCGGCTCACCAGACCCGCGACGCGTACGCCCACCGGTCGCCGGACGATTGCAGCGAGCGTGTTCGGAACACGGATAGCAGCGCGGGTTCCGCAACGAACCCCGCGAACTCACGTTGTTACGAGGAACCCCTGCACACGGGCCTGTTCGAGGAGTAGGCTTGCAGGACGTGGCGCACTCGGGGAGGGGTTGCTACGCGACGATCTGCGGCTCGGATCACGTTCGTTCGCGCTGCCTTGGTGGCGGGCCTCGCCCTGGTCGCAGCGCAGTCCGTCGCACACCTCGTCGTGACGCTCGGAGCGAACCTCGACTTCAATCAATCCGACTCCGTGTTCGATCTCGAACGAAGCAACGGGATCCCGGACATCGTCTCCACCGCGGTCATCGTCGCCGCGGCTGTCGGTGCGATGGTGCTCGCGGGTCATGCTGGGCCTGGGCGCCTGCCGGCGGCTGGCCTGGCCGCCGCGTTGCTCGTAGTTGCGGCGGACGACACGCTGCACGACGGGTACAAGGGCACTGGCTCAGACCGGCTCGTGGTGATAGGGGCGCTCCTCGCGGCCGTGACCCTCACGATCTGGGTTGCGCTCCGGGCACACGGTGCCGCGCGAACCTGCCTCCTCGTTGGACTCGTTCTCCTGGCTCTCGACGTCAAAGCGCCGTTCGTATACGACCAGCTGATGAACACGGTCGGGCAGCCGCGGCTCGTTCGCGGCGATTTCCTCTACGAGCTCGGAGTCGTGCTGGACGAGGGGATGGAGCTGATGGGATGGGCCCTCGTCACGGTCGGGCTCTGGGACGCGGCACTCGCGACACGCGCCGCCACCTCCAAGACCCGACCGGATATCGCCCTCGATCTGGGGTAGGCGAGGCGGGCGTTCTCTGCGCGAGCCGCGGGCGAAGGCGCGCGAGACGATCCTCCGTGCGCTCGACGACCCTCCACCGGGGTTGGAGACGCTCCGCGCCGTACGGCTCTGCGAGCACGTCGACCGCGGACAGGGGTTGGCGTGAGTCGCGGACGGGTGTACAACCTGCGTGTACCTCCGACGCGCCGCACTCTGGGGGGAGGGACAACGTCTCGTTCGTGAGGTGAACGGGTGCGGCGCCCAACCACCACGCTCACCGAGCGCGAGACATGATTCGTGCGCTCGACGATGCTCCTGACGGATTCGACCCGATTTGGTCTCGACCCGGCGTCTCAGGGACCGTATCGTCGTCGTGAAGTGAATTAGGAGAGACTTCCGGCGATGAACATGACGAGCGAGACGACGACGCAGCTTTCACGGTCGGGTCGGCCCAAGTGGGCCTCACCGTTCGGTCGCGCCCAGTGGGCCGGCTTCAATCTGGAACTGCTCGTCGCCCTGGCCGCCTGCGTCGCGTTCTGGCTGCTGCTCGCACTGACCGTGTACTGGTTGATCTAGCGACGTTTCCCGAGCCGATCGTTCGAGCTGGGCCCTCGCGCCGAGCGTCGGCGAGCAGCCTGCGAGTCTGCGCTCGTCCGTCCGTCAGCTGTGCCCATGCCCCTCAGGGCGACAGCCTGGCCTCCAGGTTTGCGACCGTCTGTCCGAGCGCACGCTCGATGCCACGCCGCAAGAGGAGCCGGTCGTAGAGGCCTCCGAGTCCACCCCTCGGCTCGTACTCCACCACGATGCGGTACACGAACCCGCCGTCGGTGGGTGCGAAGTGCCGCTCATGATGCGCATCCGGAGCGCCGGCCTGGACGCTGTCGTACTCGACGAGGCGGTCTTTCTCGAAGCGACGCAGCGTCATGTGAAGCGCGATGTTCCGACCGAGCAGCCGAACGACGATGCGCGCCTCGTCTCCCGGGGCGCTCCACTGCGAACCGGGTTCGATCCGAACGAAGTTGGGCCAGTATGCCGGCCAGTTCGCGATGTCGGTGATGAACGCAAAGCCAGCTTCGACAGGAATCGCAAAGCGGTGCTCGCGCTCGACGCGGATCACACCGTCACCCCTCACCAACTCCACGCGAAGATCGTAGGCGCCGGCGCTGGCGCTGTCTTCACAGCCGTGGTCCCCGCCGGTTGGATGCCGGGGGGAGGGCCCGCTCGACGTCTCGGAGTCGGGCAGCAGACGGCGAGGCGCCTTTCCTTCCCAGGAGTCCATGAGCAACTCGCCCAAGAATGGTCGCTCGACGATCGAGAGAGTGAGGGCGACTGCGGCAAGTCGTTCGCCCCACCAAACCGGCTCGCACGTCTCGGGAGCGCGCTCGACCGCCGTTCGAATGCCGTCCGGGTCGACCATCACGTTCATTCGATCGTCGGTCCAGAGCGTCGCGAATCTCCGGCCGCCGACGCGGAACGAGGGTCGGCCGTGATGGTCCTGCTCGACGGCTTCGGGGAGCGAGAGCGCTAGCGCTCTCGCTTCGGCGATCGTGACGGCCACGCCCGAGATTCTCCCCGATCGAAGCGATCAGCGCCCGCGGTGCCCGGCCCGATGGCCCTCGCTGCAGACGCAAGGTCGCGATCTAGCAGGAGTAGCCGTACTCGCGCGCCTTCCGGCAGAACTCTTCGTCGTCCGCGGTGAAGAAGTGGTGGATCTTGTCCGGCTTGCGGACGTAGTACAGGTAGTCGACGGGAGCGGGATTGGCGGCGGCGCGGATGGATGCGAGCCCGGGGTTGCCGATCGGGGTCGGCGGGAGACCGCGGAACCGGCGCGTGTTGTACGGCGAACCGCTCGCGAGATGGGTCTTCGTCAGGGGCTTCGTCCCCGGGATCCCGAGGCCGTACCGCAGCGTCGCGTCGATCCCGAGCGGCATGTCGCGGTCGAGACGGTTGTAGATCACCGCAGCGACGAGTCGGCGCTCCTCGGGGGCGACCGTCTCCCGCTCCACCATCGAGGCGATCGTCAGGACATCGTATGGGGTGCGTCCTCGACGACGCGCCGGGCGCAGGTCGACCGTCCGCCACCGTTCCTCGAACGCCACGAGTTGGTTGGCGACCAACGTCTCGGCGCTCGTGTGCCCCTCGAAGTCGTAGAGCGCGGGGAAGAGAAATCCCTCGACGTTTTCGCCGGCCTCGGCGCGGAAGCCACGCGGTGGTCGTGCTCTCCGAACTGCGCGCGTGTAGTCGGCGCCGGTCAGGCGCGGCGTGACACCGCGATGCTCGATCGCGATGCGCCGCACCTCCGCCACACGATCGGCCATCTGGCGCGCGCTCCAGCCCTCCGGGAAGACGATCCGGAGGACGCCCGGAGTCGTGTCCGCCGCCCATCCCGATGCGGAGATACCGGCAGCAGCCAGGCACGCGGCCACGACCCAGAGGACGGCGCGGACCGCCATCCGATCAGGGTAGCGGCGGCTCCCGGCGCGTCTCTTGACAAGAGTCCCGGAAACCGCAAGAGTCGCTCGGCCGTCAGCCAGCCCGGGTGATCCCGGGCCGAACAGGAGCTGCGGCAGTGAGTCTCTCCGACCTCGTCTTCTGGGGCGCCATCCTCACGGCGTGCGTTGCGTTCTGGGTCGTCGCCGTTGTCGTCGGCTGAGCGCCATCTCGGTGCGGTTTCGGCCGGCCATACCCGTGGAACACTGCTTCCGTGAGGGAGATCATGATCGTCTCGGCTTTCGTCGGACTCGCCGGCGTCCTCGTCTGGATCGGCCTGCTGCTCTGGGCGGCGCGTGAGGACGGGCGTGACCAGCAGCGGCGCGAGTACCTTCGCGGTCGCTAGTCGAGCAGCCCGAGCGCGGCCTGCTCGATCTCGTCCTCGGAGAGGAGGACGAGCTTCGCCGCGTCCCCGAGCGGAATGAACGAGTCCTTGCTCGTCACACGCGCCAGACGGCCGCCGTAGCCCGCGTCGACGAGCTCGGCGACGATGCCCTCTCCCACGCCCCCGGTCCGGCGGGTCTCGTCGACGACCAGCGTCCGGCCGGTGGCCGACGCCTCCTGCAGCATCTCCTCGATCGGGAGCGGCGCAAGCCAGCGGAGATCGACCACCGTCGCCCCGATCCCGCGCTGGCGCAGCCGGCGCGCGACGCGAAGCGACAGGTAGAGCCCGTTCGCCCAGCTGAGGAGCGTCAGGTCGCTCCCCAGTCGGTACGCGAAGGCGGCTCCGATGGGCACGTGGTCGCCGCCCGGGAGGCCGAGCCACCCGTCGTCGCCCTCGTCGACGAGGTCCCGCGCGTGGTACAGGGCGATCGGCTCGAGGAAGACGCTGACCGTCCCGTCGACCTTCGCCGCGGCGACGCACGTGCGCAACATCGGACCGACGTCGGCCGGCCGCGCCGGCGACGCGATGACCAGCCCGGGCACGTCGCGCAGGACGCCCACCGCGTTGTCGTTGTGGAAGTGCCCGCCGAAGCCCTTCTGGTAGCCGTAGCCCTGGACGCGGACGACCATTCCGTTCCGGTATGCGCCCTGGGAGAAGAACCGGAGCGTCGACGCCTCGCCGCGGAGCTGGTCCTCGGCGTTGTGGAGGTACGCGAGGTACTGGATCTCGGGGATCGGGACGAAGCCCGAGATCGCAGAGCCGAGCGCGAGCCCGAGAATCGACGTCTCGTCGAGGAGCGTGTCGAAGACCCGGGCGCCACCGAAGCGGTCACGCAGTCCGCGCGTCACGCCGTAGACACCGCCCTTCACGGCGACGTCCTCCCCGAACACGAGCGTCTCGGGGTTCCGCTCGAGCACGTCGCCGAGCGCAGCGTTGATCGCCTGGGCGAGCGTGAGCCGCTCGGATGTCGGCTCGCCGCTCCCTGCCAGCGAGGCCACGGCGGCCCTGTCGGGCGGCGCGAGCGGCCGCATCACGTCCTCGGCGGTCGTCAGTTGCGGCCGTCGGGTCGCTTCCAGCGCGCGCACGCGGACCCGCTCACGCGTCTCGAGGTACTCGGCGGCGAGATCCTCGCCGCTGCGACTCCCGCCGCCGGCGAGCCACCGTCCGAGCGCGAGGAGCGGATCGCGCGCGTAGTCCGCCCTGATCTCCTGGCCGGAGCGATAGGCGGTCTCGAGGTCGGCTCCGGCATGGCTGAGGAAGCGCACGGCTCGCAGGTGCAGCACCGCCGGATGTCGGTGCTCGCGAACCCACGCAGCGAGCTCCTGCGCCGTTGCGAGCAGCCGCGCCGGGTCGTCGCCGTCCGCACGCTCGATCGCCAGCTCGGGGCGACCGTAGAGCGACTGCTCGATCCATGCCTCGTGCGTCGGGACGCTGATCCCCAGGCCGTTGTCCTCGCAGACGAAGAGCAGCGGGAGCGGCTGGCCGCCGTAGGCGAGGTACGCCGCGGCATTGAGCGCGGCCTGTGCGGTCGCGTGGTTGAGCGAGGCATCCCCGAACGAGCACACCACGACCGCGTCGCGCGGCCACGCGCTTTCGACCGCGAGCTCCCGCGCGCGCTCGATCGCGAACGCGACGCCGACGGCCCGCGGGAGATGCGATGCGATCGTCGACGTCTGCGGGATCACGCTCAGGTCGTGGTGTCCGAACACCTTGTGGCGGCCGCCGGCGATCGGCTCGTCCGCCGCGGCGGCCATCCCGAGCAGCACGTCCCAGACGCCGTCTCGGCCCGCCTGGCCGGCCCGCGCGAGGTAGAAGCCGCCCGACCGGTAGTGCAGAAGGGCCGGATCCGTGGTGCGGAGGGCGAGCGCGACGAGCGCGTTCGACTCGTGCCCCGCCGAGCCGATGGTGTAGTACCCGAGGCGCTGGGACTGGAGCCAGCGCGCTGCGTGGTCGATCGCCCGGCTCTCGATCCCCGCGCGCCACGCCGCCTCGGCCTCGACCGGTACGGAATCGCGGGAAACCGGCGCCGGCAGGGCGCGGAGGGCGTCCACGAGATGCTGCTCGAGGGGGTCGAGATCGTCGGTCACGGCCGTCGAAGGGTGCGGTGAACCACGGCAGTGAACCACCTACTGGGGGATACGCGTCGTGCCACGCATGACCGAGAACAAGGAGCAGGCCGGTCAGTTCGGGATCGTCGCGCGGGCCGCAGCGCCGGCGATCCCGGGCCGGCCCTCCCTCTTCCCTCGCACGACGTGCGCGCCGGAATAGGCTTGCGCTCGTTGGCAGTCGAAGCGGAGGGAGGGACGATGGCGTACTCGGTCGTCGACGTCGAGGACGTCCCGTACACGTGGGGCACCTTCAAGTTCGTGCGGCATCACATCGGCGCGACCGCCTTCGGCTTCACCCAGATCGACTTCCCGGCCGACAAGGTGGGCTCCGAGCACGACGAGACGGAGTCGGGCCAGGAGGAGGTGTACCTGACGCTCTCAGGCAGTGGGACGCTCGAGGTCGACGGCGAGACCGTCGAGATGCGCGCGGGCCGGTATGTCCTCGTGCCGCCGAGCTCGAGGCGGCGGCCGACCGCCGGTCCTGACGGGATGTCGTTCCTCGTCATCGGCGGCGTCCCCGGCGGCGTCTACGAGCCCTGGCCCCTGCCCGAGGAATGATCGTCCGCATCGCCCTCTGGCGGCTCGACGAGACGACGCCGTCGTTCGACGAGCTGCGGCGCCACCTGGACGACCTCGAGCCGCTCCCGTCGCCGGGCGCCGTGCTCGTCAACGAGGCGGCCGAGCGCGTCGGAGCCCTCATGGTGACGGACGACGACGAGCCGGTGCCGCCGCAGCTCGACGAGCTCCGGCGCCTCGTGGGGCGCGACCCGGACCTCTACGAGGAGTTCGACATCCTCTGAGCGCCGCTCAGCGCACGACGAGGTACGCGAGCAGGATCGCGGCCGCGGCGAGGGCGGCCACGCCGGCCAGGAGGCCGGCGCGCTGCGAGCGCCACAGTCGGCTGACGAGGTCGAGCGGCCGAGCCAGGAAGCTCGCCACGATCCCGGCGGCAAGGAGTGCCGTGGCCGCGACGAGCACCGGCTCGGACCTCCACAGCCGCTCGGCCGTGTCACCGGCACCGTCGGGCTCCGGCGTCAGGACGACGCCGAGGTAGACGAGCCCGAAGCCGACGGCGACGACGATCCCGGCCCAGCCGCCGCGCAGGACGCCGAGCGCCAGCGAAGCGACGAGCACGCCGGCGGCGAGAACGTGGAGCCACCCCGGTGGCCCGGTCAGCGTGTCCGCCGCCGCCTCTCCGCCGGCGACGCGTGCGTCGAGGTCGGCGAGGACACCCCAGACGACGACCGCGACCGCGAGGACGACCGCCAGGAGCGTCGCGATCCGCATCGCGGGACGCCTCGCCGTGAGACCCCAGGTGAGCCCGTAGAAGGGCAGGAGCAGGCCGCGAATCGCGCGCGGCACGAGTCGCACGACCTTCGGCACGCCGGCGTGCGGGCCGGCGAGCGCCGCGGCGGACACCGCGGCGAGGGTCGCCACGTTGCGCGTCAGGAGGTTCGAGCCGATCTCGGTCGTCAGCGACTCGCCCTGCGGGAGCGGGAGCTGCGCGAGCGACCGCTCGACGTCGACGTCGCTCGCCTGCGTCATGTCCGACACCGTTGCCGCCCAGCGCAGGCCGTCGGCGTCGGGCGCGGCGCCGTCGCGCTCGGCGTCGTCGCGGGCTGCACGCGCGACCGCCGGGAGTTCGGCGCGGGCGACGACGAGCTGCAGCCGGCGGCGCACCGCCGCGCGGGTCTTCTCGAGGCGCGTCGGCGGGTCGGTGTCGACCTTCCACTCCGCGAGCAGATCGAGCTCCGCGCGGATGTCCGCGGCGACGAGCGCGTCGTCGGTGCCCGCGAGCGTGAGGAGCTGCTCGGTCATGCGCTGCGGCGCGTCGGGCGACTCGAGCTCGAGCCGGACCGCCCAGGCGTCGAGCAGGATGTCGACGAGCCGCGAGGCGCCGTCCATTCGCCCCCACATCCAGTCGTTCGCCCGCCAGGAGCCCTTGTAGAACGCCGCGAAATGCCCGAGGCCGAGCCCGGAGAGCTTGTCCTCGGGCCGGCGCCGCGTGGAGTCGAGCTCGCACCGCGCCTCCGCGTTGAGCCGCATGAACAGGAGCGTCTGGTCGTGGTCGCGCGACGCCGGAACGAGCGTCTCGGAGATCACCTCGAGGTCGAGCAGCCGGCGCAGGCGCTGGTCGTCGGTGTCGCCGTACCCGGTGCCCGCGAGCGCCTCCAGCTCCTTCAGGAGCCGCTCGCGCCTCGCGGCGGCGATCTCCGTGTCCTCGAACCGGCGAAGGAGCTCGATCGCCGCGGCGCCCCCCGCACCGAGAGCGTGCGCGACGTTCAGCATCTGCGGGAAGCACTCCGACTCCTCGACATCGACCGTTCGCCGGTATGCGGTCGCGACCGCGACGAGACGCGCCAGGTCGCGCAGCTCGCCGTCGCCGATGCCGGCGAAGTCGAGGTCCGCTCCGTTCCAGGAGGAGAGCTCGGCGCGCAGCTCGTCGACTCCGGTCGGGAGCTCGCGGAAGAGCTGCTCGCCGAGCGCGAAGTACGCCTCGCGACGGAGCCGCACCCAGCCCAGCGCCCCGGACAGCTGGCGCCGTGCCTCGACGATCGCCGCGATCGCGGGGTCGTCGACGAGCGCGGAGGCATTCGGAGTGATCGCGAGCGCCCGCGCGAGGAGGTCGAGGACGAGGAGGCTCGAGCGGCTGATCGGCGCCAGCCCCCATCCCCACGGGGCACCGTCGATCCGCGGCAGGCCCGGGGTCCACGAGAGGCGGACGCCCCGCCCGACGAGCCGCGCGCCGCTCGCGACCGGGCGTTGCACCGCTCGCGCGGCACCCTGCGCACGGCGGCCGACGGCGCCCGCGACGAAGCGCCGCAACACGTCGTCTGCGGACGTTGCGGCGCGGAGCTGGAGGTAGTCCTCGTAGAACAGCCCCGCCTGCGCCTCGAGCCCCGCGTCTCCGAGCCGGACAGCGAGCGTCCCGCGCGAGGCGCGGCGGTTGCGAACGCGCTCCTTGTAGTCCGCGACGTCCTCGAGCGTCTCGGTGAACGTCAGGTCGCGCGGCAGGTTGAACGCCGACCCCAGTACCGCCCCGAGGGCCGGCGGGTCGGTGACCGAGGCGGGGCGCTCCTCGGGCGACGTCGCGTAGGGCGTCACGTAGCAGAGCACCCGTTGCACCGGGCCGCTCGCCGGCGCCCGCCGGATTGCCTCGAGCGCGGGGCGGAAGGGTGCGTTGTCGAGGAGCCCGCCGTCGACGACCCAGGCGTCGCGCTCGAACGAGGCGATCCCGTCGAGTGACGGCGCGGGCCCTGCGTCGGGCCCGTCGACGCGGACGAACGATGCCTCGAACGCGCCCGGGAAGGATGCAGTCGACCGCACGACGCGGGCCAGCCGCCGCGGCGCGTCCGCGTGCGCGAAGGAGGACGCATGGACCTCTGGCTCGTGGCGGAACCAGAAGAGGGCGCGATGCTCGTGATCGACGAGCGTTCCGCCGAAGTCGTCGGGGTACTGCACGGGCTGCCCCGTGAGGTTCGTGCCGGTGACGAACAGCTCGACGCGCCGGTGCGCGGCTGCCGTGCACCGCTCGGGCTCGATGTCCCTGCGCGCCGCCTCGACGTCGAGCCGCCGCGTCAGCTCGGCCTCGACCTGCGGCAGGAAGTACTCGTCGCCCTTCAGGAGCGATTCCGGCCCGCTCCGGAGCCCCGAGCGGAGCATCCGCGTGAACGCGCCGAGCTCGATCCACGTGTCGCGCACGTCGTCGACCGCGCCGCCGCTGACGATCGCGCTCGCGAGCAGGCACCCGTTGAGCCCGCCGGCGCTCGCACCTGCGATGACGTCGGTCCGGAGGACGCTGCCCGTCAGCCCGAGGAGCCCGCGGTACACGGCGACGGCCTCGTCTTCGCGCTCGATCGCCTCGAGCCCGGCCCTCCGAGCCCGGTCGATCTCCGCGACGACGCCGCCGATCCAGATGGCGAGGCTCCCGCCGCCGTTGAGGACGAGCGCCAATCGGATCTCCCGCCGCGCTGTCCTCGTGCCGTCTGCCACGAGGACAACTCTCGCCGACCCGCCGGGACCGCGTCAAGGACGGCCCCTCGATCGGGTGAGCGTGCAGCTACAGGATCGCCGTCTCGGGGAACACCGCTCCGCGGGCGAACCGCTCGAGGCGGTACGGCGTCAGGTCGAAGCCCGGATCCTCGCCGAGCAGCTCGTCGGCGACGATCCGCCCCACCGCCGGCGCCTGCATGAAGCCGTGGCCGGAGAACCCGCACGCGGCGTAGAGCCCGTCTGCGACCTCGCCGACAATCGGATGCGCGTCCGGCGTCATGTCGTAGAGCCCGGCCCAGGAGCGGGCGACCGGGATTCCGGCCGCCGGCGGGTAGCGCCGATCTAGGCGGCGGAGCCAGTCCTCGACGAGCTGCTCGTCGACGGTCTGGGCCTCGGCCCAGCGCAACGCCGGCTCCGGCATCGCGAGGACGAGCGCATCGCCGCGCCTGCGGAAGTGGAAGCCCGACTCGGACTCGATCGTCAGCGGCAGGTCGCGCGGGAGGCCCGGGACCACGGCGGTCTCGACGAGCTGGCGCACGAGGGGCCGCACGGGTAGCTCGACGCCGAGCTTCGCGCCGAGCGTCGCCGACGAGGCGCCCGTGGCGAGGACGAGCACGTCCGCGTCGAGCTCGAGCGCATCGGTCTGCTCGTGGAGGTCGACTCCGAGCTCGACGGCTCGCCGGACGAGCTCGCGCGTGATCCCGGCCGGGTCCGCCGTACCGTCCTCGGCGCAGAAGACGGCTCCGACGACGTCGTCGACGGCGAGGCCGGCGACCCACGACGGATCGACCCGCTCGACCGGGACGCCGAGCGCCGCCTGCGTCTCGCGGCGCCGCTCGAGCTCGTCGAGCCCCTCGTCGCTCGTGGCGAGGAAGAGGTAGCCGACCGGCTCGAAGAGCTCCGGTCCGAGCGACCTGAAGAACCCGACGCTCTCCCGCGCGAGCCGCACCTCTGGCGCGGACGAGAACTGCTGGCGGACGCCGCCCAGCGCCTTTCCCGTCGCACCGGAGGCGATCGTCTCGACGTCGGCGAGCACGACGCCCTTCGCGCCCCGGCGCGCGAGGTGGTACGCGATGGAGGCGCCGACGACTCCCGCGCCTGCTACGACGATCCGGCGGCCAGCCATTCCTCGAGCTCCGCGACCTCCGTCTCGTCGAGGTCGCGAAGCGGCGGTCGCACGTCGGGGCGGAGCGCCACGCCCTTCCAGCCCGCGACGCGCTTCAGCGCCGCGTGCCGGGGGAACGACTCCATCGTCGCGCGAAGGGCCGCAAGCCCGGCCGCGCCCTCTTCGGTTGGCTCGCGCACGACGGCCGCGACGTCCTCGGGGAACGCCGACGCGAGTGCCGAGACGGCGCCGACGGCACCCGCTTCCCGGCCGCGATGGATGAGCGCCTCGGGGCCGACGAAGATGTCGAAGCCGTCGAGGAGGTAGCGCTCGAACGCGTCCCAGGGCGTGTCCGAGACCTTCATCCCGACGACGTTGTCCGCCTCCTCGCGCAGACGCGCGAGCATCGCCGGGTCGAACGCATAGCCTGCGGTCGCGGCGAACTCGTAGACGTAGAACGGCAGCGGCGCGCAGGCCGCGGCGGCCGCCAGCAGGTGGGCGCGTTGCGCGGCGGCGTCGAGCTTGAAGTACGGCGGGCCGATCACCGCGACGGCGTCGGCGCCGGCCTCGGCCGCGTGCCCCGCGAGCGCGACCGTGTCATGCGTCGTCTGCGCGCCGCAGTGGGCTGCGACGAGGACACGTCCGCCCACCGCCTCGAGCCAGCGCTCGAGCCCGCGACGCCGCTCGTCGGGCGTCAGGAGGACTGCCTCGCCGTTCGTCCCGAAGGCGAGCACGCCGTCGAGGCCTCCGCCGACGAGGAAGTCGGCGTACGGGCCGAACGCGTCCTCGTCGAGGCGCGCGCCGCGATCGGCGAGCGGCGTCGACGCGGCCGCGATGGTGCCGTGGAGCCGCGCCATCAGCGCTGCGGGAGCCCCTCGGCCGCATGCTCGACCGTCGCGGCGATCCTTCGCGCGCGCGTCTCCGGCCGCTTCGCCTCCTCGACCCATTCGACGTACTCGCGGCGGTGGGAGAAGGACAGCTTCTGGAATGCCTTCCATGCCGCGTCGTCCGCGCGGAGCGCGTCGCGGAGGTCGGCGGGAACGCGTACGGTGCGCGGCTCGGTGTCGACCTCCATCTCGACGCGCACCCGGTCGGGCGCGTCGACGCCCGTCGCCGCCTTGACGCTCCGGTTGACGACGACGTAGCCGACGCCGTCGTAGACGCCCGGGGTCGTCCGCCATGTGTGGCCGCTGATCGTGACCTTCACCGGCGGCCGCGCCCGGCCGAACGCCTCTTTCAGGTCGAACGGGACGCGGAACATCGTCGCCGTCTTCTCGACGCGCTGGAGCTCCACCGTGAAGCGCTTCTTCGGCACCGGCGACACCCTAGAGGCTTGATGTGAACTGCGGGCACGCACGGATGGTGGCCTGCACACGGCACGTCGCGGCCGTCTCGATCGGCATCCAGGCAACCAAAGCCTGCACGCCAATCGAGCCGGCCACGCTGCTTGGTGCATGCCATCCCCGCACGCACTCTCAGTCCACATCAAGCCTCTAGGCTGTCGCGCGTGGGTGCGCTCCGGATCGAACGCGACGCCGACGTCCTGCGCCTCACACTCGCGCGGCCCGAGAGCCGGAACGCCTTCGACGCCGCCTTGATCGCCGAGCTCGCCGAGGCATTCGTCGACGTCGGGACCGCCCGCGCGGTAATCGTCCGCGGCGAAGGGCCGAGCTTCTGCGCGGGTGCGGACGTGGAATGGATGCGCGCCGCCGCCGACCTCGACTACGACGCAAACCTCGCGGACGCCAACGCCCTGCGACGCATGCTCGAGGCGATCGACGGCTGTCCCGCGCCGGTCGTCGCGGCGGTGCACGGGCACGCGCTCGGCGGCGGCGTCGGCCTCGTCGCCTGCAGCGACATCGTGCTCGCGCACGAGGCGACGGTGTTCGCGTTCTCTGAGACGAAGCTCGGGATCGTCCCGGCGGTCATCTCGCCCTTCGCGCTCCGAAGGATCGGCGAGAGCGCCGCGCGGCGGTACTTCCTGACCGGAGAGAGCTTCGACGCGGCCGCCGCGCTCCGCATCGGCCTCGTGCACGAAGTGACCGCCGACCTCGACGCCTCGCTCGACCGCGTCCTCGGCGAGCTCCGCACGGCCGGCCCGCGCGCCGTGCGGCACGCAAAGCGCATCGTGCTCGAGCGGCCCGACGGCCCCGAGACGGCGCAGCGGATCGCCGAACGGCGAACGAGCGACGAGGGTCAGGAAGGGCTGCGCGCGTTCCTCGAGCGCCGCCGCCCATCGTGGGCGCCCGCGCCGGTCGACGAGCACGACTGACCTCAGCGGGTTAGGGGCACTCGGGTGAACGTCCCGTCGAAGGGCGAGACGCTCTGGATCACGTCGCCCGGATGGAGCCGGTCGTCGGCGCGGTAGCGGTCGACGAGCTCCGCCTCGGCCCCGTCGTCGCCGGCGTCTGCGGCGACGAGCAGGCGCGCGAGCTCGTCGAGCAGGTCCGCGTGCTCGGTGACGTCCGGACCCATGACGCCCCATCCGTCCCAGAGAAGCAGCTCGTCCTTCATCCGGTGGGCGAGCTCCGTGATGACGTAGGTCCCGACGAACCACTCGCCGCGCACCGGCACGTCGGGGTCGACGCCGTACGTCTCCACGTCGATCCGTCCCGCGCGGTGGTCGCGCCACACCTCGGCCGAGGTCGTGAACGGCGAGCCCGGTCCGACGGGCATGTCGAGCGCGTCGAACGGCTTGTCGCCGGGGCTCAGCTCGGGATCGAAGCGGATCCAGCGGCCCCCGACGTGCGCCTCGACGACCACGTGGTCGTGGTTCCACTCGGGGCTGAAGTAGGTCGCGAAGCCGACGCGGCTCCGTGCGGGGATCCCGTGCTGGCGCAGCGCGCCGACGCAGAACAGCGTGTGGTCGCGGCAACAGCCCTGGACCCGATTCGGGAGCGGCCGCTCGACGACGAGCGGCTCGGGGTGCCTGCTCTGATCCGCGTCGAGGATTCGATCGAGCCAGCGCAGGTCGATGTCGGAGCGGGTCTCGGCCGGCAGGTCCGCCCCGTGCGCCCGGTAGTGCGCGATCACGTTGCGGGAGACGGCGCCGAGCCCGGCGGCGTCGACCGGGAGCGCCTCGAGGAGCGCGGCGCGGCTCCGCGGGTCGCTGTAGGCGCTGTGGGTCGAGTAGTCCAACGAGGGAGCTAGCGAACGACGAGCGCCGGGCTCGCGCGCTGCGTGGCCGGGTCGTAGAGGCGAAGGCGCTCGCCCTTGTCGGCGCGGACGGTGCGCGTGAGGTATCCACGCACGGTCGTTCTCGCGCCCGACCCCACGGCTGCCCAGTCCTCGCCCACGAGTCGCTGAAGGACGTACGGCCGCGCGCCGGTCCCCGGCCGGACCTGACCCCAGACGGTCGTCGCCGACCCCTTCCGGACGACCTGCACGAGGGGCAGCGAGAACGCCGCCAGCGCGGGCTTCGGGCGGCCCGTCACCGTCTCGAGGCCGCTCTGCCAGGCAGAGGTCGCGGGCTCGTCGCGGAGGAGGTACTGGATGAGGACGTCGACGCCCGCCGCCTTGTATGCGCGCTGCTGTGCCTCGGCGACGAAGCGGGCCTGCGTCCCCCACCCCACGCCGAGCACCCGGTCGGGCGGGTTCGTCTGGTATCCGAGCTCCGTCAGCCAGATGCGAACGCGCGATCCGAACGCGCGGCGCGTCTCCGTGAGGAGCCGCTCGAGCGACGCCATCGAGATCGTCGAGCAGTGGTCGCAGCCCCCGGCCGACGGAGACTCCGCAGGGGACAGCGGGTGCGGATGGTGCGCGTACGCGTCGAGCCGCGCGCCGGCGCGGCCCATGCCCCGGATGAAGTCGACCGGCGACGTGCCGCCCGGCCCGCCGCGCGGCGCCGTCGCGCCGCCCGCGATCGACGCACGCGGGATGACCCCCTTGATCGCCTCCGCCGCCGGGTTCAGCAGGCGCGTCACGTAGAGGACGGGCGACGGCGGCGTGAGCCAGCGACGCTGGTTCGGCTCGTTCCAGACGATCCAGTTCCGCACCCAGGGATACCGCTCGGCGGCGGCACGGGCGAAGGAGGCGAACGAGCTCGCCGAGCTCGGGGGGATGTTGGCGCCGCGGCCGCCGTTGGCCCAGCCGGGTGTTCCCCAGATGCCGACCAGCGGCGTGAGGCCGGCGGCGCGAAGCGACCCGAGGATCGCGTCCGGGCGCTCCCACGCGTATGTCCCGCGCGACGTCTCGACGTTCCGCCACTCGAGCGTCACGCGGACGAGCTCGACGCCGAGCGAATCGAGCTGCTGGACGCGCTCCTCGATCGTCCCGGGGCCGAACTGCAGCCAAGCGTCGTCCTGGAGGCCGACCCGCAGCCCGGGGCCGGCGCTCGCCGTCCCCGCGAGCACCATGGCGGCGAGCACCGCGCAGACGAACGTCAACACGCGCACGCCACGACCCTACTTCGGCCACGGCGCGCGAGACAGCGCCTTCAGAAGATCCTTACCGGCCCGTCCGTCGGCCGTCGCGCGGACTAGCGCCTGTCTTCGGCGACCGTATCGACGAGCGTCCACACGATCCAGTTCACGAGCCAGACGACGATGGTCGCGCCGACGTACGTCCAGAAGCCGTCGATCGAGAAGTCGGGCGTGATCCACTCCGTGAACAGGAGCATCACGACGTTCACGAAGAAGTAGGCGATCCCGAAGGTGAGGAGGATCAGCGGGAGCGCGATGAACGTGAGGAGCGGCTTCAGGAACACGTTCGCGAGGCCCAGCACGATGCCGCCCATGATCAGCGGCCCCCAGCCGTCGATCGTCACCCCGTCGAACGTCCAATCCGCGACCATCAGCGCCAGGACGTTGATCGCCGCCGCGATCAGGAAGCGCACGACCCAGATCACAGCGCGAGCCTACTCCGTTGCCCGGACGGACACGGAGAAGCCGCGGCGGGCGGACGAGCCGAGGCAGTTGCGGCCGCGGAAGCGGCCGCCTTCAGGGATGTGCCCCGCCGGAGGCGGGGATCCGAGCGCGGGATTTCGCTCCTGCGAAATCCCGCTTGCGAACCAGTTCAGAACAGCTTCTGCAGCTTCAGCGCGGCGCCCATGTCGCCGGAGATCTTGAGCTTCCCCGTCATGTAGGCGGTCGTCGCGTTCGCCTCGCCGCTCGCGATCTTCGTCAGGGTCTCCTCGCTCGCGGAGATCGTGCAATCGGCCTCGCCGGCGCCCTCGGTGACGCTCACGGTGCCGTCGTCGACCGCGACGGTCCATTGGCCGACGCCCTCGACGTCGAAGACGTAGCTGTTCTGCATTCCGGCGGTCTTCGCGGGATCCGCCCTCTCCGGAAGCTGTGCGAAGAACTCCTGAACGGTCATCTCGTAGTCGTCTCCTCGTTGACTGACGGGTCAATCGATGGCGCAGCCTATCCGATCGGGGCCGGGGCGGGCGTCCGCGCGGCAACGACGCTCCGCGGCCGCGGCAGCGCCAGGCAGAGCACGGCGCCGAACGCGGGCGCGGCTGCGGCGACGTACAGCGCTGTCTCGAGGTCG
Organism: uncultured Actinomycetes bacterium; assembly: GCA_963797805.1. GTDB lineage: Bacteria > Actinomycetota > Thermoleophilia > Gaiellales > Gaiellaceae > Gaiella. Next base: position 332,667 of record CAWCRC010000005.1, on the reverse strand, counting down.
ATCGCGTCCGCCACGGCGCCGAGTGCCACCGCGGCGATGCCGCCGAGGCCCATCGCAAGGCCGACGGAGAGGCCGCTCGCCATCCCGACGTGCTGGGGCAGGTACAGCTGGCTCAGGACCATCGTCACGCCGAACGTTCCGACGACGCACAGCCCGACAAGCATCAGCGCGAGCGTCCCGAGCACGCCGCCGAGCGCGACGAAGGCGACGACGAGGAACGGGAGCGCCGACTGCGTGACGAGGAGCGTGCGCCGCAGGCCGATGCGGTCCGCCACGGGGCCGAGCAGCAGCGTTCCGGCCGCGCCCGAGACGAGCATCAGCGAGAGGGTTCGGTTCCCCTCCCCCTCCGTGCCGCCGTTCTCCACGACCCAGAGCGGCACGAACGTCAGCAGGCCGAACCATGCGACGCTCCGGAGCCCGATGATCACGCCGAGGAGCGTCATCGCCCGGCGGTCGTCGGCGCCGCTGCCGTGCCTCTCCGCCCTCCGCTCCGGCACGAGCCCCGAGAGCGAGGGAAGCGCCCGTAGCAGCACGACCGCAGCGACGAGCACGGGCAGCATGGCGACGAGGCCGCCCCTCAGGCCGAGCCAGAGCACGAGCGGCGTCACGACGATCGGGCCGAGGGCGTAGCCGGTGTTCCCGCCGATGTTGAAGTACGACATCCCGCTCGCCCGGCGCCGCCCGCTGGCGTACGCCGCGAACTTCGCGCCCTCGGGGTGGTACGCGGCGATCCCGATGCCTCCGAGGAACACGAGCAGCAGCACGAGCTCGTAGCGCGGCGCCACCGAGGCGAGACCGGTCCCGAGGCCGCCGAGGGCGATGCCGGCGGGCAGGAGCCACATCGCTCCTCTGCGGTCGGACAGGAGCCCGAAGAGCGGTTGGACGAGTGACGACGAGACGAGCACGGCGAGCATCAGGACGGCGGTCGCGGTGTAGCTGAGGTCGAACTCGAGCACGAAGAACGGCAGCAGCGCAGGCACCGCGCCCGACGCGAAGTCGACCGCGAGATGGCCGCCCGAGAGCGTCACCATCGCATCCCGGTCGAGCTCGTCACGCATGCCTCGAGGCTACTCGCGCCGCATGCTCACGTGTCGCGGTCGTGGTTCGGTCTCCCACACCTCGACTCCAGACGCGAGTGACTACGTTTGTCGAGAGTGGCTGCGATCGAGGCAGAGGGGCTCGTCAAGGTCTATCGCTCGCGGAAGACCGAGGTGCGCGCCCTCGACGGGGTCGACCTCGACGTCCGCGAGGGGACGGTGCTCGGCCTGCTCGGCCCGAACGGCGCCGGCAAGACGACGACCGTCCGCATCCTCGCGACGCTCCTGCGCGCGGACGAGGGCACCGCAAGGGTCGCCGGCCTCGACGTCCGCAAGGAGTCGCAGGGCGTCCGGAAGCTGATCGGCCTCTCCGGGCAGTACGCCGCGGTCGACGAGAACCTGACGGGCCGCGAGAACCTCTGGATGTTCGCGCGCCTGTACCAGCTCCCGAGCGCGGAGGCGCGCCGGCGGGCGGATGAGCTGCTCGGCCAGTTCGGTCTCGAGGACGCCGGCGACCGGGTCGCGAAGACCTACTCGGGCGGCATGCGCCGTCGACTCGACCTCGCCGCGGCGCTCGTGGGGCGGCCGCGGCTCCTGTTCCTCGACGAGCCGACGACCGGGCTCGATCCCCGCAGCAGGCTGGGCATGTGGGACGTCATCCGCCGCCAGGTGCGCGAGGGCAACACGCTGCTTCTCACGACGCAGTACCTCGAGGAGGCCGACGAGCTGGCCGACGAGATCGCCGTCGTCGACCACGGCCGGATCATCGCCCGCGGCACCGCCGACGAGCTGAAGACGCAGGTCGGCGGCGAGCGGATCGAGGTCGTCGTCCACGACCGCGAGCGCCTCTCCGAGGCGGCCGGCTTGCTCGCGACGGACGGGTCCGGGTCGCTCGACGAGCGGACGAAGCGCCTGACGATCGGGGCACACGGCGGCGCGCAGCAACTCGTCGACGTCGTTCGGGTGCTCGGCGACGCGCGGATCGGGATCGACGACATCGCCTTCCGTCGCCCGACCCTCGACGACGTCTTCCTCTCGCTCACGGGCCGCGCCGCCGAGGAGCTGCCGGAGGAGAACGGCGAATGAGCACGATGCCGGCACCCGTCGCCGACGGGCTCGTCATCGCCTGGCGGACGCTCAAGCGCGTGCCCCGCATCCCGGAGCTCGCGGTGTTCGCGATCCTCCAGTCGATCATGTTCGTGGTGCTGTTCGCGTTCGTCTTCGGCGGCGCGATCCCGCTGCCCGGCGGCGGCAGCTACCGCGAGTACCTCATGCCCGGCATCTACGTCCAGACGCTCGCCTTCGCGTCGATCACGACGGCGATCGGGTTCGCGGACGACATGACGAAGGGGATCATCGACCGGTTCCGGTCGCTGCCGATGGCGCGCTCCGGGGTGCTCAGCGGGCGCACGCTCGCCGACGTCGTCTACACGCTCGGGATCCTCGTCGTGCTGATGCTCTCCGGCCTCGTGGTCGGCTGGCGCGTGCACTCGAGCGTCGGCGACTTCCTGCTCGCCGTGCTCCTCATGCTGTTCTTCACGTACGCGATGGCATGGGTCGGCGTGTACCTCGGGCTCGTCGCGCCGACCGTCGAGACCGTTCAGCAGCTCGGCTTCCTGATCATCTTCCCGCTCACGTTCCTGTCGAATGCGTTCGTACCGACCGAGACGCTCCCGAGCGTCCTCCAGCCGATCGCGGAGTGGAACCCGATCAGCGTGCTCACCCAGGCAACCCGGGAGCTTTTCGGCAATCCCAGCCCGTCCCTGACCGACTCGTTCCCGAGTGAGCATCCGTTCCTGCTCTCGGTGCTCTGGACGATCGCGATCCTCGCCGTGTTCGCGCCGCTCGGCGTCCGCCGATATCGCGCCATCGACCGCTAACGGCCGTTCGCCTCGACGCGGGTACGATCCCGCCCGGCATGGATCTCGACCTCGCGCCCGAGCACGAGCTGATCCGCGACACCGTCCGCGCTTTCGCCCGCGAGCGCATCGCGCCGGTCGCAGAGGAGCTCGACCGCGAGAGCCGCTTCCCCGTGGAGCTCGTCCGCGAGATGGCAGAGCTCGGGCTGCTCGGGATCCCCATCCCCGAGCGGTACGAGGGGGCAGGCGGGGACACGGTCTCCTACGCGATCGCGATCGAGGAGCTGACGCGGATCGACTCGTCGGTCGCGATCACGGTCGCCGCGCACACGTCGCTCGGGACGATGCCCGTGTTCCTGTTCGGCTCCGACGAGCAGAAGGACCGCTGGCTCCCCGACCTCGCCTCCGGGCGCCGTCTCGCCGCCTTCGGGCTCACCGAGCCCGACGCCGGCTCGGACGCGGGCGCGACCCGGACGACCGCCGAGCTGCGGGACGGCTCCTGGGTCGTCAACGGCTCGAAGATGTTCATCACGAACGCTGGGACGGAGCTGAGCTGGGGCGTGACGATCACGGCGCGGACGGGCGAAGACGACGTCTCGAACGTCGTCGTCGAGAACGGGACGCCGGGGTACTCGATCTCCGAGCCGCTGCACAAGCTCGGCTGGAAGGCGTCGGACACGCGTGAGCTGATGTTCGCCGACTGCGCCGTGCCCGAGGGCAACCTGCTCGGCCCCCGCGGCAACGGCTTCCGCCAGTTCCTCGAGATCCTCGACGGAGGACGGATCTCGGTAGCCGCCATGGGGGTCGGCCTCGCGCAGGGCGCCTACGACCTGGCGTTCGCGTACGCGCAGGAGCGGTCGCAGTTCGGGCGGCCGATCGCGAGCTTCCAGGCGGTCTCGTTCAAGCTCGCGGACATGGCGGTCGAGATCGAGGCGGGCCGACAGCTCGTCTACCGGGCCGCGTGGCTCAAGGACCAGGGGCGGCCGTTCGCTCTCGAGGCGGCGATGGCGAAGCTCTACACCGGCGAGCTGTCGCACCGGGTGGTCAACCACGCGCTGCAGATCCACGGCGGCTACGGGTTCATGGACGAGTTCCCGATCTCGCGCCTCTACCGGGACCAGAAGATCCTCGAGATCGGCGAGGGGACGAACGAGGTGCAGCGGATGGTGATCGCGAAGCACCTGGGGCTCTGAGGCCCGCCGTCGGCGGGCCACTCGATCCCCAGCCACCCAGACCTCGTTATCCTCATCAGCACGCTCCTCCTGCGGCCCCGCCCACCCGCTCCCCGGCGGGGGTCGTTTCGGGAGGGAACCTCACGTCTGATTCACGTCTGATGCTCCGGATCGCGCGACTCAAAACGACTGCCGAGCAGGGTCTACGGATCCTTCACTCGCGCCGGGTCGTCGCCGGGCTCCTCGCGTTCGCGCTCGCGCTCTCCGTCGCCCCTCTCGCGGCGGCGCACGTCACCGTCTCGCCGCCGTTCGTCGACGACGGCACGCCGTCCACCGTGGTCTTCCAGACGCCGAACGAGCGCCCGCCCCACGCGACGACCTCGCTCCGGCTCGAGGCGCCCGCCGGCATCGACCTCGCGATCGCCGACCCGCCTCCGGGCTGGCAGCTGAGCGTCTCCGAGGGCGTCGCCACCTGGACGGGCGGACGCATCGAGAACTCCTCGGTTGTCGCCTTCCCGCTCCAGGTGACGGCGCACACGGACGCCGGACTCCAGACGTTCAAGGCGGTCCAGGGCTACGACGACGGTGAGACTGTCGAGTGGGACGCAACGCTCACCGTTCTTCCCGCGTCGGGCGAAGAAGCCCCGTCGCAGCACGTCGAGCGCGCTGCCGTGGCAGGCGCGGTCGGCCTCGGCGTGATCGCCGTCAGCCTGCTCGTGCTGTGGCGCGTGCGGCGGCGACCACTTCAGGAGGGATAGCGGAGACGGGTGCTACGGTCGCGCGGTCGTGCTCTTCGCGCAGGTCCTGAACGACGATCTGGGGTGCGCCTCGTACGTCGTGGGATGCGAGCAGACCGGCGCGGCGGTCGTCGTCGATCCGCACCTCGCGATCGACCCGATCCTCGGCGAGGTCGACCGGCTCGGGGCCCGGCTCGTGCGAACCGTCGAGACGCACACGCACGCCGACCACGTCTCCGGGCACGGGCGCCTCGCGCTCGACCTCGGCATTCCGGTCAGCATCCACCCCGCCGCGGAGGTCTCCTACCCGCACGATCCGCTCGCGGACGGGGACGAGCTCGAGATCGGGACCGTCGTCCTCCGCTGCATCCACACGCCGGGGCACCGGCCGGAGCACTGCTGCCTCGCCGTGATCGACACGACGCGCGCCGACGAGCCGTGGCTCGTCCTGACCGGGGACTCGCTCTTCGTCGGCGACGCGGCGCGGCCGGATCTCGCTGTCGGGGCGACCGATGGCGCCCAGGGCCTCTTCCACTCACTGCGGCGGCTGCTGGAGCTTCCCGACGGCGTCGAGGTCTTCCCCGGCCACGTCGCGGGGTCGCTGTGCGGCGTGGCGATGAGCTCGCGCGGATCGACGACGATCGGGTTCGAGCGCCGGTTCAACCCGATGCTCGCGATCCCGGACGTCGACGCGTTCGTCGCGGAGTCGGCCGGCGTCGCCGCGCCGAAGCCGCCCAACCTCGCGCGCATCGTCGCGCAGAACCAGGCGGCGTTCACGCCGGCCGCGCCCGATCCACCCGAGCTCGCGACGCCACGCGACGACACGCAGCTGCTCGACGTCCGTCCGGTCGCCGACCACCTCGCCGGGCATCGCTCGGGAGCGATCAACGTCCCCGTCTCCGGCTCGACCTTCTCGACGAAGGCGGGCTTCGTGCTCGACGCCGACCGGCCGGTGACGGTGCTCGCCGCCGAGCCGGAGGAGGCACTGCAAGCGGTCGCGGGCCTCCGCTCCGTCGCCTTCGACCACATCCCGGGCTACGTCCTCGGCGGCGGCGATGAGGTCACCGTGGCGGTGAAGGTCGACGAGCTCGAGGAGCTGATCGCGAGCGGCGCGACGATCGTCGACGTCCGCGACAAGCCCGAGCGCGACGAGGGCTACATTCCCGGGAGCCGCAACGTCCCGTACCGCCTGATGCGCACCTGCTGTCCCGACCTCCCCACCGACGCGCCGATCGTCACGGTTTGCAGCACGGGGCCGCGGGCCGCGATCGGCGCGAGCATCCTCAGGGCGAAGGGCCACGACGCGCGGCCCGTGGTCGACGGCGGGATGGACGACTGGCTCGCGCGCGGCGAGACGACCGTCTCGTTCCGCCGCTGCGGCTCCTGACTCAGACTCCCGACGCGTCGAGCTTGCGCAGGCGCGCCGTCGCTCCGAGCCGCTGGATGAGCTCGCGAGCTCGGGCGAGCCGCTCCTCCGCTCCGCGCTCGTCTCCCGCAGCTCGCCGCGAGCGGGCTGCGAGCACGTGCGGCGAGTCTACGCTCGCGCAGCGAGGGCGCTGTCCCCCGCCGCCCGCGTCAGCGCAAGCGCCGAACGGTGTACCCTCCGTCCGCGAGCGCGCGGATGAGCGCCTGCGAGTGCTCCTCGCCGCGTGTCTCGAGCGTCAGCTCGGCCTCGGTCTCGAGCACGCCGATGTTTCGCCCCTCGCGATGGTGCTGGATCGCGAGGATGTTCGCGCGCTGCGCCGCGATCATGCCGACGATGCGGGCGAGCTCACCGGGCCGGTCCGGGATCAGGAGCGCGACCACGAGATAGCGACCGGACGCGGTGAGCCCGTGCCGGATGACCGAGCTCATCGTCGTCGCGTCGATGTTCCCGCCCGCGAGGACCGCGCAGACCGGGCCGTCCCCGCCGGCGCGACCGGCGAGGATCGCGGCGACGGAGGCCGCTCCTGCACCCTCGACGACGAGCTTCACCCGCTCGAGCAGAAGGACGATCGCCTGCGAGATCTCGTCGTCGTCGACGACCACGACGTCGTCGAGCAGGTCGTCGAGGATCGGCCGCGTCAGCTCACCGGGATGCTTGACGGCGATGCCGTCCGCGATCGTCGCCCCGCCCGGCGAGCGTCCGGCGTACGGCGCGCACGCGGCGGCCTGCACCCCGACGATGCGGAGCTCGGGCCGGAGCGCGTCGAGCGCGAGCGCCACGCCGGCCGCGAGCCCGCCGCCGCCGACGGGGATGACCACCGTTCCGGCCCCGGGAGGAAGCTCGTCGACGAGCTCGAGCCCGAGCGTCCCCTGGCCCGCGACGACCCGCGGGTCGTCGAACGCGTGGACGAACGTTGCGCCCTCGTCCCGCTCGATCGCGCGGGCGGCCTCGAGCGACTCGTCGAAGTCCTCGCCGACCATCTCGACCCGCGCCCCGTAGCCGCGCGCCGCCTCGACCTTCGCCATCGGCGCGCCCTCGGGCACGACGATCGTCGCCGCGATCCGGGCCTGGCGGGCCGCCCACGCAACGGCCTGGCCGTGGTTGCCGGCGCTCGCGGCGACGACGCCGGCGCGACGCTCGTCCTCCGACAGCTGCGCGACCGTGTTGAACGCGCCGCGGATCTTGAAGGCTCCCGTCCGCTGCAGGTTCTCGGCTTTCAGGAGGACGGGCCGGTCGGCGAGGCGCGCGAGGGTCTCCGACGAGTAGAGCGGGGTCACCCGCGCGACGCCCGCAAGGCGCTCGCGCGCCGCGCGGATCTCCTCGATGCCCGGACGCCCGCCGTTCATCGCGGACCGTCGGTCACCGCGGCGACGAGAGCGCCGACGGCGGTCAGCGGGTCGACCTCGCGTTGTTGGACGCCCGTGACGAGCTCACGCACCGCCGGATCCTCCGCCATCGCTCCGCGCGCGAGGTCGCGGAGCCGTGCGACCGCGAGCGCCTCGACTTCGCCGCTCAGGTTCCGCTCGCGACGCGCCGCGAGCTCACCGCGCTCCTCGAGCGCCTGCCGCCGCTGCCGGAGCGCGTCCCAGAGCTCCGGTACCCCTTCGCCGCGAAGCGCCTCGGTCAGGAGGATCGCCGGACGCCGTTCGCGTTCCGGGTCGAGGGCGACGATCGATCGCACCTCCTGGGCCATCGTCTTCGCCGCGGGGTGATCCATCTTGTTGACCGCGATCACGTCGGGGATCTCCATGATCCCCGCCTTGAGCGCCTGCACGGCGTCGCCCGAACCGGGCATCAGCACGAGCAGGACGAGATCCGCAATGCCGATCACCTCGATCTCGCTCTGCCCCGTCCCCACCGTCTCGAGGAAGACGACGTCCTTGCCCGAGGCGTCGACGAGCAGCAGCGCCTGGAGCGTCGCCTCCGCAAGCCCGCCGAGGTGGCCGCGGGTGCCCATCGAGCGGATGTAGACGCCGGGATCGAGGAAGTGGTCGGCAAGACGGATCCGGTCGCCCAGCAGCGCGCCGCGCGTGAACGGGCTCGACGGGTCGACCGAGACGACCCCGACCGTCTCGCCCGCGGCGCGCACGTGCGCGACCAGCGCGCTGACGAGCGAGGACTTGCCGACACCCGGCGGCCCCGTCACCCCGACGGACGCAGCGCGGCCGGTCGACGCGTAGACGCGGCGGACGATCTCCTCCCCCTCGGGCGCGCGGTCCTCCACGAGCGAGATCGCGCGGGCGAGCGCACGGCGATCGCCGGCGAGGACGCCGGCGACGAGCGCGTCCTCCGTCCAGCCGGGGCGTGCCACCGCCGGAGACTCTAGAGGCCTGACCGGAAAATGGATCTGGGCGCTACGGCGCGGGGCGGCTCTCGGCGTCCCGGAGCGAGACCTCGGCGGACCCGTTGTGCGCCTGCTCGCGCCGCCGCGTCTCGTCGACCTCGTTCATCAGCGCGCGCAGCCGCTCGAGCCCTGCAGGCTCCCGTCGAGGACGCGACTCCGGTGCGACGTCCCGCGTACGGCTCGTGAAGAGGAATGCGAGTACCGAGGCGGCGAGATAGACCATGCCGGCGAGCGCCCAGGCGGCGCGCGCGCCGGCGGCGTCGACGAGGATGCCCGCGCCCGCCATCGAGAGTCCGAGGACGGCGTAGTAGCTCGACATGAGCACGGCGAGCGCACGGCCGCGCATCGCATCCGGCGCGCCCCGCTGCACGAGGACCTGGTTGCACACGATCGCGGCGCCGTTGCCGATCGTCGCGACGCCGGCAAGAACGGCGGCGACGGCGATCGTCGGCGAAGCGGAGGCGATGCCGAACCCGAAGCCCATCACAAGGAGCGAGCCGCCGTAGAGGCGCGTCATCCCGAGGGCGCCCAGCGCGGGTGCGGCGAAGAAGCTGCCCACGGCGAGCCCGACGCCCGTCGCCGCGACGAGGAAGCCGAGCCCCAGGTTCCCGGCGCCGATCTCGTTCTTCGCGAGGGGGACCTCGGCGACGTTGACGCAGGCAGTCGCGATTCCCGCGGCGCTCCACACGACGAGCACCGTGACGAGGTGGCGCGAGCGCACGACGAGGCTCAGACCGTCCCGGAGATCGGCCCAGTGACCGCGCGTGATCGGGTCGTCGGAGCGGAGCGAGCGGGCAGGAATCCGCGCGACGAACGACGCGGAGAGCACGAACGTCACCGCGTTCACCCAGTACGCGATGTCCGGGCCGGATGCGGCGAGGAGCCCGCCCGCCAGGACGGGCCCGACGATCCAGGCGAGGTTCTCGACCGTCATCAAGAGCGAGGTCGCCTGCTCGCGCTCGTCGTCGGCGACGAGATTCGGCATCCCCGCCCAGACAGCGGGCCGGAAGAAGCCCGTCGCGATGCCGTTGACCGCGGCGAGCGCGACGATCGCCGCGGGCTCGTCGACGAAGGGCAGCGCAAGGAACGTTCCCGCCCGCACGAGGTCGGAGATCAGCATCAGCCTCCGCCGCGAGAGCCGGTCGACGAGCGGCCCGAGCGTCAGCCCGATCAGCACGAGCGGGAGGAAGTCGGCGATCAGGAGAGCGGCCAGCCACCGCCCCGAATCGGTCCGGTCGAGGATGTCGACGGAGAGCGCGAGCGCTGCGAGATACGTCCCGACCGCCGACCCGGCCGTCGCCCAGAAGAGCAGGGCGAATCCCCGATTCCGGCGGAGCAGCGAAAGACGGCCTGTGGCGCCCAGGGCCACGCGCGGACGCTAGCACCCGCGCAAGAGCGACAACAGTGCCCGATCGGGACGTGTCCGGGCGGGTGCTACAGATGCAGCGGGTTGTCCGACGCCGTCGGTGCGCGTGGGCTTCGGTCGATCCCGGCCTGCGCCTGCGCGCGGTCGAGAGCGCCCGATCCGCGAGCGCGAACAGCGCGAATGCGTCGCCGGAGCGACGGAGGTCGCAGACGCCCGCGGTCAGCTGAACGCCGGCGACGTCGCTCAGGTCGGCCCGCCAGCGCTCGATCGCCTCGAGCCCCCCGGCCGTCTCGGTCTCGGGAAGGATCCAGGCGAGCTCGGCGTCCCCGGTGCGGGCCAGATGGTCCCCGGCCCGGACCCGACGACGCAGGTGCTCGACGGCGAGGAGCGCTTCCGGACGACCGAAGACCCCGCTCCCGGTTCGGCCGTACACCGCCAGCTCGGCGACGACGACCGTGACGTTCGTCCCCCCTCCGACGGCCCGGTGAACCGCTTCGCCGAGCCGCTCCTCGAACTCGCGCCGGTCCAGAAGCCCGGTCTCCGGGTCCCGCGCGGCGAGCTCTGCCAGTCGGCGCTCCCGACGGTAGCCGGCGGAGACGTCGCGCATGGTGACGAGCTGGCGGCGCGCGCCGTGCCCGTCGTCGATGACACGCCCGGCGGCGAGGACGCGGATGCGGTCGCCTCGTCGATGCGAGAAGGTCAACTCGCGGACCGACTCGCCTCGCTGCTCGAGCTCGGCATGCCAGTCGACGATCTCGTGGTGGTGCTCCGGTGCCCAGAACGGGAACGGCTCCGAGGCGCCGAGGAGCTCCTGCCGCTCGAAGCCGAGAAGCCGACAGAGCTCGCGGTTCACGGAGCAGATCCGGCCGTCGCGGACGAGCAGGAGGCCGTCCGGGAGCGCCGAGAGGATCGAGCGGGCTGTGTCCCATTCGCCGTACAACGACTCGACCATCCGGCGGCGCGCGGCCCCGCCGAACCAGAAGGCGAACAGCGCGGCGAGCGCGAGCGCCAGAGCCAGGGCGGCTGCGATCCAGAGGCCCGGCGTCGCCGGCGTCGCGCGACGAAGGGCCACGAAGGCGGCGATCCCTGCCGCAGCTGACACCGCGAGCAGCAGCACCTCCTCCTTCGTCCGGCCCACCCGGGGTCTCATGCCGCATCCGTCCGGACGTTGCGCTCGAACTTGTGCCATGCCTTGTCCCCGCGGGTGAAGCGCCACGTGCCCTTGATCCGGGCCCATGCCATCACCGGGCGGTAAACGATCATCTCGAGCGGCATCAGCGCCAGGAAGCGAAGAACGACCGACGAGCGATAGGCCCGGCGCTCGAGGTCGTGCATCAACAGCGCCCCTGTGGTCAGCGCGCTGTTGGCGAGCGTGACCGCGAGCGTCAGAGAGGCGAACTCCCACCACTCGATCAACCCGGTCGCCGCGCCCGTCGCCAGGGTCACGATCGCGAGCACCTCGAAGAGCGGCGCGATGATCTCCGACAGCAAGTAGAAGGGGAGCCCGAGCGCGCCGACCGTCCCGTATCTCGGGTTGAACCACATCCGCCTGTTCGCCCAGCACGTCTCGAGGATCACCCGCTGCCATCGCTCGCGCTGGGAGACGAGCTTCCCGACGGAGTCGGGGCCTTCGGTGACGCCGATGCAGTCGGGAAGGGACGCGATCCGGTAGTCGCGGCCGCGCTCCCGCAGGACACGGTGGGCCCGGAAGGTGAACTCGATGTCCTCGCAGGTGAACCGACGCGACCAGCCGCCAAGCTCCTCGACGAGGTCGCGGCGCCAGATCTGGAACGCGCCGGACGCGCAGAGCATGAAGTTGAGCCGTGCCCAGCCGGTCCGGTTGTTGAAGAACGCCCGCAGGTAGTCGAAGGTCTGGAACGCGAAGAGCGGCCTGGTCTCGGGCTGCTGGAACTGCACCCCGTCCGGCAGGGCTCGCGCCGGGTCGCGCGCGTTCTCGAAGTAGCTCGTCAGGCCGATGACCCGGGCGGGGTCGCGGACGATCTCGCGCATCGCCCGTGTGAGCGCGCCGCGCGCGAACACCATGTCCGCATCCACGGTGCAGACGTAGCGGTACCGGCAGTGGTTGAGCCCGGCGTTCAGCGCGTCCGCCTTGCCGCCGTTCCGCTTGTCCACGACGAGGAGGCGCGGGTCCGTCGGCGATCTGTAGTACCCGTCGATCGGGGCCGTCTCCAGCACGGACCGAGACGACGCGTCGACCGCCACGAGACCGAGGTCCGCGGCGAGCCTCGGCACCGTGTCGTCGGTCGAGCCGTCGTTCACGACGATCACCTCGAACACCGGGTACTCGAGCGCGAGCAGCGAGCGCACCGCGGCGGGGAGCCCGTCGCTCTCGCAGTAGGCGGGCACGATCACGCTCACGCCCGGCGCGAACCTCGAGCCGACCAGGAGATCCGGGTTGTCGAGCCGGCGCTCGTGTCGGCGCCGCCGGCTCTCGATGAGGCCGACCACCATCAGGGCGATGTGGAGGCCGTAGACGAGCAGCAGGTACGCGAGACACGTCAGGACGCCGACATGCACGCCCGTCTCGAGCCTCATGCGTGCTCCACGTGCGGCGCACCCGGTGCGAGGTGGAGGCCGTGACGGGCGCGCTCGCTCGCCGCCCGTCGAAGACGTCCCCCGCCGGCGTCGAGGATCCGCTCCAGCTGCCCGGGATCGACATCGGCGACGAGGTCGTCGACGAGCCCGATGTCCTGCATCACGAGCGCCGCGCCGCCGCGAAGCGCCGCATCGTCGCTCTCGAGCGCCGGGGCGAGCACATCGGCGACGTCGCGTCCCGCCGCGACGAGCCCTTCGCGGGCTGCGTTGCGAACCCACCACGACGGGTCGACGAGGAGGGGCACGACGAACGACGCGGCGGGAAGCGGCGCCACCGCGGTCGCCGTCCGGACCGCCTGCGCGCGCACGACGGGGCTCGGGTCGTCGAGCAGCCGCAGTGCGCAGCGAAGCGTCTCGCCCGACGCGACGTCGCGCAGGGACTCGAGCGCCGCCGCACGGACGTTCGCCGAGCGGTCCTCGATCATCGCGGGCAGATGACGGGCCGCCAGGGGCTCGTAGCCTGCGAGCAGCCGCACCGCGTAGAAGCGCACGGTGCTGCTCGGATGCCCGAGCAGCGGCGGAAGGCGTGGGCCGGGCCGCGGTGCGAGCCGGTCCAGCTCGGTCGCCACCTTGACTGCCTCGTCCGCGTCCCGCACGAGGACCTCCACGAGGCCGTCGATCGCCCACTCGAAGCGGCCGGCGAGGCGCCCGAGGGCCGTGATGCTCGCCATGCGCACCGCCGGGTCGTCGCTGCGGAGCGAGCGCCTCAGGATCCGGCGCGTCTCTTCCTCGTTCTCGGCGCCGTCGCCGAGCCCGATCTTGTCGAGCACCTCCTCGGGAACGCGCCACTCCGTGCCTCCGTCGACGACCTCGGGCGTCACCTGTCGCCTGCGCGCGCGGAGGCGACCTCCGAGCACGGCGAGGCTGAGCAGCGCCCAGGCGCAGCCCGAAATCGTGCAGATGAGCACGAGGCCGGTGCGACCATCCATTCCCCCACATGTCGGCACCCCGAACGGGGGACACGTCACCCGTTCGGGTGAGGTGGACTTCTGTCAGGCCGATGGGCCCTTTGGCTTTCCGGCCTTCGCCATACGGGCCGCGACGACAGCCGCGAGGCCGAGCTGGTCCGTCGGGCCCACGGGACGGCCGAGCGAGGTGAAGACGACGCCGGACTGGATCCGCCCATCCTGGAGGAGGATCGCGTCGACGTAGGCCCGCACCCGGCGGTTTCCGGAGACGACGAGCGTCGCGATGACCCGAAACGCCGCCGTCTTCGGCGCGACCTTCGGGAACGCGAGCCGCTTTGACGAGACGATCTTGATCTTCTGCCCCTTCGGCGCCGAGAGGCGAATGATGTCCGCGAAGCACGTCGTCGTCTTCGCGGACGTCCCGCGGCGCCAGGATGCCCCCGCGTCCCCGAGCGTCCGGTAGACGTTCGCCGTGGAGCCGACTGTGACGTAGAGGCCGGGCTGGGTCAGCTGAAAGTCGGGCGACTGCGCTTCGCCGGTGATCGTGAGGTCGGCCTCGGAGAGCGCATCGCAGCGCACGCCGTCCGGCAGGTCGTCGTCGGCGCGCGGTCGCGGCGTGAACGCGGGTGAGAGGTCGGCCCGCTTGAGCACGATCGACTGCGCCATCGCCTTGCCATTCGCGGTCAACGCCTTCTTCGGCTCGCCGTCCGCGGCCCAGGCGGCCTGCGCGGCCATGAGCGACACGAGGACGACCGGGATCGTGCGCATCTGCCAAGACTGTAGCCCTACGGACGCCGCTGCGCGCCGCGGGACCGGTCGAGGCTCAGCCCGCGTCGTAGCCGAGGTTCGGACGGAGCCACCGCTCGACGGTCGCGAGCTCCACGCCCTTCCGGCCCGCGTAGTCCTCGGCCTGGTCGCGCCCGATCCGGCCGATCGAGAAGTACCGCGCCGACGGATGTCCGAAGTAGAGCCCGTTGACGGCGGAGCCCGGGGTCGCGGCGTACGACTCGGTGAGCCCGAGGCCTGCCTCCTCCGCGCGGAGGAGCTCGAAGAGCGTCCCCTTCTCCGAGTGGTCGGGGCAGGCCGGGTAGCCGAACGCGGGCCGGATGCCGCGATACCGCTCGGCGACGAGGTCGGCCCCCGCGAGTTGCTCGTCGGGCGCGTACCAGGCACGCCGTGTGCGCTGGTGGAGCCACTCCGCGAACGCCTCGGCGAGCCGGTCGGCGAGGGCCTTCGTCATGATCGCGCTGTAGTCGTCGCCGTCGCGCTCGTACGTCGATGCGAGCTCGTCCGCGCCGTGGATGCCGACCGCGAAGGCGCCGATGTGGTCCGTGAGGCCCGTCTCGCCGGGGGCCACGAAGTCTGCGAGTGACCGATTGGGCCGCGAGTCGTCGTGGGCTCCCTGCTGGCGCAGCATCGGGAAGCGCGTCGGCGTCGACCCGTTTCCACCGGTGAGCACGATGTCGTCTCCCTCGGACACGGCCGGCCACAAGCCGTGAACGCCCCGAGGCGTCAGCGACCGCTCGCTCTCGATCCGGTCGAGGAGCGCGTTCGCCGCCTCGAAGAGCTCGCGCGCCGCCTCTCCCTTCTTCGGGTCGTCGAGGATCGCCGGAAAGCGGCCCTTCAGCTCCCACGCGTGGAAGAAGAACGTCCAGTCGACGTACGGACGGAGCTCGGGGACGGACGGCTCCACGATCCGCGTGCCGGTGAAGGCCGGCACGGCGAGGTCGTCCGCGTGCCAGACGATCGGCGTGCGGCGCTCGCGGGCCGCCCGGAGCGGGAGGAGCGGCCGACGCTCGCGCTCGGCGTGGAGCGCGCGCAGTCGCTCCTGCTCGACGCGATTCTCGCCGTCGAGCGCCGTTCGCCGGGCCGGGTCGAGGAGCGCGCCGACGACGCCGATGACCCGTGACGCGTCGAGGACGTGCACGGTCGGGGGCGTGTACTGCGGGGCGATCCGCACGGCAGTGTGCTGCCGCGAGGTCGTGGCGCCGCCGACGAGGAGCGGAAGCTCCATGCCGCGCCGCTCCATCTCCTTGGCCACGACCACCATCTCGTCCAGCGAGGGCGTGATGAGACCGGAAAGCCCGACGACGTCGCAGTCCTGCTCGACCGCGGTGTCGAGGATGACGTCGGCGGGAACCATCACGCCGAGGTCGATCACCTCGTAGTTGTTGCACCCGAGCACGACGCCGACGATGTTCTTGCCGATGTCGTGGACGTCACCCTTCACGGTCGCCAGCACGACACGGCCAGCGGTGCGGTCGTCGTCTCTCTTGTCTGCCTCCATATACGGCTCGAGGTACGCGACAGCCCGCTTCATCGCCCGCGCGCTCTTCACCACCTGCGGCAGGAACATGCGGCCCGAGCCGAAGAGGTCGCCGACGACGCGCATGCCGTCCATCAGAGGCCCCTCGATCACGGCGAGTGGCCGGTCCCTCGCCTGCCGGGCCTCCTCCGTGTCGACCTCGATGAAGTCGACGATGCCGTGGACGAGCGCGTGCTCCAGGCGTTGCTCGACCGGGGCGTCGCGCCAGGAGAGGTCCTCCTCCCGTCGCACCGCCTCGCCCCCCTCGTATCGGCGGGCGAGCTCGACGAGCCGCTCCGTTGCGTCCGGCCGGCGGTTCCAGATCACGTCCTCGACGTGCTCGAGCAGCTCGGGCTCGATGTCCTCGTAGACCATCAGCAGCCCGGCGTTGACGATCCCCATGTCCAGGCCGGCGCGAATCGCGTGGTACAGGAACGCAGCGTGCATCGCCTCCCGCACGTGCTGGTTTCCACGGAACGCGAACGACAGGTTCGAGATGCCGCCGCTAGTCCGCGCGCCCGGGCACCGCTCCTTGATGAGCGGAAGGGACTCGATGAACGCCCGCGCGAACTCGTTGTGCTCCTCGATCCCCGTCGCGACGGCCAGCACGTTCGGGTCGAAGACGATGTCCTCGGGCGCGAATCCCGCGCGCTCCGTCAGCAGGCGATACGCGCGCTCGCAGATCTCGACCTTCCGCTCGACCGTATCCGCCTGGCCCTGCTCGTCGAAGGCCATGACGACGACGCCCGCGCCGTAGCGCCGGATCGCATGCGCGTGCTCGAGGAACGGCTCCTCCCCCTCCTTGAGCGAGATCGAGTTGACGATGCCCTTCCCCTGGAGGCACTTCAGTCCTGCCTCGATCACCGTCCAGCGCGAGCTGTCGATGACGATCGGCAGCCGCGCGGCCTCCGGCTCGGTCGCGAGCAGATTGAGGAAGCGCGTCATCGTCCGCTCCCCGTCCAGCAGGTCCGCATCCATGTTCACGTCGAGGGCGTTGGCGCCGTTTCGCACCTGCTCGATCGCGACCTGGACGGCCTCCTCCAGGTCGCCGGACTCGACGAGCGAGCGGAACCGCGCCGAGCCGGTGACGTTCGTCCGCTCGCCGATCATCACGAACCCCGTGTCCGGCAGGATCTCGAAGGGCTCGAGGCCGCTCCACCGCGTGCGCGGCTCGGGGGTGGCGATCCGCCGCGGGGCGATGCCCTCGACCGCCGCTGCGATCTGCCGGACGTGCTCCGGCGTCGTCCCACAGCAGCCCCCGACGAGGTTGACGAGACCGTCCTCGGCGAACGCGCGGAGGAACCGGCTCGTGTCCCCCGGCTGTTCGTCGTGCTCGCCCATCGCGTTGGGGAGGCCGGCGTTGGGGTAGCAGGAGACGTACGTGTCGGCCACCCGTGCGAGCCCCTCGAGGAAGGGACGCATCTCGGTCGCGCCGAGCGAGCAGTTGACGCCCACGATCAGCGGGCGCGCGTGTTCGACGGAGACCCAGAACGCCTCCGACGTCTGGCCCGAGAGGTTCCGGCCGCTGCGGTCGATGGCCGTGAACGACAACCAGAGTGGGAGCTCCGGCGCGACGTCCGCGGCCGCGACGATCGCCGCCTTGGCGTTCAACGTGTCGAAGATCGTCTCCACGAGGAGGATGTCCACGCCGCCCTCGGCTAGCGCGGCGATCTGCTCTGCGTAGCTCGCCCGGACCGCGTCGAACGTGACCGAGCGGAAGCTCGCGTCCTCGACCTTCGGCGACACGGAGAGAGAGACGTTGAGCGGCCCGACCGCGCCCGCAACGAACCGCGGGCGCTCCGGCGTGCGGGCCGTCCAGGCGTCGGCCGCCTCGCGAGCGAGGCGCGCGCCGGCGCGGCTCATGTCGGCAGCGAGGTCGTCGAGCGCGTAGTCCGCCTGCCCGATCGAGGTCGCCGTGAACGTGTTCGTGGTCGCGATGTCCGCGCCAGCCTCGAAGTACGCGTCGTGGATCTCGGCGATGAGCTCGGGACGCGTGAGGTTGAGCACGTCCGGGTCGCCCTGGACGTCGCGCCCGTGGTCGCGCAGGAGCTCGCCCCGGTAATCCGCCTCCGACAGCCGTCTGCGGTGGATCAGCACGCCCCACGACCCGTCGAGGATCGCGATCCGCTGATCCATCAGCGCGCGAAGGCGATCCGCGGCCATCACCTGTTCACCACCGGGCCGGTGACCCGTGGGACGCGCCTTCGCGGCCGAAGCCGGGCTTCGCCCAGCGGGAGGCCCAGGGCGAGTGATGGGTGCACCGCGCTGAAGGAGGCGGCTCGTGGGGGAACCACGGGTTCCCCCACGTCGGAGCCGTCGAGGATCGCGATCCGCTGATCCATCAGTGCTCGTAGATGATCGGCTGCCGTGCTCACGTGGTCTCCTTCGCCGGCCGGGCGACCACGCCTACGGAGCTGACCCGGCCGTCGGCGGCGCGGGGGCTCTTTAGGCGTTTGTTGACCCGGTCGCCAAGCTGCCTCAAAGCTCTCCGGGATCCCCAACGATAGCGCGAGCGCGGCCGGTCGGGCCGGGCTCAAGCCGCGGCGGTGCTGAGTGTCGCGTCCGGCGCGGTGTGGAGGCGAATCGCGGCCGTGAGCACGGCAGCGGGTACCGGACGACCGAGCTCGTATCCCTGCGCCAGCCGGCATCCGAGCCCGCTGAGCAGCTCGGCCGTCTCCTTCGATTCGATGCCCTCCGCGACGATCGAGAGGCCGAGGCTCGCGCCGAGGTCGAGGATCGTCTTGACGATCGTCATGTCCGTCGGGCTGCCCGCCATTCGACTGACGAACGACCGGTCGATCTTGAGCTCCGACAGCGGGAGCGCGGTCAGGTGCCCGAGCGAGGAGTATCCGGTGCCGAAGTCGTCGATCGACAGCCGCACGCCGATCGCGGCAAGCTCGTCCGCGACGCCACGCGCCCGCGTGGGGTCCGCCATCAGCGAGGTCTCGGTGATCTCGAGCGTCAACAGGCCCGGCGGAAGGCCCGACTCGTCGAGGATCTCCTCGACCCTCGACGGGAACCCCGGGTCGAGGAGCGCTCGGATGTCGATGTTGACCGCGACCTCGATCGGCGTGCCCGCGCGATGCCATGCCGCCGCCTGCTCGACTGCGAGACCGAGGATCCGCGTCGTCAGGAGCCGCATCAGCCCGGCTTTCTCGACGAGCGGGAGGAACGCTCCGGGCGGGACGATCCCACGCTCGGCGTGATGCCAGCGGGCAAGTGCCTCGGCCCCGACGACGCGGCCCGTCTCGACCTCGACCTTCGGCTGGAAGTGCGCGACGATGCTCCCGTCCTCGAGCGCCTGCCGGACCTCTCCGCCCAGCGCGAGGGCGTCACGGCTGCTGTCGTCCTCGGCCGGGTCGTAGAGCTCGATCCGGGTGCGGTTCCTCTTCGACGTGTACATCGCCACGTCCGCGAACCGCACGAGCGTCTCCGGGTCCAGCGCGTCGTCGGGGAACAGGGCTGCGCCGATCGACGCGCCGACGTCGAGGGACAGATCGCCGATCGCGAACGGCGGCGCAAGCGCCTCGTGGATCCTGTCGGCCGCCGCGCGAACGTCTGCGACGTCGTCCACCCGCATCACGATCCCGAACTCGTCGCCGCCGAGGCGCGCGACCGTGTCGCAGTCGCGCAGCGAGCGGCGAAGCCGATCGCTGAAGGCGCGCAGCAGCTCGTCGCCGTTGGCGTGGCCGAGCACGTCGTTGATCTCCTTGAACCGGTCGAGGTCGAGCAGCATCACCGCCGCGCGGCCCGCATGCCGGCGCGCGTCCTCGAGGACCTGGTCGACGCGGTCGCGGAAGAGGACGCGGTTCGGAAGGCCGGTGAGGCTGTCGTGGAGTGCGAGGTGCTCGATCTCGTCGATGTGAGAGCCCAGCTGACGCGCCGCGCGCCGAAGGACCGGGAAGAAGGACGCGAACAGCGCGAGGACGAGGATCTCGAGCAAGGCCGCGATCGGGATGAACGTCTGCCGGATCGAGCGCGCGACCGGCGCGTAGTCCCGTGACGAGACGAACGTTCCGGCCGCGCTCGCGCCGAACGAGATGGGAACGAGCTGCTTGAGGACGGTGCGCTCATGACCCGCGTACTGCTCGGGCCCGATGACCGTCTTGATCAGCGCGCCCGCCAGCGCCGAGCGGGCTGCATCGCTGTCGGACGTTCGCGTCCCGATCAGGTGCGGATTCGTCGAGTACGACACGATGCCGTCGGCGCCGTAGAGGGTCGCCCGGTCGACGTCGTCGACGAGGACCTGCTCGCGGAAGAGCCGATCGAGCTGCTTCCGCCGGGCCGTGCTCATGCCTCGCTCGAAGTCCGTGGCGAGGAGCTGGCGGGAAAGGACGGCCGCGGCGACGAAGCGGGAGTTCCGCTCGACCGCATCCTCGGCGTGGCCGGTGACGAAGCCGCGAACGAGGATGAAGATCGCAACGCTCGTCACGGCGAGGCCAATGGCCGTGAACAGCGTGAAGCGGAGGACGAGCCGCGGGTTTCCCTTCCCCGTCTCGTGAACCGCCTGGTCCCGCAGCCTCATCGCCGGCCCCCGAGGTGCCGGATGCGGCGGCGCTTTCCGGCGAGAGCCAGAACCGCGAGCGGGACGAGGCCGAACGCGGCGTCGCCGTGGCCGTACCCGTTGCCGTTGCCCTGGCCGTTGGCGTTCCCCTGGCCGTTGCCATCGACCTGGCCGTATGCGTTTCCGTTGCCATGGCCGTTCCCGTTCCCGGGAGGGTCCTCGTCGTCCGAGCCGCTGTCGCCAACGGTCCCGCTGTCTTGACCTTGCCCGTTGCCGTTGGCCTGGCCATTGCCGTTGGCCTGGCCGTTGCCGTTGCCGTTGCCGTTGCCGTTGCCGCTGGCCGTTGCCGTTGCCCGTTGCCGTTGCCGTGGCCGTGGCCGTTGCCCTGGCCGTTCCCGTTGCCGTTGCCGTTGCCCTGAGCCGTTGCCGTTGCCGTTGCCCTGACCGTTGCCGTTGCCCTGACCGTTGCCGTTGCCGTTCCCGGGGCCGACCTCGTCGTCCGAGCCGGTGTCACCGCCGTTGTCGTCGCCCGGACCCTGCCCGTCGTCGCTGCCGCCGCCGTCCTGGCTCGGGTTGCCGTCCCCCGTGACGGTTCCGGTCCCGTTCCCATCGCCGGCTCCGCCGTCGCCGTTGTCGCCCGTGCTCCCGGCGCCCTGGCCCTGGTCGCTGCCCGGACCCTGCGGGTCGTCGTCTCCGCCGGTGCCGTAGCCGTCGCCCGGTCCGGCCTGGCTCGATTCGCTCTGGCTGCTGCCGCCGTCGCCCGCGGTGCTGTCGCTCGAGCCCGCGCCCGAGCCCGGGCCCGAGCCAGACGCCGGACCTTCTCCGAGCGTCCCCGCGTCATGGTCGTTTCCGCCGTTCGAGCCGGAACCCGGTCCGCCGCTCGGCGGCGTCGCGACCGACTCGTTGCCGCTGTCACCGGGCTGGCTCGGCTCGTCGGCGCCGCCGCTCGCTCGTCGGCGCCGCCGCTCGGCTGGTCCCCGGCCGCCGTCGGAGCGCCCGGGACGAAACCGCGGTTCGGATCCGGCGCGCCGCCACCGCTGCCTCCTCCGGTGCCGGCTCCACCGAAGCCGCCATCCGTTCCGGCGCCGCGGGCTCCTCCCGATTCGGGGGCGGGCGGCTCGGCAACGGGTGGTACCGAGCCGTCCGGCCCCTGCCCGGGGGAGACCTCCGTCGGCTGCTCGTCGGACGACCCTTTCGCCGTGGGCGACTCCGCAGTCCCGACGTTGCGCGCGCGGACGACTCCTGCAGTGCTGCCGCCGGCGCCGACCGGCGTCGAGCCGGCCGGGCCGCCGGCGTGGTTCGTGGCGCCGCGCTCAGCGGCGACTGCGGCGTTGCTCTCGCTGCCGGCGACGAGGTCGACGATGCCCGAGGTCGTCTCGCGCACGTCGCCGAACAGGGCGCGCTGTGCCTCGATGATCGGCGCGACGACGCCGCTCGGGTTGAGCGGCAGCGTCAGTCCGGCCAGCGCGGCCGCCGGGACGACGAGCGCGGTGCACGCGATCGCCGTAGCTTCGCGGACGTCCAGGGACGCCAAGAGGCGCCGAATAGGCCCAACCACCATGCCGCAGAATCCCCCTCCACTCCCCCGGGTACCGCCCGGAGACCTCACCGTAGGGTCGCGGGTTCCACTACTCGTCCCCCTTCCGGGGGAGGGCCCGCGATTCCCTCGCTGGAGGGATGCAGCGTGGGCCGTTCGAAGACGAAACGGCGGCGGCTAGCCGGTGGTGCGACCCGAGACCGAGAGCTGGTTCTCGGCGTGCGCGATGCGCTGCTCGAGCTGCCACCGGTCGGCGCTCGACTCGCCTGCGTCGACCTTCTCGAGCTCGGCTTTCGCCGCCTCGAGCTGGGCCTGGGCACGGGCGTCGTCGATCTCCTTCACGTTCACCGCGTCGTCGACGAGTGCCAGGGCCCGGTCGAGCTCGACCTTGAAGAAGCCCGGCCCGGTCGCGAACTCGAGCACCTCGGTCGCGTCGATGTGCACCCGCGTCGAGCCGGCCTTGAGCGTCGCGACGAGCGGCGCGTGGCGCGCGAGCACGCCGATCTCGCCGGCCGCGCCCGGGACGATCAGCATGTGCGCCTCACCGTCGAAGACCGGGCCGTCGGGCGTGACGACCGCGACCTCGAAAGGAGGATGATCCGTGACGTCCGCCATCGACGCGAGGTGCTACGCGGCGACCTGCTCGAGCTGACGCGCCTTCTCGACGACGTCCTCGATCGGGCCGACCATGTAGAAGGCGGCCTCGGGGAGCTCGTCGTGCTCGCCCTTGATGATCGAGTCGAAGCCGGCGATCGTGTCCTCGAGCTTCACGTACTTGCCGGGCGTGCCGGTGAACTGCTCGGCAACGAAGTTCGGCTGCGAGAGGAAGCGCTCGACCTTGCGCGCGCGCGACACGACGAGCTTGTCCTCGTCGGTCAGCTCGTCCATGCCGAGGATGGCGATGATGTCCTGAAGGTCCTTGTACCGCTGGAGGATCTGCTGGACGCTCGTTGCGACGCGGTAGTGGTCCTCGGAGACGATTCCGGGCTGGAGCGCGCGCGACGTCGAGTCGAGCGGGTCCATCGCCGGGTAGATGCCCTTCTCGACGATTGCGCGAGACAGCGTCGTCGTCGAGTCGAGGTGCGCGAACGTGTTCGCCGGCGCCGGATCGGTCAGGTCGTCGGCCGGCACGTAGATGGCCTGGACCGAGGTGACCGAGCCCGTCGTCGTCGAGGTGATGCGCTCCTGCAGCTGCCCCATCTCCGTTGCCAGGGTCGGCTGGTACCCGACGGCGCTCGGCATGCGGCCCAGGAGCGCGGAGACCTCCGAGCCCGCCTGGACGAAGCGGAAGATGTTGTCGATGAACAGGAGGACGTCCTGGCCCTGGTCGCGGAAGTACTCCGCCATCGTCAGGCCCGAGAGGCCGACCCGAAGGCGCGCTCCGGGCGGCTCGTTCATCTGCCCGTAGACGAGCGCCACCTTGTCGATGACGCCCGACTCGGTCATCTCGAGCATGAGGTCCGTGCCCTCGCGCGTTCGCTCGCCGACACCCGCGAAGACCGAGACGCCGCCGTGCTGCTGCGCGAGGTTGTGGATCAACTCCTGGATGAGGACCGTCTTGCCGACGCCGGCGCCGCCGAACAGCCCGACCTTGCCGCCCTTGATGTACGGGGCGATCAGGTCGACGCACTTGAGGCCGGTCTCGAAGATCTCGATCTTCGGCGAGAGGTCGCGGAACGACGGCGGGTCGCGATGGATCGGCCACCGCTCGGCGTCGGCTGCGATCGGCCCGCGATCGTCGATCGCCTGCCCGATCACGTTCCACAGCCGTCCGAGAGTGGGCTGGCCGACGGGCACGGAGATCGGCGCGCCGGTGTCGAGCACGTCGACGCCGCGGGCAAGGCCGTCGGTCGAGTCCATCGCGACCGCGCGGACGCGGTCGTCGCCCAGGTGCTGCTGCACCTCCGCGACGAGCGTGCCGGTCGGCACCTCGATCTCGAGGGCGGTCAGGATCTCGGGAAGGCGATTCGGGAAGACGGCGTCGATCACGACGCCCTTGATCTCGATGATCTTCCCGACGTTTGCTCCGTCTTCGCTTTGCATCTGTCTCCTGAGGATCTGATTTCCGTCGCGCCCGGTCGCCGGACCGGAGGGCGGCAGCACCCGCGCATCGTAGACGACGGTGAAACGGGACGGAGTGGTACCGGCGGTGGATTACTCACGACGCGCCCCGATGCGGGAGACGTCAGGTGCTGAAGTCTTCGCTTGCCGACTTTTGACCGATCGGCAGGGTGATCCTCTGTGAACCGACGAACGCGTTGTCGGGCTGCGACGGCGCCGCCGGATCTGGTTTCGCGCGAAGCGGCACAGTCTGGAGCCGCGTCTTGTCGTGGCCGCGGTCAGACTCGTACGCGACGACGCTGAAGCCGACCGCGGTGACGAGCGCGGCCGCCGCGACGCTGGACACGAGCGGTGCTCTCGCAAGCGGCCGCTTTCGCCGGATCACCGGGCCGCAGCGAAACGGCTCGAGCGTAGCGCGCCTGAGCTCGTTTGTCACAAGCGCCGTGACCCTCGCGAATTCGGCACAGGCTGGACATGTGCCGAGGTGGCGTTGGAGCATCAGGCGGTCGAGTTCCTCAAGACCACCGTCGAGCTCGCGCGACGCTCGAGCGCGCGCATCGTCGCAGGCGGAATCACGTACAGACATCTCGGATCCTATGACGCCACCGTAGGACGAAAGGTTGGGGGCGCTATGGAACCGGGGGGCGCGGGGATCCCTCCGTCAGAACAAACGGACGTACGGATCGAGCACGATCCCGAGCAGGACGAACGCGACTCCGAGCCCGACGAGAATCGCAGACGTGTTGAACGCCTCCGACCAGTCCGCAGGGCCGCTTGACGGGGCACTGCTGGAAGAGCGGATGAGGGGCGGGCGGGGACGCGCTGGGTCATGGAGCCCGACAGCCGCCCCGGCTATGAAGAGAAACGACCCGATTACCATGAATCCGAGTGACACGGAGCGGAGCGCCGAGAAGCCCGCGGCGAGTCCAATCAACAGCGACATCGCTGCTGTGAACATGGACAACGCCACGACGACGATCGCGAGGCGCCGCAGCCCCGCTGCAATCACGTCCGAGGCGAAAGAGCTGCCCGAGTGCCGTCTTCGACGTTCGTACCCGTGTGCACGGGAGCGGACGAACCAACCATTGACATCTCCTCGGCGTTCATCGGCCACTTCTCGAGTGGGAACATGCAGGCCGCCTCATGAGCTTGGCCGACCTGCGCGAGCGGCGGGTCCTCGACGCTGCAGATTTCCTGCGCGCGGGGACACCGCGGGTGAAACCTGCAGCCGCTCGGCGGGTTGATCGGGTTCGGGACGTCCCCCTCGAGGACGACTGTGCTTCGCTGGCGCCCGAGCCGGGGGTTCGCGATCGGCACCGCCGACAGCAGCGCGCCCGTATACGGGTGCCGCGGCCTGTGGTACAGATCGGTCGCGTTGGAGACCTCGGCGAGTTTTCCGAGGTACATCACGGCCACGCGATCCGAGATGTGGCGGACGACGTTCAGGTCGTGCGCGATGAACACGTACGTCAGGCCGAACTCCGATTGGAGATCCTTGAGAAGGTTGAGGATCTGGGCCTGTACCGAGACGTCGAGCGCGGACACGGGCTCGTCGGCAACGATCAGCTTCGGGTTGACCGCTAGGGCGCGCGCGATCCCGATCCGCTGGCGCTGACCCCCTGAGAACTCGTGCGGGAAGCGGTTGTAGTGCTCCGGGTTCAAGCCGACGACCTCGAGGAGCTCCTGCACGCGCCGCTTGTTCTCGGCTTCCGTACCGAGCTTGTGGACCGTCAGCGCCTCGGAGACGATGAAGGCGACACGCTTTCTCGGGTTGAGCGACGCGTACGGATCCTGGAAGATCATCATCAGCTCCCGCCGGAAGGGGCGCATCTCCTGCTGCGAGAGCCGCGTGATGTCGCGACCGTCGAAGATCACGCTTCCGGTCGTCGGCTCGAGCAGGCGCATGATCACGCGCGCCAGAGTCGACTTCCCGCACCCGGACTCGCCGACGATGCCGAGCGTCTCGCCGCGTCTCACCGTCAGCGAGACACCGTCGACGGCCCGGACCGCGGCGATCTGCTTCTGAAAGATGATCCCGCGCGTGACGGGGAAGTGCTTCGTGACGTCCTTGACCTCGAGCAGCGCGTCACTCATGGCGAGCGAGTCTCCGGTGGGACGCTCATCCTGTCTCCTCCGCCAGCGCGAGCGCTGCCGCCAGGCGGGTCGATTCCTCGACCTTCGTCGCCTCGTCGAGGAAGCACGCGTCGAGATGCTCGGGATCGAAACTCGCGGGCGTTGCCTCCGGGAGCTCGCGCAAGCACCGATCGAAAGCATACGAGCAGCGCGGGTTGAATCGACAGCCGGACGGCGGGTTCAGCAGCGAGGGCGGCTGACCGGCGATCTGGGTAAGCCGTTCGAGCTCGACCTCGAGCCGGGGCAGCGACCCCAGCAGCCCCCACGTATACGGATGCAGGGGGCGCTCGAAGAGCGAGTACACCGGTGATTGCTCGGCGACGCGGGCCGCGTACATCACCGCGACGTCGTCGGCGATCTCGGCGATGACGCCCAGGTCGTGTGTGATCATCACGACCGCGGTTCCGTGCTCCTCCTGCAACTGCTTCATCAGCCCGAGGATCTGCGCCTGTGTGGTGACGTCGAGCGCGGTCGTCGGCTCGTCGGCGATGAGCAGATCCGGATCGTTGATCAGCGCCATCGCGATCATCACCCGCTGACGCATCCCACCGGAGAACTGGTGCGGGTAGTCGTCCACGCGGCGCTCCGCGCGGGGAATACCCACCTCGTTCAGGCCCTCGATCGCAAGCTCACGCGCTTCGCGGGACGTGACGTCGCGATGCGTGAGGACGGCCTCGATGAGCTGATCGCCCACCGTGTGCACCGGATTGAGCGAAGTCATCGGGTCCTGGAAGATCATCGAGATCTCGCTGCCGCGAACCTTCCGCAGCCTACGCTTCGATGCCTGCAGGAGGTCCTCACCGCGGAACAGGGCCTGGCCTGTCGAGAGGGAGGTGTATTTCTTCGACTCCCGCAGGAACGACTGCATCTGCGCCCCGGGTGTCGAGCGATCGTCGAGCCTCAGCCGGCCTGGCTTCGGGTTGAGGCTGAGGATCGACATCATCGTCACGCTCTTGCCGCAGCCGGACTCGCCGACCACGCCGAGGGTCTCCCCCGGCTTGACGCTGAACGAGACGCCGTCGACGGCCTTGACGATCCCGTCGTCGGTCTTGAAGTAGGTGCGCAGGTCGCGAACGTCGAGGAGTGGCCCCTCGTCGTCTGCGTTCGTCTCGACCGACGCCACCGCAGTCGAGGTCACGTCAGTCGGATCCTCGGGTCGATGTAGGCATAGAGCACGTCCACGATCAGGTTGAGGATGATGATCGCGAGCGTTGCGAAGACGACGACCCCCTGCAACGTCGGCAGATCGAGATTGAGGACGCTGTTCAAGGCGAGACGGCCGAGACCAGGAAGGTTGAAGATCGCCTCGGTGAAGATCGCGCCGCCGAGCGCGACGCCGATGTCGAGGCCGAGCATCGTCACGACGGGAAGGAGTGCGTTGCGCAGGACATGCCGGCTGATGACCTGACGCTCCGGAACTCCCTTCGCCCGCGCTGTTCGCACGTAGTCCTCGCCGAGGGTGTCCATCACGTTTGCCCGGATCATGCGCGCGTAGATCGCCGCGAACAAGATCGCGAAGGTCATCCACGGAAGGATCATGTGGTAGAACCAGTCCCAGGGTCCGCCGCACGTCTGCCCCTCAGGCGGGTTGATGACGTCGCAGTAGCCCGCGTTCGGCGTCAGGCCCCATTTGAAGCCGACGAAGTACTGGAGCAAGAGGCCGATCCAGACCACGGGCGCACTGATCCCCACGAGGACGAAGATCATCGCTCCTCGGTCGAGCAGGGAGCGCGGTCTCAGCGCTGAGAGAATTCCGATCGGAAGCGCGATCAGCATCCAGAGGATCGCTCCGCCGACGACGAGCCCTATCGTCACGGGAGCGGCTTCGGTGATCATCTCGTTCACCGACCTGCGGTTCGCGTACGAGCGCCCGAGGGACTGGTCGATCACGAGATGCTTCAGGAACAGCCCGTACTGCTCGTAGACAGGTCGATCGAGTCCCAGCTGGTGCGAGACGCGCTCGACGTCCTCCGCCGTCGCCGACTTCCCGGCGGCGAGCCGGGCCGGGTCCGCGGGCAGCAGGAAGAAGAGGACGTACGTAATGAGCGTCACTCCGATGAAGAGGACGCCGGCCCAGAGGGTTCGTCGGACGAGATACTGGAACATGTCGTGTCAGGTTGGGGAGGGGAGGCTGTGCCTCCCCTCCCGCTCCTGTGTCTTACTTGAGGCAGATCACGTTGAGCAGCGGTCCGCTGCCTGTGGCCTCGTTGATCGTGATGCAGCCAACGCGATTCGACAGGAAGGTCCGGTCGTTCGAGTTGACGAGCGGCGCCCACGGCGGGTTCTCCCGCATCACGGCACCGTCGAGTGCGGCATACGCAGTGCCGCGCTTCGGGCCGGTCAGCAGCCCTGCTGCCGCCATCTGCTTATTGTACTTCGCCACGTTGAAGTAGGCGTAGTTGTTGTGCTGCGGATTGGTGACCTGGTTCCCGTCCAGCAGAACGTTGATGAAGTCGTAGGGGTCGGCGTAGTCGGCGCCCCAGCGCTCCACCGTCATGTCGTAGTCACTGGTCTTCGGGTTCCCTGCGTTCGTGAACTGCTGCGCACGTGGCAGCAGCTTGATCTCGGCATCGATGCCGATCTGCTTCAGGTTGTACTGGATCAGCTGCGCCTGCAGCGGGGCGACTCCGGTGTTCGCCGCCCACATGACGGCCTTGCCACCGCGCAGGTTCGAGCCCGCGAGCTTCTTCGCGGTCGCGATCGAGTTGGACGTGACCTTCAGGGGATAGATCCCCGCCGGCTTGTAGCCCAGCATGCCCGGCGGCAGGATCTGCCCTGTCCGCTTGCCGTAGAGGTACCCGCCCTGAGCGGAGAACGCCTGCCGGTCGACGGCCCAGTTGACGGCCTTCGCGAGGCCCGGGTTGTCCTTGAACAGCGGACGGGCGTGGTTCATTGCCACGTATCGGATGTCGAGGAGCGGCCGCACCTGAACCCGACCGTCCTTCTTGTTCAGCCCGTACTTCTGGACGACGTTCTTCCACTCGGTCGCGGGGATCCCGCCGGACGCATAGTCCGTCGTTCCCTTCTCGACGTTCTGAAACTCGACCGCGACGTCGTTGCCGATGTTGACCTGGATCGTGTCGGCGTTCGCCGTTCGCCCACCCTTGTAGTACGGGTTCCTCTTCAGCGTGATCGAGCGGTTCGGCGTCCGTGCGGAGAAGTAGTACGGACCGCACGAGGCGTACGTGTTGATGCCGTTGGCGTCGATCTGACCGGCGAGGGTCGGGTCGATCGCCTGCATGAACGGCATCGTCGTGCGGGCCAGGAAGTCAGGAGACGCCTTCGTCAGGTTTACGACGAGCTTGTTCCCGCGGGCCTTCACGCCCGAGATGGTGCTCGCCTTGCCGTCGATGACCGCCTGGGCGCCCTGGACGATGTCGAGAAACCCGACGCCGGTCGACTGCATCTTCGGGTTGGCGAACCGGTTGAACGCGTCCACGAAGCTCTTCGCCGTCACCGGCTTGTTGTTCGAGAACCGGAAGCCCGGCTTGATGGTGAAGGTGTACGTCTTCCCGTTTGGCGAGATAACCGGGAGCCCCGCGGCGACCTCTGGAGTCGCCACCGCCCCTGCGGCACCTTCCTTGTCGGGCCAGTTGAGGAGCTTGCACGCCGTCGCCCCTTCGAGCTTCCATGTCTCGCCGTAGTAGCTCAGCTGGGGGTCCGTGTAGTCGACGTCGCTCGAGAACTCGACGACGATCGTGCCGCCCTTCTTTGCGGTAGGCGCGGCGGTGGCCGCGCTTGCGGTCAGCAGGACAAGGCTCGAGATCGCAAGCACGATCCCGAAGAGCCGTTTCTTGCTGGGCATTCCACTCCCTTCGATCGAACAGCCTGGACGTACGACAGGGCCCGTCGTCTCCCTGCCCGGGGTCGGGCGGACCGGTAAAAGGCTCATCGCGAGCTCCTTGGGTCGAAGGCGTCACGGAGGCCGTCGCCAAGGAGGTTGAAGGCGAGAGTCGTCAAGAGCAGCGCGATCCCCGGCCAGACCATCAGCAACGGCCGCTCCGTGTAGTACTGCGGCGCGTAGGCGAGCAGGTTGCCCCAGCTCGACGTCGGAAGCTGGATCCCGAGCCCGAGGAACGAGAGGCCCGCCTCGGCAAGGATGAACGCCGCGACACTGAGCGTGGCGAGGACGATCAGCGGCCCGACGAGGTGCGGGAGGATGTGCGAGCGGATGATCCGCCAGTTGCTCGCCCCCACCATGCGGGCCGCCTCGACGAACTCCTTCTCGCGGAGCGAGAGCGTCACTCCACGGAAGACACGGGCCGAGTAGAACCAGCCCAGCAGCCCGAACACGAGGACCAGCGTCACGACCCCCTCTCCCAGGAAGCCGAATGTCACCTTGTTCAGGCGCGAACCGAGCGTGGCCCCGAGCGTGATCACGAAGAGTAGGTACGGGAATGCCATCGTCAGCTCGACCATCCGCGAGATCAACGTGTCGGACCAGCCGCGGTAGAACCCGGCGACCGCGCCGAGCAGGGCGCCGAGGAAGATCGAGAGGAACGTCGCTCCGACCCCGACCTCGAGCGACACCTGGGCGCCGTACAACAGCCGCAGGAACTCGTCGCGTCCCAGAGTCGAGTCCGACCCGAGGACGAAGAGCTGCTCGTCGAGCGATCCGTCGGGCATGAGCTTCCCGACATGCGTCCAAGGGCCGGCCGGAAGCTGATCCGCGTCGAGTCCGCCCGAGACCAGGAACGGCTCGTTCGGGCCGTGGCCGAGCAGCTTGGCTGCGAGCGGTGCCCCTGTGAACGCGATCACGAAGAGCAGGACGATGAAGACGCCACCCGCAACCGCAAGCTTGTCGCGCCGGAGGCGGAGCCACACGCTCTCCCAGTAGCCACGCGCCCGGACGCTCGCAAGGCCGAGCTCCTCGACTGACCTCTGCGTCCCCGAACTCTAGAGCGGCGGTGGAATCGGTCCCGGGCAGGATCGCGATGCTGCCCGTGCCGTGCTCAGGGGAATCAGGTCTGTCGGCCATGTTGCTCATTTGTTACAGGGCGAGAAGTCAGACGCAACCGATCGGCGGAAGTTGGCGAGAGCTCGAAGGTTGGCACGAGCATCGAAGCACGCCTACCTCGGCAACACGACCGACGCGCGCGGCACCCAGTTGTCCACGACCCAGTGTGCCTTGGTGCCCGTTCCGACCTTGATCAGCTCGAGGAAGAAGATCTGTGCGCGAACCCCAGAGCCCTTGCGCGGGAGTAGCGCGACCTCGAGGAGCGCGCTCTTGGTGTAGGACTCGTCGATCTTGTACGGAGCAACGTCGAGCTCGTTGATCGGATACGGCACGACCGGGTTGTTGCCGGTCAGCCACTCCGAGCGTGAGAGTCCTCCACGCAGCTTCGGACCCACGAGTTCCCAGGCCTCGTCGAGGTTCTTGCGTGCTACGGCAGTCTGGACGAACCGGACCGCGACGTGACGGGCCTCGTCCGTCAACGGGGCCTTCACCAGGGTCTCGGGCACGTCTGCCGGGACGTTGCTGACATGCTCCCTCGGCGCGTTCGTGTTCGGCCCGAAGACGAACAACGCGACGACGGCGAGGATCCCGGCGATCCCGGCAACCCCCCACAGAGCGCGCCGACGCATGCGAACGCCGCGCCAAGCACGAGCATCGGATGCCCTCACTGCTGCCTTCACCGTCGGCATGGTAGACGATGCTCTCCTTCCAAAGTTAGGCGGTTCGGCGCGCTAATGACACAAAGTGAAAACGAGTTTGCGTACGAGCGAGCCTTGCCTCGGCCTTCTCTCCGGCCGCACTCGCGGACGCGGTGAGCGTCGCCGTTACGTCAACGCGTCCGCGCCGGCGACGACCTCGAGGATCTCCTGGGTGATCTCGGCCTGGCGGGCACGGTTCATCTCGAGCGTCAGGGTGTCGATGAGCTCGCCTGCGTTCTTGGAGGCGTTGCGCATCGCGGTCATCCGCGCGCCCTGCTCCGACGCCGAGGACTCGAGCAGCGCCCGGTAGATCTGGGTCTCGACGTACACCGGAAGGAGCCGCTCGAGGATCTGCTCCGGCTCGGGCTCGAAGATGAAGTCGCCGCGGATCGCGTCGTCACGGCGCTCCTCCTCGTCGGTCTCGAGCACGTCGGCGGAGATCGGCAGGATCTCATGCTCCGTCACCGTCTGCGTGAGGGCCGAGACGAAGGTGTTGTAGACGAGCACGACCCGGTCGACATCGCCCTCGACGAACAGCTCCGCGGCGCGGTGCGCGATCGCCTGGGCGTCCGCGTAGGCCGGCGCGTCCGTGAAGCCGACGAAGACGCCGTCGAGGTCACGGTGCCGGAACGTCAGTGTCGAGCGGCCCTTCTTGCCGACGCCGAGCCAGCGGACGCCCTGTCCTTCGCCGCTCAGCTGGCGGTCGAGCGCGAAGGCGCGCCGCATGACCTGCGCGTTGAAGGCGCCGGCGAGGCCGCGGTCGCCCGTCAGCGGCACGATCAGCGTCGAGGACGTCGTCTCCCGCTGCTGGAGAAGCGGCAGCCCGCGCACCGAGCCCGCCGCGCGCCCGACGCCCGCGATCAGCTCCGTCATCGTGTCCGCGTACGGCCGCATCGACTCGATGCGGCTCTGTGCCCTTCGCAGCTTCGCCGCTGCGACGAGCTCCATCGCGCGCGTGATCTTGCGCGTGTTGCGGACCGACCGGATCCGCCGCTTGTAGTCCTGGACGGTGGCCATTGCTCAACCGACGAGGCCGGTCTCCTCCTGCACGTTGAACGACTCGTTGAACTTCGCGAGTGCCTTGTCGAGCTTCGCGGCGGTCTCGTCCGAGAGGTCGTTCGATTCGTGGATCGCCTGGTAGATCGAGCCCTCGGCGCGGAGCGTCTCGCGGAGCTCCTCCTGGTAGCGCGGCACCTGGCCGACGGGCACGCGGTCGAGCGCGCCGTTGATCCCGGCGTAGATCGCGACGACCTGCTCCTCGGCGGGCCAAGGCTGGTACTGCGGCTGGTTCAGGGTCGCGACCATCCGCTCGCCGCGCGAGAGCGACTGCTGCGTCGCCGCGTCGAGCTCGGAGCCGAACTGCGAGAACGCCTCCAGCTCGCGGTACTGGGCGAGGTCGAGGCGCAGCCGCCCCGCGACCTTCTTCATCGCCTTCGTCTGCGCGTTCCCGCCCACGCGGGAGACCGAGATGCCGACGTTGATCGCCGGCCGGACGCCCGAGTAGAAGAGGCTGGACTCGAGGAAGATCTGACCGTCGGTGATCGAGATGACGTTCGTCGGGATGTACGCCGCGACGTCGCCTGCCTGCGTCTCGATGATCGGCAGGGCCGTGAGCGAGCCGGCGCCGAGGCCGTCCGAGAGCTTGCAGGCGCGCTCGAGCAGCCGCGAGTGGAGGTAGAAGACGTCGCCCGGAAACGCCTCGCGGCCCGGCGGGCGACGCAGCAGCAGGGAGAGCTGCCGGTACGCGTCCGCGTGCTTCGTGAGGTCGTCGTAGATGACGAGCGCGTGCTTGCCGTTGAAGAGGAAGTGCTCGCCCATCGCGGCGCCGGCGAACGGCGCCATCCACTTGATCGGCGCAGCCTCCTGCGCCGGGGCGGTTACGACGATCGTGTATTCCATCGCGCCCGCGTCGCGCAGTCGCTCGACCACCTGCGCCACCGTCGACGCCTTCTGACCGACCGCGACGTAGATGCAGATCACGTCGCCGCCGCGCTGGTTGATGATCGTGTCGACGCAGATCGCGGTCTTCCCGGTGCCGCGGTCGCCGATGATCAGCTCGCGCTGGCCGCGGCCGATCGGGATCATCGAGTCGATCGCCTTGATGCCCGTCTGGAGGGGCTCGACGACCGGCTGCCGCTGGATGACGCCGGGCGCCTTGAACTCGAGCGGCCTGCGCTCCCCCTCGATCGGCCCCTGGCCGTCGAGCGGGTTGCCGAGCGGGTCGACGACGCGACCGAGGAGCGCCTCGCCCACCGGCACGTCCATCACCGCGCCGGTGCGGCGGACGGGCTCGCCTTCCTTGACGTGCTGCCACTCGCCGAAGAGCGCGACGCCGACGTTGTCCTCCTCGAGGTTGAACGCGATGCCGACGACGCCGTGCTCGAACTCGAGCCGCTCGAGGGCGACGCAGTTCTCGAGGCCGTAGACGCGGGCGATGCCGTCTCCGACCTGGAGGACGGTGCCGACCTCGGAGAGATCGGTCTCGACGTCGTACTGCTCGATCCGCTGCTTCAGGATCGAAGTGATTTCTTCTGGCCGTAGTTTCAAGGGAGGACGCTCCTCGTCTTTGCGTTACACCGGTGCGGTGCGGTTGGCGGGCGGAGCCGGGCTTTCAACCCCAGGAAGTGCTGCGCACTTCCTGGGGTCGCCGAAGAGCTGCCCGGCGAGAGCCCGAGACTCGATCCTTCTGTGCGCGGCGCAGAAGGAGGGAGCTCGTGGCGGAACCATGGTTCACCCACGATGGACGAGCTCGCGACGGAGCCGGTTCAGGCGGCCGCGCACGCTTGCGTCGACGCGCAGCGAGCCGGCCTGGAGGATGAGGCCGCCGATGAGGTCGGGGTCGACCGAGCGGGTCGCCTCGACCGTGCGGCCGGAGGCCTGCTCGATCTGGCGGACGATCGCGGCCGTCTCGGCCTCGTCGAGCTCGTGGGCGGTGGTCAACTCGACGGAGAGGCGGCCCTGCTCGCGATCGACGATCGCCTCGAACTCCTCGACGATCTGACGGAGCTGTCCCGCGCGGCCCTTCGACGCGACGACCCGGACGAAGTTGCGGACGACCGGGTCGGCGCCGCTGGTCACCTCGTCCAGGACGCTCGCCTTGGCGCCCGGGTCGAGCTGCGGGTTCGAGAGGAACGCCTCGAGCTCCGGCGTCGCCTCCATCGCCGTTGCGAGCTCGGAGAGCTCGCTGCGTACGACGTCGACCCGGCCCTGGTCGCGCGCGGCGTCGTACAACGCGCGCGCGTACATGCGGTGTGCGACGGCCATGCGTCTAGTTCGCGCTCCCCTTCTCCAGGGCGGAGAAGTCGAGCGCCTCGACCGCCTCGCGGACGAGGCGCTTCTGGTCCTCGGCGTCGAGCACCTTGCCGACGACGCGCTCGGTCGCCTCGATCGTGAGGTCGGCGACCTCCGAGCGGATCTGGCCGATCGCGCGGACGGTCTCCGCGTCGATCTGCTTGCGCGTGTCCTCGAGCCGGCGCTGGCGCTCGACCTCGGCCTCCTGCTTGGCGCGCTCGATCTGCGCGTCCACCACCTTGCGCGCCTCCGCGAGGATGTCGGCCGACTCCGACCGCGCCTGCGCGAGGATCGCCCGGTTCTGCTCGAGCAGCTCGCGTGCCTCGTTCCGGGCGTTGTCGGCCTCCTCGACCGCCTGCCGGATCCGCTCCCGACGATCGTCGATCGTCTTCTGGATCGGGCCGAACGCGTACTTGCGGAGGACGAAGAACGCGATCGCGAAGCAGATCAGCGTCCAGAACATGAGGCCGGGGACGACCTCGATGAGGCCGTTCCCGCCCTCGTCGGTCTCGGCCTCCGCGGCGGTCTGGGCGAGCAGGGTCAGCATCGATCCGCTCAGATGAGGACGAAGGCGAGCAAGCCGCCGATCAGGCCGTAGAACACGACGGCCTCGACGAGCGCGAAGCCGAGCCACTGGATCCCCGTCAGCTCTCCGCGGAGCTCGGGCTGGCGGGCGACGGCCTGGATCATCGAGCCGAAGATGTTGCCGAGGCCGACGCCGGCGCCGAGCGCGCCGAGGCCGATACCGAGGGCGAGGGCGATCGCCTTGCCGGCATCGGCACCGTCTTCCGCAGCGGCGATGAACAGTGAGGACAGCATGAGTGGGGCTCCTCCTTTTCGTTCCTTGAGTGGTCTAGTGGTCCGGCTCGATCGCCGAGCCGATGTAGATGGCGGACAGGGCCGCGAAGATATACGCCTGGATCGAGACGACGATCACGACCTCGAACAGGTAGAAGGCGGTCCCGGCGACGATGGAGAGCGGGAACACGGCCCAGTGGGTCAGGAAGATCAGGCCGATGAAGGTCAGGATCAGCAGGTGGCCCGCGAGCATGTTCGCGTAGAGCCGGACGGAAAGGCTGATCAGCCGCATGAACTGCCCGAGGATCTCGAGCGGGACGATCATCGGCAGCAGCGCCTTCGGCACCTCGGGGACCCAGCTCTTGAAGTACTTCACCGCGCCGTTCGCGCGGATCCCCTCCACGTGCGTGAACACGAAGGTCATCAGCGCGAGCGCCAGCGTCACCGAGAGCGTCGAGGTGGCCGCGAAGATCGCGAGCGTCGGCAGCTGGACGCCGCCGACGTCGACCGTCTCGTCGGAGAGCGGCAACGGGATGAAGCCGAGCATGTTGATCACCCAGATGAAGAGCATCAGCGACGCGACGTACGGGAACCAGCGCCCGATCGCCTTCGTCGGCAGCCCCTGCTCGGCGACCTGCACCTGCGCGATCTCGTAGATCATCTCGCCGACCGCCTGGCGCCGTGTCGGATCCTTCCCGACCTTCACGCGCATCAGGACGATGCCGAGCACGCAGGTGACGATCGTCCCGAGGATCAGGTACGCCACGGGCTTCGTGATGTCGAGGCCGAACGGCAGGTCGACCCAGGTCTTGAACTCCCACTCGTGCGCGGGATCGAACTCGTCGTCCTCGGCGGCCTGCGCGAGCGCGGGGAACACGAGCGCGCCGAGGGCGAACAGGGCGAGCAGCCACTTCCTCATCCGGCACGCTCCACGCCGAAGTACGCGACGAGCGAGACCGCCAGCTCGACGCTGAACGCGAGCGCGAACACGAGCGCGGCGGCAAGGCCGACGCTCTCGTCGGCCACCGTGGCGACGACGAGCGGAATCCCGACCAACATCGCCCTGAAGCTCGTCCCGATACCCCGCATGCCTGCGGCGGCGAGGTTACCCGTGCCGAGCGGGAGCCGCGTCAGCAGCCACGCGAAGAGCTCTGCCGCAACCCAGAGGGTCGCGGCCAGCAGCCAGCCGTCGAGCGGCCAGCCCGCGACGACGAACACCGGTAGCGAGAGCACGATCACGGCCGAGCCCGCGAGCGCGGGAACGAGCCGGCCGGGAACCGGCCGCGGCGTCGCGAACATCCCGGTGCTCACGCGCCCGACCGCGAGTAGACCTTGTAGACCACGAAGACGGCGAGCGGGATGCCCACGAGCGCGCCGATCAGGAGGCCGATGCCGGCCGAGCCGGACAGCCCGCCGATGAGGGCGCCGACAATCATCGCAGCGGCAGTCGTTCCGAGCAGGAGGCCGGACGCGGTCGCGAGCGAGTGCGGCGACGAGGGAGCGGGAGCGGCCATCCGGACCGGAGCATATCACCGAGCTTGTGACAGTCAGATTCCAGCCACAGAGCGGAAATCGGCTAGGTTCGTCACATGCGGCGGCCCCGGCTCGTCCTCGTCCACGGCAGCCTCGTCGGCGGCCGCGCGACGTGGCGCGAGCAGCGGCGAGCCATCCTGGACGAGGCGGAGCTCGTCGTGCTCGAGCGCCCCGGCTTCGAGCCGCCGCCCGATGCGGACGACTCGTACGCCGACGTCCCACGGGTCGACTTCGAGGAGCACGCCGGGTGGCTCGCGGAGCGACTCGAGCACGGCGACCACCTGGTCGGGCACTCGTACGGAGGCGTCGTCGCGCTGCTCGCGGCCGCGCGGGACGGCGGACGCCTCGCCTCCCTGACCGTCGTCGAACCGCCGGCGACGAGGATCGCGCTCGACGTCCCGGAGGTGCGCGCCTTCGCACGCGGCGGTGAGGAGCTGTGGGCGAACGGCCCGCGCGACGACCCGGAGGCGTTCATGCGTGGCTTTCTCGCGGCCGTCGGGTCGGAGTTCGACCCGCCCTCACCGCTGCCGCCGCCGCTCCTGCACGCCGCCCGCGTGCTCGCCGCGGAGCGAGGCCCGTGGGAGGCGGAGATCCCGCTCGAAACGCTCGCCGCGCTCGAGCTCCCGACGCTCGTCGTCACGGGCGGGCATCACCCGGCGTTCGAGGCGATCGGCGACGTCCTCGCGAGCGCGCTTTCCGCGGAATGGGTCGTGCTCTCCGGGTTCGGGCACAACGTCCAGCTCCACCCGGACTTCAACCGCACGCTGCTCGACTTCGTCGCACGCGCGTCGGGCGTCAGCTGAGCGCCTGGAACAGCAGCACGGCCACGACGATCACGAGCAGGACCATCCCGATGAGCATTGCGAGCGGGACGAGACCGAGGAGCGCGAGCCGCGCGGTGCCCTTGACCGCCTCGTCGGTCGCCCCGGAGAAGCTGAGCTCGAGCCGCCGCTCGACGTCGGCCTGGATCTTCCGCGACAGCCGCTCGCCGAAGTCGAGCGGCTCCTCCTTCTCCGTCCGGAGCGGCGGGAACGACGCCTGGAGCCCGTCGATCTGGAGCTGGACGACGCGCTCGGGGTCGTCGATGTCCTTGAGCCGCACCGAGCCGAGCTCGACCTGGCGCACGCCGTCCGGCAACGCACCGCTGACGAGCGCGGCCGTCGTCGACGAGAGGAGGACCTGGCCGCCGTGCCCGGCCGAGCAGATGCGGGCGGCGCGGTGGACGTCGAGCCCGACGTACCCCTCCTCGCCCATGACGGGCTCGCCGGTATGGACGCTCATGCGCACGCGGAGCTCGGCCCCGTCGGGCCACTCGTGCGTCGCGAGCGCCTGCTGCGCCGCGACGGCCGCGGCGACCGCGTCGCGCGCCCGGCCGAAGCAGTAGAAGAACGCGTCCCCCTGCGTGTCGAGCTCCTCTCCCCCGCGCGCGCGAAACGCCTCGCGAACGATGCGGCGGTGCTCTGCGAGCGCGTCGGCATACCGGTCGCCAAGCCGCTTCAAGAGCTCGGTGGAGCCCGCGATGTCCGTGAAGACGAAGGTGACCGTCCCGCTCTGGAGGCTGCTCACGCGCTGAGCCGCTCCGGGTCCTCCGTCTGCGTGCGGCGTCGCCGCACGCGCGGATTCGCGAGCTTGACGATCTCGAGGAGGTACACGATGTAGACCGAGAAGGCGAGCGCGCCGAGCGCGATCGCGGCGACGACGACCGTCTCCCAGACGTGCCACACGCCGCGCTCCCGGAACGGGATGAAGCGCGTCGCGAGCGCCGCGGCGCCGAGGCTTGCGGTCCACGCCCACATCGTCAGCGCCGCCCGTCGCTGCGAGAAGCCGATGTTCATGAAGCGGTGATGGAGGTGGGAGCGGTCCGGCGTCGAGATCGGCTGCCGGTACTTGAGGCGTTTCGCCACCACGAACGACGTGTCGATGATCGGCACGGCGAGCACGAGCAGCGGCAGGAACAGGACGACCGTCGACGCGGTCTTCAACAGCCCGGAGATCGAGACCGTCGCGAGCGTGAAGCCGAGCACGAGCGCTCCCGAGTCGCCCATGAAGATCCGCGCCGGGAAGAAGTTGTGGCGGAGGAAGCCGATGCACGCGCCCGCGACGACCGCCGAGAGGAGCGCGGCGTCGACCTTCCCGAGGGAGAGCGCGAGGATCGCGAACGTCAGGCCGGAGATCGCGCAGACGCCGGCAGCGAGCCCGTCCATCCCGTCGAGAAAGTTGACCATGTTCATCACGGCGACGATCCAGACGACCGTCAGCGGCATCCCGACCCACGCCGGGAGGTCGGCGACCCCCAGGAACGGGAACGTGAAGTGGTCGATCCACACCCCGAAGGCGACCGGGATCGATGCCGCGGCGATCTGGCCGCCGAGCTTGGGGAGCGGGTCGAGGCCACGGAAGTCGTCGATCGCGCCGACCACGCAGGCGACCGCGGCCCCGAGCACGATCCCGCGCATCTCCCCGTCGAGCGAGAGGAACGCGAGCGACGGGACGAGGATTCCGAGGAAGATCGCGAGCCCGCCGAGCCGCGGGATCGGACGCTTGTTGAGCCTCCGCCCTCCGGGTGCGTCGACGACGCCCAGGAGCCGCGCCATCCCGCCGACGGCCGGCGTCAGGAGCACGACGATCCCGAAGGCGATGAGCGCTCCCCAGAGGACCTCGGGGTTCGCACGCAGATCCTCGAACACGCCGGAGCCTCAGTGCCTCGAGGGACGGCGATCTCGCGTGCCCGGGGCGCGAGATGCCAGCAGGGCGAGGACGCAGGGAGCGCCCATATCCGTGGATATGGGCGCGACTGAGGACGACGCCATGCGCTGCAGATCGCGTTCCGGGTGCGCACTGATCGGCGTCGCTCGGGGCACTGAGGCTCCTATTTCGTGCCGTAGAGGCGGTCGCCTGCGTCGCCGAGCCCGGGGACGATGTAGCCCTTCTCGTTGAGCTTGCGGTCGACCGACGCGACGACGATGAAGACGTCCGGATGGTCGCGATGGATCCGCTCGATCCCCTCGGGGGCGGCGATCAGCGCGATGAGGCGCACCGAGGCAGCGCCCGCGCGCTTCACCGTCTCCACGGCCGCGGTGGTCGAGTTCCCCGTCGCGAGCATGGGGTCGAGGAGGATGACGTCGCGCTCGGCGATGTCGTTCGGCAGCTTGACGTAGTACTCGACCGGCTGGAGCGTCTCCTCGTTGCGGTACAGGCCGATGAAGCCGACCCGCGCGCCCGGCACGAGGGAGAGGACGCCGTCGAGCATTCCGATGCCGGCCCGGAGGATGGGGCAGATCGCCACCTTCTTGCCGGAGATCCGCCGCGCGGTCGTCGTCTCCAGGGGGGTCTCGATCTCGACCTCCTCGTCGGCGAGGTCCTTGGTCGCCTCGTAGGTGAGGAGCAGGGTGAGCTCGTTGACGAGCTGCCGGAACATCTGTGTCGTCGTCGTGACGTCGCGGAGGAGCCCGAGCTTGTGCTGGACGAGCGGGTGCAGCACCTCCGTGACGTTCGCCGTGACGAAGGCCGCGGCCGTGGTCTCGGAGGGCGGCATCGTGCCTACCTGCTCCCGCCGTCGGCGACGTACGTCGGGAAGCCGCGGAAGCCCGGGTAGAGCGGACGGCGCGCGCAGAGCGCCTCCGACCGCCCCCGGAGCGCCGTGAGATCCGGGTCGGAGCCGAGCGCCTCGACGGCGATGCGACCGACCTCGCGGAAGTCCTCCTCGTCGAACCCGCGGATCGTCGCGGCCTGCGAGCCGACGCGGACGCCCGAGGCGACGGTCGGCGGGCGCTCGTCGAACGGGACCGTGTTGCGGTTCGTCGTCAGCCCGACCTCGTGCAGCCGCTCCTCGGCGTCCTTGCCCGTCCACTCCGTTGCCCGGAGGTCGATCTGCAAGAGGTGCGTGTCGGTGCCACCCGTCAGAAGGTCGATCCCACCGGCGATGAGCGTCTCGGCGAGAGCGTCCGCATTGGCGCGAACCTGGCGCTGGTAGGCGCGGAACTCCTCCGACGCGGCGATCTTGAAGCACGTCGCCTTCGCTGCGATCACGTGCTCGAGCGGGCCACCCTGCAGCCCCGGGAAGATCGCGCGGTCGATCGCCTGCGCGTGCTCCTCACGGCAGAGGATGAGCCCGGCGCGGGGGCCTGCGAGCGTCTTGTGCGTCGTCGAGGTGACGACGTCGCAGTGCTCGACCGGGTTCGGGTGGAGCCCCGCGGCGACAAGCCCGGCAAAGTGCGCCATGTCGCACCACAGCAAGGCGCCGACCTCGTCGGCGATGCGCCGGAACATCGCGGTGTCGACCGTCCGCGGATAGGCCGAGCCGCCGCAGAGGATCAGCTTCGGCCGGTGCTCGAGCGCGAGCGACCGCACCTCGTCCTCGTCGACGACGCCCGTCTCGCGGGACACCCCGTAGTGGACGATCGTGTAGAGCCGCCCGGAGAAGTTGACCTTGAGGCCGTGCGTCAGGTGGCCGCCGTGGTCGAGCCGGAGCGAGAGGACGACGTCGCCGGGCTCGAGCAGGCCAAGGTAGACCGCCATGTTCGCCTGGGCGCCCGCGTGAGGCTGGACGTTCGCGTGCTCGGCGCCGAAGAGCGCCTTCGCACGGTCGATCGCGAGCTGCTCGAGCTCGTCGACGATCTCGCAGCCGCCGTAGTAGCGCCGGCCCGGATAGCCCTCTGCGTACTTGTTCGTCGGCACGGAGCCGACGGCCTCGAGGATCGCGGGCCAGGTGAAGTTCTCGGACGCGATCAGCTCGATCTGGCCGCGCTGCCGGTCGAGCTCGCGGCCGAGGAGCGCGGCGACATCCGGATCGTGCTCGGCGAGCCCACCGGTCCGCAGGCGCTCGAACTGCTCGGCCGCGACTGCCACGGCCCTGCATGGTACTCGGGCGTCAGGCGACCCGCGTCAGCGAGAGGACGGCGTCCCGGCGGCGGTCGAGTCGCCCGCGGTCGCGTCCGGGGCCGCCGAGGATGACGTCGGCCGTGCCGTCGCGGGCTGCGACGTAGTCGTTCCCCGGGCCGCAGATGACGCGGTCGCGGCCGCCGCCCGGGCGGAGGTAGTCGTTCCCGGGGCCGCCGACGAGGATGTCGTCGCGCCCGAGCCCGACGATCATGTCCGACCCGCCGAGGCCGCAGATGACGTCTCGGCGGAAGGTCCCGACCAGGCGGTCGGGGCCGTTCGTCCCCACGATCGAACAGTGGAGCAGTCTGCCGCGGTCGTCGCGCGGGCGCGCCGCGGTGCCGAACGTCGCCGTCGCGCCCGTCGCCGTGCCGGCGGCGCTCGCGGCAACGACCCGGAAGCCGTAGCGGCGTCCCGGCTGGAGCCCGGTGAGACGGAACGAGACCGGCACGGCGCTCCCGGACGCCGGCAGGCGCACCGCGCCGGTCCGAGCCGTCAGCGCGCCGCCGCGGCCGAACTCGACCCAGACCTGCGTCTCGAGGCCGCCGGCGGTGACCTCCGCGCGGACGACGGCGCGCGCGAGCGAGATTCCCCACGCCGTGGTGCGGCCGACGACCGGAAGCCCCGCGGTGCGGAACACGACATCCCCGCCGTTCGTCGTCCCCGCCGAGCTCTGGGCGACGAGGCGCGCGTGGTACTCCGTGCCCGGAGCAAGCCCGGTGACGGTCTCCGAGACCGCGACGGCCCCACGCCCCGAGCCCGCCGAGCGGGAAAGCGTGCGCGTCCCGTACGCCGTCGTCGGGCCGATCTCGAACCACCAGTTCGTCGCGCGGGCAACCGGGTCGACGCTGCCGGTGAGGGTGACGGCGGTCCCCGCGAGACGCGCGGGGCCGGTGACGACGAGCGGGCCTGCGCTCGTCCGGAAGCTGCGCGTCTGACCGACAGTCGTCCCGGCGTCGCTCCGCGCGGCGATCCGATAGTGGTAGGTCGTCCCGGGCTGCAGGCCCGTCAGGGTCGCCGTCTGCGTCGACGCGCGCTGCGCGAACCCGGCGTCCGTCTCGGCCGTCTTGCTGCCGAGCGCCGGTGTCGTCCCATACTCGAACCAGACGACCGTGCCGCGCCCACGCGGGTCGACGCGACCGCTCACGCGGGCCGACGAGACGGAGATCGCGTCCGCCGAGCCGGTCGAGACGGACGGCGCCGCGTCGGTGCGGAACGACCGGTCGGCGCCGGCTGTCGTGCCGATGTCGTTCGCGGCGACGACGCGGAAGTGGTACGTCACGCCGGCCGTGAGGCCCGTCAGCCGCAGCGAGACGGCAACGGGGCTCACGCCCGAGCCCGCGGAGCGCGACCCCGTGCGGGATCCGTAGCGGTCCGTCGTGCCGTACTCGATCCACCAGTTCGTCGCCCGCCCGTTGGGATCGACGGTCCCGCCCACGTTCGCGGCCGTCGGGCCGATCGAGCTCGCGTTGGCGGTGACGACCTCGGGCGCACCCCGCGTCGTGAGCGTCATGTCGGCGCCCCGGCTCGTGCCGTCCTCGTTCGTGGCGACGACGCGGTAGTGATAGGTGACCCCGGTCGCGAGGCCCGACAGCTGCTGCGAGACGTCGACGGCCGAGGTCCCGTTCCCCGCGCTCTGCGATGCGCTGCGCGCGCCGTACGCGGTCGTCGTCCCGTACTCGATCAGCCAGGTGGTGCTCTCCCCGCCCGGATTCACCGACCCGCCGACAATGGCGCTCCGCGCGCCGATCGAGGAGGCGGGTCCCGTCGTCGCCGCCGGCGCACCCGCGCTCGCGGCGGCAGTGACCGCGAGAGCGACGAGGGCGGCGGCGACGACGACAGGGAGTCGACGGCTCATCTCCCGCCGAGTCTCTGCCCGCCGCGTTAGGCCCTCATGGTGATGACGTTAGAAGTCGGTAAGGCGCGCGAGCACATCCTCCTCGGCAACAGCGCCCTCGCGGAGGACGACGGGCCGCGTCCCTGTGAGGTCGATCACGGTCGACGGGGTGCCCGGCAGCTCCCCGCCGTCGACGACCGCGCGGGCCGCTGCCCTGATCGCCGGGGGAACGTCCTCGATCCTGCGTGGGTCCCGGCCACCGGGAAGATTCGCGCTGGTGGCGACGAGCACGCCGAGGGCTGCGAGCACCGCGCCGCCGGCCCCGGAGACGGCAGGCACGCGAAGGCCGAGCGCGTCCGGGCGCTCCGCGTTGAGCCACGCGAAGCGGCGCTCGGGGTTCGGGACGACGAGCGTCAACGGCCCCGGGAGGAGCGCGAGAATCGCCGTCTTCGCGCGGGCCGGCAGCTCCGGGATGTGGGCGTCGATCTCGTCGACCGTGGCGAAGAGGAGCGCCGTCGGGTGAGCCCGGGCGCGCCCCTTCGCGGCGTACAGCGCGCGCGCCGCGGGCTCGCTGGCCCCGTCGGCCGCGAGCCCGTAGACGGTGTCCGTCGGGATGACCGCGAGCCCGCCCGCG
Organism: uncultured Actinomycetes bacterium; assembly: GCA_963797805.1. Classification (GTDB taxonomy): domain Bacteria; phylum Actinomycetota; class Thermoleophilia; order Gaiellales; family Gaiellaceae; genus Gaiella. The sequence goes on along the minus strand of CAWCRC010000005.1, from coordinate 288,036 downwards.
CGGAGCGCGGCGACCGCGTTCTCGACCTCGCTCATCGTCGCCCCTCGACGACGCGGTCTCGACCCGCGAGGTCGGGTGTCGTGCGGACGTCCGCATAGCCGAGCGAGGTGAGGAGCGCCGCGGTCGCCTGCGCCTGGCCGTCACCGACCTCGAGCACGAGAGCGCCGCCGTCGGTCAGGACATCGACGGCGCCTGCCGCAACGGTGGCGGTGACGTCCCGCCCGAAGAGCGCGGTCTCGGGCTCCCAGTCCCGCACTTCCGGCTGGAGCGTGGCGCGGTCCTCGGGATCGACGTACGGCGGGTTCGAGACCACGAGCTCCCATGGCCCCTCCGGAAGCCCCTGGAACACGTCGCGCTCGAGGAGCTCGATGTCGAGGCCGGTCTGCACGGCGTTCTCGCGGGCGAGCGCGAGCGCGTCGTCCGAGACGTCGATGCCGCTGACCCGCGCGCCGGGGTGCTCGTCGGCGATCGCGAGCGCGATCGCGCCCGACCCCGTGCCGACGTCGAGCACGCGCGGCGCGTCTCGTCCGGCGAGCAGCGCGAGGCAGCGCTCGACGACCGTCTCCGTCTCCGGCCGTGGGATGAGCGCGCGGCGGTCGACGCGGAGCGTGAGGCGTCGGAAGCCCCACTCGCCGATGACGTACTGGAGCGGCTCGCGTGCAGCACGACGCGACACGAGCGCCCGTGCCGCGTCGAGCTCGGACGCGTCGAGCGGGCGCTCGAGATCCAGGTAGAGGTCGATCCGGGCGACGCCGAGGGCATGCGCCAGCAGGAGCTCCGCGTCGAGCCTCGGCGTCTCGGATCCCTTCTCCGCGAGGTGGCCGGTCGAGCGGCGGAGCACCTCGCCGACGGTCAGTGCGCCGTCCCGAGGTGTCCGACCTACGTCGGACACCTTGTCTTCCCGGTCACACCGCGGCCTCGAGCGCCCGGCGCCGCTCCTCGGCCTGAAGGGTGTCGGTGAACTCCTGGAGGTCGCCTTCGAGGACCTGGTCGAGGCGGTGGACCGTGTGCTTGACCCGGTGGTCGGTCAGCCGGTTCTCGGGGAAGTTGTACGTCCGGATCTTCTCGGCCCGCTCGCCGGTGCCGACCTGGGACCGGCGCGACGCGGCGAGCTCCGCCTGCTGGCGATCCCGCTCCGCCTCGTAGAGGCGCGCGCGAAGGACGCGCATGGCCTTCTGCTTGTTCTGGAGCTGCGACTTCTCGTCCTGCATCGACACGACGATCCCGCTCGGAAGGTGTGTGATCCGGACCGCGGAGTCCGTCGTGTTGACCGACTGCCCGCCGGGGCCGGTCGAGCGGTAGACGTCGATCTTCAGGTCCTTGTCCTCGATCGTGACCTCGACCTCCTCCGCCTCCGGCATCACGGCCACCGTCGCCGTCGAGGTATGGATCCGGCCCTGCGACTCGGTCGCGGGGACGCGCTGCACCCGGTGCGTGCCTCCCTCCCACTTGAAGACCGAGAACGCGCCGTCGCCCTTGACGGCGAAGACCGTCTCCTTGACGCCGCCGCCCTCGTTCTCGCTCGTGGAGAGGCGCTCGGTGCGGTACCCCCGCCGCTCCGCGTAGCGCTGGAGCATGCGCGAGACGTCGGCCGCCCAGAGGGCCGCCTCGTCGCCGCCGACGCCCTGGCGGACCTCGACGATCACGTCCTTGTCGTCGGCGGGGTCGCGCTCGACGAGCGCGAGCTTCAGCTCGTCCTCGAGCCGGGCGATCTCCGCCTCGAGCTCGCCGGCGAGCGAGGCGAGCTCGGGATCGTCCCTGGCCTCGTCCAGGTCGGTCCGCGCGACGCGCCAGTCGCGCGCCGCCCTGACCGCCGGCTCGAGCTCCTTCAGCCGTCGGCCGAGCTCGGCCGCCTCGCGACGGTCGGAGTAGACGGCGGGATCCGCCATCCGGCGCTGGAGCTCGTCGTGCGTCCGCTCGAGCTCGTCGATCAGCTGGTCCAGGGCCACGGCGTTCGATTGTACGGCGCACGCCCCGCCGCCCCCGACGGGCCGGGAAATGCCTAGGTCGTCGCGAGCGTCGCGCTCACGGTGACCTCCGGGACGCCGCGTCAGCGCCTTCGAGACGGGGCAGTTCACCACGGCCGCCTCGGCCTGCGCGACGAAGCCGTCGTGATCGATGCCGGAGACGGTTCCGACGACCTCGATCGCGCCCCTGATGATGCCTTCGCCCGGCTGGAAGGTGACGGTGGCCGACGTCTCGAGCCGCTCGGGCGGCGTGCCTGCGCCCGCGAGCCCGTGCGAGAGCGCCATCGAGAAGCACGACGCCCAGGCGGCCGCGATCAGCTCCTCGGGGCTCGTCCGCCCCTGCGGCTCCTCGGCGCGCGAGGCCCACGTGACGTCGAGCGGCCCGAACGCGCCGCTCCCGACGCCCTCGATCCTTCCGCTCCCGTCCATCAACGAGCCTGTCCACGTCACCTTGGCGTTCCGGTCGGTCGCCATTCAGTCGCCTCCCTCGAGGGTCGTCGTGATGTCGATGCCGATGCCCGCGTCGCGCAGCAGCGAGGAGAACGAGCACCCCGCGTGCGCCGCCGCGACCGCGGCCTCGAACTGCTCCGAGTCGAGCCCCGGGACCGCGGCGCGCACGTCGAGCGCCGAGTGGACGATCAGGTGCCCGCGGCCCTCGACCTCGTCCATCGTGATCCGGCAATGCACGTCCAGGCGGCCGGGCGGAGTGCCCGCGCCCGTGAGCTCGCCGGCGAGCGACATCGTGAAGCAGCCGCCATGCGCCGCGGCGAGGAGCTCCTCGGGGCTCGTCTTGCCCTCGGTCCCGGCGGGTGCGGCGATCCGGGTCGGGAGTGAGTAGCCGAGCCCGGTGAACGCGCCGGACGATGCCGCCGTGATCGCTCCGGTGCCGCGGGCGAGGTTGCCCTCCCAGGAGACGTCCGCCTCACGGACGATTCGGGGCACCGTACTCCTCCACTACGCCATCACCTCGACCTTGGTGTCGGCGGCCTTCTCCGGCGCCGTCTCCAGCGCCTCGCGCCCGCGCACCTTCTCGATCGCCCGGATCGAGACCTCGACCTGGTCGAGCGTCGGCTCGCGGGTCGTGAGCCGCTGCAGCCAGAGCCCCGGCGCCAGCAGCGTCATCAGCACGCGGTTGTCCTGGTGCTTTCCGGCGTACCGGATCAGCTCGTAGGCGAGGCCGGCGATCACGGGCAGCAGAAGGATGCGGCTCGCGATGAGCCAGTACCAGACGGGCCGCCCGACGAACGCGAAGACGAAGATCCCGATCACCATGACCCAGAGCAAAAAGGCTGTACCGCAACGCGGATGGATCAGACTGAATTTTTGCACGCGCTCGGGGCTGAGCTCGGAGCCTGCCTCCAGCGCGTTGATCGTCTTGTGCTCGGCACCGTGGTACTGGAAGACGCGCTTGAGGTCGGGCAGCAGGCCGATCAGCCCGATGTACGCGATGAAGACGGCGACCCGGATCAGCCCCTCGACGACGACGAACAACCCCGTGTCCTCCACCGGCAGCCAGCTCGTGAGCAGCGCAGGCCCGATCTTGAAGAGCATCAGCGCGAAGCCGATCGCGATCGCGAACGAGAAGATGATCTGCCCCCGCGAGATCTCCGTCACGACGTTTCCGTCGTCGTCCTCCTCGCGCGCGGCGACGTTCGCCGAGATCGCGAGCGCGCGGAAGCCGATCGCAAGGGACTCGCCGAGCGCGATCACGCCGCGGATCACCGGCAGCCGCCAGATCCGGTGACGCTTCATCGGGGACGTGACGTCCCGGACGACCTCCTCGATACCCCCCTCGGGCGTCCGGACCGCGACGGCCCAGCAGGACGGGCCCCGCATCATCACGCCCTCGAGCACGGCCTGCCCGCCGTAGGAGACGCTCACGTGCGCACCGTACCCGCGGGATCCAGACGCCGCGAGGCTACTCGCGGCTCGCGGCGGCGGCCTTCTCGAGCCGACGCTGGAAGCGCTCCACCCGGCCGCCGGAGTCGACGAGCTTCTGCTTGCCCGTGTAGAACGGGTGGCACGCCGAACAGATCTCGACGTGGAGCTCGGCCTTGGTCGATCGCGTCGTGAACTCGTTCCCGCAGGAGCAGGTCACGTGGGCGACGACGTACTCGGGGTGGATGTCCGCTTTCATCGAGACGCCAGGATATCAGAGGCAATCTCGGGCCCGACGTTGCCTCCCGAGACGACGGCGACCACCGCGGAGCCCGGGATCCGGCCTGCGAGAACGGCGGCGACGGCGGCCGCGCCGGCCGGCTCGCAGGCCAGCTTCGCGTCGGCGTAGATCCGGCGCATGGCGTCCTCGATCTCGTCGTCGGTGACGATCACGGGCTCGACTCCCGCCGACCTGCAGACCGCGAGCGCGTTGTCGCCCACGTAGGGAGCGTCGAGCCCGCTTGCGATCGTCTCCGGAGCGAGCGGAACCGGGTGCCCGGCCTCGAGGCCCAGACGGAGCGCCGCGGAGCCCTCCGGCTCGACCCCGTACACGCGCACGCCACGGGGGGCGACGGCGGCTGCGATGCCCGAGACGAGCCCGCCTCCTCCCACCGGCACCGCGATCGCGTCGACGTCGGGAGCGTCCTCGAGCACCTCGAGCCCGACCGTTCCCTGCCCGGCCATGACGAGCGGGTCGTCGAATGGGTGGACGAGCACGCTGCCCGTCTCCTCGAGGTACCGCTCGAGACGCGCGAACGCGTCGCCGGGATCCGCTGCCTCGAGGTCGATCACCGCGCCGAGCGCCCGCGCGCGGTCGAGCTTGAACCGGCTCCCCCCGGGCCAGGAGAAGACCCGGCAGTCGAGCCCCTCGGCCGCGGCCCCCCAGGCGAGGGCCATCGCATGGTTGCCGGCCGAGGCGCCCGCGACCCCGTGCGCGCGCTCCTCTGCCCCGAGAGCGGAGAGCCGGTTGGTCACGCCGCGGGCCTTGAACGAGCCGGTGTGCTGGAGGAGCTCCGCCTTGAGCCGCAGACCGGGCGCGAGCGCCGAGCCGTCGAGCAGCGGCGTCCGGCGCAGGCGGCCGCGGATCGTCTCGGCTGCCCGGACGACGTTCTCGCGCGTGACGGGATCGCCGTTCACGCGGCGATCCTAGTCAGGGCGACCGACCAGCCCCGGTTCAACGCCATTTCCCACGCGGGACAACGCAGAATGCGCGCGTGAGCGTGCCGGAACCGACGCACCCCGTCCGCCTCGTCGTCGACGACCGCCGCTTCCGGCGCCGGCTCACGGTGCTGCTCCGCCCGCTGCTCGCGCTTCCCCATCTCGTGTGGGTCGTGCTCTACGGGATGGTCGCGCTCGTCGCGGCGGTCGCGGCCTGGCTGTCGGCGATCGTCCTCGGACGGGTGCCCCGCGCCCTGCACCGCTTCCTCGCGGCGTATACGCGCTACACGGTCCACCTCTCCGCCTACCTTCTCCTCGCGGCGAATCCGTATCCGCGCTTCCGCGGGACTCGGCCATATCCGGTCGACCTGGAGATCGACCCACCGGCACGGCAACGGCGCCTCGCCGTTGCCTTCCGGCTCGTCCTCGCGATACCCGCCCTCGTGCTCGTGTCGGCGCTCGGCGGGTCGATCGCGCTCGGCGCGTGGCTCCGCGGACTGGCGCTCGTCGTCGCCCTGCTCGGCTGGTTCGCCTGCCTCGCGATCGGCGAGATGCCGCGCGGGCTTCGCGACGCGGCTGCGTATGCGATCGGCTACGGCGGGCAGACGACCGCGTACCTGCTCCTCCTCACCGATCGGTACCCGGACGCCACACCGGGCCGGGTCGATCCCGAGCCCGAGCTGCCGGCGCATCCGGTCGCGATCCGGGTCGACGACGGCCTCGAGCGTCCGCGCCTGCTCGTGCTGTTTCGACTGCCGCTCTGCGTGCCGCACCTCCTCTGGCTGACCGTGTGGTCGGCGTTCGCGGCGGCCGCGCTCCTCCTCGCGTGGGTCACGGCGCTCGTGACCGGCCGCGTGCCGCGCCCGCTCCACCGCTTCCTCGCCGCGTACGTCCGCGCGTGGACGCACCTGCTCGCCTTCCTGTCACTCGTCGGGCGATTGTTCCCCGGCTTCGTCGGCCGCGAGGGCGGGTACCCGATCGACGTGCGGATCGCGGCGCCGCGCCGCCAGGCGCGGCTCGGGGTGCTGCTCCGCCTCGTCTTCGTCGTCCCGGCGCTCCTCCTCGGGGCGGCGTACGCGGCCGTTGCCGTCGTCGTCGCGCTGCTCGGCTGGATCGCGGCGCTCGTCGTCGGGCGAATGCCGCGTGGGCTGCGGGATCTCGGCGTCGCGGCTCTGCGGTACCAGGCACAGGTCGCCGCCTACGTCCTGCTGCTGACGTGGCGCTACCCGGACTCCTCGCCGGCGCCCGACGCGCAGGCGGCACTGCCGCCGGCGGAGGCCGAGGTGGCGACATGACGCGCGCCGCCCACCTCCTCGTCGCGGCCGCGGTCGCCGCGGGCGCCGCGCTGTCCGCCTGGTTCCTGCTCGACACCGTCGTCCCGGACGACCTCGTGCTTCCCCGGGTCGACGTCGACGCGGTGTTCGGCCGCGAGCTGGTCGAGAGGACGGAGCGCTACGAGCGGTTCCTGCTCGCCGACTGGCTCGCTGCCCAGGTCGTCGTGCTCGTGACGCTGGCGTTCTATGCGCGCTGGGGTGCCCGGTACGCGAAGGAGTCGGCCGCGGGGCCGATCGGCACGGGGATGCTTCTCGGGATGCTGGGCCTGGCGATCGTCTGGCTCACGCAGCTGCCGTTCGCGGTCGCGGCGGTCTGGTGGCAGCGCCGGCACGACGTCTCCGAGGTCGGCTACCTCGATTGGCTGTTCGGCAGCTGGCTCGGGCTCGGGCCGACCTTCGTCGCGATCTGCATCGCGTTGCTGGTCGTGATGGCCCTCGCCCGAGCGGTCGGCAGCTGGTGGTGGATCCCCGGAGCGGCGGCGCTCACCGCGATCGCCGCTGCGCTCGTCTTCGTCGGCCCGTATCTCACGCCCGGCCTCGAGAAGCCGGACGATCCGAAGCTCGCGACCGCCTACGAGCGCTTCGAGCGAGCGCAGGGCGTGAGCGGGATCCCACTCCGGATCGAGAAGGTGAGCGGCGACACGAGCCAGGCGAACGCCTACGCCTTCGGCGTCGGCCCGTCGGCGACGATCGTGCTCTGGGACACGCTCCTCGACGGCCGCTTCACGCCGCCGGAGGTGCATGTCGTCCTGGCGCACGAGATCGGCCACCAGTCGAGCGAGCACATTCCCGAGGCCGTCGCCTGGTTCGGGATCTTCGCGCTCGCCGGCGGGCTGGTCCTGATGCTGACGACGCGTGGCCGCGGCGGGATGGGCGAGCCGCGGGCCGTGCCGCTCGCGCTCCTCGTCGCCGCCGTCTTCCAGCTCGCGGTGACGCCCGCACAGAACGTCCTCAGCCGGCGGGCGGAGGCCGAGGCCGATTGGAAGGCGCTGCAGACGACGCACAACCCGGCGGCTGCGCGCGGCCTCTTCCGCGAGTTCGCGGTGACGTCGCTCGGCGACCCGAGCCCGGCGACCTGGGCCTACGTCCTCCTGCAGACGCACCCGACGCTCGCGCAGCGCGTCGCGATGGCGGACGCCTGGGCGGCGCGGCAGGACGCGCCGCCCGGCTGACCCTGGGCCTCAGCCGCTCGCAGCCTCGACCCGGTCGGCGACGACCTCTGCGATCGCAAGCGACGACGTCGCTCCCGGCGACGGCGCGTTGCGGACGTGGACGACGCCGTCGGCCTCGTGGAAGACGAAGTCGTCGAGGAGCGTCCCGTCGGGCTCGAGTGCCTGCGCCCGGATCCCGGCGGGGCCGGGGAGCACGTCGCCGACGTCGAGCTCGGGGAGCAGCTTCCGCGCCGCGGCGACGAAGCGCCTCGTCGAGAGGTCGCGCACGAGCTCCCCGAAGCCCGTCCGCCAGTGCCTCCGCGCCAGACGCCGGAAGCCGGACGAGCGGAGTGTCTCACGGAGGTCCCGGAGCGACACGTCCCGGCGACGGTAGCCCTCGCGGGCGAACGCGAGCACGGCGTTCGGACCGAGCAGGACCTCGCCGTCGAGCCGCACCGTCGTGTGGATGCCGAGGAACGGGAACGCCGGGTCCGGCACGGGGTACACGAGGCCGTTCACGAGGTGCCGCCGCTCCGGCCGCAGGACGAGGTAGTCGCCGCGGAACGGGACGATCCTCGGCTCGCTCGGCGCTCCGCTCAGCGCCGCGAGGCGATCGGCATACACGCCGGCGCAGACCACCACCCGCGCGGCTTCGACCGCGCCGGCCGTCGTCTCGACCGTCGTCGCGCCGCCGCGCCGGGCGAGGCCCACCACGTCCCGTCCGAGCAGGAGCTCTCCGCCCGCGCCGCGCACGTCGTCCGCATATGCCTCCACCACGCGCGAGAAGTCGACGACGGCGGTCTCGGGCGAGTGCAGCGCCGCGATCCCGGCCGCATGCGGCTCGAGCTCGGCGAGCCGCTCCGGTCCGATCAGCTCGACGCCCGGAACGCCGTTCGCGAGCGAGCGGCGGTGGAGCTCGAGCAGGCGCGGGCGCTCCTCCTCGCTCGTCGCGACGACGACCTTGCCGCACCGGAGCACCGGGATCCCACGCGCGTCGCAGTAGGCGAGCAGCCGCTCGGCGCCGCTCACGCACAGCCGCGCCTTCAGCGAGCCCGGCGCGTAGTAGACGCCGCGGTGGACGACCCCGCTCGCGCGGCCGGTCTGGTGCGTCCCCACGGCCGGCTCCTTGTCGAGGACGGCGACCGTGGCTCCCGGCGTGCGCGCCTGCAGCTCGCGCGCGACGGCGAGGCCGAGGATCCCGGCGCCGACGACGACCGTGTCGTATCGCGTCGTCCCCATGCCCGTCAGGTGACGGTGTACTCGGGCCCGGAGCCGCCCTCGGGCGGCGTGAGGCGCCCGCCCTTGGCGCTGATCGCGCCGCACTGCACGCAGTTCGAGGGCGTCACGTTCACCTCGACCGTGCCCTCGCCGTCGGCGTCGCCGACCTCGTAGACGTGGGCAGGGCACATCCACTGCCACATCTCCGCGACGTCGCGCGGCACCTTCGTCTGGACGCGCACGTGGCTCGGCTGGTCGTCCCGTGTCCGGTTGCCGGACGCGAAGACGGAGGAGAGCTTGTCGAAGGTGAGGGTGCCGTCGGGCGCCGGGTAGCGCGCCGCGCGGCCCGTGCGCCGGAGCGGGGCCTCGGCGTTCCGGTGGGTCTCGTAGTCCTTCGGCGGCAGCTTCCCCCTGGTCACCGTCATCGCGCTGGCGAGGGCGCCGCCCATGAAGAAGCCCTTGTCGAAGACCTGGCGCATGTTGCGAACCTCGGCCAGCTCCTGCCAGACGTAGCTCTCACGCATCGCCTCGTCGTAGCGGTCGAGCGCACCGCGCCGGCCCGCGACCTCGCCGCGCTGGAGCGCCGCGAACGCCGCCTCGGCGGCGAGGCGACCGGACTCGATCGCGTAGTGGACGCCCTTGAGCCGCGGCACGTTGACGAGCCCCGCGCCCTCGCCGACGAGCAGGAGCCCTGGCGCGTTGAGCTTCGACGGGAGCGAGAGGAGGCCGCCCTCGGTGATCGTCTTCGCCCCCCAGGCGACTCGCTCGCCTCCGTCGAGGATCTTCCGGACGAGCCGGTGGGTCTTGAACTCCTGCAGGATGTCGTGCGCCGAGAGCTCGACGTCGGTGTACTCGAGCCCGACGACGAAGCCGAGCGAGACGTGCTCATCGCCCATCGGGTAGATGAAGGAGCCCCCGAACTCGCCGTACTTCTTCGACTTCCGGAGCGGCCAGCCGAGCGTGTGGACGATCCGCTCGAGCGGCTTCGGGACCTTCCAGACCTCCTTCACGCCGAGCGCCCAGATCTGCGGGTTGGCCCCCTCGAGGCCGAACGTGTCGATCGCCGCGGTCGTCAGGTGGCCGGCGGTGCCCTCGGCGAGCACCGTGATCCTGGCGGTGACGTCGACGCCCGGCTCGAAGTTCGGGAGCGGCTCGCCGTCGCGCCCGCGGCCCTTGTCGCCGGTTCGCACGCCCACGACGCGCCCGTGCTCCACGAGCAGCGTCTGGCCGGTCGTCTCGGGGAGGATCATCGCGCCGGCGGCTTCGGCCTGCTCGGCGAGGAACCGGCCGAGCTCGGAGACCGAGACGATCCAGTTCCCGTGGTTCCTCATCGTCGGGGGCGGCGGGATGCGCAGCGCGGCCCCCTTCGTGAGGAGATACACCGCCTCGCCGTGCACCGGGCCGTACGTCGGCATGTCCTCGATCGGGATCCGCCCGGCGAACAGCTTGCGAATCGCGCGCGGGTTCATGACCGCGCCCGACAGCAGGTGCGAGCCCGGCTGCTTTCCCTTCTCGAGGATGGCGACGGGGACGTCGCCGAGCTGCTCGCGGGTCTCGGGGTGCTCCTCGAGGAGCTGCCCGAGGCGAACGGCGCACGCGAGGCCGCCGGGGCCGCCGCCGACGATCACGATCCCGACGTCGATCCGCTCGTCGGGGGCGTCGGTCGGCCCGCCGATCGCCTCGCTGTTCGAGAACGGGGGCGGGTAGTCGACCGGGCGGACGCCGCTCATCCCGGACGCGACGCTACGACCGCGCCTTCAGGAGCTCGGTCAGCTTCGGCGCGATCGCCGTCAGGTCGCCGACGACGCCGAGGTCGGCGAAGTCGAAGATCGGCGCGTTCGGGTCCTTGTTCACCGCGACGATCGTCCCGGATCCCTGCATCCCGACCTTGTGCTGGATCGCGCCCGAGATGCCGAGCGCGATGTAGAGCTTCGGCGAGACCGTCTTCCCGGTCTGCCCGACCTGGGCCGAGTACGGGTACCAGCCGGCGTCCACGACCGCGCGGGTCGCGGCGACCGCGCCGTCGAGGGCGGCGGCGAGGTCCTCGCAGATCGAGAATCCCTCGGGGCCGCCGAGCCCCCGGCCGCCCGCGACGATCACGTCCGCGTCCTCGATCGACGGCCCGCTCGACGCCTCCTGGAGGTGGTCGACGAGCGTGGCGCCCGTCGAGAAGTCCTGGAACGACGCGGCGACGTCCTTCACCTCCGCGGACCCGCCGGACTCCACCGGGTCGAACGTCCCGGAGCGGATGAGAGCGAGGCGCGGCGTCGACGTCCACCCGACGTCCACGAGCACCGTGTCGCCGAGCGCCGGCCGGACCCCGACGAGCTCGCCGCCGTCGAGCCGCAGGTCGGTGAGGTCCCAGTTGAGGCCCGCCTCGAGCCGCGCGGCGAGCCCCGAGGCGACGTCCGCCGCGAGCACCGAGGCCGGGAAGAGGACGTTCTCGGCGCCGCTCTCGCGGACCACGGCCTCGAGCGCGTCGACACGCGGTTGCGGCAGGGGCGAGGCGAGCGCCTCGTCGTCGACGACGTACACGGTCGACGCGCCGAACGCGCCCGCGCGCGCGGCTGCGTCGTGAACGCCGCTTCCCAGCACGACGCCGGCCACCTCGCCGCCGAGCGCGGCGGCCTTGCCGAGCAGGCTGAGCCCGCCCTTGGTCAACTCGCCGTCGTGCGACTCGAGGAAGACGAGGGTGCCGCCCATCAGTGCCGCCTCGAGTGATGTGACCCGGTTCCTCGGTCGCGAGGAGCAAGCCAGGCTAGGACGCAGGGAGTGTCCATATCCTGAGATATGGACACGACTGAGGACGACGCATGGCGCTGCTCGTCGCGAGCGAGGGACGGCGTCTTCATTGCTCGAGGCGGCACTACACGAGCCTCTTCTCGGCGAGGTACTCGACGATCTTCTCGGCGGCGCTGCCGTCGTCCTCGAGCTTCACCTGGCCGCTCTTCGGCGGCGGCGGCGACGACGAGCGCACGACGGTCCGCGAGCCCGCTTCCCCGACCCGGTCGGCCTCGATCCCGGCGTCCGCGAGCGAGAGGACGTCCTGCGGCTTCGACTTGGCGCCCATGATCCCCTTGAGCGACGGGTAGCGCGGCACGTTGATCGCGTCGGAGACCGCGACGACCGCGGGCAGCGGCGCCGCGATCACGTCGTAGCCGAACTCCGTCTGCCGCTTCCCGGTCAGCCGGTCGCCTTCGAGGGTGAGCTCCGCCACCTGGGAGACCATCGGGCGGCGGAGCCGGTCGGAGACCGCGGCCCAGAGCACGGCGCCGTCGGCGTCGCTCGACTGCTGCCCGAAGAGGACGAGATCCGCCTCCTCGCGCTCCAGCGCCTTCGCGAGCGCGTAGCTCGTGGCGAGCAGGTCGGAGCCGGCTGCGGCGTCGTCGGAGACGAGGACCGCGCGGTCCGCGCCCATCGCCAGCGCCTTCTTGAGCGACTCCATCGCCTTCTCCGGCCCGAGTGACACGACGACGACCTCGCCGCCGTGTGCCTCCTTGAGCTTCAGCGCCTCCTCGACGGCGTTCACGTCGGTCGCGTTCAGCGCGCCCTCGCCCGACCGGTCGAGCCTGTGCGTCGACGGATCGAGCCGCTTGTGGACGGCGGCATCCGGCACCTGCTTCACGCACACGGCGATCTTCATCGCGCCGGACTCTAGCGAGGGAGCGTGTGAGCCCGACGCACCCTCGGGGGGCCGTGCGAGCGCGCGGAATTCCGACCCGTGAGGGACCACGGGCGTCGCGGCCGGAGGCCGGCTTCGCCGGCCGGGAGGCCCGCCTTGCGTCGCGACGGCGCGGCCGGAAGGAGGGGGCTCGCGGGGGAACCATGCGGTTCCCCCGCGATCGCTCTGCTAACGTCCCGCCCTTCGCGCGGCGCACCGGAGCCATGAATCGCCACCGGACGACAGCACGAGGGGTCTCTCTCCTCCTCCTCACCGGCCTTCTCGGGGCGGCGATCGTCGGCGCCCCCGGGGCGGCGCCGAAGCCCGGCCTCGTCGACGGGAAGCCGATCGTCTTCCCGCTCACCGGCGACTACGCGTACACGAACAACTACGGCGACCCGCGCGCGAACGGCCGCCACGCCGGGATCGACATCGAGAACGTCCCGTGGCGCAACCCGGTCGTCGCCGCAGAGGCGGGCAAGGTCGAGTGGCACACGACCTCGGCCCGCGCCGGCTGCATGCTCTACCTCCACGGGAAGAGCGGCACGACATACCTCTATATCCATCTCAACAACGACCTGACCGAGCGGTCGGAGGACAGCGGCGGCTGCAAGCTCGACGTCGCGTATGCCGTCCCTGACGGCGCGAGCGTCACCGCGGGCGAGCAGATCGCGTGGAACGGCGACTCGGGTGACGCCGAGGGAAACCACCACCTGCACTTCGAGGTGCACCCCGACGACGGCCCCGACGTGAGCCCGTTCCCGTACCTGAACGCCGCGGAGCGGCTCCTCTTCCCCGGTCGGATCGGCGAGTCGTTCTCGCTCGGCGTGCGCGGCGTCCCGATCGCCGCGGGCGGCGGGACGATCACGCTCCGCGCGACGGCGGTGCGCTGGTGGCCCGGCGGACGCTGGACGTCCCTCGTACGTGAGCGCACGATCGAGCTCGCAATGGCCAAGACCGCCACCGTCGACCGCACGCTCGTCTCCGCGCTCGCGAGCCCGGAGCAGCGTGCGCTCGAGAGCCGGACCGCCACGATCTTCACTGCGTACACGCCCCAGGCGAAGATCACGGCGGCGGCCCTGCGCGGACAGCCCGGCGCGCTCGTCGCGGCCCGCCTCACGCGCCCCGGCGGCGTGAGCGTGAAGACGAAGCCGGACGACGGCACGACGACGCCGGTCGACCTCGACCCGGGTGAGCCCGAGGTCGACGACGACGCGCGGCCGTGCGTCTATCCCGATCCGGGCTGCTCGTCCTAGGCCGGAGCCAGCGCGCTGCGGAGGAACTCGACGATCGCGCTCGTCGGAGCGCCCGGGGTGAAGACCTCGCTCACGCCGAGACGCTTCAGCTCGTTCGCGTCCTCGGGTGGGATGGTCCCGCCGACGACGACGAGGACGTCACCGGCGTCGCTCTCCCGGAGACCCTCTACGATCCGCGGCACCAAGGTCATGTGCGCCCCTGAAAGGATCGAGATCCCGACCGCGTCCGCGTCCTCCTGGATCGCGGTCTCGACGATCTGCTCCGGCGTCTGGTGGAGGCCCGTGTAGATGACCTCCATGCCGGCGTCGCGCAGGGACCGCGCGATGATCTTCGCCCCCCGATCGTGCCCGTCGAGCCCGGGCTTTGCGATCACGACCCGAATCGTCCGCTCCACGCGGTCAGTATAGGAACGTGCGCCTCGTCGTCATCGGGTCGTCCCCGGCCTGGCCGAATGCGGGCAGCGCCCACTCCGGGTACGTGGTCGAGTCGGGCGGGAAGCGGTTGTTGCTCGACTGCGGCCCAGGCGTGCTCGGTCGGCTGCGCGAGCGGGAGGCGTGGCCGACGATCCACTCGATCGCGATCACGCATTTCCACCTCGACCACTGGGGCGATCTCGTGCCGTGGGTCTGGGGAAGCTTCTACCGCCGCGGCCACGACGACGTGCGGCCGGAGCTCTGGGTGTACCGGGGCGGGCGCAAGTACCTCGAGGAGCTCGGGTCGCGGCTCGGCTTCCCCGACATGTTCGAGCGGACGTTCGTCATCTCCGAGTACGACGGCGAGACGCCGTTCGCCACGGTCGGCCTCGAGGTGCTGCCCGTGCGCCTCCCCCACTACCGGCTGGAGACGTACGGCTTCCGCGTGACGAACGGCGAGGCGACGCTCGCCTACACCGGGGACACCGGGCCGAGCGAGCGGATCGCCGAGCTCGGGCGTGACGCCGACCTGTTCGTCTGCGAGGCGACGCTCGAGACCGGTGAGTCGGACGGCGAGCCGCGAGGCCACCTGAGCGCCGAGGAGGCGCTCGAGGCGTACGCCGCCTCCGGCGCGCGCAACCTTCTCCTCACGCACCGCCCGTCCGAGCTGCCTGCCCCCGAGGGCGTCGCGCTCGCGTACGACGGGATGGAGGTCGAGGTCGTGCCGCAGTCCGTGCGGGCGGGCGACTGAGCCGCCTCTGGTTGGGTGCCTGGCTTCAGCCAGGCACCCTCGAGCCACGAATCGCGTCGACGTCGCCCAGCGCAGTCCAGAGCGAGGCGGCGTCCCGTATCCGGGAGGCGAGAATCCGCTCGGCGCTCTCGCGAACCACGCGCGCATAGTTTCGCCGAGCTTCGCGCGGTGAGTCGCCGAAGAGGCCGAGAAGCCGCTCCTCGCCAGGCGCGTAGGCCGTGGGGTCACCCTCGGCGATACCGCGGTACGAGCACCAACGCCACTCGTCCGGGTGGGAGCAGAGTCCCGCAGAGACGGGGTTGAGCACGACGTAGAGGCACGCTCGGAGGAACGCGCCGTCGTCGCATATCGGTCGCGACCAGAACCGGTGCCGGAAGACATGTCCTTCTTCGGCACGACGCTCGTTGAGCCAGCGGGCGTGCCCACCCTGGAGCCGCCCCATTCCGATCCCGAGGTTCGGTCGCGCGGTCTCGACCACCCCGTGATGGTGCGTGTCCATCAGGCAGCTCGAATGGACGACCCAACCCAGCTCGCGTTGGATCCGCCCGTACCTCATCTGGAACGAGGTGCGATCGGCGTCGTCGAAGACGATGCGCCGTTTGCCGCTTCCCTGAGCAACAGCATGATGAATCGCTCCCGGAGCCTCGCATCGAGGACGTCGAGTCAACGGACGTAGTGTCCCTCGTTGTCTAACTGGATAACAAGTGGCCGAACGGGACTGCCGCACGAGGGTGCCTGGCTGAAGCCAGGCACCTGCCCACAGACGAGCTGCCGCGAGCGTGTCCCTGACCGAGCCGCCGACACCGCCCGGCACCGAGGCAGTTGCGACCGCGACGGCGGGCGCCTTCAGGGGTGTGCCCCGCCGCAGGCGGGGATCAGCGGCGGGATTCCGCGAGAGCGGAATCCCGCTTCGCGAGCTAGAAAACCGGCTGCTCGCGCCAGGTGCCCCAGGTGTGGCGCCACGCGTCGCAGATCTCCCCCAGCGTGACGCCGTCGCGCACGGCGTCGACGATGACGGGCATCAGGTTCCGGTCGGGCAGGGACGCGGCCTCGGAGAGCTCGGCGAGCCGGCGCTCGACGACGGCCGAGTCGCGGCGCGCCTTGAACGCCTGGAGCCGCTCGATCTGCTTCCGCTCGAGGTCGGGGTCGATGCGGAGGATGTGGATCTCCTCGTCCGACTCGGTCCGGTAGCGGTTGACGCCGACGACCACCCGCTCGCCGCTCTCGACCTCCTGCTGGTAGCGGTACGCCGCCTCGGCGATCTCGCGCTGCGGCATGTTCTCCTCGATCGCGGCGACCATGCCCCCGAGCTCGTCGACCCGCCGGAAGAGCTCGTACGCCTCCTCCTCGAGCCGGTTCGTCAGCGCCTCGACGTGGTAGGAGCCGCCGAGCGGATCGATCCCGTTCACGACGCCGGTCTCG
The DNA here is from genome assembly GCA_963797805.1 of uncultured Actinomycetes bacterium. Lineage (GTDB taxonomy): Bacteria > Actinomycetota > Thermoleophilia > Gaiellales > Gaiellaceae > Gaiella. The sequence continues at coordinate 271,766 of CAWCRC010000005.1, read as the reverse complement.
TGCGCGATCACCTGCTGCGTGCGCAGCGCGAGGCGCACCGCGTCCTCGGTCGGCAGCGCGAGCGCCTCGTCGTACGAGTTCGTGTGCAGCGACTGCGTCCCGCCGAGGACCGCCGCGAGCGCCTCGATCGCCGTCCGCGCGACGTTGACGAGCGGCTGCTGCCACGTCAGCGACACGCCCGCGGTCTGGGTGTGGAACCGCATCAGCAGCGAGCGCTCGTCACGGGCGCCGTACCGTGTCGCGCATCTCGCGCGCCCAGATGCGCCGGGCCGCGCGGTACTTCGCGATCTCCTCGAAGAAGTCGAGGTGCGCGTTGAAGAAGAACGAGAGGCGCGGCGCGAACGCGTCGACGTCGAGGCCGCGCTCGAGCGCCCACTCGACGTAGGTGAAGCCGTTCTTCAACGTGAACGCCAGCTCCTGCGCCGCGGTCGACCCGGCCTCGCGGATGTGGTAGCCCGAGATCGAGATCGGGTGCCAGAGCGGCATCTCCCGCGAGCAGAACTCGATCATGTCGGTCACGAGCCGCATCGACGGCCCGGGCGGGAAGATGAACTCCTTCTGCGCGATGTACTCCTTGAGGATGTCCGTCTGGATCGTCCCGCGGAGCCGGTCGCGCGGGACGCCCTGCTCCTCGCCGACCACGAGGTACATCGCGAGCGCGATCGCCGCCGACGAGTTGATCGTCATCGAGGTCGACACCTCGCCGAGCGGGATCCCCGAGAACAGGATCTCCATGTCCTCCAGCGAGGCGACGGCGACGCCCTCGCGGCCGACCTCGCCGACCGCGCGCGGCGAGTCCGAGTCGACCCCCATCAGGGCCGGCATGTCGAACGCGCACGACAGCCCGGTCTGCCCGTGGTCGAGGAGATACCGGAACCGCTCGTTCGTCTCCTGCGCCGTCCCGAAGCCGGCGAACTGGCGCATCGTCCACAGCCGGCCGCGGTACATCGACGGGTAGACGCCGCGCGTGAACGGGAACGACCCCGGGTAGCCGAGGTCGCGGTCGTAGTCGGTCTTCGTCGTCTCCGGCGTCGACAGCGGCTCGACCTCGGCACCGGAGATCGTCGTGAACAGCTCGTCCTCGCGAAGCGACGCGTCGAACCGTGAGCGCCATGCCTCGAGACCTGCTGTGCGCCGCTCCTCGACCCGCGCCATCGGCACGGATGGTAGATGGTGCCGCGCCCGGACAGCCCCGGCGCGCTCATCGCTCAGCGCGGCTCGTACGCGACCGCGGCGCTCGGCCCGGACGCGTTCGAGGGAGTCGTGGCGATGGAGCGGATCTGCTCCCTGACGCCCGTCGCCATCAGGATGGCGATGACCACCGCGATCGCCAGCAGCGCTGCGAAGCCGACGCCCCGAGCCAGGATTCCCGGCTGATGCTCCGTCCCCATCGTTCCCCCTCCCCCGCGACACGACGTTGCACTCCCGACGGTAGTGACCCGTCAGGGGGACGCAATGCCTCACACGAGGGAGTCTCCGCGCTGTCGACGCCACCCGTCCGGGGGCCACACCGTCGGTCCCGTCTGCGAGACTGGAGGCGTGCGCGTGCTCCTCGCCGACGACCACCGCCTGATGCTGGACGGCATCCGGCGTGCGCTCGACGACGACGGGGGCTTCGAGGTGGTCGGCGAGACGCAGAACGGCGCGCAGGTGCTTCCGCTCGTCGGCCAGACGAACCCCGACCTCGTCGTGCTCGACGTCCGCATGCCGAACATGGACGGGCTCCAGTGCCTCGAGGAGATCCGCCGGCGCTATCCGAAGGTGAAGGTCGTGATGCTCTCGGCGTCGACGACGCCGGATCTGATCGAGGGCGCGCTCCGACGCGGGGCCAGCGCCTACGTGCTGAAGACCGTCGACCCGAGCGACCTACCGTCGACCCTCCGGCAGGTCGCGGGAGGGACGGTGTTCTCGACCGTCGGCGCGACCGAGCCGTCGACGCCGACCGGCGCGAAGGCAGCCGGCCTGACGGACCGCGAGGTCGCGATCCTCACGGAGCTCGCAAAGGGGAAGTCGAACGACGAGATCGCCAAGGAGCTCTGGGTCACGCAGCAGACGGTCAAGTTCCACCTGACCAACGTGTATCGGAAGCTCGGCGCGAAGAACCGCGCGGACGCGGTGCGCCAGGCGTATCAGCTCGGGCTGATCGAGCGCCCTCTCGGCGACGAGTAGCGGAGCACGAGGAACACGGCCCCGACGAGGGTCGTCGGCACCCACCAGACGGCCTGCATCGTGATTGCGAATGCAAGCCCTGCTTCCTTCGACACGCCGAAGAGCGCGAGCGCGGAGACGCCGAGCCACTGGTAGGTGCCGACGAACCCGGGCGACGACGGGATCGCCACACCGAGGTTGATTGCCCCAGTCACGAAGATCGCCTCCACGAGCGTGAGCTCGACGCCCACGGCCCGGGCGACGAGGATGGCCGCGACCGCCCAGACGAGCCACGCCCCGACGCTCAGGACGAGCAGCACGAGCCGGGAGGTGCCCAGGGGCTCGGAGAGCCCTTCGATCGTGTCGCGCGCGAAGCGCCGGACGAGGCTGCGGTGCCGGCGCCTCGCGCGCGGACGCCGCCGGGTGTAGGCCCGTGCCGCAAGGATTCCGATCCCCACGGCGAGCAGCAAGAGCACCGACCCGACGACGATGCGATCGACCCAGCGCTCGTCGGTGACGAGCGGCAGGGTCGCGATGAGGAAGACGGCGAGGACGAGAAGATCGAAGATGCGGTCGATCATGACCGTGGCGAGACCGCGTCCGCCGGAGTAGGCGCCGCGCGAGACCCAGCGTGCCCGCAGGAAGTCGCCGATGCGACCCGGCAGCACGTTGTTCACCGCCACGCCGGCGACGACCATCTCGACGAACTGGAACTGGGTCGCCCGCGTGGCGGCGATCCGCTTCCAGCGGTTCGCCTGCAGCCAGTAGACGACGCCCATGCAGCCCACGGCGACGGCCACCGGGCCCCAGCGGACGTCCTGCAGCGTCAGCCAGACGAGGCTGAGGTCGGCGCCGCGCACCGCGAGGAACATGAAGACGGCGGACGCCGGGATGCCCACCGACGCGGCGATCCACATCGTCCGGCGGCTGCGGTCCTGCGTCGTAGGCACGCGGGAAGATTGCAGGGTGCGCGGGACGGCCGACTCGGGAACGACGGTCATGCGCCAAGCATGCAGACGGCATCCGCCGTCGGAACACCGCTTGGGTCGCGATGGGACCTAGCCCATGGTCCAGACAGGTCTTCCGGCCCTGTGGCGATCATTGAGCGAAGCGTTGCGCCTACGCCTCGCATCGCGGCGACGACCATGGCGCACGGCGGCCTCCTCCGCGCCTTCGTCACCGCCGACGTCCGGCAGGTTGAGTCGTGATCCCGCCATGGCATCGGAAGCCGCGCAGCGACTTCACCTTCTGACGCTGGCGGTGGCGGCCGCCGTGCTAGCCGTCGTCTGCGCGATCGTCGCGGCCGTCGGGCCGGCCGACGGCCACCGCAGCACATACACCTGGCCACCGAAGACGCTCACCGGCGCGACGCCGTCGAATGGCTGGTTCACGGCGTTGCCGCTCCTGAACAGAGTCCCGAGCAAGCTCGAGGTCGTCGTTCCGTGCTCGGTCGCGCCGCCGCTGCGGGAGGAGCGGCCCGCTGTCGTCCTCGCAACGGCACATGATCCGGCCGGGCAGGGCGGTCTTCGTATCCAACTGGAGTCGGGCGCGCTCACGCTCGACGTCGGTGGAACGCGAGTCCTCAAACAAGACTGGCCACGCGCGTGCCCGTCGACGCTGGTGATCCGCGATGGAACCGTGTTAGGAGCCGGAAGGGCGATCCCCCTGCGACTCGACACGCCTGACCGAATGCCGGTAGTCACCGGCCTGTTCACCACACTCGATCTCCGCTCGGGAGAGGCCCCACGTGTCCGGCTCGAGACCCGCGTCTTTGCAACCTCGCAGACGCCCGTTCAGATCGCCGCGACGTGGATCGGCTTCGCGGCGGTCGCAGCGGCACTGATTCTCGTCGCGGGCTGGGCGAACCTGCGCGGCGCAGCGCCGCGAGTCGGAGGGCGGCTGCGAGCTGCCTGGGCAGGGAGGGACGTCACGGACGCGGTGGTGGTCGGCGGGCTGCTGTGCTGGTGGGTCCTGGCTCCGACGTTCACCGACGACGGCTGGGTCTGGGCAGAGAATCGTGCCTTCGACGACCTTGGCGCACTCGGCCTCTATTACGACACATGGGGTATCACCTCCCCGACCGGCTATTGGAACACGTGGATCGAGCACTGGCTCGTCGGCGCGACGAGTGACCTCGTGGTGATGCGCATCCGTCGCTGCTGCTCTTGCTTGCGGCATGGCCGCTGTGTCGTGTCTGCGTCGGCGCGGTGTTGCGCGAGCCGGCGGAGCGACCGGTTCGCTGGGCGCTCGCGGGCGCGTTCCTCATCGGAGCAACGCCTGGGGCATGACGCTTCGCCCGGAGCCGCTCGTCTCCCTGCTCCTGCTCGTCAGCCTCGCATCAATGATCTCGTTCGCCCAAGCTCCGCGTGCGGGACCACTCGCGGTGTCGGCTGTGGCGTTGGCCCTCGGGCTAACCGCGCACCCAGCCGGCATCCTCGTCGCGGCGCCAATACTACGCAGGGCTTCCCGAGATCTGGCGTTGGCTGGGCCGTGGCGACCTCCGCCCCTGGCTCGAACTCGTCGTCGTCGCCGTCGCATGGTTCGCGCTCACGTTGCTCCTCTTGGTCATCGACTCCGACCTCTCGTCGCGGCTCGAGGAAGCGCGCCTCGGACGGGCGGGCGACCTTCACGCGGAGCCGTTGTGGCACGAGTACATCCGCTACCAGCGCTTCGACAACGCCGGCGGCGCGACCACCGTTCGAGAGCTCAGCCTCGCGCTGCTCGTACTTTGTGCTGCGTCGCTGATCCGAAGACCGGGCAGCGTGTCGATCCTCTCGCTCCCGGCGCGCAGCGTCGCGGTCGGTCTCGCCCTGCTGACGCTCGTCCCGAGCAAATGGCCCTGGCACTTCGGGACGCTCGCTGCGATCGGAGCGGTGACGGTTGGAATCGAGACCGCCCGCCTGGGCAGGAGCCGGTCGCCGACCATACGGGTGCTTCCTCGACGATCCTGGTGCTGATCGCCGGATTCATTGCCTGGAGGGCGTCAGGCGACGCGGCACCGCTGACCTCCAGGTCGAGCGATGGCGCGACCGCTTCACGATCATCTCCTTCCTGATGGTCTGCGTCGTCGGATTGCGCTGTTCGAACTCATGCGCCGCAAGTCGAGTCAGCGTGCAGTCGCTGCCAGCACAGCGCTTTCGGTGGCGCTCTTTTCCCTCGCCGCGGTGGCCCTGACGATGTTGGTGCTGGCGACGGACGCCGCGCGAACGCCGTGGAGCCCGGCCCGCCAGAATCTCTCCGCTCTTTTCTTGCGGCGGGATTGCGGCCTCGCCGACGAGCTCCCGGACGGCGCCGAGCTCGTCTCCCGGTTCCGAGACCCCGCTACGGCGACTCTCCTTGTGCCCGCGGTAGGCCTCTACTTCCCCTGCGCGCGTATCCCTCGGATTCGCAAGGGACTGGTCGAGTTACCTTCGCTTCTCGCGACGCAGGGTCCCGCGTGGCCGCTCGAGGAGCACGATGCCATTCCGGGCGGTTCCGACCTCCAGACCGTTCGCACGATCGCCCGCGGGCCACGCGACGTCGAGGTCGCCGAGATCGACCCGGCAACGGACGGGTTCACCGAGCTTCCGGCGATCGAGGTCACGGAACGCGCGACAAGGACCCCGGCACCGAGCTGACCGCCTCGTCGCCGCCGCCCAGCGGCTCCCGATCAACCGAATCCGTGAGCAGGTAGCGCGGGCGACGGAGGACCTCCTGGAACACGCGGAACACGTACGAGCCGACGATTCCTAGGCTCGCGAGTACCGCGCCCATCAAGCAGCAGGGTGATGCCGAGGAGGAGCGTCGATTCCCGATGCGGAGCAGGCCCGCGACGACGTAGTCGACGATGAGCGCCGACGAGATACAGCACGCTGATACCCGCGAGCCCGAGACCCGAAGAAGAGGAGGATGCGGTGCGGGACGTTCGTGTACGAATGAGCGTCTCCGCCGCGAGCGCGAGTCGCTTCACGAACCTGTAGCCGCTCTCCCCGCTCCCGCGGCGTCGCTTGACCGGCACGAACGCCGCCGTGAATCCCATGTAGAGCATCAGTGGCCCGTAGAGCGGCCTCCGCTCGGGATAGCGAAGGAGCGCCTCACGGAATTTCCGGTTGAACGCCGGTAGGTCCCATCGACGCCGGAACGTCGAGTCGCGCGACCTTGGAGAACGAGTAGTGGAACAGCGCCGAGGTCAGGCGAGAATTCCACCGTCTCGGTGTCCTCGACGTTGACCGTGTAGCCCACGTCGACCCCTCGTCGAGCTTCGCGAGCAGTGCGGGCAGCTCTCCGGCTCGTCCTGCAGATCGGCGTCCATCAGCACGGTCACGTCGCCTCGGCGCGCTCGAAGCCGGCGGCGATCGCCGGGTGCTGTCCGAAGTTCCTGCTGAGCCGAAGGCCCACGACCTCCGGATACTCGGTCCGGTGAGGGCGCGACGCGGTCCCAGGAGCGGTCGGGGCTGCCGTCGTCGACCAGGATGATCTCGAACCGCCGACCTAGGTCGGCCAGTGCGTTGTCGAGCCGCGAGCTCGTCAAGTGACGCCTCGTTCCGGTAGACGGGAACGACGACCGAGACGCTGCCAGGCGACTCCATCGCGCCTAGCCCTGCCCGGCCTTGTACAGGCGCTGCTCCTCGGGCAGGTAGTACTCCTCGAGTGTCGCCGGCATCCGGACGTTGAAGCCGAGGAACCTGCGCCCGACCTCGCCTATGTGCGCCAAGTCTCCTCGCCCACGAGCCGCGGATAGTCGAAACGCTGCCTCATGTAAGACCGGCAGACGTTCAGCGTGATCGCGTGACGCGGCTTCGAGGTGCGGTTCATCCCGCCCATGTGCCACGTCCGGGCGTTGAAAACCACGGCCTCTCCCGCCTTCGGGAACGTCTTCTCGCTCTGGCTCGAGGAACTCTTCGAGCGTCGGCGGGCTCGCGCTCGAACGAGCCCGGGCAGGAACCGCGTCGCGCCGTTCTCCGGTGTGTAGTCGTCCAGCGCGACCATCACGCCGACGTTCGTCCAGTAGCCAGGGATCACACGTGGCGAGTCGATGTGGACACGGTGGGAGAAGTTGGCCCCCGAAGGCGGCATGCTCGAGGAGGTGTACGCGTAGACGATGCACGTCTCGCCCAGGAGCGGGGTCAGGTACGCATGGAGGACGGGGTTCTCGAGGAACCGAGCAAAGACGGATGCCTGACCATGAGGTTGTGCACCATCCAGGCGTCGGGGTAGTCACGGTCTGCCCAGGCGGCGAGGTCGTCATCGATCACACGCCGCAACTCGCCCTTCATCGTCCTCGACGGTCTCCTCGTCGAGCAAGTCCGGGCACGACGGCAGATCCTCGCTCGCGGATCCGGGTGGGTCGAGGGGTCATTATGGTTGGATTCTTTAAGCCCGCTGTCATCGGTCGCCTCGGAGGGGAGATACTTGAAAGTGGAAGCAGAGACTGGTAGGAGCCGCCTCGGGTGGGGTTCCACCGTCAAGGCATCGTCGGGCGAGCACCGTGTATCAGCACCCGCTTGGCCGAGGAACATTCGTGGGTCGTCTCGCATGGTCGAGAGCCCGCGGCCCGGGCGTCAAGCTCGAACTCGGCCGGCGTCGAAACCGCCGAGTTGGGACTTGATGTTTCCCGGAAGCGAACATCTGCGGGGCGATGGGAAAAACGCGTGGCGATCTCATCTCCACGTGGATACGCCCCTGCACCTCGCGGGCGACGATCTCGTCGAGGTCGTCGAACGTTGCCCGACAAACTCGTGCTCGGTGCGGGAGATCGCCCGCCAGGACGCGCAGTTCATCTCGAGATCGACGTAGGCGGCGCCGCCCTGCCGAAGCACGCGCGCCGCCTCCGCCAACACCGGCGGATGGTCGGCGAGAGATGGAAGACAGTAGGCCGTGACCAGGTCGAACGATGCCGTCAGGGAAAAGAAGCCGCTCCGCAACGCCCTCGTGAAGGGTGACGTTTCCACTGCTTATCTCCACCCTTTCGAGCATCGCCGCGGGTGGCATCGAGCCGTGGATCTCATCGAATGTGTCGACGACGAGGTCGATGACGTACCCAGTGCCGCAGCCGATGTCGAGCAGCCGGCCGCGTGCCCGTCTGTTCCGCCAGCCGAAGCAGGTCGGCGCGCACCTTCGCCTTGTTCTCGGGCCTGTAGTGCGGCTCGTCGAGCGTCGTACGTGTCCGCCGGGCGTGTGTGGACTGCAGTGTTGCGCGCACGACGTCGGCAGCGAGCTCGGATGTTGCTCACGGTGTCGCCTTGCCGAGGCCGCCGGATCCCATCCGCCGGCGCCCGACCTCGGGTCGATGGCCGATCACGCGTCCCACGACTCGCTGCTGACGGCGGCGATGACGCGGTCGACGTCTCGCGTCGTCATGTCCGGTCCACAGCGGCAGCCGCACGAGCGCTCGCTCACGGCGTCGGTCACCGGCAGGTCACCGGGCGCCGTCGCCGTACCGAAGGCCGGCCGGCGAGGAGTGCAGCGGCACGTAGTGGAAGACCGCGTGGATGCCGCGCGTCGCGCAGCGCGTCGATGAACGCGGTCCGCGTCTCGAGGTCGGGGAGCAGCAGGTAGTACATGTGCGCGTTGTGCTCGCAGTCGGCCGGCACGACCGGGCGGCGCAGCCAGCCCGTCGCGCCTCGAGCTCGGCGAACGCCTCGTGGTAGCGTCCCAGATCGCGAGCCGCCGCGCGGTGATCTCGTCGCGCCTGCTCGAGCTGCGCCCAGAGGAAGGCGGCCGCGAGCTCGCTCGAGCAGCGTACGACGAGCCGATGTCGACCCAGGTGTACTTGTCGACCTGGCCGCGGAAGAAGCGGCTGCGGTTCGGTGCCCTTCTCGCGGACGATCTCGGCCCGCTCGACGAAGCGCGTCGTCGTTGACGAGCAGCGCGCCGCCTTCGCCGCAGCTGACGTTCTTCGTCTCGTGGAAGCTCAGCGCGCCGAGTCGCCGATGCCGCCCGAGCGGCCGGCCGCGGTAGGCGCGCCGATCAGCCCTGCGCCGCGTCCTCGATCGACGAGCAGCCCGTGCGCGCGCGGCGAGTCGCCAGATCGCGTCCATCTCGCAGCCGACGCCGGCGTAGTGGACGGGCACGATCGCCTTCGTGCGCGGGGTGATCGCGGCCTCGACCTGCGCGCTCGTCGATGTTCAGCGTGTCCGGCCGGATGTCGACGAACACCGGCCGGCCCCGCGCAGGACGAAGGCGTTCGCCGTCGAGACGAACGTGAACGAGGGCATGATCACCTCGTCGCCCGGCCCGATCTCGGCCAGGATGACCGCCATCTCGAGCGCGGCGGTGCACGAATGGGTCAGCAGCGCGCGACGGCGCCGGTCGCGCTCGTCGAGCCAGTCGCGGCAGCGCTCCGAGAACGGCCCGTTGCCCGCAGGTGCGCGTTCGCGATCGCCTCGCTGCATGTACTCGAGCTCGGCCGGTGACGTGCGGCCGGTTGAAGACGATCTGCTCGGTCTCCGGCACTACGCCCTCCGAGCCACGATGAACAGGGAGCTCCCGAAGGGCATCGACACGCCGTGGGTGGTGACCGCGCGCTCGGCGTGCATCACTCCGGCGAAGATTCGATTCAGCAGCGGCGAGACCGTCATCTCGCGGAACGGGTCGTAATCCGGACGCATTCGCCGATTCCGGAGCCGGGATATCGCGACGAGTGGGAGCAGGAACGTCACCGACGACGTCACCCGCAGCACTTCGAACCCCGTTGACCTGATCAGCTCGAGCGCCCCGCGCCGGCCGTAACGCCGGCGGTGTCTGCCGAACTCGTCCAGCGCGCTCCAGAGCCAGGGATGCTGCGGGACCGACACAACCAGACCGCCGCCCGGCTTGAGCGTCTGACGAACCTCGCCGAGGGCGAGACTCGTCCTCGTCGACGTGCTCCAGGACATCGAGGGCGCATGCGACGTCGAACTCGTCGCGGTACGGAAGATGTCCGGATGTCCATCTGCGCGAACGTGCCGTCGGGGACGCGTGCCTGCGCGACTCGCAGAGCGTCGACCGAGAGATCCGCACCGTAGACCTCCATGCGCTGAAGGGAAGCTCGGATCTCCGCGAGGACGGCTCCGGTTCCGCACCCGATCTCGAAGAGTGAGCGCGCCCACGGGAAATAGTGGCCGACGCACCAGGTTACGAGCCTCGCTCTCGCGCGGAACCAGAAGAACGATTCCTCGAGAGCCGCCTGGCGCCGCGCGTCCTCGACGGGGAAGTGCTCGTCCGAGACGGCGAGGCTCGGGCGCGAACAACGGAAGTTCCGCTTCGACAGGCCGCCAACCGCAATCGTCGCACGCCCATCCGGCTCTGTCGATCGAACGACCGCAACTCGGGCAGATCTTCAAAGGTCGGAGAGCTCCAGGCCGTCCACGCCGTCGCGCGCCGCCGTCGCCGACGCAGCGTAGACCTCGCCCGGCCGGGTGTCGCGCATGATCACCGCGCCTGCGCCCACGACCGTGTCGTCTGCGAGCGTGATGCCGTTCCTGACCGTCGCGTTTCCGCCGACGAAACAACGCTCACCGAGCTTCGCGTCCCCGAGCACGACTGCGTTGGGGGCGAGGAAGCAATGTGCTCCGACCACGGCGTCGTGACTCACCTGGCTCCCGCTCCACAGGATGACGTCGTCGCCGATCGTCACCCGCGGCTCGACGACGACGGCGTCGAACACGAAGCAGTTCTCGCCGAGCTGCACATCCGGCCAGAGGTGCGCACGCGTGCTGACGATCGATGCGAGCCGGTAGCCACGTGCACGGCACTCATCCACGACACGCGCTCGGGCGCGATTGACGTGCTTGTAGCCGACGGCGACGAACAGAAGACACGTGTCCGGCGGGAAGTGGCTTTCGAGGCGCTCGAAGGCGAAGCCCGGCAAGCCGTTGCAGGCCGAGTCCTCGAGGTACTGCTCATGCACGGTGAAGCCCCGGACGTCGTAGGCGCCGTCGCGGACGCAGTAGTCGTGGGCCAGCCGCGCCAGCGAGCCGGCCCCGAAGATGAGCAGCGCTGCGCCGGCGCCGCTCACTGGGTCACCTCGTCCGTGCGGAAGCTCTTCAGGTACCGCGGCGCGTCTCGGCCCACGTTGAAGAGGAGATCGAGGATCGAGACCGTGTGCTCGAACGGCCCATGCCGCTGACGGATACTCGGGGTAGCCGTCGTACTCCAAGTACGTCGAACTCGATCCCCTCCTGCGGCGAACTGCTCCTCGCTCGATGTAGTCCCGCCCGCTGGGTCCGGAGAGGTAGGCGTCGGCGCCGGCCGCGCGGCAAAGATCGACGAGGCCGATCGGTCCCCGCGCCGGACGCGCTCGTAGTCCGGCGGACCAGCTGGAGGGGCGTCTCGGATGCCGAGCAGGTCGCTGATGCACCTCGAGCAAGCATACGGTTGATCCGAGCTGAGGTAGGTGCTCGCCTGGCGCACGCCCCGTATGAGCGCGCCGATTGCCGTCCGCGTAGTACGGCTCGAAGCACGGCGCGTGCACCGTAGGCCTGCTTGACGATTTCCCGAGGTGTGCGGTCCGGCCAGTCCGGATCGTCGATGCGCCGTCTCGGTCGAGCCGCTGGTCGTACGGCCGTCGACCGCCACCGGGATCGTGAGCCATCGCGTCGCCTGCGGTCGGTCTTGATCGCGGTTCCGGTTCCGCCAGTCGCGCCGCGTGAACTGCGCGGTCGTCGAAGAGGACGAACTCGTCGACCGAGTTGATGAGGTCGAAGTAGCCCTTCCACGGGATGTAACAAGACTGCACCGCCGCCAGCCGGCGACCCCGCGACCGACTCAGCGGAACCTCTCCGCGTGACCGGCCGGCGCGGCCTCGAGAGGAGACGAGAGCGTCACGGATCGGACCATCGCTCGTCACTCGATCCTATGACGTCGGCCGGACCGACCAGGAAAGCGCGCAAGACATCACCTGATCTCATCGTCACGTTCCGTCCGGGACGACACACCGTTCGGGAGTATCGGTCATCAGATTCGGCGCGCCCGCAAAGAACGGATCATGGGTCGCACTCGACCCTAGTCGTATGTCCAGACAGGCCCTCCGCCCCGACGGCGATCATTGTGCGGTGTCCGAAACCACGCCGACAAACCTCGCGCCGCGGCACGCTCCCGAGCTCGCTCGGAGAGCCGCGCTTGCACCGAGCGTTCGCACGATCCTCGAGACGAGCCCGTTCCCGGTCTTCCTCGTGTCGCTCGTCGGGGTCGTCCTCCTGACGGTGTTCGGCCCGTCCCTCGTCGTCGGCGACACGTGGCTGACGCTGATGGCCGGCCGGGAGATCGTCGACCACGGGCTCCCGGACGTGGAGCACATCACCCTCCTCGGCGAAGGGTCGACGTGGACCGACCAGCAGTGGCTCGCGCAGCTCGTCTTCTACGGCGCGCACGAGCTCGCCGGCGTGCGGCTCGTCGTCGTGCTCGACGTGGCCCTCGTGCTGCTCGCGCTCGTCCTCGCCGCAGGGGCCGCGCGGTCGGCCGGGGCCTCGTCGCGCTCGACCTTCCTCATCGGGCTCCTCGCGATCCTCGCCGGCCCGTGGGGCTGGACAATCCGGGCGCAGTCGGCGAGCGCTCCCCCCTCTTCGCCGGCTTTTCTGGCTCCTGCTCGACGCCTATCGGAACGGCGTGCGGCGGCGCACGCTGCTCGCGCTGCGAATGCTCGTCCCTCTGGGCGAACCTCCAGCCGCTCGGTCGTCCTCGGCGCGGGGCTCACGATGCTGCTCGCGCTCGCAACGCTGGTCCAACGGCGCGGTGCCGAGCCGCTCTATCCGCTCGCGTTGCTCGTGTGCGCGCCGCTCTGCGTGCTCGTGACGCCGTACGGCTGGGACATCGTCGCGTACTACGACCTGATGCTTGATCGACGCGCCGTTCGCCGACATCCTCCGCGAGTGGCAGTGGTCGAGCCCGAGCGCGACGACCGCGCTGTTCTGGATCCTGGCGGCCGCTGGCCGTCGCGCTCGTCGCGCTACGCCGCTGCCGCTCGCGGCTGACGGCGTTCGAGCTGCTCGTGCTCGCGGTGACGTTCGTCGGCGCCGTCCAGGCCGTCCGCGGCGTGATCTGGTTCGCGCTCGCCTGCGCGGCGATCCTCCCCGTCGCGCTCGACGGCCTGCTCACCCGGGCCGACCCGTCGTCGCGCCGCGTCAACCTCGCGATCTCCGTCGCGAGCCTCGTCGGCCTCACCGTCGCGCTCGTCGTCGCGCTCACCCGGCCGGCGGGCTGGTTCGAGCAGGAGTGGCCCGACGAGCAGCTCGCCGCCGTGCGAACGGCGACGGCCGATCCGGGCGTGCGGCTCTTCGCGACGGACGGGACGGCCGACTGGCTCCTCTGGCGGCTTCCCGACCTTCGCGGGCGGATCGCGTACGACGTCCGGTTCAAGCTCTACGACGCGGAGACGATCGAGCGGATCTCGCGCTACGGGAACCGGGAGGGCGCGAACTGGAAGTCACTGGCGGACGGCTACCCAGTCGTGATCGTCGACGACCGCGGCCACCTCCGTGCTTTTCGCGCCGAGCCCCGGCGCGAAGGTGACGTATCGCGACCACGAGATCGCCATCGTGACCCGGGCGTCGTGACCGACCGCGACGAGGGTGCGGGCGCCAGACACGTCCTCGCCACGAATGCTCTAACGACGGCGAGCCGGGAGACGCGAGAGCGAGCAGTCCTCCTCGTCGTCGCGCTCGTCGCGACGGTCTCCGTGATCTTCCAGCTGGTGGACGAGGGCGCAGCCCTCACTCCTGACAGCGCGAGCTTCATGCGGGCTGCAAGCGGAATCCTCGACGGCAACCCGTTCGACGTGAAACGAACACCGGGCTACCCGGTCCTTCTCGCAGTCGCGGGGAAGGACACCACCGCGGCGATCATCCTTCAGGGGTTCCTCTTCGTCTTCTGCGCGGTCGGCGTCGGATTCCTCACACAGCGCGCCACCGGCCGCTGGTGGGCCGGCGCGACGGGCGCGCTCTTCGGGCTGATGGAGCTCCCGCTCGACTACACGCGAACGATCACGTGGAGCTCCTCGCGATGACGCTCCTCGTCGCCGTCGCGTGCCTCGCGGCGACATTCACCCCTCGCCGGACGTGGCCGACGAGCCCGCGATTGTCGCCCTCCTCGTGTTCACCCAGGCCCGAGTTCCTCGCGCTGCCTGCCGTCCTGCTCGTCCTCGTGCTGGTGGCGTACGGGGACCGACACCACCGGGTGCACGCGGTCCTCGCCGCAGGTGCGATCTATGCGTTGGTCGGTCTCTACATCCTCGGCAACAACGCAATCAACGACTACCCGGGGTTCACGGTCGTCTACTGAGATAAACAGCCTCGGCAAGGCGATGTATATGGCCTGCAGGACGAGGCGCCCAGCCGCTATTCGACACTCACCGCACGCATCGACGACCATCTCGACCGCTGCCTCGAAGCCAGCCCATACGTCCTCGCCGAGCAGTTCGGGCGTCCGCGCTGACAACTGGGAGCTCGCCGGCGACTACGGTCGGTCGGTGCTCCGGACCGCCCCGCTCACCTACGCCTGGAAGTCCGCCAGCTCCCGCCGCAGAAGAAGATCCTCGTCCTTGCGGCCCTCGGACTGATCCTCTGGGCAGCCGCACGCTCCCCGAGGACACGCGTCGTGGGGCTCCTCTACCTGCTGTGCCTCTACGACCTCGTGATGACGTTCTCGGCGCCTACGACAACTACGAGCGGCTCTACGCCCCGATCTTCCCGCTGACCGTCGTCCTGATCGTCTTGATCGGGGGTTCTCGACGTCGAGCTCGTCCGGCGCGTGCTCGCCGCGCGAGCGGGCGGCCGTGGCGCGGATCGTAACGGCGCCGCCCTAGCTGTGAGCGCGGTCTGCTCGAGCGGCGCTCGCAGGAGCACGTCAGTTCGCCCAGCGAACGTCGTAGCGACCGACATGCTCGACGTTCGGGAACATCGCGGACAGTCGATCGCGTCTGCGGATCAGCGGCCTCGACAGGCTCGGCTGGCGATTGATCGCTATCCCAGTGACATTCCTGTCATGGAGGCGCGTGAGGAGCGCTGATCCACGAGACGAGTCGGTCGTGTCGAGGAGTCGAACAGCGACCTCGTCGGATTGCGCAGATCGGCCAGGAAGTAGAGCTGCGGGCTGTCGGGGCCGGCGAAGGCGTACCCGCCCCGGCTGTGACGCCGGAGCAGCCGCACGACCTGCCTTGTCGCATCGGCCTCGGCCGGGTCAACCCGTATCGACGCCCGCTGGGAGTCGAGGATCTCGATCTGCGCGTCTCGGACTATCGAGCCCGCGATTCCGGAACATCACGCGATCCATGTAAAGTGCCGTAGACAGCGAACGCGGCGATGAGCACGGCCGGAACCCATGCCGCTCGGACTCGGCGCTGGAGAGACTCCGACCGCCGCGAGGGCAACGAGCGGAGCTGCGCAGCAGTAGTAGATGGCGATGCCGAATGGGAACTGGACGAGGCTCTGAGCGCCGCGAGGGCAGGCAGCAGGAGACGACGTCGCGTCGACCAGTGCTCGTCGCGTGCCGATCGCGCACGAGCAGGTACTTGCCGAGGACGACGACGGCGACGCCCTTCCCTCGCCCGGTGATCCAGTAGGTCAGATACGCCTCTCGGACGACTCGGCCAGCACGAGGCCCGCGATCGCCATGACCACCAACGCCAGCCCGATCGTCCGACGCCGCCGGGAAACACGGGTCATGGCACACAGGAGAGTACCACAGAACGGCGAGAGCAATGCTCGGAACCGGAGGTGTCGGCCAGTAGGCGACATCGCGTCGGGCCTAGGCGAGACCAACACGCCCTCCACGAAGTCACCACGGCGCCCGAGACGACGTACGGAAGACCGAGGGCTGCCACGGGCACGACGAGGCCGCCGGAGAACACGGCGAGCTCCGCAGCAGGCTGGTGTCGGCACGCCGACCCACCGACGAGGGAACGCGGCGCCCGCGCTGATCATCATCGCGACAGCGACCGCGACGACCGGAAGGCCGAGGTTGACGACCTCCCGAGCTCCGAGACGTGATCGAGGACGGACGCGAGAAGCCCGGCGACCAGGACCATCACGGCGATCTCCGGCAAGCGGGACACGGCTGATGTGCGCGGTTTCCTCGGGTGGACGAAGACGAGGAACACAAGGATCGCGACCACGAGGTAGACGCCCGGATCCTCGAAGGTCACCGCCAGTCGCAGCCAGCACACCCGCGCCGAACAGCCGACCCCATTCGCTCCTGGTGTCACGCCACCTACGAGGCAGACCGCCATAGACGCTGAAGGCGAGCACGTACCAGGACGGCATCGGGGCGGGATAGACGGGAACCGACCAGGCGCCGACCAGGCCGGCGGTGGGAAGCGCCGTCCACGGCCCCGAGATACGTCGAGCGACGAAATATGCGGCCGGAAAGGGGCCGAGGAAGACGACGAAGAGCTGATACCAGAGCACCACGAGGTCCTCCCCGAGATGAACATCGTCGCCGCATTGATGAACGTCATCCCGCCGGTGTAAACTCCGCGAACTCACGGTGGGGGAGCTCCCCTCGAGGACCCGCGTCGCCCTCTGGCCGAACGCCCCGTCGTCGTGGGCAACCCAGCCCTGATCGAGCCGGGTCCAGACCCATCCGGTCGTGGCGAGCCAGAAACGACCATTAGCCAGGCTCCTCGCGACAGCGAAGGCATCAGTCGGGCACCTGGCACGAGCCGGGTCGTCAAGCGGGCTGCAGGTGCGATCGACGCTCCCGAAACCTCGCGGCGAGAGTCGCCTCTATCGCTCGCGACGACGGAGACGATGTCGCCGAGATTCAGCGGCAGGACGCCCGCCCTGCCGACTCGATCGGCTCGCTCCGCGTCGAGACCCGAGCGGCGACCCGCTCCGGAGGGGTTCTGCCGAGCTTGTAGACGGGGTGAGCGATCGAGTATCGGCGCGGGGATGGAACACCTCGAGACCTCGAATCCCGATCGCCTCGAGCAGCCGTCGGAGGGTCCTCGGTCGAAGAAGAAGTTGTGGTGCCGCGGGGTGAGCAGATGCCAACGGCGTCCGGACAGCCGCGCGATGATGGCGCCGATGTCGCCCGTCCAGATCGCGAGCATTCCGCCGGGCCCCAGCTGCCCCGCGCCGTCTCCGAGGTCTCCCGCGGGGTCGAGAGAGTGCTCGATGTAGTCCCACATCGTGATCGCCGTCGTATGAGCCGCTGACGTCGCTGCCAGTCCTCCCAGCTCTGACGGGAGTGC
Organism: uncultured Actinomycetes bacterium; assembly: GCA_963797805.1. Lineage (GTDB taxonomy): Bacteria > Actinomycetota > Thermoleophilia > Gaiellales > Gaiellaceae > Gaiella. The sequence goes on along the minus strand of CAWCRC010000005.1, from coordinate 254,473 downwards.
CGCGACCACCCGCGTCGCGTGCTCGACCATCACCGGAGAGATGTCCACGCCCGCGGCGTCCCAGCCTCGAAGTCCCTCGCCTCCGAGACGAAAAAGCCGGCGGCAGCGCCGACGTCGAGCAGGCGCTGGCCGTCGACGGGGACAGGTAAACCTGCCAGGCGTCGCCTCCGTGCGAGAGCCCGGTGGAGCGACTCGTCGGCGATGTAGTCGGCGTAGCCTCCCGTGACGCCCGCCTGGTCGTAGAAGTAGTCGATCGAGTACAGCTCGGAAAGATCCCGCTCCGTCGGGAGGTGCCCTCGACGGGCGAACACCAGACCGCATGCCCCGCACCTGACCAGGTCGAACCCGTCCTTCTCCCCCGGGGGTCGAAGTTACGGCAGGCGACTCGAGCAGCGCCACGCCACAGTTCATGCGGTGTCACGTCGTGGATGATCTTGATCCGGCCAACCACGTACGTCGGCCGATGGCGCACCTCGTTGTAGATCCTCGAGACGTAAACGCTAGAGCACTCCGATCAGGAACAGGTTGATCGCGCTCGAGCAAGCCGATCGCGACGATCTGAGTGACGTAGCCGGGCGGAATCGACTTGCCGAAGACGCCGCCCCGCAGGACGAACACGAGATATCCGGGACAGCCGGCTATCGTTGCGGCGCCCGCGATCAGGGCGACGTAGAGCGGAGCCGCCGAGAAATCGAAGAACGCTCGACCGAAGAGCTGAAGAGCTGACGGACGCCGTATCGGGACTTCCCATCAGCGCGCGCGGCGGCGGTGTAGGCGACGACGCCTTGGCGGAGGCCGACCCACGGCGTCAGCCCCCGATAGAGACGCCCTCGTTCGGGTAACGCGGCCACCGCGTCGCGTGCCTGGCGTCGAGTAGGCGAAAGTCGGACGCTTGGGGGACGAGCGGACGCTCGAGACGGCCGAGATCGATCGATACGCGAGCCGCGTGCGACCGACTTGCGCAGGGCGCCGAGGTCTTCGGTCGAGGGCTTCGGCGTGTGGATCACGTCGTATCCCTCTAGCCAGCCGGCGAACAAGCTCGCGATCAGCTCCGGAGGATGCGGGGGTCCCCGTCCATCGTCACGAACACGTCGCCGTCGGCGTGATCGAGACCGGCACATAAGGCGGCCTGGTGCCCGAAATTGCGCGAGAGCAGGATGTAGGACACGCGCTCGTCGGCGCCGTGGAGCTCCTCGAGGCGACCATCGTTCCGTCCGAGCCGCCGTCGTTCACGAACAGAACAGACCACGTCAGATCGAGCGGGTCCAGCGCCGCTCGGAGACGTTCGCACATCGGCCACGACCGTCCGCTCCTCGTTGTAGACCGGCACGACTACGCAGACGTGAGGTGCGGCATCCGGCCGCTTCGCGAGCGGGAAAGGAAGCGTGCCCAGCGGGGTGATCGTCGTCATCGTCGGTACGGGGCGTCGTGGGTCCCGGCAGGGGCGACGACAAGTCCTCGAGCGGGTTGCATCGCCCGCCGCCGCGGCGTCGCGTCGGACGTGTCACGCCCCTCGATCCAGCGCCGGTGCCAGAGCTGGAACATGAAGAGCGTCCAGAGCTGCTTGCGGTGATCGCGCCGACCGGCGATATGTTCTGAGATTAACCGCTCGACCGACGCACGGATCGAAGATCCCCTGAGCTCGGACTCGATCTGGCGACAGCTCGTCCTGTAGCTTTTCCCGCAGGTGGTCTTGAGCCACTCCGCGATCGGAATGCCGAAGCCCTTCTTGGCGCGTCTGGCGATCCCGTCGGGCAGACGGCCCGCCATCGCGCGCTTGAGCAGGTGCTTCGTCGTCGAGCCGCCGCAGCTTCAGCTGCGCCGGTACCCGCCCAAGGAACTCCACGAGGCTCGACGTCCAGGAACGGCGCGCTGCACCTCCAGCGAGCATCGCCATGCTCGCCCGGTCGACCTTCACGAGGATGTCGTCGGGCAAGTACGTCGCCGCGTACGGTAGATCGAGCCGCTCGAGCGGGTCACGCGTCGGCGCGCCGCGAATCGCGCGCTGCTCCGCTCGAACACGTCGCTCGGCGCGCGGTCGAGCAGCGCTGTCTGATCCGCCGGGGTGAACGAGCCGATCCAGGTCGCGTGGCGGGTCTCCACCGCGCTCCCGCCCGCAGGAAGCGCTTGACCTTGAAGTCGAGGCTGAGGTCCGCCGTCGAGACCGGCAGGCGGTCGGCGAGCTCGACCGCCGACGTGCTCGTGGAGCAAGCGCGGCATCCGGTACAGCCGGGCGACGCGGTCGGCCGGGAACGTCGGGTAGCCGGCGAAGAGCTCGTCGCCGCCGTCGCCGCCCAGGCCACGGTTACGTTCTCGCGCGTGAACCGGCAGAGCACGTAGGTCGGGAGGATCGACGCGTCGCCGAACGGCTCGTCGAGGATGTCGGCGACATCGGGCAGCACGTCGACAGCACGTCGCGGCGTGAAGATCTCCTCGTGGTGGTCGGTGCCGAAGTGCTCGGCTACCCGCCGCGCGTGCGCCGACTCGTCGAAGCTGCGCTCGCCGAAGCCGATCGAGAAGGTCTTGACGTCCGGCGACGGCATCGCCTCGCCATCATCGCGACGACCGAGCTCGAATCGAGCCCGCCGCTGAGGAACGCCCCGAGCGGCACGTCGCTGACCATCCGGCGGCGTGACGGCCGCGCGGAGCCGCTCGTAGAGCTCCTCCGCGTAGTCGTCGTCGGACCGCCGGCCTCAGGCTCGGACGAAGGCGAGATCCCAGTAGCGCTCGACCCGAACGTTCGCCGTCGCGCCAGCGAAGGAAGTGGCCGGCCGGGAGCTTCCGCACGCCCTCGAAGATCGACCGACGGCGCGGGACGTACTCGAGCGCGAGGTAGCGCGCAGCGCTGTCGACGTCGAGCTCGCGCGGGCACGCCGGATGCTGCGAGCAGCGCCTTGAGCTCGGAGCCGAAGAGCAGCGTGTCGCCGTCTCGCGTAGTAGAGCGGCTTCTTGCCGAAGCGGTCGCGCGCCAGCACGAGCTCGCGGCGCGTCGCGTCCCAGATCGCGAACGCGAACATGCCGTTCAGCCGCTCGACGCAGCGCGTGCCGAGTCCTCGTAGAGGTGGACGATCACCTCGGTGTCGGCGTGCGTCGCGGAAGCGGTGGCCGCGGCCTCGAGCTCGGCGCGCAGCTCGCGGAAGTTGTAGATCTCGCCGTTGAAGACGACCTGGACCGAGCCGTCCTCGTTCGCGATCGGCTGATGGCCGGTCTCGAGGTCGATGATCGACAGGCGCCGGATCCGAGGCCGACGCAGATCCCGTCGTCGAACTCGCTCGACGTAGAAGCCCTCGTCGTCGGGGCCGCGATGCCGGAGCGTCCCGGCCATGCGGCGCGAGCAGTCTCCGGTCGACCCGGTCGCGGCCGACGACGCCGCAGATCCCGCACATCGGCGTCAGCCGCTACGCGGGCGGCGCCTGCTCCTCGAGTTGCGGTCGCTCGCGAACGAGGTAGACCGGCTTGGACTGCGACTCGTGGTACGTGCGCACGATCACTCCGCGAGCAGGCCGACCATGATCAGCTTGAAGCCGATCGTGAAGAGGAAGACGCCGACGAGCAGCGACGGCTGGCGGTACACGTAGACGCCGTTGAAGACACTTCTGGTAGGCAGTCCAGACGACGAACAGCGACCCGGCGAAGCAGAGGACGACGCCGATGCCGCCGAAGACGTAGCTCGGCTTGGTCGACCAGACGCACAGGAACTTCACGGTCAGCAGGTCGAGCAGGACCTTGAACGTCCGGCCCGAGTCCGTACTTGCTCTGCCCGGCGTCGCGCGGGTGGTGTCGACCGGCATCTCGGTGATCCGCGCGCCGGCCTGTACGCGAGCGCGGGAAGGAAACGGTGCATCTCGCCGTAGAGGCGCGTTCTCGACGACTCGGCGCGGTACGCCTTGAGCGTGCAGCCGTAGTCGTGCAGGCGCACGCCGGTGACGCGACAGATGAGCCAGTTCGCGAGCCGTGACGGCAGCCGCCGCATGAAGCCGTCCTTCCGGTCCTGCCGCCAGCCGCTGACGACGTCGTAGCCCTCGTCGATCTTCGCGAGCAGGAGGCCGATGTCGGCCGGGTCGTTCTGGAGGTCGCCGTCGATCGGCACCATGATCTCGCCGCGCGCGTGGTCGAAGCCGGCGGCCATCGCGGCGGTCTGGCCGAAGTTGCGGCGAAGCTCGAACGAGCTTCAGCCGCGGATCGGCTGCGGCGAGCGCGTCGAGCCGCGCGAACGTCTCGTCGCGGCTGCCGTCGTCGACGATGATCATCTCGTACGAGCGGCCGATCGGCTCGAGGCTCTCGCGCGAGCTCGTGTGTAGAGCGGCTCGACGTTGTCCTCTTCGTTGAAGACGGGGACGACGACCGAGAGATACGGAGGCTCGGGGGACGGCCCCTGAGACGGTTTCTTCCGTCGCGTTCGGGTCCCACGGAAACGAAGCTGAGAGCGCCGAACGGCCATCGCTGGAGTATCGGTGCTGGTCGTGACGGCGTACCCGGCCCAACGTGGGGTTGCGCACCCCCCAGGGGGGTAGGGGTGCCCACCGGGGGCGACCCTAAGATTGCAGGGTGCGCTGGCCGCCCAGCACCTCGTCGGGCGCAACACGGCGTGAGGACACGGATCCTGGGTCGCGCATCGACACTCTCGTCGGCCCGGCGCGGATCGTGTTCGTCACCGTCATCCTGGCCGTCGCGGCGATCACGCTCGCCAAGACGTGGGACGACGTACGGGCGACGGTTCTCCTCACGTCTCCGATCGATCTCCTCGCCTCGGGAGGGCTCGTCCTCGCAGGTCTGAGCCTCAGCGTCCTGACCTGGCGGAGGCGCCTTCTCAAGATGGGATCGAGGGTCGTGGTCTCTGCGGCGTCACGGATCTATCTCCTCGGGCAACTCGGCAAGTACCTGCCCGGGAAGCGTGTGGGCACTCTTCGCGCAGACGGAGATCGGCCGCGCCGCCGGCGTTCCGCGCACGCGGGGCTTCGCGGCAAGCGTGGTTGCCGTGGCGGTGAACACGGCCGTCGGACTGGCGCTGGGCGTCGCGATCCTGCCGGGGGCGTCCGAACCGGGCGTTGGGTACGCCTGGGCACTCGTCGGCATCGCCGCCCTGTGCGCTGCGGCGCTCGCCCCCCCTGTCCTGACACGGCTTGTCAACTTCGGCATCACGACGATCGACCGGCCGCCGCTCGAGCGTCCCGTCGCCTGGCGAGGCATCGGCGTCGCGAGCGCCTGGGCCGGTCGCGCTCGTACGTCGCGTACGGCCTGAGCGTTTGGGTGCTCGCCGTCTCCGTCGGCGCGCCGGCGGGACAGAGCCTGCTCCTCTGCGTCGCGCGAGTGCCGCTCGCCATGATCGCGGGGCTCGTCGTGTTCATCGCGCCGTCGGGGCTCGGCGTTCGCGAGGCCGCGCTCGTCGCCGCGCTGACCCCGGTGCTCGAGCCGTCGCAAGGACTCGCCGTCGCCCTGCTCGCGAGACTCGTCTTCACCGCAGCGGACTTCGTGGCAGCCCTCGCCGTCGTCCCGTTGCGTACCCGGCCGGCCGAGGCGGCGTAGCTCGTCCACGGCTTCTCTCGGCATGCCATCTTCCGACACCTTCAGACGGGAGCCCGACCCGACGTGACGCTCCGCCGCGCCGGCTTCGACCGTCGGGCCGCGCTCGCCCTCTTTCTCGCGCTTGCGGCCGTCGTCGCTGCGAGCCTTGCTGCGCGCGGGCTGGCGATCGACGAACGCGCCTCCTTCTCGTGGCCCCCCTCGGCGCTTCCCGCGGACGCTCCTTCGCGCGGATGGTACGCGCCGCTTCTCCTCGCCCGCCATGAGGCGGAGCGGATCGACGCGCGCATCCCGTGCGGCGACGGCGCCACCGTCCCGGAATCGGGGAGCTCCGTCCTCGTCTTCGCGACGGCTCGGGACCCCGGGAGCCATAGCGGCCTCGCCGTCACGAGGTCGCGAGACCGAGGGGTGACCGCCGTTCACGTCGGACGAGAGACGATCGCGACGATCGCAGCATCGAAGAACGACGACTGCACCTTCGGCATCACGATCGACGGAGATACGTGGCGCATTGCGCAACCGGGCTCGCCACCGTTGACCGGAACCGTCGTCTCGCCGCCGGCGGTGAGCGGGTTCTTCACGGAGCCGACCTCCGCGCGGATCCAGAGCTCCGAGTCCGAGTTCGTCCCTACGTCCAGGACACCCGACCCACGACGACGCAGACCGTTCTGCGCCTCCTGACCGTTGTGCTGCTTCTCGCCGCGATCGCTGTCCTCGTGCCGTCGACCGTCAGGTGGAGACCGGTACGCCGTCCGACCTTCCCGAAGCTCGCGGCGCAGGACGCCGTCGTGATGCTCGCCATCGTCGTGTGGTGGCTCCTCGCGCCGCTCCACTTCGACGACGGCTGGGTGCGCGCACGCGAGCTCAACTCGCTCGTCTCGGGCGGGTTCTCCAACTACTACGAGTACGAAGGGGAGAACCTTCCGCTCGCGACCTGGTTCGAATGGCTGCAGCACTTCCTCGTCGCGCGCACGAGCTCACTCGCCCTCCACCGCCTCCCGATGGCGTTCTTCCTCGGCGCTGCCTGGCTGGTCTGTCGCTGGTGCCTCGCGCGGCTCGTCGGGCGTGGGCCCGCCGGAACGACACCTCGTGGTGGGCCGGAACGCTCGCGTTCTGCGTCGGTGTCGTTGCCTTTGGCATGACCCTGCGCGCCGAGCCGGCGATCGCCCTCTTCGTCGTCGGCGTCCTGGCGTGCTCTCTCCGCTACACCGTCAAGCCGGGCCTGGGCGTTCTCGTCGTTGCGGTTCTCTTGTCTGGTCTCGCGGTGACCGCCCACCCGGCCGGAGTGATCGCCGCGGCACCGCTCGTCCTCTGCATTCCGCGGATGTGGCGAGATGCGCGAAACAGAGCGAAGGTCACCCCGATCGGCCTGATCGCGGTGCTTCCCATCGGGCTTGCGTGGGCGCTGCTCCTCGCATTCCTGGACTCGGATGTCACGCGCCGGAACGAGAACATCGCGCTCATCACGGCTTCGGGGAACGCTCACTCGAGCGGCGTCGTTCACGAGTATCGAGCGGTACGAGTTCCTCAACGACTGGGGTGCGTCGCCCGTGCGGCGCGAGTTCGTCGCGCTCCTCTTCCTCGCCGTCGCCGCGCTCGCGGTCGAGCGGTTGTCGAGGCGGCGGCGACGCTGACGGAGCTGCTCCCGTCGGCGTCGATCGCCCTCGGGCTGCTGCTCCTGACCGTCACTCCGAGCAAGTGGCTCTGGCACTTCGGAGGATTCGTCGGGCTCGCGGCCGTCGCGATCGGCTACGAGACGCACCGGCTTGCAGCGCGCGGACTCGGACGGCGGGCGGCCATCGTCGTGACCGCCGTCGTGGGGCTGCTGCCGGTGGCGGCGTCGATCGATCCGAAGCGCTGGGGGGCCACTCGACGTGGAGGACCCTCGGGGAACCAGCTGACACTCCTCGTCGCGGGAGCGACGCTCGGTGCGCTCGCGATCGTGGTTGGCCTCGGCAGGCTCGAGCGTGTCGAACGCCCCGAGCTCGTCACGTTGCCCGCCGTCTGCGCCGGCCTTCTCGCCGTCACGGTCCTCGCGCTCGCCGGGACTGCGGCGGCCGACAGCACCTGGTCCGTCCCGCGTCAGATCACGTCGAGCATCGCCCCCGGCGATCGATCCTGTGGCATCGCGGACGACCTCGCCGTACCGACGCCCGAGTCGATTCACGCCCTCGCCGTACTCCGTGGCCCCAGCGGGGCACGCGAGGAGCTCGCCGCTCGCAGACCCGGTCTCCTCGACCTCGGGAAGGGAACACGCGCCTGGTACCGGCTCCCCGCGCAAACCATCGGCGTCTTCGTCGACGGCGCGTGGGGTCCGTCGGCGAGCTGACGGTCGACTGGGGACGGTCGAGGCCGGAGGGCGTCGAGCGGCTTTCATCGAGGTGATGACCCTTCCCAAGGCGCCGGGGCGCAACCGACGCCGTGACTGGACGCTCGTGCCGGAGAGCTCGTTCCCACCCCGGCCGCCGCTCGCCGACGCCGTGCGGATCACGCCACGGAGGACGTGGTCGGACAGCCGATCGTCTCACCGCCGGTCTCCTACGCCGAGGCCTCCGTCGGTTCACTGCTCCGGAGCGGCCGCGCCCATCCCGGCCTGGACCCGATGGTGTTCGAGGCAGCGCCCTGCGCGTCGTTGCCGAGGCTCGCGTACGGTCTCGCCGAGCCACCGCGCCTGCTCGTGGAATGGCTCTGGGGTCCCAACTTCGGCAACCGGACGAGCCCGTTCCTCGGGCTCGACAACGTCTTCGCCACCTTCGGCGTCCCCGTGACGCGGAGCGACGACACGGACGACGAGCTCATGGCGTTCTGGGTGCTCCCGGACCCGCGGGAGGCCCTCGCGCAGCCGACGCGGCGAGTGTGGCTCGAGTGACGAACCGTGTCGACACGATCGCGCGCGATGCACCTCGGCCCCTTCGAACGCCGACGATTCTCCGAGCCACGGCCATCGCAGGCGTCCTCGCCGTCTTCGTCATCGCGCTGACGGGCCTCATCGTCTCGCAGTTCGCGCACACGTACGACCGCGGGCGCGAGGGCATCGACTTCCGCTGGACGATCTGGCAGCCGGCAGCGGACGTGCTCGACGGCCTGAACCCGTACGACGATCCGTCCTCGCCCGGGTTCGTCGCGGAGTCGGTCTACCCGCCGCTGACGTTCATCGTGCTCAGCCCGCTCTCGTGGCTGTCGTTCGACAGCGCGCTCGTCGTGTGGCAGGTGCTCCTCGTCGCCACGGCGCTCGCGATCCCGGCCGTCCTCGGCGTCCGCGACTGGCGGTGCTACGCGGTGTGGCTGACGGGATTCCCGGTAGTGGCGGACGTCCTGTTCGGCAACGTCACGCTCCTCGTCGTCCTGCTCGCGGCGCTCGCGTGGCGCTGGCGTGAGCGAGCCGGAGCGGCTGCCGTCGCGCTTTCCGTCGCGATCGTGATCAAGCTCCTCGTCGCGCCGCTCTGGCTCTGGCTCGTCTTCACGCGGCGCTTCCGCGCCGCGCTCCTGACCGCCGTCCTCGTGCCGGTCGGGATCCTCGTGCCCTGGCTCCTGATCGGGCTGGACGGACTCGCCGACTACCCGTCGCTTCTCCGGTCATTGAGCGAGTCGCACGGCGGCAACGGGGTCCTCCTCCAGGCGCTCGGCCGACAGAGCGGCCTCGACGCCGGACCTGCGCTCGCCCTCGGGCTGACGGCTGCGGCGTGCTGCCTCGTCGGCGCATTCGTTCTCCGCGAGGACGACATCTCGTGCTTCGCGCTCGTCGGAGCCGCCGCGCTCCTCGCGACGCCCGTTGCCTGGATCTACTACCCGGCGCTCCTGGTGATCCCGGTCGCCGCCCGCTTCCCGCGCTTCAACCTCGCGTGGCTCGGATTCACCGTGCTCTGGGTGAGCTGGTACGCGACCCCGCTCGGGTGGGCGACGGCTCAGCTGAGCATCGCAGTGCTCCTGGTGTGCGCTCTCATGGCTCTCGCGGTCCTTCGCACGGGCCGCACGCTTCGGGCCGGCGCGGTCCCGAGCCCCGCCGGCTAGCGCGGGAGGCCTTCGCAGCGGGCGGCGCGGTCGGGTGAGACGGCGACGTGCATGGGGCCCGGCGGCAGCGCGTAGACGAGCGCCGAGACGCGCTCGTCCCGTCCGATGATCCGCCCCTCGACGTCGATCCCGCAGGGCACGAGCGCATAGCGCGCGGTTATCGGCGCCCCGGACGTGCTCCGCAGCACGCCGCTCGCGATCGATCCGGTGTCGTGCGGCAGGTCGTAGAGCATGGGCCGCCCCACCTCGACGACTCGCCCGACCGACCGGTTGTAGAACTCGCTCATCCAGATCGTGCGCTGCGACGGCCGGAAGTCCGACCCACGCTCCGGCCCGACCCAAAGCGCGAGCACCTCGGCGCCGCTCGGGACCGCGCGGTCGATCCAGTTACGGTCGTAGCCGATCTCCATCGTGCTCGAGGCGCCCCCCTCCGGGTGAGACATCGAGGCGTACGCCGCGACGGACCAGAGCAGGAAGCATGCGCCCACGAGAGCCCACGATCGCGCTGCGCGCCGAGACGGCGAGCCGAGGAATACGAGCGCGACGAGCACGGCGAGCGGGACCAGCGTCCAGGGCCAGAACTCCTCGATCCCGCCGACTGTCCACGGGATCAGGGAGACGGCCTGGAAGTTCACCGTGGCAAGGAGCTTCTCGAGCGGGATGGTGATCGGCAGCAGGACGGCGACCGTGAGCGAGCCGAACGTGAGCCAGCGCGGCGCGACCGGCCGTCGCTCGAGGAAGAGGGCGAGCCCGATCAGGAGAAGTGGGATCAGCGAGAACATGTTCCGCTCGTGCAGGCGCGCCTCGCTCGCGACGTACCCGGTTGCACCTGCAAGCGGCTTCGACGAATAGGCGGCGACGGCGGCGAGGGTGCCGCCGATCGTCCACACCGAGATGGCGGCGAACTCGTTGACCCTGGCGTCGACGGTACGCACGACGCTCAGGCCCACGAGGAGCAGCGAGGCGGCGAACGGAAGGATCGCGACGCCGAGATCGAGACCCGCGAGGTGCCGGACGAACCAGACGACGGTTCCGCCGGGATCGATGTTCCCGGCGACGACGCCGTAGACGCCGAGCGCGGCGCCGGGTCCGCGGAGCGCAATGGGCACGGCGGCAAGGGCAGCGCAGCCGCCGAGCACGGTGAAGGCGGTCGCGTGGCGGCGAAGTCGCGCTCGGGCTGTCCCGCCGGTCCGGCGGTCGAGCAGTCCGAGGTGGAGGACGGCGAGGACGTACGCCGGCACGAGCACGACCGAGAGCGGCTTCGCGAGGCAGGCGACGCCGATGGCGCCGACGGCGAGCAGTTGGTGGCGCCGTGATGGCTCCTGCAGCGAGACGACCATCGCGAGCATCGCGACGAGCAGCAGCGGGTAGAGCAGGACCTCGATGAGGAGCGTGCCGCTGAGCAGCATCGACGGGACGAACACGGAGAGGGCACCGACGATCACGGCGCTCCTGGTAGTCACGAAACGCGACGCAAGGAAGAACGCCGGGAATGCCGCGAGGCTCATCACGACCGCATTGACGACCTTGGCCGCGAGAAATGCGTCGGCCGGGTCGTCGAACAGCGCCCACGCCGGAGCGATCACCAGCGGGTACAGAAGGCCGTACCCGGCGTCGTCTCGCCGCGGACGCCGGGGAACGAGCCGTCGCCGATGCTCTTCGCGAGCTCGGAGTAGATCAGCTCGTCGGGCATGACCCACGGTGCCGAGAGGCCCAGCGCCGCGAGAAGATGGACGAGGGCCGACACCGCCGCGGCGAGGCCGACGATGAAGAGCGCCCGCCGCCGGGAGAGCACGCCCGCCTCCGCGGAGCTCCGGGCGCTTCCGACGACCGAGCCCGTGTCGAGCGTGCTCACGCGAACTGCCGCCGACGCGTCGTGGTGAGAAAGAGCACGGTTCCCACGATGCACATCACGGCGAGGGGCAACCAGAAGAGGGGGTCGGCGTGAGCCGCCGCCCACGCCTGCTCGGTGACGTCCGCGGGGCGACAGCAGACCTCGTTCGCCTTGCGGGACGGGGCGAGCAGCGCGGCAATCCAGATCGCGTGACCGAAGAACCACGCGAGGGCGAGCCGTGGCCATCGGAGCGCGATCGGGATGTAGAGCAGCGCGCAGTAGTTCGGCCACACCACGGGCGACGCGACGACGCAGGCGGTGACCGTCGCCGTGAAGCAGCGCCGGTCCGCGTCCTCACGCCGCGAGAACCACGCAGCGAGCCCGAGGCAGGCGAGACCCGCGACCGCCGCGAGCGCCACGGCGAGCCCGACGGGTGCGCCGAGGGCGCCTGCGACGGTCGCCACGGACAGGCTGCGGATCGCATAGACGTCTTGCAGCACGCCGAGGAGGGCCGGGTAGTCGGCAAGCCCTTCGAAGCCGATGAGAAGCCAGGAGCCGAAGACGAGCACGACGGCCGAGGCGGCGGCCCAGGCGGCGGCACGAAACCGCCGGGTCAGGAGGAGCCACACCACGAGCGGCGCGACGAACAGCTTCGCGGCGACCGCCACCCCGACGGCGAGGCCCGCCACCCGGTGCCGGTCGCGGTACTTCCAGGCGAGCGCGACCAGGAGCACGAGGAGCGAGCGTCAGATTTCCGAACCACAGCCCGTGGACGACGACGAGGGACGTGAGCGCCAGCACGTGGCACCGCCAGTCGCGGACGCCGACGATCCAGAGCCCCGCGAAGACGCAGGCGCCGAGCAGCGCCGATCCAGAGCCAGGCCGCGACGGTGACGGGCAGGAGCGCCAGCGGCATCGAGGCGAGGATGAAGACGGGCGGGTAGACGGCCGGGTTGCCGATCGCGACCGCGTTCTCGGTCGGCTCCGGGTAGACGGGCGTTCCGTCGAGCAGTGCGCGAGCCGGCTCCCACAACGTCCCCGGAAGTCGAACCCGACCGGCCACGACGCGGCATAGCCGGCGAGGGCGAGCAGGAGCGCGAATCCGACCGGGAGCACGAACAGAAGGACGGGGTCCCTGAGCTGCCGCGCGGCTCCGAGATGTCCCGATGACGGGGGTCGGCTGCGACTCATCACGGCCATGCGACCTCATCGGCCGGACGGGCCGTCGAGTGGAGTCTCCGGCGCACCCTGACTCGTACGGCGCCGGCTGGAGCGGGACGCGCGACAGGCCAGACGATCGGCGATGTGACGACACACGCTGCCAGCACGAGCGCGAAAGCCGGGACCAGTCCCGAGCTGGAAACGGACCGGCGGCTCATCGGTGCGGCGCGGCGTGCAGGAACGCGTTCGTGCACAGGGTAGGTATCGGCCGGACGGCGCCGCGCCATCGCTCTCGATGCGGGGAGAACGAGACTCTCCAGGTGTCGGCCGAGCGCGACGATTGAACTGGGTGAATCCGAACGCTCATGACAGCCACATGAACTCCCGCATCGACCAGCAACGACAATGACGCGACCCCTCGTAGTTCGCGCCGGCGAGATCCTCGCCTTCGGCGCGATTCCGGCCGTCGCGCTCGTGCTCGCGCTCGCGACCTACTGGGACCAGGGCCGGCTCGCGCTCGACTTCCACTGGGAGCTCTACCCGCAGGCAGAGCTCGTGCGCCAGGGCGACGACGCCTTCGACACGCCCGAGGCCGACCTCGAGGACCGGGCGAACCTCATCTGGCCGATCGCGGCCGTGCTCCCCGTCGTGCCGCTGACCGCTGGTCGGGCCGGACGCGGCGGACTGGATCGCGACCGCTCTTCGTGCTCGCGACGCTCGTCGCGACGCTCTGGGTCGTCGGCGTGCGCGACTGGCGGATCTACGGCCTCTCGCTCCTCTTCCCCTCGGTCCTCGACGCGGTCCAGACCGCGAACGCGTCGATCCCGATCGCGCTGCTCGTCGCGCTCGCGTGGAGGTACCGCGACCGCTGGGTGGTGCCGGGCGTGGCGATCGGGTGCGGGATCGCGCTGAAGTTCTTCGTCTGGCCGCTGCTCGTGTGGCTCGTCGCGATCAGGCGCGTGCGAGCGGCGGTGCTCGCCGCGGCGCTCGCCGGCGCGTCGCTGCTCCTGATGGTCCCGTTCACGGACGTCGGCGACTACGTCCGCCTGCTCTCGAAGCTCCGTCGGACGTTCGAGCACGAGTCGTACACGCTGTTCGCCGTGCTCACCGACCTCGGAGCGCCGGACGCCGTCGCCCGGGCCGTGACCGCCGCTGCGGGGCTCGCGATCCTCTACCTCGCCTGGCGGCGCCGGAGCCTCACGCTCGCGATCGCGGCGGCGCTCGTGCTCTCGCCCGTGGTCTGGCGCCACTTCTTCGTGCTGCTCCTCGTGCCGCTCGGGATCTCCCGCCCGCGCCTCGACGTGCTCTGGCTGCTGCCGCTCGGCATGTGGCTCGGGGACGGCACCTTCAACGGCGCGACGTGGCAGACCGCCGTCGTGCTCGCGATCGGCGCCGTCATCGTGATCGCCTGCGAGCGCGGCGAGGAGCGCGCCGATCGACGTCGTGTCCCCCTCGCGGATCCCCGCCTCCACGCCGATCTAGCCGATGATGACCCCCGGGATCAAGCGGCTTGCTCTCGATCGTGCTGCTCGGCGTCGTCCCGGTCGTGACGCTCGTCGCGATGCTCATCGTCGCGCACCCGAACTCCATCGCGCTCGACTTCCGGAACGAGCTCTACCCGGAGGCGAAGGAGATCCTCGACGTGGCGCAACCCTTCCCGTCGACGGGCGCCGACCTCTACCGCGGCCAGAATCTCATCTGGCCGCCGCTCGCCGCCCTCATCGCGGCGCCCCTGACGATCTTCCCGCCCATGACGGCGAACGTCCTGATCGCGCTCATCGGCCTCCTCTTCTATGCGCTGACGCTCTGGTTCGTGGGCGTACGCGACTGGCGCGTCTACGGCGCCTTCGCGCTGTGGCCGCAGGTCGCCGGCGAGATGCGCGTCGGCCATCTGACGCCGCTTCTCTGCGTGCTCGTGGCGGTCGCGTGGCGGTACCGCGACCGGCAGGTCGCCCCCGGGCTCGCGCTCGGCGTCGCCGGCGCCGTGAAGTTCTTCGTCTGGCCGCTCGGCGTGTGGTTCATCGCGATCGGGAGGGCGCGCGTGGCGCTCGTCGCCGCGGTCTTCGCCGCGGCGTCGCTGCTTCTCGTGCTCCCGTTCACGGGCCTCGACGACTACGTCCGGACGCTCCTCGATCTCGGGCGCACGTTCGACCAGGACTCGTACTCGCTCTTCGGGCTCCTGATGCAGCTCGAGGCGCCCGAGACGCTCGCCCGCGTCGTCATGCTCGTGACGGGCGCGGCGGTGCTCTTCTACTGCTGGCGGCGCGCCAGCTTCACGGCCGCGATCGCCGCCGCGCTTCTCCTGTCGCCGATCGTCTGGCTCGACTTCTACGCGCTCGCCGCGATCCCGCTCGCCGTCGTGATGCCGCGGTTCTCGCTCGTCTGGCTCGTGCCGCTCGCGACCTGGGGCCTGCCGAGCTCGGGGATCGGCGCCGGGACGGCCTGGGGCGTCACGCGCGCGCTCGATCGCGTTCACGATCGTCTTCGCGGTGACCGTCCGATTGCGAGCGGACATGCAGCTCGCGATGGCGACGCCGGCGACCACGCGGCCACGGTACGACCCCGCACGAATAGACGGCTTTGAGCCGAGGTCTAGCCCGGACTAGACCCTCGGGCAGTACCAGCCTCAGGCCTCCGCGAGCACCATCCGTGAGCCTCCCGCACGGGGGGAACGTAGAGAAGCAAGACGCTCGGGGGGGCGTTCCCCCTTTTACCACCCCAAGGAGGACCCACACATGACGGCACTCGTCGTGCGTGTCCAGAACCTCATCGCGAGCCTTCGGGACCGCGAGGAGGGGCAGACGATGGCGGAGTACGCGCTGATCCTCGGACTCATCGCGGTCTTCGTGATCCTGATGATCTTCTTCCTCGGCGGCGAGATCCGCGACCTCTTCGAGAGGACGGGCTCTTCGGTCGAGGCGGCCCCGGACGGGCTGTAGGCATCACCGCCGTGACGGCGGCGGCGTACCGGGCCTCCAGGGGCCCGGGCGCCGCCGCCGTCGGCGTTTGACGGGCAGATACAGGGGCTTGAGAAAACGTGGATTCGTGCCGATCATGCGTGGAGGTTTTCGAAAGTCCAATCGAGTCCGGTGCGTGCGGCATCATGTGCCTCACCCGAGGAGGGGGTTTCCGGTGAGACGACGAATCGACCCAAGGCGCGAGGACGGTGTTGCGATGACCGAGTTCGCGCTCATCCTTCCCGTGTTCATGCTGATCGTCGTCGGCATGCTCGTCTTCGGGCGGCTGCTCTTCTACTGGATCGAGACGAACCACGTCGCGAGCGAGACGGCTCGCTGGGCGGTCGTCGACCGGAACCCGTACGGCCCGGGCCAGACGCTCCAGCAGAGTGCGCGGAGCCGCGCGACCAACGAGTTCGAGGACAACGCCGCCGTCTGCATCGATTTTCCCGGGAAGGACTGGGACGCCGGGCGAACGTCGAGCCGGGCGATCCCGTGCGCGTCCGCGTGCAGGTCCCGGTCAGCTTCGTGAAGTTCTTCGGCTGGGGCGTGACGATCAAGGGCTCGGCGACGATGCGCATCGAGCGGATCGCCGACATCACGCCCCCGATTTCGCCGATCGCCGATCCTGGTCGGACGTTCCCGACCAGAACAGCAGGACGCTGCTCGTGAACCGGCTCCGGCAGGAGGAGCGAGGGGGCATCCTCGTGCTCTCGGCGATCTTGATCCCGGTCTTCATCGTCATGACGGCCATGGTCGTCGACGTCGGCCAGTGGTACACCCACAAGCGCCAGCTGCAGACGCGCGCCGACGCAGGCGCGTTCGCAGCCGGCATCGAGTACGGGGACTACTGGCAAGCGTGCGTCTACGACGGCACGGACGCGAACCTTCTCGCCGCCAAGGCGACGGCGGCACGGGCGATCGCGAACAGGGCGCGGCAGTACGCCGCCGACACCGAGGCGGCCGACTACGCGCCGGATCCGCTGCCCGCGACGCTCTACAACCAGAACATCGCGAACCAGCCGAAGCTCGACGTCGTCGTCAACTCCACGACGTACACCGACGACACCGACTACACCGACGGTGGCGGGTCGCCACCGGCGGGCGACCCCTGCCTCAATCACGCGGGCGACTCGATCTCGCCCGCCGGTGGGCAATGGGTCGACGTCCGGGTGAAGGAGAACGACCTTCCGTCCATCTTCGGCTCCATCGGCGTCCCGCTCAGGCGGAACGTCGCGCGCGCGCGGGTCGAGATCCGCCCGGCGAAGAGCGGCAACAAGTTCTTGCCGCTCGCGGTGCCGAACAACGTGATCACGAAGGTGCAGGTGCGCTACTACAACGAGTGCACCAACCCGCCCACGCTGATCCCGAACACGACCTTCGACCTCAAGCCGCTTCCGGCCGGCCGACCAGGCGGCGTTCGTCGGCTCCGGCGGCGGCACGCTGTGGGCCTCGAGAGCGACCCCGAACGCGGGCGAGGGCGACTCCGACGCGCTCGTTCCCGCTCACCCTGCCGACCTACGGCGGCTGCGGCCAGCCGTACCTGCCGGTCGGCATGGAAGTGCGGCTCGCCAGCACCGACTCGGTCGACCTCAACCAGTCCTGTGCCGCGCTGATCGCCGCGAAGTTCGCGGACTGCTTCCACCGGCTCTCGCAGATCAGGGTCTGGAACGACGGCGTCGGCGCCCCGCGTCCGGGACGTGCAGCTGACGGGCGGCTGCGGGGTCGGCGACGCGTACTTCGGCCCGCTGCCCGTCGCGGCGAACCCCCCCGAATGCCGCTTCGGCGCGAGCGTCGACGTGTTCTGGGGCACGATGGACGACGACGAGCTCGCGGTCTCGAGCAACTTCCATGTCACGGTGAACGGCGTCGACGCGCAGCCGCCGGGGCCGACCACGCCGAGCGGCGTCTGGACTGTGCCCAGCACCGCGCTCACGGCGAGCCCGGGCGCGAACGACGTGACCGTCCAGATCTCCTGGACGGACACGACCACCGCGCCTATTCCCACATCTGGGAAGAGCGGCAGGCGGTGCGTGCCGCAACGGCAGCCAGAACCCGTGCAAGTACAACGGCGCCGCGGAGGCCGTCCACCGGACGTACGTGGGCACGAACGCCACCGCCGGCGCGGTCGCGCTCGCGCGGTCGTCACTGGACGGCATCGTCAACGGCGCGCTGGGAGATCCGTACGACACGGTCGCCGACGGCGGCAACCTCGTGAACATCCACCCGACCGTCGGCATCAAGAGCGTCCTCAGGACCGGCGTCCTCACCACGATCCGGCTGGACGACCCGCAGGCGAACCAGTCTCTCCGCTGCGACCCGGACTTCGCGCAGGGCCAGGAGTTCTCGGCCTTCCGGTACGGCTGCCAGCCGTGGTACGGCGCGAACTCGTTCACGGACGGGCCGTGGTGGAACACGACGACGAAGCACATGTCCGGACCGTGATCATTTCTTCTCGTACAACACGATGCCCGCCCCCTATGGCCTCAACTCGAAGCAGAACGCGTGGCACTGCGTGCCGACGGCGCCGGGCTTCTCCGTCGGGCAGATCGGCGACAACATCGGCGTCGCGACCAAGAACTGCGGCAACATCAACAACAACTCGTGTCAGGGGCAGATGCAGTGCAACTACGACGGCAACTACGACGGCAACGCCCGGAACCCCGACCGGCTGGCTGCAGGGAAACAGCCAGCCGAAGGGCTCGACGTACCCGCGCGTCGTCAACCTCTTCGTCATCCCGTACCAGTCGCTCAAGGGCGCGACCGGAGGCGACCCCCAGGAGACCGTGCCCATCCTCACCTTCGCGTCGTTCTACGTCTTCAACTGGACGGCGCAGAACAACCAGCAGAGCGACCCGTGCCCGGACCGCGACTTCGACCACGACAAGAACTCCAACACGGCCCCGATTCCGGTCCCCGACCCGCCGAGAGGCGCCATGACGGGCGTCTTCGTCAACACGGTCGACTACGAGTCCGGCCCGGTGGACGAGACCGCGGTCTGCGTCGTGGACCAGCTCGAGCCAGTGCCGTGCTTCACTCGTCCGATGAGCCTGCCGATATAGAGGAACCCCAGGAGGAACCCCCTTGTCCAACACGTCAATCACCTCGAAGGTCACCCAGTCGCGAGGCTGGACGCTCGCCCTCGGCATCGCCGCGGCGGCGCTGGCCGCGATCCTGCTGATCGCCTACCTCGTCCAGTACCGCGACAGCGTCAACTCCTCGACGGCGCTGACGCCGGTGCTCGTGGCGAAGGGCCTGATCCCGAAGGGCACGTCCGGCACCGTCATCGCCGAGAAGGGCCTCTTCCAGGCGGCGACGCTGCCGAAGGACGACCTCAAGGTCGGCGCCATCTCCGACCCGGCGTACCTCAACGGCCGCGTCGCGGTCGCCGACATCTTCCCCGGCCAGCAGATCACGACGGCCGACGTCAGCACCGGGCTCACGGACGCCGTCCCGACCCAGCTCTCCGGCAAGCAGCGCGCCGTCGCGATCTCCGTCGACCCCGTCCGCGGCCTCGCCTGCTGCGTGGCGAGCGGCGACCACGTCGACGTCTACTACCAGACCGGCTCGAACGAGGGCACGGTCCTCGGCCTGCTCGCGCGCGAACGTGCTGATCATGCGCGCCGGCGCGCCGGTGATCATCCGCGCCGACGTCCAGCTCGCGCAGACGCTCGCGCTCGCCTCGAACACCGGCACGCTGTGGTTCTTCGCGCGCCCCGCGGGGAACGCGGCGCCGACGCCGAAGCGGAAGGTCACGAGCACCGACCTCGAGCAGCGCATCAACAGCCAGCCCAACGCCAAAGCACCCGTCCGGTAACGAGCCGTGGAACACTCGATTCGCGCAGTCGTTGCGGTAGAGGGCCTGGACGCGTTCGACGTCCAGCGCAGCCTGCCCAACGACCCGAGCTTCCAGCTGCTCGGCATGACCGAGGGCGTCGACGAGACCCTGCGTGCGCTCCAGGCGCACGACGCGGACATCCTCGTCGTCGCCTGTCAGGGGCGCGAGGACGACCGCTCGCTGCAGATCATCGACGGCGCGCATCGCGTGGCGCCGGGCGTGCCGATCATCGTCCTCTCGGCCGCCTCGCCGAACGGGTTCCTCCGGCGGGCGTTCGAGGTGGGAGCCGCCGACATGGCGATGTTCCCGCAGACGAAGGATCAGCTGCGCTTCGCGATGAGCAAGGCGATCGCCCGCCGTCCCGGTCTGGGGGCCGGGGACGGCGACCGGCGCGAGGGTCGTCTCGTCTGCGTGCTCGGCCCGAAGGGAGGCACCGGCAAGACGCTCACGTCGTGCAACCTCGCGACCGCGCTCGCGCTGGCGGGGCAGAAGGTGCTCATCATCGACCTCGACCTCCAGTTCGGCGACGTCGCGTTGACGCTCGGCCTTCCGCCGGAGAAGACCATGTACGACCTCGCGGTCTCCGGCGGCTCGCTCGATGCGGACAAGCTCGCCGACTACGTGATGACGCACACGACGGGCGTCGACATCCTCCTCGCCCCCGCGCGGCCGGACCAGGCGAGCGCGATCACGATCGAGCTCCTCCGCGACGTCCTCGCCATCGCGCGGCACCAGTACGACCACGTGATCGCCGACACGCCCCCGGGCTTCACCGCCGAGGTCATCGCGACGATCGACGCGAGCTCGGACCTCGTCATGGTCGGGACGCTCGACTCGCTGTCCCTCAAGAACACGAAGCTCGGGCTCGAGACGCTGAGCCTCATGGACTACGACGAGGGGAAGATCCAGCTCGTGCTCAACCGCGCGGACACGCGCGTCGGCATCAGCCAGCACGACGTCGTCTCCGTCCTCGGGCGCGAGCCCGACATCTACATCCCCTCCGACCGCGAGATCCCGCGCGCGGTCAACGAGGGAGTCCCGATCGTCCTCTCCCGGCCGCAGTCGTTCGCGTCGTCGGCCTTCCACGACCTCGCAGGGCTGTTCATCACGCGCGACGAGGCACCGGGCGCCGAGCCCGTCGCCGTCCGCGTCGACCAGCAGAAGCGCGGCTCGTCCCTGTCGTTCCTGAGACTGAAGAGGAGGTGAGCTAGGTGGAGCTCCACGAGCGACTCGTCACCACCAAGGGCCCCGCGGCCGCCGCGCCGCCCCAGCGCGAACCGTTCGCCGACCTGAAGAACTCGATCCACATGCTCGTGATCGGCGAGCTCGGCCCGCAGCTGACGGGCCAGACGCTCGACCCGCTCGGCCTTCGCGACCGCGTGCTCGCGGACATCCGCCGGCACCTCGCCAACGAGACCGGCATCGCCCGCGACGACCGCGAGCGGCTCACCTCCGAGATCGCGGACGACATCCTCGGCTACGGGCCGCTCGAGCGCCTGCTGGCCGACGACTCCATCACGGAGGTCATGGTCAACGGCCCGAGCGAGATCTGGATCGAGCGCCAGGGCCGCCTCTACGAGACGACCGTGCGCTTCACGGACGACTCGCACCTGCGGCGCATCATCAACCGCATGGTCGCCCAGGTCGGCCGGCGCATCGACGAGTCCTCGCCGATGGTCGACGCGCGCCTTCCCGACGGCTCCCGCGTCAACGCGATCATCCACCCGCTCTCGCTCTCGGGCCCGCTTCTCACGATCCGAAAGTTCGCGAAGAAGCGCCTCGGGCTGCAGGACATGATCAACCTCGGCTCGATGAACGAGGAGTCGGTCGACTTCCTCAAGCGCTGCATCCAGGCGCAGCTCAACGTGCTCATCTCCGGCGGTACCGGCTCGGGGAAGACGACGCTGCTCAACGCGCTGTCGTCGGCGATCCCGGACAACGAGCGCATCGTGACGATCGAGGACGCGGCCGAGCTCCAGCTCAACCAGCGCCACGTGCTCCGGCTCGAGGCGCGCCCGCCGAACATCGAGGGCGAGGGCGCCGTGCCGATCCGCGACCTCGTGCGCAACTCGCTGCGCATGCGCCCCGACCGGATCATCGTCGGCGAGGTCCGCGGCCCGGAGGCGCTCGACATGCTCCAGGCCATGAACACGGGCCATGACGGCTCGCTGTCGACGGTGCACGCCAACGCCCCTCGCGACGCGCTCGCCCGTCTCGAGACGATGGTGCTGATGTCGGGCTACGACCTGCCCGTCAAGGCGATCCGGCAGCAGGTCTCCTCCGCGCTCGACATGATCTGCCACATCGAGCGGCTCGAGGACGGGTCGCGGCGCTGCACGGCGATCACCGAGGTCCAGCGCATGGAGTCCGACGTGATCACCCTGCAGGACATCTTCGAGTTCAAGATCGAGTCGTTCGCACCGGACGGCACGATCAACGGGCGCCTGCAGCCGACCGGGCTGCGCCCGGTGTTCCTGCACAAGTTCGAGAAGCGCGGCATCGAGCTGCCCTCCGGGATCTTCGCGCACCGGCCCACCCCGGCGAACGTCGCGGACCTGCGTCGATGAGAGCGCTTCGCTGGATCGTCCCGGCAGTCGTCGCCGCGCTCGCGGCGTTCGCCGCCGCACCGGTCTTCGCCGCCGACGACGGGGAGGCCGCCGGGGTCGAAGTCGTCGAGGCGGGCTCGGCGCTCTTCCCCGACCGGGCGTACGTGCTGACGTTCCCGAGGGCGCGGGGCCAGCTCGCCCCGGGCGATCTGAAGGTCAGCGAGGACGGCCGGCCGGTCAAGGACCTGGCGGTCCAGTCCGCGGCCGCGGCGAACGGCATCGGCACCGTGCTCCTGATCGACGCGTCGAACAGCATGAAGGAGTCGATCGTCCCGGCGATGGCCGCGGCGCGGGCGTTCACGGCCCGGAACCCGGGTCAGCCGCTCTCGGTCGTCTTCTTCAACGCGAAGCCGACCGTCGCGCTGCCGCTCACCACGGATCGCGACAAGGTTGAGGCGGTCCTCGCGAAGCCTCCGAAGCTCGCCGAGGGAACGCACATGTACGACGCGCTCGCGGCCGCCGTGGCGCAGGTCCGGGGCTCTGCACTCGGCGGCGCGCGCGTCGTGCTGCTCTCCGACGGCGACGACGTCGGCAGCGCCACGAGCCTCGACTCCGCGCTCAAGCAGCTCGAGGACCAGAACATCCGTGTCTACACGGTCGGCATCGAGTCCGACGCGTTCAACGCCGAGGACCTCCAGAAGATCGCCGACGACACGGGCGGCGAGTACGCCGCGGCGAGCTCGCCCGACGACCTCACCCAGGTCTACGACGAGCTCGGCTTCCGGCTCGGGAACGAGTACCTCCTCCGCTACAAGTCCGGCGCGGCTCCGGACGAGAACGTCGACGTGCGCATCGCCGTCAACGGCGTCGCCGAGCCGGTCTCGTTCTCCTACACGAGCCCGAGCACGGGGACGGCGGCCCCCTACAAGCCGGCGTTCAAGGACGAGCTGATGAAGTCGTGGGTCCTGATCCCGCTGCTGGTCGTGCTCGTCATCGGGCTGGTGTACCTCGCGCTCCGGTTCATGTGGAACCTCCGCTCGAACAAGGCGCTCGTCGCCCGCCTCGGTGAGTTCGTGACGCTCCCCTCCGAGGAGCGCGCCACCCAGCGGCGCAAGGAGGTCGACCTGCTCCTCGCGGCCGCCGCCGGGCAGAAGCAGCGCCGGCGGAGCTTCCGCTGGATCGAGGGCTTCGAGGAGGACGTCGACGTCGGCCAGGTGAACCACGACCCGCGTCGGATGCTCATCTTCGCCGTCCTGATCGGGCTCGTCCTCGGCGCGATCATCGCCATCCTCGTCGGGCCGCTCTGGTTCTTCGTCGCCGCGATCGGCATCCCGGTGGCTCTCAACATGTACGTGCGGAACAAGGCGCGCAAGCAGCGGAAGGAGTTCGGGGAGCAGCTTCCCGAGAACCTCGACGTTCTCGCCTCGGCCCTCCGGGCCGGTCACAGCCTCGCGAGCGCGATGAGCGTGGTGGCCGACGAGGCACCGGAGCCCTCGGCCCGGGAGTTCACGCGGGTCGTCACCGACGAGAACCTCGGAATCCCGCTCGACGAGGCGCTCGAGGTGACCGCGAAGCGAATGCAGAACGCCGACATGGACCAGGTCGCCGTCCTCGCGCTCGTGCAGCGTGAGGCAGGCGGCAATACCGCGGAGGTGCTCGACCAGGTGATCGCCAATATCCGCGCCCGGATGGACCTCCGCCGGATGGTCACCGTGCTGACGGCTCAGGGAAAGTTCTCGAGCTGGATCATCGCGGCGGTCCCGGTGGGGCTGTTCATCTTCATCGCGCTCATCAACCCGCAGCAGCTCGACCCGCTGTTCCAGCGAACGATCGGCCAGATCTTCGCGGTGGCCGCCGTCGTCATGGTGATCTCCGGGTTCCTCATCATCCGCAAAATCGTCACGATCGAGCTCTAGACCATGCTGATCTTCGTACTCATCATCGGCCTCTTCTTCCTCGCCATCGCCGTCACGATGGTGGCTCGCGCGGTCGGTACCCCGGCCGGGCGCTCGTCCGAGACGCTCGAGCAGATCGACGCCTACGGCTTCGCCGGCAGCCTCCCCACCCCGACGGGCTCGGAGCATCACGTCGACTTCAAGGACCGCATGGGGTCGCTCACCGCTTCGATCGGCCGCTGGGCGGCATCCCGATTCAGCCGCTTCCAGCTGCCCGACTACCGCAAGCGGCTCATCTCCGCCGGCATGTACAACGCGTCGCCCGAGCGGCTCCTCGGCATGCAGTTCCTCGGGGCGGTCGGCGGCGTGTTCCTCTGGCTCGCGCTCGGCGTGCTCGGCGACATGCAGGCCTGGGTGGTCATCTTCGGCATGGTCGCAGCCGGCGTCTTCGGCTTCATCGCACCGGGGTTCGTCGTCGATCGCAAGGCCCGCAAGCGTCGCGAGCAGATCGAGAAGGACCTGCCCGACCTCATCGACCTCGTCGTCGTGACGCTCGAGGCCGGGCTCAGCTTCCCGCAGTCGCTGCGGCTCGCGGCGACCAAGATCAAGGAGCCGCTCGCCGGCGAGGTCCGGCTGACGCTCCAGGAGCAGAACATGGGCCTCACGCTCGTCGAGGCGCTCGAGAACTTCCTCAACCGCATCGACACGCCCGGCGTGCGCATGTTCGCCCGGTCGATCGCGCAGGGCGAGGTCATGGGCGTCTCGACCGGCCAGATCATGCGCAACCTCGCGGTCGAGCTCCGGAAGCGCCGAAAGGCCCGCGCCGAGGAACAGGCGCAGAAGGCGCCGGTGAAGATGCTCTTCCCGATCGCGTTCCTGATCATGCCGGCGCTGTTCATCGTGCTGCTCGTGCCGATGGTCATCATCATCATGGACGTCCTGTAGGGAGCGCCGACCCCGGTGCGCCCCGTACCGAACCTCACGCTGCGCCGCGAAGACGGCCGCGTCGTCGCCGAGTCCGTGATCGTTGCGGACTCGACGATGCGGCGTCTTCGCGGCCTGCTCGGCAAGGGCGACCTGCCGTCGGGCCACGGCATCCTCCTCCGCCCCGCGTGGTCGATCCACACGGCCTTCATGCGCTTCCCGATCGACGTCGTGTTCCTCGACGCCGACCAGGTGGTGATCAAGATCGTCCCCCGGCTCCCGCCCTTCAAGACGGCGTCCTGTCGCGGCGCGCGCGAGGTCGTCGAGCTGCGGGCGGGCGAGTGCGATCGCCGCGGGCTCTCGCTCGGCGACCGGGTCGCCTGGGCCGCGCGGGCGACCGTCGACGACGTGCCGACCCGAGGGGGCGTCGAGCTCGCCATCGAGCGACGCGGATCCGTCGTCCTCGCGAGCAAGGACCAGCGCTACCTCAAGCTCGTGCGCTTCCTCCTCGACGGCAAGGGCATCGACGTCGTCGCGAGCGTCCCGCCCTCCGGGGCCGCGGACGCGGCGGGCGGCGAGTCGGCGGATGTCGTCGTGATCGACGCGGGCGACACGGTGACGGAGGGGCTTCGCCTCGCGAACGTCACGCGCGCGCGGCGCCCCGAGGCGACCGTGCTCGTCGTCAGCGAGCACGTGGAGGAGCGCTCGCCGGTCGGAATGCGCATCTACGAGAAGTGGGACGAGACCGAGGGCGTCGTCGCCGCCGTCGAGAGTGCGCTCGCGCGGAAGGCGGGCTAGTCTGCGGTTTCCAGGTCTGCGGCAGGGCGACAATCAACGGCTGCGGCGCGAGGGGGAAGGGATCGTGGCCGAGGCAGTGAAACGATCGAAGCGATGACCGCACGCCGGACGAGCCGACGCTGATGGCATCACTCGTGCGCAGCGATGCAGCCGAGCGGGCCGACGGACGCCCGCAGCTCGTCGTGCCCGCGTCCGCGGGCGGCTCGGCGCGCCTCGAGGCGGCGCACCGCGCGCTCATCGCCGACGCCGAGCCGCGGATCCACGGCTTCCTGAAGTCCGCCCATCGCGTCGCGCAGGGCACGTACGCGGGCGCCGGCGCCACCGACGCGGCCGATCGCCTCGCGACCGGCGTCTACGTCGCGAACGTCGTCGTCGGGCTTGCGGCGGAAGGCGAGCTCGACGCCACGGACGCGCGCGTCGCCGTCGAGACGCTCGCCGAGGCATGCGGCGAGCCCGTCCAGGCGGCGATCTACGACCTCTATCGCACCGCCTCCTCGAGCCCGCTGGTGGTCGAGCTGCCTCCGCTGGTCGCGTGCGAGATCCATCTCCGCCTCCTCGTCCTGCTCGGCATCGCGAGCGAGGCGTCGCTCTGGAAGGTCGAAGACGGCGCGGTCGAGCCGCTCGTCTCGATCGGGGAAGGCGCAGCGAGCCGCCGCGCGCGCGCCACCGCCCGCGCTGCGCTTCGACGAGGCGGGCTGACGCTGCTCGGCAGCCGGACGCTCCGCTCCTCGCTCGTCCGCCGCTTCTCGACCCCCTGCGCCGTCGTCGTCGCACGCGTACCGGAGCCGATCTCGCGGGCCGACGCCTTCCTGTCGCTCACCGCATCCGCGCTCGCCCCGATCTTCGAGCGCGAACTGCTCCTCGAGCGCTCCGCCGAGCGCGAGCAGACGCTCGTCAGCGCCGGCGAGCAGCGCCTCATGCGCATCGGCTTCGACCTGCACGACGGACCGATCCAGGACGTGCTCGCGCTCGGCGCAGACATCGCGCACCTCCGCGAGCAGGTGTACCCCTTCATCCTCGACAGCCATCGCGAGCGCGCAGCGGGGCGCTTCGACGACCTCCTCGCCCGCTCGGTCGAGCTCGACCGGCAGCTCCGCGAGATCTCCCGCTCGCTCGAGTCGCGCAGCATCGTCTCGCGGCCGCTCGGGGAGACGCTCCACCGCGAGGTCGACGCGTTCGCCGAGCGCACGGGCATCGACGCCCGCATCGAGATCCGCGGCGACCCCGAGTCGCTCACGTCCGCGCAGCGGATCGCCGTCTACCGCGCGATCCAGGAGTCGCTCTCGAACGTGCGCGAGCACTCCGGCGCGTCCACCGTCGAGGTCCGGCTGCGCATGCGGCGATCGTCGATCGAGGTGCGCGTCGTCGACGACGGGCACGGCTTCGAGGTCGGCCGGGCGCTCGCCCGCGCCGCCCAGCGCGGCCGGCTCGGGATCGTCGGCATCGGCGAGCGCGTGCGCATGCTCGGCGGGTCGTTCGAGATCGACAGCGCCCCCGGCGGGCCGACGATGCTCACCTTCGCGCTCCCGCGGGTCGTCCCCGACGAGCGCCCGTGGGCCCGCTGACAGTCGACGGGTAGCGGAAGACGCGGGACGTGCCCGCGCCTTCTCCCTGCAAATGATGAGGGGGGAGGCCGCCCTCCCCCCTCTATGTTCGCTCTCCCCACCCCCCACGATGGGGCGAGCGACGTCGGTCGTGGGACCCGCTACGGCTGAAGCAGCCGTCCCCTGTCAGCGATACACCGACCGAGCTTCGTGTACGCGGGGCTCGGCTTTGCGAGCTCCGCCTTGCAACGGTTCTGAAGCTTCTCCCCGTCCGCAGTGTTCTTCGCGAGGAGAAGCTTCTTCGCAGTCAGCGAGACGCACCGTCCGAGCAGGTTCTTCTTGTCGAGGCCCTGGCCGGTCTTCGTCACGAACGTCGCCGCGAAGCTCGTGCTTCCCGGATAGAGCTCGGCGAGCTTCGCCGTCTCGTTCCCCGCCCTCCAGGCCTTGCACCACTGGGACGGAGTCTTGGGTGTCGCTGCCGACGGCTCGGCCGCATGAGCCGCCGGAACGACGAGGAGGGAGACACCGACCACGAAAGACAGCCGCCGGGCTTTCCATGCCTTTCGTGTCATCGGGGTGTCCATCACCCTGATAGATGCGATCGGAGCCCGGAACTTGCGAATTCACATGTAAAGACTCTGTAAGGGGGATGCCACAACGCCGGGATTTCGCCATCGTGAGCGAGCCCATGGCTGCAACCGAATCCGGCACGCGCGCAATGGCCGCGCTGGACGACCTCTACCGGCAACACGTCGGAGACGTCTACCGCTACACGTACGCCGTCCTGGGCAACCACGCGGACGCCGAGGACGTCACGCAGACGACCTTCGTGAACGCGCTGAGAGCGCTCGAGCGGGGCGAGACGCCACGCGAGCCGTCCCACTGGCTGCTCGCGATCGCGCACAACCTCGTCCGGCAGCGCTGGCGCCAGGCGGCCAATCGCCCGACGATGGTCGAGCTCGTCCACGACGTGCCGGACGAGGGGCCCGGCGAGGAGGACGTCCAGCTCGACGAGCTCGTCCGCGCGCTCCAGCGGATCCCGCCGTCGCAGCGCGAGGCCCTCGTCATGCGCGAGCTCGAGGGGCGGTCGTACGCCGAGATCGCAGAGCTTCTCGGGCTCACGACCGGCGCTCTCGAGACCCTGCTTTTCCGCGCGCGCCGGTCGCTCGCCGAGGAGATCGAGAACCTCGTCACGTGTCAGAGCGCGGAGCTCGCCCTCTCGAAGCAGAGCGACGGCCGTCTCTCGCGCAAGGACCGCAAGCGCCTCGACGAGCACCTCGCCGAATGCCCGTCGTGCGCGGCGTTCGCGAAGACACAGGCGCGGCAGCGCAGGGCCTTCAAGGGGCTTGCCATGCTGCCGCTGCCGGTCGGCCTGGCGCTCTTCCGCGACGTGCCGGCCGCGAGCGCGGCCACGGTCACGCATATCGGTTCCGCCTCGGTTGCGGGAACGAGCGGCGTCGGTGCCGGCGGCACGACGGCCGGCGGCGGCGCAGCAGGCGGCGCCGTCACCGCGGGCGGGACGGTCGCCGGCGGATCGCTGCTCGGCGGCGTCGCGGTCAAGATCGCAGCGGTCATCGTCATCGCGACGTTCGCGGTCGGCGCCGGCTACAAGGGCGTCACGGCCCTCGGCGACGGGCCCTCCTCGAGCGACGTGGCCGCGCCTGCCCACGGCAAGGCGGACGCACGGACGGCCGTCAAGGGCGCAACGGCGGCAGCGGCCGCCAACCCGTCCGCATCGACGAAGCAGGCTGCCTCTCAGAACGGCCGACAACCCCGCGGGCGCGCCGGGGATCGCGACGAAGGGCGCGCTCCCGGCAGGGCCTGGGACGACCGACGACGCGGGCGCGAACGCCGCACCGTCTGCCGGCGGCCATGCCGCGCCCGGCAGCGGCGACGGCGCGACGTCGAGCGACGGCGGCGCGACCGCCGGGAGCGATGGCGGCGCGACCGCCGGGAGCGATCGGGCGGGAGCGTCGGCCGCGGAGCCGGCCCGCCCGAGCGGGAGCGACGACGGCCTACGCCCACCGCAGGCGCGGGCGACGGCCCGGCCGCGGGTGGCTCGTCCGGGAGCGCCGGCGGGTCGGTGGCCGCTCCGCCGCGGACGTCCGGGCCGAGCACGGCGCCGAAGCCGACGAAGGCACCGGCGACCAAGGGGAAGGGCAAGTCGAAGCCGAAGCCCACGCCGAAGCCCAAGGCCGGCACGCCGCCGAAGGGCGGCGGGGGCACCAAGCCGACGAAGCCCGAGACGCCAACCGCCCCCGGGAACGGTGGGACAGGCGGCGGGAACGGCAATCCGAACGCCGGAGGCAACAACAACGCTCCCAACGGGCAGAGCGCGCCTGTGACGGAGCCTGCGGCGCCCCAGACGCCTTCTGAGGCCCCCCCGGCGGCAAATCAGCCTGCTGCACCCCCCGCCGCGACTCCGCAGCAGCAGAGCGCCGGCGAGTCGCCCGCCACCGACGGCAGCGCCAGCGACGGCCAGAAGAACGGCGACGGCTGGGGCCAGGGCGTCGGCGGCGGCCGCGATCACAAGGGCTAGCGCCTCCTCGAAGACCGGTTTCACGACTCGCGCGCTAGGGGTGACGCGCCGTGTGCCGTTACCCCCGTTCGGGGCGAGCGTCTCACCCGATGGAGGGACGCGACATCCGTCCTGGAGAGACGATATGGTGCCTGATGCTCCGAAGCGGGTCATTTTTCGTGCTGGTCGTCGCGCTCGCGCTCCTCTCGAGCGCCGGTGCCTTGGCGTCCTCCAGCAACACGAGCTCGGGGCTCACGCGGGACACGTCGCTCGAGGCGCTCGTGCTCCGCGAGATCAATGCCGTTCGCACGTCGCACGGTCTCGACCCACTCGCCCCCTCGTCCGCCCTCTCGCGGGCGGCGGTCGGTCATTCGCGCTCGATGGCGACTCTCGGCTACTTCGCGCACGAGTCGCGGACGGCGCGCCCTTCTGGCAGCGCGTGAAGCAGTTCTACGTCACGAGCTCGAAGACGTGGACGGTCGGCGAGAACCTCGCGATGTTCGGCGGCGTCACCCCGGACGCGCAGGCGATCGTCAACGCGTGGATGTCGTCGCCCGGGCACCGGGCGAACCTGCTCAAGCGTCAGTTCCGTGATGCGGGCATCGCGATCGTGCATCACCCGACGGCCGGTGGCGTCTTCGGCGGCCGCTCGACCTGGGTGATCACGCTCGACTTCGGCCGCCGCTAGGAGGGCTTGGTGAAACGGGCCTCGTCTCCGGGGTGCCGCCGGTCGTCGTGAGGCAAGGACGCAGGGAGCGTCCATATCCGGAGATATGGACGCGACCGAGGACGCTGCATCACGACGACCGGCGCTCCTCTGGGGACACAGCGCCTGCTTCTCCAAGCCCTCCTAGCGCGTCCAGCGACGCACCCGGAGCTTCGAGCACACGTGTGCGCCTGCGTCGCGGCCTGGGCGCGCGCAGGACGAGGTGCCAGGCCTTTGCCTGAACACCTCCCCCCAACGTTCGCCGCTACGGCTGTTCTAGAGCGCGAGCGCGCGGAACGACGTGCTGCGCGGGTTGATCGAGCTGTGGAAGCCCCGCTCCCACTCGACGAGCACGTCGCCGCCCGACTCGATCTCACGGACGACGCCGCGATCACCTGCACGCAGGTCGTCTGCATCCGAGACCAACTCGATCCAGCTTCCGATTCGCACGCCCGCAGCAATGCGGGCGGCAAGGAGACGCGCACCTGATGCATCCATGCACTGTTGAATAGATGAAGACCGTTCAGCCGTCCTCCCCCGTTAGGGCAGGCTGTTTCCCCCCAACGGGGGAGGAGGGTTTGGGCAGGTGTCGAACCCGGGATGGCGCCGGCGGCTCATTCGAACTCGACGGCTGAGGATGCGTCGCCGGCGCCATCACCAGCGGGACGGGACCGTCATGGAGGAGCATGCACACACCGAGAGCGACGAGGACGCGCTCGAGCTGCCCGAGACGCGGGTGCGGAGCCGGCTCCGCGAGCTCTTCGCGCCGACCGACGCCGGCGACGCGGTCGAAGCGCTGATCGCCGTACACGGCCGCGAGCTCGAGCAGCGCTCCGAGAAGCTCCTCTCCGCGGTGCACGACCTCGAGCGCCGCGAGGAGCGCTCACGCGAGCTCCACACGCGCGTCGAGCAGATCCTGCGTGAAGGCTCCGCCGAGCTCGACCAGCGCCAGGCCGAGCTCAACGCGCGCGCCGAGGAGCTCGAGCGGCGCGAAGCCGCCCTTGCGATCTCCGAGGAGCGGGTCGCCGAGCGCTCGCGCGAGCTGGGTGCCGTCGAGCTACGCCGGGCCGCGGTCGAGCGCCGCGAGGAAGCCGTGCGCGCACGCGCGCTCGAGCTCGAACGGCAGGCGGCCGAGATCGCGTCGCTCGCCAGCCGTCTCGATGCGATCGGGACGTCCGCCCCTGCCGCGAGGACGCCGGCCGCCGATACCTCCCATGTCGTCCTCACGTCGGGTGACCGCTACCGGCTCGTCGAGCGCGACGGCCCACCGCCCGCACCGGGCGACGACGTGGAGCTGGACGAGGGCACGTACCGCTGCGTCCGCCTCACGATCTCACCCCTCCCCGCGGACACCCGGCGCTGCGCGGTCGTCGAGCGGGCCCCGGAGCCGATTCCGGGCTGAGCGCCTCGACCGTTCGCGCGTCAGCCGAGCCAGGCGTCGATCAGGGCCTCGCCGATGAACAGCCCGGCGACGCCGCCGACGGCGAGCGCCGGCCCGTACGGGAGGATCGTCTTCCGCCCCTCTGCGCCCCGGCGCCCGAGGGTGACAATCGCCATGGCTGCCCCGAGGAGCGAGCCGACGAGGAGCGCGACGAGCACGTCCCACCCCAGCCAGGCGCCGAGGAACGCGGCGAGCTTGACGTCCCCCATGCCGAGCCCCGCCGGGTAGACGAGCGCCAGCACGAGGAAGAAGCCGCCGGCGGCGAGCGAGGCTACGAGCCACTCGACACCGGGGTCGCGCAGCGTCTGCACGACGAGTGCCACGGCCGTCGCCGGCAGGACGATCCGGTTGGGAATGATCCGGCGCTCGATGTCCGTGACGGTCACCGCCACGAGCACGGCGCAGCCTGCGGCGCCTACGAGCGCGT
The DNA here is from genome assembly GCA_963797805.1 of uncultured Actinomycetes bacterium. Classification (GTDB taxonomy): domain Bacteria; phylum Actinomycetota; class Thermoleophilia; order Gaiellales; family Gaiellaceae; genus Gaiella. Next base: position 222,350 of record CAWCRC010000005.1, on the reverse strand, counting down.
CCAGTGACCAGCCGAAGACGAGGACGCAGAGGGTCGCGAGCGCGGCCCAGACGATCACGGCGAGGGGACGGAGCGGCACGCGGCGAGATTCACCGCGCCGGGGCTCGATCCTCCGCACTCGAACGAGGGATGGAGTTCCCCCGGCGGGGTGACGATGAGGGGCGCCCCGCCGATGACGATCCGAGCACTGCGGAGCACGCGCCCTGCTCCTGGCGTCGGGGGCGCAACATCTCAACTTGCGGAGACCACACAACCGTTCGGTTGCGTCCAACCGTCCCAGCTGGGCGATGGTCGCGGCCCTCGTCGTCGGCATCGGCCTGATCGCGGGCTTCGAGCTCGTCCGGCAGGAGCGGATCAACGCGGCGTTCGCGGTCGCGATCACCCTGGCGGGCTGGGCCGGGATCGCGACGTTCCTCCTCGGACGACAGATCCAGATCGCGCACGCGCTCTCGCTGCGCGACCCGCTGACCGGGCTGCCGAACCGCGCGCTGCTGAACGACCGCATCGAGCAGGCGCTGGCGCGGTCGCGCCGGACGGAGGAGCCGTTCGCGCTCCTCGTCGTCGACCTCGACGGATTCAAGGGCGTCAACGACGTGCGCGGCCACGAGGCGGGGAACCAGGTTCTGCGCACGATCGGACGGCGTCTCGAGTCGGTCGTGCGCGCGACGGACACGGTCGCGCGCGTCGGCGGAGACGAGTTCGTCGTCGTCTCGCTCGGGACGGGGACGGACGAGGAGGCAGCGGCGCTCGTCGGCCGCATGCGGCAGGCGCTCAGACGCCCGTACGGCGTCGACGGTGGGCACGTCGAGATCGACGCGTCGATCGGCTGGGCGCTGTTCCCGCAGGACGGCCTCGAGCCGGGTGACCTGATCGCCCGGGCAGACGGGCAGATGTACGCGACGAAGCGCGACTCGAGCCAGGAGGACGCGCTCCCGTACGTGCGCTCGGTCGACCGAGGAGTCGTCCGCGACCTCGAGAGCGCGCTCGAGCGCGGGCAGATCGTCGTCCATTACCAGCCGATCGTCGACGTCCGCTCCGGCGCCGTGCGCGCCGCGGAGGCGCTCGTCCGGCGAGCCCACCCCGATCGGCTGGTGACGCCGTCGGAGTTCATCCCGCACATCGAGCAGACCCCGCTCGTCAAGGCGCTGACGCTCGCGGTCGCCGAGGACGCCCTCCGCCGGATCGAGGAGTGGGAGCAGGTCGGGCACAGCCTGGACGTCACGGTCAACGTGCCGTACCGGCTGGTCGACGACCCCGAGCTGGTCGGGGGGATCGCCGAGCTGCTCGATCACACGGGCGTCGACCCGGCGCGGCTGACCCTCGAGATCGTCCCCTCGGGGCCGGGCGCGGGCTCCGAGCTCGACCCGTTCGTGGTCAAGCGGCTCCGCGGCCTCGGCGTCCGCATGTCGCTCGACGACCTCGGCAGGGCGGCGTCGGTCGCGGCGATCCGCACGCTGCCGCTCGACCAGGTCAAGATCGACGCGATGTTCCTCCACGACGTGGGTCGCGGAGGGCGCTCCGACGCGATCGTCCGGTCGCTCGTGGAGCTCGCCCACCGGCTCGGCCTCGAGACGGTCGCGGAGGGCGTCGAGAGCCGGCTCGCCTGGGAGGCGGCCGCGGCGCTCGGCTGCGACTACGCCCAGGGGTTCTTCCTGGGCCACCCGATGCCCGCCGGCCGGCTCGCCGAGTGGCTCGCGGGCACCTGGCCCGTCATCACCACCGGCTCAAATTAGAAGACGATCGCGCCGGCCGCCGCGGCGATCGGCACCACGGCCCAGATCGGGATCACGCGCAGCAAGCCGAGCAATGCCACGGCGAAGACGACGTCGCCGACGCCGTCGATCGACCCCGTGAGGATCGGGTCCCAGAACGCAGCCGCGAGGACGCCGACGACCGCCGCGGTCACCCCCACGAGGGCCGCCTGCACGCGAGCGTGGCGTCGGATCGACGACCAGAACGGCAGGACGCCCCCGAGGATGAGGAAGGACGGCACGTAGATCGCAAGCAGCGCCAGCCCCGCCCCCGCGACGCCGTTCGGGGCGGGGTCCTCGATCGCGCCGAGGTAGGCCGAGAACGTGAACAGCGGCCCGGGCATCGCCTGGGCCAGCCCGTAGCCGGCGAGGAACTCCTGCTCGGAGACCCAACCGGGCGCGACGAGCGCCTGGTCGAGCAACGGAAGCACGACGTGGCCGCCGCCGAAGACGAACGTGCCCGAGCGGACCATCGCGTCGACGAGCGCCACCGCATGGACGTCCGTGACATCCGCGACGAGCGGCAGGCCGAGGAGCAGAGCGCCCAATGTCACGAGGCAGATGACCGCGAGCGCACGCCGGCGCCGAACCGGAAGGCTCAGGCGGGGTACCGGCGAGCGATCGCCGAACAGGACGACTCCCACGATCGCTCCGAACGCGATGGCGGCCGCCTGGCCGGCGAAGCCTCCGATCCCGAGCGCGAGCAGAAGGCCCGACGCCGCCAGCGCCAGGCGCGGCCCATCCGGTGCGAGCGAGCGGCGCATCGCGAGCAAGGCGAGGAGTACCACCGGCACGGCAACGAGCTCGAGGCCGTGGACCCAGCCCGCCCCGGCGACGTCCGTCCCGCCGACGACGAGCGCGAGCACGGTCATGGCGACCGCCGACGGGAGTGTGAAGCCCACCCAGGCTGCTGCGGCGCCCGGCACGCCTGCGTGGTGCGCGCCGATCGCGATGCCGAGCTGGCTCGACATCGGGCCGGGCAGCAGGTTCGTCACCGCGACGAGCTCGGAGAACTCCTCGTCCCGGATCCAGCGGCGACGGTCGACGTACTCGTCGTGGAAGTAGCCGACGTGGGCGACGGGCCCGCCGAACGACGTCAGCCCGAGGCGGAACGCCGTCGTGAGGACGTCGGCGGCCGGCCTCAGGGTCGTGTCGCGCCGGGCTTCCAGAGGGGCTCGTCGTGCCCGGCCTCGGCGTTCGCCGTGCGCGACAGGATGAAGAGGAGATCCGAGAGCCTGTTCAGGTAGACGGCGACGAGCGGCGAGATCTCGACGGTCGCCGCGGCGTCGATCGCCTCACGCTCGGCGCGCCGGCAGACCGTCCGGGCGACGTGGAGCGCCGCCGCGGTCGGCGTGCCACCCGGGAGGACGAAGCTCTTGAGCTCCGGCAGCTCGGCGTTGAAGCGATCGCACTCCTCTTCGAGCCGGTCGACGAGCGGCTGCTCGACGCGAAGCCGGCCCTCGACGTGGAGCGGGACCGAGAGGTCGGCGCCGAGGTCGAACAGCTCGTTCTGGACCCGCTCGAGCACCGGGCGGATGGCAGCGGGAGCGGCCCCGGCGAGGACGACCCCGACGGCCGCGTTGAGCTCGTCGACGGTCCCGTACGCCTGGATCCGCGGATCGAGCTTCGAGACGCGTGACCCGTCTCCGAGCGATGTCTCCCCCGCGTCGCCGCCACGCGTGTAGATCTTCGTGAGGCGCACCGGCTCGTCCTTCGCGCGAGGCATCGGAACCCAGCCTAGATGGTTGATCTAGAGGTGCGGCGTGAGCGTACGCGCGTGTGTCCGGAGGAGCTCCCGTGAGATCACGATCCGCTGGATCTCGCTCGTCCCCTCGTAGATCTCGGTGATCTTGGCGTCCCGGTAGTAGCGCTCGGCCGGGAACTCGCGCGTGTACCCGTAGCCGCCGAGCACCTGGATCGCGTCCTGGCTCGCCTTGACCGCGACCCGGGAGGCGAACAGCTTCGCCATCGCCCCTTCCGAGCCGTGCGGCTGACCCGCTTGCTTGAGCCACGCCGCACGTAGCGTCAGCTGGCGCGCGGCTGCGATCTCGGTCGCCATGTCGGCGAGGGTGAAGCGGATCGCCTGGAAGTCGGCGATCCGGTGGCCGAACTGCTCGCGCTCGAGCGCGTAGGCGCAAGCCGTGTCGAGCGCGGCCTGCGCAATCCCGACGGCTTGTGCGGCAATGCCGATCCGCCCGCCGTCGAGCGTCGCCATCGCAACGGCGAACCCCTTGCGCTCCTCGTGGAGGAGCCGGTCCGAGCCGACCCGCGCGTCGTCGATGCGCAGGTCGGCCGTCGACGACGAGTGCAGGCCGAGCTTCTCCTCCTCGCGGGTCACCTCGACATGCGATGCATCGAGGACGAAGGCGGAGACGCCACGCGCGCCCTCCGTCTCCGGATCCGTCCGGGCGAACACGAGGAACGTCGAGGCGTGGCTGCCGTTCGTGCACCACTGCTTGCTCCCGTTGATCCGCCAGCCGTCGCCGTCCTCGACCGCCGTCGTGCGAAGCGCCCCGGCGTCCGAGCCCGCGCCCGGCTCGGTGAGCGCGAACGCGCCGAGCGCCTCCCCGCGCGCGAGGGCGGGGACGAACCGCGAGCGCTGCTCCTCGGTCCCGAACGTGACGATCGGCAGCGTCGCGGCGCTCGTGTGGACCGCGACCGTGACGCCGACACCCGCGTCCGCGCGAGACAGCTCCTCGAGGACGAGCACGTACGAGACGAAGTCGGCGCCGGCGCCCCCGAGGTCCTCGGGCACGCAGACGCCCATCAGCCCCAGCCCGCCGAGCTTGGCGAAGACCTCGGCCGGGAAGCGGTGCTCGCGATCCCATGTCCCCGCGTGCGGCGCGATCTCCGTGTCGGCGAAGTCCCGCGCGAGCGCCTGGATCTCTCGCTGCTCGTCGGTGAGGGCGAAGTCCACGGCGGCAGTCTAGGCGGGGTCAGCCACCGAACCGGATGGCACTGAGCAGAGCGGCCCTCCCGGCGGCTCGAGCGCCGTGTCGTAGCCGGCGTGCGCGGGGCTATCGCGCGTACTCGTAGAACCCGCGACCCGACTTGCGCCCGAGCCGGCCGGCGGCGACGTAGCGGCGGAGCAGCGGGCAGGGCGCGTACTTCGGGTCGCCGAGCCCGTCGTGGAGCACCTCCATGATCGCGACGCAGGTGTCGAGCCCGATCAGGTCGGCGAGCGCGAGCGGCCCCATCGGGTGCGCGAAGCCGAGCTTCGCGACGGTGTCGATCGCCTCGGGCTCGGCGACGCCCTCCATGAGCGCGTACGCGGCCTCGTTGATGAACGGCATCAGGATCCGGTTCGAGACGAACCCCGGGAAGTCGTTCGCCTCCGCGGGCGTCTTCCCGAGCTCCCGCGCGAGCTCGACGATCGCGGCCGCCGTCTCGTCGGACGTCTGCTCCGCGCGGATCACCTCGACGAGCGGGAGCACGGGGACGGGGTTGAAGAAGTGCATGCCGATCACGCGCTCGGGTCGCGAGGTGACCGCGGCGAGCTCGGTGATCGGAATCGACGACGTGTTCGACGCGAGGATGGCGTGCGCCGGGAGCGCCTCGTCCGCGGCGCGGAACAGCTCCTTCTTCGTCTCGGCGTTCTCGACGATCGCCTCGATCAGCAGGTCGGCCTCGGCGAGCCCGTCGACAGGCGTCACGCGGGCGAGGACCTCGGCCGCGGGTGGGCCGCCCTTCTCGTGGAGCTTCTCGAGGCTCCGGCCCATCGTCTCGATGCCGCGCTCGACGGCGCCCGGCACCGTGTCGTGGATGAGCACGGTGCGCCCGGAGGCGGCCACGACCTGGGCGATGCCGCCGCCCATCTGGCCCGCCCCGACGACGAGGACGGTCTCGAAGCTCACCGGTCGAGGCTACTGCGTCGCGGGAGCTCCCGCCGATTGAGCCGGCGAATGGAGAAGCCGAGCACGAGCGCGAGGATCACGAGCCCGATCACGATCTTGATCCAGTCGCCCTTGGGCTCGTCGCTCGTCGAGAGCAGCGCCCCCGGGTCGGTGAGCAGGCACGACTCGGTCACGATGCGCGCGCCGTCGAGCGCGGCCATCACGCCCAGCGCCTCGTCGTGGACGAGCGGCTCGTCGGCCGCGTCGACGAGTCGGACCGGCGCGTGGACCTCCACCTCGCGCCCGATCGACCCCTTCACGCGCTGGTCGACGACGAAGCGGTAGACGACGCCGGGGCCGTTCGCAGCAGGGCGCTCGTCCACGACCCGTCCGACGAACGCGACCTCGGCCGCCTCCAGCCGCTCGTCGAGCGGGATGTTCGGGCAGTCGAGCGCCTGTGCGGCCGGCACGAGCGCGAGCGCGGCCAGCGCCACGAGCGTCGCCGCGAGCATGCGGCCCGGGCGGCTCACACCTCGATGAGGAGGGCGTCGCCCTGGCCGCCGCCGGAGCAGATTGCGGCGAGGCCGAGCCCGCCGCCGTTGCGACGGAGCTCGTGGACCAGCGTCCCGACGATGCGACCGCCCGATGCGCCGATCGGATGCCCGAGGGCGACGGCGCCGCCGTTCACGTTCACCCGCTCCTCGTCGGTGCCGAGCATCGTCGTCGAGTTGCGCGCGACGGACGAGAACGCCTCGTTGATCTCGACCCGCGCCACGTCGTCGATGGAGCGCCCGACCGCGCTCAACACGCGCTCGGAGGCCTGCGCCGGCGTTCGTGCCAGGTACGCGAAGTCGCCGGCGACGTACGCGTGGCCGAGGACGTGCGCGAGCGGCTCGATCCCCCGCTCCGTCGCCCACTCCTCCGAGCACACGACGACGCAGGACGCACCGTCCGTCACGCCGGGAGCGTTGCCCGCGGTGGTCGTCCCCTCGGGGTCGAACACGGGCTTCAGCGACGCAAGCTTCTCCAGCGTCGTGTCGCGGCGGACGCTCTCGTCGGCGCTGACGTCGCCGACCGGGACGATCTCGTCATCGAAATGCCCGGCGTCCTGCGCCGCCGCTGCGCGCTGATGAGACCGGTAGGCCCAGGCGTCCTGATCCTCCCGGGAGATGCCCAGCTCGCGCGAGACCGAGGACGCCTGCTGCACCATGTGGAGCCCGTCGAACGTCGACGTCAGGCCGTCGAAGACCATGTGGTCGAGGACCTCGCCGTTGCCGAGCCGGTAGCCGAAGCGCCCCTTCGGCAGGAGGTAGGGAGCGCAGGACATGGACTCCATCCCCCCGGTCACGACGACGTCGTGGTGGCCGGCGGCGATCATGAGCTCCGCGAGCTCGACCGCCCTGATCGACGACGCGCACACCTTGTTGATCGTGTCGGCGGGGACCTCCTTGGGGATCCCTGCAGCGATCGCCGCCTGTCGGGCCGGGGCCTGCCCGGCTCCCGCCTGGAGGACCTGTCCCATCACGGCGTAGCCGACGTCCTCGCCCGCGATGCCCACCCGGTCGAGCGCCGCGCGGATCGCGATCGCACCGAGCTCTGTCGCGGGAACGGATGCGAGGCCGCCGCCCACCTTGCCGAAGGGCGTGCGGACGGCGGACACGATCACGGCGCGGGCCATCGCCCCGCAGCGTAGCCATCGCGTTCAGCCGTCCCTGCTCAATCCGCTCGCCACCGTGGCGCGTACCGCCTGTCAGGGACTCGACCCACGGGAGAAACGGGATGATCAAGCTCGCGCTCGCAGGCGCCGTCGCCGCGCTGACGCTCTGTGCGGTCGCCGCCGCCTCGAGCACCGCGGACGTCTTCACGTACCGCACGGTGCTCTCCGCGAGCGCCGAGGTGCCGAAGCCGAAGGCACCGGCCGGCGCGGGAGGCGTCTTCACCTCCACGGTCACGAAGGACGGCACGGCCTACTCGATCGCGTGGAAGCTGACCTTCAAGAAGCTCAGCGGGCCTGCGGTGGCCGCGCACGTCCATCGCGGCCGCCCGGGCGTCGCGGGCGGCGTGATCCTCGCGCTCTGCGGGCCGTGCCGGAGCGGGCAGAGCGGCAAGATGACGATCACGAAGACGGTCGCTGAGGCGATGCGCCGCGGGACAGCGTACGTGAACGTCCACACGGCGAAGAACTCGGCGGGCGAGATCCGCGGCCAGGCGAAGCTGACGAAGACCGTGCTCGGGCAGCCGGCTCCGGCGCCGGCGCCGCCGCCGCCGTCCTCCGACCCGACGCCTCCGCCGCCGCCGTACGACCCCTACTAGAGGCTCGATGCGAGGCTGCCGGGCCGACGTCCACCAGGCACGTCTCGCCGTGTGCCGGACGTCGGTCCGTCCATCGCTCCCGGCCTGCGATTGCGCGCGACCACGCCGCCCGATAGGCTCGGCGGCGATGCATTCCGCCCGCACTCGACTCTGGTGGTGGTCGCGCCACGGGCGAGGCGGGAGCGTGCGCTAGGGAAGAGCTCCACCCGTTTCTGCCCGAGACCTCCGCTGGAGGTCTCTTTCGTTTCGAGGCCCGATGAACCCGACCGCGACGATCACCACGGATCTCCTCACGCCGCTCGGCGCCTACCTCCGCCTGCGGGGGATGGGGAGCGCGAGCTTTCTTCTCGAATCGGTGGAGCGCGGACGGCTCGGGCGGAGCTCGTGGATGGGCGCCGGCTCGAGCCTCGTGAGCTTCGAGGAGGCGGAGGAGCTCACCCTGCCCGTGGTCGGCTTCCTGTCCTACGACCACGCCACGATGCTCGAGCCGACGGTTCCCCTCCCCTCGGACGGGAACGGCTTCCCGGAGAGCAGGCTCGTCGTCGCCGACACGCTGGTTCGCTTCGACCACGGCGCGGGCACCGCCGAGATCCTCGCGGGGGACGAGGAGGAGATCCGAGGGAGGCTCGAAGCGGGCGTCCCCTGGCACCGCGAGCCGCGCGGCGTGCCCGGGCCGATCCGTCGCACGCCGGACCGCGCGCGCTACGAGGAGATGGTCCGCACGGTCAAGGAGCACATCGTCGCCGGCGACGTCTTCCAGTGCGTCCCCTCCCAGCGCGCGGAGCGGCCGACGTCCGCGTCGCCCCTCGACGTCTACCGCGCCCTGCGGCGCGTGAACCCGTCGCCGTACCTCTTTCTCCTCGACCTCGACGGCATGGCGCTCGTCGGCTCGTCGCCCGAGCGACTCGTCGCCTGCGAGGAAGGCCGTGCGAGCCTCTGCCCCATCGCCGGGACCACCGAGCCGACCGAGGGCGACGTCGAGCGGCTCCTCTCGTCGGAGAAGGATCGCGCCGAGCACGTGATGCTCGTCGACCTCGGCCGCAACGACCTGTCGCGCGTCTGCAAGGCGGGCACAGTTCACGTCGCGCGCAACATGGAGGTCGAGCGCTTCTCGCACGTGTCGCACCTCGTCTCCGAGGTCGTCGGCGAGCTCAAGGATGGAACGACCCCCTTCGAACTCCTGCGGGCGTGCTTCCCGGCCGGGACGGTCAGCGGGGCGCCGAAGGTCCGCGCGATGCAGCTCATCTCCGAGCTCGAGGGCTTCCGGCGCGGCCCGTACGGCGGAGCCGTCCTCTACTCGCTCCCGGGCGGCACCATGGACGCATGCATCGCGCTCCGGACGATGGTGATGCGGGACGGGACCGCGTACCTCCAGGCGGGCGCGGGGATCGTCGCCGACTCGGACCCCGCGGCCGAGCACGAGGAGTGCCTGCACAAGCTCGCGGCGCTCGAGGCCGCGATCGACCTCGCCGAGACGGAGATCGCGCGATGAGCAGGCCAGTGCCTGTCGGCGATGGGTCCAAGGCGGGCGGTGGACGGTGAGGGTCCTGATGGTCGACAACTACGACTCGTTCACCTACAACCTCGTCCACCTGCTCGAGGAGCTCGGCGCGGAGGTCGTCACCGTCCGGAACGACGCGATCACGCCCGACGAGGCCGTCGCTCTCGCGCCCGACCGGCTCGTCGTCTCCCCCGGCCCCGGCCGCCCCGCCGACGCAGGCGTGTCCGTCGAGCTGATCCGGCGGCTCGGCCCGACCACGCGGACGCTCGGCGTGTGCCTCGGCCACCAGGCGATCGTCGAGGCGTTCGGCGGCGAGGTCGGCCAGGCGAAGGCGCTGCTCCACGGGAAGTCGAGCGTCGTCACCCACGACGGCGTGGGCGTGTTCGCGGGGCTGCCGGAGAGCGTCGAGGTCGGCCGCTACCACTCGCTCGCCGCGACGACGGTGCCGGACGACCTCGTCGTCACGTCGCGAACCGCGGACGGCGAGGTGATGGGCGTCCGTCACGTCGCCTATCCGATCGAGGGCGTGCAGTTCCACCCCGAGAGCGTCCTGACGCCCCAGGGCCCCGAGATGGCGGAGAACTTCCTCGCGTGATCACCGAGGCAATCGCCACCATTGCCGACGGGCGCGACCTGACCCGGGACGAGGCGCGCGCCGTGATGGGCGTCGTGATGCGCGGCGAGGCGACACCGGCCCAGATCGGCGGCCTGCTCGTCGGGCTCAGGACGAAGGGCGAGACGGTCGACGAGATCACCGGCTTCGCGGAGGCGATGGCGGAGCACGTCGTCCCGGTCTCCCCCACCCGGCGCCCGCTCGTCGACGTCGTCGGGACGGGCGGTGACGGCGCGAGCACGATCAACATCTCGACCGCGGCCGCGCTCGTCGCGGCCGCCGCCGGCGCCGCCGTCGCGAAGCACGGGAATCGCGCCGCGAGCTCCGCCTGCGGCTCGGCGGACGTCCTCGAAGAGCTCGGCATCGCGCTCGAGCAGCCGCCGGAGCGGATCGCCGCGTCGATCGACGAGCACGGGTTCGGCTTCATGTTCGCGCGCGCCCATCACCCCGCGATGCGCTTCGCGGCGCCGGTCCGCCAGGAGCTCGGAACGCGGACGGTGTTCAACGTGCTCGGCCCGCTCGCGAACCCTGCCGGGGCGCGCGACGGGGTCTTCGGCGTCTACTCCGCCGCCCTCGCGCGAACGTACGCCGAGACGCTCGCCGGGCTCGGCGCGTCGCGGGCGTTCGTCGTCCACGGTGACGGCGGGCTCGACGAGCTCTCGCCGTCGGGGCCGAACCTCGTCGTCGAGGTCACGGACGGCGCGATCCAGGAGTGGGAGCTCGATCCACGCTCCCTCGGGATCTACCCGTCGGCTCCCGGCGAGCTGACCGGCGGCAGCGCCGCGGAGAACGCCGAGGCGGTCCGGCGCGTGCTCGGCGGCGAGCCGGGCGGCCGGCGTGACGCGGTGATCCTCAACGCAGGAGCGGCCCTCGTCGCGGCCGGTCTCGCGGCGGACATCGGAGAGGGCGTCGAGGTCGCGGCCGCCGCGATCGACTCCGGGGCCGCCGTGGCCACCCTCGAGTGCCTCGTCGCCTTCTCGAACGAGGTCGCGGTCTGATGGGCCGCTTCGCCGACGCGCTCCGCGCGCCGGGGCTCGGCGCAATCGCCGAGATCAAGAGGCGCTCGCCCTCGGCGGGTGACCTCCGGCCGGACGCCGACCCCGCACGGATCGCACCCGCGTACGCGGACGCCGGCGCGGCGGCGATCTCCGTCCTCGTCGACGAGCGCTTCGCCGGGTCGTGGGACGACCTGCGCGCCGCTCGCGCCGCGACCCAGGCGCCGCTCCTCGCGAAGGGCTTCTTCTCGACCGCCGACGACCTCCGCACGGCCCGGGAGTCGGGCGCCGACGCCGTGCTGCTCCTTCTCCGCGACCTCGACGACAGGCAGGTCGTCGAGCTCCTGGCCGAGGCGCACCGACTCGGGCTCGACACCCTCGTCGAGGCGCACACCGCGGCCGAGCTCGACCGCGGCATCGCGGTCGGCGCGCCGGTCCTCGGGGTCAACGCGCGCGACCTCGCCACCTTCGAGATCGACCGCGACGCACAGCTCGAGCTCGTGTCCCGGATTCCCTCGGACCGCGTCGCCATCGCCGAGTCGGGGATCCACTCGCGCGCTCAGGGTGCCGCCGCGGAGCTTGCGGGTGCGGACGCGATCCTCGTCGGCTCGGCGCTCATGCGCTCGCCGGATCCGGCGACGAAGCTCGCCGAGCTCCTCTCGCGGCCGCTCGTCAAGGTCTGCGGCCTGACGCGCGAGGAAGACGTCGCAGTCGCCGCCGATGCGGGCGCCGACCTCCTCGGCTTCGTCCTCGCCCCCGAGAGCCCACGCGCTGCTGCGTCCGTGCTGCCCGTCCCCGAGGAGACGCTCTCCGTCGCGGTCTGGGTCGGCGAGGCGGGCGCGTCGCCGGCCGAGCTCGATCAGGTGCACACCGTCGAGGCCGGCAAGGTGCGCGGGCGGGACGCGACGCTCTACCGCGGCGACGAAGCGGTCGCCCGGGTGCTCGACCTTCCCTGGGGCGAGGACGATCCCGGCCACTGGGAGCGCGCGGCCGGCGCGGACGGCAGGGTCGTGCTCGCCGGTGGACTGGGACCGGAGAACGTCGCCGAGGCGATCGCCGCGGTCCGTCCCTGGGCCGTCGACGCGTCGTCGTCGCTCGAGACGTCGCCCGGGATCAAGGACCACGCCCGCGTGCGGGCCTACGTGGAGGCGGCCCGCGCATGATGGTGCTCGAGGTTCCTCGCGTTCCTGGGCGTCGCTCGCGGTGCCGAGCCGGAGGGCACGGTATGGGTGATACGGGCCCGAAGAGCTCGGTGCCGCGAGCGGCGTCAGGCGGTGGCGGAGCCGGGCTCCGCCCGGCGGGAGCCACCGCCGACCAGGGGCTCGAGGTTCCTCGCGTTCCTGGGGCGTCGCTCGCGGTGCCGAGCCGGAGGGCACAGTATGGGTGATACGGGCCCGAAGAGCTCGGTGCCGCGAGCGGCGTCAGGCGGTGGCGGAGCCGGGCTCCGCCCGGCGGGAGCCACCGCCGACCAGGGGCGCGAGGAGACCTATGGCCCGTACGGGGGGCGCTATGTCCCCGAGACGCTCATCCCGGCCCTCGACGAGCTGACGGCGGCCTGGGAAGCCGCGAAGGCCGATCCGGCGTACGCGGCGGAGCTCGACGAGCTCGGCCGCACGTACGTCGGTCGTCCGTCGCCGATCACGCTCGCGTCGCGCTTCGCGCCGGGCAAGCGCGTCTACCTGAAGCGCGAGGACCTGAACCACACCGGCGCCCACAAGATCAACAACGCGCTCGGCCAGGTCGTGCTGGCGCAGCGGCTCGGGAAGCGCCGGATCATCGCCGAGACCGGCGCGGGCCAGCACGGCGTCGCGACGGCGACCGCCTGCGCGCGGTTCGGGCTCGAGTGCGTCGTCTACATGGGCGTCGAGGACATGCGCCGCCAGGCGCCCAACGTCGAGCGGATGCGCCTCCTCGGCGCGAGCGTCGAGCCCGTCGAGTTCGGCACGAGGACGCTCAAGGAGGCGACGAGCGCGGCGATCCGCGACTGGATCACGAACGTCGAGACGACCCACTACGTGATCGGATCGTGCGTCGGCCCTGCGCCGTACCCCGAGCTCGTCCGCGAGCTCCAGGCGGTGATCGGACGCGAGGCGCGCGCGCAGCTCCTCGAGGCCGAGAACCGCCTTCCGGAGGTCGTCGTCGCGTGCGTCGGCGGCGGCTCGAACGCGATCGGGATGTTCGCGGGGTTCCTCGACGACGCCGAGGTGCGGCTCGTGGGCGTCGAGGCCGCGGGCGCCGCCTCGCTCGGCACGGGCCGCGCCGGCGTGCTGCACGGCTCGCGCTCGTCGATCCTCGCCGACGAGGACGGGCAGATCGCCGACGCGCACTCGATCTCCGCGGGGCTCGACTACCCCGGTGTCGGGCCCGAGCACGCGTGGCTCCGGGACACGGGCCGCGCGACGTACCTGCCGTGCACGGACGAGGAGGCGCTCGACGCGTTCGCGCGGCTGACGCGCACCGAGGGGATCATCCCGGCGCTCGAGTCCTCGCACGCGCTGGCCGTCGTCGACCGGCTCGACGCGGATTTCGTGGCGGTCTGCCTCTCGGGGCGAGGCGACAAGGACCTGTCGGAGGCGCTCGCCGCGCTCGGAGCCGAGCGCACGTGAGCCGCAAGGCGCTCGTCGTCTACCTCGTCGCCGAGCCGGAGACCCCGGCGCTCGCGCAGGCGGCCGTCGAGGCGGGCGCGGACCTGATCGAGCTCGGGTTCCCGTTCTCGGACCCGCTCGCGGACGGCCCCGTGATCCAGCGCGCGTCCGAACGGGCCCTCGCGCGCGGGATGCGGACGGCGCAGTGCCTCGAGTGCCTCGGGGAGACGCGGGCGCGCCTCGGATCGACGCCGATCGTGCCCATGACGTACGCGGCGCTCCTCGAGGCATACGGCTGGGAGCGCTTCGCGGCGGACGCCGCCGCGGCGGGAGCGACGAGCCTGATCGTCTCGGACGTCCCCGCGGGGCAGCGTCCCGAGCTCCGGCGCATCCACCTCGTCGCTCCCACCTCGACGGACGAGCGGATCCGGCTGGCGGCAGGGACGACCGACGGCTGGCTCTACCTCGTGACGCTGACCGGGACGACGGGCGCCCGCGACGAGCTGTCCGACGCGCTCGACGGGCTCGTCGAGCGGGCGCGCACGCTCTCGAACGGAGTGCCGCTCTACGCCGGGTTCGGCATCTCGACGCCCGCGCACGCGGCGGCGGCCGGCGCCCTCGCCGACGGGATCGTCGTCGGGTCGCGCGCCGTGCAGGTGGCCGAGGACGGCCCCGCGGCACTCGCGACGTACGTCGCGTCGCTCCGAGCGGCGCTCGACTCCCTGGCGTGACCCGCCGTCGGCGGCTTCCGGTCGTTCCCGCCTGAGGACGCCTACTGGTTCACGCGCACGCGCTTGCCGCAGCGCGTGCAGCGGGCGCGGCGCTGCGTGAGGAAGAAGCGCTTCCCCTCCGGTACGCGGTGCCCGAGGACGCGGCAGAGGTACCGCTTCACCGCTCGGGCCCGACCCGCACGAGCATCTTCCCGACGTTCGCCCCCTCGAGCAGCCCGATGAACGCCTCCGGTGCGCGCTCGATCCCATCGACGATCGTCTCGCGGTAGCGGATCGACCCGTCGGCGACGGCCGGCGCCACCTCCGCGAGGAACGCGGGGAAGCGGTCGTAGTGGTCGAAGACGATGAACCCCTGCATCCGCAGCCGTTTCGTGACGACGAGGAACATGTTGCGCGGCCCGGGGAGCGCCTCGGTCGCGTTGTACCGCGAGATCGACCCGCAGGCGACGATTCGGCCGTGAAGGCGCATCGCGCCGATCGCGGCCTCGAGGGTCTCGCCGCCGACGTTGTCGAAGTAGACGTCGATCCCGTCAGGCGCGTGCTCGCGGAGGGCGTCGCGCGTGGACGCCTCGTGGTAGTCGAACACGGCGTCGAGCCCGAGCTCGCGCAGCCAGGCGACCTTCTCGGGCGACCCGGCGCTGCCGACGACGCGCGCACCGCGCAGCTTCGCGATCTGCGCCGCGACGCTGCCCACGGCCCCCGCCGCGCCGGACACGAACACCATGTCGCCGTCGCGCACCTCGCCGATGTCCACGACGCCGACGTAGGCCGTGAGGCCGGGCATCCCGAGGACGCCGAGCGTGGTCGACAGCGGCGCGCGCTCCGGATCGACCACGCGGGCTCCGCGTCCCTCCGAGAGCGCCACCTCGCGCCAGCCGAGGTCGTGCACGACCCAGGATCCGTCGGCGAAGCGCTCGTTGCGCGACGCGATCACCTGTCCGACCGCACCGCCCGTCATCGGCTCGCCGAGGGCGAAGGGCGGCACGTACGACTTGACGTCGTTCATCCGTCCGCGCATGTACGGGTCGACCGAGAGGTACGCGTTGCGGATCACGATCTCGCCGTCGCCGGGGTCGGGAACCTCGATCTCGGCGAGCTCGAAGTCCGACCCGACCGGCGCGCCGCGCGGCCGCGCGACGAGGCGGATCTCACGGGAGGCCGTTGCCACGGCGCGATCCTACGCTCTCGTGCCGTCCCGGCGGCTCCACCGTACCCGCTCGGCGCATCGTCGGTACCGTCCGCACGTCGCGCTAAGCCTTACGGAACCTTTTCACCCCGTTGCTAGCGTGCCGCGCCTTCCGTCGTCGCCGAAAGGGAGCTTGATGCGTCGTCTCCGACTGATCCTCACCGCTGCAATCGTCATCGCCGCCGGCGCGATCCTCGTGCCAGGCGCGTCTGCCGGAAACTTCGACGAGAGCGCGATGGGCTGCCCGGGTGAGAACCCGGCCACCTGTCCGACCGCAACGGCCGGACAGCCCTACTCACTGACGATCTATCTCACGCGGGATTCGCCGAACGATCCCCCACGCGGTGGCGATTTCGACTGCGCCACGTTCGGGGTCTCGTCGGGCTCGTTCCCGCCCGGATTGTCCATCTCGGATGAGGGCGTCATCAGCGGGACGCCCACCGCGGCGGGTAGCTACGACTTCTATCTCACCGTCAAATACGACAAGGGACCGGGCTGCGGCAAGACGCCGTCGGACGATCGGTTCATCATCAACGTCGCCCCCGGCAAGCCCCGGCTGGTCGTGTCGACGATCGGGGCTTCCCGACGCGAACATCAACCAGGCGTACACGGCACCGGCGCTCACCGCATCCGGTGCGACCGTCAGCGCGTGGTCGCTCGCGAGCGGTGCGCTTCCGCCGGGCCTGACGCTCAACCCGAACGGCGTGATCTCCGGGACACCCACCCAGAGCGGCAACTTCGGCTTCACCGTCCAGGCGAGCGGTGAGGGCGCCACCGACACGAAGCAGCTCGGGATCTTCGTGCTCGCCCCGCTCGATCTCGGCCTCGCCCCCAACGGGACGCCCGTCTCCGCCCAGCCGATCACCGTGAGCATGAAGCTCGCCACACCGGTCAGCTGGGGCGTCAAGGCGACCGGGGGCCGCGAGCCGTACGCGTACAGCGCCAGCGCGCTCCCGGCGGGGGTCACGCTGAATCCCGACGGGACCGTCACCGGGACGCCGACGCGCGCGGGCGTGACGAAGTCGACGATCACCGTGAAGGACGCACGCGGCACCACGGACACCCTGCAGGTGACCTTCACCACGCAGGCGCTGCTCGCGTTCCACAAGACGAAGCTGCCGAAGGTCGGGGCCGTCGGCAAGACGTACTCGTGGCGGCTCCCGGTCGGCGGTGCCTCCAAGACGAAGATCTTCCTCGTCTCCGGCAGGATCCCACCCGGCCTCGAGCTCGACGAGGCAACGGGCTTCCTCACCGGGACGCCGCTGGAGGCGGGCACCTTCAAGGTGAAGTTCTGGGCGCTCGGGGACTCCGGAACCCAGGTCTCGAAGACCTACCGGGTCAAGATCGCCGGCGCCAAGCGCGTCGTCGCGAGCCGCTAGCACTCGTTCTCGCCCGCCCGGACCCCGTCCGGGCGGGCGAGAATACGACGTGGGCTCGCTCCGTGGCCAGCTACTCGTCGCCGGGCCGGCGCTCGACGATCCGAACTTCCGCCGCACGGTGCTGCTCGTCGGCGAGCACGGCGAGGACGGGGCGATGGGGGTCGTCCTCAACCGACCGACCTCGGTGACGGTCTCCGAGGCCGTCCCTCCGCTCGCATCGCTCGCCGAGGACGGCGCTCTCGTCCACCTCGGCGGCCCTGTCCAGCCGCGCGCCGTCGTCGTGCTCGCGGACTTCGTCGACCCGACTGACGCCGCCGACCTCGTCTTCGACACCGTGGGCTTCCTGCCGGGCGAGATCGAGGACGAGGACGACGTCGGCCCGGTGCGGGCGCTCCGGGTGTTCGCGGGCTACGCGGGATGGTCCCCCGGTCAGCTCGAGGACGAGCTCGAGGACCGCTCCTGGGTCGTGCTTCCCGCGCGCGCGTCGGACATCTTCAGCGTCGAGCCCAACGCCCTCTGGCGCGAGGTACTCCGCCGGCAGGGAGGCGCGCTCGCGGTGTTGGCCCTGCTCCCGGACGATCCGCGGGTCAACTGAGGCCTCCGAGCGGCCGTTTCCGACCGCATATCACGCCAAACGTAAACAATTCGTTCGAAGTGCCCCTCTGGGAATGACACGGGCCGCTCGGCCGTTCACACTCTCAGAGGCGCTGCGACGACTGCGTCGTCGTGTGGCGCCCACCTCAGGACAGACCAAACACGCGCGAGCAGGAATCGCGTCGCGCGTCCGAGAACGAAAGAGGACACTTGGAGACCAGCATCATCGAAATTCCTGCACTGGATGCGTTCGCCGCAGAGGCGGAGGAGCGCGGCAAGGTCGAGGCTCACGAGCTCGACGCGCTCGTGCTCGAGCACGAGCTCGACGAGGACGCCATCACGGCCTTCAAGACGCTCCTCAGCGAGCGCGGCGTCGAGCTGCCCGCGACCGAGGAAGAGGACGACTTCGAGCTCGACCTCACGCCCGGCTCGGGCCCGTCGACGACCGACTCGCTCGGCATGTTCCTCTCGGAGATCGGCCGCTACCAGCTGCTCACCGCCGCGGACGAGATCGCGCTCGCGAAGCGCGTCGAGCGCGGCGACCTCGCCGCCAAGGAGCGCATGATCAACTCGAACCTGCGGCTCGTGGTCTCGATCGCGAAGCGCTACCGCGGCCACGGCGTGCCGTTCCTCGACCTGATCCAGGACGGCGTCATCGGCCTCAACCGCGCGGTCGAGAAGTTCGACTACCGCAAGGGATTCAAGTTCTCGACGTACGCCACGTGGTGGATCCGCCAGGCGTGTCAGCGCTCGGTCGCCAACCAGTCGGCGACGATCCGCGTGCCGGTGCACGTCCAGGAGCGGCAGCAGAAGCTCAGCCGCGCCCGGCAGCGCCTCGAGGTGAGCCTCGGCCGGCAGCCGACGACCGAGGAGCTCGCCAAGGCGACGGGCCTCAAGCTGCACCACGTCGAGGAGGCCCTCGACGCGGTCGAGGCGTCGGTCTCGCTCAACCAGGCTGTCGGCTCCGACGGCGACGGCGAGCTCGGCGACCTCTTCGCCGATCGCACCGCGCCGGATCCCGTCGAGGAGGCGGACGAGTCGTTCCAGCGCGAGCGGGTTCGCTCCGCGCTCTCGGGCCTGCCCGAGCGGGAGCGTCGCGTCCTGGAGCTCCGCTTCGGCTTCGACGGCCAGGAGAGCCTGACGCTCGAGGAGATCGGCCGCGTGCTCGAGCTCACCCGGGAGCGGGTTCGCCAGCTCGAGAAGTCGGCGCTCACGCGCCTGCAGCACGCGCTCGACCACGACGCGACGCCTCTCAAGCGGCGCCGCGACCTCGCGGAGTCGGCGTAACACGACACCGCCGGCCCGGGTCCGAACGGATCCGGGCCGGCGTCGAAAATCCCTGCTACTTTCCCACCGTTCAACAGGACGCGGTTCGGTAGTGCGCTTCTTCCTGCACCTCCCCGCCCGTTCGTGAGTACTTGGCAAGGAGGTGTTCATCCAGATGGCAACCGGAACCGTGAAGTGGTTCGACGACGCCAAGGGGTATGGCTTCATCACCCCGGACGACGGCGGCAAGGACCTCTTCGTTCACTTCAGCGGCATTCAGGGCGAGGGCTTCAAGTCCCTCCCCGAGGGCGCGAAGGTCGAGTTCGTGCCGGAGCAGGGCCAGAAGGGCCCGCAGGCGACGAACGTCACCCTCGCCGGCTGATGCTCGCTGCCGGGCGCGCCCTCCGGGCGCGCCCGGCACCTCTCTTTCCCTCTCGGGCGCTTGCATAGGCTCTCCTCGCGTGGCCGCGACGCCCCCGATCCTCTGGCAGCCGGACGACGCGCGCATCGAGCGCGCGACGATCACGCGGTACGGGCGCTGGCTGGCGGAGACGAGCGGCGTCCGGACGAGCGGCTACCACGACCTCTGGCGCTGGTCGGTCGACGAGCTCGAGGCGTTCTGGAGCTCGATCTGGGACTACTTCGAGGTGCGCTCCTCCCAGACGTACGGGAGCGTGCTCGACTCGCACGCGATGCCCGGGGCACGATGGTTCCCGCGGGCGCGCCTGAACTACGCGGCGCATGCGTACCGGCACCGGGACCCGGACGTCGTCGCGATCCGACACGCGTCCGAGCTGCGACCGCTCCGCGAGACGACCTGGGGCGAGCTCGGCGACGCGACCGGTCGCGCGGCCGCGGCGCTCCGCGCAGCGGGGATCGGGCCGGGTGACCGGGTCGTCGGGTACCTCCCCAACATCGTCGAGGCCGTCGTCGCGTTCCACGCGTGCGCGAGCCTCGGCGCGGTCTGGTCGAGCTGCTCGCCCGACTTCGGCGTGCGGAGCGTCGTCGACCGGTTCGCGCAGATCGAGCCGCGCATCCTGCTCGCGGTCGACGGCTACCGCTACGGCGGGCGGGACCACGACCGGCTCGAGGTCGTCAAGGCGCTCCAGGAGGCGATGCCGAGCCTCGAGCGCACCGTCGTGCTTGGCTACCTCGACCCGGAGCCGGATCTCGAGGGGCTCGACAACGCAACGCGGTGGGACGACTTCCTCGCCGAGGGCGAGGACGAGGCGCTCGCTTTCGCGCAGGTCGCCTTCGACCATCCACTGTGGGTGCTCTACAGCTCGGGGACGACCGGGCTCCCGAAGGCGATCGTGCACGGCCACGGCGGGGTCCTCCTCGAGCACCTGAAGGCGCTGCGCCTCCACGCCGACCTCCAGCGCGAGGACCGCTTCTTCTGGTTTACGACAACGGGCTGGATGATGTGGAACTTCCTCGTCGGCGGTCTGCTCACGGACGCGTCGATCGTCCTCTACGACGGCAGCCCCGGGCACCCCGACCTCGGCGTGCTCTGGGGGCTGGCAGAGGAAGCAGGCATCACGTGCTTCGGCACGTCGGCGAGCTTCGTCGCCGCATGCGCGAAGGACGGCGTGCGACCGCGCGAGGGCCGTGACCTCTCCCGCGTCGCGTCGCTCGGCTCGACCGGGTCGCCCCTGGCGCCGGAGGGCTTCGACTGGGTCTACGACGCGCTCGGGCCTGATCTCTGGCTGTTCTCGACCTCCGGCGGCACCGACGTCTGCACGGCGTTCGTCGGCGGCGTGCCGACGCTCCCCGTCCACCGGGGAGAGCTGCAGGCACGAGCGCTCGGCGCGAAGGTGGAGGCGTGGACGCCGGAGGGCGAGTCGGTCGTCGGCCAGGTCGGCGAGCTGGTGATCACCGAGCCGATGCCGTCCATGCCCATCCGCCTCTGGGGCGACGAGGACGGCTCCCGCCTGCGCGCGTCCTACTTCGACACCTTCCCCGGGGTCTGGCGGCACGGCGACTGGATCGAGCTCACCGATCGCGGCACGGCCGTGATCACCGGACGCTCCGACGCGACGATCAACCGCGGCGGCATCCGGATGGGAACGGCGGAGATCTACAGCGCCGTCCTCGCGCTCGACGAGGTCGTCGACGCGCTCGTCGTCGACCTCCCGCGCGAGGGGACGCAGGGGTACATGCCGCTGTTCGTCGTCCTGCGAGACGGCGTGTCGCTCGACGACGCCCTCGTCGCGCGGATCCGCGGGCGGATCCGCGAGGACTGCTCGCCGCGCCACGTGCCGGACGAGGTCCGGTCGATCGCCGAGGTCCCCCGCACGCTCTCCGGCAAGGTCCTCGAGGTGCCCGTGAAGCGCATCTTGAGCGGCGAGCCGGCCGACACCGCCCTGAGCAGGGACTCGCTCGCCAACCCCGACGCGCTCCGTCCGTTCGAGGAGCTCGCCGCGACCCCGGAGTGGAGGAACGCATGACCTACGTCGCCGATGCCGAGCGCTATGAGCGGATGCCGTACCGTCGGGCGGGACGCAGCGGACTGCTGCTCCCGGCGATCTCGCTCGGATTGTGGACCACCTTCGGGGCCGACCGGCCGCTCGAAACGAGTCGCGCGATCGTCCGGCGTGCGTTCGACCTGGGGATCACGCACTTCGACCTCGCGAACAACTACGGGCCGCCGTACGGCTCGGCCGAGGAGACATTCGGACGCCTTCTGGCCACCGATCTCGCGCCGTACCGGGACGAGCTCGTGGTCTCGACGAAGGCCGGATACGACATGTGGCCAGGCCCCTACGGCGAGTGGGGCTCGCGGAAGTACCTGCTCGCAAGCCTCGACCAGAGCCTGCGTCGGATGGGGCTCGACTACGTCGACATCTTCTACTCGCACCGGCTCGATCCGGCGACGCCGCTCGAGGAGACGATGGGTGCACTCGACTCCGCCGTCCGGCAGGGGAAGGCGCTGTACGTCGGGATCTCCTCGTACCCACCGGAGCAGACGCGCGAGGCTGCGGCGATCCTCGACGGGCTGGGAACGCGCCTGCTGATCCACCAGCCGTCGTACTCGATGCTCAACCGGTGGATCGAGGACGGCCTCCTCGAGGCGCTCGGCGAGCTCGGCGTCGCGTGCATCGGCTTCTCCCCACTCGCACAGGGCCTGTTGACCGACCGGTATGCGCACGGGATCCCCGAGGACTCGCGGATCGCGCGCCGCCTCTACCTCTCGGCGGACCAGCTCACCGACCAGACGATGGCGAAGGTGACCGCGCTCCGGGAGATCGCCGCGCGCCGCGGGCAGACGCTGCCGGCGATGGCGCTCGCGTGGACGCTGCGCGACGCGAGGATGACGTCCACGCTGGTCGGCGCGAGCAGCGTCGAGCAGCTCGAGGCGAACGTGCGCGCGCTCGACCGGCTCGACTTCTCGGACGAGGAGCTCGCCGAGATCGACCGCTACGCGACGGAGAGCGACATCAACATCTGGGAGCCGGCGACCGAGGCGTAAACGGGGCTCAGCCCCACCCGAGCTCGCGCCCGAGGAGCTCCTCGAGCCGCCGGTTCGGCTCGGCGAACCGTGCGGCGAGCGCCTCTCGGGTCTCGCGCCGCATGGGCGCGTAGTCACGGTCGAAGACGCGAGGGTACTCGTCGAGCCGGTGCGGCGCGGCGCCGAGGAACGCGAGGATCGAGGCGTACGTCCCGGCGGACCTCTCCCCCAGCTCGTCACTGGTGACGACGAGCAGCTGATCGCGGGGGAACACCGCGAGCCAGCGGTCGAGCTGCTCCGCGTACAGCCCGCGCGACGCGTAGGTGTGGTCCCACCACTCGTGGCTGAAGGCGCGTGGGTCGGCGACCAGGCGCTCGACCTCGCCGCGTGTCCTTCCCTCCTCGGCGGCGAGCGCGTCCTCGAACGACAAAGGCTCGCGGCCGAGCGCGACCTCGTGCTGGTACTGCGAGTACGCCCGGTCGACCGGGTTCCGGAGGACGACGAGGAGCCGCGCGTCCGGGACCACGGCTCGAGCCCGCTCGGGTGCGAGCGGGTGGAAGAGGTAGCTCGGGCTCGCCTCCCCGACGAGCCTCCCGCGCGAGCGGAGCGGGAACTGACCGCGGTACCAGCGCTTGCCGCGCCACCAGTGCCGGTCGAAGAAGCTCACTTCCTTCCAGGACGGCCCGGTGATCCCGGGATGCCAGCGGAGGTACGCGTAGAGCGCCGTCGTACCGGCCTTCTGCGCCCCGATCACGAGGAAGTCCGGCAGGGGCCGCCATCGCGCGGTCGCCCGACCGAAGCCCCAGACCGCGTTCCGCGCCACCTTCCGGACCGGCTCGGGAATCCTGGGAATGACCTCGGCAGGGAGTCGGCGCATCCGG
Organism: uncultured Actinomycetes bacterium; assembly: GCA_963797805.1. GTDB lineage: Bacteria > Actinomycetota > Thermoleophilia > Gaiellales > Gaiellaceae > Gaiella. The sequence goes on along the minus strand of CAWCRC010000005.1, from coordinate 199,274 downwards.
AAACCCTACGGCGGACGGCATGTGAAGGACACCGCAGCGCGTCGCGTCGCCGTCTCCCTGCGGTTGCGGCCGCGACAGCGGACGCCTTCAGGGATCTGCGCGAGCGAGAATCCGCGTGAGCGGATTCTCGATCTGCGCCAAGCAAGGAAAGACACCGGGCAGACTCGAACTGCCGTGCCGCGCTTTGCAGGCGCGCGCCTCGCCTCTCGGCCACGGTGTCAAGGGTGCGAGGTGTGGGCGCCCCGCTCGGAGCGCCCCACCTCGGTGCCCGCTCGTCAGAGCGAGCCGCGGGCGAACTCCGCGATCAGCTGCGGCGTCGCCGTGTCGAAACCGACGACGTCGAGCTGACCCCGGTCGTCCGGGTCGGCGATCGAGAACTCGTTCGCGACCATGCCGACCACGACCAGGCGGGCGTCGATACCCGACCAGGCGCGGTACTCCTGCAGAGCCTGCGCCGGGTGGACGTCGCCCCACCAGGTCTCCGAGTCGGTGTAGATCACGAACGTGTCGATCTCGAGCTTCTGCGCCCGTGCGTACAGCATCGGCAGGGCGCAGTCCGTCGCGCCGAACGGGAGGTTCGACACGACGCGCACGGCATCGGTCAGCCGCTGTCGCGGGCTGATCGTGAGCGGCGTGATGCCGTCCACGGCGCCGTGCCAGCGTCGGCTCTGACCAGCCTTCCAGCCTCGCTTGCCGGCGAAGAAGCCGACGATCTCCCATTCCGGCTCCGTCGCCGCCGTCACCAGTGCGAGCGCTGCCGAGGCGTCACGCGGGGTGAGGCCCGGCACGCCGGCGACCAGGCCCGACTGCATCGAGCCCGATACGTCGAGCGCGAGCAGCATCCGCGTGCCGGCCGGCTCGACGTTCGCGAACGAGGCGTAGAACGCGTCGTCGAGAGCGTCCACGATCGCCCGGACCGGCGTCCACTCGCCGCGACCGCGGGCGCCGTGACCCGACTCGTACGTCCGCATCGCCGAGAGCACGGCGATCGGGTGCACGCGCGACCGGCGGAGCCGCTCGCCGTCGCGCAGCCGCGAGACAACGAGGCGGCTTGCAGCTGAGCCGCGGGCCAGGAGACCGACCCGCGTCATCGTTGCGAGGTTGCGGATGAGCGCCGTCGACGGCATGTCGTCGACCAGCGCCTCCCACACGTCCGGCGACTTGAGGTGCTCGCTCACGAGCGCCTCGCGCGGCAGAACGTACTCGCGGACGAGCGCCGCCGTCTCCGCCGGGGTTCGCGCCGCCTGAGCGCGCGCGAAGCCCTCGACGATCCGCGGCAGGCCGTCCGTCTCGCCGCCTCGAACGATCCACTCGAACAGGCCGCGGTGCGCGGCCGACACGTCGAGTGTCGGGTTGCCCGCGCCGACGCGAGCGGCCGGGTGGGCCAGACGCAGCAGGTCTCGGTGCGACACGCCCTCGCGCTGACGGTACTTCACCGCCTGGTACGCGAGCGCCTCTACCGACTGTGCGGCGTACCACCGGCCGATGCCGCGACGGAGCGAGCGGCCCCAGCCACGGAAGCCCTCGACGAACTGCGCGAAGCGGAACAGGTGCGTACCCGTTCGCGCGACCCGCGGGAGCGCCTCGAGCGCGGCACGTCGCGTCTCGACGTCGCCGAGACCCGCCGCCATCGCGAGCGCGAACAGCGCCGGGTCGTTCTTGGGAGCTCGACCGGTCTCGCTCACCTCGACGATCGCCGCGACCGTCGCGACGCCGTCGGCGGCGAGGCAGCGTGCGACTGCGTCCGCGTTCGCGAGCGTGAGCGCGCGCTCCGACGCGTAGTAGCTGCCGCCCTCCGAGCCGAGGACGAGGAACCGGCGCACCCGTGTCCAGTCGTCCGCCGACCACGTGAAGCCGCCGGTCGAGTTGGGCACCTGGATGGAGCCCGGGATCGGCGCCGACTGGGGTGTTCGGCGCCGGTTGATGCGCTTCAGGTAGGACATTCCCGCCCTCCTCTCTTGGATGTGGGGCCGGCGGCCGCTAGACGGCCGCCGGCGCGTGCACGCTCTCGCGGTCGGCGTAGAGCTCGGCCTCGGCCTCGAGGCCCGCCTCGAACCGCTGGAGCGCCTCGATCAGGGTCGAGATCTTGAACAGCGAGTTCTCGCGGTAGCCGTCGGTCTCGACGGCGAACTCGAGACGGATCGTGTTCGTGCAGTCGGCGATCTCGAGTGCGAACCGCGGCGACGGGATCACGCCGCGGCGGATGCGTCGCCGGGACGTGTCCTCGACGAAGACGCGGACGTACGCGCCGGCGTAGTAGCCCGGCTGGTTCAGCTGGGTCTGCTCGTCGACGCGGGCGCCGCGGAGCGCACGGACGGGAGCGCATGCGCGCGGCAGGTACTGGGCCAGGTACGACATGGGCTCCCCCTCTCTGCGTGTCGAGCCTGCGGTCGTGGATTGCGGGGCGGCGTGTGTGCTCTGAGCTACAAGGCGGGAATCGAACCCGCGACCTCCCGGCCAGGCCGGGCGCTCTGCCTGATAACCGCTCCACTCCGGCCCGCAGGCGATTAGATGGTCGAGGCTGCGGTCATGGTCGTGCAGACCGGCAACTGCTCTACCTTTGAGCTACCCGGGCCGTCCGGCCCGGAGCGGGACTCGAACCCGCAACCTGTCGCTTGTCGAGGCGATAACCGGTTTGCTCCGGCCCGCAGCCTCGGTGTCGAATCGCGGTCGTGTCTGCGCGGCCCGGACTGTGTGGTTGGTGTCCAGATAACCGGGCTGCTCCGGCCCGCGACGAGTGGACCCGGTGGGAGTTGCACCCACGATGTTCTCCGACCAGTTCACCGGCGCTACCACACCGGCCCGGAGTGCACGTGCTGATCTCCTGCTACGGGCCCATGGATGCCCTGCATGCAGGGCGGTGGTCTGGAGCCTCGGGCCGGCGCCGCCGCGCCGGCCCGACGGTCGATGTCAGGGATCCCGAACGTCTGCCTCGATCACCGTGTGGCCGGCGATCTCCGCCGCCGTGATTCGGTGGCGGCCATCCTGGACGTGGAAGATCTCGCCCGCCCGGATCAGTCGTACCGGCGGTGCCTCACGTCCCTCCTCGAGCCATGTTCGGTAGAGCTCGAGCTTCGCCCGGTCGAGGTGACGGGCGCGGAGGCGGATGTCTGCAAGCGGGACCCATGTCGATGTGAACGACGCATGTGCGACACGCCTCCTTTCTCGCGTTCGAGTCGAATGCGGACGGGTGGAGTCGAACCACCACAGCCAGGGGCGACGCGGTTACAGCGCGCTGAGCTCGCCGATGCTCGGCGTCCGCAAGGAATCGAGGTGTTGCGGCGGCGAAAGCCGACGCCTTCAGGGATTGCCCCGCCGAAGGCGGGATCCCGCGGGTCGGTACCGCTTCCGCGGAACCCACCCTCGCGGAAGAAAAGGGCGGCCGGTCGGGCTCGAACCGACACTGCGGGGCCCACAACCCCGGATGCTTGCCGTTACACCACGGCCGCCATGGACCTGGGGGAACCCATGGTTCCCCCACGAGCCCCTCCTCTTGGCTCGTACAGATCACCCGAGCCTGGCCTCCCGGGCGGCGAAGCCGCCCTCCGGCCGCGATCGCCGCAGCACGGTCAACCGGTGAAACCAAGCGCGGCTTGGTGAGCCCGAGGAGGAGGAGAACTATGGAAGGCGGGATCGGCTCCCCGCAACCGGGTACAGAGACGTTACCGCTCGGTTTGGACCCGGAGCCAGCTGTTTTACCTTTCGGCAGTCCTGCCTGCGCGATTGCCGCGCTGCCACCTCCTCACCGGTAGGCCCTGGAGGCTTGTCGGCCCAGCTGCACGTTAGGGCCCGCGCTCTGCACAGCCCTGTTCCGTCACTTCCCGGCTCGCCCGTCGACGAGCCGTTCCTGTCGAACTCGATCCACGAGATCGAGTTCCGATGGCGCGGGTGGGATTCGAACCCACGGTCTCGAGCTCATGAGGCTCGCGAGGACAGCCGCTCCTCTACCGCGCGTCGCTCTCTGCCAGAGAGCGAAGATCTGGTCGGCAGGACTCGAACCTGCGATCTCCGACGCCCGAAGTCGGTGGGGTGTCCGTCTCCCCCACGACCAGAAAGGTGTTGTGATAGTCGAGTGACCGTGCACGCGCTGGTGAGGCCGGAGGGCGGCTTGGCCGCCCGGGAGGCCAAGAGCGGATGCCCCGTGCACAAGCCGGAAGGAGGGGGCCTGTGGGGGAACCATGGGTTTCCCCACGCTTATCGACGACCGTGGAATCGAACCACGCTCCACCGCCGTATCAGAGCGGCGCCTCACCAGTCGGCCTGTCGTCGCATCTCAGCATGTGTCATTCCGAGCAGTTGCGGCGGCGAAGCCGACGCCTTCAGGGATCTGCCCGCCGCAGGCGGGGATCCGAGCGGCGCGATTCCGCTCGGCGGAATCGCGCTCGCGAACAAGGAACAGTCTCGCCGGGAGGATTCGAACCTCCGTCCACCACCCTCGCAAGGTGGCGCTCGGATCCGCTGAGCTACGGCGAGGAGCGCTCTCGGCGGGAGTCGAACCCGCCTCACCCGGGAGACAGCCGAGCCGCGCCACCAGGCGCGTCCGAGAGCGTGGATGGAGCCCCGGGGAATCGAACCCCGCGGGGGTGGGTGCAAGCCACCTTCCCGACCATCAAGAGCCCCACGAGAGCGACCGCCGGGACTCGAACCCGGTCTGCGGCGCTGGCAACGCCGTGTGCTTCCGACCTGACACCACAGTCGCATCGAGGAGCGCCCCGAGCGGGGTTCGAACCCGCGTCACCGGTGTGAGAGACCGGCATCCTGGCCGACTAGACGACCGGGGCGTTGGGGGTGATTCAGCGTCGACGCGGCCACGAGGACTCGAACCCCGTCACTCGGGCTTTGGAGACCCGGTCGTCCCCCTGACTGTTGGCCGCACGTGCCAGTGGCGCTTGGCATGGCAGTTCGCACAGAGCACGATGCACTTGTCGATTTCAGCGGCGATGCGCTTCTTGCTCCATCCAGAGTTGGCGGCCGCCGCGATCGTCAACTCCTTGACCGACGGGTCAACGTGGTGGAAGACGAGGCACCCCGGATGATCCTCGCCACAGCTGACGCATCGAGCCTTCAAGCTCGTGATCCAGCGTCGCAACTCGTGCTTTCGGCGCAGCTGCGTCTCCAACTGACGTTTCTTGTTCTTCTCGTACCACCGCCGCCGATAGTGCCGCAGCTTGTGAACATCGTTTGTGGGCATTGTCAGATCAGACTACGCGTCGGATCGGACGAGCTCCCCGGGCGGGATTCGAACCGCGCATTTCTTGGGTCAGAGCCAAGGGTCCTGCCGTTAGACGACCGAGGAACGAAGCTGCGACGGCTGGGGTCGAACCAGCGTTCTCCGGTTAACAGCCGGGCGTCCTGCCATTGAACGACGTCGCATCGATCCCCTCGCGTGGATTCGAACCACGACTGGTCCGGGTCTGAGCCGGATGCCTCTGCCAGGTTGGGCTACGAGGGGGAAGAGCCCCAGGTCGGGATCGAACCGACAACCGTCCGCTTACAAGGCGGCTGCTCTGCCGAGCTGAGCTTCAAGGGCATGGTCGAGCTCGTTCCGGGATGAAGCTTGTGGGCCCTTCCGGAACGAGCTCTATCCGCGGCGAGGGACTCGAACCCCCAACCTCCTCTTTGTAAGAGAGGCGCTCTGCGCGATTGAGCTACCCGCGGCACGTGGGTGGAACGGTGGCTGTGGCGCGACCGTCGCGGCCGGAGGTCGGCTTTGCCGGCCGGGAGGCCAGGAGCGGTGGCTCGGTGCAAAGCGCAGAAGGAGGGGGCTCGTGGGGGAACCATGGGGTTCCCCCACGTCGAACGCCCCGGCCCGACTCGAACGGGCGCGCGTGGGTTCGAAGCCCACTGCTCTCTTCCTCTGAGCTACGGGGCGGAATACGGAGGCAGCAGGGATCGAACCTGCGGACGCATCTGGATGCGCCACGCCGTAGCAGGGCGCTGCCTTACCACTCGGCCATGCCTCCGGGCGCGCGTCCCGGCATGCATCTGGCGGGGACGCGCGGCGCACGCCGTGACGGGTGCGCGAGCTTGTCGGGACGGAAGCGGAAGGAGAGGGAGTCGAACCCCCAAGCCTGTTGAGGCCGCCCGTTTTCGAGACGGGGTACCGCGCCGGTGGCAGTCCTTCCGAGGCGCCACGGTCGGCGGCGCGAGAGGCCCCGGCAGGCGTCGAACCTGCAACCCTCCGGTCAAGAGCCGGGAGCTCTGCCTGTTGAGCTACGGAGCCGTGTGTGTCGAGTGTGGCCGGCAGGGGTCGAACCTGCGACGCCCCGCGTTTCAGACGGGCGCTCTACCGCGCTGAGCTACGGCCACCAGCGGGGGACGGGTCGCCCTCCATCCATCTCCCCTCGAGGGGAGATCGACGCAATGGCGGCCGATCGTCGTTCGTATGGCGCGCGCGTCGAGCCGACGGCGCTGTTTTCCATGCCACTCGCTCACCCTTCGACCCTGGATCGTCGACCCCCGGCTGATCGAGCGCGGATGGTCGCCGTCCTACGTGGAGGAGCTTTGGAGCCGGACCCTCGGGCCGTTCTGAAATATCGCAGGGCAAATCATCGTGCAAATCTGCACCGTGATATTCGCGCGAACGCGTAGAGCCTTTCTCTCTCGAGCGGGGCCTCGATTCGAGCTCGTGCTTCTTCAAGCTGGGCATCACTCCCTCTCTTCTCGACTTCGTTCGCCTCCGAAACGACGAAGGCGACCCATCGGGTCGCCCTCGAGAATCCGCTCTGCGCCTGCGATCTAGCGCATCTGCAGCTCCACGAGGGCCGCGTCCAACCCCGCCGTGCGTCGGAACCCGACCGGCATGAGCCGGACGAACCGCGACACCGCGGCATCGGCCGCGCTGGCGAGGGTTGGGGTGTTGGCATGTGTCCTCAGCATGGTTCTCTTCCTTTCGCTTGCGCAGGATAGAGGTTCGAGCACCGATCCGTCAAGGGCTCAAATGTAAAGAGTTGGCCGGTTGGCGATAACTCACCGGAAATCTGTACCGCTGCTTTCCGCGACATATTTCCCCGTTAGGCTTCAGCCGCACTGACAGCGGCAGCGTTCCGCCCGTCGGCGACCGCACACGATTTGACACGATCTGCCGGTCGACTCGAGGAAAGGGGAGCTCCGGTGGCGGAGGACACGCTGACGATCATCGACAACCGCACCGGGCGCGAGTACACGCTGCCGGTCACCGACGGCACGATCCGCGCGACGGACCTCCAGCAGATCCGCGTCGAGGAGGGCGACGGCGGGCTCATGTCCTACGACCCCGCGTACCTGAACACGGCGTCCTGCCGCAGCGCGATCACGTACATCGACGGCGATGCCGGGATCCTGCGCTACCGCGGCTACCCGATCGAGCAGCTGGCCGAGGAGGCGACCTTCCTCGAGACCGCATTCCTCCTCCTCGAGGGCGAGCTGCCGACGGCGGAGCAGCTTCATCGCTGGGAGGAGGATGTCCGGTTCCACACGTACGTGCACACGAACGTCCAGAAGTTCCTCGAGGGCTTCCGCTACGACGCCCACCCGATGGGCATGCTGCTCGGGGCGGTTGGCGCGTTGTCGACCTTCTACCCCGACGCGAAGGACATCGGCGACCCGGACGGCCGCTACCTCCAGCGCGTGCGCCTCATGGCGAAGCTGCCGACGATCGCCGCCTTCGTCTTTCGCCATGCGCACGGTCTTCCGTACGTGCTGCCGCGGAACGACCTCGACTACATCGGCAACTTCGTCAACATGACGTTCGAGATCGGCGGGCGGCACGAGCCGAACCCCGTCCTGCAGCGCGCGCTCGAGATCCTGCTCGTCCTGCACGCCGACCACGAGCAGAACTGCTCGACAAGCGCGGTGCGCGGCGTCGGCTCGTCGCACGTCGACCCGTTCTCCGCCGTCTCCGCCGGGATCGCGGCGCTCTACGGCCCGCTCCACGGGGGCGCGAACGAGGCGGTGCTGCGGATGCTCGACCAGATCGGCTCGAAGGAGAACGTGCCGGCGTTCATCGAGGAGGTGAAGGCGGGCAAGGGCCGCCTGATGGGCTTCGGCCATCGCGTCTACAAGAGCTACGACCCGCGCGCGAAGCTGATCAAGCGGGTCGCCGACGACGTCTTCGAGCAGACCGGGCTCAACCCGAAGCTCGAGATCGCCCTCGAGCTCGAGCGCATCGCGCTCGAGGACGAGTACTTCGTGTCGCGGCGGCTGTATCCGAACGTCGACTTCTACTCGGGCCTCATCTACCAGGCGATGGGCTACCCGACGGACTACTTCACCGTCCTGTTCGCGCTCGGTCGGCTGCCCGGCTGGATCGCCCAGTGGGAGGAGATGCTCGGCGACCCGGAGCAGAAGATCTCGCGGCCGCGACAGGTCTACGTCGGGGAGCCCGAGCGGCCGTACGTCGCGCCCGCCGACCGAGGCTGACTCGGGCGGCCGGCGCCGCAGCCGGCGTGCGCCGCGCGAGCTCGCTTCGAACCACGGGCGCCACCTCCGCGCCGAAGAGCTCGATCGCCCGCATGAGCTCGCGGTGCGGGATCGTGCGACCGAGAGCTGCAGGAGAAAGCGCTGGTGCCCGAAGATCTGGTGCGAGACCGTCGTGCGACGGATCCGGCTCGTACGCTCCGCCGCCGCGGCGAGCACGACCGCGGGCGCGGAGACCGCGAAGTCCGGTCGATGGTGCTCGCCGAGGCCGAAGACGTCGAGCCCGACCTCCTCGGCGAGCTCGATCTCCTCGAGGAGGTCCCGGAGTCGCTCTGCAGGGCCCGAAGGTGTAGATCCCCAGCTCCATGATTTCCTTGCCTTGGCAAGAAAATCCAACGGCCGGGGTTTCGGCTCAGCCTTCGGCGAGCACCACCGAGTAGGTCGTCGACGGTCCCGGCGGCGTGCTGAAGCGAGCGTTGACCGCGTAGATGCGCTTCCCGTGACGGTCGATCGTCGTCGGCACGTCAAAGCCTGGATTTGGTGATCGTCCGGGTCACGCGGCCGGACGTCAGGTCCTTCCCGAGTGCCAGGACGGAGATGCGGTTCAGCTGGTTCTGGACGACGTAGAGCGTCCGCCCGTGGAGCAGCAGGCCGTCGCCGTTGGTCATCGCGGCGCTGCCGAGGTCGACGGCCTTGGTGACGCCGGTCGCCGCGACGACGCGGAAGAGCTTCCCGGTCGCGCTCTGCACCACCACGAGCGTCTTCCCGTCCGGCGTCGCATCGATGCCGTTCAGGTTGAAGCCTCCGACGAGCTGGAAGTCGCCCGTCAGCGGCAGGGACGTGGCGGTCGCGGCGGGTGCGCCGTTCTTCGAGAGCGCGAGGCGGTAGAGCACCGCCTGGTTCGAATCGGTGAAGTACGCGGCGCGCTTCGTGACGACGACGTCGTTCACGAACGTCGCGCCGCCTCCGGTCGCGAGCTGGAGCTCGCGGGTCAGCGCTCCGGTGCGCGCGTTGTAGACGAACCCCTTGCCCGTCGGCCCGCCGGCGACGAAGAGCCGCCCACGATCGTGCTCGATGCCGATCGCCGCGCGTCCGGCTGCGCCCGGGACGAACGTCGCGCCCTTCCCGCTGCGGAGGTCGCCGCGGTAGACGGCCCCGGTCGGGATCGAGCCGACGTAGAAGGTGTTGCCGTCACCCACCGTGATCCCCTCGGGCTGCCAGCCGTTCGGCAACGCGATCGTCTGCGGGAAGGACGCCTTCGCGAGTGCGGCGGAGGCGGCGACGACGGCGACCAACGCCGTCATCAGGAGCGTGCGTCGCATCATGAGGACCCCTTTCTCGGGCTGTGCTCGTAGCGTGCTACCCGGTCGGGCTTGCGGTCAACCGTCCGTACGTGCCGGGGACAGCGTCGGATGTTGCGATCATCCGCCGCATGGATCGCGTGCGGGTCGACCGCTGGCTCTGGGCGGCGCGCTTCTACAAGACGCGAGGCGCGGCGACCGAGGCAGTCATGGGCGGTCGCGTCCATCTCAATGCCGAGCGGGTGAAGCCGGCGAAGGACGTCCGCGTCGGCGACCGCCTCGAGGTGACGATCGGCGACATCCGCCGCACGGTCGTCGTTCGCGGCCTTGCCGAGAAGCGCGGCCCCGCGGCGGTGGCGGCGACCCTCTACGAGGAGACACCCGAGTCGGTCGCGCTCAGAGAGCAGCGGACCGCCGAGCGGCGCCTCGCGCGCCCGCTCGGCGCCGATCTCGGCGCCCGGCCGACGAAGCAGGATCGCCGCCGCCTCGACGCGCTTCGTCGCGCGCAGCGGCGCACCGTCCCTAGACCGAAGTCCCGGGGCGCGCCATCGTGCCCGCGGTGCAGAGCCACGTCATCACGTCGACCGCGAGCCGTCCGGCGCGGACGGCCGGATCCGCCTCGGCGAGGCTACGCGCCTCGGCCAGAGAGCCGACGCGGAAGAACACGAGGCCCCGCATCGACTCGTCCGGCTGATCTCGGAGCGGTCCGTGGGAGACCGTGTGCCCCGGGTCGCGGAGGGACGCGAGGTACGCGAGGTGCTCCTCCTGGATCCGGTCGAGCGTCGCCTCGTCGTACCCGGGTGGGTCGGGCGGCCGACGGAGGATCACGAGCTCGAAGGACTCGAGCGCCAACGACGGCAAGTCTGCCTGCGTCACTCCTGCGAGCCGACCGACAGAATGCTCGTGACACGCGCCTTGCAGCGCAGCCGTCACACCGGAGGAGGACCAGTGGACTGGAAGCTCGAGCTCGTCTCCATCCCCGTCACCGACGTCGACCGCGCGAAGGCGTTCTACGCCGACCAGGCGGGCTTCACGACAGACCACGATCACACCGTCAGCGACCAGCTTCGCTTCGTGCAGCTGACACCGCCAGGGTCGTCGTGCTCGATCGCCCTCGGCACCGGGATCACGGACTCCTCGCCCGGCTCCGCGCAGGTGCAGCTCGTCGTCGACGACGTGCACGCGGCCCGCGAGCAGCTCGCCGCACGCGGTGTCGACGTGAGCGAGGTCCAGGACTTCGCCTGGGGGTCGTTCGTGTTCTTCAGCGACCCGGACGGGAACCGCTGGGCGGTGCAGCAGCTGCCGCCGCGGTGAGCCACGCGACGTCGGATCACTGCGATCGACTACCGCCGTCCCGCTTGCTGCGCGGGGTCCCCGTTTCCGGTTGAGCCGCTTCACCTCGGGCTTGCGCTCGCGGTAGAGGCGGGCCTCCTCATGCGACGTTGACTCCGGCGATCTTCGGAGAGCAAGAAGCCTCGGCACGCATCCGAGGTTCCCAGGCGTCGTGTCGCCCCTGCGCTGCGCCCCGAGACGGGTACCAAAGCAGCGCCGCCCCGCTTCCATGAAGGACGAAAGGCCCTGGTTGGCAGGGCCTTTCCAGTAGCGGGGGCAGGATTTGAACCTGCGACCTCCGGTTATGAGCCCGTTCGGATGGGGTCAGTTGAGGCCGGTCGCCCGTGTTCAAGCCGTTTCAGGTGATCCTCGAACACGCAATATGACCCCAGGTGGGTAGCAAAACGGGTAGCAAATCGAGAACTCGGGCCGGGTGAACCGAGGTAAGAGCCGAGGCGTCCGGCGTTCAGGCAGCCCACCCGGTACCCCGTCCGTTGCAAGAGCCGCGGGCCCGGAATCGCATCGCGGAGGCGATGGCCTTATTGGCAGGCGGTCGACGCTCCATCGGCTGATGGTCGTGTCGGGGTCAGACCTGAGTCTGACCCCGACACCCGCCCTCTGTTTCGAGCAAGCCGTGCCTAGTTGTTCGCCGGGCCGTGATCGTCAAGCTGGCCGCGGATCACTCCCGGCGGGCATCCCTGCGGGGCGGCAGTGTGGACGTTGACGTAGTAGCTGCCCGGGTTCGCCCGGATCGCCGACACCAGAGCGGGATTCGAGAAGCTGCCTTCGGCGACGACGCCGTTCTCCTCGCCCGGCGTCGGCGGCAGCCCCTGGACGATGGGGCCGGCTACGGCGCTGGGGGCGATGTGGAGACTGCCGCGCCGATGAGCCACACCGCCGTGATCAAACTCGCGCCCATCCTCACCGCCGAACGGTGGGGCGACCCCACTGGACGCGCCCTGGCCGCACGTTCTACTGGGCCGGCGCTCTCAAGCTGATCCCCGACAGGCCCACCCCGTTGGTCGTCGACCACAACATGGAACGCCAGGTCGGCGTCGTCGACCGGCTGTTCCAGATGGACTGGACTGACGGGCCATGGATCTGCGCTTCCGCCACGGTCACCGATCCGCCCTGCTGGCTCAGACGCCACGACACGAAGGCGAGCTTCGGCCGCTGGAACGCTCACTCGACCACCCACGACGACGGCTGGGAACGCGTGACCAGCGCCCTCGTGAAAGAGGTCAGCCTGTTGATCAGCCTCGAGCCCGCCGAACCTCTCGCCTGCGTGATGTCCCTCCGCGAGAAAGCCCCCGCCCCCGTCGGCGACGTGGCCTACGGCGACGGCAGTGTCATCCGCCGACCCATCGGCCAGGTGCTCGGCGTCCGATGATGGCCGCGCGCAAGCTGATCGTCGAGATCGTCGGGACTCGCTACCGTCGCGACGTCACGAGCGCTCGCGCGGTCAGGAAGTCGAGCGTCGCGCGGTTGAAGGTCTCGGGATCCTCGTGCAGCCCGGCGTGCGACAGGTGATCGAAGACCACCAGCTCGCTGCCAGCGATCCCGCTCTTGAGCGGCTCGGCGAAGCGCGTAGAACAGACGACGTCGCGCTCCCCGAACGTGATCAACGTCGGAACGTCAATCTCGCCCAGTACGCCGCTGGCGTCGTGCGCAAGAACCGCATCGGTCTGGGCCAGGAACGCGTCCACCGGCTGGGCAGGGCGGCTACGCACGAAGTCCACCAAGCTGGCGACGAACTCCGGCCGCTCCGCGTACATGTCGGGCGTGAAGCACCAGGGGAAGATGCCTTGGATCACGACGTCCGCGACGGTCGGGAGCGTGGTCGCGAGCGTGCGCCACTGCCCGACGACGATCTTCAGATAGTCGTCGCTGGCGTGCCAACCGCCGTGCAAGGAGAGCGAGCGCACGCGGCCCGGATGGCGGGCGGCCAGGTGGAGGCCCACGCAGGCACCGAACGACATGCCCGCGACATGTGCCCGCTCGATCCCGAGCGCGCCGAGGAAGGCGGCGACCTGGTCGGCATGGCCCTCGGTCGAGTACGGGCCGGGCGGCTTGTCGCTCTCGCCGGTGCCGGGAAGGTCGATGGCGATGCAGCTGAAGTGCTCGATGTAGGCCGGCAGCTGGAACGCCCAGCAGGCGTGGTCGGCAGAGAGGTAAGGGATCAGCAGCAGCGGCTCGCCCTCCCCCTGCACGTCATAGTTGATCGTGAGCCCGTCGATGTCGACTTGTGGCATGGTCGCTGCCTCCTGGCTGCTGGTGGCATCGGGCGCCACTCACTCAGCGTCGCATGCTGCAGAGCGCCTGGCGCACCGCTCGACTTATCGATAAGCCAGGTTACGCCCAGCGGGGCGGGTCGTCATGACGCACACTGACCAACTTCGACGCCGCTGTCCCTCCGTGCCGTTTGGGCAGTTCTGACCATGAGCGAAGGTGCTCATGTGGCGCCGCTTTTTAGTGGACACCAGCACCGTGACCCCCGCCATGGGATTTCCCTCCCCGATTTCGAGCGACCGTTGACGATGCAACTGACCGAGCGACGGAAGTGCGCCGAGCCCCGCTGCGAGCGGCTGTTCATCCCGAAATCCAGCCGGCACCGCTACTGCCTCGAACACCGGCGAACCAAACCCCGCGACCCGATGCACGACGTCCGCTACGGCCCCGCGCATCGGAGGCTGCGTGCCCAGGTCGCGTCACGGGTGCGGGCCGGACTTGCGGTTTGCGCTCGCTGCGGCGAGCCGATCGATCCTCGCGAGCCCTGGGATCTCGGGCATGCCGCCGATGGCGGCCCGCGCTCCTACTCAGGCCCGGAGCACGCTCGCTGCAACAGGGCGACGAACGATGGCCGGCGGGTGTCACGCATATGGTGATGACGTCTGCTACCGGTGCGGCGGCAGGAACGTGTCGGTCTCGTAGCTGTGCAGCACCGCCGAGGTGTGAAGGGCCGCGTGCGCGATCGGCGCTCCGATCGGGTTGAGGGTGAGGAGCGTGGGTGCGCTCCAGATCACATCGCCCCTCAGCGGCTTCGTCATCTTGTCCGAGCGGAAGTCGCTGTAGCCGGAGTGGTAGCTCGCCGTCATTGCCAGGGAAGCGGCGAGAGCGACGATGCCGATCACGACCTTGCCCGCAAGACGGCCGTTGAGCCGAGTACCTGCGAGCGCTGCGAAGACGACGAGGATCGGGAACACCGACAGGAGTAGCCCGTCTGTGAAGCCGTACAAGATCCCTCGCCAGGCGATTGCGGCAGCCAGTTCGAGGCCGTGCGGCCGAGCCGTCGCGTCCTCCGTTCGGACAACCATCGCGGCCAGGACGGCGCCTGAGGCCAACCCGAGCAAGAGCGCGGCGATCCAGTGGCGCTTCGAAGCAGCGACCAGGTCGTAGCCGGTCGATCGAGACCACGTCGCGAACAGCCCGATGACCGCCAGGGCATATAGCCCGTAGAAGAGGTCTCGGTTGATCTCGAGCACGTCCGCGAGCAGGTACGGCACCGCGAACGCCAGGACGAAGCCTCCTGCAAGCCATGCCCATTGAGCAGAAAGGCCGTGCCACACGCGTACCTCGGCATGCGAGCCAGGTCTAAAGGCGTGTGTGCCCATGTGAGCCTCCTTTCTTTCTCCCCCACCATGGTCGGCCACGGACGTGTCGGTGGCCTCCGTAAGAGAGCGCCGGCTTGCTGTGGGAAGTCCGCACGACGGCCTTTCTCGGCTCTACGTCAGCCCGTAGCTAGACAAGCCCGTCCCGCACCCGGCCGACGTGCTCGCGGAGCAGCAGAAGAACTGCGCGAGAGACTCGCCTCGCGGGGGACGATGGTTGAGCCTCTCGCGCAGTATGCGAGCCCGTGCAGCCCCGCTTGCCGCGGTGGTAAGCCGCCACCACCCCCCGACGGCGATCCGCCCGCTGAGCGGGTACGACCTCGCCGCGATGGGCTCGCATGGTCGACGGTAGGCGCCGGCGTTGGGGCCATACGGGACGCGATTGCGTCAATTCGCCCTCTGTTGCAGGCGATACACATGCTCTGTCGCGTGCGGCGACGACGGCGGTGGGGCCGCCTCCTAGGCTCGCCACATGGTCGAACGGTCGAGAAGGAGGCGCGGCATGTACGACATCACCAGGACACGGATGCTGTTGACGACGGTGGTATTCGCCGCGGTCGCGGCGCTGTTCGCGGCCGGGGCGAACGCGAGGATTCCGGCAGACACGGATTCTGCTTTCGCAGCGCAGGAGTCGCTCCGGATCGGCGCCTACGCCTCTCAGCCGCCGAGCTGGCGGGGCAAGGGCGGCAAGGGCGAGGAGACCGAAGGGGCGACGAACCCCCTACAGCGGACAGGCGTCGCACGACGCGACAACCAGCTCGATACGGCAATCGGCACGGCAATGGCGACCCGGAGGGCCAAGACAGTGCCACTGTTCACGAGCGGCCACCAGCTCGATACGGCAATCGGCACGGCAATGGCGACCCAGGCGGTCGCGACAGCGACCCAGGCGGTCGCGACAGCGCCCGCGTTCCCGAGCGGCCCCCAGTTCGATACGCCACTCGGGACGGCGCGGCCCTGCTCGCCGCAGCAGTCGCTGGGGTCATGTTGACGACCCGGGGCTGCGGCGGTGTCGCTCTCCCGTAGCGACCGTTCGACACGGGAACCGAGGCGGGGCGGATCCGGAAGGAACCGCCCCGTTTCGCCGCTCCGCTTGGTCGGCCGCTCTGGCTAGACGAGGCTGTCGCGTACCCGACCGACGTGCTCGCGGAACAGCACGGCGGGGAGCTCCTCCAGCCCCGGCGGCGCGTCGTCGAGCGCACGGATGATCGTCTCGCGCTCGGGGATCGTGAGCGCCAGCACCTTCGTCATCCGGCCGTAGGCGGTCTCGAGTCGGGAGCTGAGGGCGTCGTCGTCGACCAGGCGGGCGAGTTCGAGGACTAGTTCGTCTCTGAGCGGGACGCCGGCGAGGTGCATCGTCACCCCGCCGACCATATAGGAACGTATGTTCGCTTTTCAATTGTCTGTCTGGAACGTGTCAATATCCCCGCGGGAGGAAGGGCATGACCCAGGAAGAGGACACCGCGCTCATCGCGGCGCAGCTGGCCGAGCTCACCGGCACTGTCGAGGCGCTGGCAAAAGAGCTCAAGGCAGTTCGCGACGGGGCTAGTCAGCAGCAGGTGCGTGCGGACACACAGCAGGAGCGCATCGACATCGCAGCTCAGGAGCTGGCCGAGGTGAGTGAGCGTCTGCAGGCCGCGGCGAACGCACTCCGCCAGTCGGTCTGAGTCTGGTTTTCGGGGCGCGAGCGCCATGAGTTGCTCGGTGCCCGGTGGGACGCGGCCGACTCCATGCAGATCCTCGACGCATGGGCGGCCGAGGAGCTGCTCGAGCAGAAGGAGTTCATCCGCGATCTGCTGCTGGTGCTGGCCGGGGACTCGGTCGCGAACCGTCAAGCACGCGACGAGGCCGCCGCGCTCGAGGTCAACCGGAGGATCGACCGGGTGCGTGTCCATCTCGACGCTCCCGGCCACGTTGATCTTCGCGCCGTTCGTGAGCACCTGGAGGCCGCGATCGAGGCGATCGAGGCGACCCGGTGAGCGAGCCGACCCTTTGGACGGCGTGGATGGCCGAGCCTCGCGAACGGAGCAAGAGGCCGTGAGCGCAGTCCTGCTGGATGACGTTCGTGCGTTCGTCCGCCGGTTCGTTGTCCTCACCGCCACGCAGGCCGACGCGGTTGCGCTCTGGGTCGCACACACGCACGTCTTCGACGCGTTCGGGATAACCCCGTACCTCGCCGTCACAAGCGCCGAGAAACGCAGCGGCAAAACCCGGTTGCCAGAGGTGCTTGAGCTTCTGATCCGCGAGCCGCTACCGACCGCGAACATCTCCGACGCCGCGCTGTTCCGTGTGACCAACGACAAGCAGCCGACGCTCCTCGTTGATGAGGTGGACGCCCTGTTCAGCAACAAGTTGCCCCGCGAGGAGCTTCGCGGAATCCTCAACGCTGGCTATCGGAGCGGCGCCGTCGTGCATCGGATGGGCGGCAGCAACAACACCTCGTTGCAGACCTTCTCCGTCTACTGCCCCAAGGCGTTCGCGGGGATCGGGAACTGCCTGCCCGACACAATCTCGGATAGGTCGATCCCGATCAGTCTGAAGCGGCGCACCCGAGACGAGTCCGTCGAGCGGTTCCGGCTACGCGATGTCGAGGCCGAAGGTCACGCTCTGCGTGATCGGCTGACCGACTGGCTTGAACCGCAGCGCGACCATCTGCACGCGAGCCGCCCAAGACTCCCTGACGAGCTGGACGACCGAGCGCAGGACGTGTGGGAACCCCTTCTCGCGATTGCGGACATCGCATGAACTGGTCTGGGCGAGCCCGCACAGCAGCACTCGAACTCTCGACGGGCGAGGAGCGCCAGGACGACTCCCTGACCGCCCAACTGATCCGGGACGTCGTCGCCGTGTTCAACGAGCGAGGCGACCGTCTAAAGACTGCCGACCTCCTCGAAGCGCTCCGCGCGATTGAGGAGTCCCCGTGGGGTGACTGGTACGGGAAGCAACTGTCGGCACACGCCCTGTCGAAGCTTCTCAAGAGTTACCGGATCAAGACGATGCCGGTGAAGATCGACGGCGAAACGGCCAGGGGCTACAAGGCCGAGCAGTTCGCAGACGCCCACGCCCGCGTAGTAAGCGTTACAAGCGTTACCGGCGTTACTTCCCAGACCAGAAGCCATGCGGGAGGTAACGCCGGTAACGCCAGTAACGCTTCAACACGCGAGGAGCGGCGTGACGGCTGTTCGCATGACGCGTTCTGGCTGGCCCGTGACGGCATCCGTCGGTGCGTCGTTTGTGAACCGCCCGCGTTCCCGAGTGAGGTCGTCGCATGACCCATCCGTCCCACCCGTCCCTCACCGGGTTCTGGCAGGACGGCCAGTGGCGCGAACTCACCGACCCTCACGCGCCGGCGACATACCGGCAGTTGCGCTGGCTCAACGCGGCCCGTTGTCTCGAGCTCACCTGGCCGGGGCAGGCCGAGCCGATCACGGTGGGGCAGGCCGGCTGGGCGATCGACAACGCCGCCGCGGAGAACGCCGACGCCGACGAGCACCGTGATGATCCACTCCGACCGGGCGACGACGAGCGGCAGGAACCAACGTCGTGAACACGATCACCGGAAGCGAAAGCGCCGCCCTGGTGAGGAGCGGCGCTGTGGAGTTCGCGGCGGGCTTTCCTGGCGTCGAACCATGCCCGCCAAACGCGTCCGCGAACCTGCGGCCAGATCGCGAGTGGCGTCAATGAGTAACTTCGGCTGGCCACGGCGAGGTGCTACCCCTCGCCCGAGGGATCTGGGGCGGTGGCGGCTGACGACGTCCGGGCGGGCGATGTTCGGCGGATGGGCCGCAGCCATCGACCTCCATGACGAGAACGAGGCCGCGTGACCTCAGCCGTTGTCTGTCCCAGCCCACGGCTGGACGGGAAGCCACGCTCAGGTGTAGCCGTCGGCTGCGTCGGGTCGCCACTCGAACTCGATAGCCGCGCATGCCGGGCACATGATCACGACGCTGGTCGGTTCGAGCCCGTCGGGATCGTCGCCCGTGAACGCGGCCCAGCCACCGGCGTGCCCATCGCTCGCGCACCCGCACTCCGCACAGATCAGCAGCACGTCTCCCGGCATCCAGCGGATCTTCTTGGCTTCGCAGCTTCGGCGCAAGAGGCCGAAACGGAAGTGGGAGGATCGATCACGCGTGCGGGCGAGGAGGCGGTGGGCGCTGCGATATGCAGGCGAGGCACCGCGGACGGGGGAGGAATGCCGCAGGTGCCCCGCCCGCTTGGGCACGGTGCCGCTCGTCTGGTGACCGGCACGTTAAGCGACGGCGTGTGTTGCATTGTCTGTGGTGCTGGCGTCGATTGTGTGGTGTTCGCGTGACCGACCGACTGTTGGACGCGAACGAGGTGGCCGAATGGTTGAACGTGCCTGTCTCCTGGATTTCGCGAGCACACCCGCACCGGAGCGATCCCGCACCTCGAACTCGGCCGCTACAAGCGATACCGCGAAGAGGACGTTGTTCGTTGGCTCGAAGGGCTCGCGGCGGGCGGAGGGCCGACCTTCCGCAAGCACCGACCGACGAGTTAGGGTGGAGACGCGTGAATAGAGGCACGCATCCTGATTCGGTTCGTATGCTGCGCGGGCGGGGCCGGCGGCCTCTATCGCCGTGCCCCGCTCTGTGCTGAGAGGAGCCAACATGGCTCGCGGAGCCGCGGTCATCCGCCGGGAGGGAAAGCGCGGCGTTACGTTCTCGATCAAGTGGCGCGACCACGATGGCCGCCAATGCTGGGAACGGCTGGGACGGGCGCCGCAGTGGACAGAGGCGAAGGCGCAGCGTGAACTCGGGAAGCGCCTGGAGCAGGTCGATCGGGAGCAGTGGCGGAAACCAGGCGGCGTCACGTTCGCCGAGTTCGCCGACAGGTTCATGACCGGCTACCTCCCCGGCCGGAACCTGAAGCCGTCGACGGTCACCGACTACGGGTCGATCATTACCGGCCGGTTGATCCCGTTCTTCGGTGACACCGACATCGCCCGGATCGACACGGTCGGGGTTGACGCGTACATCGCCGACGCGACCTCCGCTGGGTTGTCGCCGAAGACGGTGAAGAACCACCTGGGCGTTCTTCGTGTGATGCTCAAAGTCGCCAAGCGGTGGCGACTGATCCACAGCAACCCAGTCGACGAAGCCGAGATGCCCCGCGTCGATGTACCGGAGATGTCGGTACTCAGCGACACCGAGATCGCCACGCTGCTGGCGACGTACCGCCGCCTCGAGCGCGACGCGAACGGCGACGCGGACTGGTGGCAGCTCGCCCGACACGTCGTCGAGTTCGCGCTCGGCACAGCGATGCGAAGAGGCGAGATCATCGGCCTCCGGTGGCGCGACGTCGAACTCCTCGACCGGCGCCTACACGTCCGCGAAACCATTGTCCGAGGACTGATCGTCACACCGAAGAGCCGAACGTCCCGACGGACGATGGAACTCCGGCCGCGCACCGCCGGCGTCCTCGACGAGGTCTGGAAGGCGAGCCGATACCGCGCCGACGATTCGCTGGTGTTCGGGCATCCCGCGCTCGGCAGTCCGATCGACCCGACGAAACTCTCCCGCGACTACATGCGCCCCGCATTGAAGGCGGCTGGGATCACGAAGCCGTTCCGGCCGTGGCATGACCTCCGCCACACCGCTCTGACGCATGAGGCCGCAGCAGGCAACCCGCACGCCTATGTGCAGGCGAAGGCCGGACACAGCCAGAGCACGATCACCGACCGCTACATCCACGCCGCCCAGGTGCTCTTCCCCGGCGCCGCAGAGAAGGCCGAGGCCCGCATGTTCGGCGACGCGGGGTAGCAAAACGGGTAGCAAGACGCCGCGTAAGCCAGTCCTGAACGACGAAAGGCCCGCGTTTGCGGGCCTTTCCAGTAGCGGGGGCAGGATTTGAACCTGCGACCTCCGGGTTATGAGCCCGGCGAGCTACCTGACTGCTCCACCCCGCGTCGCGGCCACTATCGTAGCGCATCGTGGCCGTCTGGATAGCGCTCGCGTTCTACCTCGTGGGGCTCGTCGCAGGAGTCGCGTACGCCGTGCTACGTGGGCTCGCTGCGTGGCGCCGGATCAAGCGGACGAGTGCGGCGTTCAGCGAGGAGTCGGCGCGGATCGCCGAGATCTCGGCACGCATCCAGGGTCATCTCGACCGGGCGAACGCCTCGTCGACGCGGCTCGGCGAGGTCGCGTCGAGGCTCGCGGTGTCGCGTGCGAGGCTCGATGTCCAACTCCAGGCGGTCACGGAGGCGCGGTACACGATGCGGCGGCTCCTCTGGTTTCTCCCAGGCGCGTGACCGCCCCCTGACCAGGGCCGCCCGCGGGGCCGAAGCGTGCGGAACCCGCCTCCGCCCGAGTACGGTGCGGGGATGCGAGTCGCCGCCGTCGACCTCGGCACGAACACGACACGCCTGCTCATCGCCGATGTGGAGCACGGCCTCGTCGACGAAGTCGCGCGCCGGGAGGCGATCACGCGGATGGGCGAGTCGGTCGACCGCCGCCGTATCCTCCTTCCGACGGCGATCGCCCGGGTCCGGAACGTGCTCGTCGACTACCGGCGCGAGGCGGAGGAGCTCGGCGCGGAGCGCGTCCTGGCCGTCGGCACGAGCGCGGCGCGCGAGGCGGACAACGGCGACGCGTTCCTCGGCGAGGTCGAGTGGAGCTACGGGTTCGCGACGCGCATGCTCGACGGCGGCGAGGAGGCCGAGATGATGGTGCGCGGCGTCGCCAGCGACCGGCCGCTCGGCAAGGGCGCCCTCCTGATCGACATCGGCGGCGGCTCGACGGAGCTTGCCACCCCGGACGGCGACCGGCTCGTCTGGGCGATCAGCACGGAGGCCGGAAGCGTCCGCCTCACCGAGCGGTTCCTCGCATCGGATCCACCCCTCCGCGACGAGCTCGAGGCGTGCGCGGCGCACGTGCGCTCGCTCCTCCCGCCGCTCGAGGCGACCGCGGTGATCGGCGTCGCCGGCACGGTCGTCACCGCCGCGAGGATCTCGATCGGAGCGTCGGTCCCCGTCCATAGGCATCGACTCTCGGCACTCGCGGTTCTCGAGGTGTTGGAGCACGTCGCCTCGCTCCGACTCGCCAACCGCGAGCATGTTCCCGGCCTCGAGCCGGCGCGCGCGCCCGTGATCGTCGCAGGCCTCGTCGTCCTGCACGAGATCCTCGCCCGCTACGGGCTCGCGGAGGTCGAGGTGAGTGAGCGCGACCTGTTGCACGGCGCCGCGATCGCGGCCGCGGAGCTCCCGGAGCCCGAGGAGGGCCTGGCGCCACCCGGCGCGTACGTCTGCTGCTGAGCGGAGGTCGGATAGCGTTCCGCCGTGCCCTCGCTGGCCGACTACCCGCGAGTCGAGCTGCTCTTCGGGCCGTCGCCGGTCCATCGCCTCGAGCGCCTGAGCGAGCATCTCGGCGGCGAGGTCGAGCTCTGGGCGAAACGGGAGGACTGCAACTCCGGGCTCGCATACGGCGGCAACAAGGTGCGGAAGCTCGAGTACCTCGCCGCGGACGCGCTCGCGCAGGGCTGCGACACCCTCGTCTCGATCGGCGGCATCCAGTCCAACCACACCCGGCAGGTCGCCGCGGTCGCAGCGCGGCTCGGCCTCGGGTGCGTGCTCGTCCAGGAGCACTGGGTCGACTGGGAGGACACCGGCTACGAGCGCGTGGGGAACATCCTCCTGTCGCGGATCATGGGCGCAGACGTCCGACTCTCGGATGCCGGCTTCGACATCGGCTTCCGCCCCAGCTGGGAGGAGGCGCTCGCGTCGGTCGAGGCCGCGGGCGGCACGCCTTACGCGATTCCGGCCGGCGCATCCGATCATCCGCTCGGCGGGCACGGCTTCGCCCGGTGGGCCGAGGAGGTCGCCGCCCAGGAGGCCGAGCTCGGGACGTTCTTCGACACGATCGTCGTGTGCTCGGTGACGGGCTCGACGCAGGCGGGGATGATCGCCGGCTTCGCGGGCCAGGGGAAGCCACGGCGCGTGCTCGGCATCGACGGCTCGGCCACGGTCGAGCAGACCCGGGACCAGATCGCCCGGATCGCTCGACGGACGGCCGAAGCGATCGGGCTCGGTCGCGAGCTCGCCGACAAGGAGGTCGTCCTCCTCGACGAGTGGCACGCAGGGACGTACGGCATCCCCGACGAGAGGACGATCGAGGCGATCCGCCTCTGCGCGCGGCTCGAGGGCATGCTCACCGATCCGGTCTACGAGGGGAAGTCGATGGCCGGGATGGTCGACCTCGTCCGGGACGGGCGGATCGAGCCCGGCTCGCGGGTGCTCTACGCGCACCTCGGGGGACAGCCGGCGCTGAACGCCTACGCGGGCGCGTTCTGAGTCAGGCGTCCGCCGCGGCGGCGCTCGCCGCGAGCAGCCCCTGCACGTACCCGACCGCGTGGAGGCGCGCCAGGGTCGGATACCCGGGAACCGCCCAGCCGTCACCCGTCAACGCCGGCGAGTGATCGGTGCGGATCGGCGCGTCGACCCCCGACGCGACGTAGGTGCGAACACAGGCCGCCATGTCCGTCGGGCCGTCGTCGACGAACGTCTCGACGAACCGCTCGGGCGTTCCGCGGACGTCGCGGAAGTGGACGAAGTGGATCCGCCCCTCGTCCCCGAAGCGGCGAATGGCTGCGGGGAGATCGTCCGTCATGAGCGCGACGTTCCCCTGACACATCGTCATCCCGTTCACGGGGCTCGAGTTGAGCTCGAAGACGCGGTCGTACGCGTCGAGCGAGCGGACGATGCGCCCGATGCCGCGAAGCGGCGACAGCGGCGGGTCGTCCGGGTGGAGCGCGAGCCGCACGCCCGCCTCCTCCGCCACCGGGACGACCCGCTCGAGGAACCACGCGAGCGTCTCCCACAGCCGCTCCTCGGCGACCGGCGCCTCGGGCGCGTCCGGCGCGTCCTCCCAGGTCGCGACGTCGAAGCCGGTGGCCGTCGCGCCGCCGCGCGTCGGCAGCGCGGTCGACGTCCGCGACCACGGCACGACCGCCATCCAGTTGTAACACCACACCTCGATCCCGAGCCGGCCCATGGTGCGGACGAGCTCGAGGGCGTGCTCGAGCTCCTCCTCGCGACCGGGCGCACCCAGCCGGAGGCGGTCCATCGGCGGGTTGTCCTCGATCACCGTGAGCCGCAGGCCCGCGTCCTCGACGTCCTGCCGGAGCAGCGCGAGCGGCCCGTAGGCCCAGGGCGCCTCCGCGGCGTGGCGGCGCCAGTCCGTGTGACCGCGGGGAAGCACCCCGACGGCCTCCTCGACGCCGATCTGTCGGAGCTGCGCCCAGGTGGGGTCGAACCGGGGCTCCAGGAGGATCTCGGCGACACGCAGCACGATCAGAAGCCCTTGACGGCCAGGAAGCCGCCGTCGGCGACGATCGTCGCGCCGGTGACGTAGCGGGCCGCGTGCGACACGAGGAAGGCGACGACGTCGCCGACCTCCTCGACCGTGCCGATGCGCCCGAGCGCGTTCGCGCCGCGTACGCGGTCGAGGAACCCCGCGGCGTCGGCGGTGTTCATCCCCTCCAGATCGCGCGCGAGCATCGGCGTGTCGATCGTGCCCGGCGCGACGGCGTTCACCCGGATCCCGTGCTCGCCGACCTCGACGGCGAGCGCCCGCGTCGCGGCGACAAGCCCGGCCTTGGTCGCTCCGTAGGCGACGCAGCCGCGAAGCGTCGCGTAGGCCTGGACGGACGAGACGAAGACGATGCTGCCACCCCCGCGCGCCCGGAGGGCGGGGATCGCGAGCTGGGCGCAGACCAGGGCGCCCTTGAGGTCGACGTCGATGACGCGATCGAGGTCCTCCTCGCTCATGTCCTCGAGATCGACGTAGATGCCGACGGCGGCGTTCGCGACCATGACGTCGAGACCGCCGAAGCTCGAGACGGCGTCGTCCACGATCCGCTGGACGTCGTCGCGGCGACGGACGTCGCCGACGGAGGCCACACCCTCCGAGCCGGCGTCGCGGACGAGCTCGACGGTCTCGTCCAGACCCGCCGGGTCGACGTCGTTCACGACGACGCGGGCACCCGCCGCGGCGAGCGCGACCGCGATCCCGCGCCCGATCCCCGAGCCCGCGCCCGTGACGGCCGCGACCTTCCCGTTCGCGCGCCCATCATCCCGAGTCGCCGCCGGCGATCGACTCCCGCGGGCTCGTCGGGACGAGCGGCAGCGCCTCGCCCGAGGCCCGTAGCGCCGCCGTGGCGGGGTTCTCCCGCTCGTCCCAGGTCGTCGCCGACTCGACCTCGAGGACGAGCGCCACGTCGTCGCCCGCGAGGAACCCGGCGACGGCGGGTAGCGCAAGCCCGGGCTCGGTGACGTACCGCCGGTGGACGAGCTCGATCAGCGGCGCCGCGTCGACTCCGCGAACGATCGTTGCCCGGCCGCGGATCGACGCGCCGCAGACCTCGGACCCGGCACGCGAGTCGTGCAGCGCGAGGCTCGCACGCGAGTCGCGCTCGAGGTTCCTCACCTTTCGGCTCCCGGCGTAGGTCGCGAACACGATCGCGCCGTCGTGCTCCGCGAGCCACACCGCGACGGCGTGCACCCCGCCGTCAGGCTCGAGCGTCGCGAGGACGCCGACGAGCCGCGCCGCGAGGAGCTCGCGGACGAGCGGGTCGCGCATGACGTCGGGGCCGTGGAGGGCGGTCAAGCCTCGTCCGGCTCGGGCGGATCCTCGTCCTCGGCGAGCCGGCGCTGCAGCACCGCCCGCGAGACGACTCCGACGAGTCTCCCGTCGTCGACGACCGGGACCCGCTCCGCGTCCCGCTCCTCGATGAAGCGGAACGCCTCGTCGAGGGGCGTGTCCGCGTCGATCGTGTAGTACGGCGGCTCCGCGAGGTCCCCGAGCGCCGTCGCGCCCGGGTCGCGCCCCTCTGCGACGACGCGGGCGACGAGCGTCTTGCGCGTGACGACGCCGACAAGGCCGCCGTCGTCGTCGACGACGTACACCGCGCGCACCTCCGGCGGCGTGAGCACCTCTCCCGCTTCGCGCGCCGTCGCGGTCGCCGGGAGCGACCGCGGCTCGGCGATCATCGCGTCGCGGACGCGCGGGCCAGGCTCGTTCACGGGTACAGGCCGCGCGCTTCGAGCGCCTGCGACACGTCGCGGATCCCGGCGACGAGCGCCGCCGTTCGCATCGGGACGTCCCGCTCGCGCGGAGATCTCCCAGACGCGGTCGAACGCGTCGTTGAGCTTCTCCGCGAGCTTCGCGCGGATCTCGTCGCGTCCCCAGAACAGGCGCCCGAGGTCCTGCACCCACTCGAAGTAGGAGACGGTCACGCCGCCGGCGTTCGTGAGGATGTCGGGCAGGACGGGGATCTCGCGCTCCCGCAGGATCGCGTCCGCTTCGAGCGAGGTCGGGCCGTTTGCGCCCTCCGCCACCATGCGGCAGCGCAGGCGCGCCGCGTTGTCGAAGTGGATCTGGTCCTCGCGGGCGGCGAGGACGAGGATGTCGCAGTCGAGCTCGAGGAGCTGCTCGTTCGTGATCCGCGACCCCGTCTCCCAGCCTTCGAGGGAGCGGTTCTCGATCGCGTACGCGCTCATCGTCGGGATGTCGAGCCCGGCCGGGTCGTGGATGCCCCCCGAGATGTCCGAGACGCCGACGACCGTCGCGCCGCGATCGACGAGCTCCTGCGCGGCGATCCCGCCGACGTTCCCGAAGCCCTGCACGACGCAGCGCTGCTCGGCGAGCTTCCAGCCGAGCCGCTCGCAGGCGCGCGCGATCACCATCACCACGCCCGCCCCTGTCGCCTCGTGCCGGAAGACGGAGCCGCCGATCGAGATCGGCTTGCCGGTGACGATCTCCGGCACCGCGTGACCGCGTTGCATCGAGTACGTGTCCATCATCCAGGCCATCGTCTGCTCGTTCGTCGCCATGTCCGGGGCCGGAATGTCCTCCTGCGGCCCGATGAACGGCAGGAGCTCCGACGTGAAGCGGCGCGTGAGCCGCTCCATCTCGCCGGGCGAGAGCGCGCGGGGGTTGCAGCGCACGCCACCCTTCGCCCCGCCGTAGGGCAGGCGAAGGAGGGCGCACTTCCAGGTCATCCAGACGGCGAGCGCGGCGCACTCGCCGAGCGACACCTCGGGGTCGTAGCGGATGCCGCCCTTCGTCGGGCCCGAGGACGCTCGAGTGCTGTACGCGGTAGCCGGGGAACACGACGCGGCGTCCGTCGTCCATTTTCACCGGGCAGGCGACGATGATCGACCGCTCGGGGTGGCGGAGCCGCTCGGCGACGCCGTCGTCGACGTCCGCGTGCGGGACGGCCTGGTCGAACTGCGCGATCGCCGTCCGGTACAGCGGCGTGTCGAACTCGAGGTGGGCGAACGACGGGACGTGCTCGGTGCTCGCCATCGCCGCGTGAGTGTATCCGTGGGGGAACCCATGGTTCCCCCACGAGCCCCCTCCTTCAGCGCCCTGCACAGGTCACCGTGAACCTGGCCTCTCGGCCGGCAAAGCCGGCCTCCGGCGGCGAATGGGGCTGCACAGGTCGACCGCATTCCAGGTGTCCGACTTCAGTCGGACACCTGCTCTGAGGTGTCGGACCGAAGTCCGACGCCAAGGGCTTCTCGGGTGACCCGTGCACCGACGTCTGCGGCCGGAGGCCGGCTTTGCCGGCCGGGAGGCCAGGCAGCGGCTGACCCGTGCACAGCGCAGAAGGAGGGGGCCGGTGGGGGAAACATGGTTTCCCCCACGCTTATGCCGGGGGAGGGAGTCGAACCCCCATGTCCCGAGGGACAGCCGGTTTTAAGCCGGCCGCGTCTGACCAGTTCCGCCACCCCGGCGGGGCGACTCAGCGTATCGGCGCTATGTGCGCCCGGGAAGGAGGGAATCGGCCGGGAACCGCTCGGGCCCCTGGAACTGGTACGCGTCGAGAAACGCCTGGAACGCCGTCGCGTCGAACGCCGGGCACTTCGCGAGGTACGCCGTCCCCTTCTCCGGCTGGTCCGCGCTCTCGGTCACCCAGGCGCCGAGGGCGATCTGCTCGCCGAGCTTGGGGTACGGGGCGAGGACCGTTCCACGCGGGTTCTCCTGGACGAAGCTCTCGAGCTGGTCGATCGTCGCCTGCGGCACCTCGTCGCCGTACTGGATCGCGACACCGCCGTGCTCGAGGTTGTGGACGAGCTGCGCCTGGTTGACGGGCTCGGTGTACGTGCCCCAGATCACCGGGATCTCGTAGTGAGGGCCGCTCGTGGGCGGGTCGGTGTTCCACTTGTCCGACGTGCCATCGGGTGTCGCGATCGAGTGCACGCCCTGCAGCGCCTCGACCGTCGTCACCGTGCAGCCGGCCGCCTCGAGTGCCGGCCGCGCGTCGCCCTTCGGCCCGTCGTCCCCGCCGCCGAGCCCGACGGCGAGCGCGATCGCCACCACGACCACGACCGCGACGCCCACCGCTGCGAGAATCGCGAGCAGGCGACGGTCCATCCCCTGCGACGAACCGGGCGGCTTCGGCCTGGACTTTCCGTGTGGGCGCGGCTTCGGAGGCACGGAGCGGAAAGATACCGGCGGCCCCGCCGGTTCCGTCCGACCTCGACGCTACGTTGCCTGGTCCTCATGACGGTCATCGCCTCCATCCTCGCCGGCCTCGTCGGCGCCGCCGCGTGCTGGCTCGTGCTTCGGCCGGCTCTCGCCGAGCGCCGGCAGCTGCGAGCGGAGCTCGATCGTCGCGAGCTCGCGTTCAGAGAAGAGCTCGCGCGGCGAGATGCCGAGCTCGACGTGGCGCGTGGCCAGCTCGTCGATGCCCGCGCCAACGCCGCCGCGTCCGCCGCCCGGCTCGCGACGCTCGAGGAGAAGCTGCCCGAGACAGTGCGCAGCATCTCGCAGGAGACGCTGGACGCGTCGCGTGACGCGTTTCTCTCGCAGGCCGGTGAGCGTGTCGAGAAGACGCTCCTCCCGGTGCAGCAGCGTCTCGGCGACCTTCGGAAGCTCGTCGACGAGACCGAGGCACGACGACTCGAGGACGGTGGGCGCCTCACGGCACAGCTCGAGCTCCTCTCGGCCGGGACGCGGTCGCTCGCGGTTGCGCTGGGCAGCACGCAGTCGCGCGGGCGCTGGGGCGAGATCCAGCTGGAGCGGATCCTCGAGTTCGTCGGGATGGAGCAGGGCGTCGACTACACCTGCCAGACGGGAAAGCAGGGCGGCCGTCCGGACGTCGTCGTGCACCTCCCGGGCGGGAAGAACGTCGTCATCGACTCGAAGGCACCCTTCGACGAGTTCGAGCGTGCCGCACAGGCGGGGAGCGAGGAGGAGCGTGCTGCAGCGCTCGCCGCGTTCGCGCGCAAGGTCCGCGTGCATGTCCAGGAGCTGGGCCGCAAGGGGTACTGGGCGCATGTGACACCCTCCCCCGACTTCACGTTCATGTTCCTACCGGGTGACGCATACCTCGCCGCTGCGGAGGAGCATGACGCCGAGCTGTTCACCTTCGCGTACGAGCGAGGGGTGCTCCTCGCGACACCCCGCACGATCGTGGTCATGCTGCGCACGATCCGGGTCGCGTGGCAGAACGAGAATGCATCGGACCATGCCGATGCCGTCCTGAAGGTCGCGACCGAGCTGCACGAGCGGCTGACCACGATGGCCGAGCATCTGGCGAAGGTCGGCCGCGGTCTCGACTCCGCCGTGAGCGCGTACAACAAGGCTGTCGGCTCCTACGGATCACGGGTGCTCGTCTCGGCGCGCAGGCTCGAGGGGCTCGCGACGACGCGCTCGACCCTCGATGACCTCACACCGCTGACCGAGCACGCCTCGTCGGAGTTGCAGCCGCTTCAGCTCGAGGTCGTTCCCAAGAGCGCCGACGCAGCGTGAGCCGGGAACACCAGCGGAGCCGACAGCGTTGGAACAATAGGAGGCGGCCGATGGACCGCCAGCCCCTTTTCCAGGTATCGAGGAGCACACTGAGTCGATGAGCGACGTCCGGAACGTGATCGTGATCGGCGGCGGCCCCGCCGGGTACACCGCTGCGCTGTATGCCGCCCGGGCGAACCTCGAGCCGCTCGTGATCGAGGGCTTCAACTGGGGCGGCCAGCTGATGATCACCTCGGATGTCGAGAACTACCCCGGCTACGCGGACGGTGTCCTCGGGCCGGCGATGATGCAGGACTTCCGCCGTCAGGCGGAGCGCTTCGGTGCCGAGTTCGTCACGGACGACGTCACGCGCGTCGACTTCTCGCAGCGCCCGTTCCGCGTGTGGGTCGGCGACGACGAGTACCGGGCGGAGTCGGTGATCGTGGCGACGGGCGCCTCGGCGCGCCAGATCGGGCTCGAGTCGGAGCGGCGCCTGCAGGGGCGCGGCGTCTCGTACTGCGCGACCTGCGACGCGGCGTTCTTCCGGGACAAGGTCGTCGTGGTGGTCGGCGGCGGCGACTCCGCGATGGAGGAGGCGCTGTTCATCTCGCGCTTCGCGAGCAAGGTGTACCTCGTCCACCGCCGCGAGGAGTTCCGCGCGTCACCGATCATGGTCGACCGCGCCCGCGCCAACGAGAAGATCGAGCTCGTGCTGAACAAGGTCGTCACCGAGGTGCTCGGCGAGCCGTCGGTGGTCGCCGTCCGGCTCGAGGACACGATCACCGGAGAGCAGAGCGTGCTCGAGGCGGACGGCCTGTTCGTCGCCATCGGCCACGACCCGAACACCGCGCTCTTCCTCGATCAGCTCGACCACGAGCCGGAGACGGGGTACCTCGTGACCCGCGGCAAGTCGACGGCGACGAACATCGAGGGCGTCTTCGCCGCCGGTGACGTCCAGGACCACGTGTACCGACAGGCGGTGACGGCCGCCGGCTCCGGCTGCGCGGCCGCCCTCGACGCGGAGCGCTGGCTGAGCGAGCAGCGCCACGCGGCGTTATCCGGCGCAGTCGCCGGCGCGCGGTAGCCGGAGGCGGGCGTTACGCTCGCTCGAGAGTCCATGCGCAGGCTCGACCTGATCGATCCTTCGCCGCACGAGCTCCTCTCGCGCGTGCCGGCCCGCCTCGATCCAGACGCGATGGAGTTGCTCGCCGCGCCCGGCGGAGACGGCCGTGAGGCGCGGCCGACGCTCGAGTCCCATGGGACGTACGTGCTCGCCGTCCTGCTCTTCCCCGGCCCGCTCGGCCCCGACGACCGTGTCGTCTATCACGAGCTCGACGTGATCGCGTCGCCCGAGGCCCTCGTCACGGTGCGGAAGAGAGCATCCGACGGCGACGTCGCCGACCTGTCGGTCCTCGAGGGCAAGGGCGATTCTCACGCGTGCGGGCTCCTCGTGAACCAGCTGGTCGAAGCCGCCGCCGAGTCGTACCTCGACCTCGTCGACAGGCTGTACCTGGAGATCGACGCCCTCGAGGACCACGTCGACGACCTCCCGCCGGCCACGCTCCGGCAGCGGCTCTCCTCGCTTCGGCACGAGATGATCCACGCGCGGCGAAATGCGAGCGCCACCCGGGCCGCGATCCGACGCGTGGTCGACGGCCGGCTCGACCTCGGAAGCGACGACGCGCTCTTTCCGCAGGACGCGGAGCGCGCCTTCGCCGACACGTACGAGACGCTCGTCCGCGTGATCGAGGAGCTCGACGTCGCGCGTGACCTCCTGTCGAGCGTGCGCGACTACCTCCAGTCGAAGATCACCGAGAACCAGAGCGAGATCGTCAAGAAGCTGACGGTCGTCGCGTCGCTCGTGCTCGTGCCGACGCTGATCACCGGCTTCTACGGCCAGAACTTCACGGGCGTGTTCGAGAAGAGCTACTGGACGCTCACCGTCTCGATCGGGCTGATCGTCGGGACGACCCTCGCGCAGCTCGCGTTCTTCCGCTGGAAGCGCTGGCTCTAGGCTCCGCAGGCTGGGCCCGCTACGAGCCGGGCGCCGACAAACGCCTCAAGGGGAGGGGAGATCGCTCCACTCGCGGATCGCCCAGGCGATCCCGGCCAACGCGATCAGGGCCACCAGAGTCCAGATGACGATACGAGACATCGGGCGGACACTAAAGGACGGTGCCGACGCTAGCCTCGAACCGAGCCGCCCTTCGACCGCGTTTGCCGCTCGGACAAACGGGTACGGGTGCGTTCAACGCCGCAGAGGGGGAAACGGCAATGGGTAACGGTTCGAGCCGCGACACGCCATACGCGAGCACGACGTCGTCCGTGAGCACTAGCCGGATGAAGGTGCAGATGACCCCGAATCAGGTTCAGCACCTTCTCGACTCGGGCATCGAGGCCGGAAACGTCGTTCGGCTCCTCGTCGCGACCGGCGCGTGGACCGAGACCGGTGCCGCCGAGATCGTCGCGACCCTCAGGGCGCCCGGGCCGATCGACGATCCCCGCCCCTCTTCGCACGCTGAGCGAGCCCGTCGCGCGATCCGGTCGGCGCATGCTTCCGGGCGCGCCGTTCCGCTGTAGCGTCAGCCGGGGCCGCCGCTAGCGTGGGGAACGGTGAGTGTCCCGGCACACGCCGCCGACCCGACAGGTCGTTCGGACGATTTCGTGAGACGACTCCTGTTCATCGACCGGGCGCTGCCCTACCTCGGCCCGGCGTTCGCGCTCGTCCTCGGCGTCGTCGGCCTCGGCCGGCGCTCGCTCGACGTCGACGAGGCGTCCGTCGTCGCCGCCGCCCACGGTTCGTTCACCGACGTCGTCGAACGCGCTTTCTCCGACGACCCCGCGCGCGCCGGCTACATCGCCGTGCTCCAGCCCGTGGTCCGCTGGAACGACGCAGAGGAATGGGTCCGGCTCCCCTCGGTCGTCGCCGCCGTGATCGCTGCCATCGCGATCTACCGGCTCGGCCGCCGGCTGGCGGGTCGGCATGCGGGCGCGGCGGCATCGCTCGTGCTCGCCTCGTCGATGAGCGTCGTCGGCCTCTCGCGGACCGTCGGGCCGCTTGCGCTCGCGCTCGCGGCGATGCTCCTGTCGAGCGCGTTCTTCGCCCGCGCGGTCGAGCGTGGGAACGCGCTGTGGTGGGCCGTCTACGCCGTGAGCGCGGCGCTTCTCCCCCTCACCCACCCCGTGGCCGCGAGCGCGCTCGTCGCGCAGCTCGCCGCGATCGCCGTCGCGCGGAAGGAGATCGATTTTCGGCTCGCCCTCCCCGCCGTCGCGGTCGCAGTCGTGGAGTCGGGCCTCTTCCTGACGGCGGCGATCCTCGACCGGGCCGATGCCGAGGACGGCGCGGGGCCGCTGGAGCTCGGCGACCTCGGCGAGGGGCTCGGCAACGGTCTCGGGTGGAACGTCGTCGTCGCGGCACTCGCGGTCTGGGGGGTTGTCCTCCTCTGCCGCCGCGTGTCGGACGGTCAGGGCCTGTGGAGACCCGTGCTCGTCGCCGGCCTCGCGCTCGCCCCGCTCGCGGCCGTGCTCGTAGCCGGGATCGCCCTGCCCGTGTACCCGCGCGCCGCGCTCGCGGTCTGTGCCGGCGGTCTTGCCCTCGGCGCGGGGATCGGCCTCGTCGGCATCGCCGACCGGAGGGTGCGAACCGCGGCCGGCGGCGCCCTCGCGGTCATCGCGCTCGCGGCGCTCGTGGTGGACGTCGCTCGCGAGGCGCCCGAGAACTGGCGCGCCGCGGCGGAGCTCGTACGGAGGCAGTCGACGCCGCGCAGCACCGTCGTCGTGCTGCCCGAACGGGCGCGACCGGCCTTCGCGTACTACGCGCCCGAGGTTCGCCTCGCCCGGATCGGCCGGGGCAACGCGGTGAGCGTCGTGATCGCGGGCGACCCCGACAAGGCGACGGCCACCGCGCGCGCGGTCGTCTCGCCGCCTCGCTACGCGCTGCTCTCCGAGGACGCCGAAGGGACGAGGCTCGTCGTCCAGCGGTGGGTGCGGCCGGATCTCGGCTGACGCTCAGAGGAGTGCTTCCGGCGGCCGCGCCGCCGGGCAGAGATCGAACAGCACGCAGTCGTCGCAGCGAGGTCGCCGCGCGTCACAGATCCGGCGACCGTGCCAGATGAGGAGGTGCGGGAAGCGCGCCCAGTCCGCCCGCGGAACGACGCGCTGGAGGTCGCGCTCGATCCTCACCGGATCGTCGTTCCGCGTGAGGCCGAGCCGTTGCGAGAGCCGGCGGACGTGCGTGTCGACGACGATCCCCTGCGCGTGCCCCAGCTCGGCAGCAACGACGTTCGCCGTCTTCCGCGCGACGCCGGGGAGCCGCAACAGGTCGTCGAGGCGTCGTGGGACCTCGCCGTCGAACTCCTCGAGCAGAACACGCATGGCGCCCCGGATCGACTTCGTCTTCTGGCGATAGAACCCGGTCGCGAAGATGTCCTGTTCCAGCTCCTCCGGCGGGACGGCCAGGTAGTCCTCGGGGCGGCGGTACTTCTCGAAGAGCCGCTCGGTGACCCGGTTGACGTTCACGTCGGTCGTCTGCGCCGAGAGCATCACGGAGATGAGCAGCTCCACGTCGCTTCGGAAGCGAAGCGCGATCGTCGCGTCGGCGTGCTCCCGGGCAAGACGCTCGACGATGGGGCCGATCCGGTCGCGCCGCCGACCGAGACCACGGCGCCGTGCCTCCGAGACGTAGCTACGCGCCACGCCGACGGCTCTCGAAGTCGGCGGTCGCCTCCTCGGCCGTCACCTCGCCGCGCAGCGGTCGCGAGAACCACTCGAGTGCCGGGCACCCCTTCGACGAGAGGAGCTCCAGCGCCGCCGCGGCGTCGTAGGGCGTCGAGAGGAGCTCGACGCCGTCGCCGCCGATCAGCGCCCAGCGGGCGTCGGGCGAGCGCTCGTACGGCATGCCCACGCTTCCCGCGTTGACGATGCGCACGTCCTCGACGCTGCGGTCGTACTGGACGTGCGTGTGGCCACACACGACGAGGTCGCCCGCGACGCCCGCGAGCTCGGCCGCGACGTCCTCCTCCGGCGTGGCGGACGTGATGATCGCCGTGTCGGACGTCGGCGTGCCGTGGCAGAAGAGGACGGTCCCGAGCCCGTCGATTCCGAGCTCGACCGTCGCCGGCCACTGCGCGACTCGTCCGAGGCGGTCGGCACCGAGCCGGGCCGCGCTCCAGCGCATGCTCTCCGCGAACCCGGGATCGTCGGTCGTCGTCCAGACCGCCTCGCGGTCGCAGTTGCCCATCAGATAGCGGACTCGCTCTCCCTCCCCGGCAAGCCGGTCGACGCATTCGCCGGGCATCGGGCCTGCGACCAGATCGCCGCCGCTGACGATCAGGTCGGCAGCAGCACAGCGGGGGTCGGCGAGGACCGCCTCGAGCGCGGGAAGGTTCCCGTGGACGTCGTAGAGCGCGGCGATCCGCACGCCGCGGACGCTATCCGGCCGAGGTCAGCTCGGGGAGCGGCTGCTCCTCACGCTCCGTCCCGAGCGCTGGCCCCGCGCAGACGCGATCGAGGGCCGGACAGCCGGAGCATGCGAACGGGCTCGGCGTCGGCCGGAAGTCGCCCTCGCGAATCCGGGCGATCGCCTCGCCCAGCTCCGTCTCGAGCGCGTCGAGGTCTGCGGCCGAGAAGGTCGCCGAGACGATCGCGTCCGGCGCCTCGAGGAACTGGTAGACGACCTCGACCCGCTCGGCACCGGCGCGCAGGCATGCGAGGGCGTAGACGATGCGCTGGCTCCGGTACTCGGCGTCGACGATCTCGTCGGGGTCGCGGCCGCCGAGGACGTTCGTCTTGTAGTCCACGACGAGCGCCTGGGTGCCCGAGCGCCACAGCACGTCGAGGCGGCCGTTGAGCAGCACGCCGTCGAGCTCGAATGCGAACGGCCGCTCGACCCGGACACCGTCGAGGCCGGCGATCCGGCGCGCGAGGCTCGAGCCGCAGTAGGCGTCCACGAGCCGGGAGACGTACGCCTGCTCGACGTCGGTGATCGCCGGATACCAGGCGCGAACGAGCTCGGCGAGGTCCGCCGGCCGGGTCGGCTCGGCGAGGTCGACGAGCTCGAGCGCTCGGTGGACGGCGTCGCCGATCTCGGTCGCGTGGAGCGTCCCCGCGGCACCGTCGCCGTTGCCGTCGCCCACGGCCCACGCCGCCGGTCGCAGGCCGACGACCCGCTCCGCGTAGTAGCGGTACGAGCAGCGCTCGAAGAGCGAGAGCGCGCTGAACGAGAGGCGTGCGACGCGGTGCAGCGGCGGGTCGGGCACGACCGTGAGCTCGTGGAGCCGTGGCGCGGGCGGCGGCAGCGTCTCGCCGCTCCCCTCGAAGAGCGCCAGCTGGCCGGTCTTCGTCTCCGGGACGACGGGCTCGGCCGAACGGGCGGTGACGGACTCGGGGGCGAGTTGCCCGTGATCGACGCGGAGAACGACCGTCGCGTCGCCGCGATCGATCTCGTACGGGCCGTCCGCGTCCTCGCGCCGCGCTTCCTCCTCGAGCCCCAGCCGCTCGAGCACCCAGGCGATCGGCGTCTCCTCCCCGGCCTCTCCCGGTGCGCCGATCGAGCCGGAGACGATGAGACGCTCGCGGGCGCGGGTCATCGCGACGTAGTAGAGCCGGAGCCGCTCGGCCCGCTCGGCCTCCTCGCGCTGCTCCTTGACGTCCCGGTACGACTCGGTCCCCACGCGCGTGCCCGTCGCTGGATGGGCCACCTTGAACCCGAAGCGCCCGTCGCTCAGCGCAAGGATGTCGGAGACCGGCGGCCGATTCCGGCCTGCGTCCGCGACGACCACGACATCGAACTCGAGGCCCTTGGCGGCATGGATCGTGAGGAGCCGGACGGCGTCGGCGCCTTCCTCCTCGGAGACCGCGTCGGACTCCTTGGCGCCGACGTCCTCCTGGCCCTCGATGAAGCGCACGAACCCCTCGAGGTCGGCGCCACGGAGCTCCTCGTAGGAGCGGGCGAGACGGGCGAGCTTGCGGAGGTTGGCGTAGCGGCGCTTGCCGTCCGAACGCGCGAGCACGGCGAGGTCGTAGTCGTGCTCGCTCAGGATCCGCTCGCAGAGCAGCTCGAGAGGCGCATGGGCGGAGAGCTCGAGCAGCCGCTCGTACCGCTGCCGGAAGGCGAGGACCATCCTGCGGTCGTCCTCCGACAGGTCTCCCGGGATGCCGCGCTCGATCCCGCGGAAGATCGGCTGCCGCTGCGCCTCGGCCCGGATGAGCACGAGCGCGTCGTTCGACACCCCGACGAACGGCGACGTGAGGACGGTGAGGAGAGCCTCGTCGTCGTAGCGGTTGTGCAGGAGGCGGAGGTACGCGAGCAGGTCGACGACCTGCTGCTGGCCGAAGTAGCTGCGCCCCGCGGCGCGGTACGTCGGCAGCCCGACCGCCCGCAGCTCTTCCTCGAACCACTCCGCGTCCGTCCCGGCGGCGAAGAGGAGGACGATCTGCCCCGGCGCCGCGCCTCCGGCGTCGACGAGCTCGCGGACGCGCCGCGCGACGTGCCGCGCCTCCGAGCGCCGCCAGTGGACGCCCGCCTCGGATGTCGCCGCCTTGTCCGTGACGAGGAGCTCGACGGCGTTGCGCAGCGCGGGCAGGGGAGCCGTCGACGCCGGATCGAGGCGCTGGAACTCGTCTCCGAACTCGGCGGCGAAGAGCTCGTTGACCGCCGCGAGCACCTCCGGCCGCGATCGATGGTTCTTCGTGAGCGGAAGGACGGTCGGCGCGGCAGCGCGGCGCTCGCGGAACACGGCGACGTCCGCGTGCCGGAAGCCGTAGATCGACTGGAACTCGTCGCCGACGACGAAGAGGTCGCCGCCCTCGACGGGAGCGAGCAGGTCGAGAAGCTCGGTCTGGAGGCGGTTCGTGTCCTGGAACTCGTCGACCATGATCGACCGGAACCGCTGTCGCTCCCGCTCGCGGATCTCGTCGTCGTCCCTGAGCAGGTCGCGCGCGCCGAGCTGGAGGTCCTCGAAGTCGAGCGCGGACTCGCGGTCCTTCGCGTCCGCGTAGGCGGAGGCGAACGTCGTCAGCAGCTCCTGCAGCAGCTCGCGATCGCGTGCAGCGAGCTCCTCGAGCGCGGCGGCGACGACGGCGTCCCGCGCCTCGGCGAAGCTCGCGGCGCGCGGGCCGCGCACCTTCAGGTCACCGAGCGGGAGGAGCCGCTCGGGAAGCGTCGAGGCGCCGAGCAGATCGAGCCCCGCCTGGGCGGCGTCACGCTGGAGCGCGGTCGCCTTCACGTCGCCGACGAGACACGACGCCGCGTCCCGCATGCCGTCGACTCGCTCGCCGAGCGCCGCGCGCGGGCCGGGCTCGAGGACCAGGTCCCGCCCGGCCGAGCGGAGCGTCGCGTACACCTCGACGAGCATCCGCCGG
Source organism: uncultured Actinomycetes bacterium (assembly GCA_963797805.1). Taxonomy (GTDB): domain Bacteria; phylum Actinomycetota; class Thermoleophilia; order Gaiellales; family Gaiellaceae; genus Gaiella. The sequence goes on along the minus strand of CAWCRC010000005.1, from coordinate 161,525 downwards.
AGGCCGTCCGCGCCGTACGTCGCCAGGAGCTGCCAGCGGTCGGGCTCGTCGGCGGCGCAGAACGTTTCGAGCGCCGAGGTGAAGGCCTCTGCCTGGAGCACGAGCGACTGGGGCTCGTCGAGCACGCGGAAGCCCGGGTCGATGTCTGCAGCGAGGGGATACGTGCCGAGCAGCCGTCGGCAGAAGCCGTGGATCGTCGAGACCCAGGCGCCGTCGAGCTCGAGCGCGAGATCGGGCCTGCCGCGCTCGATGAGACCGGCCCGGATCCGGGCGCGAAGCTCGCCGGCCGCGCGCTCCGTGTACGTGATCACGAGCACCGAGTCGACGTCGAGCCCGTCCTCGACCACGGCGCGCACGAAGCGCTCGACGAGCACCGCCGTCTTGCCCGTCCCCGCGCCCGCTGCGACGAACACGGTGCCGTGCGCGTCGACGGCAGCCTGCTGCTGGTCGTTCGGGGCGGGTCTCACGGACGCTCCTTGCGGCACATGCGCCAGAGGTCGCACCAGTGCGGGCATTCGCCGCCCTTCGGATCGTGGCGGACGTCCCCCTCGCGGATCCGCTGGACGAGGGTCACGGCGGTCGAGCGCGCGGTGTCGATCGCCTCGGAGAACTCCTCGGGCTCCAGATAGTCGCGGGAGCTGAACCCCGGGATGGCCTCGTCTCCCGCTCGGAGCATCCCGCGCGGCCTGCGGCCCCCGCCGACCGGCACGTAGACGCCGCCGACGGGCTCGAGCCCGAGCTGATCCCGCAGCACCAGCATGTAGAGGGGCAGCTGGAGGAGGTCCTTCTCGCGGATGTCCGCGGCCGACGACGCCGCGCCCGACTTGTAGTCGACGACGATCCCGAGAGCACCCATGGGGTCGCGGTCGATGCGGTCGATCTTGCCGCTGACGACGACACCCGGAGCGAGCTCGAACGTCCTGAACGAGACCTCGAGCTCGCGCGGGAGGAACGGCGACTTCGACGCGGCCTCGTCGCGGACGAGCTGCTCGAGGTCCCGCTGCAGGCCCTGCTCGAGCTCCCGTCTGTCGAGGTCGCCGGCGTCGATGCGGAGCCCCGTCTCCACTGCCTGCGCGACGCAGTCGCGCATGAGGACGATCGCCTCGTCGAGGTTCTGCGGCGTGACCCGCTCCGCCCCGGGGATCGCGCTCGGAAGCTGTTGGTAGAAGCGCTGCAGCGCGCTGTGAAGGATCGAGCCGCGCAACATGCGGTCGACTTCCTTGTCGATCGTGCCGGGCCGCAGGTACCGCTCGACGAACCAGGCCGACGAGCACGACGCCATCCGCTCGAGGTCGGACACGGAGTAGGCGTCCCTGCTCCCCAGGAGCTGGAGCGCCCGCTCGTGGGTGAGCCGCGTCACCCGGTCGAACGCGCGCGTTGCCCTCCGCAGGCGCCGGTCCCAGCCGTTCTGCAGCGCGAGCGCCGCAGCCTCTGCGGGCTCGGACGCCGCGGCTCGTGCGAGCGAGCGCAGGCGCTCGCGCTCGGTCGGCGCCGCCTCGATCTCCCGCGTCAGCGCCGACAGCGGCCGTCGGTGCGTCTGGTGACGAACGTCGTCCTCGTCGAAGAGCTCACGCACGGCCTCCCAGAACGGGCTCGGCTCCCGCGGCGTCCCCTCGTCGCCGACCGCCTGCCGCACGAGTACGAGACGCCGCCTCGGCCGGGTGCACGCGGTCGCGAACAGGTATCGGTCACGGCTCGCCGGATCCGGCCGCTCGAGCCGCGCCCCGCGGCTCTGCTCGAGGCCGCGGCGCGTGTCCTCGTCCAGAAACGGCTCGACGCGAGCGCGGCGCGGCAGGGCGCCTTGCTCGAGCCCGAGGACGAAGACCGTGTCGAAGCGGCGCGTGCGGGCGCGCAGCAGGTCGATGACGGCGACGCGGCCCGGCGCGTCGGCGCGCTCGCCTCGGACCGAGGCGCGCTCGAGCGCGGCGAGCACATCGCGACGGCCAAGCGTCCACCCTGCCTCGGCGAGGAAGGAGAGCTCGTCCAGGACGCGACCGACGGCGTCCTGCGCCTGGAGGTCGGATCGCGACCGGGCGCCGAGCGGCGCGAGCAGACCGTGGGCGTTGCGAAGCATGGCCCCGCTCACGGCCGCGACGATCTCGACCGGCGTCCGCTCGGAGAGCGCGATCTCGAGGAGCGGGACCGACCGGCCTGCGCGGAGCTCTCCCGTGACCTCGACGGTGCGATCGCCGCGGATGACGCCGCGGCCGCGCAGCTTGCCCTCGACCCAGTCCACCTCTCGGCGCTGGACACCCGAGTAGGGCGAGCGGAGGTGGGCATAGAGCTCCGGCCGCTCGCCGTCCAGCCAGGCGAACCGCAGGAGGGCGAGGAGTGCGTGCCCGAACGGCGTTGCGCGGAGGCTCGTTCGCCCTTCGAATGCGATCGGGACGCCGAGCACGGCGAAGGCTGTCTCGAGCGGGACGCGGACGGCCTCGAGAGACGGGCAGACGACCGCGATCTCGTCGGGCGCGACGCCGGAGCGGATCGTGACGAGCGCCTCCTCGGCGACCAGCTCGAGCGTGCCGCGCGTTCCGGCCCCCTCGAGAAAACGGACCGAGCCGTCGAGATGCGCCCGCTGCGCGGTCGCAGTGAACAGCTCGCGCTCGACGTGCGCGAGCGGCGGCGGCAGGAAGTCGGCCGCCCGCGGTGGAAGCTCCGTGATCCGGTCGCCCGCGAGGGCGGCAAGGTCGGTGGCCGTCCGCGCGAGCGAGGCGTAGACGGCGCGGCCGGGCTCGTACGGCAGGGAGACGTGGACGTCCGTCCGTGCCGCGAGAGCCTCGAGGAGCCGCCACTCGGCCCCCGTGAGGTCCTCGAAGCCGTGCGCGAGCACGGGGCTGTCGCCCCATGATGCGACCTCTCCCGTCAGCCGCTCGATCGCCCTCCGTCGAAGAAGCCCGCGGTCCCACGCGTCGAGACGCCCGAGCTCCGCTCGGTACGAGCGCACGAAGGACGCGAGCGGCTCGTGGAGGTCGTCGGCATCGACGAGAGCCCCGTCCAGCTCGGCGAGCGTCCGGCCGAGCGCGTCGCCGAAGCCCGGAAAGCGCGACCCCGCGTCGTTCGCCGCGGCCTCGACCACACGCCGCACGACGACCGCGCGCTCAGCCTCCCCGAGCAGCCGGCGAGCACGGCCGTCACCCCGCGCGAGTGTCTCGAACAGCCCGTCGAACGTCCCGATCGTGCCGGCAAGAAGGCCGCCCTCGCGCCGAACGAGCTCGCGCTCGATCCGCTCGACGTCGGAACGATTGGGGACGATGAGCCAGGGGTCACGGTCGATTGCGTCGACAAAACGGTCGAGCAGTGACGCGACCTTCCCGGCGTGTGCCGGACCGACGACGAGGGAGAGACCCACCGGTGCATGGTAGTCCGGCGGGTTTCCCGCCCCGGCTTACGGCTGGGACGGGAAAGCCGCTGCGAGCGGGAAACCGGACGGAGTCGCCACGCGGCGCCATCCAGCGCGGCGGCCGTCGCCCGACGACGTCAGGCGAGCGACTTCGGCTTGCGACCGCGCCGTGCGACCGCCGTGCCGGGCATTCCGCCCGCGCACGAATCGCAGAGATCAGCCTGCTTCGCGCCACGACGTGCGTCGTTGAACGTCACGCGAAGCACGGCGCCTTTTCCCTCGCCGACTTCGGTGCCGCACGAGTCACAAACGAGAACGGTCTTTCGTGCCACAGCTACCTCCCAACGTGAAAATCGCCGCAATGATTTCCACTATGTGATCACGGATGTGTACCGAGAATTGTACGCTTTTTCGCCGAACGATTTCCAGTAACGCTGCTTCGATCACCGGCCACTAGACTTTGCCGCCGTGGATACCCGGACCATCGTCGTGCTCGAAGGCGACCAGACCGGTCAGGAACTGCTGGAAGCGGCTGTCCGCGTGCTCGACCCGGACGTCATCGGGGTCGAGCTGTCGCTCCCTCGCTTCGACCTGTCGCTCGGGAGCCGGCGTGAGACGGGCAACGGCGTCGTGCACGAGGCGGCGCGCGCGATCGCTGCGCACGGGCTCGGCCTCAAGGCCGCGACCGTCACGCCGGAGAGCAAGGACGACGTGGGCTCGCCGAACCGGATCCTCCGCGAGGAGATCGGCGGCAAGGTCATCGTGCGCACCGGCCGCCGGATCCCCGGCGTCCTCCCGGTCGGGGGCGTGCATGCCCCGATCTCGGTCGTGCGGATGGCCGTCGGCGATGCGTACGGCGCCAAGGAGTGGCGCGAAGGCGAGGGCGATGCCGAGGTCGCATTCCGGACCGAGCGGATCGAGCGAAGCGTCTGCCGCGCCGTCGCCGAGTTCGCCTTCCGTCAGGCGGAGCGGACCGGCGCGAAAGTGTTCGGCGGGCCGAAGTACACGGTCAGCCCCATCTACGAGGGAATGCTGAAGGAGGAGATGGACGCCGCTGCGGAGCGCCATCCCGACGTGCCCTACGAGCCGCAGCTGATCGACGCGACGTTCGCGCTCCTCATCTCGTCGAGCGGCGCCCCGATGGTGATCCCCGCGCTCAACCGCGACGGGGACATCCTCTCCGACCTCGTGCTTCCCCTGTTCGGCTCGATCGCCGGATCGGAGTCGATGCTCGTGGCGTTCGGCGAGAACGGGATCGACGATCCGACCGCGCTCATGGCGGAGGCAGCGCACGGGACGGCGCCGGCCCTCGAGGGCAAGGACGTCGCGAACCCGATGGCGATGATCCTCGCGGCCGCCGCGCTTCTCTCCCACACGGAGGACGACGAATGCCAGCAGGCGGGACGGGCGATCCGCGAGTCGACGCTCGAGGCAGTCGCCGAGGGAATCCGCACGGCCGACCTCGGCGGCCACCACGGGACGACGGCCTTCACGGACGAGGTCATCCGCCGCACGCGGACGAAGATCGACGTCTGGTCGTCGCTCTAGGGCTCAGGCCGCTACGGCGGCAGGCCCGTAGACGATCTCGTCGTTCGCCAGCGCCACGAGGAACGCGGCGGCCACGGTGGGGTCGAACTGCGTCCCCGCGCAGCGGCGGATCTCCGCCGAGGCCTCGTCGGCGGTCAGCGCGGGCCGGTACGGGCGGATCGAGGTCATTGCGTCGAACGCGTCGGCGACTGCGAGGATCCGGCCCTCGAGCGGGATCGACTCACCGGAGCGCCGCGTCGGGTAGCCGTGCCCGTCCCAGCGCTCGTGGTGGAAGAGCACGAATGGCAGGGCCGGCGCGAGCGACGGCACGCCCGAGAGCAACCAGATTCCCTCGACCGGGTGTGCGCGGATCTCCTCGAGCTCCCAGTCGTCGAGGCGGCCGGGCTTCGTAAGCACCTCGTGCCGGACGTTCACCTTTCCGACGTCGTGGAGCGCGGCGCCGAGACGGAGCGCCTCGAGCTGCTCCTCCGTCCATCCGAGCCGTCTCGCCACGGCCTCGGCGTTCGTCGCGACACGCGCGGCGTGCGCGCTGAGCGCGGGGTCGCAGACCTCCATCGCGGTTGCAAAGGCGGCGAGACGAACCACGGGCTGTCTCGTTCCCTTCCCGCAACCAGAACCCTTCCCGTCCCGTAGATTCTCGCGATGAAGGTCTGTGTGCCGAGGGAGACCGGTCCGGGAGAGCACCGTGTCGCGCTCGTGCCCGAGACGGTCGCGAAGCTCGGCGCAACGGGATTCGAGATCGTCGTCGAGCGAGGAGCGGGAGTCCTCGCCGGGTTCCCCGACGACGCCTATGCGAATGCGGGGGCGCGGCTCGCCGACTTCCCGGGCGCGCTCGAGGGCATCGACGGCATCGCCCGCGTCGGCTCACCGGCCGCCGACGAGGTCGGCGCCTATCCGCGGGGCATGGTCCTCGTCGGGTTCCTGGAGCCTCTCACCGACCACGACGGAATCGACCGCTTGCAGGAGCGTGGTGTCGTGGCGTTCGCGATGGAGTCGATCCCGCGCATCACGCGCGCGCAGTCGATGGACGCCCTGTCGTCGCAGGCGACGATCGCCGGCTACAAGGCCGTCCTCCTCGCCGCGGACCGCAGCCCGAAGCTGTTCCCGATGCTGATGACGGCGGCCGGGACGATCGCCCCCGCGCGCGTCCTCGTGCTCGGCGCGGGCGTCGCTGGCCTGCAGGCGATCGCGACGGCGCGACGGCTCGGAGCCGTGGTGTCCGCATTCGACGTGCGGCCGGCGGTCGCCGAGCAGGTCGAGTCGCTCGGCGCGTCGTTCCTCGACCTCGGCGTGCGCGGCGAGGAGACCGAGGGCGGCTACGCCCGCGAGCTGACCGAGGAGCAGCAGCGCCAGCAGCAGGCGGCGCTGGAGGAGCGGATCCCCGACTTCGACGTGGTCGTCACGACGGCCGCGATCCCGGGCCGTCCTGCGCCGCGCCTGATCCCGGCGGGCGCGGTCGAGTCGATGCGGCCCGGGTCGGTGATCGTCGACCTCGCCGCGGAGACGGGTGGGAACTGCGAGCTCACGTCGCCGGGGCACGAGATCGCGCACACGGGCGTGACGATCGTCGGCCTGACGAACGTGCCGTCGCTGATGCCCGCCGACGCGAGTCGTCTCTACTCGCGGAATGTCGCCGCGCTGCTCGAGCACCTCGCGCCCGGCGGGACGCTCGCACTCGACTTCGAGGACGAGATCACAGCTGGCGCGTGCGTGGCAGGGCGGCCCGCCGAGGTGGCGGCATGACCGATCTCAGCCTCGTGGTGGAGCTCACGATCCTCGTGCTCTCGATCTTCCTCGGCTTCGAGGTCATCTCGAAGGTGCCCGACGATGCTGCACACGCCGCTGATGTCGGGCACGAACTTCATCCACGGGATCGTGATCGTCGGCGCGATCGTCGTGCTCGGCTACGCCGACGACGGGGTGACGAAGGCGATCGGCTTCGTCGCGATGGTGCTCGCCTCCGCCAACGTCGTCGGCGGCTGGTTCGTCACCGACCGCATGCTCGAGATGTTCAAGCGGCGCCCGACCGATCCGAAGGAGCGCTAGCGATGCTCTCCGACCCGGACGTCATCGGGCTCCTCTACCTCGTCGCGATCGTCTGCTTCATCGTCGCGCTGCGCTTCCTCTCCTCGCCGAAGCACGCGCGCAAGGGCAACTGGGTCGGCGGCGTCGGGATGATCGTCGCGATCGCGACGACCCTCGCGCTCGACGGCATCGGCAACTGGGCGCTGATCATCGTCGGCGGCGCGATCGGCGCGGTCGTCGGGGTCGTCGGCGCGCGGACGGTGAAGATGACCGCGATGCCGCAGATGGTGGCCCTGTTCAACGGGGTCGGCGGCGGAGCGGCGGCGCTGGTCGCGCTCGCCGAGTTCCACGTCGCGACCGGAGACCTCGCGGACGACGAGGTCGTCTCGATCGTCCTGTCCGGGCTCATCGGCTCGATCTCGTTCTCTGGCTCGCTCGTCGCGTTCGCCAAGCTGCAGGAGCTCCTCTCGGGCCGCCCGATCGTGTTCCGCGGCCAGAACATCGTGAACACGGCCATCCTCCTCGGCGCCGCCGGGCTCGGAGTCGCGCTGGTCGCGGGCGTCGACGAGCAGTGGGCGCTCGTCGCCCTCCTCGTGCTCGCGCTCGTGTTCGGCGTGATGTTCGTGCTGCCGATCGGCGGCGCCGACATGCCGGTCGTCATCTCGCTCCTCAACGCGTTCACCGGCCTCGCCGCCTCGGCCACGGGGTTCGTGCTCGACTCGACCGTCCTGATCGTCTCCGGGATGCTCGTCGGCGCCTCGGGCACGCTTCTCACGCTGATGATGGCGAAGGCGATGAACCGCTCCGTCGCGAACGTCCTCTTCGGCGCGTTCGGGCAGGTGCAGGCCGGAGCCGGCGGGCCGCGCGAGGACGACGGCCGCACCGTTCGCGCCACGACCCCCGAGGACGTCGCGGTCCAGCTCTCGTTCGCGCGGAAGGTGATCGTCGTCCCGGGCTACGGCATGGCCGTCGCGCAGGCGCAGCACGACGTCCGCCAGCTCGCCGAGGTGCTCGAGGACAAGGGCGTCGACGTCGCCTACGCCATCCACCCCGTCGCCGGGCGCATGCCCGGCCACATGAACGTCCTCCTCGCCGAGGCGAACGTGCCGTACGACCAGCTCAAGGAGATGGACGAGATCAACCCGGAGTTCGCCCAGACCGACGTCGCCCTCGTCATCGGCGCGAACGACGTGACGAACCCCGCGGCGCGGAGCGACTCGTCCAGCCCGATCTACGGCATGCCGATCCTCGACGTCGACAAGGCGGCGAGCGTGATCGTGATGAAGCGGAGCATGAACCCCGGCTTCGCCGGGATCGACAACGAGCTCTACCTCGACCCTCGAACGACGATGCTGTTCGGCGACGCGAAGGACTCCGTCGTCAAGCTCATCGGCGCCGTCAAGGCGGCGTGATCGACGGCGTCGCGCTCACCGAACTGCTGGGCGAGCCCGCCGACGTCGTCCGGGCGAAGCTCGCAGACCGTCTGACGTCCGCGACGCGACGTTTCGTCGAGCGCTCGCCCTTCGTGCTGCTCGCGACGGCCGCCGCCGACGGGCGGTGCGACGTGAGCCCTCGCGGCGATCCCGCAGGATTCGTCCGGATCCTCGACGAGCGCACGCTCCTGCTTCCGGACCGGCCCGGCAATCGTCTCGCGGACTCGCTGCGGAACATCCTCGCAAACCCGCACGCCGGCCTCCTGTTCCTGATTCCCGGGCTCGGCGAGACGCTGCGGGTGAACGGTCGCGCCTCGGTCGTGACGGACATGGACATCCTCGAGCCGTGCGCGATCGAGGGGAAAGTGCCGACGCTCGGGATCCTGATCGAGATCGAGCAGGTCTTCACGCATTGCCCGAAGGCGTTCATCCGATCGCAGCTGTGGGATCCGGAGCGATTCGCCGACCGCTCGGAGCTGCCGTCCGCCGGCGAGGTCCACCGCAGCCTCAACCCCGAGTTCGACGCCGAGACGTACGACGTCGGAGCGCGCCGCACGCTACGCGCGCCGCGAGGGTCTCTACTGAGGGGCGTGGACTCGAAGTGAGCGTGCCCGTCTTTTCCGGCGCCGCGGTTGAGCAAGCGGTCTCGCCGCACGAGGCGTACGACGCCGTGCGCGAGGCTTTCGTCGCGCATGCGCGCGGCGAGTGGACGATGCAGCCGAAGGTCTACGTGACCAACTACCCGGCGGGCGACTTCCGCGCGATGCCTGCGCTCGGTGGAGGACACGCGCTGCTCAAGTGGGTCACGTCCTTTCCCGGAAACCCGGCGCGCGGTCTCCCGACCGTCACGGGGCTCGTCGTGCTCTCGGACGCCGAGACGGGGCAGGTCGGTCGCCCTGCTCGATGCGGCCGCGGTCACCGCGCTGCGGACCGCCGCGGCCGGCGTGCTCGCTGCCGACACGCTCTGCCGTGCGGGCGCATCGACCTACGCGGTGATCGGCTGCGGCGTCAACGGCGCCGAGACGGCGCGGATGCTCGTCGCGCACGGCGCGACCCCGACGGTGTGGGATCGTCGATCAGGCGCGCCGCGAGACGGTCGCCGAGCGCCTGGGGGTGCAGGTTGCGGCTTCCGCCGAGGAGGCCCTCGCCGCCGACGTGGTGATTACCGTGACGCCGGGCACGAGCGTGCTCTACCCGTCGGGCTCGCTCGAGACCGGCCAGCACGTCTCACTCATGGGCGCCGACGGGCCGGGTAAGGCCGAGGTGGCCGTCGAGGAGCTCGGCCGCTCGCACCTGTTCTGCGACGAGTGGGAGCAGGCGAGCCACGGCGGCGAGCTCGCCGCGGGCGTCGCGGCCGGCGTCGTGTCGCGCGACCGGGTGACGGAGCTCGGCCGCGTCCTCGCCGGGGACGTGGACGGCCGGCGGAGTGCCGAGGACGTGACGCTGTTCGACTCGACCGGGCTTGCGATCCAGGATCTGGCGATTGCGAAGGCGGCCGTTGCGAAGGCGGACGGCCTAGAGCTGCCGCGGCTCTCGCTCTGACGCCTAGCCGCCGAGCAGCCGAGCCGGCTCGAATAGGTCGAGGAGCGAGTCGCGGTCGCCGAGGATCGCGCGGGCGACGAGCCGGCCGCACGCAAACCCGAGGACGTTTCCGTGGCCCGAATACCCCCCAACGACCCACGTCCCCGGCAGGCCCGGCACCGGTCCGACGACCGGGAGGAAGTCGAGGACGAGGCCGAAGATCCCCGCCCAGCGGTAGTCGACCCGGAGCTCACGCCCCACGAGGTCGTTCACGAACGACGACAGCGCACGCTGCACGTCCTCGGTGACCTCTTCGCGGTCGGTGAACTCCCGATCGAGCGACACGTCGCGGAAGCCTCCTGCGACGATCCGGCCGTCCTCGGTCTGGTGCCAGTAGTCGAAGCCGTGGCGGCCGTAGTGCGGCGTCTCGAAGAGGCGCTCGGTGAGTGCCTCGGTCGCGATCACCTGCCCGCGGGTCGGCACGATGAGCCCCTCGAGGTCGCCGAGCAAGCCGCTCGGATAGCCGTCGGTCGCGATCACGACCGTCGGAGCCCCGAGGTCGGATGTCTCCGCCACGCGGCGGCCCTCCACGAACGCGGCGCCGGCGTCCGCTGCGCGGGCGGCGAGACTCCTCACCCAGCGCGCGGGCTGCAGCGCGCCGTCCGTCGGGTGGCGGATGGCCGCGGTGAACCGCCCGGCCAGCAGCCCGCCGGGAGCGTCGATCCACTCCGCCTCGACGCCGTCGGCCCAGAGCGCCTCGATCTCGTCACGCAGGTCCTCGCGCTCCTCGGCGTCGGCGGCGAGGCGCAGGCTCCCGAGCCGCCGGAACGAGTCGCCGGCGAGCCCGGCCATCGCGTCGAGCTCCTCTTCGGTCCAGCGCCAGAGGGCGAGGGCGCGCTCGCGCCCCACCTCGGCGACGACCTGGTCGTATGGCCCCGCCATTCCCCGGAGGGCGAATCCGCCGTTCCGTCCGCTCGCGCCCTCGGCAACACGCCGTTCGTCGACGACGCGGACGCGGAGGCCCGCCTCGGCGAGCGCGAGAGCGCACGCGCAGCCGGTGATCCCGGCGCCGACGATGCCGACGTCCACCGGCTCGCCGTTCCCGGCCGGCAGCGTCGACGCGGGCTCGTCCAGCCAGTAGGGCGTCACCGGGCGATCGTACTGCGCACCACCCCCTCCTCGACCGTGACGAGGCCGGCGAGCTCGAGCTCCACGAGCGCGGCGGCAACGGCCGAGGCCGGGCGTGCCGTCGCTCGCACGAGTTCGTCCTGCGTCGCCGAGCCGGACGAGAGGGCGTGGACGATCGCCGCGGCCGCAGGATCGTCCGGGACGACCTGCGCGGTGGGCGTCGCCTCGATGCCGATCGCCTCCAGCACGTCCGCCGCGCATGTCGCAGGTGTCGCGCCCTGGCGGAGAAGCGCATTCGCACCGCCGCTCAGCGCGCTCGTGATCTCGCCCGGCACCGCGAGTACCTCACGTCCGTCCTCGAGGGCGAAGTCGGCGGTGATCAGTGCGCCGGACCGCTCACGTGCCTCGACGACGACCGTCGCGCGGGCGAGCCCGGCAATGATCCGATTCCGAGCCGGGAAGCGCCAGGGCGCGGGCTCCACGCCCGGCTCGTACTCGGAGACGACGAGACCGCCGGTCTCGACGATCGAACGGGCGAGCTCGGCATGCGCGGCCGGGTAGTCGCGGTCGATGCCGCAGCCGAGGACGGCGACGGTGCGGCCGCCCGCCGCCAGCGCGCCTCGATGCGCCTCGCCGTCGATTCCACGCGCAAGCCCGCTGACGACGACCGCGCCCGCCGTCGCGGACTCGGTCGCCAGCATCCGTGCGACGGACCGGCCGTAGCCGGAGCACGCCCGTGCCCCGACGATCGCAACCGCAGGATCCCCGAGCACCTGGACGTCGGCATCTCCGCGGACCCAGAGCGACGGCGGCGGATCGGGGATCTGGCGTAACAGCGCCGGATAGCCAGGCTCGCCGCGTCGCAGCCGGCGAATGGTCACGGGAGCGACAACTCCGCCGGCGAGCGGTACGAGAGCGCCTCCGCGACGTGCTCCGGCAGCACATCGGTAGAGCCGGCGAGGGCGGCGACCGTGCGCGCAACGCGCGCGACGCGAGCGCGCCCCCGGCCGCTCAGCGGAAGCCGGTCGACTGCGCGGTCGAGGAGCTCGGAGGAAGCCGTCGTCCGCCGCGGCGTCGCCCGCGCCAGCCGCTCCGCTGCTGCGGTCACGCGGTCCCGCACGGCCGCCGACACCTCCGCCGGTCCCGCTGCGAGCTCGTCGGCCCGCGGACGCGGCATCGCGACGACGAGATCGAATCGATCGAGAAGCGCGCGCGAGACCTTGTCCCGGTACGCCGTGACGCGGGCCGAGGTGCACGAGCAGTCGAGGCGCGGGTCGCCGCGGCCGCCGCAGGGGCACAGGTTCATCGTCGCCACGAGCCGGAACCGCGCAGGGAACAGCGATCGCCCACCGACCCGAGCGACCGACACCACTCCGTCTTCCAGCGGCTGTCGGAGGGCCTCGAGCACCGAGCGCGGGAACTCGGGCAGCTCGTCGAGGAGCAGCACACCACAGTGCGCGAGGCTCACCTCTCCGGGACGTGGGACGGTACCGCCGCCGACGACGGCCGCGGCCGATGCTCCGTGGTGCGGAGCGCGGAACGGCGGCGTGGCGACGAGCCCGACGCCGGTGAGCGTCCCCGCCACCGAATGGATCCGCGTGACCTCGAGCGCCTCGTCTTGCGAGAGCGGTGGGAGGATCGACGGCATGCGGCGCGCCAGCATCGTCTTCCCGGTGCCCGGCGGCCCCGCGAGGAGAAGGTTGTGCGACCCCGCCGCGGCGATCTCGAGCGCACGCCTCCCACGCTCCTGCCCGCGCACGTCGGCGAGGTCCGGGAGCGGGCGGGACGGCCCGCTGTCGTGCCGGGGCGCAGCAGGCGCGATCTCCGCGCGCCCCAGGAGGTACTCGACAGCCTCTGCGAGGTGCCTCACGCCAACCGCTTCCACGCCTGCGAGCGCGGCTTCTTCCGACGAATCCGCCGGGCACAGCACCCGGCGGAGACCCGCGCGAGCGGCGCCCTCGGCGGCCGCGATCGCGCCCGCGACAGGGCGGACGCGCCCGTCGAGCCCGAGCTCGCCGATGCACGCGTGCTCCTCGAGTCGCGCGAGCGGAACCTGCGACGAGGCAGCGAGGATCGTGAGGGCGATCGCGAGATCGAAGCCCGTTCCCTCCTTGCGGAGCGCGGCCGGCGCGAGGTTCACCGTGATCGCACGCCGCGGCCACTCGAGGAGGGCTGAATCGACACCGCTCCGGACGCGATGCTTCGCCTCCTGACACGCGCGGTCGGCGAGCCCGACGATCGAGAACGAGGGCAGGTCGCTCGAGCGCAGGTGGGCCTCGACCTCGACACGGCGCGGCTCGAGGCCGACGAGCGTGAACGTGACCGCCCGGCCGAGCACGATCCGACGGTACGGCCACACCTGTGACGTGGGTGCGCCGACTTCGTGTCGAGAGTGGAGCGGTGGGGCCGGGCGGCCCCACCGCTCGGGTGAGGCTCAGCCCGTGTAGCAGAGCACGTAGAGCGTGAATGTGCTCGCGTTGCCGCTGTCGTTCCCGCCCGTGGCGCGGAAGCCGGTCACGTTGTTGTTCGTGACGACCGGCGTCATCCGCTGGACCCAGAGCTCGCGATCGTCGACGTCGTCGCTCCAGCCGGTGCCGGCCGAGATGGCCTTCTCGTTCGCGTTGCAGTTGACCGTCACGGTGGCCGTGTCGTAGGCGCCGTTCTGCGCGACGCCGCCGGGCACGCTCACTCCCGCCGAGCGGACCGTGATCGGTCCGATCAGACCGGCGGGGCCGGCCGGGCCGGCGGGGCCGGCAGGACCTGCGGGGCCTGCGGGGCCTGCGGGCAGCGAGTTCGAGGCGAAGTCGTCGCGTGTGAGCGAGCCGTTCCGGACGTCCGAGCCCGTCACGGTGCTCGGGGCGATGTCGGCGCCGAGCACGTTGTTGTTCTTGATCTTCGCCGAGGTCACGGCGCCCGTGCGGAGCTGGGCGGTGCCGACCGAGTTCGGCGCGATCGCGTTGACGGCTGCGACGCTCGTGCCGCCGAGGGCGACGAGCAACGCGATGCACGCGACGATCATCGCGGGCGACGGACGGTGTGCGATCAGCTTGCGCATGGAACTCCTCTCTCGATGAGGACGGATCGGGCCGGGCTCAGATGGCCCGGCAGATGAGGATCGACTCGAAGTACTCCCCCGCTCTCCGTCCCGTTCTTCGGTTGACGTGGCGCTCGAGCCGCTCATCGAGACGAAGCCTTGCACGGTCCAGAATTTCCGAATACAACCCACGCCGATCGTTTACAACCACGCAGACCGGCGCTCCGGGGGCGAGCCGGCCGCGCGCATTCGAAAGGACGCTCGCGACGCCGTCGACGTACGCCTGGATCGCAGCGCGGCTCACGCCTCGTGCGGGTCGGCCGAGCTCGTCGGATCGGCGCTCCTCGAGCCCCAGGAGCTCGTAGGCGTACCGGTGCTGCTCGTGGTAGTCGATCAGCCCGGGGTACGGCGGTGACGTGATCACCGCGTCGAACGGCCCGCCCAGCTCGATCGTCCGCGCGTCGCCGTGCAACACGGACGCACACGAGTCCTGGTCGCGGACGGCGGCGAAGCTCTCGATCCGGTCGAGCGTGTCCAGCGTGTAGCGGAGCAGGAACCTCCGGGCTTCCTCCACGGGACGGCAGGTCCGACGGTGCTTGTGGCACCAGTACGGCTCCAGTTGCGGCTCGCGTGGGAAGTCGAGGTCGAAGTGGGTCGTGCGGCGCGCCGACCGCGCGGCTCGCGCGAGGACGACGCGAAGCACGTCGACCGACGCGGTGCTCTCGGCCAGCGAGCGGAAGTGGAGCAGCTCCGCGGCCGCACGCGGCGCGTACCAGGCGCGGACGAACGGCGACGCCGCGGCGGGATAGCGCCCGTCGGGCTCGAACGACGCCGCCTGCTCGTGGGCCCACAGGAGGTCGCGGCGGATCGCGTCGAGGTTGTGCTTGCGGGTCTTGACGCGCATCAGGAGGCAATTGAAGCCGGCGACGTCGACACCGATCGCGTTCCGGCCCGACTCCAGCGATTGCACGAGTGTCGTCCCGGAGCCGGCGAACGGGTCGAGCACGGTCCCGCCCGGCTCGACGTACCGCTCGAGCAGCGCCTCGACGAGCTGTGGGACGAACTTCCCGAGGTACGGATGCAGCCGATGGACGTGCTTGGTCCGCTCCCGCTCCGGCAGCTGCTGCTCGGACCAGGAGAGCGCCATGTCAAGGCGTCCGTAGAGCGCCTCCTGGGTGGCCGCCATTGCCAACTGTTCGGCGTGAGTGCGGGTGTTCCTCGATTTCGAGGTCGCCTTGACCTCGGCCCACCGCGGGTGAACACTCGCAATGCAGCCAGACTCCGGAGGCGTGTCTCGCCCGACGTCTACGCAACGATCACCGAGGCCGAGAATGCGGTGCTCGAAGGGCTCGTCTCGATCCTCGAGCTCAGAGCTTCCGACCGACAGCAGCGCGAGATGCGCGAGGACTACCTCTCGCACATCGACTTCCCCGTCACGGCGCGCGTGCTCGAGGTGGGTTGCGGCCCGGGGCCGGTGGCGCGAGCGCTCGCGGCGTGGCCGGGCGTCGGCGACGTCGTAGGCCTCGATCCGTCGCCCGTCTTCCTCGAGAAGGGCCGCGAGCTCGCGCACCACCTGCCGAACCTGACCTTCGTCGAGGGCGACGGAAGAGCGCTCCCGTTCGAAGACGGCTCGTTCGACGTCGTCGTGTTCCACACGACCCTCTGTCACGTTCCCGAGGTCGAGCAGGCGCTCAGCGAGGCATCCCGGGTGCTGCGTCCCGGAGGCGTGATGTCGGCGTTCGACGGGGACTACGCCACCGCGACGTGCGCGTGCGGCGACTACGACCCGCTCCAGACGTGCGTCGAGGCCTGCCTGGATGCGCTCGTCCACGACCGGTGGCTCGTGCGGCGGCTGCCGAGGCTCGTGCGCGCTGCCGGCTTCGACCTGTTGCGCTTCCGGAGCTACAGCTACGTCGAGGCGCCGTCCAGCGAGGGCTACATGCTCGCGCTCGTCGATCGAGGGGCCGATCTCCTCGTGTCGTCCGGCCGTCTCGCACAGGGCGGCGCCGACGCGTTGAAGGCCGAGGCACGTCGACGTTCGGACGCGGGCGAGTTCTTCGGGCACATCGCGTATGCGAGCCTGCTGGGCCGCAAGCCCGGATAGCGCGGCTCGAGACGGGTGGCGTGGTGCCCGCGCCCGCGGGCACCACGCCGAGCTCGACGACTAGAGGCCTCGGTTCGCGTCGAACGCCACGAGGCGCTCGATGCGCGCGGCGATCGGCGGGTGCGTGGAGAACAGCGCGGCCATGCCCCGTCCCGACAGCGGATTCACGATGTAGAGCGACGCGGTCGACGGATTCACCTGCATCGGCAGGGCCTCGACGCCGCGCTGGAGCGTCCCGAGCGCGTCCGCCAGAGGGCGGCCGGTCCCGAGCAGCTCGGCAGCGGTCGCGTCCGCGAGGAACTCGCGCTGCCGCGAGACGGCGAACTGGAGCAGCATCGCGGCCATCGGCGCGATCACGATCGCGGCGATCGTCCCCACCAGCCCCAGCGGACTGTCGTCGTCGTCGCCGCCGAAGAGCCACTGGAACTGCAGGAAGTGCGCGACCGCCGAGATCGCGGCGCCGATCATGGCGGCGATGGTCGTCACGAGCACGTCGCGGTTCTTGACGTGCGCGAGCTCGTGCGCGAGGACGCCCCGCACCTGGTCGCGCGGCATCAGGGCGAGCAAGCCCCTCCGTGACCGCGACGGCCGAGTGACGCGGGCTCCGGCCGGTTGCGAACGCGTTCGGCTGCTCGGACGGGATCAGGTACAGCCGCGGCATCGGAAGCCGGGCTCGCTGCGTGAGATCCTCGACGTCGGCGACGAGATCGGGCTGCTCGCCCGCCTCGAGCGGCCGTGCGCGGCTCATCTTCAACGCGAGCCGGTCGGAGAACCAGAACATCGCGAAGTTGAAGCCGACGGCGATGACGAGGAAGAGGGCGATCCCGCTCGTGCCTCCGACGAGGCCGCCGACCGCGACGAAGAGCGCGGACAGTCCTGCCAGCAGGATCCAGGTGCGCATGCGCGTGGTCATGGGGTGCTTCGTGTCCTTTCGGCTGACGTGTGTGTCCCTGTCAGCCGAAGGTTTCTCCCGCCTCTCGCGAGGCCGACGTGCCCGGGCACGAGGGTGTCGCCACCATCGGCCGTTCTGACGAGCACGCCCGTTCGGGGATAGTGCCCCCCGGCTATTGCTACGTACTGTAACGGAGCGAGCGGCGCGCTCATTCCGCGCGAAGCTCGAAGCGCTCGAGCCGCCCGGCCGTGATCGCCGCCACCTCGAAGCAGATCTCGAGCGCCGCGGCCTCCGGATGGGACTGCAGCCACGCAGCGGCGGCCCGCCGGACGCGACGTCGCTTCTCCCGGTCGACTGCCGCCTCCGGCCCGCCGAACGAGCCGCTGTGCGCGCTCCTTGACCTCGACGAACGTGAGCCGCCCGCCCCGGCGGACGACGAGGTCGATCTCGTTCCCCGCGGCCCGGACGTTCACGCCGAGGATGCGGTAGCCGCGGAGCCGGTAGTGACGGGCGGCGATCCGCTCGCCGTGATTCACAAGCTGATCGATGCCACGAGATCGTCTACTCCGGGGCGCGAACTGGCCGCTCTGGGCGGTGGGCCGAGCGACACGCACGAGGTCGGGCAGCGATCACCGCAACTCGATGTACGCGCGTGCTGCGAACGAGCGCCGGTGCTGCGGGCACGGGCCGTGCGCCTGGACGGCGCGGGTGTGGTCGGGCGTGATGTACCCGACGTGCGACGAGAACCCGTACCGCGGGTACAGGGCGTCGAGGCGGCGCATCAGGCGGTCACGGGTCACCTTGGCGACGATCGACGCGGCGGCGATGGCGGCACTCTTCGTGTCCCCGTCGACGACGGCCGTGTGGGGCGGCGCCAGCGGGCCGAGTCGAAAGCCGTCGACGAGACACGCCTCGGCGGGCGGGTGGAGCTCGGCGAGCACCGTCCGGAGACCCCAGAGGTTGGAGCGGTGCAGGCCCGCGCGGTCGATGTCCGCCGAGGGGATGACGCGGAGGGCGATGCGGGACGCCGCAGCCAGCACCGCGTGGTAGAGGCGCTCGCGATCGATCGGGTCGACCTGCTTGGAGTCGTTGAGGAACGAGAGCGGCCGGACGCTGTGACCGCGGAGCGCGTCGTAGTCGAGCAGGACGCCCGCGACGACGAGCGGCCCCGCGAGCGACCCGCGACCCGCCTCGTCGGCGCCGGCGACGAACCGCGCTCCGAGCCGCCGATCGTGGCGGAGCAGGCGCTGTCCGGTCGAGAGCGGCACGAGGGTCCGAGGATAGCCCGCCTCGTCGGACGGGATCGTGCCGAGTTCGCGTCGACTCCGTGGCGACGCTACGCCGGGAGGACGCAGCCGGCGTCCTTCGCCTCGATCCGGATCGAGGCACGCGCACCGACCGCCGTCGGGGTCAGCTCGACGCGGTACCAGTCGCACCCACCCTCGACCCGCCGAGCCGCGCAGATGACCACGCGGGCCTGGCGTTCGACGAGCCACGGGCGCGGGTTCCCCGTGCAGTGCACCTCGTCCGCGTCGTACGCCGGGTTGGCCGCGAGGCGGGACTCGGTCGCCTCCCGTGCGAAGCGCTGCGTCTCGTCCTCCGCGCCGCCGCACCCCGTCAGCGCGAGCAGCACGACACAGACGCCGAAGGCGGCGAGCCAGCGCACGAGACGAATCTAGCCGGACGGGGCGTCGCGGCGGCATCGCCGCGACCGAGGACGGGGCTCAGCCCTGTCGGAGCTCGCGAATGCGCGCCTTCTTGCCGACGCGACCGCGGAGGTAGTACAGCTTGGCGCGGCTCACGTCGCCGATCATCGCGACCTCGAGCTTCTCGATCTTCGGCGAGTGCAGCGGAAACGTACGCTCCACGCCGACCCCGAACGAGTTCTTGCGCACCGTGAACGTCTCGCGGGCGCCGGAGCCCTGCCGCTTGATGCAGATGCCCTCGAAGACCTGCACGCGCTGCCGGTTGCCCTCGATCACCTTGAAGTGCACGCGCAGCGTGTCCCCGGCCTTGAACTGGGGGACCTCACGCAGCTGCCGCCGCTCGATGCTCTCGATGACCGTGCTCATGGCAAAGGGTCGGCCGTCGGCCGGCGACGGATGATAGCAGCGAGAAACTGCTCCTCTCGGGCAGACGAGCGAGTATGAACCGTCAAGGAAGTTGTGGCGGCGACAGCCGACGCCTTCAGGGATCTGCCGCTGCAGGCGGGGATCAGCGGCGGGATTCCGCTTCTGTGGAATCCCGCTTCGCGAGCAAGGTCACCGCAAGGCGTATCGATGATCCTGTCGAGGTCGTTGCCGCCGCGAAGCGCCGCCTTCAGGGACGTGCCCCGCCGAAGGCGGGGATCAAGCGGCAGGATTCCGCTTCTGCGGAATCCTGCTTCGCGAGCAGGTTCACCGTAGCGAGATCCGGTTTGGCGGCCAGTACGTCGCGAACACCTTGCCGATGAGGTTGCCGCGCGGGACCGAGCCCCACTCGCGCGAGTCGCACGACTGGGAGCGGTTGTCGCCCATCATGAAGTAGCTGTTCTTCGGGATCTTCGTCGGACCGTACGTCTCGCCCGGGCGCCGGGCCTGCTCGATGTACGGCTCGTCCAGCTTCCGGCCGTTGATGTAGACGTACCCCACCCCGCGCTGGAGGCGAACCTCGACCGTCTCGCCGGGGAGGCCGATGACCCGCTTCACGAAGGTCCCGCCCGCGCCGCACTTCACACGCGCGGCATCGGGTGTCCGGAAGACGACGATCTCGCCGCGGCGCGGATCGCGCAGATGGTAGATGAAGCGGTTCGCGAGCACGCGGTCGGAGAAACGCGCCTCGCAGCCCGACGCGGGCTGCGCGCAGTGGAGCGTCGGCTCCATCGAGGACGACGGGATCCGATACGGGTTGACGACGAACGCCTTGACGAGGAGGACGATCGCGACCGCGCCGATGATGGTGACCGCCCAGTCGACGATCACGCGGAGCGGGTCCGGGAGCCCCCGCGTCAGGCGGTCGACCGGGTTGCGCGAGTGCCGGTGGTGCGCCCGGTACTCCGGGGCCTCGACGGCCGGGAGCAGTTCCCGCCCGTCCTCGTCGTGCGCGACGAGCGGGATCTCGGCGGGCGTCGTCGGCCAGCCACCCTCGTCGGGAGCGTTCGACATGTCGGTTGCGCCGTCCGGCCGTGCCGCTCTGCCGTACACGGGCTCCTCGACGTGACCGTCCTCTCCTCCACGGGCGACGTCGCGCTCGTCGATGCCGCTCACCGTGCGCTCCTCACCCGACTCTGGTCATGGCGCCACCGCTCGATCCGCCCGTGGTCACCGGAGAGGAGCACATCGGGCACGTCCCAGCCGCGGTAGTCCGCCGGGCGGGTGTAGTGCGGGTACTCGATCCCGCCGTCGAGCGCGGCCGAGAAGCTCTCGTGCTCGCCGGAGCCGTCCGCGAGCGCGCCGGGCAGCCGGCGCGCGATCGCGTCGAGCAGCACCATGGCGGGAAGCTCGCCGCCCGAGAGCACGTACGGGCCGATCGAGACGGCGTCCGTGCAGAGGTGCGTCACGATGCGCTCGTCGAAGCCCTCGAACCGCGACGAGAGGAGCGCAAGGCCGGGCTCCGCCGCGAGCTCCTCGACGAGCTCCTGATCGAGCTGGCGCCCCTGGGGTGTCAGCGCGACGATGCGCGCGGGCCGGCCGTCGCCGTAGGCGGCGCCGAGCGCGGCGTCGACGACGTCGACGCGCAGCACCATTCCGGCCCCGCCCCCGTACGGGTCGTCGTCCACCTGCCCCGCCCGGAGCGGTGTCGTGTCGCGGTAGTTGAACAGGCGGAGCTCGAGCTCGGTGCCGAGCACGGTTGCCAGCGGCTTCTGCTCCGTGAGCCAGCCGAATGCATGCGGAACCTGGGTGAAGACGTCGATGCGCACCAGCGGTCCAGGGTACCCCTACGGCAGGAAGCCCCGGTCGACGACGATCCTCCTCCCTTCGACGTCCAGCTCCCGGATCGCGTCCTCGATGAGCGGGACGAGACGTCCGTCGTCGAGCTCGAGGTTGTCGTTCGCAAGGCCCGGCGCAACGTCCGCCACGACCCCGACCTCCGTGCCCGCATCGTCGACGACGGAGAGGCCGACGAGCTGGAAGGCGTAGTAGCTGTCCGGCTCGGGGGTCGGCAGGTCGCCGAGGCGCACCGCGAGCTCGGCGCCGCGGGCGACGGGCCGGTCGAGGCGAATCGCCCGACGGCCGCCGCCGACCTGGCGGCTGAGCGTGATGCGGGCGGGCTCGCCGTCGACGAGCAAGGTGGCGCCGATCGCCCAGCGCCGCTCGTCCTCGCTCGCGACCTCCACGACGAAGGCGCCGTCGGTCCCGTGCGGGCGTCCGACCCTGCCGACCTGCACGAGGTGCTCCGGATCCACGCGGAGGCTAATCGGCGATCTCGAGCATGAGCCGTCGGTCGCCGCGGGCTCCCGCCGAGCGGACGACCGTCCGCAGGGCGCGCGCGACGCGTCCCTGCCTGCCGATCACCTTGCCGACGTCGTCCGGCGCGACGCTCAGCCGTAGGACGACGACGTCGCCCTCGTCGATGCGCTCGACCCGGACGGCTTCGGGGTCGTCGACGAGCCCTCGCGCGATCCAGGCGAGTAGCTCCTCCATGCGCTATTCGATGCCGGCGGCCTTGATGAGGCGCGCGACGGGTTGGGACGGCTGGGCGCCCTTGGCGAGCCAGCCCTTCACCTTGTCGCTGTCGAGATCGATCGTCGAGGGATCGGTCTGCGGGTTGTACCGACCCACGATCTCGATGAACCGGCCGTCGCGCGGCGAACGCGAGTCGGCCACGACGACACGATAGATCGGGTTCTTCTTCGACCCAACGCGCGTCAATCTCATGCGAACTGCCATCTCCGGTGCCTTTCTGTCTGGTTGGAAGGTGGATTGTGCCTGCATTCGCAGGCCCGGGCTGCGCAAATCGGGCTACCGGCGCCCGCGCTTCGGCCGACCGGCGCCGCCCGCAGGCCCGACGGAGCCCGTGAGCTCGGCCGGCAGGGTCGGCATCTTCCCCTTCCCCATCGACTTCATGACCTTCTCCATCTGCTTGCGCGCCTGGAGCAGCCGGTTGACGTCCTCGATCGTCGTGCCGCTCCCCGCGGCGATCCGCCGCCGCCGGGGGCCGTTGATGAGGTGCGGCGTCCGCCGTTCGTGCGGCGTCATCGAGAGGACGATCGCCTCGACGCGTGCCATCTGCCTGTCGTCGATCTCCAGCCCGTCGAGCTGGCGCCCCATGCCCGGCACGAGCTTCATGACGCCCTGGAGCGGGCCCATCTTCTTGAGCATCCGGGACGAGGCGAGGAAGTCGTCGAAGGTGAACTGGCCGGCCATCAGCCGCCGTTCCATCTCCGCCTGCTCGTCCTCCTCGACCGCCTGCTCGGCCTTCTCGATGAGCGTCAGCACGTCGCCCATCCCGAGGATGCGCGATGCCATCCGGTCCGGATGGAACACCTCGAGCTGGTCGAGCTTCTCGCCGACCGAGGCGAACTTGACGGGGCGGCCCGTGACGGCCTTCACCGACAGCGCCGCGCCACCGCGCGCGTCGCCGTCGAGCTTCGTCAGCACGACCCCGTCGAAGGCGATTCGCTCCTGGAATGCCCGCGCGACGGCGACCGCTTCCTGTCCCGTCATCGCGTCGAGCACGAGCAGGACGTTGAGCGGCTTGACCTCGTCCCGGACGTGCGCGAGCTCGTCCATCAGCGCCTCGTCGATCTGGAGGCGCCCCGCGGTGTCGACGATCACGACGTCGCAGCCATCCGCCGTGGCGCGCGCAAGCCCCTCCCGCGCCGCGACGACCGCGTCGGTCGTATCGGTGCGGTACACGGGCACCTGGAGCTGCCGTCCGAGCTGCTCGAGCTGGTCGATCGCGGCGGGGCGCTGAAGATCGGCGGCGACGAGCCCGGGCGTCTTCCCTTCGCGCTTTCGCAAGTGGAGTGCGAGCTTGGCCGCCGCGGTGGTCTTGCCCGAGCCCTGGAGGCCGCAGAGAAGCATCACGACGGGCGGTCGGCCGAAGACGAGCTTCGAGTCGCTCGCGCCCATGAGCTCCGTGAGCTCCTCGTGGACGATCTTGACGACCTGCTGACCGGGCTCGAGCCCCTTGAGCACGTCCTGGCCGGTGGCCCGCTCGCGCACGGCGGTGACGAACTGCTTGACGACCTCGAAGTCGACGTCGGCCTCGAGCAGGGCGAGGCGGATCTCGCGCGTGGCGCGCGTGACGGTCTCCTCGTCGAGGCGGGACTTGCGCCCGAGGTCGCCGAGAGCGTCCTGGAGCCGGTTCGCGAGCGTGTCGAACATGGCCTGTCAGCGTACCCGGCGCCGGGGCACGCCCTTTTCGGACATGACCCGAGGGCCCTAGACTCGAGCGGTGTCGGAATGTGACCGGTGCGGGAGCCCGAACGCCGACGCTGCCCGTTTCTGCAGCGCGTGCGGCGCCGCGCTGCCCGAGCGGGTCCGGGAGGGCCTCGAGGTCCGAAAGACGGTGACGATCCTCTTCTGCGACGTCGTCGGATCGACGTCGCTGGGCGAGGCGACCGATCCCGAGACGACACGCCGGGTCATGACCCGCTACGCGGAGTCGATGGCCGAGATCGTCCAGCAGCACGGCGGGACGGTCGAGCGGTTCCGCGGCGACGAGGTGATGGCCGTGTTCGGCGTCCCCGTCACCCACGAGGACGACGCGCTGCGGGCCGTCAGGACGGCGACGGAGATGCAGCGCGCCCTCGCGGAGCTGAACAGCGAGCTCCTCCAGACCTGGGGCGTCGAGCTCGCCTGCCGTATCGGCATCAACACCGGCGAGGTCGTGGCGGGCGACCACGGATCCGGCGAGGGGTTCGTGACCGGCGACGCGGTGAACCTGGCCAAGCGGCTCGAGCAGGCCGCGGAGCCCGGGACGATCCTGATCGGGACGGCGACGTACCCGCTCGTGAAGGACGCAGTCAAGGTCGGCCCCCGCGAGCGCTTCTCTGCGAAGGGCAAGCGCGAGCCGGTGGCCCGCTTCCGTCTCGACGAGGTCGACACCGACGCGTCGGGGTACGCGCGCCGGCTGGATGCGCCGCTCGTCAACCGGACGAAGGAGCTCGACGCGCTGCGACGGCTCGTCCGCGACGCGTTCGAGGCGCGGCGCTGCGGCATCGTCACCATCCTCGGGACGGCGGGGATCGGGAAGTCGCGGATCGCGCGCGAGCTCGCGATCGAGCTCGAGGACGTCGCCGACGTCGCCACGGGGCGTTGCCTCCCCTACGGCAGCGGCATCACGTTCTGGCCGCTGCAGCAGCTCGTCACGGACCTCGGCGGGATGGAGGCCGCCGCGACCGTCCTCGCAGGGACCGACGACGGCGCGATCGTGCTCGAACGGCTCCAGGCCGTGACGAGCGTCGCGGACACGTCGGCCCCGAGCACCGAGGTGTTCTGGGCGGTGCGGCGGCTGCTCGAGCGGAGCTCCGAGCGGAGGCCGCTGCTCGTCGCGCTCGAGGACCTCCACTGGGCGGAGCCGACGATGCTCGACCTCGTGGAGTACATCGCTGCGTTCGCGAGCGGGCCGCTCGTGCTGCTGTGCATCGGGCGCCCGGAGCTGCTCGAGGCGCGGCCGAGCCTCGCCGCGACCAAGCTCGACCTCGAGCAGCTCAGCGACCGCGAGACGAGCGAGCTCGTCGAGGCGCTCGGGATCGAGGACGCCGACCTCCTGCAGCGCATCTCGGCGACCTCCGAAGGGCAACCCGCTCTTCGCCGAGCAACTCGCCGCGATGATGGCCGACGCCGAGCCGTCCGACGCGATCGAGCTGCCGGCGTCCATCCACGCGCTCCTCGCCGCCCGCATCGACAGTCTCGAGCCTGCCGAGCGGCGGATGCTGGAACGGGCATCGATCGTCGGGAAGGAGTTCTGGCCGCGCGCGCTCGTCGCGCTCTCCGCCGCGCGCCGACCAGCCTGATGTCACCGGGCGGCTGATGGCGCTCGTACGCAAGGGCCTCGTGAAACCGGCCCGAGCGGAGGTGCCCGGCGAGGACGCCTACCGCTTCCGGCACTCACTGATCTGCGACGAGACGTATGCCGGGATCCCGAAGGCCGTCCGCGCCGAGCTCCACGAGCGCTTCGCCCGCTGGCTCCAGGCGCAGGCCCGCGAAGGACGAGGCTTCGGCGAGCACGACGAGATCCTCGCCTACCACCTCGAACAGGCCCATCGCTACCGCACCGAGCTCGTCCCGGCGGACGACCATGCGCTCGCGCTCGCCGGTGAGGCGGGTGCGCTCCTCGCCGTCGCGGGGCGGCGCGCGCTCGCTCGCGAGGACCTTCCCGCAGCCGTCGTGATGTTCGAGCGCGCGCTCGCGCTGCTGCCGGCGAACGCCGCCGACCGGAGCCGACTCCTGACGGAGCTCGGGAGCGCCGCGATGCGCGCCGGCGAGTGGGAGCGCGCTCACGCGCTGCTCGACGAGGCGATCTCGTCGGCGAAAGAGGTCGGAGACCGACGGTCTGAGCTCCGCGCGACGATCGAGCTCCAGTGGCAGCGCTCCTATACGGAGCCGGAGGGTGCGGCCGAGGAGGACCGGCGCGTCGCGGAGGCGCTGATCCCGGAGCTCGAGCGGCTCGAGGACGACCTCGGTCTCGCGAAGGCGTTGTGGCTCCTCAGCGAGTCGCACCTCATCGCCGGGCGCTGGCAGGAACGGGCCGACGCCCTGGAGCGTGCGATTCGCCACGCGCGGAAGGCGTCCGACGAGGGCCAGGCTCTCGTGTTGGTCGTCCAGTTCGTCCAGGCCATGTACTACGGCCCGACTCCGGTGCCGGAGGCGCTCCGGCGTTGCGCCGAGCTCTTCGAGGCGGCCCCCGCGTCGCCGACCTTCGAGGCGGGGCTCGCGACGACGATCGCCGCACTCCGCGCGATGGAAGGGAAGTTCGACGTCGCACGGGGGTTGTACGCCGACTCGGTCGCGGTCTACGACGAGTTCGGGCTCCGCTTCCGGCGAGCGGTCCGATCCATGCTCGGGGCGCAGATCGAGATGCTCGCAGGCGACCCCGTCGCGGCGGAGCAGGAGCTCCGGGTCGGCTACGCCATGCTGGAGGAGATGGGCGAGCAGGGAGCACGCTCGACGGTGGCGGCCATGCTCTCCGACGTCCTGTCGATCCGGGCGGACGACGCCGAGACGGAGCGCTTCGTGCAGATCGCGCGCGAGACCGCCGCCGACACCGACGTCATGACGCAGGTGCTCTGGCGACGCGCGCTCTCGCGGGCGACCGCACGCCAGGGCGACGCCGCGACGGCGGAGGCGCTGGCACGCGAAGCTCTTCGGCTGTCGGAGACGACCGACTCCCTGGATCTCCGCGCGAGCTCGCTCGTCGCGCTCGCGGACGTCCTTCGCGAGGCCGGGAATGCCGGCGGAAGGCGACAGGCATCTCGACGAGGCTCGGGCGCTCTACGAGGCGAAGGGAAACAGCGCGGCGATGGTGAGGCTCGCCGCCCGCCAGTCCGTCTCCTGAGCTTCCAATTCGTCGCCGAGCGACCTACGATCCGTGGTTCAAAAGGAGGTGCGGCGTGCCAGAACTCCCCGAGGGGACGTACGAGGGAAGCTCCGAAGAGGAGGAGCCCGACCAGGAGCCGGCGCTGAAGCATGCGCTGAAGAACGCGTACGAGAAGGGAATGAGGGCGAAGTCGACGTCCGACCGGACAGAAGCCCGACGGCTCTGATCGGACGTTCAGCTTCATCGTCGTCTCGATCGTCGTCGAGGGGACGAATCCGCCGAGCGACTACAAGGTCACGGTCAAGGACCACGGCCACGACTAGCGGCCGCACGTCGATCCGGTTGGAGGGTGCGGCGCTCGCGAGAGCGCCGCACCCGGGTTTCTCCTAGAGCGCCGCGCCGGACATGTGCGCCGGCAGCGAGACGGCTCCCATGCGCTCGATGGTGAACATCTCGGGCGCGTACACGTTGTGCAGCGCCGACACCTCGACGACCGGATCACGGTGCACCCCGTGCATCCGCAGCGCAGGACGGAGCCGATAGTCGAGGAACGCGCGGAATGTCTGCTCGGTCTGCCAGATCTCGGAGGCGACGACCCCACCCACACCCTCGGCGGCCATGTGGAAGATCGCGCCGGCCGGCGGGTTCACGTCGAGATCGAGCGACGCGATGACCTGGTCGTAGGCCTCGGGCGTCAGATCCGGGTACCGGGCAACGACTGCGACAGCCATGCGGAGGCGTCTCCTTTCGATTCACCTTTCAGGGTGAGAGTAATCCCTCGAACGAGGGTTCGACAATCACTCGTACGAGGGTATCGCCCGCTGCGGTGCGACCGCAACTGACCGCAGTCGACTCCTCCCGCGGTGCTTACGCGTCCGCGCCGACGAGCGCGCGCGCGTAGTCGCGCGCGTCGAACGGGCGGAGGTCGTCGACGCCCTCGCCGACGCCGACGAGCTTGACGGGGAGCCCGAGCTCGTGCGCGATCGCGATCGCGACGCCGCCCTTCGCCGACCCGTCGAGCTTCGTGAGCGCGACGCCCGTCACGCCCGCCGCCTCGGAGAAGAGCCGCGCCTGCTGCAGGCCGTTCTGGCCGGTGGTCGCGTCCACGACGAGCAGCGTCTCGTGCGGCGCACCGTCGATCCTCCCGGCGATGACGCGGCGGACCTTCGCGAGCTCGTCCATCAGATTGCCCTGTGTGTGGAGCCGCCCCGCGGTATCGACCAGGACGACGTCCTTGCCGCGGGCGCGACCGGCCTCCACGGCGTCGAACGCGACCGCGGCGGGATCGGCGCCGCGCGAGCCTCCGACGAAGTCGGCCCCGGCGCGCTCCGCCCAGATCTCGAGCTGCTCCTCGGCGGCGGCGCGGAACGTGTCCGCAGCACCGACGAGGACGCTGCGCCCGTGCTCCGAGAGCTTGCGCGCGAGCTTCCCGATGGTGGTCGTCTTGCCGGTGCCGTTGACGCCGACGACGAGGACGACGGTCGGCTGCTCGGGCGCCCTGACGAGGGTCGGCGGGTCCCCGAAGAGGGTCGCGACCTCCTCGGCGAGCGCGTCCCCGAGGTGCCCCGCCACGCCCCGGGCCTCGAGCCGCTGGACGAGCTCCGCAGTCGCGGGGACACCGACGTCCGCCCGGATGAGCGCCTCCTCGAGGCGTTCCCACGCCTCCTCGTCGGCCGGGTCGAACGATGCACCGAGCTCGGCGACGAGCGCTCGGCGGCTCTTGGACAGCGAGTCGCGGAGCCGCCCGAAGAACCCCGTGCGCTCCTGTTCGTCTGCGACGCCGCCGTCCGCGTCGCCGAGCAGCTCAGACCATGTCCGTGACATCGGAGCCGAACGCTAGCGGGGCGCCGACTCGAGCCTCGCCTCGTCGGCGGTGACGCGGCGGAGCGCCTCGTCCTCCTCCGCGGCAGCCTCTGGGTGACCGGGCGCGGGACTCCGCTCCTCCAGGTCGATCCCGAAACGGGCGCAACGACACGGTCGATCGACATCGGCGGCACCGGCATCGACGTCGTCGCAGCGGCGGGTGCGCTCTGGATCCCGGTTCGCACGCCGGACGTCGACCGCGCCGGGTTCCCGACGATGACCGCCGCGCGGCGCGTCACGCCCGACGGGCGCGTCACGACGGCGGCCGTCGCACGGGGGCGCGTCGATGTCCACGGGCTCGCGACCGTCGGCGCCGCGGTCTGGCTCGCCGACAACACCGACGGCTTCGTGTACCGGCTCCGCTAGCCCTCCGAGAGGGCCGGGCGGCCTACGCCGAGGCGGCCACGCGCTCCTCGCGCGGCAGCCGCCGCGAGACGATCTGCGAGACGCCGTCGCCGCCCATCGTCACGCCGTAGAGGATGTCCGCCGCCTCCATTGTCCGCTTCTGGTGGGTGATGACGACGAACTGGGCGCGGTCGGCGTAGCGCCGCAGGAGCTCGACGAAGCGCGCGATGTTCGTGTCGTCGAGCGCCGCCTCGACCTCGTCGAGGAGGTAGAACGGGCACGGCTTCGCGAGGAAGAGCGCGAACAGGAACGAGATCGCGCCGAGCGCCTTCTCGCCGCCGGAGAGCAGCGACAGGCGGGTGATCCTCTTCCCTGCCGGGCGGAGCTCGACCTCGACGCCCGCCTCGGGCTCCTCCCCCTCCTCCGGCGCCACGAGCCGCAGCCGTCCCTCGCCACCGGGGAACAGCGTCGAGGCGACCTCCTCGAAGTTCGCAGCGACCGCGGAGAAGGTCTCGTCGAAGCGCCTGTTGACCGTCTCGGTGAGCTCGTCGCGGAGCGCCGCCAGCTCTGCGAGCGACGCCTCGAGATCCGCACGCTGCGTCGAGAGCTCCTCGAGACGCTCCTTCTCGGCCTCGTACTCCTCCTTCGCGAGCGGGTTGACCCGCCCGAGCGAATCGCGTCGCGCCTCGAGCCGGGTCAGGCGCGCCGCCAGCTCGTCGCGTCCCTCGCCGTCCTCATGCGCTGCAGGCTCCTGCTCCTCCTCCGCGCCGGCGGCGACCGCCTCGTCCAGCCGGCGGCGCGCCTCCGCCGCCTCGCCGTCCAGGCGAGCGAGCTCGACCTCGATCCCGCTGACGACCTCGGCGGCGGCCTCAGCGGCCTGCCGAAGCTCGACCTCCGCGGCACCGAGCCGACGGAGCTCGGCGCCGAGCTCCGACGCGCGCGACGCACCGGCGTCGACGCGCGCCCGCACGGGCGCTTCGAATCGGGTCGCGCCGGCCGACGCACGCGCGAGCCCGTCGCCCAGTGCCTCCGTCACGGTGATGAGCCGGCGCAGCAGGTCGACGTCGAGACGGCGACGGCGCGGGGCGCGCTCGACGAGCGCTGCATCGGCCGCGAGCGCGGCATCCGCAGCCCGGCGGGCACGCGCGGAGGCTTCCTCGGACTGGCGCAAGCGCGTCGATGGCGGCCGCGCGGAGCTCCTCGCGGTCACGACCCTCGGCAGCGCCGACGATGGCCGGCACGCCGCCGAGTCGCGCGACGACGACATCCGCGTCGGCGGCGCGGCGGGCCGCCTCCGCCGCGTCGCGCCGAGCGTCTGCCTCCAGCGCCGCGAGCCGGTCGGCTTCGGCGCGGAGCTCGATGGCCCGCCGCTCGCCCGAGGTCAGGCGCGCGTTGACCGGCGCCTCGACCCGGTCGATCGTCGCCTGGGCGCGGGCCGCAAGCGTCTCGAGAACCGTTGCCACCCCGCCGATGCGCTCGAGCAGCGAGACGTCGAGGGGGGCCGAACGAAGGTGCGCGACCGCGGCGAACTCCGCCTCGGCGGCCTCCGCCGCTGCGGCCGTCTCGGCCGCCTCGCGCGCCGCGGTGTCGGCGCGGGCGGCGAGCTCGTCCGCCTCGTCCGCCAGCGCACGACGGCGCGCGTCGAGCTCGAGCAGGACCGCCTCACCGGTCTCACCGGCGAACCAGAGCTCGCCGCGCGTGGCGTCGAACCCGTACCCCTCCGCCGTGATGCCCGTCCCGTGGGCGACGTCGAGGAGCCGATCGCCGTCGACGAGCCAGACGCCGTCGAGGAGCTGCAGCGCGGCATCCGGTCCCGACGCCATGTCCCGGAGCGGCCGTGCGCCGGGAACGGGAGGCTCCATCGCGTCGCGGGCCGTCGCGTCCACGACGACGTTCAGGCTCCCGAGGCCGCCGTCGCGGGCGCGTTCGAGCAGCGCGAGTGCGTGCCTCGCGTCGGTCGCCAGCAGCGCCGACGCACGCCAGGCGAGGGCCGCTGCGACGGCCTTCTCGAGCCCCGCCTCGACCTCGAGCTCGCTGACCACGAGGCGCTCGCCCTCGGCGGCGAGCGCACGGGCGGCGGGGGCGACGCCCTCCCGTTCCTCGAGCGAGCGCTCGAGCGCCGCGAGCCGGTCGCGCGCGGAGCGCGCCCGCTCGGCGAGGTCGTCGCGCTCGGTCGCGGCCGCGCGGGCGGCTGCGCGGGCCTCGTTCGCGCGCTGCTCGAGCTCGGCCGGGCTGGGCGCGCCACCCCGGGCGTGCGCGCGGGCGGTCGCGAGCTCGTCCGCGAGGCGGGACGCTAGCGCTGCTGCGCTTTCACGGCGCGCGCCCATCCGCTCGCGTGCCGCACCGAGCGCCACGAGCGCACGGTTCGCGTCACCCGAGCCACCGGTGAGCTCCGCGAGGCCCCCGATCGACTGCCTCGCTCTCGACCCGCAACGACTCGAGCCGGGCATCAGCCTCGTCGGCGGCCGCTCGCTCGACCGAGGCGACGAGCGCCTGCGCGTGACGGGCACGCTCGGCGGCATGCCCGCTCTCGGTTGCGGCGGACCGTGCCGTCGCACCCGCCTCCTGGGCGGCAACCTCGAGCGCGCGCACTGCCTCGTCGGTCCGGGCGCCCTGCGCACGTTCGGCCTCGGCGAGATCGTCGCGGAGCCTCGCGGCGACGGCGGCGGCGGACTCCGAGCGGACCGTGAGACGCTCTCCGGCACCCTGCAGGCGATAGAGGGCGCCAAGCGCGGTCTCGCGCGCTCCGGCCGCACCCGAGAGCTCCGTCTCCGCGCGCTCCCGGTCGCCGAGGACGGACGAGAGCCGCTCCTGGGTCGACCGCCGGGCGAGCGCGGCCGCGGTGCGGCGCTCCTCGGCTCCGGACCGGCGCTCGTCGAGCGCCGCAAGGTCGACTCGCGCGATCCGCGCCCGAAGCGCCACGATCTCCCCCGCGAGCCTCTCCGCCCGCTCCGCGGCGGTCGCCTGCAGCGCGAGCGGCCGGAGGCGCTTGCGCACCTCCTCCTCGACGTCGCGCGCGCGCTCCACCTGCGTCGCGACCCGCGCGAGCTTGAGCTCGGCGCGGTGGCGTCGCCGCTTGAACTTGCCGAGGCCCGCAGCCTCCTCGACGAGAGCGCGCCGGTCCTCGGGCTTCGAGGCGAGCACCGCGTCGACCTTTCCCTGCGAGACGATCGAGTGCATCGAGCCGCCCAGCCCGACGTCTGCGAGCAGCTCGACGAGATCCGTCCTGCGGACGGGCGCGCGGTTGACGAGGTACTGGCCTTCGCCGCCGCGGACGAGCCGGCGGGAGATCGAGAGCTCCGCGAAGTCGAGCTCCTCGCCGAAGCCGCCGTCCTCGTTGTCGAAGACGAGCTCCACCTCGCAGTGGTCGGCCGCCGACCGGTCGGCTCCGCCCGCGAAGAGCACGTCGTCGGGCCTCTCCGCGCGGAGCTCGGAGGGCGTCAACGATCCGGCGGCCCAGACGATCGCGTCGGAGACGTTCGACTTCCCGGAGCCGTTCGGCCCGACCACGACGGCGACCCCGGGCTCGAGGCTCACCTCGACGGGGTCGGGGAACGACTTGAAGCCGCGCAGCTTGATGCTCCGCAGGTGCATGCGAGGGCGAGGCTAGCCGTCGCAGCGGACGGCGGTAGGGGCGGCCGGCGACGGTCGAGGGGCTTGCGTGAACCGAGAGCTCGGCATCCGATCGCGCGCCGAGCTTGCTCGCCGGCTCGCGGACGCGGCCGCGAGAAAGCGACGAATCAGGTTGGGGGAGCCCGCCCGGCAGCACCGTCCGACGGGGTCGCCGTCAGCGACTCCATGGCCTGTGAAGCCGCCTCCTGCTCGGCGGCCTTCTTCGTCGACCCGCGCCCTTCCCCGAGCTTGACGCCGTCGATCAGCGCGGCGCAGACGAAGCGCCGCTCGTGCGGCGGCCCCTCGACCGCGAGCACCTCGTACTGCACGATCCGCCCGCTCCGCGCGAGCGCCTCCTGGAGCTCGGTCTTCGAGTCGACGTGCCCCGTGCGGGCGTACTCGATGCGCCCGTCGAAAGCCTCCACGATCGCCGGCTCGACGGCCTCGAAGCCCTGCTCGAGGTACACCGCCGCGATCGCCGCCTCGAGGAGTGCGGCAAGCACGTTGCGGCTGAGCGAGATGCGGTGCAGCTCGGGCTGGGGGACGTCCTGCGCGCGCGCCGCGAGGGCGTCGCCGAGCCCCAGCTCCCGCGCGACGGCGGCACAGCTCTGCCGCGAGACGACGTGCGCGCGGATCTTCGCGAGCCGGCCCTCGGACGCCTCCGGGAACCGGTCGTACAGCGCCCGTGCGATCGCCAGCTCGAGCACCGAATCCCCGAGGAACTCGAGGCGCTCATAGGAGGACGAGCGGTCGGGCGCCCACGACGTATGAGTGAAGACGTGCTCGCGGCGCTCCGGGGGAAGGGCGTCGATCAGGCGCCCGAGCGCCTCGCCCTTCCCCCCGAGCACCTCACTGATGGGCGACGACGTAGTCGACAGCCTGACCGACGGTCGTCAGCTTCTGCGCGTCCTCGTCCGGGATCTTGATCCCGAACTGATCCTCGAGCTCCATGATGAGCTCGACGAGGTCGAGCGAGTCGGCGTCGAGGTCCTCCTGGAACGACGCCTCGTTCGTGATCTCCGCCTCGTCGACACCGAGCTGCTCGCCGAGCGCAGACTTGACGCGCTCGAAGACCTCATCGCGGGAAAGGGCCACTTCGGAACCTCACTGGTCGGCTTACGGGTGGATTGAGCGCAGGACAATAACAGTCAGCGCGGGGGAACCCATGCGCACGTGGGGGAAACCATGTTTCCCCCACGAACCCCCTTCTTCCGCGTCGTGCGTGGTCGACCCGTTCGTGGCCTCCCGGCCGGCAAGGCCGGCCTCCGGCCTCTGACGGGAGGTGCACGGGTGACCGGGACTACTCAGTTCTCGGCTGGGACGATGCGGGCTTCTGCGTCGCGCGTTGGAAGACGCTCGGCCAGGCGCTCGACGAGCCGATGCTCGACCCCGCGCGCGGCCATGCGTGTGGCGTTCGCGATCGCGATCCGCGAGCTCGAGCCGTGGGCGATCACGACCAGGCCGCGGAGGCCGAGCAGGTAGCCGCCGCCGTAGGTGTCGGGGTCGAGCCGCGCGCGGAGCCCGCGCGCGGCCGGTCGGATGAGGAGGCCGCCGAGGCGTCCCCGGCTCGACGCGGAGATCTCGTCGCGGAGCGCGCCGAGCACGCTCCGGATCGTCCCCTCGAGCGTCTTCAGCGCCACGTTCCCCGTGAAGCCGTCGCAGATGACGACGTCCGCCTCGCCCTCGAGCAGCGACCGCCCCTCGGTGTTGCCCTCGAAGCGCAGGTCGGCGTCCGCGAGGAGCGCGTGCGCCTCGAGCGTCAGCTGGTTGCCCTTCTCCGGTTCCTCGCCGATCGAGAGGAGCCGGACCGCCGGCTCGCGGACATCGAGGAGCTCCTCCGCGAACACGACGCCCATGTGCGCGAACTGGACAAGGTGCTCCGGGCGTGCGTCGGCGTTCGCACCGGCGTCGATCAGCACCGTCGGGCCCCGTCGCGACGGGATGACGATCGCGATGCCGGGTCGGTGCACACCCGGAAGGCGCCGGACGTGGAGCAGCGAGGCGGCGAGCACGGCGCCCGTGTTCCCGGCCGAGACGACGGCCGCCGCGTCGCCGTCGCCGACCGCGCGAACCGAGCGGACCAGCGTCGAGTCCGGCTTCGCCCGTACGGCATCCGCGGGCTTGTCGCTCATCGAGACGACCTCGGAGCAGGCGACGAGCTCGAGCCCATGGGCGTCGAGATCGGGAGGCCCGAAGAGGACCGGCGTGAGCGTCTCGGACGCAGCGGTTGTCGCGCCGGCCACCACTTCGTCCGGCGCGTGGTCGCCGCCGAGGGCGTCGACCGCGACGCGAACCGTCATGTCCCGGCCGCTACGGCGCGGGAGCCCGGAGCGGCTTGACCTCGCGACCGCGATACGTCTTGCAGGTCGGGCAGACGCGGTGCGACTGCTTCGGCGCGCCGCAGGTCTCGCACGTCGCGACGCGCGGCGCGGAGATGGCATGCTGGGCGCGGCGCTTGTCGCGGCGCGACTTGGAGGTCTTTCGCTTCGGGACGGCCATGAGCGGTCGCGAATGGTAGCGGACACGCGCCTGCCGGCTCTAGGCAGGCGGATCGAGGCGCACCGTTCGTGTCGGCGCGACCGCCTCGAGGAAGCGCCGGTCGTGCGAGACGACCACGAGCGTGCCGTCATAGCCCGCGAGCGCCTGCTCGAGCTGCTCGACCGCCTCGAGGTCGAGGTGGTTGGTCGGCTCGTCGAGGACGAGCAGATTGACGCCGGCTGCCTGCAGCTCGGCCAGGTGCGCACGCGTGCGCTCGCCCGGGGAGAGCGTCGAGCAGGGTCGCCCGATGTGGTCGGCGGCGAGCCCGAACTTCGCGAGCAGCGTCCTCGCGTCGACCTCGCTCATCCCCGTCGCCTGCGTGAAGGCCGCGAGTAGCGGCGTCGCCGAGACGTAGGCCCGCCGCTCCTGTGTGATCACGCCTGGCACTGCGCCCCGACCGAGCGCGCGCGTCCCCTCGGCCGGCTCGAGCTCGCCGAGGAGGGCGAGGAGAAACGTCGTCTTCCCGGAGCCGTTCGGACCGGTCAGCGCGACGCGCTCACCCGGCTGCACCTGGAGGTCGAGCGGGCCGACCGTCGTCGGCCCTCGCAGGACGACGGCGCCGGTGAGGCTCGCGGCCGGCGCGGTGACACGTCCCGACGCGCGGAGCTCCAGCCGGAGCTCCCAGGGCTCGAACGGCTTCTCGGGAAGGGGGTTGCGCTCGAGCAGGCGCTCGGCCTGGCGAACCTTCGTCATGAGTGCGTGCGTTCCACGGCGGTCCGCGGCGGCCCCGCCTGCGCGTGCCTGGGTCCGCCGGTCGGTGAGGAGCGTCGTCAGCTCCCGCCGCCGCTCCTGCGCGTCGGCCAGTCGTGCGTACGCGGCGGAGCGGGCGGCGTTCCGGCGCGCCGCGTAGGCGGACCAGCCGCCGGCCCACTCGACGATCCGCCGCGACCTCGGGTCGATCTCGGCGATCCGTGTGACGGTGGCGTCGAGGAACGCCCGGTCATGGGAGATGAGGACGACGGCGCCCGGGTAGCTCCGGATGAACGCCTCCAGACGCCCGAGGCCGTCCGCGTCGAGGTCGTTCGTCGGCTCGTCGAGGAGCAGGAGATCCGCGCGCGCGAGGAGCGCCGCTGCCAGCGACGCTCGGGCGGCCTCGCCGCCCGAGAGGGCGTCGAGCGGGCGTGCGAGGTCGACACCGAGCCCGAGCTCGGCGCAGAGCTTCGCCGCGCGCGGCTCGAGGTCTCCCCCGCCACGGACGACGAGCCGGTCGAGGGCGCGGTCGTACCGCGTCGACGCGGCCGCCTCGTCGGGCGCGAGGGCGAGCGCCGACGCCGCCTCCTCGAGCTCCCGCTCCGCCCCGGCGATCCCCGTCCGCCGCGCGAGGAGCTCGAGCAGCGTCTCACCCGGGAGCGCGTCCGGCTCCTGCGGCACGTGCGCGACCGTCAGGTCGGGCGGGTCCAGGACGACCGCACCGCCGTCCGGCGCATCGACGCCGGCGAGGAGCCGGAGCACCGTGGACTTCCCCACGCCATTCGGGCCGACGAGCCCGATCCGGGCGCGAGAGTCGACGGCGAGCGACGCATCGTCGAGGACGACCTGGCCTCCGTGGTACCTCGTGACGCCGACGAGCTGTGCGCGCATGCGCTGGACCTCCTGACCGGGACGACGGCAACGGGCTCTCGCGGAGCTCCGCTGCGATGCGATGGGCGGTCGGTCAGTCCGTCATGGGCGCGCGCCGAAGCGCGCCGCAAGGTTACACGGTCCCGCGTCCGCTACTCGGTCGCGTCGCCGCGGAGCGCCTCGAGCGCCGCCCAGCGCGGGTCGACCGCCGCGTCCTCGTGGACGTGCGGCTCGAGGTTCAGGTCCTTCCCACACACCGGGCAGAGCCCGGCGCAGTCGGGACGGCAGAGGATCTGGTCGGGGAGGCCCAGCGCGACCTGGTCGCGCGCCCACGACCCGACGTCGAGCTCCCCGTCGACGACGTACTCGGAGAGGAGCTCCTCGTCTGCGCCGGCGTCGGTCGCCTGGTATTCGCGCGCCTCAACCTCCACCGCGGCCGAAGCCGGCGCGAGGCACCGCATGCACGGCCCCGCGACCGTCGTCGCGAGCCGGAGTCCGAAGACGTCCCCGGTCGACGCACGCTGGACGAAGAGCTCCGCGGGGGCCTCCGTCGGGCTCGCGGCGTACTCCTCGCCGCCGAACCCGAACGGCTCGAGCGTGATGTGGAGGGCCTCGCGGTGCTCCTCGCCGGGGCGGAGCCGCAGCCTGCGGAGGGGGTACCTGGTCATGCTGCGAGGGTACCGCGCGCCCTCGTCACCGCCTCGACGACGGCGCTGCGTGAAGGATTCGTAAGGCGAGTGAAGCTTCCGTAAGGGGTACGTCTGCTTCTCGGGATCCGGGCTAGTCGTTGGGTCGTCAACCCGACGAAAGGATCCAGAGCGATGCGCAGGACACGAAGGAAAACGATCGTCTGGACGCTCGCCGCGGCGGCGCTCGCGTCGCTCGCGACGGTCCTCGCTCTCCCGGCCGGCGGCTCGGCCGTGATCCAGGAAAGGCCGTCGAACACCGTCGAGCCGCGGATCAGCGGCACGGCGGCCGTCGGCGCCACGCTCACCGCGACGAGCGGCTCGTGGACGAGCTCGCCGACCAGCTTCGCGTACCAGTGGGTGCGCTGCCCGCGGTCGGGCGGCATGGCCAACGGCGCCGATTGCGCCGTGATCGGCGGCGCGTCGACGTCGAGCTACGTCGTGGCCTCGGCGGACGTCGACCGGCGCCTTCGCGTCCGCGTGACGGCGTCGAACGCCGATGGCAGCGCGACCGTTGCCTCGAACGCGACCGCGGTGATCGCGAACCCCGACGCCGGCAGGCCGCGGAACGTGCAGGCGCCGACGATCTCCGGCACGCCGTCCCAGGGCCAGACGCTCCACGTCCAGCCCGGCACGTGGACGGGCACGCAGCCGATCACGTTCACGTTCAACTGGCTGCGCTGCGACGGCGCGGGCAACAACTGCGTGCAGCAGGCCGGCTTCAACGACGACGCCTACGTCCTACGGGAGGGCGACGTCGGCAAGACGATCCGTGCCCGTGTGAACGCCCGGAACAGCCGCGGCGACGGCAGCCGGCTCACGGCACAGACGGCTGCAGTGGCCGGACCGCAAGGCCCGGCCGGCGTGATCACGCTCCCGAACGGGGAGAAGTCGATCCCCGTGACGAGCGTGCCCAACGACCAAAGGCTCGTCGTCGACCAGGTGACCTTCTCGCCCAACCCGATCCGGTCGCGCACGGAGCCGATCACCGTGCGGGTCAAGATCAAGGACACGCGCGGGTTCGTCGTGCGCGACGCCCTGATCTTCCTCCGCTCCACGCCGCTCGTGACCCGGAACGCGCAGGACCAGCGGACCGGGCAGGACGGATGGCTGCAGCTGACGGTGACACCGGAGCGGGACTTCCCCGAGCTCCGGCCCGCCTACTCGGTGCAGTTCTTCGTCAAGGCGTCCCGCCAGGGCGATCCCGAGCTCGCCGGCGTCGCGGGCTACCGGCTCGTCCAGGTCCCGCTCGGCTGAACGACCCCGCCCCGGGCCGAGCTGAGCCGCTCGGCCCGGGGCCGTACACGGCTTGCGCTCCCTGGACCTGGCAGGCTTCGACAGCCGTCAAGACAGGGAGGTCGACATGGATCGGCACACGACGCGACGGACGCTGACACTGCTCGCCGGCGTCGCGCTTCTCCTGGCAGCCGGCGCAGCGGCGGCGCCTGCGAGCCCGGTCAACACCGCCGAGCCGACGATCACGGGGGTCGCGGTCGTCGGTAGGACGCTCGAAGCGAGCAGGGGGACGTGGACGGGGACGGGGATCACATACTCCTACCGCTGGCTCCGGTGCGATCCGGCGGGCGGTGACGATTCCTCCGACAAGACGTGCACCGACATCGACGGGGCGACGCGGCAGACCTACACGATCACGAGCGCCGACCTCGGCAAGCGGATGCGCGTCCGCGTCACGGCCAAGAACGCCTCGGGAACCGGCACGGCGACCTCGACGGCGACCTCGGTCGTGACGACCGCCGAGGGCAACCCGGCGAGCAGCGCGGCACCGACCATCTCGGGTGCGGCGGTCGTCGGCTCACGGCTCACGGGCTCGACCGGCTCGTGGGTGGGAGACCAGCCGATCACGTACCAGTACCAGTGGCTCAGGTGCGACGGGCAGGGCAACTCCTGCGGGCCGATCGCCGGCCGGACGGAGAACACGTACACCGTCGCCCAGGCCGACGTCGGCCGGACATTGCGCTTCCGCGTCCTTGCGAAGAACGCACGGGGCAACGGTGACGCGTTCTCGCTCCCGACCGACGTCGTGAAGGACTCGGGCGGCAGCGGCGGCATCATCAACCTGCCCAACGGCGAGAAGTCGGTCGAGGCGAAGGACGTCCCGCGCGATCAGCGCCTGGTCGTCGACCAGGTGCAGTTCAGCCCGAACCCGGTGACGTCGAAGAGCATGCCGATCGCAGTGCGGATCAAGGTGAAGGACACGCGCGGCTACGTCGTCCGCAACGCAACCGTCTTCATCCGGTCGACGCCGAAGGTGACGTCGGGCGGCGACAAGGCGCCCACGGCGACCGATGGCTGGGTGCAGTACTCGCTCGTCCCGGAGAACGACATGACGATCCGGAACGGGTACAGCGTCCAGTTCTACGTCAAGGCGTACCGGGCCGGCGACCCGACGCTCGGCGGGATCTACGGCAGCCGCCTCGTCCAGGTCGCGACGAAGACCTGAGAGAACGAGCGGGTGGCCGCCTCGCGGCGGTCACCCGCTCACCCAATTCGTTCGCGCTACTGGTAGCTCTCGACGTCCGGCGCGCCGTCGCGGTCGACCGGGCCGATCCCGGCGACCACCGTCTCCTGCGAGCGCTCGTGAAGCCGCTCGCGGCCACGGCGCACGGCGCCGAGGAACTTGTCGAGGTTGACCTCGAGCGTCGAGAGGATCCCGTCCGCCCAGTCCTCCATCTCGAGCCGCGTCTCGCGCGCGCTCCGGCGGGCCTCCTCGACGATGTCCTGCGCCTGTCGCTCGGCGAGCTTCACGATCTCCGTCTGCGAGGCCTCGCGGACCGCCTGCTCCCGCGCCTCGCCGATCAGCCGATCGCACTCGCGCTTCGCCTCGGCGAGCATCTCCTGGCGCTCCTTCACGATCCAGCGCGCCTGCTTGATCTCCTCGGGGATCGTCGCGCGCATCTGGTCGAGGATGTCGTAGATCTCCTCGCGGTCGATGCGGACCTGGTCGGTGAGCGGCACCGCCTTGGCGTTGTGCACGAGATCGTCGAGCTTGTCGATGAGTACGAGGACGTCCATTCGGGGGATGGTACTGGCGACACAAGACGTGGGGAACCCATGGTTCCGCCACGAGCCCTCTCCTTCCGGAATCGCCACGGCGGACCGGTCATGGCCTCCCGGCCGGCCAAGCCGGCCTCCGGCCGCGACCGTCGGCGTTTCCAACCGAGGAAACAGCGACGCAGGGCAGTCCGCGAGGGCGGCTAGTCCTGAGGACTCAGGGGCGCGCCCGGGCGGCCGTTCGGATAGAGCTCGCGGAAGCGCTTCGCCACCGCGGGCGTCACGAGCCCTTCCACGTTGCCGCCGAAGGACGCGATCTCCTTCACGCCGCTCGAGGAGACGAACGCGAACTCGGGGCTCGACATCACGTACATCGTCTCGACCTCGGGCGCGAGCCGGTGGTTGAGCCGGTTCATCTGGAACTCCCACTCGAAGTCGGCGATCACGCGGAGCCCCTTCACCATCGTCCGCGCGCCGTGCTTGCGGGCGAAGTCCACGACGAGCTCGCTGAAGACGTCGACGACGACGTTGTCGAGCTCGGACAGCGCGTCCTCGAGGAAGGCGACCCGCTCCTCGACGGTGAACGTCGTCTGCTTGTGGTGCGGGTCGCGGACGACGCCCACCACCACGCGG
The DNA here is from genome assembly GCA_963797805.1 of uncultured Actinomycetes bacterium. Classification (GTDB taxonomy): domain Bacteria; phylum Actinomycetota; class Thermoleophilia; order Gaiellales; family Gaiellaceae; genus Gaiella. The sequence goes on along the minus strand of CAWCRC010000005.1, from coordinate 120,786 downwards.
TCGAAGATCGCGGCTGCGCGGCGGATGACGTCGACGTGCCCGAGCGTCACCGGGTCGAAGGTGCCGGGGTTGATCGCGACGATCGGGGGTCGGTTGGTGGTCATGGCGCGAAGAGGGTGAGCCGGGCGGAACCGTACCGCCGCGTCGTGACGAGGTCGAGAGGGAGCGACGGCTCGACCTGCGCGTCCGTCTCGACGACGACGATGCCCGCGGCCGCCACGACGTCCGGAAGGAGGGCTGCCAGCAGCGGCTCGAGCGAGCTCCACCGTCCGTAGGGCGGGTCGAGGAGGAGGAGGTCGTGCCGCCTTCCGCCCGAGCGCTCCTCCCGGAGGACGGAGACGGCGTCGCGCTGCAGCACGAGCGCGCCGGTGATGCCGAGCGACTCGAGGTTCTGCCGGATCACGCGGCACGCCGCCGCGTCGGTCTCGGCGAACACGCAGCGACGCGCACCGCGCGAGAGCGCCTCCAGACCGAGCGCGCCCGAGCCCGCGAACAGGTCGAGCACCGACGCGTCGTCGACGGGCCCGACGAGGCTGAAGAGCGCCTCGCGCACGCGGTCGCCGGTCGGCCGCGTCTGCTCGCCCTTCGGCGCGGCGATCTTCCGGCCGCGGTGCGTCCCCGCGATGATCCGCATCGCGGGAGCGTACGTCGCCTACGACGCGCCGACGTGCTCCGCCTCGCCGAGGAGCCGCTCGACGGCGTCCTGGAGGAACTCCTCGCCGGCGCCCTCGTCGGCGAGCTCCTTCGCGCGCTCGAGCAGGTCGCGGTCGGCGCGCAGCCGCGTGAAGCGGAGGTCGGTCAGGCCCGATTGCCGGGCGCCCACGAGCTGGCCCTCGCCGCGGATCTCGAGATCGCGCTCGGCGAGCTCGAAGCCGTCGGTCGTCGAGGTCATCGCCTCGAGCCGCTCCGTCGCCGACTCGGAGAGCTCGTCCGGGTGGCGCGAGACGAGGAGGCAGTACGACTGCTCCGCCCCGCGCCCCACCCGGCCGCGGAGCTGGTGGAGCTGCGCCAGCCCGAAGCGGTCGGCCTCCTGGACGATCATGATCGTCGCGTTCGGGACGTCGACGCCGACCTCGATGACGGTCGTCGCGACGAGGACGTCGAGCTCACCGCGCCGTGAACGCGGCCATCACCGCCCGTCGGTCTGCCGTCCTGAGCCGGCCGTGGACGCACCCGACGCGATAGCCCCGCAGCTCGTTCGCCCTGAGTCGCTCCGCCTCGTCCTCGGCCGCGCGCGCGAGGCGGGTCTCCGATCCGTCGACGAGCGGGCAGACGACGTACGCCTGACGGCCGTTGTCGAGGTGTGCGCAGAGCCGGCTGTACGCCTCCGAGCTCCGCTCCTCGGCGACCCACGCCGTCACGATCGGCTTCCGGTCGGCCGGCGGCGCCGAGATCTCGGAGACGGCGAGGTCGCCGTACACGGTCAGCGCCAGCGTCCGCGGGATCGGAGTCGCCGTCATGTGCAGGACGTGCGGGCTCCGTCCCTCGGCGAGCGCGGCGCGCTGCTCGACGCCGAAGCGGTGCTGCTCGTCGACGACCGCGACCGCGAGATCGGCGAACTCGACGTCCCGTTGGATGAGGGCGTGGGTTCCGACGGCGATCCCGACGTCCCCCGAGGCGACGAGCTGGTGCGAGGCGCGCCGCTCGCGCGCGGTGAGGCTCGAGGTGAGCAGCGCGACGCGGACGCCGAGCTCGGCGCAGGTCCGCTCGATGGTGAGGAAGTGCTGCTCCGCGAGGGTCTCCGTCGGCGCCATCAGCGCGCCCTGACGGCCGGCTTCGACCGCCCGGAGGAGCGTGTAGAGGGCGACCGCCGTCTTCCCCGAGCCGACGTCGCCCTGGAGCAGGCGCTGCATCGGCGTCGACCGGCCGAGGTCGGCGTCGATCTCGGCGATCGCGCGCTCCTGGGCGTCGGTGAGGGTGAACGGCAGAACGTCCCGGTATCCGGCAGCGAGGCCGGCCGGTGGTGGGAGCGGCTCCGCGACGAGCTCCTCCCGCTCCCGTGCCCGGCGGCGAAGCGCGAGCTGCAGTGTGAGGAGCTCGTCGAGCGCGAGGCGGCGCCGCGCGCGCTCGGCGTCGTCCTCCGTCCGCGGCCGGTGGAGCGCGGTGAACGCGTCGGCCCGGAGCGGCAGCTCGTCGCCTGCGCGAACGCGCGCCGGCAACGGCTCGCCGGTGTCGCGCGCGAGCCCGAGCGCCTCCTCGGTGAGCGTCCGAAGCGTCTTCTGCGCGAGGTCGGCCGTCGAGGGGTACACGGGCGCGAAGTCCGCCGTCTCGGCCGCCTCGCCGAGGTCGAAGGACGAGACCTGGAACCCGTACCGGTTCTGCTTCCCGCGCATGCGGACGCGCGTGCCCGGCGTCAGCTTCGACTCGAGCCACGGCTGGTTGAACCAGGTCGCGCGGATCTCGCCCGTCTCGTCGGTGACGTGCGCGGTGAGGATGTGGAGACGACCGCGCCGGCGGCCGGAGGCGCGGCGGACGACGACGTCGAGCACCGCCTCGTCCTCGCCGAAGAGCGTCGCGATCGTCCGCTCCTCCGCGGCCGACTCGTAGCGTCGTGGACGGTGCGCGAGGAGGTCGCCGACGGTCGCGATCCCGAGCCGTCCGAGCTTCCGCCGGACCGCCGGGCCGACGCCGGGCAGCGTCTCGACGAGCGCCTCCAGCGCGTCGGGACGCGGGATCGCGCCGCTCCGAGCCCACCGCTCGGGCGGGTCCGCGCCGGCGAAGCCGGGCTGCAGCCGGTCTCGGGATCGTGCGGCGGCCACTCGGTTCGAGTCTACGAGCCGTCGCGGGGGAGCCCGCAGCGTCCGCGGCCCGTGGAGCCGCTCAGTCCTGGAACCAGAAGAAGCCGACCGCGCCGGGACCGGCGTGGGCACCGACGACCGCGCCGAGCGTCTCGACGAGCTCGACGGTCGCGCGCGGCCGCACCTCGTGGGCCATCGTCGTCAGGATGTCGACCCACTCGGGGGCATTGGCGTGGGCGATCGCGAGCCGGAGGCCGTCCCGGTCCTCGCTCTCCGCCGCGAAGAGCTTCGCGAACTCGGCGACCGCCTTCTGCCGTCCGCGGACGCGGCCCACCGGCTCGATGACGCCGTCGCGGACAGAGAGGATCGGCTTGACGTGCAGGAGCGACCCGGCCAGCGCCTGCGCCTTGCCGATCCGGCCGCCCTTCTGCAGGTACTCGAGCGTGTCGACCGTGAAGACGACGCGGTTCACGTCCTTGAAGCGCGCGACGAGCTCCTCGATCTCCTCGTCGGTCGTCCCGCGCTCGAGTCGGCGGTCGATCGCCTCGGCGAGCAGCGCGCAGGCGAGGGAGGCCGTCTCCGTGTCGACGACGCGGACGATGTCGCCGCCGAGCTGCTCGGCCGCCCGCACCGCGGACTCGTGCGTGCCCGAGAGCTTCGAGGTGAGATGGAGCGACCAGATCCGCGTGAACCCCGCGGCCGCGGAGCTCCTCGTAGCAGGCGAGGAAGTCGGCCGGGGTCGGCTGCGAGGTCGTCGGGAGCGTCTTCGAAGCGGCGAGCCGCTCGTAGAAGGCGGCCGGGCCGATGTCGACGTGGTCGCGAAGCGCCTCACCGTCGAAGAGCACGTAGAGCGGGACGATCCGCATGTTCGGGTGCCGGTCGCGGGCGTCGAAGAAGTCCGACGTCGAGTCGAGGACGATCGCGGTGTTCTCGCGGGCCAGGTCCACGGCCGGACCCTAACGCGCGGCCGAGCGGATCGCGGCCGCGAGCGCCTCGATCGGGTCACCCTTCTCGACGAGCGCGGACGCGCCGGCGCGAAGGATCTCCTCGCGCTCCTCGACGGTCGCCTCCGCGGTGAGGCAGACGACGGCCGCGCCGGACGCCGCGATCACGGCGCGGGTCGCCTCGGCGCCGTCGAGCCCCGGGAGGCGATAGTCCATCAGCACCACCTCCGCCTCGTGCGCCGTCGCCGCATCGGCCGCCTCGCTGCCACTCCCGACCGCGCCGACGACCGCGAGCCCTGGCTGCAGGCCGAGCAGCAGCTCGAGCGACGAGCGGTAGACGTCGTTGTCCTCGACGAGCAGGACCCTGATCACGCGTCCTCCCCGCCGCGCGTCACTCGGCGGACAGCAGGAGCGGGTAGTGCGGCTGCCCACCCCACAGCACGGCCGCCTCGAGCCCGTGCTCGCCGACCCGTGCGGCGAGCTCGTCCTCGTCGGGCGCGCTGTCGCTGCGGAACACGTGGACGAGCGTGAGCCCATCGTCCGCGAAGCGCTGCAGGAGCGCGTCGACGACCGCCCAGAGGTCGTCGGACGCGGCGAACGCCGTCCCGTCGAGGATCGCGAGGTACTGGCCCTCCGTCACCGTGATCCCGTCGACGCTCGCATCCCGCGACGCGCGGGTCACCTCGGCCGCGACGACCGTCTCGAGCGCCTCGCCGATCGCCGTCTCGTTCGCGTCGACGTCGGCGGAGGAGTCGAACGCGAACGCAGCGGCAACGCCCTCGGGCACGGACGCCGTGGGGACGACGCGGACGTCCTTGGTCGACTCCCGCGCCGCGTTCTCCGCGGCGAGCCGCACGTTGGGGTTGTTCGGCAGCACGATCACGTGCTCGGCGTTGGCAGCCGTCACCGCCTCGAGAATCTGACCCACCGACGGGTTCATCGTCTGCCCGCCCTCGATGACGACCGTCGCGCCCTCGCTCCGCAGGATGTCCCGGTTGCCCGTCCCCTGGGCGACCGCGACGAGCGCCGTCGCCGCGTGCGGCGCCTGCGCCGCGGCGTGGAGCTGGGCGAGCCAGCGCTCGCGCTCGGCGGCCTGGCTGTGCATGTCGCCGATCTCGACCCGTGCCGCGTCGACGACGCCGAACGCGCGACCGACGTCGAGCGCGCTCTCGGGCTCGTCGGTGTGGACGTGGATCTTCGCCACCGAGTCGTCGCCGGTCACGAGGAGCGAGTCGCCGAGCGGCTCGAGGCGGGCGTGCATCGCGTCGAGGTCGAGCTCCTCGCCCTCGACGACGAACACCGTGCAGTAGCGGAACTCGGACTCGTCATGGTGGATCGACTCCTCCGCGATCTCCTCCGCGACGCTCGGGACCTCCGGGAGCGGCTCGCCCGTGATGCCGTGGAGGATCCCGCGGAAGAGCTCGACGAGGCCCGCGCCGCCCGCGTCGACGACCCCGGACTCGCGCAGCTTGTCGAGCATCTCCGGCGTTCGCTCCACGGCGTCCTCTCCGCGGGCGAGCGCGCGGGCGAGCGCGTCGGCGACCGGGAGCGACCGGACGTCGGGCAGCTCCGCCTCCTCGGCCATCTCGCGGATGACGGTGAGCATCGTGCCCTCGACCGGGACCTTGACGGCCTGGTATGCGCTCGTCGCCCCCGCGCGCATCGCGTGGGCGAGGATCTCGCCGTCGACGTGGTCGTTCTCGCCGAGGACCCGCGCCATCCCGCGCACGATCGTGCTCAGGATCACGCCGGAGTTGCCCTTCGCCTCCATCGTCGCGGCCCGCTGGACGTCGGCCGCGAGCTGGGCTGTCGTCGTCGCGGTCGACCGCTCGAGCTCGTCGACGATGCCCTGCATCGTCAGCGTGAGGTTCGTCCCCGTGTCGCCGTCGGGCACCGGATAGACGTTCAGCGCGTTGATGCGCCGCCGGTGCCGCTCGACGTTGTCGAGCCCCGCGGAGGCGAGCGAGCGGACGGTCCCGAGGCCGACCATCACTCGGCCTTCCGCGCACTGTCGACGTGAACGTCGACGGCCTTCACCGTTAGCCCGGTGTGCCGCTCGACCTCGTAGGCGACACGCGACTGGACCATGGCGCTCACCTCGCCGAGGTTGATCCCGTAGTCGACGACGACGTGGAGCTCGAGCGCGATGCCGCCGTCCGTCTCGCGGACGCGCACGCCCGACTGGCGCCCCCGGGTCAGGAGCCGAAGGGGCCCGCGCCGGCCGGCCTGGTCGACGACGCCGAAGGACTCGTCGACCGCGCGTCCCGCGATCGCAGCGATCGCATCGGTCGTCATCGCGACGCGACCGAGGTCGCTCTCGGCGAGCACGATGCTCCCCTTCTTCACGCGACGAGTCTATTCGCCACCCGACGCCGGCTGGCGCGTCCGGGGCGTCCCCGGCCGGTCGCGTCAGACGGCCTTGGTGACCTTGCCGGCCTTGAGACAACGCGTGCACACGTAGTCCCGGGTCGGCTTGCCGTCGAGGACGAGCCGCACGCGCTGCAGGTTCGGGTTGAAGCGCCGCTTGGTGGCGACCATCGAGTGCGACCGGCTGTTGCCGGTCGACGGCTTCTTCCCGCAGATTGCGCAGACCCTCGACATGCGGCCGCGGAGTGTACCAGCGGCGTGGGGGAACCCATGGTTCCCCCACGAGCCCCCTCCTTCTGCGTCGCGACCGGTCCGGGCGCATCTGGGCCTCCCGGCCGGCAAAGCCGGCCTCCGGCCGTCACGCGCAGCTCCGCGGTCGACGAAGGTGCAGTTACCGTGCCGCGGCCGCGCGGAGGTTGGCGAACAGATCCGCCATCTCGAGTGCCGTGCCGACCGCCTCCGCCCCCTTGGAGTAGCGCGGCTCTGCCTGATCGGGGCGGTCGAGCGTGAGCACGCCGAAGGCGACGGGGACCCCCGTCTCGATCGCCGCGAGCTGGAGCCCCGACGCGGCCTCGCTGGCGACGTAGTCGAAGTGCGGCGTGTCGCCGCGGATCACGCAGCCGAGCGCGACGATGCAGGCGAACCGGCGGGTCTTCGCGAGCGCCATCGCAGCGATCGGCAGCTCGAAGGCGCCCGGCACGGGCATCACGGTGATCGAGTCGGGCCCGACGCCGCGCGCGCCGAGCTCGTCGAGGGCGGACTCGAGCAGCCGGCCGGTGACGTCGCCGTTGAAGCGGCTGACGACGATCCCGACGGCACGACGCCGCCCCTCGGCCTGTCCCTCGAGGACGGCATAGCCGGGCGGCACGACGAGCTCACCGGGGGCGTGCTCCGAGCTCGTCTCGAGCGGCTCGTCGGCCTCCGGCTCCGATCGACCTCGGGCTCGGCGATCTCGGGCTCGGCGATCTCGGTCGCCGCCACCGCCTCCGCGATGCCGTCAGCCTCGAGCTCCTCGGGCTCGTCGTCGGTCTCGACGGGCTCAGCGTCGAGGTCGGCCTCGTCCTCGACGTCCGACTCGTCGTCGTACGGATTGGACCCGGCGTCCGGCCACCCCCCGAGGACGTTCTCGCTCGCGCGCTCGATCTCGTCCGCGGGCTCGGCCGTCCGCTCGCTGCCTTGCCCTTCGGGCTCGTCGATCCGGTTCACTCCGCCATCCTTCTAGCCGTCCTCCTCGCCGTACAGCTCGCCCTGATGGTGCAGCGTGCGGCCGATGGTGTGCCCGAGCTTGTCCCGCTTCGTCTCGAGGTAGTCGCGGTTGTGGTCGTTCGGCTCGATCTCGATCGGCTCCTGCGAGACGGCGGTCAGCCCGAAGCCGCTGATCCCGGAGATCTTCCGCGGGTTGTTCGTGAGCACACGGATCGTCGTCAAACCGAGGTCGGCGAGGATCTGCGACCCGATCCCGTACTCGCGCGCGTCGGCCTTGAAGCCGAGCTCCAGGTTCGCCTCGACCGTGTCGAGCCCCTGCTCCTGCAGCTCGTACGCGCGCAGCTTGTTGAGGAGGCCGATGCCCCGCCCCTCCTGCGCGAGGTAGAGCAGCACACCCTGGCCCTCTGCCTCGATCCGGGCGAGCGCACGTTCGAGCTGCTCGCCGCAATCGCAGCGGCGCGAATGGAACACGTCCCCGGTCAGGCACTCCGAGTGGACGCGGACGAGGATGTTCTCCTTCCCGTCCACGTCCCCCTTCACGAGCGCGACGTGCTGCTTGCCGGTCAGCGTCTCGCGGTAGGCGACCGCCTGGAACTGGCCGTGCTCGGTCGGCAGGTCGACGGACACGACGCGCTCGACGAGCTTCTCGGTCCGCCGCCGGTACTCGATCAGGTCGGCGACGGTGACGAGCTTCAGCCCGTGCAGCGCGCAGAACTCGACGAGGTCCGGGACGCGGGCCATCGTCCCGTCGTCGTTCATGATCTCGCAGACGACGCCGGCGGGCTGGAGCCCGGCCAGGCGCGCGAGGTCGACGGCCGCCTCCGTCTGCCCCGACCGCTTCAGCACGCCGCCGGCGCGCGCGCGGAGCGGGAAAACGTGCCCGGGATGGACGATGTCGCGCGGCGTCGCGGTCGGGTCGACCGCCACCTGGATCGTGTGCGCCCGGTCGGCCGCGGAGATGCCGGTCGAGACGCCCTCGCGCGCCTCGATCGAGACGGTGAACGCCGTGCCGAACTGCGCCTCGTTCTGGTCGGTCATCTGGCGCAGGCCGAGGTCGTCGCAGCGCTCGGGCGTCAGGCACAGGCAGATCAGGCCCCTGCCGTGGATCGCCATGAAGTTCACGGCGTCCGGCGTGACGAACTGCGCCGCGATCGTGAGGTCGCCCTCGTTCTCGCGGTCCTCGTCGTCGACGACGACCACGAAGCGGCCCGAGCGGATCTCCTCGATCGCATCCTCGATCGATGCGAACGGGCTCGTCGCGGGCTCCGTCACGGCGCTCATCGGGTCATCGTAACCTCGGGGCCACGAGCCGCTCGACGTACTTCGCGAGCACGTCGACCTCGAGGTTGACCTGCGCGCCAGGGGCGAGCGCGCCGAGCGTCGTCACGGACAGCGTGTGCGGGATCAGCGCGACGGCGAAGACGTCCTCCTCGAGCCCCGCCACCGTGAGCGACACGCCGTCGACGGTGACCGATCCCTTCTCCACGAGGTACCCGAGCAGCTCCGGCGGTGCCTCGAACGACACGCGGACGCCATCGCCCTCCTGCTCGACGGCGCGCACGGACGCGAGCCCGTCGACGTGGCCCTGGACGATGTGGCCCCCGAGCGGCTCTCCCGCGCGGAGGGCGGGCTCGACGTTGACGCCGTCCCCTGCCTGCAGCCCGCCGAGCGTCGAGCGGCTCAGCGTCTCGGGCACGGCATGGAAGCGCATCGTCTCGCCCTCGACCGACTCGGCGGTGAGGCAGACGCCGCCGATCGCGACCGAGTCGCCGACCGCCGTCCGGCCCGCGGTCTCGAACGCCGCTATCCGGAGCGTGGCGCCGGCGTCGCCGGCGTCGACCTCGACCACCCGGCCGACCTCGCGCACGATCCCCGTGAACATGGATCGAGGCTACCGCCGGAAGCGCGTCAGACGTCGTGCAGCCGGATGTCGAGGAGTACGTCGTCGCCGACGCGCTCCACCGCCGGCGCGGGAAGGTCGATCGGCCGACGCAGCGGCCCGATCATCGGCGGGCCGTCCCCGGCGAGCACGGGCGCGACGTGGACGAGGAGCCGGTCGACGAGGTCGTCGTCGAGGAACGACGCCGCGATCGTCGGACCGCCCTCGAGGAGGAGCGACTGGACCCCTTCGGCGGCGAGCGAGGCGAGCTCCTCGGCGAGCGTCCCGCTGCGGAGCTCGAGCTCGGAGCCCTCGGGAAGCGGCCCGCGGCCGAATGCGAGCCGCCGGGGCTGGCGGGTCGCGCCGACGTCGCGCGCGTCGAGCCGCGGGGCATCGGCGCGGACGGTGCCCATGCCCACGGCGACGGCATCGACCTCCGCCCGGAGCTCGTGAACGCGTCGACGTGCCTCGTCCCCGGTCACCCAGCGCCGTCCCGGGACGACGGCTCGCCCGTCGAGGGAGACGGCCATCTTGAGCACGACGTACGGCCTCCCGCGCGACGCCCACGTCCGCCACGCATCGTTCTGGGCGCGGGCCTCGGGGAGGTCGTGCAGCTCGACGTCGACGCCCGCCGCCCTGAGCGCGACGGCGCCTCCACCGGCCTCCGGGCTCGGATCGGCGCAGCCCGCGACGACCCGCGCGACGCCGGCGGCGACGATGGCGTCGACGCACGGCGGCGTGCGGCCGTGGTGGGCGCAGGGCTCCATGGTCACGGAGAGCGTCGCGCCTCGCGCTCGCTCCCCGGCCTCGTCGAGGGCGACGATCTCCGCGTGCCGTCCGCCGGCCGGCTCGCTGACGCCTTCGCCGACGACCGTGCCGTCCGGAGCGACCACGACGGCGCCGACGGTCGGGTTCGGGTACCCGTTCCCGCGCGCCTCCGCGGCGAGCTCGAGGGCGCGCTCGAGGCTCATGCAGCGGCGGCGGCGAGCCGCCGGTACGCCTCGGCCGGCTCGGCATCGGCGAAGACCGCGCTCCCGGCGACCAGGAGCGACGCCCCTGCCTCCCGGACGACGGCGGCGTTCTCCTCGCCGATCCCGCCGTCCACCTGGATCGGCACGTCGACCAGCGTCGCGAGCTCGGCGATGCGATGGAGCGCCTCGGGCATGAAGTCCTGCCCCGAGTAGCCGGGGACGATGCTCATGCACAGGACGATCTCCGCGCCCGCGGCGTCCGCCGCGTCCGCGGCCTGCTGCGGTGTCGTGCCGGGGTTGAACGAGATCCCGACCGAGAGCCCGTGCGCGCGGGCCGCCTCCGCGACGGCTGCGGGGTCCGCCGCAACCTCGACGTGGAACGTGACCGAGTCCGCGCCGGACGCAGCGAACTCCTCGAGATGGTGCGTCGGGTCGTCCACCATCAGGTGGCAGTCCAGCACTCCGCCCGCGGCGTGGATCCCGGGCGCGATCGACCGCAGCACGACGGGCCCGATCGTCACAGGGGGGACGAAATGGCCGTCCCCGCAGTCGAAATGGAAGACCCGACACCCAGCCGCGAGGAGCTCGTCGATCTGCTCGCCGAGCCGGCGGAAGTCGGCGGCGTAGAGCGACGGCTCCACCTCCACGCCGCCTCGGATCCAGCCGCTCCAGCCCACGCGAGCGATCCTACTGGCGCCGATCGCGCTTGTGACTTTCGGTTACAAGCTCGCCATGCCCACTGGGCGTCGGCGGCGCGTCTCGGCGTCAGCGGACGCGGAGGCGGGCGACGAAGAAGCCGCTCGTGCCGTGTACGTGGGGCAGCGTCTGCAGGAGCTCGGGTCGCGTCGGGTGCCTGAACGAGGGCCACTCGTCGCCGAGGCTTTCGTCCACCTCGACGGCGCCGTCCTCGGCCACGCGGTCGACGACCGCCTCGCCCTCGTCGGCATTGACCGTGCACGTCGAGTAGACGACCGTGCCGCCCGGCCGCGTCCGCCCGATCGCCGCTCGGAGGAGGTCGAGCTGCAGGTCGGGCAGCGGCTCCGCGCGCCAGCGGAGGTCGGGCCGCGACGCGAGCACGCCGAGCCCCGAGCACGGCGCGTCGACGAGGGCGCGATCGAAGCCGGTCAGCTCCGACGGCAGATCGCGGCCGTCGGCGCGGACGACGGTGACACCGGAGGCGCCGAGGCGCTTCGCATTCTCCTCGAGCTGCTCCGCCCGGGAGGTGTCGATCTCGACCGCCACGACGTCGCCCGCGAGCATCGTCGCCTTCCCGCCGGGGGCAGCGCACAGGTCGAGCGTCCGCTCCCCGAGCCGCGAGCCGACGACGTGGCCGACGAGCTGCGAGCCGCGGCTCTGCGGCCAGATGCGGCCCTCCGCAAGCGCGGCCTCGTCGACGCGGTCGACGACGAACGCGCCGTCGATCAGCGGATCCTCCCGTCCCTCGATCGTGCCGCGCACGAGCCGGACCGCGGTCTCCGGCTCCTCGTTCTGCGCCGCCATCAGCGCGCGCGCTCCGTCGGCGCCGAGGTCGCGCCACCACGTGTCCGCGATCCAGTCCGGGTACGAGTGCCTGAGCGCCGCCTCCCTCGGCGTGCCCTCGGGGAGCGAGGCGCACAGCTCGCGCGCGCCGTCGGCGAGGCGCCGCAGGACCGCGTTCGCGAACGGCACCGCCCGCTCCAGCCGCGCGCGCCTGACGAGCTCGACCGACTCGTTGACCGCGGCGTAGCGCGGGACGCCGTCCATGAACGCGAGCTGGTACGTGCCGAGACGGAGCGCGGCCAGGACGGGAGGGTCGATCTTCCGCACGGGGCGCTTGCCGATCGCCTCGATCGCATGGTCGAGCGTCCGCTTCCGCTGGACGGCGCCGTACGCGAGGCGACGGGCGAGCGCACGGTCGCGGTCATCCAGCGAACCGGACTCGGCGCGCAGGACGCGGTCGGCGTACGCATCGTCCTCGAACACCCGCCGCAGAACGGCGAATGCGACCCGCCGCGACGGCGAGATCGCGCTCACCGCAGCCCCCGACGCCACGCCTCGACGGACATCCGCTTCCCTCCGTCGGGCTGGACCTCGAGCGGCTCGAACGTCCCGTCCGGCGAGACACGAGCGCGCCAGACGGTGACGGGCCGGCCCTCGAGCTCGGCCCGCGCGCCGATGTGCGGGCTGAGCGCGCGGACGACGCGGACGAGCTCCTCGGCCGGCCGGGCGAGGTCGAGCTTTCGGTCGGCGGAGCGGATCTTCTCGGCGTACGTCGGCTCGCCGGCCTGCGGCGTGAACGCCGGCGCCCCATCGATGACGCCTTCGAGGAGCCGGACGGCGACCTCGGCCGCACGGCCGTAGACGAGCCCCGCATCGTCCTCGGGCCCGATCGGGAACGCCTCGCGGGCCGCCACCGGACCGGCGTCGAGCTCCGCCACGGTCTCGTGGATGGTCACGCCGGTCTCGGCGTCCCCGGCAATGATCGCCCGCTCGACCGGTGCGGCGCCCCGCCAGCGCGGGAGCAACGACGGATGGACGTTCAGCCACGTGCGCTCCGCGAGCAGGCCGTCGGGAACGAGCAGCCCATAGGCGCAGACCACGACGGTCGGCGCATCGAGGTCGAGGCCCGGCGCGGGGCGCTCGGGCTGCAGGACGGGGATGGCGAGGCGCTCCGCCATCTCCTTCGCGGGCGGCGCCACGAGCCGGCGGCCGCGGCCGGCCGGAGCGTCCGGCCGCGTGAGCAGGACGGCGACGTCGTGGCGAGCGGCGAGTCGCTCGAGCACGTCCGCGCCGAACGGTGCCGTCGCGGCGATCGCGATGCGGGCCATGCCTCTAGGCGAGGACGAGCCGGGGGCGCAGCTGCCGGAGCGCCTCGCGGCGCGCGTCCGGATCCGTTCGGTCGATGATCAGCGTGCCGTCGAGATGGTCGAGCTCGTGCTGGACGACGCGCGCGTCGGTGCCCTCGAGGTCGAGCGACACCGGCTCGCCGGTCTCGTCCGTCGCCTCGACCTTCACCTTCGCCGCCCGCTCCACCGGCACGCGGATCGGCCCGAGCGACAGGCAGCCCTCCTGGTCGACCTCCGTGTCCTCGCCCACGGGCGTGACGACTGGGTTCACGAGCACGCGGTCCTCGCCCTCGAGCGTGCAGACGAAGAAGCGGCGGAGGATGCCGACCTGGGTCGCGGCGAGCCCGACGCCCTCGGCGTCGTGCATGAGCCCGACCATCCGCTCGGTGATCCGGCGGAGCTCGTCGTCGGCCTCCTCTACGTCGGCGGCGCGCATGCGCAGGACCGGATCGCCGTACTGCCGGATCTGCGCGAACGCGACGTCGCGTCGGAGGAGCCGTTCGGCCTCGGCGCGTGCCTCGGCATCCGTCAGCTCGTGCTCGTGCGCGTCGTGGACGTGCTCGTGATGGTCGTGATCGTGATGTCGTGATCGTGATGGTCGTGATCGTGCTCGTGTGCCACGGCGCGAGTGTAGACGAGGCCCTCAGGCCTCGATCACCGCCTGCGTCTGAAGCGTGCGCGAGACGAGCCGGCCGTCGCCGTCGGCGATGTCGACCTGGAGGACGATCGTGCGCTTGCCCGCGTGAACGAGCTCCGCCCGGGCCGTGACGGACCCCTCGCGGACGGCCGCGAGAAAGTTCGTCTTCGCCTCGATCGTCGCGGTCGTCGCACCGCGCGGGAGGTTCAGGAACGCGAGCGTCGCGGCCGCAGCGTCGGCGAGCGTCATCAGGTAGCCGCCGTGCAGGACACCGGCGGCGGTGCAGTGCTCGGGCGCCCACGCTCCGCGCAGCACGACCGTCGTCTGGCTGCCCTCCATCGCCTCGAAGCCGAGATGCGCGGCGAGCGGCATCGCCCCGCGGATCGTCGCGGTCAGGGCCTCGTCCATGTCGGCGTTCTACAGGGACTGCGGGTCGACGTCGACGACGACCGTGAGACCGTCGCGGCGCATCGTCGGCGCCGCCGCCGCGAGGAGCGCCGACGCACGGCGCGCCAGCGAGCGCGGCTGCGTCGTCTTCGCGATCAGCTGTGCCCGATGGCGGCCGCGGAGCCGCAGGACCGGCGCCGGGCCGAGCAGGTCGGCGTCGAGGCGCGCATCGGCGAGGCGCTCCCGAAGCTCGCGCAGCGCTGCGATCGGCGCGTCGGGCTCGGGGCCTCCGACGAGGATCGAGACGAGGTGGCGGAAGGGCGGGTAGCCGAGCACCTCCCTGCGCTCGAGCTCGCCGGCGAGGAAGCCCGCGACATCGTGGTTGACGGCGTGGCGGAGCGGCGTCGCGTCCGGCTGGAACGTCTGGACGAGCACGCGCCCCGGCGCGTCGCGGCCGCTGCGGCCGGCGAGCTGCGTGACGAGCTGGAACGTCCGCTCCTCAGCGCGGAAGTCCGGGAGCGACAGGCCCGTGTCGGCGTCGACCACCGCGGCGAGCGCGACGCCGGGGAAGTGGTGGCCCTTCGCGACGATCTGCGTGCCGATGAGGACCGCGCGGTCGGCGGCGCGGAAGCGGGCGAGCGCATCGCGAAGCGCGCCGGGGCGCCTCGCGACGTCCGCGTCGAGCCGGATCCGCTCGAGCTCGGGAAGGTTCCGTTCCAGCTCGGTCTCGAGCCGCTGCGTGCCCGCCCCGATGCGTGCGAGCTCGACCGAGCCGCATGCCGGGCACTGGCGCGGCACGGGCTCGGAGCGACCGCAGTGGTGGCAATGCAGGACGTCGTCCGAATGGAGCGTCAGCGCAACGTCGCAGAGCTCGCAGCGCCGCGAGACACCGCACGCGCGGCAGTGCACGGCGGGCGCGACGCCGCGCCGGTTGAGGAGCAGGATCGCGCGACCGCCGTCCTCGACGAGCCCGCCGAGTGCGCCGAGCAGCGGCGCAGAGAGTGGGTAGCCGGCCTCCCGGCGGAGATCGACGAGCCGCACGCGCGGCATGGCGACGCCGATCCGCGCGGCCAGCGAGGACCGCCGGAGCCGCGCCCAGCTCTCGGGCCGCGGGGTCGCCGAGCCGTAGACGGCGACGGCCCCCTCGAGCGCGGCGCGCTTCGCCGCGACCGTCCTCGCGTCGTAGCGGGGGTCGGACTCCTGCTTGAACGCCGAATCGTGCTCCTCGTCGACGACGATCAGCCCCACCCCGCGCATGGCCGCGAACACCGCAGAGCGTGCCCCGACGACGATCCGCGCCTCGCCGCATGCGATCCGGTCGCGCTCGTCGCGCCTCTCGGCCTCTCCGAGCGAGGAATGGAGGATCGCCACGATGTCGCCGAACCGCTGCCGGAACCGCCCGACCGTCTGTGGCGCGAGCGCGATCTCGGGCACCAGCACGATCGTCCCGAGCCCGCGCTCGAGCGCCGCCGCGCACGCCTGGAGGTAGACCTCGGTCTTGCCGCTGCCCGTCGGCCCCTCGAGCAGGACATGCTCGCCGACGCCCTCGTCGAGCGCCGCGACGATCTGCTGGATCGCGGCCGCCTGGTCGTCCGTCAGGGAGGCAGGCTCCGGCTCGCCGTCGAGCGCGTCACGGGCGGCGGGTGACGGCCGCTCGCCGCGCGGCGCCCGACGGGCCGGCGCGATGAGCTCGAGCGCCCGCGCCGGCGTCGAGCCGTAGTAGTCGGCGAGCCAGAGCGCGAGGTCGACGAGCGCCGGCGGGACCTCGTCGAGCTGCGCGCCGACGCCGATCGGCGCGACCCCCGGCGGGGCGTCGACGCCAACGTCCGCGACCACGCCGCGAACTGACTGACGCCCCAGCCGGACGGAGACCACGGCGCCCTTCCTCGTGCCCTCCGGCACCTCGTACGTGAACGGCCGCGCGAGCGAACGGGTCGAGACGAGCGGATAGACGGACGCCAGCAGCATCTGACCGAGCGTAGCCCTCGTCCCCGACGCCCCGGCCAACGCCTCGGCGGCGGCACGCTCGCGACGGGGATCCGGACGAAGCCGCCGGGTAGACTCCCCGCGATGGCGGGCGCACACGGCCACTCGGTCGACGACTACCTCGAGGTCATCTACTTCCTCGCCTTCCCGATCGGCGAGTACCGACCGGCAGGCGAGAGTGCCATCGCGGCACGAGTTGCCGAGATGCTCGGCGTCTCCCGCGCATCGGCGGGCGAGATGCTGAAGCGCCTCGAGACCGAGGGCCTCGTCGACCGCGGCGAGCAGAAGGAGGCGATCCTCACCGACTCCGGGATCGAGCGCGCCGAGCGCGTCGTACGTAAGCACCGGATCATCGAGCGGTTCCTCACCGACTTCATGGGCTACACCGCGTCGGAGTCCCACGTCCACGCCGACGAGATGGGCGACACGTTCACCGACGACATGATCGACCGCATCTACGACCGCCTGGGTCGTCCCGACCGCTGCCCGCACGGCTGGCCCGTCTCGACCGAGGTCGAGCAAACGGAGAACCAGGGCCTCGTCGCGCTTGCCGAGCTCGAGCCCGGCCAGGCCGGCGAGATCGTGCGACTGGCGGAGCACGACGGCGACCTCCTCCACTGGTTCTACGACGAGGGGTACGTCCCGGGCTCCAAGGTGGAGATGCGCGCCGCGCACCCGGCCGCGGGCCAGCTCTCGGTCGTCCTCGACGAGGACGAGCGCGCGATTGCCGAGAAGGCCGCGCAGGGGCTGTACGTCCGGCTCGCCGCCTGAGCGGTCGCAGCGAAGCGCCCGGGACCCTAACACCGCGCAAACACCCGTACGCTTCGATTCGCGTGCATCCACGAGCAGGGGGAGCCCAACCATGAGGATCACCGCCGTTCTCGCGGCCGCAGTTGCCGCCGTCGTTCTCGCCGCAGGCGCCTCGAATGCGCTCGCCGCCGACCGCCCGTCGCTCGTCGACCAGGTCGCGGCGCGGCTCGGCGTCACTCCCGAGCAGCTGCGCACGGCGTTCCGGGCGACGCTCGTCGCGCGTGTCGACGCCGCCGTCGCCGCCGGCAAGCTCACGCCCGAGCAGGGCGCCAAGCTGAAGGAGCGGATCGCGAAGGCGAACGGGCTGGGCCTCGGCGCCGCCGCCGGGAAGCGCAAGGCGCTCGGGCAGAAGCTCGGGAAGGGGCTCGGCGCGAAGGGGCCGGTGGCGACCTACCTCGGGATGACGCGCGAGGCGCTCGTCGCCGAGCTCCGCAAGGGCCAGTCGCTCGCGCAGATCGCGAAGGCGCATGGGAAGAGCGTCGACGGGCTCGTGGCCGCGATGGTCGCGCCGCTGAAGGCGCACCTCGCGAAGGCGGTCGAGAACGACCGGCTGACGAAGCAGCGCGCGGACGCCCTCCTGGAGCGGATCACCGACCGCCTCGAGCAGCTCGTCCAGCGCAGCTGGGCGCCGCGCACGTCGTAGCTCAGGCGTAGCTCAGGCGCCCGGCGCGACCTCGGGCAGCGCGAGCCGGACGAGGGTGCCGCCGCCCTCGGCGCGGGCCACGGTCGCCGTGCCGCCGTGCTCGTCGACGACCCGCTTCACGATCGCGAGGCCGAGCCCGGAGCCCGGCATCGAGCGCGCCTTCGCGGAGCGGTAGAAGCGGTCGAAGACGTGCGGGACGTCCTCCTCGGGGATCCCGGGGCCGTGGTCTCGGACCGACACGGCGCCGTGCGCGACGGCGACCTCGATCGTCGCGCCCGGCTCGCTCCACTTGACGGCGTTGTCGAGCACGTTCGCGACGGCTCGCTCGAGCCGGCCCGGGACGCCGCGAACGACGGTCGGCTCGAGCGACGTCGCGAAGCTGACCTGGGGCGCGAGCCGCTCGGCCCGCGCGACCTCCTCGTCCACGAGCTCGTCGAGCTGGATGTCGACGAGCTCGAGGTCGGTCGGCTCCTCGCTCGCGAGCTCGACGAGCCCGGTCACGAGGCCGCTCATCTCCCCGAGCTGGCCCACGAGGTCGCCGAGCAGCGCCTCGCGCGCGGCGGGCGCGAGGTCGTCGCGGCGTGCGAGCACCTCGACGTTCGTGCGAATGCTCGTGAGCGGCGTCCCGAGCTCGTGGGAGGCGTCGGCGACGAGCTGGCGCTGCTGGCGCTGCGACTCGTCGAGCGCCGCGAGCATCGTGTCGAAGCTCGCGCCGAGCCGCGCGAGCTCGTCGTCTCCCTCGAGGCCGATCCGGTGCGACAGGTCGCGCGTCTCGGCGACGACCTCCGCCTCGCGCGTCAGCTGCGTCACCGGACGCAGCGCGGTCCGGGCGACGAGCGCGCCGAACGCGGCGGCCGCGGCGATGCCGCCGAGCGACACGAGCACGAGGATCAGGCCGATCCGGTCGAGGAGACGGTCGACCTCCTCGAGCGGGCGGACGAGCTGGAGCACGTGGTCGTCGCCGACCGGCACCACGAGCTGGAGCACGTGCGTCCCCTCGACGTCGGCGTCCGCGAAGAACGCCCCTCCCCCCTCCGCCGCGGCGGTCTTGATCTCGTCGGTCACCGGGAACGCGACCTGGCGCGGGTCCGGCTTGGCGATCCGTCCGCGCGAGTCCACCGCCTGGACGAACACGTCGCCCTGGCCGGGGTTGCGATACGGGATCTCGAGCTCCCTGGATCCGCCCGGTCCCGTCCGGATGCTGAGCGGGCCCGAGGTGAGCAGCGTCGCCTGGTCCTCGAGCGTCGACTCGACCTCGCCGCGCAGCTGGTCGCGGACGAGCACGTAGACGAGGCCGGACGCGAGCGCGATGGCGAGGGCGACGGCAGTCGCGGAAGCCAGCGTCAGCCGGGCGCGGAAGCTCACGACTCGCGGAGCGCGTAGCCGACGCCGCGCACGGTGTGGATGAGGCGCGGCTCGCCATCCGTCTCGAGCTTGCGACGGAGGTACCCGACGTAGACGTCGAGCGCATGCGAGTCCGGCCCGAAGTCATAGCCCCACACCCGGTCGTAGATCAGCGAGCGGCGGAGCACCTGACGCGGGTTCCGCAGGAAGAGCTCGAGCAGATTGAACTCCGTGACTGTCAGCTCGACCGCGCGCTTGCCGCGCCGGACCTCGCGGGTCGCGGGATCGAGGGACAGGTCGGAGAAGCGCAGCTCGCCGACCTGACCCGTGCGCCGCAGGAGCGCGCGCAGCCGCGCGAGCAGCTCGTCGAGCGCGAACGGCTTCACGAGGTAGTCGTCCGCGCCGGCGTCGAGACCGGCCACGCGGTCGCCGACGGCGCCGCGCGCGGTGAGCATCAGGATCGGGACGCCGGACCCGCCGGCCCGGAGGCGGCGGGCGACCTCGAGCCCGTCGACGTTCGGGAGCATGACGTCGAGGACGAGGGCGTCCGCAGGCGACTGGGCCATCTGCGCCAGCGCCTGCGCGCCGTCCTCGGCGATCACGAGGTCGTAGCCCTCGGTCTCGAGCGCCCGCACGAGCGCGTCCCGGACCGCGGGCTCGTCCTCCACGATCAGCAGCTTCAGCACGGCCGGATGATCGCAGCGACGGTTCAGAGCCGCGTAAGACCTGCGTTCGCGCTCTTCGGAAGCTCCGAAACGGCTCTCAGCGAACTCTGAACCTGGGGTGGTGCGATGGCTCTCGTCCGATCGACACGACGAGAGGAGAGGCACGTGATGGACGGGACGAAGAAGAAGCTCGCGACGGGTGCCGTCGCCGTCGCGGCGCTCGCCGGTGGCGGTGCGGCGATCGCGGCGAGCGGCGTCGGCTCGAGTGAGGACGAGCAGGCGGTCATCGACGCCGCCGCGAAGAAGCTCGGCGTGAAGCCGGAGGCGCTCGAGAGCGCCCTCGAGGACGCGCTGGCGGCCCGGATCGACGCCGCGGTCGCGGCCGGACGCCTCACGAAGGAGCAGGGCGCGGAGCTGAAGGAGCAGCTGAAGGAGGGGACGCTGCCGCTGTTCGGCGGTCGCGGCCCCGGCCACCACGGCCCCGGCTTCGGCTTCCACGGGTCCGAGCTCCTCGACACGGCCGCGTCGTACCTCGGCATGACCGAGGCGGCGCTCCGCACGCAGCTCGAGGACGGTAAGTCGCTCTCCGAGGTCGCACAGTCGAAAGGCAAGTCCGTCAGCGGGCTGAAGACCGCGCTCACCAACGCGGTGATGGCGGATCTCGCCGACGCGGTGAAGGCGGGCAAGCTGACCGACGCGCAGCGCGACGAGGCGCTCTCGCGCTTCGAGGACCGGCTCGACGACCTCGTCACCCGCGAGGGCTTCGGCCCACCTGGGGGCGACCGCGACCACGCGGCCGCCGCCTTCGAGCACGCCCCCGGGATGCACATGTGAGCCACACCGCATCCCTCCTGTGCGAAGGGCCGGCTCCTCGGAGTCGGCCCTTCGCACGGTCCGGCCCGGTCGGTCGGCCCGCCGACGTTCTTACCGGACTCTTCACCGGCGTTGAGGTTGCTCTTTCCTGCGACCGCTCCACTGATCGGGACGACCGAAGGACCCCACCCAGGAGGTAGGAGCATGAGCACGACCGATTCGACACCGGAGCCGAGGCGCAGACGGCTCGCGCCGCTTGCTGCGACGCTGTTGCTGGGCGCGACCGCGGGTGCGGGCGTGACCGTGGCGGCGGTTCGCGCGGCGGACGACGGAGGCTCGTCGGCGTTCGGCGCCGCGACCCCCATCGCGGCGTCGAGCACCCTGACGGCCGGCCAGATCTACGACAAGGTCGCGGACGGCGTCGTCGAGATCACCGCGAGCGGCGTCGCGAGCAACGCCGGCGGCCAATTCGGCCCCGCCCAGCAGGGCGAGGCGACCGGCTCCGGCTTCGTCATCGACACCGAGGGCCACATCGTCACCAACGCGCACGTCGTGGACGGCGCCTCGTCCCTCCGCGTCCGCTTCGCGGACGGCAAGGACGTCGCGGCGACGCTCGTCGGCAAGGACCCGTCCACCGACCTGGCCGTCATCGACGTGAACGTCCCCGCGTCCGAGCTCGACCCCCTCTCCCTCGCCGACGAGTCGAGCGTCGACGTCGGCGACGCGGTCGTCGCGATCGGCAGCCCGTTCGGGCTCGAGGGCACGCTGACGGCGGGGATCGTGAGCCACCTCGACCGGACGATCGAGGCGCCGAACGGCTACGCGATCGACGGCGCCATCCAGACCGACGCCGCGATCAACCACGGCAACTCGGGCGGGCCCCTGCTCGACGCGTCGGGCAAGGTGATCGGCGTCAACTCCCAGATCGCCAGCGACTCCGGCGGCAACGAGGGCGTCGGCTTCGCGATCGGCGTCGACACGGTGAAGGAGGTCACGACCGCGCTCGCGTCCGGCGAGGAGGTCACCCACGCCTACATCGGCGTCTCGCTCGAGGACGGCAGCCAGGGACCGCGGGTCGCCGCCGTCAGCGACGGCAGCCCCGCCGCGAAGGCGGGCGTCCGGGTCGGCGACGTGATCACCGCGATCGACGGCAAGACGGTGCGCTCGGCCGACGATCTCCGCGGCGAGATCGACAACCTCGAGGTCGGCAAGCGCGTGACGCTCACGGTCGAGCGGAGCGGGACCGAGCACCAGCTCTCGGTGACGCTCGCGGCGCGGCCCGCGTAACGCGGTCGAGCGGTCTTTCGTCAGGGTGTCGGGCTCTGGCCCGGCACCCTGAGGCCGTTCGGGCTACGCGGGTGTCGGGGTCGCCAGCCCGGCGGCCGCCCGCAAGGCCTCGGCCTTGTCGATGCGCTCCCAGGTGTAGTCGGCCGAGTCGGTGCGGCCGAAGTGCCCGTAGGCGGCGGTCTTCCGGTAGATCGGACGGAAGAGGTCGAGGTCGCGGACGATCGCCCCCGGCCTCAGGTCGAAGTGCTCGCGCACGAGCTCGGAGATCCGCTCGTTCGTGAGACCGGCGGCCTCGGTGCCGAACGTGTCGACGAGCACGCTCATCGGGTGGGCGACGCCGATCGCGTACGCGACCTGCACCTGGCAGCGGCTCGCAAGCCCGGCGCCAACGACGTTCTTCGCGACGTAGCGGGCGGCGTAGGCGGCGGAGCGGTCGACCTTCGTCGGATCCTTGCCGGAGAACGCGCCCCCGCCGTGCGGCGCGGCGCCGCCGTACGTGTCGACGATGATCTTGCGGCCCGTCAGCCCCGTGTCCCCCATCGGCCCGCCGATGACGAACTTCCCGGTCGGGTTCACGTAGAGGAAGTCCTTCGCGCCGACCCGCGCGGGGTCGTAGAGGTCGCGGTAGTCGCTGTGGAGGATCGGCTCGACGACGTGCTCGAGCAGGTCGGGCTTGATCAGGGACTCCGCGTCGAGCCCGTCGCGGTGCTGCGTGGAGATGAGGACGCGCTCGATCTCGACGGGCCGCTGGATACCGTGCTCATCGACCTCGTAGCGCACCGTGACCTGCGACTTCCCGTCCGGGCGCAGGTAGGGCAGCACGTCCGCCTTGCGGACCTGCGCGAGCCGGCGCGCGAGCTTGTGGGCGAGCATGATCGGGAGCGGCATCAGCTCCTGTGTCTCGTCGCTCGCGTACCCGAACATCATCCCCTGGTCGCCGGCGCCGATCCGGTCGATCGGGTCCATGTCGCCGTGCTGCGCCTCGTACGACTCGTCGACGCCCTTCGCGATGTCCGGCGACTGCCCGTCGATCGCGACCATCACGCCGCACGTCTCGGCGTCGAACCCGTACTTGGCCCGCGTGTAGCCGATGTCCTTGATCGTGTCGCGGACGATCGAGCGGACGTCGACGTACGTCTCCGTCGTGATCTCGCCCGCGACGACCACGAGCCCGGTCGTGATGAGCGTCTCGCAGGCGACGCGTGCGCCGACGTCGTCCTTCAGCACGGCGTCGAGGACCGCGTCCGAGATCTGGTCGGCGATCTTGTCGGGGTGCCCCTCCGTCACCGACTCGGACGTGAACTGGAACGTGCGGGTGGTCATGACCGGTCGGAGTGTAATCGAGGCTCTGAGAAAGGGTCACTCGTTTCGACCCCGTCACTCGACCGTCGGGTCGCGGCGCATCAGCTGTCCCACGAGCTCGATGAGCGGGACGCCGTCGAGGACCGCGCAGACGCCTTCGATGATCGGCAGCTCGATCTCGAGGCGGTGCGCGAGATCGCGGAGCACGGGCGCCGTCGTGAGCCCTTCGACGACCATCCCGATCGCCTGCGCCGCCTCGGCAGGCGTTGCTCCCCGTGCGACGAGCTCGCCGCACCGGCGGTTCCGCCCGGACGGCGACCAGCAGGTCACGATGAGGTCTCCCATCCCCGCGAGCCCCGCGAACGTCTCGGGGCGCGCGCCGGACACCTCCGCCAGCCGGCCCATCTCGGCGAGCCCCCGCGCGACGAGCGCCGCCTTTGCGTTGTCCCCGAGCCCGAGGCCGTCGGCGCCGCCCGCCGCGAGCGCGATGACGTTCTTCGCCGCCGCGCAGAGCTCGACGCCGACGAGGTCGTCGGCGGCGTACACACGGAACGTCGTGGAGTTGATCGCCAGCTGCAGCTGGACCGCGAGAGCCATGTTCTCGCAGGCGACGACCGCCGCCGCCGGGAGCCCGCGCACGACCTCCTCGGCGATGTTCGGGCCCGAGAGCACGGCGACCGGGCGCCCGCGAACGACCGTCGAGAGGCGCTCGCCCGTCGCCGGATCGAGCCCCTTCGTCAGGCTCAGGATCGGCGCGCGGCCGGGAAGCATGTCGACGACGTCCCGGAACGCAGCACTCGGGACGGCGACGACGACGAGGTTCGCCTCCTCCACGGGCGCGTCCGCGATGGTCGTCGCCTCGACGCGCGAGAGGTCGACGCCGGTGAGGTAGCGCGGGTTCCGGCCGGTGTCGCCGATCGCGGCCGCCTGCGCCGCGTCGCGGCATGCCAGCGTCACGTCGTGGTCGTGCTCGACGAGGAGCCAGGCGAACGCCGTCCCCCACGAGCCGCCGCCGACGACCACGACCCTCATTCGGAGCGCATGAAGTCGATCGACACCGGGACGCCCTGCAGCTCGAAGCGCGAGCGAAGCTCGTTCTCGACCCAGTACGCGTAGTCGCGCGTGACGAGCCGCGGGTCGTTCACGAACACGCGCAGCCGTGGCGGGCGCGTGGCCGTCTGCGTGGCGTACAGGAGCCTGAGGCGGCGCCCGCGCTCCCCGGA
Source organism: uncultured Actinomycetes bacterium (assembly GCA_963797805.1). Lineage (GTDB taxonomy): Bacteria > Actinomycetota > Thermoleophilia > Gaiellales > Gaiellaceae > Gaiella. The sequence goes on along the minus strand of CAWCRC010000005.1, from coordinate 96,759 downwards.
CGGGCCCGGCCGCGCCTCCTTCAGCTCGCCGATCGCGCGGTTGAGCACGGGCGTGGGGATCCGGGTCGTGTGCTTCGTGAACAGCGCCTGGACGTGGTCGAGCAGCCGGCCGAGCCCGCGCCCGGTGTGGGCGGAGACGGCGACGAGGGGCGGGCGTTGGCGGAGCCGTCGGTTCAGCATTCCCCGCGTCTCCTCGAGCTCGAGCTCGCCGATGTCCCACTTCGAGAGCACGACGAGCGTGGAGCAGCCGGCCTTTCGCGCGACGTCGGCGACCGCGAGGTCCTGCTCGACGACGCCCTCCGCCGCATCGATGAGGACGAGAGCCACGTCGGCGCGCTCCGCGGCCGCGAGCGCCCGCAGCTCGGAGTAGTACTCGACGCCCTGCCGCTGGCGCCGCTTCCGACGGAGGCCGGCCGTGTCGACGAGGACGAACGTCGCCCCGTCGCGCTCGAGGACGGTGTCGATCGTGTCACGCGTCGTCCCCGGGACGTCGGAGACGATCACGCGCTCCTCGCCGAGCATCGCGTTCAGGAGCGACGACTTGCCGACGTTCGGGCGCCCGAGGATCGCCACGCGGATCGCCTCGTCGCCGACGATCGCCTCGTCACGGCCGGGCAGTCGGGCGACGATCTCGTCGAGCAGGTCACCGGTGCCGTGGCCGTGGAGTGCCGACAGCGGAACCGGATCGCCCAGCCCGAGCCGGTGGAACTCGAGTGCCTCGAGGTCGCGTCGCGGGTCGTCGATCTTGTTCGCGAGCATGATCACGGGCTTCGTCGAGGAGCGGAGGATCGCCGCGATCTCCTCGTCTCCCGGCGTGACGCCCGCCCTCGCGTCGACGACGAACAGCACGAGATCGGCCTCCTTCACCGCCGACCGTGCCTGCGCTGCGATGTGGCGGCCGAACGGGCCGGTATCGGCCTCGTCGATCCCGCCCGTGTCGATCAGGCGAAAGGTGACGCCGTTCCAGTCGCAGAGGAGCTCCTTGCGGTCGCGCGTGACGCCGGCGGTCTCGTGGACGACCGCAGCGCGGCTCTCGGTGAGCCGGTTGACGAGCGTCGACTTGCCGACGTTGGGGAAGCCGACGATCGCGACGGTCCCCGCGCTGCGGACCGCCTCGCTCGGCGACGCGCTGGCTGCGTCGTCGTCCATGGCTCCTACCTCGGCGCGGCCGTCGGCGGGACGCCGTCGGGCCTGTCGAGCTCGTGGATCTCGACGAGCCAGTCCCAGAGCCGGCGGATCTCCGCCTGGAGGAGCACCGATGCCTCCTTGTAGCCCTTTCCGCCCTTGGGCAGGCCCTCGAGCACCATCGGCTCGCCCCACGCGATCGAGACGGGCTGACGGCTGCCCGGCTTCCAGAGCTGCGATCCGTGGATCGCGACCGGGACGATCGGCGCGCTCTCCTGGAGCGCGACCATCGCAGCCCCCGGCTGCACGTCGCCGGGCACGCCCGAGCGCTGACGCGTCCCCTCGACGAAGAGCCCGAGCGCGTGACCGTCGGCGACGATCCGCCGCATCGTGCGGACCGCCTCGCGATCGGACTCGCCGCGCCGTACGGGGAAGCAGCCGAAGGCGCGGATGAAGGCGCCGAACCCGGGCACGCGATGCGCCTCCATCTTCGCCATGTAGTAGACGACTCGCGGGCTCGCGACGCCGAGCACGACGGGGTCGAGCCAGGAGAAGTGGTTCGAGGCGACCACGCAGCCGCCGGTCGGCGGAACGCGATCCTTGCCGTAGACCTTGAGTCGCGACGCGAGCGCTCCGGCGAGCCCGATCGTCGGCCGTCCGATCGCCCAGGCGACGTCCGGGGCGCTCACCGGGCGCTCCCGACGACGTCGACGATCCGGTCGATGACCTGGTCGAGCGTCATCGCCGTGGTGTCCACCTCGACCGCGTCGGCCGCGCGGTGCGTGTTCGCGGCGTCCCGCTCGTCGCGTCGGCGGAGTTCGGCGGCGAGCTCGTCGGCCTCGAGCCCCTCGCGCTCTGCGTGACGCCGGAGCGCACGCACGGCCGGATCGGCGACGAGCCAGATCTTCACCTCGGCCTCGGGGACCACGACCACGCCGATGTCACGCCCCTCGATCACCGAGTCGCCGGAGCGGCCGAGCTCGCGCTGCCGGCCCCGCATCACCTCGCGCACCTCCGGGTGGCGGGCAACGACCGGCACCGCCGCGTCGATCTCCGGCTCGCGGATCCGCACGGTGACGTCCTCGCCCGCGATCTCGACCAGGCCGCCGTCGACGAAGACGACGGGATTCGCGACGGCCAGCGCCTCGAGCCCGGGACCATCGTCGAGCGGGACGCCCTCGTGCAGCGCCAGCCAGGTCAGCGCGCGATACATCGCTCCCGTATCGAGGTAGCGGAAGCCGAGCCGCGTCGCGAGCGCGCGCGCGACCGAGCTCTTCCCCGCTCCGGCGGGCCCGTCGATTGCCACGATCATCGCGCTGGAGGGTAGTCGGTCTCTATCGCCGGTCGTCCTCGACGACGACGGCCGCGCGGCGCAGCTCGTCCACCATCCCGAAGAACCCGGGGAAGCTGACGCCGACCGCATCCGCGTCGTCGATCCGCACACCGTCGCGAGAGGCGAGCCCCGCGACCGCGCCGAGCATCGCGAGCCGATGATCGCCGCGGCTCGACATGCGCCCGCCCTTGAGCCGCGCCGGTACACCGGTGATCGTGAAGCCGTCGTCACTCGCCCGCGCGCGGACGCCCATCGCTCGGAGCCCGTCGACGGTCGCCTCGATGCGATCCGTCTCCTTGGCGCGGAGCTCCCGCGCCCCGTTCAGCCGGCTCTCCCCGCGGGCGCAGGCGGCGGCAAGCCCGAACAGCGGCAGCTCGTCGATCGCGAGGGGCACCTCGTCGGCAGTCACGCGCGTCCCGACGAGCGACGCGGACTGGACCTCGAGATCCCCGGCGGGCTCGCCGCCGATCTGCCGCCGGTTGTAGATCGTGATCCGCGCGCCCATCCGCTCGAGGATCTCGAGCAGCCCGGTGCGGCGCGGGTTGAGGTTGACGTCGTGGATGTGGAGCTCCGAGCCGGGCACGAGCGTCGCCGCGACGACGAACGGCGCCGCCGAGGAGAAGTCCCCCGGCACCTCGACGTCGCCCAGGGCGAGCCGGTCGGCCGGTCGGATCGAGACGCTGCGCGGGCGGATGCTCACCTCCGCGCCGGCCGCGACGAGCATCCGCTCGGTGTGGTCGCGTGTCGGTGCGGGCTCGACGACCGTCGTCTCCCCGTCCGCGTAGAGCCCTGCGAGGAGGATCGCCGACTTGACCTGCGCGCTCGCGACCGGAAGCACGTAGTCGATCCCGTGGAGGCTGCGCCCACGGACGGTCATCGGCAGGTGGCCGTCGGTCGTCTCGATCTGCGCCCCCATGCGGCCGAGCGGCTCGGCGATCCGCCCCATGGGACGCGCCGAGAGCGACTCGTCGCCCGTGACCGTGAACTCCTCGCCGAGCTGGCCGGCGAGGATCCCCGAGAGCAGCCGGACGAGCGTGCCGGCGTTGCCGCAGTCGAGCGGCGTTTCCGGCGCCGTCGGGCCGCCCAGGCCCTTTCCGAGCACGCGCAGCGTGTCCTCGCCGTGCTCGTATACGTCGACCCCGAGCGCACGGACGACGGCGATCGTCGACTCGGTGTCGGCGGACCGCCCGAAGCCGGTGACCCGCGTCTCGCCGTCGCACAGCGCGCCGATGAGCACCGCCCGGTGCGAGATCGACTTGTCGCCCGGGACGGCGATGTGCCCCACGAGCCGCGTCACGGGCTCGACCAGGACCGCTCGATCCGCGGACGACGGCGCGCTCACGAATCGATCACCGGCGCGACGACGACGCCGTAGCCCTGCGCCTCGAGGAGCTGCGCTGCCCGGTCGGCCTCCCCCTCGCCCGAGACGAGCATCGTGAGCGTCCCGCCGCGCTCCGTGGAGACGTGGTCGAGCTCGAAGTCCTCGACGTTGATCCGCTCGGCGCCCAGCGCCTGGAAGATCCCCGCGAGGACGCCCGGACGGTCGGGAATGTGCGTCCGCACGCGGTAGAGCGTCCCAGGGTCGACGAACGCCGTCGCGAGCATCCGGCGCCGGTGCGCGCTCGCCTCGCCGATCCAGCGGGCGAGGAAGCCCGCGTCGCCTCCCGCGAGCGCCGCCTCGACCTGCTCGAGATGGCGCCGCTGCTCCGCGAGCGCGGCCTGGAGCGCCTCGCGGTTGTCGAGGAAGATGTCGACCCAGATCCGCGGGTTCGCGCCGCCGATGCGCGTCATGTCCCGCAGCGAGCCACCGGCCGCCTGCAGCGGGTCGTGCCCGTCGATCCGGGCCGAGCCCGCCTGGTTGAGGAGGACGTTCGCGAGGACGTGGGGAAGGTGGCTCGTGACCGCGACGAGACGGTCGTGCGCGTCCGGGCCGATCGCGACGGGACGCGCACCGAGCCCGGACACGAACCCGTGGACGAGCCGCAGCCGCTCGGGCTCGGTCGCCGCCGTCGGGGTGAGGAACCACGTCGCGCCGTCGAACAGCTCGGCCGTGGCCCGCTCGGGGCCCCGCGTCTCCGCGCCGCAGATCGGGTGGCCGCCGACGAAGCGCGAGTCGCCGCCCGCGGCCGCGGACACCGGCCGCTTCGTGGAGCCGACGTCGGTGACCGTCGCTGCGTCCGGCGCACGGTCGAGGACCTCGCGGACGGCCAGCGGCAGCTCCCCGACCGGGGCGGCGACGACGACGAGGTCGGCCCCGGCTGCGGCCTCGTCGAGACCGGAGACGGCGTCGACCGCGCCGCGCTCCACGGCGATGCCGAGGAACTCGGCGTCGGGATCCCAGCCCACGACGGTCGGGACGCCGCTGCGCCGCGCCGCGAGAGCGACCGACGCGCCGATGAGCCCGGTGCCGACGACGGCGAGGCGCTTCACGGTCACGCGGGCGCCACCGACGCCCTGTCCGCGCGGCTCATGTGGCCCGCATCAGCTCGGCGACGCGGAACGCGAGGTCGAGCGACTGCCGCGCGTTGAGCCGCGGGTCGCAGAGCGTCTCGTAGCGGTGGTCGAGCTGATCCTCCGAGACCTCCTCGGAGCCGCCGAGGCACTCCGTCACGTCCTCCCCGGTGATCTCGAGGTGGACGCCCCCGGGCCAGCTCCCCACCTCGCGGTTCGCATCGAAGAAGCCCTCGATCTCGCCCAGCACGTCGTCGAAGCGGCGGGTCTTGTGCCCGGACGCCGTCGTGAACGTGTTCGCGTGCATGGGGTCGCACGCCCAGAGGACCGGGATCCCCGACTCGTGGACGGCGCGAACGAGGGGCGGCAGGGCCTCGCGCACGCGGTCGGCGCCGAGCCGGGCCACGAGCGTCAGCCGCCCGGGGATCCGATTCGGGTTGAGCTTCTCGCAGAGCGCCACGAGCTCGTCGGGCGTCGCGGACGGGCCGACCTTGATGCCGACGGGGTTGAGCACGCCTGCGAGGAACTCGACGTGCGCGCCGTCCACCTGGCGGGTGCGCTCACCGACCCAGAGGAAGTGCGCGGAGCAGGCGTACCAGTCGCCGGTCGTCGAGTCGCGCCGGACGAGCGGCTCCTCGTAGTCGAGCAGGAGCGCCTCGTGGCTCGTCCAGATGTCGACCTCGTGGATCGTCCGCTCGTCGCCGAGGTCGATCCCGATCGCCTGCATGAACCGGAGCGCGCGGCCGATCTCGTTCGCGATCACCTCGTAGCGGCGCCCCTCGAGCGAGCTCGTGACGAACTCCTGGTTCCAGGTGTGCACCTGCGTCAGGTCGGCGAAGCCGCCCTTCGTGAACGCGCGAAGCAGGTTCAGCGTCGAGACGGCCTGGTAGTAGGCCTGCACCATCCGCTCGGGATTCGCGACCCGCGCCGCGGGGGTGGGCTCGTCCGAATGGATCGCGTGGCCACGGAACGACGGGAGTTCGACGCCGTTCACCGTCTCCGTCGGCGCCGTGCGCGGCTTCGTGAACTGGCCCGCGATCCGCCCGACCTTCACCACCGGCAGCGTCGCGCCGTACGTCAGCACCGCGGACATCTGCAGGAGCACCTTGAGGCGCTCGCGGATCCCGATCGCCGAGACCTGACGGAACGACTCGGCGCAGTCCCCTGCCTGGAGAAGGAAGGCACGCCCCTCGACGGCCTCGCCAAGCACGCGCTGCAATGCCCGCGCCTCACCGGCGAAGACGAGCGGCGGCAGCTGGCGCAGGCGCTCGCGCACCTCGTCCACCGCGGCGGGGTCGGGCCAGCCGGGTTGCTGCAGCGCGGGGAGCGACCGCCACGAGGACGGCGACCAGGGCTCGGTCAGGGCCATGCGGCGAGTGTATCCGGGCGGTTTTGACGCTCCGCGCGAAAACGGCTACAACAGTCGCATGCCCGGCATCGACCGCCTCCATCTCTTCTGGCGCGGCTCCGCGCCCCTGTCAGGTCGCGGTCGGAGGCTCGCCTAGCCCTTTCGATCGCGTCGCGAGCGAAAGGACCGTTGTGACGATCTTCTCCGGCATCCAGCCGACAGGCGACAAGCACCTCGGCAACTACATCGGCGGTTTCCGCCAGTACGCGCAGACACAGGAGCTCGGCGAGGCGTTCTTCTGCATCGTCGACCTCCACTCGATCACGGTCGAGTACGACCCGCGCGACCTCCACGAGCGGACGCTCGACCTGTTCACGATGCTCGTCGCGACGGGGCTCGATCCCGCGCGCTCGACGGTGTTCGCTCAGAGCCACGTCACCGCGCACGCCGAGGCGAGCTGGCTGCTCTCGGCCGTCACGAGCTACGGGCAGCTCGGGAGGATGACCCAGTTCAAGGAGAAGGGCGGCGCTCGCGAGTTCGTCTCCGCGGGCCTGTTCACGTACCCCGTGCTGATGGCGGGCGACATCCTCCTCTACCAGGCCGACAAGGTTCCGATCGGCGACGACCAGCGCCAGCATCTCGAGCTGGCGCGTGACGTCGCAGAGCGGTTCAACGCGCGCTTCGGGCAGACGTTCGTCGTGCCCGACGGCATCTACCCGGAGGTGGGAGCGCGCATCATGGACCTGCAGGAGCCGACGAAGAAGATGTCGACCACGGGCGGGACGGAGCAGGGCACCGTCAAGCTGCTCGACGCGCCCGACGTGATCCGCAAGAAGTTCCGCTCGGCGCAGACCGACTCGGGTCGCGAGATCCGGCGCGGCGACGACAAGCCGGGGCTCACGAACCTCATCGACATCCTCGCGGTGGTCAGCGAACGGACGCCCGAGGAGATCGAGCAGGCGTACGACGGCTCGGGCTACGGCGACTTCAAGAGCGATGTCGGCGACGCCGTCGCGGAACGACTGACGCCCGTGCGCGAGCGCTACCTCGAGCTGCGGGCCGACGAAGGCGAGCTGCGGCGGCTGCTCGCGGTCGGCGCGAACCGGGCGCGCGAGGCCGCGGAGCCGACGCTCACGGCGATGTACGAGCGGATGGGGTTCGTGAGGCTCGGGTGATCCGGACCGTCGTCATCGCCGCGGCGGTCTTCGCGATCGCGGCGGCGGGCGGCGTCCTCCACTACACCGACGCCGATCCCGTGGTGGTGTTCGTCGTCACGGGCATCGCCCTCGGCGGGGTGGCATGGACGATCGGGATCGCGACCGAGTCCGTCGGCGCGCGCTTCGGCCCGGCGGTGACGGGAGTCCTCCAGTCGACGCTCGGCAACCTGCCCGAGCTGTTCATCGTCCTGTTCGCCCTGTCGGCGGGCGAGGTCGTCGTCGCGCAGTTCTCGATCCTGGGGTCGTTGTTCGCCAACGCGCTGCTCGTCCTCGGCCTCGCGATCTCGGCAGGCTCGCTGCGACAGCCGTCGGGGATGATGACCTTCGGCGCGCGCCTGCCCAACGACACGGCGACGCTCCTCCTGCTCGCCGTCTTCCTGATCGCGATCCTCGGGCTCTCCGACCAGGTCGGCGACCGGGCGAGCGAGCACCAGGTGGAGATCTCCGTCGTCGGCGCGCTCTGTCTCCTCGTCGTGTACGCCGCCTGGCTGATCGGGTACCTCCGGTCGGACCGGCCCTCGCAGGAGGCCGAGCCGCCCCATTCGGCCCTGCCGTTCGGGATCGCGATCGCGCTCCTCGCTCTGTCCGGCGTCACCGCCGCCTTCGTCTCCGAATGGTTCGTCGACGCGCTCGACCCCGCGGTCGAGGCGCTCGGCATCTCGAAGGCGTTCACGGGCCTCGTGATCGTCGCGATCGCCGGCAACGCGGTCGAGAACGTCGTCGCCGTCCAGCTCGCCTGGAAGGGCCAGAACGACCTCGCGATCTCGGTGGTGAAGAACTCGGTCGCCCAGATCGCCTGCTTCCTCTACCCCGTCCTCGTGCTGGTATCGCTCGCGTTCGAGAACCGGCTGACGTTCGTGATCGACCCGGTGTACCTCGGCGCGCTCGCGCTCACCGCGATCGCCCTCTGGCAGATCACGGGCGACGGCAAGGCGGTGCTCTACGAGGGCATCGCGCTCGTGAGCCTGTACGTCGTGCTCGCGACGCTCGTCTGGTTCGAGTGAGCGGCGTCACAGGCCGACGAGGCGGCGCAGGCGCGCGACCTCGTCCCGCGTGAGCTCCCGGAACTGACCCCGGCCGAGACGTCCCGTCGTCAGGCCGGCGTACCGGCTGCGGCGAAGCCGGCGCACGGGGTGGCCGACCGCCTCGAGCATCCGCCTGACCTGCCGGTTGCGCCCCTCGTGGAGCGCGAGCTCGAGCCGGCCCGGCCCGAGCGCCCGGACGCGCGCCGGCGCCGTAGGCCCATCCTCGAGCTCGATGCCCTCCGCGAGCGCGCGCAGCGCGTCCTCGTCCGGATCTCCCTCGACCTCCGCGCGGTAGACCTTCTCGACGCGGTAGCGCGGGTGCGCGAGGCGGTGCGCGAGCTCGCCGTCGTTCGTGAGGAGGAGCACGCCCGTCGTGTCGCGGTCGAGCCTCCCGACCGGCACCACGCGGATCGCCCCGCCGACGAGGTCGACCACGGTCGGCCGCCCCTGGGGGTCCTTCGCGGTCGTGATCGTCCCGCGCGGCTTGTTGAGGAGGACGTAGCGGAGCTTCTGCTTCCCGACGGTGCGTCCGTCGACCCGGACGTCGTCGGTCGCCGCGACGAACGTGTTCAGCTGCCCGGCCTCCCCGTTGACCGTCACGCGGCCCGCCTTGATCAGCTCGTCGGCGCCGCGGCGGGACGCGACCCCGGCGCGGGCGAGGTAGGCGTTGAGGCGCATGGCGGCATTCTCCTCGTCTAAGCTCCCGCCCCGTGCGCGACGTGGCCGACCTGACGCGACGCCTCGCGGACCTGATCGTCGGTTTCGGCGCGAACGTCCAGCCCGGGCAGGTCGTCGGCGTCACGACGAACCCCGGGAAGGAGGCGCTCACGCGCGAGGTCGCGCGCGCGGCATACGAGCGGGGAGCGCGCTGGGTGGACGTCTTGCCCTTCGACCCCTGGGTGAAGCGGCAGCGGCTCGCGCTCGCCGACGAGTCGACCCTGGACTTCGTGCCGCCGTGGATGGTCGACCGGCTCGAGTGGCTGTCGGACGAGCACGCAGCCCGCGTCACCCTGACCGGGAACGGAGCGCCGGACGCGCTCGACGGGATCGACCCGGCGCGCGCGGGCCGGGACGTCCTCCCCTACCTGCCGAACGTCGGCGACGTCATCAACCGGGCGACGACGAACTGGACGGTGTCGCCCGCGCCGACCGCCGGGTGGGCGCGGCTCGTCCATCCCGGCCTGGACGAGGAGGAGGCGCTCGACCGGCTCTGGGACGCGATCGCACACGTCTGCCGGCTCGACGAGGACGATCCTGCAGGCGCGTGGCGCGAGCGCGGCCGCGTGCTGCGCGAGGTCGCCACCCGGCTGACCGAGCGGCGCTTCGACCGCATCCGGCTCCACGGCCCGGGAACGGACGTGACGATCGGCCTGCTGCCGTCGTCGAAGTGGCTCGCCGCGGACTTCGAGACCGTCGACGGGATCCGCCACTTCCCGAACGTCCCCAGCGAGGAGATCTTCACCACCCCCGACCCGACGCGCGTCGACGGCCATGTCACGGCCACGCGCCCGCTCGAGGTCTACGGCGCGATGATGGACGGGATCCGCGTCGAGTTCTCCGGCGGCAGGGCCGTGGGGATCGATGCCGACCGCGGCGCAGAGGCCCTGCGGTCGCTGGCGACCAGGGACGACGGTGCGTCGATGCTCGGCGAGCTCGCGCTCGTCGACGGCGACGGCCGCATCGGCCCGCTCGGCACCGTCTTCTACGAGACGCTCCTCGACGAGAACGCGGCGAGCCACATCGCGCTCGGCAACGCCTACGAGCTCGCGATCGAGGACGAGGGCGACCGAAAGCGCAAGAACACGAGCCGCATCCACGTCGACTTCATGATCGGGTCGCCGGAGCTCGACGTCGACGGCATCACGCGCGACGGCGATGCCGTCCCCGTGCTCCGCGGCGGCGCCTGGCAAATCTAGATTTGTTCGCAAGCGGGCCGGCCCGCCGCATAGCGGAGCCATCGCCGGCAGCTGAGGGTATGCGGCCCCGAAGGGGACGCCTTCAGGGATCTGCCCCCGCCGCAGGCGGGGGATCAGCGGCAGGAATCCGCTCCTGCGGATTCCTGCTTCGCGTCAGACAGGGGGTTGAGGGTCGTACTGGATGTAGCGGCGGACGTCGCGGGCGCGCTCGACGGAGTGGAGGCGCGCGACGAGGTGCAGGGCCATGTCGATCCCGGCCGAGACACCCGCGGCCGTGACGACCTCGCCGCTGTCGACGAACCGGTCGTCGGGCCTCGCCTCGATCGTCGGGTCGAGCTCGACGAGCGTGTCGAGCGCGCCCCACCAGGTCGTCGCCGGCCGGTCGCGGAGGAGGCCGGCGGCGGCGTAGACGAGCGCGCCGGTGCAGACGCTCGTCATCAGCGTCCCCCGCTCGCGCAGACCGCGGAGCCGCTCGAGCGCGACGGGATCGGCCAGCTCGCGCCGCGAGCCGATGCCGCCCGGGTAGACGAGCACGTCGAACGCGGGCGCGTCCTCCCACGTGTGGTCGGCGAGCACGCGCAGTCCCTTCGCGCACGCGACCGGATCGCTCGTCGAGGCGACGGTGAACACCTCGACGCCGTCGTCGGGCCACTGCCTCGCCCAGGCGGCGAGCACCTCCCACGGGCCCGCGAAGTCCAGCTCCTCGGCGCCGTCGAACAGCGCCACGGCGATGCGCGTCATGCTCGGATGCTACGACGAATGGCCCGCGGCGCGTCGGCTCCGATCGAGGCAGTAGCGGCGCCGAAGGCGACGCCTTCAGGGATCTGCCCCCGCCGCAGGCGGGGATCAAGCCGCAGGATTCGGCTGCCGAATCCTGCTTGGCGAGCAAGCCTACGACGCGCGGGCGGCAGCGACCTCGAGCAGGCGCTCGCGAATCGCCTCGGCTTCACCGCCGAGCTCGTCGAGCCGCGGGAGCTCCGCCAGGCTGTCGAGCCCGAAGACGCGCTCGAACAGGGGCGTCACGCGATAGCGGACGGCTCCGCCGACGCCGCTCTCGCGTCCGGCCTCGGCAATGAGGCCGCGCTCGACGAGGGACGCCACCGTCGAGTCCGCGGCGACCCCGCGGATCCGGGCGATCTCGGGCCGTGAGACCGGGCCGAGGTACGCGACGATTGCGAGCGTCTCGAGCGCCGCCTGCGAGAGCCCGCGCTCGACCGGGCGCTCGAACAGGCGCCCGCACGCCTCTGCCGCCTCGCGGGCCGCCCGGAACGCGTATCCGCCCGACACGCGCTCGAGCACGATGCCGCTGCGGCCTTCGCTGTATCGCTCGCGCAGGAGGCCGAGCGCGGTCTCGATCCGCTCGGGGTCCTCGGCGGCCGCCTCGGCGAGCTCGTCGACGGTCAGCGGCTGGGAGGCGACCACGAGCAGCGCCTCGAGCGTCCGGGCGAGCGCGTCGATCGGGGAGATCGTGTCGGTCGAGATCAGGCGGAGCGGACGGTCCACTGCGGGATCCTTTCGTGCTCGGGGCGGGAGACCCTGATGGGGGCGAACGGTGCGGACTGTGCGAGCGCCACCTCGCCGGACTTGCGGAGCTCGAGGAGCGCGAGGAACGCGACTGCCTGCTCGACGCGGGGGAGACCCGCGACCTCGCCGTCGAAGTCGAAGACACGGCGGCGCCGGAGGACGGCGCGGAAGCGCTCGAGGAACTGCGCGACGGGCGGGAAGCGGAGCGCCATGTGCGAGAGCGACACCTTCGGCGGCGGCGTCGCCAACCCTTCGAGCGCGGCGACGAGCGCGAGAGGGTCCTGCTGGGCGAGGCGGCGCTCGGCGCGCGGCGCGAGCGGCGCCGGCCCGAGCCGGAAGTAGCGGTCGCGCTCGGCGGCCACGCGCTCGCGAAGCCATGTCGCCGCCTCCTTCATCCGCCGGTACTCGGCGAGACGGCGCGCGAGCTCCTCGGCGGCCTCCTCGGGCTCGAGCTCCGCCAGCTCGGCGCTCTCGTCGGGGAACAGGTGGCGGGCCTTGATCTCCAGCAGCGCGGCGATCAGCACGAGGAACTCGCCGCAGGCGTCGAGGTCGATCTCGTCACGCGCCGTGAGGTGCTCGACGAACGCGACGACGATGTTCGCGATGTCGATCTCGGCCGGCTCGAGCTGCTCCTTGAGGACAAGGGTGAGGAGGAGGTCGAACGGGCCCTCGAACGCGTCGAGGTCCAGCTCGAGGTCGCGAACCGCCGACGCCATCAGTGGTCTCTCCGGCGAGTCGGGTGCCCATTCGCCGGCGAGAACCGAGCAGGCCGAGGACGCAGCGAGCGCCCGTACCTGAAGGTATGGTCGCGACCGAGGACGACGGCATGCGACGCGTTCGCAGCCGCGCGAAGGGGTGGCGGACTTCCCGGAGCGACCACTCGGGGAGGAATCTAGTTGCGCGGTCGGACGCGCTCGCCCGGCACGGCCATCTTCCGCTTCGGCACGACGGGCTTCGACTTCCGGGGCCGCTCGGGCCGCCCGCGCCTCTGCGAGAGCACGTACCAGACGACCCCCACGACGATCCCGATGAGCGACATCCACGCGTTCAATCGAAGCCCCGCGATCTCGTGGGCCGGGTCGATCCGGAGGAGCTCCATGAAGAAGCGCCCGGTGCAGTACAGCGCGATGTAGGCCGCGAAGAGCCCCGGCGGGCGCGGTCGGAACCGTCGCTCGATGACGTACACGAGGATCGCCGCGGCGGCGAAGTCCCAGAGGAGCTCGTAGAGGAACGTCGGGTGGAACGTCGTCCCGGGCTGGTACTCGAACGGCGGGGCGTCGATCTCGAGGCCCCAGGGGAGATCCGTCGGCTTGCCGTAGAGCTCCTGGTTCCACCAGTTGCCGAGCCGGCCGACCCCCTGCGCGAGCAGGAGCCCGGGCGCGAGGCAGTCGGCGAGGAGCCAGACGTCGGCGCCGGCCCGCTTGGCGACGATGCCGCCGACGAGGCAGCCCGCCGCGATGCCGCCCCAGACCCCGAGGCCGCCCTTCCAGATCGCGAACGCGCCCCACCACTCGTCCGGCACCTCGTCCCAGCTGGTGATCACGTGATAGAGCCGGGCGCCGACGATGCCGGCGGCCACCCCCCACACCGCGCAGCGGAAGATGAGGTCCCAGTCGCCGCCGCGCGCGACCCACCGGCGGCCCGCGACATAGGTTGCGAGCGCGATCGCGGCGAGCAGCGTGAGGCCGTACATGTGGACCGTGAACGGCCCGAGGTCGAGCGTGCCGGAGCTCGGCGAGGGGATCGACAGGAGGACGTTCACCGCGGGCGCATTCTACGAGCGCCGCTCGAGCCCCTTCGCGCGAAGCTCGGCCCGGGCCGCATCCGTCTTCTCGAGCCCCGAGAGGCCCATCGCCTCGAGGATCTCGGGCGCCTTCGTGAACTGGACCTCCCGGTAGTCGACGATCTGCAGGAGGTTCCCCCACGGATCGTGGATGTCGAGGCCCGGCGGCCGCGAGACCGGGATCCCGGCCGTGACGGCGGCGGCGCGCACCGCCTCCTTGTCGTCCACGACGATCCCGATGTGCCGCGCCTCGTCGGGCGGCTGCGTCCGCCCCTCGGCGAGGGCGACGAACTGGTCGCCCATGTCGATGAACGCCATCCGCGGGAGGCGGCCGCGGAGCGTCAGCGGGCCGAACAGCGACTCCCAGAATGCGAGCGCCTCCTCGATCGAGTCGACCTCGAGCGCGACGTGGTTCATGCCCACGAGCCGTGTCACGACGAACAGCGTAGATCGGGAACCCGGGCCCGCGACGCGGTGTAGAGAGAGCGACCGAAAGGAGCCCCAATGCGGAAGCTCGTCGTTGCAGCACTCGCCCTCGCCGTCCTCGTTCCGGCCACCGCGCTGGCCGGCGGCTGGGCAACCGTGAAGCTCAGCTCGACGCCGACCGGCTCGCGCGCCGGAGAGCCGTGGGTCGTGCAGCTCACCGTCCTCCAGCACGGCCAGACGCCGCTCGCCGACCTCCAGCCCCACGTGCGGATCGAGCAGGGCGCGCTCGCGCGCCAGTTCCTTGCGCGCCCGACGGCGAAGACCGGTGTCTACCGCGCTCGCGTCGTCTTCCCGCGCGCGGGTACGTGGCGCTGGTCGATCTGGGACGGCTTCTCGCGCACGCACACCTACAAGGCCGTTCGCATAGCCCCTGCCGTTTGACGGCCCCAGGCGCAGGGGAGGGCAAGCGTCCCGCCCTCATGCGCCGCACCAAGCCGTCGAGTTGGCGAGGTATTGCGGCCCGCAAGCGGGACGCCTTCAGGGGCGTGCCCCGCCAAAGGCGGGGATCAAGCCGCAGGATTCGGCTCTGCCGAATCCTGCTTGGCGAGCTGAGCTAAACCGCGTCCGCGTGTAGCCGCTCGCCGAGCGACTGCAGGACCTTCTTCGCGAGCGACGGCATCTGCTCGAGCAGTCCGCGGAACGCGCGATCGGTCACGACGAGGAGCCGCACCGGCGACGTCGCCGTCACGGTCGCGGTCCGCGGCACGTCGGCGACGAGCGCGATCTCGCCGATGAAGTCCCCGGCGCCGAGCTCGCGGAGCTGCTTGCCGTTCCGCGTCACGCGCACCGTGCCCTGTGCGATCACGATGAACTCGCGCCCGCGCTCCCCCTCGCGGATGAGGGTCGCGCCCTCGCCGAGGTCGAGCTCGTCGGCGAGCGACGCGATCTTCTGGAGCTCCGACTTCGAGCAGCCCGCGAACAGGGGGACGTTCTTCAGCAGGTCGGTCTTGGCGTCCTTGTGGAGGCGCATCAGGCGATCCTACGAAGCCCGGGCCTCAGGCTGCAAGTCGGACGGTACGGCGGCGGCTCGCACACCCTTACAACACCTTCACCGACTGAATGCACTTCCCAGACGTCAGTGACATAGAACACGGTCATCCGATACGGGCTCTCGTGCGAATACACGGGCGAGAGTCGACGTTCGAAGGAGTGAGAGATGTCAACGGCCCACATCACCGAGTCGGTCCTGGAGTTGGAGCTCGTCGAGCAGTGGCGCCTCGACTCGCTCGAGCGCGCGGGGTACGACGCGGAGTCGGCGGCGGTCCTCGCGGCCTCGCCCGAGGTCGACCTGCATCTCGCCGTCTCACTCCTCCAGCGCGGGTGCCCCGTGAGCCTCGCGCTGCAGATTCTGCTTTAGACCATCGCCAGTCGCATCGGCCCGACGAGCAGGCGCGTGCCGTCTGGATGAGCCGTGTTGTTGCGACCGCGATAGCGGGCGCCTTTAGGGGTTTGCCCCGCAGAAGGCGGGGATCTCCGCGGTGCGGTTCCGCTTCTGCGGAATCGCACCTTGCGGACGACTAGAGCACCGAGGCCGAGCCGAGGAGCGAGCGCGCCTCGGCGAGAAAGTCCGCGTCCGGGCGGACGCGGAACTGCGGGCCGAGGGCGTACGTCTTCGGGCCCTCGGACGTGTCGAGCGAGAGGTAGACCGGCGACTCGCCGGGGAACTCGCGCACGAGCCGCGCGAGCTCGCGGATCACGCCGGCGGGCGCCTCGCGCGCGTCGAGCTGGAACCGCACCTCGCGCCGCTCCATGACGGCCTCGAAGGCGGACACCTCGATCGCGACGAGCTTCGTCTCGCCCTGCTGCTTGTGGTCGACGCGACCCTTGACGATGAGGATGCGATCGGCGACGCAGTGCTCGCGCGCGGCCTGGTAGGCGGAGCTGAACACGACGACCTCGGCCGTGCCGGTCGGGTCGTCGAGCGTCAGAAAGACCATCAGGTCGCCCTTCTTGGTCGTCAGCTGCTTGACGTCCGACACGATCCCGCCGACCGTCACGACCTCCCCGTCGCGTCGCCGCTCGAGCTCGGCCAGCGTCGCGTCCGCCTTGCGGCGGAGCTGGTCGCGGACACCCGACAGGGGGTGCTCGGAGACATAGAGCCCGAGCGTCTCCTTCTCGAGCCGCAGGAGCTCCTGCTTCTCGAACTCCGCGGACGGCACCGGCGGATGGTGTGAGACGACGGCGCTCTCGGCCGCGTCGAAGACCCCGTCGAACAGCGACGACTGCCCCATGAGCCGGTCCTGGGCGAGCTTCTGGCCGTGCGCGAGCGCCTGCTCGAGGACGGCGAGCATCCCCATCCGCGACGCGCCCGCAGAGTCGAGGGCGCCGCACTTGACGAGCGACTCGAGCGACCGCTTGTTCACGACCTGTGGGTCGACCCGCTCGGTGAAGTCCCAGATCGACGCGAACGGCCCGCCCTCGGCGCGCGCCGCGACGATCCTCCGTGCGGCCGTCTCCCCCACGTTCTTCACCGCGTTCAGGCCGAAGCGGATCTTGCCCTCGACGACCGCGAAGTCGACCGCCGACGAGTTGACGTCGGGCGGCAGCACCTCGATGCCCATCTCGTCGCACGCGTTGACGTAGATCGGGACGCGGTCCTTCGTGTTCATGACGCTCGAGATGAGCGCGGCCATGTACTCGCACGGGTGGTTCGCCTTGAGCCAGGCCGTGCGGTAGGCGATGAGCGCGTAGCACGCCGCGTGCGCCTTGTTGAACGAGTAGTCCTGGGAGGACTCCATGTCCTTCCAGAGCTGGTCTGCGACCGCGGGCGTGACGCCGTTGGCGGCGCAGCCGTCGAGGAACTGCGGCTTGAGCGACGCCATCAGCTCGTGGATCTTCTTGCCGATCGCGCGACGGAGCGTCTCCGCCTCGGCCGGCGAGAAGCCGGCGAGAAGCTTCGCGATCTGCATGTACTGCTCCTGGTAGATGCAGATCCCGTACGAGTCGCCGGTGATCGGCCGCAGCCGCTCGTCGATGAACGTGACCGCCTCGCGCCCGTTCTTGCGCGCGGCGTAGCTCGGGATGTACTGCATCGGCCCCGGCCGATAGAGCGCCACGAGCGCGATCAGGTCCTCGAACTCCGTCGGCTTCACCTGGCGCAGCGCGTCGCGCATCCCGGACGACTCGAACTGGAACACGCCGGCCGCGTCCGCGCGGGCGAGCATCTCGTACGTCTTCCGGTCGTCGAGCGCGATCTCGCCGATGTCGAGGCCGCCACCGATCAGGCGCACCGCCTTGTCGATCACGTCGAGGTTCCGGAGCCCGAGGAAGTCCATCTTCAGGAGCCCGAGCGCCTCGACGTTCTTCATCGAGAACTGCGTGACGATCTCCTGGTCGGCGCCCTTCTGCTGTAGTGGCACGACCTCGATCAGCGGCTGCGCGCCGATGACGACGCCCGCGGCGTGGATGGAGTCGGCACGGGTCAGTCCCTCGAGGGGCCGGGCGAGGTCGACGATCTCGCGCGCGACGGCGTCGTCGCGCACCGCGTTCGCGAGCTCGTTGCCCGGCTTGAGCGCCTCGTCGAGCGTCTGCCCCGGTCCCTCGGGGATGAGCTTGGCGATCCGGTCGACGACGCCGTACGGGATCTCGAGCACGCGCCCCGCGTCACGTACCGCTGCGCGCGCCGCCATCGTCGAGAACGTGATGATCTGCGCGACGCGGTCGCGTCCGTACTTCTCGGTGACGTAGTTGATGACCCGCTCGCGGCCCTCGACGGCGAAGTCGAGGTCCATGTCCGGCATGTCCTTGCGCGCCGGGTTGAGGAACCGCTCGAAGAGGAGGCCGTAGCGCATCGGGTCGATGTCGGTGATCCCGAGGCAGTACGCCGCGAGCGATCCCGCGGCGCTCCCGCGGCCCGGGCCGACGGACACGCCGTCATGCCGGGCGAAGGCGATGAAGTCGGAGACGATGAGGAAGTAGTCCGCGAACCCCATCTCGCGGATCGTCTTCAGCTCGAACCGCAGCCGCTCGTCCAGCTCCGGCGTCGATGCGCCGTAGCGCCGCACGAGCCCCTTCTCGCACTGCTCGACGAGCTCGTCGAAGGCGTCCCGTCCCTCCGGGAGCGGGAACTTCGGCAGCAGGATCCGGCCGAGCTCGATCTCGACGTTGCAGCGCTCGGCGATCTCGAGCGTGCGGCGCATCGCCTCGTCGTGCCCCGGGAAGTCGAGCGCCATCTCGGCGGGGGACTTGAAGTAGAACTCGTTCGACTCGAACTTCCAGTGGTTCGGGTTCTTGAGCGAGTCGCCCGACTGGATGCAGAGCAACGCCTCGTGGGCGTACGCGTCGGCGGCGTCGAGGTAGTGCACGTCCCCCGTCGCCACGACCGGAAGCCCGCGCTTCGCCGCGAGCGCGGGGAGCGACTCGAGCAGCGGCTGCTGGATGTCGACGTGCCCGTTCTGCAGCTCGACGTAGGTGTTGTCGCGGCCGAAGACCTGCGCGAGACGGTCGAGGTCCGCCTCGGCATCGCCGGGCCGGTGCTCGACGAGCGCCTTCGAGACGCGGCCGCCGAGACAGCCGGAGAGCGCGAGCATCCCCTGTGCGTGACGCTCGAGGAGCTCCCAGTCGACGCGGGGCTTGTAGTAGTAGCCCTCGAGGTAGCCGAGCGAGCAGAGCTTGATCAGGTTGCCGTAGCCGACGTTGTCCGCGGCGAGCAGCGTCAGGTGCGCGTAGCCCTTGTGCTGCTTCCGCCGGTCGTCGACGACGTACACCTCGCAGCCCACGATCGGCTTGACGCCCTGCGCCTTCGCGGCCTTGAACAGCTCGATCGCCCCGGCCATCGAGCCGTGGTCGGTGAGCGTCACGGCCGGCATCTCGAGCTCGGCCGCCTTCCGTGCCAGCTCCGGGATCCTGCACGCCCCGTCGAGGATCGAGTACTCGGAGTGGACGTGCAGGTGGACGAACGGGGCGGGCACGGGAAGGCCATCGTACTGCCGCGGTCCGACGGCTCCGGATCGCGCCGAAGGGCACGAAGTGGAGAGCCCGACCACGTCGGGGAAGGTGTCGGAATGAAGTCCGACACCCGGCACCGGTGTCCGACCTCGGTCGGCCCCCGGCTCTTCCCTAGCCTCGAGACTGGACTTTCGACTCTCGACGGACGGCCCGTCCCTGCCGATAGTGCGGATATGCGGCAGATTCCGGTCTCCCTGAAGCTCGTCGCGGTGCTCAGCCTCCTCGCCGAGGCGGCGGCAGCCGCGCTCGTGTTCTGGCACACGGGCCCGCGCGCCCGCTGACCGGGCACGTCGGGCTGATCTGGCCTTTCGCGGCGGGCGTCGGCATACTGGTCCCGGTCCCCGACGAAGGAGGTCGCAACGATGACCGAGAGAGCTTCCTCCTGGCCGCGCCCCGCGCGGCTCGTCGGCTGCTGACGGTCGAGACGAGCCTCTCGCGACGGGCGCGCAGCCTCGCGTCCCGCATCACGTAGTCCGAGAGGAGATCACCACCCGTGCCAGACCTCACCGCGCTCGGCTGGGACGACGCCCGCGCCGAGCAGTTCGAGCCCCACGCGAACGTCGGCCTGATCCCGGGCCGTATCGCCGTGCAGCACCGCGGCGCCTACGACGTGCTCACCGAGCTCGGCGAGCTCCGGTGCGACGTCGCCGGGCGCCTCTACGACGGGTCGGAGACGGCCGACCTCCCCGCCGTCGGCGACTGGGTCGCGATCGCGCCCCGGCCCGGCGAGCAGGGCGGCACCGTCCAGGCGGTGCTTCCGCGCCGCACGAAGTTCTCGCGCAAGACGGCGTGGCAGGCGGCCGAGGAGCAGGTCCTCGCCGCGAACGTCGACGTCGTGCTGATCGTCACCTCGCTCAACGAGGACCTGAACCTGCGCCGTCTCGAGCGGTACCTCACGCTCGCCTGGGAGAGCGGTGCCCGGCCGATCTTCGTGCTGACCAAGGCCGACCTCGCGGACGACGTCGACGCCGCCGTCGCAGAGGTCGAGTCGATCGCGTTCGGCGTCCCGACCGTGCCCATCTCGAACGTCACCGGAGACGGCCTCGACGCGCTCCGCCCGTACCTCGCGCCCGGTGTCACCGCAGCCTTGCTCGGGTCGTCCGGAGTCGGCAAGTCGACGCTCGTCAACACGCTCGCCGGCGAGGAGCTCCTCGAGACCCGTGAGATCCGCGACGACGGCAAGGGGCGCCACACGACGACCCGCCGCGAGCTCGTCCAGCTGCCCGGCGGCGCTCTCGTGATCGACTCGCCCGGGATGCGGGAGATCCAGCTCTGGGTCGCCGACGAAGGCCTCGAGGAGGCGTTCGAGGACGTGACGGAGCTCTTCGGACAGTGCCGCTTCTCGGACTGCGGGCACGAGTCGGAGCCGGGGTGCGCGGTGAAGGCCGCGATCGCGGACGGCACCCTCTCGGAGGAGCGCTGGGAGAGCTACCTCAAGCTGCAGCGCGAGATCGCGCATCTCGAGCGCCGGCTGGACAAGCGGGCGGCGGCCGAGGAGAAGAAACGGTGGAAGGCGCTCTCGGTGTTCGCGCGTGACGCCGGGCGGGCGAAAGGGCGGCGCTGACCCAGGGCGACGGGCGTTGTACGATCGCCCCGTGCCGCGAGTCGCCGACATCATGGCGGGCGACGTCCTCGGCGTCGCGCCCGACACGACCCTCGTGGACGCCGCACGGCGGATGCACGAGCGCCGCGTCGGCGCGGTCGTCGTCCTCGACGGCGAGCGGCTCGTCGGGATCCTCACCGAGCGCGACGTGCTGCGCGCCGTCGCGACCGACCGGGTGGACTCGCCCGTCTCGGGCTCGATGACACCGCATCCCGACACGATCGAGGCCGACGAGGAGTCCGGCCAGGCGGCGGCGATCATGATCCACGGTGGCTTCCGGCACCTGCCGGTCGTCGACGGCGAGACGGTGGTCGGGATGATCTCGATCCGCGACCTCGTCCGGCTGAGCGTCGACGACGAGGCCCCGCGCGGCGCCTGACCGTCGTCCGGCTCAGCCGAAGGCGCGCTCGACGAGGTCCCGCGGCACGCGACCTGCCGCGTAGGTCGACGTCCCCTCGTCCAGCAGCTCCCGCGCGCCGGCGACGAGCGCGCCGTACGCGGCGGCGGCGAGCAGGCTTCCGACCGACACGCGGCGGACGCCCGCCGACTCGAGCTCGGCGACCGGAGGCGCCGTCGGCAGCGCGAGCACGTTCACGGGCACGCCGACCGCCTCGACGACCGCCGTGATCTGCCCGAGATCGGTCAGGCCCGGTGCGTAGACGGCGTCGGCGCCCGCGTCGCGGTACGCGACGAGCCGCGCGATCGTGTCGTCGATGTCGTCGCCGCCGTACAGATGGCTCTCGCACCGCGCCGTGAGGACGATGTCGCCCTTCGCCGCCGCCGCCGTCGCCACGCGCTCCGTCGCGAGCCCCACCTCGTCGATCCTGCCGGTCGCGGGGTCGTAGTCCTCGATCGAGCAGCCGGCGGCGCCTGCGTCGCCGAGCAGGCGGACCGTCTCAGAGACTCCACCCGGCTCGTCCGGATAGAGGCGCTCGCTGTCGACGTTGAGCGGCAGCGGCGTCGCCTCCGCGAGCTCCGCGACGTGCGCGACGAGCTCGTCGCGCGTCACGGTCTGGTCGACCTTGCCGATCGCCCACGCGAAGCCCTGGCTCGTCGTCGCCAGTGCCTCGAAGCCGAGCGTCGCGAGCAGCCGTGCGGAGCCGACGTCCCACGCGTTGGGCATCAGGAAGATCCGGTCTCGCTCGTGGAGCGCGCGGAAGGCGGCGCGCCGGTCGGCTGCGGTCATGTGAGGCCTCCTGGGACGGTGTCCCGTCATCTTGACGCGCGCCCCGCGGCCGTCGCGGCGTACAGTGCGCGCCCACCGAGACCGAGCGGAGAACGATGCACTGTTCCGTCTGGCGGTTCCGAGGCGACCCGGACACACTCGAGCGCGCCTATCGCGCGCTCATGGAAGGCGTTCCGGCGACGAACCACGTCCTCCACGCGGCCGCCCGGACGCCGGACGGCCTCCTGATCTTCGACCTGTGCCCCTCGGAGGAGGCGTACCACGCCTTCTTCGGGTCGGACGAGGTTCGCACGATGTTCGCCGAGCACGGGCTCGAGGCCGGCGACGTCGAGGACTTCCCCGTCGTGCTCGCCTTCGCGAGGCGGACCGAGCTGACCGACGAGAACTGGGGGACGGCCGCCTCGGTGCCCTAGCGCGCCCAGGGCGCGTTCGACTCGGTGTCTATCTCGTACTTCTCGATCGCCTGCTGCACGACCTTCGGCTTCACCTTCCCCTCGCGGGCGAGGGCGTCGAGGGCGGCGACGGCGACATGGTGGCGGTCGACCTCGAAGAAGCGCCGGAGCTGCCGGCGGTAGTCGCTCCTGCCGAAGCCGTCGGTGCCGAGCACGGCGTAGCGACCGGGCACCCATTCGCGGATCTGGTCGGCGAACGAGCGCACGTAATCGGTCGCCGCGACGAACGGCCCTTCAGCCTCGCCGAGCGCCTCGCTCACGTAGGGAGCGCGCGCCGTCTCGGTCGGGTGGAGGCGGTTCCAGCGCTCGACCTCGATCCCGTCGCGGCGCAGCTCCGTGAAGCTCGTGACGCTCCAGACGTCTCCGGCGACGCCGAAGTCGCTCGCGAGGAGCTCGGCGCCCGCGAGCACCTCTCGCAGGATCGCGCCGGAGCCCATCAGCTGCACGCGCGGTCCCTCGCCCTCGCCTCGCCGGAGGAGGTACATCCCGCGGAGGATGCCCTCCTCCGCGCCCTCCGGCAGCGCGGGCTGCACGTAGTTCTCGTTCATCACGGTGAGGTAGTAGAAGACGTCCTCCTGCTCCGTGACCATTCGCCGCAGGCCGTCGCGGACGATCACCGCGAGCTCGTACCCGTACGTCGGGTCGTACGACACGCAGTTCGGGATCGTCGACGAGAGGATGTGCGAGTGGCCGTCCTCGTGCTGGAGGCCCTCGCCGTTCAGCGTCGTCCGACCCGAGGTGCCGCCGATGAGGAAGCCGCGCGCCCGGCTGTCGCCCGCGGCCCACGCGAGGTCGCCGACGCGCTGGAAGCCGAACATCGAATAGAAGATGTAGAAGGGGATCATCGTCTCGCCGTGGTTCGCGTACGAGGTCGCCGCGGCGAGCCAGGACGAGAACGCCCCGGGCTCGTTGATCCCCTCCTGGAGAATCTGGCCGTGCTGGTCCTCGCGGTAGAACATGAGGTCCCCGGCGTCCTCCGGCTGGTAGAGCTGGCCGACCTGCGAGTAGATGCCGAGCTGGCGGAACATCCCCTCCATGCCGAACGTCCGTGACTCGTCCGGGACGATCGGGACGATCCGCGGCCCGAGCACCTTGTCGCGGACGAGCGCGTTGAGGATGCGGACGAAGGCCATCGTCGTCGAGTTCTCGCGCTCGCCGCTCCCTTCGAGCACGCTCGTGAACGGGTCGGGCGTCGGCAGCGGCGCACTCGCCGCGTTGCGCACGGGCAGGCTCCCGCCGAGCGCGGCGCGCCGTTCCATCAGGTAGCGCAGCTCGGGGCTCGACTCGTCGGGGCGGTGGAAGAAGGCGCCGGTCGCCTCCTCGTCCGTCAGGTGCAGGCCGAGGCGGTCGCGGATCGCGAGGCGGGCCTCGTCGTTCATCGCCTTCTGCTGGTGGGTGATGTTCCGGCCCTCGCCGGCGACGCCCATGCCGTAGCCCTTGATCGTCTTCGCGAGGATCACGGTCGGCTGGCCCGTGTGGCGGACCGCCGCGTCATACGCGGCGTACACCTTCTTCGGGTCGTGCCCGCCGCGGCGGAGCGCCCAGATCTCCTCGTCGGTCCAGTCGGCGACCATCGCCTTCGTCTCCGGGTACTTGCCGAAGAAGTGCTCGCGCACGTAGGCGCCGTCGTTCGCCTTGAAGGTCTGGTACTCCCCGTCGACGGCCTCCTCCATCCGGCGGCGGAGCCAGCCGCCCTCGTCGGCCGCGATCAGGGGGTCCCAGTTGGAGCCCCAGATGACCTTGATGACGTTCCAGCCGGCGCCGCGGAAGTTCGTCTCGAGCTCCTGGATGATCTTCCCGTTCCCGCGGACGGGGCCGTCGAGCCGCTGGAGATTGCAGTTGACGACGAAGACGAGGTTGTCGAGGCGCTCGCGACCTGCGAGCGCGATCGCGCCCATCGACTCGGGCTCGTCCATCTCGCCGTCGCCCATGAACGCCCAGACCTTCCGGTCGGCGGCTTCGACGATCCCGCGTGCCGCGAGGTACTTCATGAAGCGCGCCTGGTAGATCGCCATGAGCGGTCCGAGGCCCATCGAGACGGTCGGGAACTGCCAGAAGTCGGGCATCAGCCACGGGTGCGGGTACGACGAGAGCCCGCCGCCTGCGACCTCCTGGCGGAACCGGTGGAGCTGTTCTTCGCTGAGCCTGCCCTCGAGGAACGCCCGCGCGTAGATCCCCGGCGAGGAGTGCCCCTGGATGTAGAGGAGGTCGCCGAGGTGGTCGTCCGACCGCGCGCGCCAGAAGTGGTTGAAGCCGACCTCGTAGAGCGTCTCCGCCGACTGGTAGCTCGCGATGTGCCCACCGAGCTCGGTCGACTCGGCGTTCGCCTGGAGGACGATCGCGACCGCGTTCCACCGGACGAGCGCCGTCGCGAGGCGCTCGAGCTCCGGATCGCCCGGCAGCTCGGGCTCGTCCTCGACGGGAATCGTGTTGACGTACGGGGTCGAGACGCCCGCGCCGACGGAGACGCCGAGGTCCTGCGCGTAGTCGACGACGGTGTCGAGGAGGTGCCCCATCCGGTCGCGCCCGTCATAGGCGACGACCGCGTCGACGGAGTCCAGCCACTCTCGCGTCTCGATGGGATCGGTGTCCGGGATCTGCTCGAGCATCGACCGAAAGTTAGCCCGCAGAGCGCGGCGCCGCGGAAGCGGAATCGCGCCGCCCGGATCCCCGCCTTCGGCGGGACACCGGAGGTCCGGTTATGCGGCGTGAACGGGCTCGTCGGTCGCCGCGCGCCGGGCCGCCTCCGCGAGCAGCCAGCGGAGCTCGTCGATCTCGCGCTCGTTCGTGTCGAGCTCGTCCCCACCCGCGCGCCGCACCTCGAGCCGCCGACGCTCGGCGGTGAGCTGCTGGATCTCGCGGATGAGATCGGCCACCTCACGGCGGCCGTCCTGGCGTCCGGCGAACGTTCGTGTCATGCATCCTCCCGGTCGACGCTTGAAAGACTCGCTGCGCTGCGGTCGGGCCGCCGGACGGCTACCGCCAGTCCGGTGGTACGGCTGACCGCACCCTTCGTCCCCGACCCCGGCCGGCGGGGCTCTCGTCGAGGAGCGCGGGCTCACACCAGCCCCTCGAAGGCGTCGCGGAGGTACGCGCGCCTCGCCTCGTCGCCCCGGTCGGAGAGGAGGTAGTGGCTCCACGCGAGCCGCTCGTGGGCAACGGCGCCGAGCTCCCAGACGCAGAACGTCGGTCGGTGCGGGCCGTCGATCGGCCACGGATGGAACTCCGGGTCGTCGTCGCCGTCCTTCGCCCAGACCGTCTCCCACAGCTCGTTGTCGTTCTGCCACGTCGACACGAGCAGGAAGTGGAAGCCGTCGCCGCACCGGTGGAGGATCACGAAGCCGAGCGTGTCGCCGAGGCGGATCTCTCCGAGGCGCGCGGCCTCGGCGAGCCCTCGTCGCGCAAGTGCGCGGATCTCGTCGGTCACCGGCTCGTCCGGAGGGAAGATGTCGTACCACTTGAGCACGGCGTCGCCGAGCCCGACCGTGGACGCGGGCCTGGCGGTCTTCGACGCGTGTCGGTAGTCGCGGCGGACCGTCCCGTTGGCCGTAGCGACCGTCACGCGCCGTCACCCGCCGGGGTGAACTCCATCACCCAGTTCGTCTCCCACGTCCTCCCGCCGTCGTCCGAGAACGCCTGCTCCCAGCGCGGCGTCGGCGTCGTGACGCCCGACCACGTGAAGCGCACGAGGATCGGCCGGCCCCGGTGGATGTCCTCGCCCTCGAAGACGCCGACGTCGCCCGAGAACGCCCCGAACACCGGCGGGTCGAGCTCGCCGGGACGGCGGCTGTCCGCCCAGTAGATCGACCAGCGCTTCCGCTCCGGGTCGAAGAAGCGGAACGACATCCCGATGAAGCCGCCGGCGTGGTCGGTGCGGAACTCGTCCTCGTTCCCGAGCCCGTCGAGCAGCGGCCGTGCCACGACCAGCGCCGGGAACTCCTCCCAGTCGTCGGCGCCCGCCAGCCGCCGCGTGAGCCATCGGTTTTGGACGTTCCAGGTGCCGAACCAGAAGTCGAAGTCGCTCGCCGTCGCCTCGTGCTGCATGACCTGTGCCATCACGGCCTCCCTCGATCGCGTACGGCGACCCTACGTCGTAAATAGGGCGGAACTTGCCCTCTATCTCGTGCTTGACTTCGTCCGTGCAGACGCCGACCGCACGGCTCCTCGAGCTCCTCGAGCTCCTGCAGACGCGACCGCTGATCACGGGGCGCGAGATCTCCGACCGGCTCGACATCGACGCCCGGACGGTGCGCCGGTACGTCGCTGCGCTCCAGGACATGGGCATCCCCGTCGAGGGCCAGCGCGGCGTCGGCGGCGGGTACCGCGTTCGCCCCGGCTTCCGGCTGCCGCCGCTGATGCTCTCCGGCGACGAGGCGGTCGTCGTCGTGCTCGGCCTCCTCGCTGCCCGCCGGCAGGGCCTCGAGTCGAGCGAGGGCTCGGTCGACGGCGCGCTGACGAAGATCCACCGGGTCCTGCCCGACCTCCTGCGCCGCCGCGTCGAGGCGCTCGAGACGACGCTCGGCTTCACCGCCGCCGAGCGGACGGGCGCGCCCGTCGACAGCGACGTCGCCCTGCTCGTCGCCGAGGCGATCCGCCGCGGCCGCCGCCTCGCCTTCGGCTACCGCGCCTTCACCGGCGACGAGACCGCGCGCGACGTCAGCCCGCACGGGCTCGTCGTCCACTCCGGGCGCTGGTACCTCGCCGCGTACGACCACGGGCGGGCCGACCGGCGAACGTTCCGCGTCGACCGGATGCGCAAGGTCGTGCTCTCCGACGGCCCGTGGCTCGCGCCGCCGAAGGGCTTCGACGCCGTCGCGCACGTCAGCCGCTCGCTCGCGAACGTCCCGTGGCGCTGGGAGGTCGTCGTCCGGCTCGACCTCACCGTCGACGAGGCCGCCTCGCGCATCCCGGCGACGGTCGCCGAGCTCGTCGAGCAGGACGGGGGAACGCTCCTGCGCATGCGGGTCGGATCGCTCGACTGGATGGCCGGCGTCCTCGCCCGCCTCGGCTGCCGGTTCACGATCGACGAGCCGGCCGAGCTCCGGGAGAGCGTCCGCGAGCTCGCGGGTCGCCTGACGGCGTCGCTCGGGGGCGCGGAGCCGGTCGCGCCGGCATGAGAATGAGGTCGGTGGCCGACGTCGGGCGGACACCTGCTCGTGCACCGATGATTTCCGGCGGGCAGTGCCGTCGTACCACCGTCACAGGCCTGTGACCCAGGACCGAGGGAGGCAGACATGAACGGATCCCGCAATCCCCTGACCGCGGCGGAGGTGGTCTAGGTGCCCGCGCGCGTCACCGTGATCGTCGGTACCCGGAAGGGGTGCTTCCTCCTCGAGAGCGACTCCGACCGCCGCGACTGGAGCATGCGTGGCCCGTACTGCGACGGCTGGCCCGTCTACCACGCGATCCACGACGCCGAGACCGGCACGCTCTACGCAGCCTGCGCCAGCGACTGGCACGGCGCGGGCGTCTGGCGGAGCCCGGACCTCGGCGAGAGCTGGGAGCTCTCGAGCGAAGGCCTGTCGTACGACAACGGCGACCTCAAGCTGTCGAAGGTCTCCGGGCTGACGGCCGCGCACGGGCGGCTCCTCGCCGGGGCCGAAGCGGCGGGCGTGTTCGAGAGCCGCGACGGCGGCGCCACCTGGTCGCTCCTCAGCACGCTCGACGGGCAGCCCGGCCGCGACGCTGGAACGTCCCGACGAACCAGCCGCCCGGCCACCTCGGCCTGCCGGCGATCCTGCCGCACCCCGACGAGGCCTCGCGCTTCTGGGCGATCGTGCAGGGGTTCGGCATCTTCGAGACGACCGACGACGGCGCCTCGTGGTCGCCTCGCAACAAGGGTCTGCGCGCGGACTGGCCGCTCGAGAACCCCGAGGTCGGCTACTGCGTCCACAAGCTCGTCATGTCGCCCGTCGACAACGACCGCCTCTACCAGCAGAACCACGTCGGCATGCACCGGAGCGACGACGCAGGACAGAGCTGGGTCGAGATCACCGAGGGCCTGCCGACGGAGTTCGGCTTCGCCGCCGCCGCGCACCCGCACGATCGCGACACGTTCTACGTCGTCCCGCTCGACCCGGGCCACGGGCGCTGCATGCCCGACGGGCAGGCCGCCGTCTGGCGAACGCAGGACGCCGGGTCCACATGGCAGCGGCTCGACGGCGGGCTGCCGCAGCACGACGCTCACCTCGGCGTCCTCCGCGAGGGCATGGCGATCGACGCCTTCGACACGCCCGGCCTCTACTTCGGGACGAGCACCGGCCAGGTGTTCGCGAGCGCCGACGAGGGCGAGACGTGGACCGAGATCGCGAGCTACCTGCCGGCGATCTCGTCCGTCGAGGTCGCGGTGCACGACTGATGGCCGCCGTCCATCTCCCCCCGACGCTGCCGTCGCTGTTCGTCGACCTCCCACGACGCCTGGAGGTCGACGCGGCGACGGTGGACGAGGCGATCGACCGTCTCGACGAGCGCTGGCCCGGCATCCGCGACCGGCTCTGCGAGCCGGGCCCGGCGCTCCGGACGCACATCAACGTGTACGTCGACCGCGAGCGCGCGGAGCTCGGCACCGCGATCGACGCGAGCTCGCGGGTCGACGTGATCGCCGCGATCAGCGGCGGGTGACGCCGGCGGCAAGGCCTCCTAGACGGCCTGGGGCTCGAGCACGAGCCGGATCGAGCCCCGGCGCGCCCCGCGTGCGGGCACGTAGCGGGAGAGCAGGACCTCGTGCCCCGACGCGACGATCCGCAGGTGGATGTGCGCCGGCGCGCCTTCGTAGGCCGTCGGGTACGGGCCTTCGAACCGGAAGCGCCCGCTGCCGTCGGTGAGGACCGTCGCGCTGGTCGCCCGGACGTACTTCCCCTTGGCGTTCGCCTGCCAGAGCTCGACGCGCGCTCGGCGGAGCGGCCGGCAGTTGAGGGACGAGAGCACGATCCCGGTCAGCACGTGGCCCTTGCCGATGCTCGCGCGCATCGGCGGCGATCCGCGACCGAACGGGCCGAAGCCGTCGGGAACGGTCGCTGGGCACCCCGGAGCCGCAGCTCCGGTCGCGGCGGCGCCGAGCACGCACGCCGTGAGGACGACTGCAGCGACGGCACCGCGCAACCAACGCATGTGCAGGTCATAACAGACCGTGCGACCCGCGTCGGTCGTGCGCCCGTTGTGTCGAAGCACCGTGGACCCCGAGATGCGGCTACCGTCGCCCCGATGCGGCGACGTGCGGCGAGGGTGCTTTCCGGCGTGTTCGCCTTCGGCTGGATCGTCTTCCCCGGCTTCGGCGCGATCGATCTCTCGGTGACGTGGGATCCGGACTGGCCGCAGGTGCTCGAGGCGGGGTGGGGCCTCTACTTCACGATCATCGTGGGAATGCCCTTCGTCGTCGCCGCCGTACGACCGCGGGCCTCCGCGGCCGGCGTCGGGCAGCTGGTCGTCGCGGCGACAGCGCTCGCAGTCTCGGCGCTGGTCGCGCGGGAGCCCGGCGTCCTGGTGCTCGCTGCGGCAGTCGTGCTCGGAGCGGCGGTCGTCCGAGACCTGACCCGCGAGGTGCCGCGACCGCGGCGTCGCGGTCTCTCGATGCCGCTTCTCGCGCTCGCGGCGATCGGGGCGGTCCCCTGGCTCGCGTACGCCTTCGACATGTGGGCGCTGAACCGGCAGGAGCTCGTGGAGACGGACATCACGAACTCGATCGACCACTACTCGGTTCAGGGCGCGCTCGGCCTCGCGCTCGCGGTGCTCCCCGTGATCGGGGCGCGGGCCGACCTGCGCCCGTTCGTCCCGGTGTGCGCCGGGGTCGCAGCGGGCTACCTCGGGCTCGTCTCGTTCGCCTGGGAGGACGCGGCGGGCGGCTTCGGACCCGCCTGGTCGGCAGCAGCGATGGCGTGGGGCGCGGCGCTCGCGGCGGTGGCGCTCGTCGACCGCGCACGGACCTCGCGCGCCGAGTCCTCGGCCCACTCGATGCGTGTGCGCGTGACGCGTAACCCGTAGTCGAGCGCGAGCCAGTAGGTCTCGTCCTTGGCGTCGGCGATCACCGTGGACGCTGCGATCCCCTCGAGCTCGGCGAGCAGCTGCCGCTGGTAGTCCGCCTCCCGGTCCAGGCAGGAGGCGGCCTCCCCCGCGTCGAGCAGCCAGAGGAAGAAGACGCGGAGGAGCGCCTCGTCCTTGCCGGCGCGACCCGGTGTCGTCTCCCGGAGCCAGCGCTCGACCTCCTCCCTGCCCGTCGCGGTGAGCGAGTACTCCTTCGCGCCGCGCGGCCCCTCGCTCGTCTGCTCGATGAGGCCCGCCTCCCGGAGACGCGCGAGCTCGGGGTAGATCTGGCTGTGGAGCGCCGGCCACGCGTACGCGAGCGACCCCTCGAAGTGCTTGAGGAGCTGCCAGCCGCTGTGCGGCCGGTCGGCGAGGAGGCCCAGGAGCGCGTGGCGCAGACTCATATGTCAATCTTGACATGTCATTGTTGCCTGGTCATCATCGCAGGCGATGCGGACCGCCGCACTGACGCTCCTCCTCGCCGCTCTCGCGATCGCCGCCCCCGGCGCGGCGACCGCGGACAGCGAGCGGTCGACGCACGACTGCGTCAGCGGGAACGAGCTGTGGTTCCGGACCGCCGACCGCGTTCAGCTCGTCGGGCATCGCTTCGGCGGCCTCCGCCCCGGATCGCGACCGGCCGTCGTCCTCGCGCACCAGTCGAACGGCAGCCTGTGCGAATGGCTGCCGACGGCACGCTGGCTCGCCGGACGCGGCATCTGGGTGTTCGCCTTCGACTTCCGCGGCCACGGGTCGTCGAAGGGACGCGTCCAGTACGGCCGCCTCGCGACCGACTACGCCGCCGCGGTCAAGGCGGTGCGATCGCTCGGCGCGAAGAAGGTCGTGCTCGCGGGCGCATCGCTGGGCGGGATCGCCGCCGTCATCGCGGGCGCCTCCGTCACGCCGCCGGTCGACGGCGTCGCAGCGCTGTCTGCGCCCGCCGTGATCGCGGGTCGCGTGGACGCACGGCCGTTCGCGCCGCGCCTGGCCGTTCCGGTGCTCTACGTCGCCGCCCGCGAGGACCGGTACCCGCCCTACGACTTCGCCGCCGACGCGCAGCGGCTCCACGACGCCACCGGAACGGCGGCGAAGCGGATCGAGCTGGTCGCGGGCGCGGACCACGGGGTCGCTCTCCCCCAGCGGTCGCCTGCGATCCGCGCGCTCCTCGAGCGGTTCGTGCGCGACCCGGCCGCCACCGTCGCCGGCTGATCGACGCGGACGGGAGCGACGGCTCGCGGCTACCGCGACGCGCTCCCACCGCCCGACGGCCATCATGCCCGGGTGAGCGTCACCGCCGACACGTCCGCAGCGCCGCCGACCGAGGACGCGCCGCGCGTCCGTCTGATCTTCGGCGCGCTGCTGCTCGTCCTCCTCCTCGCCGCGCTCGACCAGACGATCGTCTCGACGGCGCTACCGACGATCGTCGGCGACCTCGGCGGGATCGAGCACCTCTCGTGGGTCGTCACCGCGTACCTGCTCGCCTCGACGATCGTCGGCCCGATCTACGGGAAGCTCGGAGACCTCTACGGACGGCGGATCGTGCTCCAGGTGGCGATCGTGATCTTCCTCGTCGGCTCGGCGCTCTGCGGCCTCGCGCAGGACATGGGCCAGCTGATCGCGTTCCGCGCCATCCAGGGCCTCGGCGGCGGCGGGCTGATCGTCACGACGATCGCCACCATCGGCGACATCGTCCCGCCCCGCGAGCGGGGCAAGTACCAGGGCTTCTTCGGCGCGGTGTTCGGCGTGTCGACCGTGATCGGGCCGCTGCTCGGCGGCTTCTTCGTCGACCACCTCTCGTGGCGGTGGATCTTCTACATCAACATCCCGCTCGGGATCGTCTCGCTGGGGGTCATCGCCGCCGCATTCCATCCGCGCACGGCCCACGTCGGCCACAGGATCGACTACCTCGGCGCGGCGCTGCTCGCGGGCGGGCTGTCCGGGATCGTGCTGTTCACGAGCCTCGGCGGGACGACCTGGCCGTGGGGCTCGCCCCAGGTCGTCGCGCTCGCCGTCGCGGGTGTGGCCATGCTCGTCGGGTTCGTGCTCGTCGAGCGGAGGGCGGCGGAGCCGATCCTTCCCCTGACGCTCTTTCGGAACCGCGTCTTCACCGTGACGAGCGCGATCGGCTTCGTAGTCGGGTTCGCGCTCTTCGGCGCCGTCACGTTCCTCCCGCTCTACCTCCAGATCGTGAAGGGCCACGACCCGACCGAAGCCGGCCTCCTGCTCACGCCGATGATGGCCGGCGTCCTCGTCACCTCGATCGCGAGCGGCCAGATCATCACGCGTCTCGGGCGCTACAAGCCGTTCCCGATCGCGGGGACGGCGCTCATGACCCTCGCGATGGCGCTGCTGACGGGCGTCAGCGTCTCGATGCCGACCTGGCAGACGGAGCTGTACATGCTCGTGCTCGGCCTCGGGCTCGGCATGACGATGCAGGTGCTCGTGCTCGCCGCGCAGAACGCCGTTCCCTACGAGCTGCTCGGCGTCGCGACCTCCGGCTCGACGCTGTTCCGCCAGGTGGGCGGCTCGATCGGCGTTGCGCTCTTCGGCGCGATCTTCGCCAACCGGCTCGCCGCGGAGCTCACGGCCGCGCTCCCGCCGGGCGCGACCCCGCCGGCGGCCGTCAGCCCCGAGCTCGTCCACCGGCTGCCGGACGCGATCCGCGTGCCCTACCTCGAGGCGTTCGCGGACGCGCTCGTCCCCGTCTTCGTCGTCGCGGCGGCGGTCTCGCTCCTCGCCTTCGCGCTCACGTGGCTCCTCCGCGAGGTGCCGCTGCGCAAGAGCGTCGCCGCCGAGGGGATCTCCGAGAGCTTCGCGATGCCGCGCGAGGCCGAGTCGCTGCCGGAGCTCCAGCGCATCGTGACGACCCTGGCCCGCCGCGAGAACCACTGGCGGGTCTACGACCAGCTCGCACGGCGAACCGGTCTCGACCTCGAGCCGGCCGAGCTGTGGCTGCTCGCGCGGATCGGAGAGGGAACGGCGGTCGACCTCGATGACCCACGGCTCGTCGGGGCCGGCGACTCGCTGCGCGCGCGCGGGCTCCTCGCGGACGGCGGCCTCGGAGCGGACGGCGACGCGGTCTACGGGCGCGTGCTCGCTGCACGCCGCAAGGGCCTCTCCGAGCTCCTCGACGGCTGGGAGCCCGAGGAGCACGACGAGGTGCGGGCGATGCTCGACGGTCTGGCGCGCGAGCTCGTCTCCGAGCCGCCGACGGCGCCGGTCACCGCCTGACGGCTCAGCCCTCGTCGCGCAGCTGCTCGAGCCCGTCGAGGATCAGGTCGAGCCCGAACTCGAACTCGCTCTTCTCGTCCGGGTCGGGCGGGAGCAGATGCTGCTCGGCGTGCTCGACGAAGTACGGGAACTTCTCGGAGGAGACCGTCGGCAGGAAGCCCTCGGCGAGGCTCACCAGCTCCTCCGGCGACCACCATGCCGAACAGCGCTCCGAGCTTGAAGAGCAGGAGCCGTCGAAGCAGGCCCATGCGGCGAGACTATCGGGGTTTCGTCCCGGGCCTCGCCGACGCCGCGATCAGGTCGCGGCCGCCGCCCCTACGCGGCGCCGATCCGCGTCTCGTGCCCGGCCCACTCCTTCTCGCGCAGCACGTACTTCTGCACCTTGCCGGTCGACGTCTTGGGCAGCGGGCCGAACTCGACGGCGTCCGGGCACTTGTAGTGCGCGAGTCGCCCGCGGGTAAAGGCGACGATCTCCTCGGCGGTTGCGGTCGTGCCGTCCCGCAGCGTGACGAAGGCCTTGGGACGCTCGCCCCAGTGCGGGTGGGGAACCCCGACGACGGCGCATTCGAGGACCGCGGGATGGGCCACGATGGTCTGCTCGACCTCGATCGACGAGATGTTCTCGCCCCCCGAGATGATGATGTCCTTGCCGCGGTCGCGCAGCTCGATGTTCCCGTCGGGATGCCAGACGGCGAGGTCGCCGGAGTGGAACCAGCCCTCGCGGAACGCGGTCGCCGTCGCCTCGGGATCGTCGAAGTAGCCCGCCATGACGATGTTGCCCCGCATCACGACCTCACCCATCGTCTCGCCGTCGCGGGGGACGTCCGTCATCTGCTCGTCGACGACGCGGACGAGATCTGCCGAGGGGTACGCCTGGCCCTGGCGCGATAGCAGCCGGGCCCGCTCGGCGGCGGGCAGCGACCGCCACTCCGGTTGCTCGGGGCACAAGGTGGTCGGGCCGTAGGTCTCGGTCAGCCCGTACACGTGGATCACGCGGAAGTTCAGCTCGTCCATGCGCGCGAACAGCGTGGGCGAGGGAGGCGCCGCCGCGACCACCACCGTCACCGGCCGCTCGACCCGGTGCGCCTTGGGATGGTTGATGACCATCAGCTGCACGGTCGGGGCGCCGTTGAAGTTCGTGACGCTCTCCGCGTCGATCAGGTCCCAGATCACGTCTGGCTCGACCTTGCGGATCGTCACGTGGCGGCCGGCAACCGCCGTGACCCCCCACGCGAAGCCCCAGCCGTTGCAGTGGAACATCGGCTGCAGCCAGAGGAAGACGGACTCGGGCGACAACCCCGCTACGAGCGCCTCGTTGAGGGCGTTCAGGTACGCGCCCCGATAGGTGTACTCAACGCCCTTCGGGCGTCCCGTCGTGCCGGAGGTGTAGTTGATCGAGATCGTCTCCTCCTCGTCCTCGAGCCAGCTCACCGGTTTCCCGGGCGAGGAAGCGGCGAGGATGTCCTCGTAGGGATCTCCCGCGGCGCCGGTGTCGTCCACCCGGATCACGTCGATGCCGGCGAGGTCGAGCGGCGCCACGAGGTCGGCGAGCTCAGCGTCGAGCAGCAGCGTGCCGGCCCCGGAGTGACGCAGGATGTACTCGACCTCGGCGCCCGAGAGCCGCGTGTTGACGGTCACGAGGATGCCGCCGGCCGCAGGGACGCCGAAGTGCGCTTCCAGCATCGCCGGGCAGTTCGGGAGGAGCGTCGCGACCCGATCCTCTTTCCGCAGACCGGCGGCGCGGAGCGCGTTGGCGAGGCGCCACGCGCGCTCGCCGAGCTCGGCGTACGAGTAGCGGCGCGCGCCGTGGACGACCGCGGTCTTCGCCGCGTACATCGAGGCGGCACGGGCGAGCAGGTCGACCGGGTTCAGCTCCGTGCGAAAGACACGCGCGGGCGCACCGGGGCGATCGGTCGCCGAGCCGTCGCCGACGAGCGGGCCGGCCATCGTTGCCTCCTGTTCGTCGCTGTCCGTCCGGCGAACATATCGCGGCGGTGAGCCCGATGGAATGGCCTGCTCCCCGCCCCTCGGCGAGGCGCTACGACGGTCGAGGCATGGAGCTAGGCGGACTCGAACCGCCGACCTCCTGGGTGCGATGTAGGAGCGAGGGGCGCTATCCGGTGCGGGACGACGTCGATGACCGTCTCGCCGAGCTCGACGAGGTCGAGCGTCGAATGCGTCGCATCCGGCCGTTGACCCAGCAGCAGCGTCTCGAGCATTCGCTCACCCGCCGCCTCCTCGATACCTACGCGGCGTGGCTGTCCGAGGTCGGTCGTGAATGGCGGATGCCCGACCCGCGCGCCGACTGAAGTCGGTACGGACGTGGGGAAGTCTCCGTCGTCCGTCATCTGACCGGCGCGCGACGCGTCGCTCCATCCGCGACGTCATGCGATCCCGGAGGGTCGATGCATCGCGGTGCCCACCCACCCCCTCGCGATCGTCCTCGTGGTGAGGCTGATCCCGGCCGTCCGTCTCTCGGCGTGTCATCGAGCGGCTGCCAGTCGCGGCCTACGCTCTAGTAGTACGCGCTTTCGTTCAGCGGGCTGCCATTCGTCGGTGGCGAGGGCTCGGCCGGAGTCGGCGGGAGTTCCGCTACCCCCAGACCCGTCGCGCGACATCTCCGATCAGCATGAGCTTCGCCTCCTGCTCGGCGGGGGTCATCGCGCCGATCACGCCCGACGCGAACCCGCACTGGGGGCTGACCGCCAGCCGCTCGAGCGGCACGTAACGGGTCGCCTCCTCGATCCGCGTGACAAGGTCGTCCGGATCCTCGAGCGCGCCGTCCTTCGTGGTCACGAGCCCCAGCACGAGCTGGTGGCTCGGCAGCGCGTCCGCGAGCGGCTCGAAGCCGCCGGCGCGATCCGAGTCGTACTCGAGGAGCAGGCGATCGAGGTTCGTCAGGCGCGGGAAGACGTCTTTCGAGATCGCCTCGTAGCCGCCGGTGGCCGCCCACATGCCGCCCGGAGCGTTGCCGCGGCACATGTGCATCGCGCGCGTGACGCCGGTGAGCCCTTCGAAGACCATGCTGTCGAACTCGGCGTCCGCGACGAGCTCGTGCGCCATGTCGTGCCCATGCTCCTCGAAGGCCGCGCGATTCGCCGGGTCGATGTGCCACTGCGCGTAGTTCGGGGCGTCGATCTGGATGTAGTCGCAGCCGAGCTCGACGAGGCGGTCGACCACGTGCTCGCGGAGGAGGCGGGCGACGTCGCGGATGAACTCGTCCGACGTCGGGTATGCGTCGGCCGAGTAGTCGGGATGCCAATAGATGCGGTGCCAGCTCGGCGCCGGGATCGTGTATTTCGTCCGTGCGCGGGCGTTCGCCTTCAGGAACGCGTACTCGTCAGTGACGATGTCCCGCTCGACCTCCAGCCGTCGAGTGACGAACGGCTCCTCCGGTGGAAGACCCGACGTGTCGGCCGGCGTGCCCGAGCCCGTCTTCCAGAGGTCGCGCCAGCCCGACTCGGCGTCGAGGAACTCGAAGCCGCTCACGGGTGGACGGAACAGCGGGTCGTCGACGATCGGGATGAACGCGATCCACCCGTTGCGGCGGTACTCCCCGTCCGTGATCGCCTCGATTCCGGCGCCCTCCTGGAGCGCGATCGCGTCGAGCACTGCGCGGTCCTCCGCTGCGCGCAGCTCGTGGGCGTCGATCGTGCCGGTGCGCGCCGCCTCCCTCGCCTCCTGCAGGTAGTCGGGTCGCAAGAGGCTGCCGACGACGTCTGCCCGCACCATCGTCCTGCTCGCCATCGGGGCCTCCTCGAGCTGCTGGGCCGTCGAGAGCCGAGCCTATAAGGTCTCGGGACCCATGCGGGACGTCGAAGGCAGAGCGGCCTTCATCACCGGCGGCGGGAGCGGTGTCGGGCTCGGGATGGCCAAGGCGTTCGTCAGCGCAGGGATGAGGGTCGCGATCGCCGACGTGCGCGGCGACCACCTCGAGCAAGCGACAGCAGCCCTGAACGGCGACGTGCACGCGATCCGGCTGGACGTGACCGACCGCGAGGCGTTCGCGCATGCCGCGGACGAGACGGAGCGCGTCCTCGGGAACGTGCACGTGCTCTGCCTGAACGCGGGGATCAACCTCTTCAACGACATCTCCGAGGCCACGTACCAGGACTGGGACTGGGTGCTCGGCGTCAATCTCGGCGGCGTCGTCAACGGCGTCGTCACGTTCGTGCCACGCATCAAGGCGCACGGCGAGGGCGGCCACGTCGTCACCACGGCGTCGATGGCCGCGTTCGTCGCCGGTCCGGGCGCGGGGATCTATACGGCGGCGAAGTTCGCGGTGCACGGTCTGTCCGACGCGCTGCGCTGGAGCCTGTTGCCGGACGGGATCGGCGTGTCGATGGTCTGCCCGGGCCTTGTCAAGAGCAAGATCTACGAGAGCGACCTGATCCGTCCCGCGGAGCTCTCGACCGATGTGACCCCGGCAGACAAGGAGTTCATGCGCATGCTCCCCGGCCTCCACGAGGTCGGCATGGACCCCGAGGAGATCGGCGAGAAGGTCCTACGCGCAATCCGGCGGAACGACTTCTACGTCTTCACACACCCAGACCACCGGGACGAGCTGCGCGGGATCTTCGACGAGATCCTCGCCGCGTTCCCCGACGAGCCGGTACCCGCCGAACGGCTCGCGGTCGAGGAGGGCCGGCGCGCCGGAAAGGTCCGCGCGCTCGACTCCTGGCCGGCCGAAGGGTAGCCGGATGGACGAGGTCACCGGCAAGACCGCGTTCGTCACCGGCGGCGCGAGCGGGATCGGGCTCGGCATGGCGGAGGCGTTCGTCGCGGAGGGGATGAATGTCGTGATCGCCGATCTCCGGCCCGATCACGTCGAGACCGCCCTGCAACGCTTGGACAGGAGCGGGGCGCGGAAGCACGTGCACGCCATCGAGTTGGACGTCACCGACCGCGAGGCGTTCGCCCGAGCGGCCGACGAGGCGGAGACGGTCTTCGGCAACGTCCATGTCCTCTGCAACAACGCGGGCATGGGCATCCTCGGACCGGTCACCCTCGCGCGCTACGACGACTGGGACTGGGGCCTCGGTGTATTGCTCGGCGGTGTCGTCAACGGGATCCAGACGTTCCTGCCGCGGCTGATCGCGCACGGCGAGGGCGGGCACATCGTCAACACGTCCTCGATGGCCGGCGTCGTCCCGATCCCCGGTGCCGCGATCTACATCACGGCCAAGGCCGCGGTGATCGGGCTCTCGGAGGCCCTCCGCAGCGAGCTCACCGGTGAAGGGATCGGCGTCTCCGCGTTCTGTCCCGGGCCGGTGCAGACGAACATCCGCGAGGGCGGCAGGATGCGGCCCGAGCGGTACTCCAACTCCGGCTACACGGAGCTCGAGCAGGAGCTCGAGGAGCGGACCAACTCGCCGCTCTGGATGGACCCACGTGAATGCGGAGAGCGCGTGCTCGCGGGCATCCGCCGCAACGACCTGTACATCTTCACCCACCGGGAATTCCGCGAGGGTGCCGACGAGCGCTTCCGCGCGATGCTCGCTTCCTTTCCGGACGAGCCGCTCGACGACGAGCGGGCGGACGACATCCGCTTCCTGCTCTCCAACCCCATCTTCCGCACCGTGTTCGAGCAACGGTCCGTTTGAGTCTCCAGTCGATCGGCCGGCGTCATTGACAGTTTCGTTGACACTTTCGTCACGAGCGGGGTAATGTCGCTCGATCGTCGTCCGAACGAGTGAGCGGAGAGTGAGCGACGCCGCGAGCCATCCGAGGAGGCCGCGAACCATCTGACGTCGTCCGCGCGATGCGGACGCACGCGCACTTCGACGGCATGCCGTAGGTCGGCAGAAGGAGGGATGTACGTATGCGTCCGCCAACCATCGTCGAGAGCCTCCGACGGCGACGCCTGATGGCCGTTCTCGCAGTCGTGACCGCGCTCACGGCGACCGTCTCGGCCGTCGCTGCCACGAGCGCGGTCTCGCCGCCTCAGGTCCTGAACTACCAGGCCTACGTCGGCGGCAAGGGCAAGGCGAACCCGAAGCTCGCCCCGGTCACCATCGGCTACATCAACGGCCAGGGCGGCCCCGTCCAGTTCAACTTCCCACAGGCGACAAGCGTGATTCGAGCTGGCGTGAAAATGATCAACGCCGAGCTCGGAGGCGTCCACGGGCACCCCGTCAAGCTCAGCGAGTGCTTCTGGGCCCAGGCGGAGGAGGAGGGCCTCCGGTGCGGCCAGCAGATGGTCAACAACAAGGTGAAGACCATCATCTTCGGCTTCGTCACGATCGGCAACCAGTCGATCTACGCGAC
Organism: uncultured Actinomycetes bacterium; assembly: GCA_963797805.1. Taxonomy (GTDB): domain Bacteria; phylum Actinomycetota; class Thermoleophilia; order Gaiellales; family Gaiellaceae; genus Gaiella. The sequence goes on along the minus strand of CAWCRC010000005.1, from coordinate 56,849 downwards.
CGTCAAGGGCACGATCCCGATCACCGGCGTCATCACCTCCAACGCAGCCGACCCGACGGCGAAGAACGCCTACTTCCTGAACGGCAGCCAGACGACCGGGATCGGCGCCTTCGGCACGTACACGAAGAGGTTCCACCCGAACGTGAAGACCGCATCCGTCGTCTATCCGACCGATCCGGGCGCCATCACGGCCGCACAGGGCGTCCAGACGGGCCTGCAACAGGTGGGCATAAAGGTCACGATGATCGGGGTTCCGCCGCTCGCGACCGACCTGGTCGGGCCGGCGACGCAGGCGAGCTCCTCCGACATGATCGTCGCCGCCCTCGGCTTCCCGACGTGCACGCCGTTCGCGCGGGCGATCGATCAGATCCGCTACACGAAGCCGATCCTCTCGCTGCCGATCTGCACGTTCATCCCCAGGGCTGCGTACGCGAGCGGCGACATCCCGAAGTGGACCTATGGCCTTGTCCAGACGCTCGTGAACCTGCCGGGACCGCAGTCGAAGCTCTACCTGAAGAAGGGCCTCCAGTACGGGACGAACGTGCCGGACATGCTGTGGGTCTTCTCGGAGGGCGTCTGGGAGACGCTTCTTACGACCGTGAAGATCATGAACGCGATCCCATACGAGAAGCTCACCCCCGCGACGATCAGCGCCGGCTTCAAGGCCTTCCGCGGCCCAACCGTGCTGGGGCCGCCAAACATCGCCTGCGGCAAGGTCTCGGCTGCAGAGCCCGCTGCGTGCGCCAACCAGACCAACTTCTACACGTACACGGGTAAGGGCAAGTGGAAGATCGCCGCGACCTGGCTGAAGCCGGCCGGAGCGAAGTAGACGCACGCACGGACGCGACGGCGAGCCCGGCGGCAGTTGCCGGGCTCACCGTCGCTCGAGACGCCGAGCGCAGATGCGGGACGTCCTCCTCTACGCCGCGCTAGGACTCGGTGCGGGCGCACTCATCGCGAGCATCGCGCTCGGCGTGGTCCTGATCTACCGGGGCTCCGGTGTTATCAACGTCGCCACCGGCGCGATCGCAATGCTCGCCGCCTACATCTTCTGGGCGCTCCGGACCGGCTACCTGGGCTTCCACCTCTCGACGGCCCCGGCCTTCGTCCTCACGCTCGCCTCCATGGCCGCGTTCGGCGTCCTGATCGAGCTGACCATCTTCCGCCCGCTCCGCAACACGGCCCCGCTCGCCAAGCTCGCCGCGTCGCTGGGTCTCCTGCTCGTCCTGGAGTCCGGGATGATCGTGATCTTCGGCAACAGCCTGAAGGCGGCGCCGTCCATCCTCCCCTCGGACACGGTCACGATCTTCGACCGCGTCGTGCCGAAGGACCGTTTGCTGCTTGCAGGGATCGTGATCGTCGTAGCGGCGGGACTTGCGGCGCTGTTTCGATGGACGCCGTTCGGGCTGTCGACGCGGGCGGCGTCGGAGAACGAGGTGTCGGCGATGCTCGCCGGCCTGTCGCCGAGCCGCCTGGCCGTCGCGAACACCGTCCTCGCATCCGTTGTCGCAGGAGGGCTCGGCGTCCTCGTCGCGCCGCTGATCGCCCTCGATGCGCAAACGCTGGCGTTCCAGGTCGTGCCGGCGCTGGCCGCCGCCCTGCTGGCCGGGTTCACGTCGTTCTTCATCGCGTGCTTCGCGGGTCTCGCCATCGGCGTGATGCAGGCGCTCCTGATCTACTGGGGAACGCAGAGCTGGTTCCCGACCGACGAGGGCGGAGCTCCGATTCGGGGGCTGCCCGAGCTCTTCGTCTTCCTCGTCATCGTGCTGGCACTCTTCCTGCGCGGGGCCAGCCTGCCGGGCCGCGGTGAGCTGGTGGAGCGACGACTCCCGGCCGTCCCCCGCCCCGAACGGCTGCTCAGGCCGACGGCGATCGCCGCGGTCGTCGGCGTCGCCTGCCTGATCGCCTTCCCCTACGACTTTCGGCAGTCCCTCATCAACTCGCTGCTCGGCGTCATGATCTGCCTCTCGCTCGTCGTCATCGTCGGCTTCGTCGGCCAGATCTCGGTCGTGCAGCTGGCGCTTGCCGGCGTCGCGGGCTTCACGATGTCCCACCTGACGACCGACGTCGGGGGCTTCTGGGCGGAGTTCCCGATCTCGCTGCTCATCGGAGCGGCGTCAGCCACGGTGGTCGGTCTCCTCATCGCCGTGTCGGCCTTGCGAGTCCGGGGGGTCAGTCTCGTGGTGGTGACGCTCGCGGCCGCGGTCGCGCTCGAGCAGTTCGGCTTCCTCAACGTCCGGTGGGGCGGCGGCGCCACCGGCTCGCCGGTCGCCGAGCCCGGGCTCGGCGGGCTCGACCTTTCTCCCGGGGCGTCGTTCAGAGGCCTGGACGACAAGATTCCGAGCCCGGTCTTCGGCTTCCTCGTGCTCGCTGCCACCCTCGCCCTTTGCATGCTCGTCGCCAACGTGCGACGCGCAAGCCTGGGACAGCGGATGCTCGCCGTGCGCTCGAACGAACGCGCGGCGGCAGCTGCCGGGATCAACGTCCGAAACACGAAGCTCGCCGGGTTCGGCATTGCCGCGTTCGTCGCCGGCATGGCCGGCGCCCTCTACGCGTACAACTTCGGGTCGGTCAGCTACAGCCGCTTCGGAGCGCTGACGGCGCTCGGCCTGATCGCGTTCGCCTACTTCGGAGGCATCACGATGGTCTCCGGTGCAGTCCTCGCGGGAGTCGGCGCAACCGAGGGCCTCTTCCCCCACGCCTTCGACCGCTGGTTCGGGCTGTCGGGGAACTGGGCTCTGCTGATCGGCGGATTCGCGTTGATCGTCACCTTGCTGGTCAACCCAGAGGGCATTGCCGGAACCGGATACAAGAAGAAGCAGCAGAAGAAGAGGCGGCTCGCCGCAGAGGCCGCCCTCGGCACGGAGGCTCCCCGCACGGCGATTGCACCTGCGCGACGCGGCATCCCTCCGCCCCGTCGGGCGCCGCAGCACCCAGCCGCGACCGTCCTCGCCGCAACCGGCATCTCGGTCTCGTTCGGCGGTCTGCGCGCGGTCGACGATGTCGACCTGACGGTTTCGGAGGGTCAGCTCGTCGGGCTGATCGGACCGAACGGCGCCGGGAAGACGACGTTCATCGACGCGATCTCCGGGTTCGTGCCCCACGGGGGGCGGGTCGAGCTGGACGGCCGGGGGCTGGACGGGCTGGCGGCGCACGCCCGCGCCCAGCGCGGGCTGGCGAGGACATGGCAGTCGCTCGAGCTGTTCGACGACCTGAGCGTGCGCGAGAACCTGGCGGTCGCCTCGTACCGCCCTTCGGCGTGGGCCTCGGCGATCGAGGCGCTCTCGCGGCCGGTGAGAAGCACGAAGGCGGCGGACGCGGCTCTCGAGCTCCTCGGCCTCGAGGGGACGGCGGATGCGATGCCCGAAGACCTCACTCAGGGCCAACGCAAGCTGGTCGGGATCGCGCGCGCGCTCGCGGCGGAGCCGCGGCTCCTCTGTCTCGACGAGCCGGCGGCGGGCCTCGATACGCGGGAGGGCGAGGAGCTGGCGCACCATCTACGCGGTGTGGTCGACGCCGGGACGGCGATGCTCCTGGTCGACCACGACATGGGGCTCGTGCTCGGGATCTCCGATTACGTGTTCGTGCTCGAGTTCGGGCGGGTGATAGCGCATGGCACACCCGACGCCGTCCGTCGTAACCCGCAGGTGATCGAGGCGTATCTCGGGAGCGCGGCGTCCGAGCTGCAGCCGGCGGTCGACGCAACATGACCGACTCCTTGCTGAGCATCGAGGGCCTGACCGCCGGTTACGACCGGGCCGCGGTGATCCGCGACGTCGACCTGACCGTCGGCCCGGGCGAGGTGGTCGCGCTGCTCGGTGCGAACGGGGCCGGCAAGACGACGACCCTCCGAGTGATCTCGGGCCTGGTCCGTCCGATGCGCGGGCGCATCACCTTCGCCGGGCGAGACATCGCGCGCGTCTCACCCACGCAGCGGGCGCGCCAGGGGGTCGTGCACGTCCCCGAGGGCCGCGGGCTCTTCTACGGCTTGACCGTCGCCGAGCACTTCCGCCTCGGATTCCGCGGCGAGCGGCCGGACGAGGACGCGGCGTACGAGTACTTCCCGAAGCTCAGAGACCTGCGCACACGGCGAGTCGGGCTCCTCTCGGGCGGCGAGCAGCAGATGCTCGCGGTCGCGCGCGGACTCGCCCGCCGCCCACGCCTGCTCCTCCTCGACGAGCTCTCGCTCGGGCTCGCCCCCCTGATCGTCGAGGGCCTCCTGCCGGTCGTGCACCAGTACGCCCTCGACTCGGGTTGCGGCGTGCTGCTCGTCGAGCAGCACATCCAACTCGCACTCGAGGTCGCGGACCGAGGGTACGTCCTCTCGCACGGGGAGATCGTCCTCTCGGACCGCGCGAAGGTGCTGCAGGCCGACCGGGAGCTCCTGATCTCCAGCTACCTGGGCGAGCAGCAGGTCCCGATCGGGGAGAGCACGGGCCAGATAGCATCGCCAACAGACTCCGGGAGGCAATGATGGCAACGTTCAGCGTCTTGAACCCCGAGGGGTACCCCCCGAAGGTGAACGCGCGCGGGATGGCTCCGAGCCTGGACGGGCTCGACGGCAGGAAGCTCTTCCTCGTCGACGTCGGCTTCGCGAACTCGGACAACTTCATGGCACAGCTGCACGGCTGGTTCGAGGACCACCGGCCGGCGATCCGCACGGAGATCGTCCGCTGGCGGAACCAGCACATTCCCGACCCCGAGCTCTGCGAGCGAATCCAGGCGGACGGCGACGCGGCCATCATCGGCGTCGGGACCTGACCGGGCTGCGCGCCGGAGGTCTCCGGCCACGTCGTCGATCTCGAGTCGAACTACGGCGTCCCGACCGTGGGCGTGCACCTGAACGTCTTCGCGCACCTCGTCCGCAACACGGTGAAGACGCAGGGAATGCCGAGCGCCCGGCAGGTGTTCGTCCCCACCCCGTTGATGAACTCGTCGCCCGCGGTACTCCGCGGGTACGTCGAGGGCAACGATCCGGTCCACGAGCGGCCGTTCATGGCGGAGGTCTTCGACCAGCTCACGCGTCCCGTTCCTGCCGACGAGCAACGCGGAGAGAGCTGGGACCGCTCGACGCCGCGCTACGTCGAGGCGGAAAGCGAGGAGGCGATGCACGCGCTCTTCCGGGAGCGCCGCTACACGGACTTCCTCCCCATCGTCCTGCCGACCGAGGAGCGCGTGGAGCGCATGCTCGCGGGGACGAGCCACCGGCCCGAGGAGATGGTCGGCAAGCTCCGTCCGACGATCGGCATGGAACACTGGCACTTCGACGTCGAGAAGGTCGCCGTGAACGCCGTGATGGCGGGCGCGGCGCCGGAGTACTTCCCGGTGATCCTCGCGCTCGCCTCGAGCGGTGACACCGGGCGCCAGAGCAGCATGTCATCGATGGGCAACATGGTCGTCGTCAACGGCCCGATCCGACACGAGATCGGGATGAACAGTGGGATTGGCGCGTTGGGGCCGTACAACCACGCGAACTCGACGATCGGACGCGCGTTCGGCCTGCTCTCGCAGAACCTGCAGGGCGGCTCCGTGCCGGGCGAGACGTACGCCGGCTCGCAGGGCTGCAACTTCTCCTACAACTGCATCACCTACGCCGAGAACGAGGAAGCGAGCCCATGGGAGCCGTACCACGTGAAGTACGGCTACTCGAGGGAAGAGAGCACGGTCACCGTCTCGTACATCTGGGGCAACGTCTGGGCCGAGTACCTGCGCACGTACTGGGAGGAGAAGCTCCAGGCGATGATCTGCGGGCTCGAGCCCGGGATGGGGTGCACGCTCGTGCTCGACCCGATCGTCGCGCGCGAGTTCGTCGAGAAGGGGTTCGACACCAAGGAGAAGCTCGCGCTCTGGATCCACGAGAACGCGAAGATCCCGCAGCGGCGCTTCTGGGACCACGTGATGCTCAACCTCCTCCACGAGGAGGTCGAAGCAGGCGTCGAGCCGTTCGCCGGCTACTGGAAGGCGCCGCCCGAGGAGCTGATTCCCGTCTTCGAGCCTGACCGGGTCAACATCGTCGTCGCCGGCGGGGAGACCAACGGGCACTTCAGCATCTTCATGGGCTCCCCGATGCGGGCGAAGTTCCGTACGAACGCGGGACAGAAGGCGGCCGTCTCGATCGACGCCTGGCGCTGACGACGGTCGTGGCTCAGTGCCCCCGCTGCGCGAGGTACCGGTGCGCGGCGATCGCCGCGGTTGCGCCGTCGCCCGCGGCCGTGACGGCCTGACCGGCGGCGTCCACGCGCACGTCGCCTGCCGCGAAGAGACCCGGGAGCGCTGTCCGCATCCACGCGTCCGTCGGCACGCGCCCGAGCTCGTCGAGCGCCAGGACTCGGTCGAGGAACGCGGTGTTCGGGACGCGACCGACATGGACGAACACAGCCGCAACAGACAGGACGGACGACTCGCCGCTCGAGAGCTCGCGCACGCGCAGGCCCTCCACCCGTCCTTCACCGAGGATCGCCTCGGGCACGGTCAGGTGCCTGACCTCGACCTGCGCGCTCTCGCGAACGCGCCGGCTGTACGCCTCCTGTCCGTCGAGCCTCTCGTCCGGATGGACGAGCACCACCTCGACGTCGTGGCCGGCGAGCTCCAGCGCCTCCAGGAGAGCGGAGTCGCCGCCTCCGACCATCGCGACGACCTGGCCCCGGTACAGCGGACCGTCACAGCCGGCACAGTGGCTCAGGCCTTTGCCCTCGAGCTCTTCCTCGCCCGGCACGCCCAGCTTACGGGGCCTCGTCCCGGTGGCCACGATGACAGCACCGGCGACGATCTCGCGCATGTCCGAGAGCACGACCCAGTCGCCGCCGCGCTGCTCGAGACTCGTCACCTCGCCATGCTCGACGGCGCCGCCCGCGTCCGTGGCCTGCTCGGAGATGCGAGGGACTAGCTCGAAGCCGGGCACGCCTTGCGGAAAGCCGGGGAAGTCCTCGACCCGCTCCGTGTTCAGGACGGCGCCGCTCGCCCCGAGGGGATCGAGGAGGATCGTGGTTCGGCCCTGACGCGCGGCGAACAGAGCCGCGGTTAGCCCGGCGATCCCTCCGCCCGCGACGGCGACCTCGTAGTCCGGGGCCATGCCCCGCACGCTACAACCCCGATGGGCAGGTGTCCGACGTCAGTCGGACACCTGCCCGGGAGAATGCCGTGCACGATGCCTGACCGAACTCAACCAGAGCAGCTGCGCTTCGCTTGCCTCAGACCTCCGGGTTGCCGTTCGCCGAGGTCGGCGAGATCGGCGAGAGGACGTCCCAGTGCTCGACGATCTTCCCGTGCTCGTCGAGCCGGAAGATGTCCACCACCTTGCTGCCGAGCTCGGTGAAGACGGGCTCCGCGCCGGTGAGTAGGCCGTGCGTCACGACGAGATCGCATTCCGCGACGACCCGCCGGATGTCGATGTGCAGGTCGGGGAACGCCGCCGTGAAGGTGTTGACGAAGTTGATGAAAGCCGGTGCCCCGCTGGCCGCGAGAGGGTTGTGCTGGATGTAGAGGTGCGGTTCCCCCGAGTCGTCGATGTCCTCGCCAGGCTCGTCGAAGCCGACGTACCTCTCCACCGCGTCCTCGGGCTCCTTGTCGTTGAACGCCCTCGTGTAATACGCGACGACGTTCGCCTTGTTGCGCTCGAGGAGCGCGGTGCCGTGCACGCATGCCTTCTTGCCGGCCGCCGCCGGAGCGGCGCTCGCGCCGGCGCCCGTGTAGGCGACGGCGAGGCCGAGCGCGGCGAGCGCGCCGGCGGCGAAGGCGACGAAGCGGGACGGGGTCAGGAGCTTCATGGCTCCCCTCCTTGGGTCGCTTACCCTGTCGGCAGCGCCATTCTCAACGATTCCGGAAAGGGAGCCCACAGCGGTCGCCTATCCGGTGCGCCGCCCGGCCACCTCGGCCACAAGGTCTCCGATCTGCTCTTCGAAACATGGAAAGCCGCAAGCCTTCGACGCGCCCGGCTCGCCCGCGAGCGCTCCGCTCGGCGGAGTGAGTGCCTCCGACAAGAATCGAAGGTGCGCACGCGGTGGGGAGACCGCTGCTCGATCCACTGAGCTACGGGGGCGAATGTCCTATCCACCACCGTAGGTCGAGCCAACTCTGGAGCACGCCAGCCACCGCTCCGGGCCACCTTGCCCCCTGGGACCCACCCGAACTTGTCCGTCGGGGTAAGCGATCTACCTCGGCGACGCCATCGAGTGATCACCGGCGCAGGTTTTCCACCGTCGTCGAGCAGTCGATCGAACGACTGCGTGTCCTGTCGGACAACGCGCGTGGAATCAGTCCACATCGTGGACGATGTGTCTACATCGGGGTGTTATCGTCGCGACGTGGACGAGCCCCGGGATCTCGGCGAGGGCGTCCTCGTATCGCAGGCGTCGCTCTGGCAGACGAATGCCCTCCTTGCGAAGTCGGGTGACGAGGTACTTCTCGTCGACCCTGGCCTCGAGCCGGTGGAGATCGAGGCACAGGCGGCACTTGCTCGCTCCGCGAACGGTCGCGTGCACATCCTGATCACGCATGCGGACTATGACCACGTGTGCGGGATCGGAGCGCTTCCCGAGGCGACGGTCGTCGCCGGCTCCGCCACGGCCGCCCGGATCGAGTCTGGCGACGCTGCGGCGGCGCTCAAGGCTGCGGGACGGGAATGGGGCTACGCGTGGTCGACCAATCTGCGGGTCGATCAGATCGTCGAGCCGGGCGTCTTCGCGTGCGGTCCCTTCAGCATTGAAGCGCTCGACGCGACCGGACACACCGTCGACGGGCTCGCGTTCGTGCTTCTCGACCAGGGCGTGCTCGCGCCTGGCGACTACCTCTCGCCGATGACCTACCCGTTTGTCGGCGCGGGCGTCGAGGAGGCGGCGGCGACGACCCGGCGTCTGCTGGACGCGCTCGAGCGACACGAGCTCCGCTGGGTCGTGCCGGGCCACGGGGAGCCGCTGACACCGGAGCAGGCCGCCGCCGTGGGAGAAGCGGATCTCGCCTATCTGGAAGCGCTAGCCCGCGCCGCCGGCGAGAGCCGCGAGCGCGGGCTGCCCGCCGGCCCGGCGCTCCTGCAGGTCTACGAGGTGGAGCCTCCGCGCGCCACGACGCCCGACTTCGAGATCTACGCGCTCCGTGCCGCGAATGCGCGAGCGGCGCTCGCGCATGCCTGAGCACGCGGGGATCGTCACCGGTGCGAGCTCCGGAATCGGGCTTGCGATCGCCGAGCTCCTGGCCGCCGACGGCGTCGGCCTCTGCCTCGTCGCTTCGCCGGACGACCGGGAACAGCTCGAGGAGATCGCCGTGCGGCTCGGCGCGGTCGCCTTCGCCGGCGACGTCGGCGAGCCCGAGACGGCGGAGCGTGCGGTCGCGCTGACGCTCGAGCGCTACGGCCGCCTCGATCGGCTCGCCTCGAACGCGGGCATCGCCTACTTCGAGCATGCGCTCGACGCGCCGCTCGAGCACTTCGACCACACGATGCACGTCAACGTCCGGGGCATGTACCTGATCACGATCGCCGCCGCCCGGCACATGGCGGCTCACGGGGGCGGCTCGATCGTCTGCACCGCCTCCACCGCCTCGTTCCTCGGCGAGGAGCTGCAGGCGTCGTACAACGCGTCGAAGGGAGCGGTCTCCCAGCTCGCCCGCTCGCTCGCGGTGGACCTTGCCCCGCACGGCATCCGCGTCAACGCGGTCGCGCCCGGGTGGGTGCGAACGCGCGTGACGGAGGAGCTGCTGGACGACGAGGCGACGTGGGCGAAGTACCGCACGCGGATCCCCCTCGACCGGCCCGCCGAGCCACGTGAGATCGCCGCCGTCGTCCGGTTTCTGCTGTCCGACGAGGCGTCGTACGTCACGGGGTCTGTCGTGCTCGCCGACGGCGGGCACACGGCCGGGTACCGCGTGAGCGACTGGGACGCCGCGCCGCCGCCCATCGCGCCGCGGCCGCTGCGACCGCACGGAGCTCGCTCGTGAGCGGCCGAGTCGGCGGCAAGGTCGCGCTCGTCACGGGAGCGGGGACCGGCATCGGCCGCGCGGTGTGCGTACGTCTCGCCGAGGACGGGGCCGACGTTGTCGTCACGTCGCAGACGCCGCGGAACGTCGAGGAGACCTGCCGGCTCGCCGAGGAGGCTTCGGGCCGGGCGCCGCTCGGCATCCCCCTCGACATCGGCGAGCGGGCGTCGGTCGACGACGTCGTGGGGCAGGTTGTCGAGCGGTTCGGGCGCATCGACATCCTCTCGAACAACGCCGGTATCGAGCTCGTGCACGGGCCGCCGCTCACCGAGACGACCGACGAGGAGTGGGAGCGGATCTTCCGCGTCAACGTGACGGGGATGTTCTACGCCTGCCGGGCGGCGATCCCGCACATGCCGGACGGGTCGTCGATCGTGAACATGGCGTCGATCAACTCGTTCATCGCCTGGGAGAACGATGCGCCCTACACGGCGACAAAGGGCGCGGTACTCCAGCTCACCCGCGCGCTCGCGCTCGAGCTCGCGCCGCGGGCGATCCGCGCGAACGCCGTCTGCCCCGGGGTGATCGACACGCCGCTCACGACCTCGTTCCTCGATCTCGCCAGCGACCCCGAGGCGTTGCGTACGGAGTACGCCGCGGCGTCACCGCTCGGCCGGATGGGGACCCCCGAGGAGGTGGCGAACTGCGTGCTCTTCCTCGCCTCCGACGAGTCCTCGTTCGTCACCGGCTCCGCGCTCGTCGTCGACGGCGCGACCACCGCCCGCTGACGACGTGTCGAGGGCTGCTCGGGTCGTCCGCGTCGACGACGGTTCGGCGGTCGCCCTCGCGGCGGCCGACGAGATCGCAACGGTCTCGCGGGCGCTTCCGGCGCCGACGATCGTCTTTGCCACCAGCGAGACGCACCTCGGGACTTTCGCCGAGCTCCCCGACGCGTCCGATCGGGTGCCTCGATCTCACGCGGGCGCCCCGTGATCGCGCGCCTGGCCCGCTCCACGGTCGGCCCGCGGTAACGGACCACGAGCACGAGGCCGCCGGCGCGGGCGGCTCGTCGAACCTGACATGGCCGTTCGGGCCAACCCGAGCACGGGGTCGTCGGCCCCGATCGCGGTTCACGGGAGGTAGCTGGGAGCCACCCCGACGAGCGCCCGCACCGGCTCGGCGCCGTAACACCGGTACTCGTGCACGCTCCCCGCCGGGACGAAGCCGAGGTCGTCCGACGCGAGCTCGAGCACGATCGACGTGTCGCCGTGCGTTGCCCGGAGCCAGAGCCGACCCTCGAGGACGTAGACGACCTCGTCCCCGCCGTGCGCGTGCTCGCGCGAGCCTGCGCCGGGATCGACCTCGAGCAGGTGAACCGTCAGGTGCTCGGTGCTGACGAGCATCCCCGTTGGGACGTCGAGGTCGCGTCGCCAGACGGTGTCGTCGGCGCGGAGGACGCGGAACCTCGTTACGCGCGGCTCCTTAGCGGGAAGCGCGCCGAGCAAGGTGTCGTCGGCGTAGCGGGACTCCTCGAGATAGGGGCGGGTACGCGCGTAGGCGCCGGAGGCGCCCGCCGCGGGAGGCGGCGCGAAGATCTCGAGCACGCGCAGCGGCTCGGTCCCGTGCGCGAACGCGTGGTGCCAGGTGTCCTTGCGGAAGAAGACCGTACCGCCGCGCTCGACACGCGCCACCTCCCCCGTCTCGGGGTCCGCGAGCAGCATCGTTCCCTCGAGGACATAGAGGAGCTCGTCGGCCCCGAACACGGTGCGGAACTCGGGCGAGTGCCGGAACGCACCGCCCGAGGGCAGCATGAAAACGAGCGCGTGGATCGACTGGCTCGACGTGTAGATGAGGTCGGCGACCACCCCGGACTCGTCGTCGCCCCAGAGGTAGCGCGTGGCGCTCTCCCTCGTCACCGCCGTCGGGCGGTCGAAGCTCGGCCGCGGCGACGGCGTGTACTTGCGGGTCATGCGGCATCCTCCTGCGGCAGCTCGAACGTCGTCCGAAGCTCCTGCGTGCGACCGCTCTCCGCGGCGCGGTAGCCGCACTCAACGATGTCGATCACGTGACGGGCGTGCTCGGCCGTCACGACGCTCGGGATCCCCTCGGAGGCCCAGCGGACGAGCTGCATGACGTCCTCGAACACGTGCGCCTCGGGAATCGAGCGGTGCGCGCCGACGACGTGCGGCAGGACCGCCATCTGCGCGTCCCAGTTGGTCACGGGAGCCCCTTTCGTGAGCTCGCGACCCGGGTAGTCGAACGGCTCGCCGTTCAGCAGCACGCCGTCGATTGTTCCCTTCGTCCCGAAGTACACGCCCGCCGCGAACTGCTCCGAGGTGAGGCCGGCCGCCGTGCCGTACGCGACTGCATAGAGCCCTTCACCGAAATCGAGGAGCAGGATCGTGTTGTCGTCCGCCTCGGTCGGGATCGGCCGGCCGAGAAACTCCCGCTGCGGTATGCGGATCCCGGACAGCGCCGTGACGCGAGCAGCGGGGCCGAGGACGCCCGTCAGCTGGTGCAGCGCGTAGACGGTCATGTCGAAGAGCGGCCCGCCGCCCGGCTTCCGGAAGTACCAGGACGGGTCGATCGCCTTACCGCCGGGAGCGTCGAGGCGCTCCGGCTCGTCCTGCTCGTGGTAGCTCTCGGACGCGCAGCCGCAGATCGCCCACGCGACGCGGCCGATCGCGCCCTCGGCGATAAGCTCGCGAGCTCGCCGGAGCTGGGGGCGCAGCACTTCGCCCGGCGAGGCGACGACCCGCAGGTCGCGCTCACGCGCGAGCGCGATCAGCTCGTCCGCTTCTGCGACGGTCGTCGTCATTGTCTTGTTGAGGTGGACGTGCTTGCCTGCGCGGAGCGCCTGCATGGCCTGCTCGTGGTGGAGCCCGATCGGCGAGGCGATCGTGAGGACGTCGACCTCGTCGGCGGCGAGCAGCTCCTCGAGCGAGGCGTGGACCCCGGGGACGCCGTACTGCTCCGCCGCGCCTTGGGCGCGCTCGCGGACGGGATCGCAGAGCGCCGTCACGACGACCCGGTCGGCGACGTCCGACTGCGTGAGATGGGGAAGAAGCCCGCGCAGCGCGAGAGCGCCGATGCCGACGATTCCGAGACGGAGCGGCTCAGCCATGGCCGATCTCCACGACGCGTCGCTCGGCCACTGACGCGCGCGCGGCGGCAAGGATCTGGAGCACGTGGCGAGCGGGAGCGAGGCCGATCACCGGCTCGCTCCCGCTCGAGACGCACTCGGCGAGGTGGGCGATCCCGAGGACGTGATCCGGTCCGCTCGTGCGCTCGTGCGCGACGGTCTCGGTCTGCTCCGTGCCGTCCCGCACGAGACGTACCGGAGCCGCGACGTCGACCAGGCTCACGCCGAGCGCCGCCGCCTCGCCGCGTAGCTCCAGCTCGGGCCCGACCGCGGCATCGGCGCACGTGTTCGCCTCGACCGAGGCGAGCGCGCCCGACTCGTGCTCGAGAACGATATGCCAGTTGTCGTCGGACTCGACGTCGACGCTGCGGCCGGCGAAGGGCCCGTCCTCGATCGCGAACCGCTCCCGGGTGCGCGTCGAGAGCGCCGATACGCGGCGGACGGGCCCGAGGAGCCCGGTCAGCGCGTGGAGGGGGTAGACGGCCATGTCGACGAGCGCCCCGGCGGAGGGCGCAAAGTAAGGCGTCGGATCCGAGACGAACCCGGCCCACGGCGGGACGCCGCCGTGCCCGTGCCCGCGGGCGGAGTGCACCGGTCCGAGGTCGCCGCGCGAGAGGGCCGTCTGCGCCCAGACGACCTGCGGGAAGAGCATCACGCACGGTGCCGTAACGACGACGAGCCCTCGCTTCGCCGCCTCGCCCGCGATCCGGTCGACGTCTGCAACCGACGCGGCGACCGGCTTCTCGCTGTAGACGTGCTTGCCCGACTCGAGGGCCGCCAGCGTGACCTCGAGGTGCGTCTCGATCGGCGTCAGGTTGACGACGGCGTCGACGTTGGCCGACACGGCCTCCGGGACCGAGGTCGTCCAGTGCGGGATCGCGAAGCGCTCGGCGACGTCGCGGGCGCGTGCCTCGGTGCGGCTGCACGCGACGACGACCTCGACCCGGTCCGCGAACCGGCCGAGCTCGGGCAGGTAGTCGCGCTGCGCGACGTCCCCCACACCGACGACGGCGAGACGCAGCGTCATCGGAGGAGCCTCCTGGCGAGCCCGGTCATGTGTCCATCCTATGAGACTGATGTTCGTCTGGTGAGAACAACCCCACGGGCGGCGGTCATAGGATCTCCTCGCCGATGTCCGCGAAAGAGGCCTGCGCGTGCGAGCAGGATCAGGGGCGGCTTCGGTCGCTTTGCGCGCATGTGAGCTCTGCTGTTGTTGCCCGGGCGGGCTATCTACTCCAGCGCAGAGCCAGCGGGTTCGCGTCGCGCGCCAGTTCGAGCAGACCGGCGCGAGTTGCCGGGTGGAGAGGCGCGAGGGGATGACGCACGGCGTCGCTCGCGATGACGCCTCCCTCGGCCATCACCACCTTGGTCGCGCGCAGGCCGCATTGGCGGTTCTCGTAGTGGATGAGTGGCAGGATTCGGGCATACGCCGAGGCAGCCTCGTCACGCCTCCCTGCGCGATGGTGGTCGAGCACCGGCTTGATCAGGTCCGGCAGCAGCGCACTGGGCATCGTGCCGGTGGCGCCTGCGTCGAGATCGGCCATGAGTGTGATCGATTCCTCACCGTCGAAGGGCGCGGCAATCGAATCACCTCCGGCTTCGATCAGAGCGCGCAGCTTCTCCGCTGTGCCCGGCACCTCGATCTTGAAGGACCGAACGAGCGGAAGGTCCTGCGCCAAGCGCACGAGGAGTGATACCGGCAAGGTGACTCCGCTCAGCGGAGCGTCTTGGACGATGATCGGTAACCCTGTCTCCTCGGCGACGTGCGCATAGTGCTCGACAATCCTGTCCGCGTCGGCTCGGAGCGTGGCACCGTGATACGGCGGCATCAGCATGACCATGGCCGCTCCCGCCGCTGCGGCCTTGCGGCCGCGCTCGGCGGCAACCCGCGAGCTGAAATGGCTGCACGCCACGATGACCGGTACCCGCCCCGCGACGTGGGCGAGGCAGAGATCGAGGAGCTCCTCGCGTTCGGCGTCAGAGAGCAGGAACTGCTCTGAGTAATTGGCCAGCACACAAATGCCGTCGACTCCCTGGTCGACCATGCAGTCGAGCACGCGACGCTGGCTCTCGACGTCTATGTCGCCGGACTCCGAAAACGGAGTCGGTGCGATGGGGAACACGCCGGCGTTTGGGACAACGCTGAGCATCGGTCAATCCTCTAATCGGGTTCGATGGCGTCTTCTTTGAACGAGTTGCTCGTACTCGGCGGTGGGACGTCGCCAGTTCCTCGTAGGGCCGCTCGCGCGACAGCGTCTCATGTTCGAGTGCTCACAGTTCGCGAAGCGACCTGCGAGAAGCGATCATCGGTGTCCAAGCGCTTCCCCAACCGCAGCAATGTGCTCCGGTGTCGTCCCGCAGCAGCCGCCGACGATACGAGCGCCCTCGACGTCGCGCCAGCCGAGCGCGTCGGCGGCATAGGCGGCCGGAGTGGCGTCCTCGTCGAAGGCCCAGCCCGGATCAAGGTACGTGCCCGCGTTTGGGTAGACCCCGAGCGGGAGCGTCGTGTGACGTCGAAGGAGCGGCAGCATGCCGGGCACGAGCTCGCGCGGCAGGCAGTTGACGAGCACGGCGGCGACGCCGAGCTCCTCGAGCCTGCCCGCCGCCCGGCCGAACAGCTCGCCGTCCGCCTGCTGGAGCGCTCCGCGATATGGCGCAATCCCCTGTGAGCGGAGGTCGGGCGGGCCGTCGACGGTCCAGCGGAACGAGACCCACACCGGGAGCCCCGTCCCGAGCAACGGCTCGAGGAGCGGGAAGGCGAGGTCGGGGGCGATGGTCTCGGTCGTCTCGGCGAGAACGAGATCAGGGCCCGCCGACGCGATCGCTACGGCGAGCTCCTCGGCGAAGCCCGGCTCCATCGGCTCCGTCCAGACGCTGAAGGCGATCGCGCATTCCTCGCGCCCGGCGTCGCGTGCGCCCCGCCGCGCGAGCTCGACCGCGCGCTTGCTCAACGCCTGCCACCCGCCGGCGACCGGGTCGACGAACCCATCCCGTTCGGCGGCCCGGACCCCGTCGATCCGCCACGTGTGCGTCGTGACCACGTCGGCGCCCGCCGCCGCGTAGCGGCGGTGGACCTCGCGTGCCAGGTCAGGTGCCTCGTAGAGGGCGATGGTGCCCCACAGGTCGCCGACGTTCCGGTTGCGCGGGAACCCGAGGCGCTCGAGCTCGGAGCCGACCCCGCCGTCGAGAACGACGACGGTCCCGTCGTCCCAGAGCGACTCGAGCCGGAGGTAGGCGGCGCTCCTCACGGGACGAGGACGGTCTTCAGGCCGCGTCGCGCGTGGATGGCGGCGAATGCGTCCTCGAGGCCGTCGAGGTCGCAGCGGCCGGTGACGAGCCGCTCGAGCGGCGCCCTCCCGGAGGCAAGGAGGTCGAGGGCCGCCGCGTAGTGCTCGCGACGCTGGTACGGCGGGGTGCCGATCCATTCGCTCCCGACGATCGCGATCTCCTCGTAGTGCAGGCGGTCGACGTCGACCTCGGCACGCGACCGCTCGCCGAAGCCTGCGAAGAGCACGACGCGACCGCCGGGAGCGGCGAGCGCCACGCAGGGCTCGACGAGATCTCCGATACCGATCGAGAGGACCACGGCATCCGCTCCGCCGGGCGCGTCCGCGATGTCGCCGACCGCGAGGCCTGCCCCGATCTCGGGGCCGAGCGCCCTGCGCGCCGCGTCTGGCTCGACGAGCGTCACGTCGGCGCCCGCGATGGCCGCGGCGAGAACGAGCTGGAGGCCCATCTGCCCTCCTCCGACGACGGTCACGCGCTGTCCGGCGCGGACACGGCCCTGGTCGAGCACGGCATGCAGACAGTCGGCGAGCGGCTCGACGAAGACTGCTCGATCGAGCTCGAGGTCGTCGGGCAGGAGCAACGGCCCATACGACCACGCGCCGGGGTCGACGGCGAGGACCGCGAGGTCGGCGTACCCGGCATAGGTGTCGCCGTAGACGCGTTGCCCGACCTGCCACCCCTCGACGCCGGCGCCGAGCGCCTCGATCCGCCCGACCCACTCGTGCCCGGGATTGAGCGGATAGCCGTCGCTGGTGCCGAACGCGTACTTGCGGGCATCCGTCGGGCAGACGCCGCACGCCTCGATCCGGACGAGCAGCTCGCCCGGCGCGGGCTCGGGATCGGGGAGCACCTCGACCCGCAGATCGCCAGGTGCGTGGAGCCGGGCGGCGCGCATCAGGCCCGATTCTCCGACAGGCGCCGCATGAGCGGGGCGGTGGCCGGGTAGAGCGCGCGGTAGGACGCGTAGAGCTCGTCGAAGCGCGCGGCGCGTGCGGTGTCGGGCTGCACGCGGCGCGCGACCGGCAGCGTGAGCTCGACTCCGATCGCACGCATGGCCACGAGCGCGGGGCCGACCGCTTCGGTCGCGTGCTCGACCACCTCGAGCGGGGCGGCCAGCGCGTCGCAGGTCGCGTCGAGCCAGGCCTCGTTGTGGATTCCGCCGCCGCGGACCCGCCATGCGTCAGGGGTGACCCCCACCGTGCGCAGCCGCTCGACGTGATCGCGCGCCGAGAGCGCGACCCCGTCCAGGAGCGCTCGGTAGAGCTCCTCGCGACGCGTCCCGAGGGTCAGGCCGAGGACGACGCCGCGCGCGTCCGGATCCCAGACCGGAGTCCGCTCGCCGGCGAGGTACGGAAGGGCGAGCAGCCCGCCCGCCCCCGGCTCGAGGGCCGAGACGTCGCCCGGCTCGCCCAGCTCGCGTGCGAACCAGTCGAGCGAGGAGCCCGCCGAGGCGGTCCAGCCGCCGAGCAGGGAGCCCTGGCCAAGGTAGTCGCTCGCGGCCAGGCCGGGAACGTCGAGACGCTCTGCCACGGCCACGCCGACCACGAGCGTCGAGCCGAGCAGCAGGCATGCGTCGCCCGGAACGTGGACGCCGGCCGCGAGCGCGTCGGCGTACGTGTCGTAGGTCCCGACGGCAACCGGCGTGCCGGGGCGCACCCCGAGGGATCGCGCCGGCTTGTCTCGTAGGCCGCCGGCGATCTCGAGGGGATCGGCGGGCTCGGGGAGCGGGAGTGGCGCGGGATGTCCGGCGAGCAGCCAGTCTCCCCGGCTGATCCGGTCGAGCACGGGCACTCCGGTGAGCTGCGCCACGAGGAACCCGGTCGCATCGAGACCCCACGCGGCTCTCTCCCACAGCGCGGGCTCATACTCTTGCCACCACCCGAGCTTCGGGAGCGCGTGATCGTGAGTCAGCCCAAGCGGAGCCGGGTCTGCCCGGCGATCGAGCGAGAAGAGGAGCGCCGGCGTGAGTGGACGGAGCGCGTCGTCTACGAGGATCGGCGCTGGCCCGAGCGCGCACACCGAGATCGCCTCGATCGTGTGACCCGCAGCGGCCTCCTGGCCCGCGGCGAGCAGGGCGTAGAACCACGCAGCGGGATCCTGCTCAGCCCGTCCGTCGCCGGTGTCCGCGCGGAGCGGCCGGCGCGCGGCTCCGAGCAGGCGACCCCGCTCGTCGAGCACGGCAGCGCGGACGCCGCTCAGCCCGACGTCGATCCCTAGCGTCGCACGCGGTATAACGCGCCTCCGTGCTCGCTGCGATCTTCGCCGGCCCGCGCGACTTCCGGCTCGAGGAGCTTCCCGATCCGATCCCCGGGCCCGACGAAGTCGTCGTTCGCGTGCGGGCGGCGGGGATCTGCGGCGGAGACCTGCACGAGTACCGCGCCGGCGCGCAGCTCTATCCGACGCCGTATCCGCGCCCCGCGCAGGGCCACGAGCTCGCCGGTGAGGTCGCTGCGATCGGGGCCGACGTCGAGGACGTCGTGCCGGGAGATCGGGTTGCCGTGCAGCCGATGGTCTCCTGCGGCTCCTGCGGCGCGTGCCGGAGTGGGCGCCGAGCGCTCTGCCCAGACCTCGAGCACCTCGGCGTGGCGCGGCCGGGCGGCTTTGCGGAGCTCTGCCTCGCCCCTGCGGCGAACGTCTTCCGGCTGCCTCCGCAGGTCGGCGACGACGAGGGCGCGCTCCTCGACTGCACCGCGGTCGCGGTTCATGCGCTGGCCCGGGTCCCGGTGCGACCGGGCGCCGCGGTGACGGTGCTGGGAGCGGGCGCGATCGGTCTCGCGGTGGCCCAGGCGGCCACCGATGCCGGCGGACGTGTCACCGTCGTCGCCCGGCGACGGGCTCCGCTCGACCTGGCTCTCGAGCTCGGGTCGCACGCGGTCGTCGATCTCGGCGCCGGTGAGGCCGCGCCCACCGGAGCGGACGTCGTCTTCGAGACCGCGGGCGGCACGACGCTCCTCGAGCGATCGGTCGCCGCGGCAGGCCCGGGCGGGACGGTCGGCCTCGTTGGCGAGGCGTTCGACCCCCAGCTGCTGGACGTCGCAGGCGCGATGACGCGTGAGCTGTCCCTCGCGTTCGTCTGGAGCCACGACGGCGACGGGGAGTACTCGCGAGCGCTGGAGCTCGCCGCCCGCGGGGCCGTCCGGCTCGCACCCGCGGTGACCCACCGCTACCCGCTCACCGAGCTCGAGGAGGCGTTCGCGGCAGCAGCCGACCGGCAGCGTTCGGGCGCGATCAAGGTGATGGTCACCCCGTGAAGTCGAGGAGCACCTTGCCGAGCTTGCCACGGGCCGCGACGCGGTCAAGGGCGGCCGTGACCTCGGCTGCCGGGTAGACCGAGTCGACGAGGGGCCGGAGACGGCCCGAGCGAAGCGCGGGCACGACCTCGCGCTCGAAGGCGCGCATCGCCGTCGCCTTCTCCTCGAGCGGCCGGGCGCGCAGCACCGTCCCCTGGAGCGTCACGCGCTTGAGCATGAGGGCGAGGAGCGGCACCTCGACATCGCTCCCGGCGGCGACCGAGACGACGACGATCCGGCCGCGAAGCGCGACCGCGTCGAGGTTTGCCGGGAAATGGACCCCTCCGACGAGCTCGAGCACGACATGCGCGCCCGCGCCCGCGGTTGCGGCGAGGACGGCCGCGGCGAAGCCGTCGTCGTCTAGCGGCTCTCCCCCGAGCTCGCGCACGAGCTCGCCCGCCGCGTCGCTCCGTACGGTCGCGAGGACGCGCGCGCCTGCGGTGACCCCGAGCTGGACGGCGGCTGTACCGACCCCGCCGGCACCGCCGTGCACGAGCAGCGTCTCCCCGGGTCGCAACCCGGCCTGCGTGAAGGCAGCGTCGTGCGCCGTGACGAACGTCTCGACGGTCGCTGCGGCGGCCTGCTCGTCGAGCGAGTCGGGCACGCGGGTCAGGCACCGCTCGTGCACGACGACACGGTCGGCGAGCCCGCCGCCACCGACGAGACCGAAGACCCGGTCGCCCTGTTGCCAGGCAAGGACATGGTCGCCGCAGCGCTCGACTGTGCCGGCCACCTCCAGCCCGGGGATGTCGGGCGGGCTCCCGGCAGGTGCGGGGTAGCGTCCTTCGCGCTGCACGACGTCCGCCGGGTTGAGGCCCGCGTACGTGACCCGCACGAGCACGTCGTTGCTGCCGGGAACCGGGTCGGGCCGCTCCTCGAGGCGGACGACCTCATTGCCGCCTGCGCCGGTGTAGACGACCGCCCTCATCGGGTGAGGCTCCGGAGCAGATCGAGCGAGGCGCCGAGGCGCTCCCTCTGGTCGTCGCGGTCGGCGTAGTTGTCGAGCCCCTCGACCGACAGGTGGAAGTCACGGTCGCCGAGACCGTCCCGCAGCGCGCCGATCAGCGCGCGTAGATCGGCCACGCCCTCGCCCGGGTACCGGTAGCGCACGGCAAAGCCGCGCCGGTGGTAGCCGTCGTCGGTCGGGATCGACTCGAACACGTAGTCCTTCACATGTCCCGCAGGGGCGAGCGGAGCGAGCGCGGCGACCACAGGGAGCGGGTCGTCGAGCGCCGCGATCGGGTTGATCAGGTCGAGGAAGACCCCCGTGGAGCCGCCGGCGTCGGCGACCAGCGCGCGATACTCGTCGATGGTGAAGTCGGAGTGGTTCTCGACGAGCAGGGCGACGCCCGCCGCGTCGGCGGCCGGCAGCGAGCCGCGCAGCACCGCGACGACGTAGCGGCGCTCCGCCTCGATCACCTCGGGCCGGCCCATGAGCTCGGCGCGGTAGAAGCCCGAGACGAGTCGCAGCACGGGGCTGCCGAGCGCCGTCGCGCGCTCGAGCCAACCGTCGACGCGAGCAATGCCCAGCTCCGGTGCGTCCCCGTTGCGGGCCTGGCCGAGGAAGTCGCCCGACGCGAGCAGCTGCAGCCCGAGCGCCCTCGCCCGCTCGGCGAGGGAGGCAATCCCCTCATCGTCGCGCGCGCGGAGGTGGTGCAGGTTGACCTGCACGAACTCGCACCCGAGCTCGTGAGCCTGCTCGAGGACGGCCTCGGGCGTTACAGCCCCTCGCTCGAGCCGCAGGTGCCAGCAAAGCGTATCGGCCCCGAGCCGGATCATGCGCACCGTCCCACGGATGCCTCGACTCTAGAGTGCGCCGCTACCCGGTCGCCCAGGAAGGACGCGGGTTCGGGGTCGAGGGCGGCGGCGCGTTCGCCTACTTCGACAACGAGCACGATCTCGGCTACTTCCTCGAGGTCGTGCAGCCGCCGAAGCTCCGCCGCGAGCCCGAGCTCATCATCCCGTGACACTCCGCGTCTCGTAGCCGAGCGACCGGGAGATCTCGGCGGCCGCGGCAGCGATCAGCACCGTGCTCTCGCGCTCCCGATCGCCGAGGATCGTCGGCCGCGGGCCGCTAATCGAGAGCGCCGCGCAGGCCGCTCCCTGGTGGTCGCGGATCGAGGCGCCGACGGCGGCCATGCCCAGGACGACGTCCTCGTCGGAGATCGCGATCCCGGTCTCCCGCACGCGGTCGAGCGCGGCGAAGAGCGAGCGTTTGGTCACAGGCGTGTTCTCCGTCCAGGCGACGAGGCGCTCCTCGCGGGCGACGTACGCCTCCCAGAGCTCCCGCGGCTCCGCGGCGAGGAGCGCGCGCGGCGCCGCCCCGACGTGAAGCGGCAAGGCACCGCCGAGCCGGAGCGCTATCGACCGAACCCAGAGACCCTCGATGCGCTCGATGCACACCGCCTCGTGGCCGCGGCGGACGCAAAGGAAGACGGTCTCGCCGGTCTCCTCGTGCACGTGCTTCATCTGCGGCAGCGCCGCCTGACGGACGTCGAAGCTCGCGGCGACGGCGCTGCCGAGCCGCAGCAGCGCGAGCCCCAGCCTGTAGGTCCCGCGGCGCGCGCCGGGCGTGACGTAGTCGAGCGCCTGCATGCTCGTGAGCAACCGGTAGACGGTCGAGCGGGGCTCGCCGACGAGCTCGGCCAGGCGTGCGGCGCTCACTTCGCCCTCCTCCGCGAGGCGGTCGAGGATCAACGCCACCTTGCGCAGGACGTGCACGGACGTGCCGCGGTTCGTCGAGCTCACCTGCAGCCCCGGACGCTGGCAGCCCGCTCAATGAACATGATGTCCACCATGCGATACAGCCCGCGCACTGTACATGACCACCTTTCCGGATCCAGCCTCCGCGCCCTCAAGACGCCCGAGCTCGAGCGGCTGTCTCCCGCGATGCTGCGCATCCGGCTCTTCGAGGAGGCGGTGCTCCGCCTCTTCATGGCTAACGAGGTCGAGGGCACGACCCACCTTTTGGCAGGGCCGGAGGCCGTGTCGGTCGGCGTCTGCAACGCCCTCGGTCCGGCGATTGCCAGGTACTGGCTCACGGCGCTGCGCTCGCGCTCGGGTCCGACGCGAACACGATCGCGGAGTCGGTCGGCCGCACGCGGAGGCTCGTCGTCGTCGAGGAGGGCCGGCGGCGGCTACGCCGCCCACGTGATCGCGTCCGCGGTGGAGTTCGTGGGACCCTCGCGGCCGCCCGAGCGCTCTTCGATTGAGACAAGGCCTCGCTCGCCAGCGAGGAAGACGATACTCTCGCTAGCTGACATCGATTCCGCACCGTGGTACGTTCGCGCGCATCGTGACGCGACCCACTTGCCGTCTTGGGACGCACCTCGCGCACCAAACGAGGCGACCGGAAGAGGTCGCCGCCCGGACAAGGAGGAAGGCGTAGATGGCCGACACAATCCCTCGGCGCGACGTCGTGCTCACGACACGAGTCGGGCTCGAGCACAGCCGCCTGAGCCGGCGCCTCCTACTCCAGCGCGGCGGAGCCGCCGCACTTGGGCTCGGGCTGATGCCCACGCTCCTCGCAGCGTGTGGCGGCGACGACGGCGGGGACGCCGCGGCGCCGCAAGCGAGCGGCACGATCGACT
Source organism: uncultured Actinomycetes bacterium (assembly GCA_963797805.1). Lineage (GTDB taxonomy): Bacteria > Actinomycetota > Thermoleophilia > Gaiellales > Gaiellaceae > Gaiella. The sequence continues at coordinate 33,630 of CAWCRC010000005.1, read as the reverse complement.
ACCTCTCGTGGGAGGGCTACGACGTTCCCGACCCGATGAAGGCGTGGAAGACCGCCAACTCCGTCGACGTCAAGTCGACGTACATCGGGAACCATGACGAGATCCAGGCGAAGATCAAGGCGGGCGGCGGCTCGTACGACCTGATCACGTACTACCAGGGCTACAAACCGCTCTACACCGAGCTCGGCATCCTGACGAACCTCGACACGGACAAGATCCCCAACATCGATGGGCTTTTCCCGGTGTTCCGCGAGGCGGACTCACGCAACCTCTGGATCGACGAGGACGGCAACTGGACGGGTGTGCCGTGGACCTGGGGCTCGATCGGGATCACGTGGGACGACGCCAAGCTTCCCGGCGGGCTCGACTCCTGGTACGACCTGCTCGACCCGAAGTTCAAGGGGAAGGTTGGCGTAATCAACGACCCGCTCGGCGCGTTCACGTTGACCGCGCACATCCTGAAGAAGGATCCATCAGCACTTCCCAAGGAGGAGTACGCCGAAATCGAGGACTTCCTCCGGAAGATCGTCGCGCAGGCGAAGAGCGTCGCGCCGTCGTTCGGCGACATGACGAACCAGCTCGTCGCCGGCGACATCGTCGTCTGCTACCAGGGCTGGGCGTATCAGAACTCGCTCGCGGCCGGCGCGGGCAACAAGACCGTCATGACCAAGACGCCGAAGGAAGGCGCCTTCTCGTTCTGCGACCTCTACGCGATCCCGTCCACGTCCGACAACGTCGACACGGTCCACGCATGGATCAACGAGGCGCTCGCGCCCATCACGAACGCCAGGATCGCCGAGTACCTCGTCGCCGCCGTGACCGTCGAGGCGTCGGCGAACGAGATCAACGCGGCGACGAAGGCGCTCTACCCGTACGACGACCTCGAGCTCGGCGACTCGACCGGCGAGCGGCTCGCCAAGCTCTTCGAGCTCGCACCGTTCTACGGGATGCCGCCGAGCGAGTCGGACGAGTACATCACGTTCAGCGAGATGTCCGAGAAGTGGGAGGAGATCAAGCAGGGCGCGTGAGCCCACGGCCGCGCCGCCTCGCATGACCGACCTCGCCGAATCACCGCCATCCCGCGAGGGCGGCCGCCTCCGATTCGGAGCGGCCGCCCTCGCAGTGCCTGCGGCAGCGTGGATGCTCCTCTTCTTTGTCGTCCCGCTACTGGTCTTCCTCGTCTACAGCTTCCTCACGGCCAAGCTCTACGACGTCGCGCTTCCGCTGACGCTCGAGGCGTACCGGGACGCGCTCACGACCGACGTCAATCGCACGCTCGCCCTGAACTCCGTGGTCGTCGGCCTCTGCGCCGCAGCGGCGACCGTTGCGATCGGGCTCCCCATCGCGTACTGGCTCCGCTTTGCCGCCGGTCGCTGGCAGGTGCTCGTGCTCTTCCTGATCACCGCGACGTTCTTCGCCAGCTACCTCGTCCGCATCTACGCGTGGCGCTCGATCCTCGGCGAGAACGGGCTGCTGAACTCGGGCCTGAATCGGCTTGGCGTCGTGGACGAGCCGCTGGGCTTCCTGCTCTACAACCGCTTCTCGGTCACCGTGGCGCTCGTCCACATCTACCTGCCTTATGTGGTGCTCGTTCTCTACGCAGGCTTCCGGCCGGTCTCGCCGGCGCTCGTCGAGGCTGCGCAAGACCTCGGCGCGAACGCACCCACCCGCTGGCGCCGCGTCATCCTCCCGCTCGTCGCCGCTCCGGCCGCGACCTCGTTCGTGCTGGTCTTCGTGCTGTCGGCAGCCGACTACGTCACGCCGCAGTTCCTTGGCGGCACCGACGGCGCGATGCTCGGCGTCCGGATCCAGGCGGCGCTGACCGGGACCGGGAACTGGCCGCTCGGCGCGGCGCTCTCGTTCCTGACACTTGGCGCGTTCGTGCTCTGCTACGCGCTGACCCTGCTCGTGCTGCGCTCGCTCAGGCTCGACCGGATCCGGTTCGTGGCGTGAGCACCACGCAGCGCAGCCCCGTGACCTTCGCCGTGACTCTTGCGGCGCTCGTCTTCCTCTACGTCCCGCTCGTGATCGTCGTCCTCTTCTCGTTCCACGCGACCGGGGCGCTGTCGTTCCCGTTCACCGGCTTCTCGCTGCGGTGGTACCGCGAGACATTCGGCTCCGAGATCTTCAGGGAGGCGCTTTGGAACTCCGCGATCGTCGCCGTCTCGGTGGCGCTGCTGACGCTCGTTATCGGGACGATGGCGTCCTACGGGCTGACGCGCTGCCGCACGCGATGGCGCGCGCCGCTGGCGGCACTGTTCTTTCTCCCGATCACGCTGCCCGGCCTCTTCGTCGGGATCGCGCTCCTCGTCTACTTCGCGAGGCTCGATGTCCAGCTGTCCCTCGTGACCGTCGCGATCGCGCACTTCGTCTTCGTATTCCCCTACTTCGTTCTCATCGCGGCGGCGGCGCTCGAACGGCTCGACCCCGCGGTCGAGGAGGCGGCGTCCGACCTCGGCGCCTCGCCGTGGAAAGTCTTCCGCAAGGTGACGCTGCCGCTGATCTGGCCGGTGCTCGTCGGCGCCACGGCGCTTGCCTTCGCGCTCTCGTTCGACGAGTTCATCATCACGTTCTTCGTGATTGGGCCTGACTCGACGCTGCCGATGTTCATCTTCTCCAAGCTCCGGCGCACGGTCGACCCGTCGATCAACGTCGTCTCGACCGTGCTCATGGCGACCACGCTCCTCCTGTGGTCGGTCGCGTTCCTCCTCGCGTTCCGCGCCGCGCGTGGCCGGGCGAGGGTCGACGAATCGCTGCTTGGCGAGGGCGCCGCGTGACGGGTGACGCGCACCTCGTGCTCGAGGGCATCACGCACCGCTACGGCAGCGTGACGGCGCTCGAGGACGTCTCGCTCACGATCGGCGAGGGCGAGCTCGTCACCCTGCTCGGCCCGTCCGGCTGCGGGAAGACGACGCTCCTGCGCATCATCGGCGGCTTCGTCGAGCCGAGCGAGGGCCGGCTCGTGCTGCAGGGCCGCGACATCACGCGCGTGCCCCCGCACCGGCGCCCCGTGAACATGGTGTTCCAGCGCGCGGCGCTCTTTCCGCACCTCGACGTCTTCGAGAACATCGCGTTCGGTCTGCGCGTCGCTGGGATCGACAAGGCAGAGGTGCCAACCCGGGTCCACGAGGTGCTCTCGCTCGTCCGGCTCGACGGGTTCGAGCGGCGCCGGGCGCACGAGCTCTCCGGCGGGCAGATGCAGCGCGTCGCGCTGGCACGCGCGCTCGTCAACCGACCGCGCGTCCTGCTCCTCGACGAGCCGCTCTCGGCGCTCGACCTGCGGATCCGGCTCGAGATGGAGGTCGAGCTCCGTCGCGTGCACCGCGAGACTGGCGCGACGTTCATCTACGTCACCCATGACCAGGGCGAGGCGCTCGCGCTCTCCGACCGGGTCGTCGTCTTCGACAGCGGCCGGATCGAACAGGTCGGGGCACCGGACGAGATCTACCGCCGGCCGGCCTCGCCGTTCGCCGCGCGCTTCGTCGGTGACGCGAACGTGATCCCGGTCGACGTCGTCGAGGCGAACGGCACGCGGGCGACCGTCGGGATCGGCGGCACGACGATGGTCGCCGCGTGCGACGGCGATCAGGCGAGCGGGCCCGCCCTGCTCGTCGTTCGGCCCGAGGTGGTTCGGATCGGCGACCCCATGCCCGGCGCGCTCCGCGGCGTCGTGCTCGACGTCGGCTTCCGCGGCAGCGGGTACACCTGCCGTGTCCAGGCCGAGGGGCTCGACGAGCCGCTCAAGGCCGAGCTGCCGGCCGAGTCGGGGGCTGCGCCCGTCCTTGGCAGCGCGGTCGGAATCGGTTGGGACGAGGCATCCGTCTGCCTCTTGCCCCGCGCCGCCAATTGAGAGGAGAGAGGCCGTGCTCGTCTACGTGGAGTTCATCAGCCGTCGGCCCGGTGTCTCCGTCGAGGCGTTCTACTCCGCAGCCGGTCGGGGCCAGACGGGCTGGTCGAACGAGCACGCGGACGACGTGCTGCTGCTCAACCTGGGGCGGACGTTTCGCACCGGGCCCGAGCCCGAGTACGTCGCGGTCTGGTATACGCCGGGCTCGGGGCTGGAGCGCATCGGCGAGTGGGAGCGGATCTTTGCCTCGGGTGAGGCGGATCACCTCGAGGAGACGTTCCGGCTCGCGGCCCGCATTGACACGGCGGGCTGCTACGAGCCGCTCCTCGAGCCGTTCCAGGGTCGGGACGGCCTCTACTACGGCGAGTACCTCGACCTCGCGGCGGGAGCCACGCGCGACGATGTCGCCTCGTTCTTCTCCGAGCGTCGCGGGCGGCATCCCGATGTCGAGCTGAACCTGCTCTGCGACCGGATCGGTGGTCTCGGCCCCGACCCGCGTTGCCTTGCGTTCTGGACGGTGCCCTCGTGGGAGGCGCTCGCTCCACTGGCGCGCGATCTCGACGGCGTCTCGACACCGGCACGCCTCGTTCACGGCGCGCTCTACCGGGATCTCGGGGCCGAGACGCTGTGAGTTCGACGCCGGTCGCCGTCGGCTTCGTCGGGGCCGGCAACGTGCTGCCCGCCTACCTTCAGGTGCTCGACCGCCTCGTGCCTCGAGGGCTCGCGCGGGAAGGGCCGATCTGTGCACCGCGAGAGGAGACGTGGCCCGAGCTCCTCCGCCGGCGCCCCGGCGCGCGCCTGGTCGCGGACGCGGGGCACGTCGTGGAGTCGGACGTCGACGTCGTCGTCGTGATCACGCCGCCGGCGTCCCACGGTGAGCTCGCCCGGCTTGCCCTCGAGCACGGCAAGCATGTCGTCGTCGAGAAGCCCTTCGCCGGCTCCCGCGCCGAGGGCGAGCAGCTTGCCGCGCTGGCGGCCGCAAAGGGAGTGCACCTGCTCGCGGCGCCATTCGTGCAGCTTTCACCCACCTTCAGGGCCCTCTGGACGATCGTCGCCGACGGCGGTCTCGGGCACGTCCACTCGGCCCGGGGTCTCTACGGGAACGCCGGCTCGCACTGGACGACGTGGTACCACTCGGGCGGGCCGGGCCCGCTCGCCGAGGCTGGGGTCTACAACCTCAAGAGCCTGACGGCGCTCCTCGGGCCGGTGGCCGAGGTCTTCGCAGCCGACGCGCTCGCCGTGGGCGTCCGTCACGCCGCCGGCGTCGAGATCGATGCTCCCGACCCGGACGTCTCGCACGTCGTGCTCCGTCATGCCGGCGGCGCCCTCTCGAGCGTCGTCTCGAGCCAGGCCATTCAGCGCTACCGCCGCCCGGCTCTCGAGCTGTACGGGACCGCGGGGACGGCCAACCTGCTCGGCGACGATTGGGACCCACGCGGGTTCGAGGTCTGGCGCAACGACGCGGGTAGCTGGTCCGAGCACGAGCCGCTCGAGCCCACGTGGCTCTGGGCCGATGGCCTGCGGGAGGCCGTCGCCGCTGTCTCGGAGCGTCGTGCCCCGCTCGCCTCGCTCGACCACGACCTGCACCTGCTCGACGTCATCGCCGCCGCGCGGACGTCGGTGGCCGAACGCTCGGTGGTGGCGGTCGACTCGTCGTTCGCTCCCCTTCCGCTGCGCTACGAGCCGCCATGGGGGCTCGAGCACCTGCACGACCACACGCGTCCTGCCGACGAGCAGTAGCGGGATCCGCATGGACGCGACGGTGCGCGGCGATCGGCGCTGGCAGCGCGTCCTCGTCCTCGCTGCCGCTGTCGGCTTCGTCGAGACGGTGCTCTTCGCCGCGCTCGCGCCGCTGCTTCCGGAGCTCGAGGACGACCTCGGCCTCTCGAAGGTCGGTGCGGGCGCCCTCACTTCCGCCTACGCGGTCGGTGCGTTCCTCGGGGCGCTTCCGAGCGTCTGGGTCGCGCGCCGCGTGGGAGTGAAGGCGACGGTCATCGTGGGCCTGGCGCTCCTCGCGGTGTCGAGCATCGCGTTCGCGTACCCGGACTCGAGCACCGTCGTTTTCATCGCCCGCTTCGGACAGGGCCTCGGCAGCGCATTCGCCTATACGGGAGCGCTCGCCTGGCTGACGACGGTCGCGCCACCGGCGCGACGCGCAGAGGCGATCGGGATGGTGTTCGCGGCGGCGTTCTCGGGGGCGCTCGTCGGCCCGCTCCTCGGCGCGACCGCCGACTCGATCGGCACGGAGGCGGTCTTCGCGGGCGTCGCGCTCGTCGCCGTCGCGCTCGCCGTGGTCGCCGCGCTCGGCTCAGCCCCAGCGGTCGACGCCGGGTCCACCGGCTCGCTCCTCGTCCTCGCGCGGGAGCCGGGCGTCAGGCTCGGCGTCTGGCTCATCGTGCTGGTCGGTCTTCTGCTCGGAGTCGTCGGCGTGCTCGCGCCACTCCGCCTCGACGAGCTCGGTTGGGGCGCCCTGGGCATCGGTCTCGTCTTCGCGCTCGGCGGCGTGCTCCAAGCCGTCGTCAATCCGGTCGCAGGACGGACCGCCGACCGGCGCGGCCGAGTCGCACCGCTCCGCGTCGGGCTGCTCGGTTCGGCCATCGCGTCGGGACTGCTCGTCCTGGACGGGAACGCCGCCGTCTATGCGGCGCTTGCCGTTTGCGCGACGGTTGGCTACGGCGCCCTCTGGACTCCCGCGACGGCGCTCCTGGTCGACAGCGTCGAGAACCGCGGTCTAGACCGGGCCGCCGGGTTCGGGCTGATGAGCGCCGCGTGGCCCCCTGGCTTTGCGATCGGCGCGGCCGCGGGCGCCGCGATCGCCGCGGCAACTGCAGACGCCGTCCCGTACCTGATCGGCGCCGTCACCTGCGTGCTCACGCTTCCGCTCCTCCGCTCCCAAGGAGGCGCACCACGCGGCCAAGCCCGGTCGTGATCCGCACGATCGCGGGTGGCGAATGGACGGACGGATGCCGCGTCGATCCAGGTGGCATGTGTCGCTCGAGTGCAGGGGAAGGCCTGGGGACGACGTCGACAGCCGACTATCGAGGTGGGGGGGTCGCCCGAACGTCGATGGATAGACGGCTCCGCACTCCTTGTCAGACCGATATCAGATCGTGGCGGCTTTCAGGCGACCTCGGCGAGGGCCGAGCGTTGCCCGTGCTCCGGCCCCCAGCCCTCGACCTCCATGCGAAGCGCTAGGGCGGAGCGACTTCACCGAGACCCGGCCCCATCGCGATGCCGACGTCGAGGGGGGTGCGAGGTCGTGTCGTGAACTCCGACTCGTGGAGTCGTGGTCATCGCGGCTGAACTCCGTCACTGACAGGAAGCGGGCAGTTGCCTCCCGGTGTGTTCTCAGGCGGCCGAGGGGATGCCGCAGCAGGGGAGGCGGGGGACGAACGTGTCGGGTTCATCGTTCGCCTTGCCTTTCTGCCTGCCGAGGGTCGGCCGGTCGAGGGCGCGCCCCGCCAGGGCCTGTCCCTCTTTCAGCACGAGCCAGACCGTGCCAGGCTTGGTGAGGAGTGTCACGTCGGCGAGCGGGTCGGCTTCCACGACCACGAGGTCGGCGCGTGAGCCGGGGGTGAGGCGGCCGCGATCGCTGAGGCCGGTCGCTGCGGCGCCGCCGGCGGTTGCGGCCGTGAGCGCCGCCCACGGGCCGAGGCCTCCCTGGGCCATGCGTGTCAGCTCTTGTAGGTGTGCGCGGCCTGGCGGGCCTGAGTCGTACCCCATTGCCGTGGTCACGCCGGCGTCCCGGGCGGCGGCGAGGGTGAGGTAGGCCTCCTCGAGCTGCCGCTTCGCCTGGTCGACCAGGCGCGGGAGCCATTCGTGTGCGAAGCGCTCCGCGAGGTCGTGGAAGGTCGTAAGCGTGGGGACGAGCACCTGCCCCTGCTGCGCCATCAGCTCGAGAAGTCGGGGCTCGCGGTGCAGTGAGAACCCGTGCTCGATCGTGTCCACCCGTTCCTCGATCGCGATCCGGGCACCGTCGAGCCCTTCTGCGTGGGCTGCCACCCGTAATCCGAGTCGGTGTGCCTCGTCCACGATTGAGGCGACTTCCTCCCGCGTCATCTGCGCGGGTTCGGGGTTCTCGCGCTCGACCGATCGTGCCCCGGTTGCCATTAGCTTCACGTAGTCGGCGCCGCGGCGGAGTTGTTCGCGCACCGCTTGCCGCATGCCCCAGGGTCCGTCGGCCTCCGCGTACATCGTCCCGAAGATGCGTCCGCCCGGCGCCGTCACGGAGATGATCCGTCCGCACGTGAGAATCGTCGGCCCGGTCACGAGGCCGAGTTCCACGGCGCGCCGCATCACGATCGCCTCGTCGTCGAACGAGCCGACGTCGCGGATCGTCGTGATGCCGCCGCGAAGGAGCTCCTCGCAAGACTTCGCGAGCAGGAGGTAGCCGAGCTCGCGCGGCCGCGGGTCCTCGCCCTTGAGCTGGGGCGGCGGCCCAAAGCCCGGCGACCGCGAGACATCGGAGACGAGGTGCGTGTGGGCGTCCACGAAGCCGGGGAGAACGGTGCGGCCGCCGACGTCGACCGCGCCCTCCGGGGCGTCGCCGCGTACGGCGGCGACCTCCGTGATGCGGCCGTCCTCGATCGCGACCGTCGCGTGCTCGAACACCGTGTGCGCAGCGGGATCGACGACGCGAGCGTTCCAGAGGCGGAGGTCGATCACGTGGATACTCTCCCCCGCACAACATGTCCGGTCAAACGGGAATACTTGACCATAATGATCGGTGATCTCGATCGCACGTGGCACCGGCTCGAGGTACGCCACCTGGCCGCGCTCGAGGCGGTCCTCCAATCGGGCTCGTTCAGAGCGGCGGCGCGCGCGCTCGGGTACTCGCAATCGGCCGTCTCCGAACAGATTGCCGCGCTCGAGGGTGTCGTCGGCGCGCGGGTCATCGAGCGCTCGCCCGGAGCGCGCGTCGCGCGGCCCACCGAAGCAGGTGCGATCGTGCTCCGCTGCGCCGAACACATGAGTGATGTCCTTGCCGGCTGCCGTGCCGACCTCAGCGCGTCCGCAACCGGCGGCGAGGTGATCCGGCTCGGCATCTTCCCCAGCGCCTCGGTCCGCCTCCTGCCACCGATCGTGCAAACACTGCGGGTCGAGCACCCGCGCCTGCAGCTCGTGCTCGCCGAGTCGGTCGATCCAGAGGCGCTCTTCCGGTCAGTCGCGGCAGGCGAGCTCGACGTGGCGTTCGGGAACCCGTCCCGTGCCCCCGCAGCGCTCGAGACGGCGACGCTCTTCGAAGACCCCTACGTGCTGCTCGTGGCAGCGAACAATCCGCTCGGCCAGCACGCTGCCGTGCGCCCCGCAGAGATAGCCCGACTCCCGCTGATCGGTTACCGCTCGCTCCGTCCGGAGTTCCTGCCGCTGTCGCAGCTACCCCACCCCGAACGCCACCACGTCGTGTTTCGAACCGACGACGACCCGACCGTGCACGCACTCGTCGCAGCAGGAATCGGCGTCGCCGTCGTCCCCCGCCTAAGCGTCGACCCAGCCGACCGACGAGTTCGCGCGATCAGGATCGACCCCCCACTCCGGCCACGCAGCATCACCCTCGCCTGGCTACGCGAACGCGCCACCTCACAAGCGCTCAACGCCTTCATCGCAGCAGCCCGCAAAACCGCCGCAGGCGCAGGCACCGACCTCGGCTGATCCCAGGTGCGGCGACGAGTCTGGCATGCCCAAGTGTGCTCTCGCTCGACACTCCAGCCCGTGATCTCTGCAGTGTCGGCGCAATCGGCGCTACTTTGTTCGGATCGACGTGGGTGCGACGAGGGCCTAGACGAACTCGTCAGCGGCGGCGGCCTCGGCCTCGTCGACTGCCTCGCCGCAGGTGGGGCAGTACCAGCGGGCCTCGAGCGGCGTCCCGCATGCGGCGTGCGTCAGGGGCTCGCCGTCGGTGCCGCCGCGGCTGCCCCAGTCGGCGAGTAGGCGGAGTGCGCCGGCGAGCTCGCGGCCGCTCTCGGTCAGCTGGTACTGGAAGCGCCGCGGACGCTGGCTGTAGGGCGCTGCGACGAGGAGCGCCTCCCGTTCAAGGTGACGCAAGCGTCACCGTTTACGACGCATCCTCAGGCCCTTGAATCACGCCGCCCGGCGAGCGGACCTCGGGTCTACGAAACAAGTCGTCTGCGTTCTCTGCTGGCGCCGCGATCAGGAGATCGACTCAGTGAGGCGGTCGCCTGAGCGCAGCTCGGTCGCGGCATGGTCCGCCTCCGTTACCGCGCCCACGGCGTCAGCGATTTCTCGCACTGCAGCCTCCAGAGACTCAATACGCTCCACGAGCTGCGCGATCACGACAGTTGTTGAGGATGTCAACCTAAGGGGCTGCCCACTGGCGTCAACAAGCCTCTCGACCTTCTCGACCAATGTGTCGTCCAACGCCGTCATCACGGTTTTTGATTGACCTTTCTCGCGGTGCGTAAACGAGCCAAGCGGGACGTGACCGCTCAGCCAACTCCGCGCGGTAGACGTGCGGAAGCCTTAGCCATTGTCGATCCGAGCGACTGAACAGAGTGAGCTAACCCTCTGGCGGCCCCTCGAGGCCCCGAAGACGACTGCCGTCCCGGAAGCCGGCCGTCGCCTTCGGGCCAAGAGGAGATGCCAACTGCAGCCGGGGGGAGATATCCGACTGCGCGTTTCTTGGATCGCCCGTCTTGAACGCCGCTGGCCCGCGGGCCTGGGAAGACGGCGGGCTGGCCGGCCGTCCGGTGAGCGAGGGGATCGTACGAGCGCGGGGGGCCGATGCCGTCGACTTATTACGTAGCGCGGTGGAACCTAGATGACCTGTTCGACGAGGAGAACTCGCCGCGCCGCACCGAGAAGCTTCAGCGCACGCTCGGAAACGACATCGTTGGCTGGACGCCGGCGCGACGCGACAAGAAGTTGTCGCAGCTCTCCTCCGTCATCGCGCAGATGAATGGCGGCGCAGGCCCCGACCTGCTCGGTGTCTGCGAGGTCGAGAACAGGTTTGTCCTCGATCTGTTGATCGACTCGATCACGGCACGGCTGCCAGTGCGCAACTACGAGCTTGTGCACGCTGATACCAGTGACGCGCGCGGGATCGATGTCGCGTTTGTCTACGACCCCGGCATCCTCGCTGTGCCTGCGGGCGAGGTGTTCTTCTTCGTCGTGATGCGGCGCAACGCGACCCGTGAGCTTGTGCAGGTGAACATTCAGACGCACAAGAACCGCACCTTTACGGTGTTCGGGAACCACTGGCCGTCTAGAAGCGGTGGACGGTACGAGTCGGCTGGCTACCGAGACATCGCCGGAGAGACGCTCAGCTACTACCACCAACGCGCACTCGAAGTCCACGGAGCCACCACCGCGGTCCTGGCGATGGGCGACTTCAACGACGAGCCGTTCGATACCTCACTTGTCATTCACGCGCTCAGCACCCGCCAGCGGCAAACGTGTCGTCGATGCCGACAACCCGCTGCTTTGGAACCTCACCTGGTCGGTGATCGGAGACCCAACAGACGGCAGCTTCTACTTCAACAACGAACCGAATCTGCTCGACCAGTTCCTCGTCAACAAGAACATGGCACGCCAAGACTCACCGATCCGCGCCAAGCCGGACACGCTCGAAATTCTCCGTTTCCCCGGCACCTTCACCGGCAAGTACAAACGACCCAAACCGTTCTGGAGATCACAGAAGCCGACTAGAGGAGGCCCAAATGGCGACCGACACGCCACCCGCATCCCGCCCCGCCCGACTCGGAGACCCGACCCTCAAGCAGCTCGCCTCACAGCGGCTCGTCGATATCCCCTACGTCAAAGCACTGAGCCGCGCACAGCTCGCCAAGGCCGCGCCAGCGCTGGCGGCCTCCCCGCCGCCAGCCGTCGTCATGACCCTTTCCGCCCGAAAGCCGTTCGGCCAGCGCGGCTATATCGACGTTTACAAGCCCGGTCGCTGGGACTGCGAAAGCGACCAGATCTTCCTCGACCCACTCATCGTCTCGAGCCCAGGTGTCTGGACGGGCAGCGTCGTCTACGGGAACTTCACCGCTCCTACAACCAAGAAATACCTTCTTGCCGTCCATTTCTACGGCGCAAGCATCACGCTCAAGCTGAGTGGTCCCTTTGGGGACGTAACCGCCAACAGCTTCCAGAACCAGCCCGCGGTGGCAACCGCGCCGTATCAGCTCAGCCAGGGCCAAAAGACATGGTTCCAGTTCATCTGCCAAGGCTTCTACCTCGGCTTTCTCACCAAGATCGAGATGCTTCGTTTGCCCTGACCACGCAACAGCAAGCCCGCCCAACAGACCAAGGGGAGCAGCCCCGCGAAGCAGCGTCTTAGACGTGATCGTCGTGGTGGGGCCACTGGTCACGGGGGCGAGGGGTTCAGGTCGTTGTCACCACCTGGAAGGTGGTGCGCCAGGAGTGACCGGCCCGGGGGCACCCACCCCCGTCGCGACGGTCATGGCGATGGGGCCTGGCCGCGGGGCGCGACCCCCGACTCGGAGGGTCGCACCCCCCCGCCGCCACGGTGGTGATGGGGCCTGGACCGGAGCCACGACGCTGTATGTCACGCACGACCAAGTCGAGGCGATGACGATGGGTCACCGCGTCGCGGTCATGCGCGATCGCGTGCTGGGGCAACTCGCAGAGTGTGTCCCGGCGCGTGCGACCCTCGTCGGGCGCTTCAGCCCCGATGGCGTTCGCGAGGGCGATTCGATCGAGGTTGCCGTCCACGAGCGCGCGCTCCACTTTTTCGACCCTGAGTCGGGCCTCGCGATCTAGCAAGGATGGGGACTGGTCGGCGGGTCGCCACCTGCCTGGTCGACGCGTAAGGCAGAAACTTGTAAAGATCCGATCTTTATGCCTAGTATCGCGCCGTGGACGGCGAAATCGACCGACCTGGAACGGCGGCAAACATCGGGTGTATCTGCGGTGAACGGGCTTCCGCGCATCGTTGCCCTGGAGGCTCGTGATGTGAGGTTCCCGACGTCGCTGTCGCTCGACGGGTCGGACGCGATGCACACCGATCCGGACTATTCGGCGGCCTATGTCGTGCTGCGCACCGATGCCGACGATGGGATCGAAGGGCACGGGCTGACGTTCACGAGCGGTCGCGGTACCGAGGTGTGCGTCGCCGCGATCCGCGCGCTCGAGCCGTTCGTCGTCGGGCGAAGCCTCGAGGCGATCGTCGCCGACATGAGTGGCTTCTGGCGCAGCCTCGTCTCGGACAGCCAGCTGCGCTGGCTCGGTCCGGAGAAGGGCGTCATCCACCTCGGCACCGCCGCGGTCGTCAACGCGGTCTGGGACCTGTGGGCCAAGATCGAGCGCAAGCCGCTGTGGAAGCTGCTCGTCGACCTCTCGCCCGAGGATCTCGTCGCGTGCGTCGACTTCCGCTACATCACCGACGCGCTGACGCCCGGAGAAGCGCTCGATCTGCTCCGCGACGCGCGGCGCGAGAGCGCAGCTCGCGAGAAGGCGATCGTCGCCTCGGGCTACCCCGCCTACACGACGTCCGCCGGCTGGCTCGGCTATGACGACGCCAAGGTCGAGACGCTCGTCCGCGAAGCCGTGGGGGCGGGCTTCACCCACGTGAAGATGAAGGTCGGTAGCGATCTCGCCTCGGACGACCGCCGCGCCGCCCTGATCCGACGAGAGCTCGGGCCGGACGGCATCCTGATGATGGACGCGAACCAGGTGTGGGGCGTCGACGAGGCGATCGAATCGATGCGCACCCTCGCCGCCCACGAACCGTGGTGGATCGAGGAGCCGACGAGCCCCGACGACGTGCTCGGGCATGCCCGGATCCGGCGCGAGATCGCACCCGTCCGCGTCGCGACCGGCGAGCACATCCAGAACCGAGTCATCTTCAAGCAGCTGTTCCAGGCCGAGGCGATCGACTTCTGCCAGCTCGACGCGTGCCGGATCGGCGGCGTCAACGAGGCGATCGCGATCCTTCTCCTGGCGGCCAAGTTCGATATCCCCGTGTGCCCCCACGCCGGCGGTGTCGGACTGTGCGAGTACGTCCAGCACCTCGCGTTCTTCGACTACATCGCGGTCAGCGGCTCGACGGAGAACCGCGTCGTCGAGTGGGTCGACCACCTTCACGAGCACTTCCGCGACCCGGCGATCGTTCGCGACGGCCGCTATATCGCGCCGGCTGCGCCCGGCTACAGCATCGAGATACGTCCCGAGTCACTCGACGAGTACGCGTTCCCGAACGGGCCTGTCTGGTCGGACGCCGCGGTCGCCGTGGGAGGAGAATGATGGTGGCCGTGAGCGAGACGTCGAAGGCACCGGGCGGATCCGGCGTCCTCGACCGCTACGGGCTCCTCCAGGCCGGGCTCTGGTCGCTTCGCGCCGGCCCCGCGCTGATCCTGGTCATCCTGATCCTGATCGTCGGGCTGACGACACCCGTCTTCCTGACGACCCGAAACCTCGGCAACGTCTTCTCCCAGACGTCGGTCATCGCGGTGCTCGCCCTCGGGCAGCTGCTCGTAATCGTGACGCGGGGCATCGACCTCTCCGTCGGCGCCACGGTCGCGCTCTCGGGCGTTGTCGGTGCGATCGTCTACGAGGACACGGGCTCGAGCGTGCTCGTGATCGCCGCGATCCTCGGTACCGGGCTCGCGGTCGGCGCCGTCAACGGCCTCGTCTTCGTCTACGGCCGTGTGCCGCATCCCTTCATCGTCACGCTCGCAACGCTCAGCATCGTCCGCGGGATCGCGCTCTGGGCGTCGGATGGAACGCTGATCTCCGGCATGCCGCCGATCGTGCAGACGATCGGCGGTGGCTCGATCGACTGGATCCCCTACTCGATCTTCGTCGTCATCGGCCTCGCTCTCGCGTGCTTCGTGCTGATGACCCGGATGGTCTGGGGGCGCTGGCTGTACGCGGTCGGCGGGAACGAGGAAGCGGCTCGACGTGCGAGCATCCCGACCCGGCGCGTGCTCGTCACGGTCTACGTGCTGAGCGGGCTCGCCGCCGGCGTCGGCGGGCTGATCACCGCCGGCCTGATCGACGCAGGCTCACCCACGGCGGGCGATCTCGCCGAGCTCGACTCGATCGCGGCGGTGATCATCGGTGGCGCCGCCTTCGCGGGCGGCCGCGGGAGCGTTGCCAACGCGCTCGTCGGCGCCTTCACGATCGGCGTGATCCGCAACGCGCTCAACCTCCACAACGTCGACGCCTTCTACCAGCTGATGGCGATCGGCGTCGTCGTGCTACTCGCGGTCGAGGCCGACGTGCTGCGCCGTGCGATCGAGGGCCGGGTGCAGGTCGCGCAGGCGGTGCGTCAGGGATGACGACGCTCCTGGATACGCCGGTCGACAGGCCCAAGCCGGACATGCCGGCGCTTGCGCTCAACGACGCCCACAAGCGCTTCGGTGCCGTCATCGCTCTCGACGGCATCTCGCTCGACGTCCACCACGGCGAGGTGCTGGCGCTTCTCGGCGACAACGGCGCCGGCAAGTCGACCCTGATCAAGTGCCTGAGCGGCGCCCACCGTCTCGACAGCGGGTCCATCGAGATGGACGGCGTGCCGGTCACGATCCACGCGCCGTCCGATGCGCGCGCACTCGGCGTCGAGACCGTCTACCAGGATCTCGCGCTCTTCGACAACCTCCGCCCGACCGACAACTTCTACGCCGGCCGCGAGCTCGCCGGGCCGACGTGGTTGCCGCGCTCGCTCCGGTTCCTCAAGCGCAAGCGGATGACGGAGTCGACGCGCGAGGTGCTCGAGAGGCTCCAGGTGTCGCTTCCGGACTTCCATACGACCGTCGGGCTGATGTCGGGCGGACAGCGGCAGGCGGTGGCCGTGAGCAGGGCCGCCGCGTTCGCGTCGAAGGTTGTGATCCTCGACGAGCCCACGGCCGCGCTCGGCGTCCGCGAGTCGCGACGAGTGCTCGACCTGATCCTCCGGCTTCGGAGCGAGAACCGAGCCGTGATCGTGGTCTCGCACGCGATGGATCACGTGATGGAGATCGCCGACCGCGCCGTCGTGCTCCGACGCGGGCGGAAGGTCGGAGAGCTCGCTCCGTCCTCGGAGACCTACACGGAGATCGTCTCGCTGATCGTGGGAGGTGGTGAGTGAGCGGATTCTAGGGCGCTTGCCGCACTCGGCCCGACGGGGCGCACGCGGCCGGCACTTCCGCAGCCACTGCAGGGCAGCGGAGACGACGTCAATGCTGACTCAACGTACCGGTGCCAATCCTGTTTGCCTGACGAAAGGACGCACGATGTGGAAGAACAGGCTGTTCGCGGGTGCGGTCTTCGCGACCGTCCTCGCCGCGACCGCGGTGCTCGCCGCGACGGCAGTGGCGAAGCCGACCAAGGAAGACGGCGGCCCCCGTGAAGCTCGGCTTCATCACCAAGTTCCCCGTGGACTTCTTCTTCACGCTCGAGAACGCCGCGAAGAAGTGGGACGCGGCGACCCCCGGTGCGACAGTGATCTTCGGCCAGGGCAAGAGCGGCACGGATGACGCGGGCGAGATCGCTGCGATCCAGAACATGGTTGCGCAGGGAGTGAAGGGCATCGCGATCACGCCGACGAGTGCGGCCGTCGTGCCCGCCCTCAACAAGGCGCGAAAGGCCGGCGTCAAGGTCGTGCTGATGGACAACGACATCCCATCGTGGAAGGGCAAGACGTCCGTCGTTGCGACGAACAACCTCAAGGGCGGCGTGCTCGCCGGCAAGTTTCTCGCCACGAAGCTGAAGGCGGGGGACACACTGGGCATCCTCGAGGGGGTCCCCGGCGTTCCGGCTCTCGACGCTCGTGTCACGGGCATGCTCGCCGGACTCGGAGCCCTGAGGAGCAAGATCAAGGTCGTCTCGAAGCTGCGGACGGACTGCGATCAGACCAAGGGCGCCGCGGCCGCCCAGACCATGCTTGACCGCGAATCAGAACCTGACCGCGATCTACGGCGCCTGTGGGCCGCCCATCCTCGGCGCGATCCAGTCGATCAAGAACGCCGGCATCTCCCCGGGGGGCATCATCGTCGTCGGCTTCGACGCTCTCCCGGACGAGGTCGCGCAGATCAAGGCCGGCACCGAGACCGGAAGCGTTGCGCAATTCCCGGCGAAGATCGGCTCGCTCGGGATCGCAACGCTCTACAGGGCGGTACAGGGCAAGGCGGTGCCGAAGAACGTCGATACGGGCACCGCGTTCGTCACGAAGGCCAACGCTGCGAAGTTCGGCTAGACGCAGCGGACCAGCGTCATCTGCCCTCCTGATGACGCACCAGGAGCCCCCGGCGCCGCCTCTGCGCCGGGGGCTCCGACCCTCCGACGCCTCCTGACCGACACCACCCGTGATCGTCGACACCCACCAGCACTTCTGGAATCTCGAGCGCGAGCCGATGCCCTGGATGCGTCCCGCGCACGCTGCCATCGCGCGAACGTTCGAGCCGGACGACCTCCGTCCGCTGCTCGATGCCTGCGGGATCGACAGCACGATCCTCGTCCAGGCCGCGTGCACCGACGCCGACACCGACGCGATGTTCGAGCAGGCGGACGCCAACGCGTGGATTGGCGCTGTCACCGCCTGGGTCGACCTCACGAACCCCCAACGCGCTCGCGCACGCCTCGATCGGCTCGGACGGCGCCCCAAGCTTCGCGGGATTCGTCATCTGATCCACGAAGAGGACGATCCGCACTGGATCCTCCGGGAGAATGTGCTCGAGAGCATCGCGTTGCTCGAGGACCGCCACCTCGTACTGGAGCTCGTGTGCGTATACCCGCGCCATCTGGGCGACGTGCCCGAGCTCGCGCAACGCTTCCCGGACCTGACGATCGTGATCGACCATCTCGGCAAGCCGCCGCTCCTCACTGCGCGGATGGCCGACTGGACGACGCTGGTGCAGCGCGCAGCGGCGCACGGCAACGTGGCCGCCAAGATCTCCGGTCTCAACACCGTCCTCACCTCGGCAGGCTGGACGGGGAGCGACATGCGAGACGCCGTCGAGGTCGCGGTCGAGTGCTTTGGCCCCGACCGTCTGATGTGGGGAAGCGACTGGCCGTACTCCCTGCTGAACGGCGACTACGGAAGAGTCTGGCGCGAAACGGTGGAGATCGTCACCACGGTCGCCGGAGACGACAGCGCGCGCCGCATACTGGAAGACACCCCCGCCCGCCTCTACCGGCTCGGCGACACCGTCACCCACAACCACTCGAGCCCCGGAGAACACGACGATGGTCGCGCTGACTGATCAGGCGATCGCGAAGATCAAGGACCTGATCATGTCCGGCGAGTTCGTCGCGGACTCGAAGCTCCCGAAGGAGCAGGTGCTGGCAGACCGGCTCGGGCTGTCCCGCAACTCGCTGCGCGAAGCCGTCCGCGCCCTGACATTGATCGGCGTCCTCGAGCCGCGGGTCGGCGACGGCACCTACGTGACGAGTCTCGAGCCAGAGCTCCTCCTCACGGGCATGGCGTTCGTCAGCGACCTCGTGTCGGGGGACACGCTTCTCGAGCTGCACCAAGTGCGCCGGATCCTCGAGCCGGTCGCCACCGGGATGGCGGCGACGCGGTTGACCGAGGAGAGCTACGCGGCGCTCGAGGAGTGCCTCGCGAGGATGGACGCCGCCGAGACGACCCAGGCGTTCATCGCCGCCGACGAGGAGTTCCACCGGATCATCGTCACCGCCTCCGGCAACTCGACCCTTGCGTCGCTGATCCAGCACCTCTCAGGCGGGACGCTACGGGCCAGGCTCTGGCGCTCCGCGACCGAGCAGGGCGCGATCGAGACGACGAAGAAGCGCCACTGGGACATCTACGAGGCGCTCCGCGACCACGATGCCGAGCGAGCGAGCGCCGCCGACCTCATCCACCTGTCGGAGGGCGAGCAGTGGCTCAAACACATGCTCGAAGCAGACGAGGCCGACCCGGCATGACGGCGGTCTACTACGAGGGCCCGGGAAGGTTCACGGTCGGCGAGAGCGAGGTGCTGTCACCAGGAGCGGGCGAGGTCCGGCTCGACGTTGCGTTCTGCGGCGTCTGTGGCACCGACGTCCACATCGCCCACGGTCACATGGACCACAGGGTTCGCATACCGCAGGTGATCGGTCACGAGATGTCGGGCACCGTCGCAGAGCTCGGCCCGGGCGTCGACGGCTACGACGTCGGTGACCCCGTCGTCGTTCGCCCGCTCGACACCCGGGCCGAGACGCCCGCCGACAAAGGCTTCAGTCACATCTGCCGCGGGCTCAAGTTCCTCGGCATCGATACCCCCGGTGCGTTCCAGAGCTCGTGGACCGTGCCCGCCTTCACGCTTCACCGACTACCGCCGACGGTCGACCTGCAGCTGGCCGCGCTCGTCGAGCCACTCGCAGTTGCCTGCCACGACGTGCGACGCGGTGAGGTCGTCGCCGACGAGTCCGTCGTGGTGATCGGAGGCGGTCCGATCGGGCTGCTCGTCGGCCTGGTCGCCAGGGCGCAAGGGGCAGAGGTGACGCTGAGCGAGGTCAGCCACTTCCGCCGCAGACTCGCCGCGGCGCTCGGGCTCGACGTCATCGACCCGACCGCAACGGACCCCCAGGCGGCCATCCTCGAGCGAACGGGTGGCGCCGGAGCGGACGTCGTCTTCGAGGTCTCCGGTTCGGCCGCGGGGGCCGACGTCATGACGGGCCTTGCCTCGATCCGGGGCCGCGTCGTCGTCGTCGCGATCTTCCCCGAGCCGCAGCCAGTGCGGCTGTTCGATTTCTTCTGGAAAGAGCTGCGCATGCTCGGTGCGCGGGTGTACGAGCCGGAGGACTACGAGAGGGCGATCGATCTCCTCGCGGCGGGTGTGCTGCCGCTCGAACGTCTGATCAGCGCGGTCGAGCCGCTCGACCGGCTGCCCTCCGTGTTCGAGGAACTCGACGACGACACCGCTGCCATGAAGATCCTCATCGACTGTCGAGCGTGACCGCCGACTCGTTCTCTGGCTCGACCGTGCTCGTCACGGGCTGCCGTCGCGGCATCGGTGAGGCGATCTCGATTGCGTTCGCAGATGCGGGCGCAGACGTGATCGGGGTCAGCGCAAACCTCGAGCCCGACGGAGGCGCTGTCGGCAGCGAGATCGCGCAGCGGGGGAGGATCTTCCGTGGGCACGCAACCGATTTCAGCGATCGGACTGCCGTCTACGACCTCGTCGAAACGCTGCGAGCTGGGCCGCCGATCGACGTGCTCGTCAACAACGCAGGAACGATTCGGCGAAACCCGGCGGCCGAGCACAGCGACGAGGACTGGGACGAGGTCTTGGAAGTGAACCTGACGGCGCAGTTCGTGCTCACCCGCGAGATCGGCCGGCTCATGTTGGAGCGCGGAGCGGGGAAGATCGTCTTCATCGCCTCTCTCCTCTCCTTCCAGGGCGGGATCAACGTCCCCGGGTACGCAGCGAGCAAAGGTGGGATCGCGCAGCTGACGAAGGCGTTCGCGAACGAGTGGGCCGCGCACGGCGTCAACGTCAACGCCGTGGCACCGGGCTACATCGAGACCGACAACACGCAGGCGCTGCGAGAAGATCCGCACCGCTCGAACCAGATCCTGGAGCGGATTCCGGCCGGACGATGGGGAGCGGCCGCCGACATCGCAGGCGCCGTTCTGTTCCTCGCCTCCACAGCCGCCGACTACGTGCACGGTGTCGTCCTCCCCGTCGACGGGGGGTGGCTCGGCCGGTGACCGAGAACGAGGTCGCGAACGCTCTTCTGCGCCGCCGGATCGTCCCGGTCGTCGTCATCGAGGAACTCGAGACCGCGCGACCGCTGGCAGAGGCCCTGGAGCAGGGAGGACTGCCGGTCGCCGAAGTCACCTTCCGCACCGAGGTGGCCGCAGACGCAGTGCGGCTTCTCGCCCACGAGACGAGGCTTCTCGTCGGCGCCGGGACGGTGGTGCGGCCGGAGCAGGTTGACCTCGCGGTCGAGGCAGGCGCTCGATTCATCGTCATGCCCGGACTCAGCCCCCGCGTCGTCGAGCGCTGCAGGGACCTGAACGTCCTCGTCATTCCCGGTGTCGCGACGGCTACCGAGGTCATCGCGGCACTCGATCATGGCCTCGACCTCCTCAAGCTCTTTCCGGCTCAGGTTGCCGGCGGCGTTGCACTCCTGCGCGCGCTCCAAGGGCCCTTTCCCGGCGTGCGCTGGATCCCCACCGGCGGCGTGAGCGCGGCAAATGCCGCCTCCTATCTCGCCCTGCCGTCGGTGGCGGCCGTTGGGGGCAGCTGGATGGTCGCGCCCGAGCTGATCGCCGCACGTGACTTCGCGACCGTGACCCGCTTCACGCGGGAGGCAGTCCGCCTCGGCACCGGGGAGGAGCCGTGAGCGGTCTGGCCGTCCGGCCGGCAGAGGAATGTCGGTTCGACTTCGTCGCGCTCGGTGAGATCATGCTCCGCCTCGACCCGGGAGTGGGACGCATCCGCAACGCGCGGGAGTTCCGGGTGTGGGAAGGGGGTGGCGAGTACAACGTCGCCCGCGGCTTACGTCGCTGCTTCGGCCAGCGCACCGCAGTCGTCACCGCCTTTGCCGACAACGAGGTCGGGCGGCTGCTCGAGGACTTCGTCCTGCAGGGAGGCGTCGACACGTCCCTCGTCCGCTGGGTCGCCTCGGACGGCATCGGTCGTACCGTCCGCAATGGCCTCAATTTCACCGAACGCGGCTTCGGCGTCCGAGGCGCGCTGGGGGTGTCCGACCGGGGGAACACGGCGGCGTCGCAACTGCGGCCGGGCGATGTCGACTGGGAGCACCTCTTCGGCACGCTCGGGGTGCGCTGGTTCCACACGGGCGGGATATTCGCCGGGCTCTCGGAGACGACACCGGACGTGGTTGACGAAGCCGTCGACGCCGCCTTGCGCCACGGCACCGTCGTGTCCTACGACCTCAACTACCGGCCCAGCCTGTGGCAGGGGATCGGCGGAGTCGAGCGCGCGCAAGAGGTGAACCGTCGACTCGCCCGACACATCGACGTGATGATCGGCAACGAGGAAGACTTCACCGCATGCCTCGGGCTCGAGGTCGAGGGCACCGACGAGAACCTGCGCGATCTCGACACCGCCGCCTTTCGGAAGATGATCGAACAGGCGGCGCAGGAGTTCCCGAACTTCGCCGTTGTGGCGACGACGCTGCGCACCGTCCACAGCGCCACCGTCAACGACTGGTCGGCGATCGCCTGGTCGCCTGCCACCGGATTCGTCGAGGCCACCCCACGGCCGGGTCTGGAGGTTCTCGACCGCGTCGGTGGCGGCGATAGCTTCGCCTCCGGCCTCATCTTCGGACTTCTGGAGAGCGACGACCTGCAGCGAGCCGCCACCTCGCGACCTCGAGTTAGGCGCCGCCCACGGCGCGCTCGTGATGACCACGCCCGGCGACACGTCCGCGGCGACCCTCCCCGAGGTGGAGGCCCTCGTGCGAGGAGCCGGTGCCCGGGTGAAGCGCTAGGCGCCGGCTCCATTTGGGCCTCGCTCTAGTGGAGTTGGCACGAATGGGATCACGTTGGCGGCTCACGTGGACGACAGCGGGTTCCTTCGCCTCTCGCGACTGCGCGTCTTCCCGTTAGCTCTGTCCCACGATCGCGCAAGTCGCCTCGGCGGATCGTTGATCCCGCGCCAGGAGGGGAGGAACGTGTTGGTCGGCGGCCAGGCTCAGCTCGGAGGCGAGGATGGCTTGCCCGCTGACGTTCGACGTTCCCTGACTCGCCACGACCACTGTTGGACGGGTGCTTCGAGCTGGGTCGCCGGTTCAAGGCCGGCACGTTCTTCGTCGCGGCGGCCGTCGCGCGACCGATTGTTGCCCAAATCGCTGCCCGACTGAGCTAATCTCGCCGGGTCACCTGACGCCGGACGGCCACAAGACGTCCAGGGTGGCCGTATTGGCCGCCACCGAGTCGTCGTGTACCAGGGGTCAAGGGTTCGAATCCCTTCTCCGGCTCTCCCGATGGACTTCAGCGAGATCCTGCGGCGCCGACGGATGGTGCGGAGCTACCTACCGGACGCGGTGCCGCCCGACGCGATCGACCGGATCGTCGCGACCGTCTGGCGCGCGCCGAGCGCCGGGTTCAGCCAGGGGCATCGCATCGTGGTGGTGACCGAGCCCTCCACGCGAGCCGAGCTCGCCCGCCTCGCGGGCGAGGAGGAGTACGTCGCCGCGGGCGGCCAGGCCTGGATCTCCGCCGCGCCCGTCCACCTGTTCGTGGGCGTCCGCGAGGAGAGCTACCACGAGCGGTACCGCAGGCCGGACAAGCTGCGGGACGGCGCGGAGATCGACTGGCCCGTGCCCTACTGGTACGTCGACGCGGGCGCGCTCTTCATGCTGCTGCAGCTCGCGGCGCTCGACGAGGGGCTTGCGGCCGGCGTCTACGGCGTGCTGCGCGGCCAGGTGCCCGCCGTCAGAGCCGTGCTCGGCGTCCCCGACGACGTCCACTTCGTATGCCTCGTGACGATCGGCCGTGCCGCACCCGACCCGCGCGAGACACAGCTCGTCTCGCGACTCACCCAGCGGCGGCTCGCGCTCGACGAGCTCGTCCGCCGTGAGCGGTGGGACGCGGGCTAGCCACCGACGGCGGCTCGCAGCGACTAGGCCGGCACCGCGCGTTCGGCTTGGTGCGCGAGGATCTTGCGCTTGACGCGCTGGAGCGCGTTGTCGATCGTCTTGCAGTCGCACCCGAGCTCGTCGGCCATCGTCTCGTAGGAGTGCCCGTCGAGGTAGAGCCGGAGGGCCTCCGACTCGAGCCCCGAGAGGCTGGTCCCGAGACAGCCGACGAGGGCCTGAAGCTCCTCGGTCGACACGACGCGTACGGACGGGTCGTCGATGGACGGGCCGGGGAGCGCGTCCCCGAGCGTGCACTCGCCCTCGGTGTCCTGCCCCGCCGGCGTGTGGCTGAACGAGACGTACGTGTTCAGGGGAGCGTGCTTGTACCGGGTGGCCGACTTGATCGCGGTGATGATCTGGCGCGTCACGCAGAGCTCGGCGAACGACCGGAACGAGGTCTCCTTGTCATGCCGGAAGTCGCGGATCGCTTTGAAGAGGCCGATCATGCCTTCCTGCACGAGGTCCTCCGCGTCCCCGCCCGCGAGGAAGTACGAGCTCGCCTTGAGCCGGACGAAGCCGTGGTAGCGGCGCATGAGCTCCTCGCGCGCGGCGCTCGACCCGTTCCGCGCCTTGACGACGAGCTGAAGATCCTCGAGCTCCCGCTGCAGCTTCTGCGGGGTCTTGGGGGCTGCAGCGGTGCGCAGGGACATCGTCTCTCTCCTGATCTCGACGGTGATCGGACGCCTCCCGAGGGACAGTCTCACCCTCAGGTCGAGGGAGAAGCTAGCACCTTTGCGCGAGCGTTACAACCCCTTTGCGTTCGTTCCATTGTAATAAGAACACGTGTTCGCCTCGACGTGCGGCGGGTTTCCCGAGCCGCGGCGGTCAGTGGCCGCGGCGAAGGCGCTCGAGCCGGGCCCGCGTCTCGTCGTCGACGCGGTCGCCCAGCCGGCTGGCCGAGGCCTCGCGATGCACGACCTCCCCGAGCTCGGCGAGGAAGCCTGCAGAGGCGCGCTTTCGCACCTCCTGCCCACTCGTCCCGCGGATCGCGGCATCCGACGTCACGAGCAGCACGGCCTCGGAGTCCCGGTGCCCGGCGGCCAGTCGCTCGAGCACGGTGTCGGCGTGGCCGGCGAAGCGGACGTCGAGCGTCCCCACCTGGCGATCCGCCCCCGCACCGTCGAAGACCACGACGCCGCGCGCGCCGCGCACGGCCACGAAGCTCGCGAGATCGTCCACGAGCGCGTCCCGGTCGGCATAGCCCCCCGCGTGGAAGAGATTCGACCCGTCGAACAGGTAGAGCGTGACGTCGCTCAATTCTCTACCTCGAGTCGAGGTTGAGCTTGGCGCTGGCGACGGGCCTCGAAGAGCGTGACCGCCGCCGCGACGCTCACGTTCAGCGACTCGACGCCGGGCGCGAGCGGGATCGAGACGGTCCCGTCGCAGGTGCGCCGCACGAGCGGACGCACCCCCTTGCCCTCGGCGCCGAAGACGAGCGCGACGCCGTCGCGCAGGTCGAGCGACCAGAGCTGCGTGTCCCCGTCAGCGGCGGCCGCGTAGGCCCACAGGCGGTTGCTCTTCACATCGGCGAGATACCGCGCGAGGTTGGGCACGACGGCGACCGGCAGGTGCTCGACGGCCCCCGCGGACGACCTGCAGACAGCGGGTGTCACCGCGGTGGCGCCATGCGTGGGGACGACGACGCCCGTCGCGCCGGCGCCGGCCGCGCTCCGAACCACCGCACCGAGGTTCCGCGGGTCGGTGACCTGGTCGAGGAGGCAGAGCAGCGGCCTCTCCGCCGCCGCCAGCTCCCACGCGTCGGCATAGGGATACGGCTCGCACCAGGCGACGATGCCCTGGTGGTCGGGCGACCCTGCCGCCTCGGTCAGCTCGCGCTCCCGCTTCACCTTTGCGCGCGGGCCCTCGCCGAGCCACTCCACGGTGTCCACCGCACGCTCGCTGGCCCACACCTCGAGCACCGCGCGCCGACCGCGCAGCGCCTCGCGGACGGCGTTGCGCCCGAAGACGAGGTCGCGGGTCACGTGGCGCGCTTCACGAGCTGGAAGAACGGCGCGTCGGCGACGTCGCGCACCTCCCATCCTGCGCCCGCGATCGAGTCGCGGAGCCGATCCGCCTCGGCGAAGTCCCTCGCGTCCCTGGCGGCCACGCGGGCCTCCGCGAGCGCGACGACCTCCGCCGGGGCGGCCTCGACGGCGCCGAGCGACTCCAGCCCGAAGAGGGCGAGGCTGCGTCGCAGCTCGTCCAGCGCGCCCGTGCGCGCCCATTCGTGCATCACCGCGAGGGCGGCGGGCGTGTTGAAGTCGTCCTCGAGCGCCGCGCTCGAGCTCGCCCCAGTCGCCGGCAGCGCGCCGTTCGCCCCGCAGTGCGTTGCGGAAGGTCTCGGCCTGCGCGCGGGCGGCCGACATGGTCGCCGGCGAGAAGTCGATCGGCTTCCGCCAGTGCGCGGTCAGGAAGAAGACGAGCGCCGTCTCGGCCCCCCATTCGTCCAGCACCTCGCGGATCGTCTCCACGTTGCCGAGCGACTTCGACATCTTCTCGCCCGTGAAGCGGAGCATCCCGTTGTGCATCCAGATGCGCGCGAAGGGATGGCCGGCCGCGACCGACTGCGCGCGCTCGTTCTCGTGGTGCGGGAAGACGAGGTCGAGCCCGCCGCCGTGGATCCAGAACTCCGGGCCGAGCTCCTTCGCGGCCATTGCCGAGCACTCGATGTGCCAGCCGGGACGGCCCACGCCCCACGGTGACTCCCAGGAGGTGTCCTCGCCCTCCTTGGTCGCCTTCCAGAGCGCGAAGTCGCGCGGATCCTCCTTCGCGGGGTTCGGCTCCTGCTCCTCGACCTGATCGGGCCGCTGGCCCGAGAGCGCGCCGTAGCCCTCGAAGCTCGCCACGCGGAAGTACACATCGCCGTCGGCGGCGTACGCGTGCCCGGACTCGATCAGCGTGCCGATCAGCTCCACGATCTCGGGGACCGTCTCGGTCGCGAGCGGCTGGGCGTCGGGCATCCCGAGCCCGAAGCCCGCGGTGTCCTCGAGGTACCAGGCGGTCGCGTCGCGCGCGAGCCCGGCGCTCCGGCCCGGCGCGGCCTCGTAGATCTTGTCGTTCACGTCCGTGATGTTGTGGACGAGCTTCACGTCGTAGCCCTGGTGCCTGAGCCAGCGCGCGAGCCACGTGAAGACGACGAACGGCCGCGCGTTACCGATGTGCGCCCGCGCGTAGACCGTTGGGCCGCAGACGTAGATCCCGACCGGCTCGGGCGGAGGCGGGAGCTCGACGAGCGAGCCCGTCAGCGTGTCCTGCAGGCGCATGGCGCGATCGTAGACGCGGCTCAGCCGGAGACCGAGGCGCGCCCGACCCGAGCGAGCGCCTCGGCGGCGGGCAGCGCTGCGACGACCGACCAGAGCTCCGGCCCGCGCTCGGCGCCCGTCAGCGCCAGCCGTAGCGCCCGCAGGTCGCCTCCGACCGCCTTCAGCTCGCGGACGATCGCGCGGGCCGCGTCCTCGTCGAGCCGGTCGGGCGCCGCCGCCCGGAGCTCGGCGAACCGCTCGAGCGTCGGGCGTGCGGGCACCGGCAGGTCGACCGGCTCGGGAGCGAGGATCGACCGTGCCATCGCCCGGGCCTCGACGAGCGTCCGGGCACCGCGAAGGGCGCGCGCCAGCTCCGGCGGTGCGTCCGCGTCGGCGGCGAGCTCCTCGTCGCTCATTGCCGTGATCGCGTCGATCGCGAGCCGGCCGAGCCGGCCGCGGTCGAGACGGACGTCGTGCGCCGGGAGTCCGAGCTCCTCGAGGTAGGCGCGGGCGGCCGCTGCGGGAATGCCCTCCACCCGGAGGTCGGCGACCGAGCTCCCGCCGTGCCGCTTGGACAGCTTCTTGCCGTCCTCGCCCAGCAGGAGTCCGATGTGCCTCACCTCGGGCAGCTCACCGCCGATCGCGCGCGCGATCCGGCGCTGGAGCGGCTCGTTCGGGCGATGATCGGAGCCGCGGATCACGTGCGTGATCCCGAGCGCCAGGTCGTCCGCGACGCTCGCAAGCTGATAGGTCGCGGTCCCGTCCGCGCGGAGGAGCGTCACCTCGCCGAGGCGGAGCGAGCCGTCGGAATCCCTCGTCGCCCCACCCGTCGTCTCGGCGACGCGGACCGCGGCGGCGTAGACGTCGCCGCGCTCGCTCTGACGGAGCGGCCCCTCGTCCCACCCGACCCCGAGCCACTCGAGGTCGGCCAGGATCGCCGCCTCCCCGCCGGGGACGATTCGTGACGGGTCCGTGTCGTCGATCCTGAGCACGAGCGCACCGCCGTGCTCGTCGGCGAAGCCCCGATTCGCGACGGCGGCGAGCGCATTGCCGAGATGAAGCGATCCGGTCGGGCTCGGCGCGAACCGGACGCGGACGGTCATGCGTCGATCGTGACGTGCCCCGGGTCGGCCGCCACGCGCTCGAGCCAGGTTCCGATCGCCGGGTAGCCCGAGAGGTCGAAGCCCCCCTCGTGCGCGACGTGCGTGTACGCGTAGAGCGCGATGTCGGCGAGCGTGGGCGACGAGCCGACGAGGAACGGCCCGCCTCCGTCGAGGTGCCCCTCCATCGCGTCGAGCGCGCGGTAGCCCTGCTTCGTCCGGGACGCGATCAGATCGACGTGCTTCTCGGGCTCGCCCGAGTACGCGACCAGGAACCGGACGACCGCGATCGCGGGCTCGTGCGTGTACTGCTCGAAGAACATCCACTGCAGGACCTTGGCGCGCTCGTAGCGGTCGTCGGGCACGAACCTCGTCCCCTCGCCGAAGTACCAGAGGATGGCGCCCGACTCGGCGATCGGGCGGCCGTCGTCGAGCACGAGCGTCGGCACGCGCAGGTCGGGGTTGAGGCCGCCGAGCACCTCCGACCGGTTCGACCGGTCGACGACGTCCAGCTCGTGGCGCTCGTAGTCGATCCCGAGGTGCGCGAGGAGCAGCCGCACCTTGTAGCAATTGCCCGAGACCATCGAGTTGTAGAGCAGCATGGGGAGACGCTACAGCGGCGGTGGCAGGCGCACTACGCTCGGCGCGTGGAGAAGGAGCTGCTCGCGTGGTACCACGCAGTCGGACGCGACCTCCCGTGGCGGCGGACGCGCGACCCGTACGCGATCCTCGTCTCCGAGGTGATGCTCCAGCAGACGCAGGTCGAGCGCGTCGTGCCGCGCTATGAGCGCTGGCTGGCCCGGTGGCCGACGGCCGCCGCCCTCGCGGCCGCGAGCCCCGCCGAGGTGATCGTCGAATGGCAGGGTCTCGGCTACAACCGTCGGGCCGTCGCGCTCCACCGCGCCGCGTCTCGGGTCGCCGCCGACGGCTGGCCCGACGACCTCACAGAGCTCCCCGGCGTCGGCCCGTACACGGCCGCGGCCATCGCGAACTTCGCCTTCGACGAGAACGTCCTCCCGCGCGACGTCAACGTCGACCGCGTCGAGCGACGCACCGGGCATGGCTTCACCGGCGCCGCGGCGCAGGCGCTGATGGATCTCGGTGCGACTGTGTGCCTCGCGCGGATCCCGCGCTGCGACGACTGCCCGCTCATGGGCGCGTGCCCTTCGCGCGGCACGCGCGACGAGCCTGCGCGGAAGCAGTCGCGCTTCGAGGGCTCGTTCCGTCACCGCCGGGCGACGACGCTCAGGGCGGTCGCGGACGCCCCACAGCGGGCCGGGGTGCTCGATCCCACGGTGGTCGAAGCGCTCGAGCGCGACGGGCTCGTCGTCGTCGAGGACGGCCTCGTCCGTCTTCCCGCGTGACTCCGAGTGGGCTCGCACAGACCGGTGCCGGCTCGCTGCGCCCCTTCTGCGCGATCTCAGCCGTGGCGCGGGGTCTGGTCGAGGTGCGCGAGCACGCCGTCGAGTGCACGCGGAACGCGGTCGAGGTCGAGTGCCTCGACGAGGAGCGGCGCGTACCGGATCTTCCGGTTCCACATGAACCGCCACAGCTGCTGCTCGCGCGAGAGGTCGCGCTTCGCCGGCTGCTTCTGAAAGGTGCGGAAGGCCGCGAGCTCGCCCTCGCCCGCGACCACGGCCTCGACGCCCTCCGGGCCGACTGCGCGCACGAGCTCGTCCTCGAGGTCGGCGACGCACGCGAAGAAGCCGAGCCGCTCCAGCTCGGCTCGGGAAAGCCCTGGGCCGAGGCCGGCGCGCTCGAGCGCGCGGCGGAGCACGGGCTCCTCGCAATCGTCGCAGAGGCCGGCGAGGTGGGCGTCGGCGCCCTGCGGGCCGAAGCGGTCCAGGAAGCGACCGACTGCATGGATGCCCCCGGTCGCGAGCACGACGACGCCCTCGGCCACGAGGTCGCGTCCCCGGCGCCTGGCAAGCGTCTCCAGCGCGACCTTGTCGCTCGTGCCCTCGACGAGGACGACGGCGCGCGCGTCAGTCCCTTCGGGGAGAGCGTGCACGCTCGGCGGGCTCAGCGGCCCTGGTCGTAAGCGGGGCGGGTCTCGTCGTAGTGGGGGAGCCCGTCGTCGGGCACGTCCTCCCACGTCGCCGCGTAGGCGACGAACTGCCGCGAGCTCGGGCGGATCCCCGGATCGCCGTCGATCGCACCGAGCCGGACGCCGTCGTTGTCGTCGCTCCCGACCATGCGGCTGAAGAGCGCCGAGCCGCACAGGCCGCAGAAGACCTTCTCGCGGCCGCCCTCGGGCGCCCACGCCCGGAGCTCGCTCTCGCCCTGCACGATCCGCACCGCTCCCGGCTCGGCGCGAGCCGTCGCGGCGGCTGCGGAGCCGGTGCGGCGCTGGCAGCGCGTGCAATGGCAGTACGCGGCGGAGGCGAACGGCTTCGACACCTCGAACCGCACCGCGCCGCACCCGCACCCGCCCGTGATCGGCAACTCCATCGACGCGAGCCTAGCGCGGCGGTGCGGGGCGGCGCGACCCCGCCGACGTCAGAGCACAGGGCAGTTGACGACGGTCGGCATCGCCCGGACGGCGACCTCGCCCGCACGCTGCGCGGCCAGGACCGCGGCCTTCGAGCGAAGCACGCGAGGTGTCGCGCCACTCGTCCAGGTCACGGTGCGGACGGCCCAGAGCGGCGAGTAGTCGCGACGGCCGGGCACGGTGTCGACGATGTTCCTCTGCGCCTCGACGCCGTTCGTCACGACCCAGATCGGCGCGACGCGGTTGCCTCGCGCGAGCTTCACGGGCCCGAAGTCGAGGTACGAGACGACGTCCCCGCGGTAGAAGCCGAGCGTCACATTCTGCCGGAACTGCTGCACGGGCCCGTCCGCCGCGAGGGCGGGGAGCGCGGCCGCCGCCGCGGCGACGGTGCAGAGGGCGAGCAGAACCGCGATCCTTCGCATGATGACCTCCTCGTTGGTTCGGGAGACCCCGACGGTAGGCGCCGCTTCTTGCGTGTCTCTGAACGCGCGCTGAACGCCCGCCGAACTCGCCCGGGGGCCGAGGGGGCGTTGTTCAGGCGTGCGTAAGGACGGGGACGGCACCATCGAGCCCATGGCCACCGTGCTGGTCGTCGACGACGAGCCGATCGTCCGCGAGGTCGTCGTGCGCTACCTCGAGCGCGAGGGGTACGCGACGCTCGAGACGGGCGACGGGGACGATGCGCGCGCCCTCGTCGAGCGCGAGTCGCCCGACCTCGTCGTCCTCGACGTGATGCTCCCCGGCACGGACGGGCTCGAGCTCTGCCGCTGGATCCGCTCCCGCTCCGAGCTTCCCGTGATCATGCTGACCGCCCGCGGCGAGGAGGCCGACCGGATCGTCGGGCTCGAGCTGGGCGCGGACGACTACGTCACCAAGCCGTTCTCGCCGCGTGAGCTCGCGGCGCGGGTGCGCACCGTCCTGCGAAGAACACGGGCGAGTGGCCAGCACCCGCAGCGGCTCGCCTTCGGCGAGATCGAGCTCGACGCAGAGACCCGGGAGGTGCGACGGGGCGGAGCCGAGGTGCGACTCACGGCCAAGGAGTTCGACCTCCTCTGGTTCCTCGCGAGCCACCCGCGCCGGGTCTTCGGGCGCGATCAGCTGATGAGCCGGGTGTGGGGCTACGAGGCGGCGCTCGATACGGGCACCGTCACCGTCCACGTCCGCCGGCTGCGCGAGAAGATCGAGGCGGACCCTTCCGACCCGCAGCACCTCCAGACCGTGTGGGGGGTCGGGTACCGCATCGTGCCGTGATGCCGGTCGCGATGCTCGGCCAGGCGATCGCCGTCGGCCTCCTGACGCTCGGCGCCGGGCTCGTCGCCGTGGTGCTGCTCCGTCTCCTCCCCAGCCTGCGGCTCCAGCTCGCGGGCCTGGCCGCGCTCTCGGTCTGCCTGCCGCTCGCGTCGGTGCTGCTTTCCGGCTGGGTCGCGTTCAAGATGGGCGACGACGTCAAGATCCTCGCCGTGTCGGCCGCGTCGGCCACGGTTGCGGTCGTCGCGGGGCTCGTGCTCGCGCACTCCATCGCAGGCTCCGTCGACCGCGTCCGCGACGCCTCCGCGCGGCTCGCGCGCGGAGATCTGAGCGTCAGGGCGCCGGAGTCGGGACCGGCGGAGGTCGCCGAGCTCGCCACCTCCTTCAACGAGATGGCGTCCGGTCTCGAGCAGCTCTTCGACGCGCGCCGCGAGCTGGTCGCCTGGGCGAGTCACGACCTGCGCACGCCGCTCGCCAACATGCAGGCGATGCTCGAGGCGCTCGAGGACGGCCTCGTCGAGCCCGACTCGACGCTGCCCGTCCTCCGCGAGCAGGTCGCGCACCTCTCGACGCTCGTCGACGACCTCTTCGAGCTGGCGAGGATCGACGCGGGCGCCCTGACCCTCGAGCTGCGCGACGCGGAGCTCGAGCCGGTCGTCGAGGCGTGCCTGCGCGGTGTCGAGGCCGACGCGCGGCGTCGAGGCGTCGACCTCGACGCCAGCGTCCCGAAGGACGTGCGGGCGCGCTTCGCGCCCGAGAAGGTGGAGCGCGTCCTCTTCAACCTGATCACGAACGCTCTCCGGCACACGCCGTCCGACGGCTCGGTCGCGGTCCGCGTCGAGCAGCTCGGCCGCGAGGTGCAGGTCAGCGTCGAGGACACCGGCGAAGGGCTCGACGAGGAGGCGCGCCAGCGGATGTTCGACCGCTTCTGGCGCGGCGACCCGGCGCGCTCCGTCCGGGGCGCCGGCCTCGGGCTCGCGATCGCGCGCGGGATCGTCGAGGCGCACGGTGGACGGATCTGGGCGGAGTCGCCGCCCGACGGCGGGGCACGCGTGTCGTTCACACTGCCCGGCGCCGTCTAGCCGCCCACAAAGAGACCGGCCTCCGATGCGCTTTCTCGCCCGTCAGCGCATTGGAGGCCGGTCGGGAGCTCTCGTGGGTGCGCGCCGTGCGCCACACCGCCGGATGCTCCGGATGAGCCGGGGCCGCAGCGGGCTTGCGGCCTGCGCACGTCGCGTTCAGCGGGACGTGCGCGCTGTGTTCAGTCCGGTGGAGTCTCCTCCATGCACTTCCCTTCCGTCGAAGGGCTTTCCTCCACCCTAGCTCGCCGGGCGGTCGCCGGGAAGGGCGGCGGCCGGCGCCTCGCCGACCTCCATGGAGCCCTCCGGTAGCGCGACGTCGACGGCCGGCGTGACCCTCACGGGGGTCGCGCCGCAGCAGCGCGACCGCCTCGGCCGCGAGGCCCTCGCCGCGGCCCGTGAAGCCGAGCCGATCGGTCGTCGTCGCCCGCACGTTGACCGCATCCGGCGCCACGCCGAGGGCGGCCGCCAGGCGCTCGCGCATCGCCTCCCGGTGGGGCGCGATCCGCGGCGACTGGCCGACCAGCACACAGTCCGCGTTGACGAGCGCGAAGCCGGCGCGCCGGACGTGCTCGTAGGCCTCGGTCAGCAGGACGACCGAGTCGGCGCCTCGGTAGCGCTCGTCGTCGGACGGGAAGAGCCCACCGATGTCGCCGAGCCCCGCGGCCCCGAGCAGCGCATCCGTGAGGGCGTGGGCGATCACGTCGCCGTCGGAGTGGCCCGCCAACCCGCGGTGGCCGTCGATCGCGACCCCGCCGAGCACGAGCGGCACGTCGTCGCCGAAGGCGTGGGCGTCGACGCCAAGGCCGACCCGCAGCTCGCTCACGCGGGCTCGTCGGCCGGTCCCGTGCCGCGCCGCCCCAGAGCGGCGAGAGGTCGGCGATCTCCCACGCCTCGACGATCCTGTCGTCGGCGACGTGCACGAGCACCATCTGGTCGAGACGGAACGGGCGGCCGGTGGGCTGGAGCCCGCCGATCGTCCTCGCAAACGTGCCGGTGACGACCGCACGCGCGACAACGGCGTCGCCCTCGGCGACCACCTCCTGCACGTCGTGTCGGAGGCCGGGAAGCGCCTCCACCGCCGCTCGCCAGACCTGGCGCTCGGCCTCGA
>CAWCRC010000004.1:0-221719 GCA_963797805.1 uncultured Actinomycetes bacterium | reverse complement strand
AGGGCTCGGAGTTGCTCCGAGCCCTCGGCGTATCTAGAGGTCACGGTCGGCTACGGTCGCGGGGTGGCAAACCAATCGTTGGCGGCCGCGGAGCAGGTTCGTACCGCAGAGGTGATCGCTTCGCTTTCGCTAGCGACGGACCTCGGCATCGTGGTGCCGCTCGAGCATGGCTTGCAGAGCACGTTGCTCGCAATGCGACTTGCCGATGGGATGGGCGTCGACCCGGAAACCGCCTCGCAGACCTACTACGCGTGTCTCCTCTTCTATGTCGGCTGTACCGCCAATGCAGATGTCGCTGCAGAGATCTTCGGCGGCCACGAGTCACTCACCACGTATGGGATGCCCGCAAGGTTCGGGTCGCGGCCGGAGATGGTCAGGGGCCTCATGCGAGCAATCGCCCCACCCGGCAACGGGCCCCTCGTGCGCGGCGCGGAGCTCGCGCAAGGCCTCCCGAAGTTGGCGAAGCTCTTCAAAGTCCAGATCGCTGCTCTGTGCGAGGTGGCTCAGATGCTGATCGACCGCCTCGGCCTCCCGTCCACGGTGGGGGCACTCTTCAACTACGCGTCAGAGCGGTGGGATGGCAAGGGCCAACCGGGCCATTCGCAGCGCGACGAGATCCCGTTACCCGTGCGCATCGTTCACGTCGCCCGGGATGCCACTTTCCAGCACATGCTGGGCGGTGAGGAGTTCGCAGCGGGTGTACTTCGCGAGCGCGCCGGACACGCATTCGATCCCGCCATAGCCAATCGACTAGCGGATGACGCAGCGGAGTTCTTTGCGCCCGCGATCGATGCGTCGATGTGGGAGCACACGCTGGCCTGCGAGCCAACTCCGTGGCTGACCCTGGAAGGCGATCAGATCGATCGAGCGCTAGCTGCCATAGGCGACTTCGCCGACCTCGCGTCTCCATTCCTCGTTGGCCACTCAAGCGGAGTGGCAGACCTGGCGACGGCGGCAGCCAAGTGTTCGGGCCTCGCTGCCGATACCCAGACGGCGGTTCGTCGGGCAGCGCTTGTCCACGATGTGGGGCGCGTTGCAGTGCCTACCGGCATCTGGCAGAAGCGCGGACCGTTGACCGCGGACGAGTGGGAAAAGGTGAGACTGCACGCGTATTACACCGAGCGCGTCCTCGCCCATTCTCCGTTCTTGACTGCGCTCGGACCGATCGCCACTTTCCACCACGAGCGTCTCGATGGCTCGGGTTACCACCGCGGAATAGGCGCGGCATCGCTCACACCGCCCGCCCGGTTGCTCGCCGCCGCGGACGTGTATCACGCAATGACGGAGCCACGGCCTCACCGCCCCGCCTTCGCACCAGAGCAAGCCGCCAAGAATCTGAATGAGGAGGTCCGAGCGGGGAGACTCGACGCCGCCGCTGCGGCCGCGGTTCTCGAGGCGGCCGGACAGCCTGTCCCGCGAATCGAGCGGCCGGCCGGACTGACCGAGCGCGAGGCGGAGGTCATCGCTCTGCTCGCGCGTGGGTTGCAGACGAAACAGATCGCAGGGGCGCTCCAGATCTCCGCCAAGACGGCCGACCGCCATATCGAGCACGCCTATCGGAAGATCGGCGTGTCGACACGTGCAGCCGCTGCGCTCTTCGCGATGGAGCACGGGCTCACCACATTGGGAGAATTCCCAATAGCGCCGGTTGGCCCGCGCTCCTAGCGTCCTCCCCGAGAACGACCAGGAGGAGGCAGCTGTGTTCGATGCGTCCACGTGATCCACCCACAACAGAGCGCGTGCAGACGCTGGTCCTGGGGGGCGGACAAGCAGGCCTCGCGGTCGGGTACCACCTCGCCCGGCGGGACCTTCCCTTCCTGATCCTGGACGCGAATGAGCGAATCGGCGACTCTTGGCGCCGGCGCTGGGACTCGCTCCGCCTCTTCACGCCTGCCCGCTACAACGCCCTGCCGGGTATGGCCTTCCCCGGTCCGGCGCGCGTGTTCTCCACCAAGGACGAGGTAGCCGACTACCTGGCCGCGTACGCGGCACAGTTCGAGCTCCCCCTTCGGACCGGCATCCGTGTAGACCGGCTGTCGAGAAACGGCACCGGCTTCATGGTCGAGGCGGGGGACAGGCGCTTCGAGGCTGACAACGTCGTTGTAGCGATGGGAAGCGACCAGGTCCCCCGGATGCCCGCATTCGCCGATCAGCTCGATCCAGGCATCGTCCAGCTCCACTCCGGCGAGTACCGGAACCCCGCGCAGCTCCAAGAAGGGTCGGTGCTCGTCGTCGGAGCCGGAAACTCGGGCGCCGAGATCGCCATCGAAGTCGTCAAGCAGCACCCGACCTGGCTCGCGGGCAAGGAGAGCGGTCACGTCCCCTTCCGCATCGAGCGCGCGCCGGCGCGGTTCGTCTTCCTGCCGTTGTTGTTCCGCTTCATCGGCCACCGCGTGCTCACGGTGCGCACGCCGATCGGCCGCAGGATGCGCCCAAAGCTCCTCTCCCACGGCGCGCCGCTCGTCCGCGTCAAGCCCAAGGACATCGCGGCCGCGGGCATCGAGCGGGTTCCTCGCGTCGTCGGCGCGCAGGGCGGGCTGCCGCTGCTCGAGGACGGCCGCGTCCTCGAGGCGGCGAACGTCATCTGGTGTACGGGGTTCCGGCCCGACTTCTCCTGGATCGACCTGCCTGTCTTCGGCGATGAAGACGAGCCGATCGAGCCGATCCATCGCCGCGGCGTCGTCACCAACGAGCCAGGGTTGTACTTCGTCGGACTCTTCTTCCTCTACGCGATGTCGTCCGGGTTCCTCCCCGGCGTCGGCCGAGACGCAGCGCACATCGTGAAGGCGATCGCGTCGGGCACTCGGTGAAGCCGCACCGGACCACGACATCCAAGTCACGTTCGCGCGCCCGGGGCCTGCGGGCTCGTGTCAGATTCGTGTCAGATCGGGCTGACCACTGACGCCCCGCCTACACGCACCATCCAGTCGCATACCGCATAGCCATCGTGTCCTGACATGCACTGGCCAAGCCTGATCTGCTCCGGACAGAACTGTCACGCCGGAGGTCGGGTCGCATGCCTCGATCCACAATCAACGTTCGGAGAACGGCACACCCGCCTTCGCCTTGTTGACCTTCGGACTCTCGACGATGGTCACGACCACGGCTTCTGGTGGCGCATCGAAGTTTCTCACTACGGCGTCGGTGATCTCCTTCATCAACGCGCGCTTCTGCTCCGGCGTCCGGCCCTCAACGGCGTGGACGAACACTTCCGGCATGGTTTGCCTCCCTGCTGGCGGGTTCGCCTGTCGTGATCCTGGTGGAAGCGTGAGGCGCATCCCGCGGGCGATCGTATGCGCCGCAGCGGCCGTACGCGCACGTCCCGCCGACCCAACTCGTGTCAGATTCGTGTCAGATCACGGCGACGAACTGCGACCAACGCCGACGACGACTCTCGAAGCAAACGGCTTGCTTCCGTGGCTCCGGCCACCCCGGACCCCTCGCGACCACCCCGCAGGAGAATTTGCAAGCTGGGGGTCGCCGGTTGGAGCACCCGCACGCTCGCCTCCGAGGTTGGATCATTTGTCCCTCGCCTCGGGACGCAGAGATCGCGCGCCATACACAATGGTCGCCTTGCCAGCCGGGTACGCTCCCAGAGAGTCGACGGCAGCACACCATTGACTCAGGGAAGGCGCCTCCGGGCGCCTTCCCTCTCTTTCCACTGCGGATAGGGTCCGTCCGTGCTGTCGTCGACAGATCCTCCGTGATGGAGCTCCTGGTCGAAGCTCCTTCGCGACGACCCGGTGCGGTTGGAGATCGAGCTTGCCAAGGCCGGAACGACTCTCAACGACCTGGCGCGCGACATCCGGGATGTTCCGGAACTGAAGGAAGTCACGGCCAGGATGTCGAGGGACGCAAAACACCGACTCGCGCTCGAATACTTCGGCGACCAGGGTCACCCGCAGCCTGAACATCGAACCTCCTGGATGCGCTCGCGCACGCGGACCAGGGTCCCGGTACGTTCACGACACCCGATTTCGGGCGGCTGCCAAGGCTTTCGCCGCTTGCTGAGAGAGCCGTCGCGCCCGACCCAAGCGCACCTGAACCCACTCGGCGTGGTCCGGGCCGAAGTGGTACCGACTACCCCGGAGAGGGCGTCGAGCAGATCGTCCGCCTGGCGCACGAGGCGCAGACAAACGGGACGCATCTCGGCCGGACGCTGAGGAACAAGATCGCCAAGCAGACGAATGTTACGCCGTATGAGGTCGGTCTGGTTTTCGAGCTGATGAACGACGGGAAGCTTGCCGATGCCGGCCGCAGGGGGCAGCTGGTAATTGACGGCCAATTGTCGGCTACCCCGAGGTTCTTCAACCTGCACGAGCTAAAAACCCGCTCGTAGACAGGGATCCCGCCGCCTGCCAGCGCGCTTCTAGGCGATTTGCTGGACAGCCATTTTTCGGCTGGCCGATCCTCGGAGGCACCACAGCCAATCCCCCGCGGCTCCCGATAGGAGGCGGGCCGCGGGGCCGCACTTAGGAGGTGCGAGATGAATGGTACGGCACTCGCGGTCGAATCGATCGCGGCTGTGCTGCCGGAAGGCCCGGCTCGAGCACGGGCTCTCGCAGCAAGAGCTCGTGGTGCTCGACGTTTACCGGGCGCCCTCGTTCGTCGTGGATCGTGAGGGAGACGTGATCGCTGCGGACGGGCGGTGGGCGGCATGAGCGACCGCGACGACCTGATCGCCCGCGCCAAGGAAAACGCCACCGGCCCGGAGCGCGACGACGAGTGGGGCGACAAGATCGACACGCTCGAGGACACCGACGACCTGTTCGTCGGCCGCTACCGCGGCGAGGCCGAGGACGAGAACTACGACGGCCACGGCCGCCGCGTTCATCTGTTCTGGAACGACCGAGGACGAGCCGGTCTGGTACCGCGGCAAGTGGGGGCTCAACCGCGAGATGGACCAGCGGAAGCCGAACGTCGGCGACCGGATCGCGATCGTCGTCGGTGACGCTGGGAAGGCAAGGACGGGATCAGCGGCTTCTACTACGGGGTCGAGGTCGGAGCCGTGCCACGACCCGCTACCGGGCAGCGCGCGCTGCCGAGCCGGAACCGGAGCCCGCGCCGGCCAGCGACGAGATCCCGTTCTGAGATGGCCGACGCGGGTGCGTGACGACGACCACCGCAGCGACGAGCTGCTCGCCGAGGCGGGGCGCGTCGCGGCACGGCACGGGTTCGCGATCGCCTGGACGGACGGCATTGTCGGTGCGGAAGCGAAACGCTGCTCCCGCACCGGCAGTGGCGCCTGGAAGAACGCCAAGGTCGCTCGACGACGAGGAGTTCGCGGCCGGGCTGTTCGTGCGAGCGGTGCCGCCGCCGGAACCCGGT
Source organism: uncultured Actinomycetes bacterium (assembly GCA_963797805.1). Classification (GTDB taxonomy): domain Bacteria; phylum Actinomycetota; class Thermoleophilia; order Gaiellales; family Gaiellaceae; genus Gaiella. Next base: position 216,391 of record CAWCRC010000004.1, on the reverse strand, counting down.
CGTGGTCGCCAGCCGCTCGAACCTCGTGCTGCTCGAGGTCGACGGGCCGCTCGAGCTGCTGGAGCGGTTCGGGGTGGCGCTGCCGATGACGGTCACGCGTGCGCTCGGCCCGCGGCTGGCACTTCTACTTCCGCCCGCCGCCGGGGAAGCCGCCGGTGAAGATCCAGGTCGACGCGGACGGCGTGATCGTGTCCGAGGACGGCTACCTCGTCTGTCCGCCGGCGCTGCATCCGAGCGGCCACCGGTACGGGTTCGGCGGCGCCGTCGTGATCGCCGAGCTCCCGGCCGCGCTGTTGGCGCACCTGCAGACGCTGGGGGCCGAGACCCGGACCGAGACGCGCCGCCGCTTCGAGGAGGGCGAGCCGATCCCGGAGGGGCACCGCAACGTCGGGCTGTTCTGGCACGCGGTGCGAGCTGCTCCGGACGGCCTCGAGCCGCAGCAGGCGCTCGAGCGGCTGCTCGAAGCTGAACCGGCAGCAGTGCCGGCCGCCGCTCGACGAGAAGCTCGTCGCGGAGCAGTTCACGGGCGCGGCCAAGTTCGTGCGGGAGCACCCGACCGAGACCGACAAGGCTCGCGAGAAGGCGCGGCGGGTCCTGCGCGGCGAGCTACCCGCCGAGGAGCAGCCGGAGCGCTCCCGCCGGCGAAGCGGAAGCGGGTGCTGCGGCTGCGCCCGCTCCGCGCGGTCAAGGCCGAGCGGGTCGAGTGCGCGATCGACAAGAAGGTCCCGTTCGGCGCACCGGACCCTGCTCGCCGGCGTCGGCGGGCTCGGCAAGTGCGGCCTCGCTGCTCGCCTGGACGAAGACGATCACCGACGCCGGCGGCAACGTGCTGATCGTCTCCTACGAGGACGCGGCCGCCCAGGTGCTCCGCCCGCGCTTCGAGGCGCTCGGCGGCGAACCTCGACCGGCTGTTCGAGCTGTACGTCGACGTGCTCGACGGGAGCGTCAGCTTCCCCACCGATCTCGGCGAGCTCGACCGGCACGTCCGCGAGACCGAGGCGCGCGCCGTCCTGATCGACCCGGTCTCGGCGTCGATCGACCTGAAGCTCGACGCGCACAAGGACCAGGACGTGCGGGTCGTGCTCGGCCAGCTCGCGCACCTCGCGGAGCGGGAGCGGCTCGCGGTCGTGATGAACGCGCACCTGAACAAGGCGCCGTCCGCCGACCCGTACCTGCGGATCAACGGCTCGACGGCGTTCTACAACGCCGCCCGCTCGGTGCTGACCGTGACCCGCGACCCGGAGGAGCCGGACTGGCACCGCCTGGTCGCGCACCACAAGTCGAACTACGGGCCGCTGGCGCCGGTCGAGCGCTGGCGCGTCGTCCCGAAGACGGTCGCCACCGACGGCGGCCCGATCGAGGTGATGACGATGGAGTTCGTCGAGATCGCCGACGACGTCTCCCGCGAGGACGTGCTCGCCGCCGGCACCGGCCGGCACCGAGAAGCTCGACGAGGCGGTCGCGTTCCTCGAGGACGCGCTCGCCGACGGCGACTGGCACGACTCGGCCGGGCTCGTGGACGCTCGCCGGCGCGCAGCGGATCTCGGAGCGGACGCTGCGACGCGCGGCGCTCGAGGAGCTCGAGGTCGAGCACGAGCGGCGCGGATTCCCGTCGACGACCTGGTGGCGGCTCCCCAGTCATGCCAACCCCTCTCCCCGAACCTTGGCATGACTGGACAGACCGCATGGATACAGGGGTTGCGGCCTCTCCGAGTCCAGTCATGCCAACGATTCGGGAGGTAGGCACGACTGCGCGCATCCGCGCCTGTGGCTCGCCCGTGACGGCGCCTGGCGCTGCCTGCGAGTGCGAGCCGCCCGCGTTCCCCGGCGAGGTGCTCGAGGAGCGCCTGATCGTGGTGACCTGGCGGCCCTTCGCCGAGCGCGAGCTCCCGCGTGCGATCCGCGAGCTGGAGATCCCCTGCGCGACGCACCCGCACACCAGCGGCCGCTCCCGGTGCCCGCGGCACGGCACCCGCATCGGCCCGATCACCGGGATTTGTCTCGACTGCCACACCCAGGCCTGGGACGAGGTCGGGCGCCGCTACGCCGCCCAGAGCCGACCCGTCGCGCCCGAGCGCAGCGTCTCGGCCTTCCCCGGCCCGAACCGAAAGCCACTCCCCGGACAGCTCCCGCTGTTTGAGGACGACAACCACAGACGAGGAGGAGACCATGAGCACCAGCACCGAGCTCGCCGAACGCGAGCCCAGCACCGAGCTGGACACGATCCCAAGCGCCCGATCACCATGTTTGGTTCCGACCCGAACGTCGCGGTGCGCAAAATGGGCGAGATCGCGGTCGCGTTAATGGACGTTGTCCGCGACCGCAAGCTGTCCGTCAAGATCTCCGGCGGCGAGTACCTGACCGCCGAAGCGTGGACACTGCTGGGCGGGCTAACCGGCGTCACACCCGTGGTCGCCTGGACACGGCCCCTGGAGGACGGCTCAGGCTGGGAGGCCAGGGTCGAGGCGCGCACCCTTGATGAACGCGTGATCGGCGCTGCCGAGTCGATGTGCACGCGTGCCGAAGCGAAGTGGGCCCGACGCGACGAGTTCCAGTTGCGCTCCATGGCGCAGACCCGGGCGATCGCACGCGCCTTGCGAGCACCGCTGGCCCCTATCGTGGCGCTCTCCGAGTACGAGGCGAGCGTGGCCGAGGAGATCGCCGACATCGTCATCGACGCGCCCGCGTCGAAGATCGAGGGCAAGATCCACCCGACGCGGTCAAGCCGACTGACGACCAGGTCGCCGAGCTGCGCCAGCTACTGGCCGAGCTCGCCACCGCACAGCCCGATGTCGACTGGACAGCCAAGGCCAGGCAGATCGCCGGTGTGCCGGGCGACATGCTGACCGTGACGACGATGCGGCTCCTGCTCGACAAGCTCGGCCAGGAGCTGGAGGCGCTGGAGACGGCAGCCTGAACGACCGGCCGTCAGCGGCCGAGCTGCTCGAGACGCCGGGCGCGGTGCTGTCGCGCACGCGACCTGCGCGAGCTCGGCTGGGAACGCCGCGCGGTCGACGCGATCTTCCGCGAGCTCGACGTCGTGTTCCTGCCCGGGCTACTCGCGCGGCCGCGTCCGCGTCGAGGACTACCTCGAGCTGTCGAGCGGTCCACCTACCGCGGCGACCGGGTCCGGCCGACGTGAGCGCCGCTACGCTCCGCGCGGCGCTCGAGCGAGCGCCCCGACCGGGCCGCGTGAAACGGCCCCGCGCCGGGACTCGACCGACACCCCGGGAGGTGGCGATCGTGAGCAGAACCCTACGACCGGACGCGAGGCCGACCGTGCCTAGCGTCTGGATCCGCACCCGGAACGACGAAGGACGGCGAGCACGCGCTTCCGCGTCGAGTACCGCCCCGGCGGCCGCGAGGAGCGCACGCGCTACGCCGGCAGCTTCAAGACGAAGCGGCTCGCGACGATCCGCGCCGGCTTCGTCGAGCAGCGAGCTCGCCGCGCTGGCCGCATCCCCGACCCGCGGCTCGCTCGACGCCGACCGCCGTCAGGCTCCGACTCTCGCCGAGGCCGCCGAGGCTGGCGCGCGTCGCGGATCGACGTCGACGAGCAGACCGCGAACATGCACCGCTCCGCGATCGCGCGGATCTTCAAGGTCGCGCCGGACGCTGCGCGACCGCCGGCTCGACGAGTTGACCGTCGACGACGTCGACCGCGCTCGTCGCGGCGCTCGCCGCCGAACGGCTACAAGCGCGAGACGATCCGCAAGACGCGCACCGCGCTCGCGCAGATGCTCGACTACTACCGGATCGACCCGAACCCTGTCCGCGACGAGCGGGTCAAGCTGCCGAAGGAACGGAAGGCGCACATCCCGCCGCCGCTGGCCGAGCACGTCGAGCGGGTCGCCGAGACGGTCGCCCGCCAGTACGTGCTGCCGCTGCTGGTCATCGACGAGTGCGGCCCGCGCGTGAACGAACTCGCGACCGCCGAGGTCGGTGACCTCGACGAGCACCGCCGCGCGATCCGCGTCCGCTGGACGGTCGAGAAGAACGAGCGCTACCGGCACCTCGAACTGCCCGACGACCTGTTCGCGGCGCTGCTGGCGACGCTCCCGCCACGCGAGGATCGCGACCTCGAGGCGCCGCTGTTCCCCGGCCTCACCGACGCGAGGCTCCGCACGGCGATCACGAGGGCGTGCAAGGCGACCGGTACGCCGCACTTCTCGCCGCACGGGCTACGCCGCCGGCGCGGCTCGCTGCACTACAAGCGCACCGGCTCGCTCGCCGAGGTCGCCGAGCTGCTCGGCGACTCGAAGCGGGTCGCCGCCGACCACTACGTGTACGCGCTCACCGACTACCGCGAGGTCGACCGCGACGATCGCGCTCGCCCGGGTGAGGGCGACGGGATGAGACCGGGGACGAACAAATGGTGCTGGACCGGTGCTGGGTCGACGAACGCGATTCGCCTATTTGCAGGGATGTTCGATCCCAGGTGCGCCCATTCACGACTGAGCGCCCATGCGGGAACCGCATGGTTGAGCCAATCAGTAGTCGCGATTCCTCCCCGATTGGCCGTGTGGTGCTGTCCTCCATGCTGTCCTCGAGGTTTCCCCTACTGGTTACGCTCGGACGCGCTGACCAGAGTCAGGGGTGCCATAGGATTGCGCCATGCCATTCACGCTCAGGAACCTCAGGGAGGACCTGAAGGACATCGGCTTCAAGTTCGACGGCGCGCCGGACCTGGAGTTCCGCTCGGCGACCGAGGCGCTCGAGCTCGAGAAGTCTGGACTGAGCTACCAGCACGTCCCGCCCGGCTATCGCTTCCCGTACGGCCACACACACAAGAAGCAAGAGGAGGTGTATGTGGTCCTGCGCGGGAGCGGGCGGATGAAGGTCGACGACGAGATCGTCGAACTCAAGGAATGGGACGCGGTGCGCGTCCCGCCCGGTGCGTGGCGAGGCTACGAGGCCGGGCCCGAGGGCCTCGAGATCCTCGTCATCGGCGCGCCCAGTCTCGGCGAGGCTCCGCGCGAAGACGTCGATGGCCAGCGCGACTGGTGGACTGACTAGTAGGCGCCCCAGCATACGAGCGTGACAAGGGCGAGCGACGTCGCCCGGGACTCCGATGCGGATCTTCGAGCGCTGGCAGCTTCGGCGCAAGCGTCGCAACGCGATCTGCTGCTCGAGCGCGAGCACGGGGTCGTGGCGCCCTACGCCGTTGCCTCCGGACCGCGTCGCGAACGCCTACCTCTTCCTATCGCGCACCCGAGAGCGGGTAACCCTAACCCACCCCCTCGCCCTTACCAGGGTGATCGGGCCTGGTCGCGGGGTCCCTACGACGTGTGCACGGGATAGCGCAGATGCGTGACACCCACACCGGTGACGACTGTCGGATTCCCGAGGACGACCGGTGTGTCCGCGAGGTGGTCGAACAGCCGCACTCCTACGCCAAGCAACACGGCAGCCAGATCGATGTGGATCTCGTCGAGCAGCCCGGCGCCCAGGCACTGCTGGATCGTTTGAGCGCCATGCACCAACACGGACTTCTGGTCGGCAGCCGATTTCGCTCGAGCAACGGCGCTTTCGATGCCGTCGGTGACGAACTGGACTGTCGAGCCGCGCCGTGGCCAGCCGTCGGGCACGTCGTGGGTGACGACAAAAACGGGCACACCCCACGGGTGCTGACCGCCGTAGCCGTCGGCGACCTCGAACGTGCGCCGACCGATGAGAAAGGCGCCGGTCGCAGCCATCAAGCCCCTCAGGTGGTCGGCGCTCGGCGCCGAGACGTGGAACGTCATGCCCGATGTCGTGCTCGCGGTGGGGACTTCGACGTCGCCCGAGGAGAAGTACCAGTCGAAAACTTCGGCGACCCCGTCGTTCGCATCGGCAACGTACCCGTCGAGAGACATCGACATGAATGCGACCACCTTGGTCATGGCGCAGCTCCTTTCGCAACTAGCGTTGATCGATCGCGTCGGCGTCGCGGATGGCTGACGGCGGTGGATCGTCGAACTCGTCATGGCGGCGGAACCAGAACGACCCCGGCGCCCGCGGCCACCCGTCGGGCAAGTCCTCGTCGTCGGACTGCCCGCCGTAGGGCGTCAAGGACCACAAGCTCCAGAGGCTGCCGATCCACTGGACCATCGCCCCGTGCTGGAGGAAGTAGGTGCGGTAGACGTCGTTGCCGTCGCGCAGGAAGACGTTGAAGCCGAACCACTCGTCGACCCCGAAGTCAGCCGAGAAGCGCTCAGTCCAGATCGTGTACCAGGGCACATCGGTCCAACCCATGCGCTCGGCGTAGCGGCGGAGGTTCGCCTGAGGTGCCGGCGATGCCATCGCGAAGGTGATGTCGCGAGCATGCAGGAGGCCGAGCTCGGGGATGCCGTCGGCGACGGACGAGCAGCCGACGCACCCGGCGTCGGGCCAACCGTCGACACCCTCCTCGAAGAAGAACCGGTAGAGGATCAGCTGGCTGCGCCCGTCGAACAGCTCGGGCAGCGACCGCCGCCCGTCAGGACCCTCGAAGTGGTAGTCCTGCTCGACCCGAACCATCGGCATGCGCTTCCGTGCGGCGGCGAGCTCGTGCATCGCGGCGGCGACGGTCTGTTCGCGCTCGAGCAGAGCCGTCAGCGCCGCGTCCCACTCGGTCTGACTGACGACACGCGGACGAGCGACAGTCATCGACCGGCACCGGGTGGCCCAGCCAGAACCGTGGGGACGTACTCGAGGAGCTCTAGCCGACCGTCGAAGGTGCGATTGCTCACCAGGTCGAGGGAGACGTCGGGGTACCCGTCGTAGATCCGGTCCCGACCGCTGCTTCCGGTGATGACGGGGAAGACGACCACGCGGAACCGGTCAACGAGACCGGCATCGAGGAGGGAGCGGCACAGCGTGAGGCTGCCGATCGTGCGCATCGACTTGCTACCCGTGTCCTTCAGTTCGCGCACGGCCGCGACGGGGTCCTGGGAAATCAGTTTCGAGTTCGCCCACGACAGCGGCTCCGTCAAGGTGCTCGAGAAAACGATCTTCGACAGGCCCGCCAGCGCATCCGTACCCGGCTCGCCGTCGGTCGCCAGCCCGGACATCAGCCGATAGGTGTTGGCGCCCATCAGGACCGTGTAGTCCGCCTCCGGCTGATCTCCCAGCCAGGCGAGGTACTCGGGCCCTTCGAGGCCCCACCAGCCAGGCCACCCGTCGGCTGCCCCATATCCATCGAGTGACGTGATGAAGTCGACCATCAGTTCTGGCATCTGCGACTCCTTTCAGTTGCTTTCCTCAGACAGGTCCGACCGCGTCCGACAGGCCGCCAGGCAGCGGATGTCACGCGGCAGCCGCTCGAACACGGCAGGCTCGTTCCGGACCTTTGCGAGCACGAACAGCCCTTCCAGGTGGGCGAGAATCGCTTCGGCAAGATCCATCGCGTCGAGATCTGCGTGAAGCTCGCCTACGTCTTTGGCCGCGGCGATCGCGCTTGCGAACACGCCGCGGATCTCCGACAGGATCTCCTCCGCCCGGCTAGCGATGACGGGGTCGCGGTTCGCCAGCTCCACGGCGACGTTTCCGAACGGGCAGCCCCTGACGCTCCCGCTCTCTTCGACCTCGCGCCGGACGCTGGCAACGAGAAGCCTCGTGTAACGGGCGAATTGCTCGCCGAGCGATCCCCCCGGCGCAAAGGCCGGCTCGAACACGTGCTCGCGCGCCCGCTCCCACTGCCGGTCGAGCATCGCGAGCGCCAACGCCTGCTTCGACGGCCACCAGTGGTAGAAGCTGCCCTTCGGCGCGCCCGCCGCTTCGCACAACTCCGCGACTCCGGTCGCCTCGTAGCCCCGCTCATGCATGAGCCTGTTCGCCGCCATGAGCAGGCGCTCGCGGGCGGATGCTTCGATCGGTGTCACATGGCGGTAATAGACCGGTCGTCTAGAAAACCAAACCTCGCTTTTGCAAGCTGGGGGTCGCAGCACATTGCCCCGCGAACGCAGGACGTGCGACCTCGGTGCTGACCCCGGTGCAGGCCTCGCGCGGACTGAATGCCCGATTTGCAGGGACGACATATACCGGGTGCGCCCATCGAGATCTCCGTGGCCAGACTGGCACGATGACTGCGGCCCATCCCCAACGGTGGGGCGTGCGCCGGTCGCCTTGCGGGAAGACGGGCGCCGAGGGCTGTCGTAGAGTCGGGCGACGATGGCACGCCTCCTCCGTTCGCCGGCTGCTGCTCTCGGCGTCGGCGCGTTCGTGGGCCTCATCGTCGCGGGTGGTGGTTCGCGTGTCGCCATGCGCTTGATCGCGCTCGCGGACGACCGTGAGGATTTCGGCCTTTCGACCGAGGGTGGCGACATCATCGGCGAGGTGACGCTGCAGGGGACGCTCTTTGTCCTCTTTGCTGGTCTCGTGCTGGGAATCGCGGGATCGTTTCTCTACCTTGGCTTGCGGCGTTGGCTTCCCGAGCGGCGGCTCTTTCGAGCGCTCTGTTTCGCGCTCATCACGCTCGGGCTCGGCCTGACCGCGACGATCAATGGAAACGAGGGCGACTTCGTGTTCGTCAACACCGTCGTGAGCATCGGTGCGTTCGCGTGCGTGCTCCTTGTCTATGGCGTGCTCGTGCCGACGCTGCTCGATCGGCTGGCGCCTCGCACGGTGTCGGGGTCGCGATGGGGCCGAGGTCTGGTGGCCGTCGTCCTCATACTCAGCGTCGTCTCCGGCGCGGTCGCCGTCAGGCGTGCATTCGAGATCGCCGACGGCGCGCTACTCGGCTGACCGATCTCGGACGGGAACGACGGGACTCGAAGCCCGCGACGTCGAGAATGACAGTTCTGTCCGGTCATGGTCAGGATGGGCTGGAGGTCGCGTCTGGTGAGGGCCAAGCCGGTTCGCGTCAGCAGAGGCGGTTAGCGACGTAGTCTGCCCGCCGAGAACCAGCCGGCCACCGCACCGAGCAGCAGCCCGATTTCGGGCGCAAGCGGAACATCAGTCGTCACGCTGACGAGGATTCCAACAGCCACCCCAACCGCCGCGCCCACGACGGCGAACCAGATCCGCCTGCGATCCCTCGTAGCTCCACTCGTCATCCCTCGGAGACTCTAGATCTGAGGCCCCGCGACCGGGATAGGACCCTGGCCCACTGTGCTGACCGATTCTCGGACGAGCTCCGACTATCTCGAGCGCTCCCACTGCTTTTGCGTCATTTCGAACTCCACCTCACCCTGTCCGACGCCTTCCGCCGGCGGGGTCATGGATGTCGGGAAGGTCCGCACGTAGGTCAGACCGACCCGCTCCATGACGGCCCGCGAGGCGGCGTTGACGGTCAACGTCTGGGCAATGATCCGGTCGAGCCCGATGTCATCAAAGCCGTAGCGCATCAGCTCGCGCGATCCCTCGGAGGCAAGGCCCCTGCGCCAGTGACGCCGCAGCAATCGGTAGCCCAGATCCGCCACGTCCCTATCGTCGGGTTGGTCGGGGCCGTGCGCGGGCTGAAGGGTCCACCAGCCGACGAACTCGGCGTCGACGAGGCCGACCCAGAAGCCGAGCCCATCCACCTTCTGCGCGAGTGCCATCCGCGTTGCATGGCTGGATTCGACCTCCTCGCGAGTGCTCGCCCGACCGCTGAGGTAGCGCATCACTTCCGGATCGGAGTCGAGCTCGGCCTCCCACTCGAGGTGCCCGTCGGTGAGCGGCAGCAGGGTGATCCGTTCGGTGTGCAGGATCTGCTGGGGCACGGGGCGGTGATCCGAGACAGACCCGATCGCGACGAGCTATCGCGCCGCGTAGTCGAGCTCGAGGAACTCGCCCACTTCGCGTACCCAGCGCTCCTCCACGAAGCGAACGTGATCGGGGTGCTCGTTGTAGCGATCGTAGGCTGCTCGATCTGCGAACTCCATCAGGATTCCGAAGCGGTAGCCGTTCTTCGGGCTGACCTCGGCCAGCAACTCGAACGCCTCGACGCCCGGAATGGTTGCGAGGTGCATCGCCGCCTGGAGGAAGTCACGCTCTTCCGCAGATCCTTCCTCATGGACGAGCGTGAACGCAACGGTATGTCGGATGCGGTTGGCGACCATCCGCTGAGACTACTGCCCGGTAGGGGACAGTCCCGCACGCTGGCCCAGGCGAGAGCGAACTAGATCGAGGACCGAGGCGTCCCGTCTGCTTACCTCTTTCCGCGGCTGCACTGAGCCCGTCGGCCGACAGTGAGCGGCAGCGAACTGGTCGCGGTGGCAACGGAGGTGCTGAGCTTCGTGCAGTCCGACGACGATCGGTCGCTCCTTTCATGTGAGGGCCAGTCGATACACACCGTCGCGCCGGCCTCATAGCGCATGTCCTATTTCGTCCGCTACGTTCGGTCGCGATGTCCACGCGAGAAGCCGCCTGCCACTGCGGGCAACTCCGGCTCGAGGTGACGGGCGACCCGTTCGTCGTGTCGATCTGTCACTGCCTCGCCTGCCAGCGGCGCACGGGGAGCGCGTTCGGCATGCAGGCCGCCTTCACACCGGATCAGGTGATTATCGAGGGCCGGTTCAGCGACTACTCGCGCGTCTCCGAAGAGGCCGACGCGAAGGAGCACGTCTTCCACTTCTAGCCGCGCTCCGTCGCTCCGGGCACGACCGTCGCGACCACCCAGTGGTTCTTGCCGAGACGGCGGACCCGCTCGAAGCCCTGGCCTGACACCAGCCGACGCAATCGCCTCTGTCGAAGACGCGTGCTGCATGGGCCCTGCCGCCGTACACGCGCGTCTCCATGTCGGACCGGTTCTGCTGCGCCGTCCTTCCGCGGCCCACGCCCTCCTGGTGGAAGGCCATGCACCAGCAGCCGCCCCAGACGCCGTTGCTCCTCGACCAGCCGCGCGAAGTCCGGCCACGTCGATTCGTCGAGCGGTCTCACGCCAAAGACGGTCACCCGTCGCCGACGAGGATACGCCCCAGGCGGGGAGGTCTACGCCGCGTCGTCGGGCGGCGGTGCGAACCGCAGGATCTCGTGCGAGGCGAGATGAAGCGTCGGCAGCGGCGGCCGCCGACGCGGTGTCGGCGCTGATGGCTCGTGCCGAGCGTCGGCGAGGTCGCCCGCCACGAGAACGAGCTCGGGAGTGAGCCGGACGTCTTCGGAAGGGACGCCGTTGTCGCTGCTGTGCGTCATCACACCGATAGATCGGCGTTCGGCGCTCTGTGCTTGATCCCTCGGTGAGTCACAGCGCGACGCGCAACCTCATTCGCCTCGTTCGCGCGCACGAACAGTCGGGAGGACATGAGCTGATTCCGTTTCCTTGGTCCGGCCGGCGGCTGCCCGGGATCAAGGGCATGCGCGCCCTGGCAGCGGGCAACATCCTCGTCTTCCATCTGGCGGATCGGGTCGCCGGACGGCGAGTCCCATGACCTGGGTCGCGCGAGCGCGCTCTTCCCGGACCTCCAGTTCGGCGTCGCGCTCTTCTTCGCGCTGTCCGGATTCCTCCTCTACTGGCCGATTCGCCGGCGCCATCGTCCGCGGGCACGACCGCCCCGGCTCAGCACGCTACCTCCGGAACCGCTGGATGTGAGCACCCCCTCGATTGCCGCGTCATCGCCAAGTGCTCCGCCGGGTGTCAAGCGCGAACGGGTGCTACGCTCGTCGCGCCCGGTCGCGCTAGGTGGGGAGTCAGCGGTTCCCTGAACCCGAAATCCGCTCCAGCGGGACCGAATGCCGTCCGAGGGCGGTGGTCATGGGCACGGGTCATCGACACGTGGCGTTGACGGTCGGGTCCCGCGCACTGGGAGCGTTCGAACCGCGTCAGGTCCGGAAGGAAGCAGCGCTAAGGACTCCCTCCCAGGTGCCGCGGCACCGCCCGACCCGAGCAGGCGGCGGCGACACCACCCGGGGCCGCTTGTTCGACGACGGAGCGCGTGACCGGGCATTTCGATCCACCGGCGCCCGCACGAGGTCTGCGACAATCGCGGAGTGACGGCGCTCTATCGCACGTACCGACCGCTCGACTTCACGCAGGTCGTCGGCCAGGAAGCGGTCGTCCGCACGCTGCGGAACGCGATCGAGAGCGGGCAGGTCAGGCAGGCATATCTCTTCGCCGGGCCGCGCGGGACCGGAAAGACGTCGATGGCGCGCATCCTCGCAAAGGCGCTCAACGCCGAGGGCGGGCCGAGCGCCGACTTCGACCCGAGCACGCGGATCGCGCGGACGATCGCGGACGGGTCGGCGCTGGACGTCGTCGAGATGGACGCCGCGTCGCAGCGCGGGATCGACGAGGTGCGCGAGATCCGCGAGCGCGCGATGCTCCAGCCGGCCGAGGGCCAGTGGAAGGTCTACATCGTCGACGAGGCGCACCAGCTGACGACGGCCGCCTGGAACGCCCTCCTCAAGCTCATCGAGGAGCCGCCGCCGCACCTCGTCTTCGTCTTCTGCACGACCGGACCTCGCGAAGGTGATCCCGACCGTCCGCTCGCGGTGCCAGACGTTCGTCTTCCAGCGTCCGCGCATGCAGGAGCTCGTCCAGGCGCTCCGCAAGATCTGCGACGGCGAGGGCATCGACGCCTCCGACGCCGCCCTCTCGCTCATCGCGCGCGGCGCGAACGGCTCGTTCCGGGATGCGATTTCGCTGCTCGACCAGCTGTCCGCGGCCACCGGGAAGAACATCTCGGTGCAGGATGTGCTGCAGCTCGGGACTGCCGTCGAGGAGGACGTCCTGTTCCGGCTCTGCGACACGATCGTCGACAGCGACGTCGCGGGAGCGCTCGTCCTCGTCGAGGAGCTCTCGGAGCGCGGCCAGGATCTCGGCGAGCTGACGAAGCAGCTGCTCGAGCATCTCCGCCAGCTCCTGCTCGTCCAGCACGTCGGGCACGTCCCGGACTCGCTGCCGCTCACCGAGGAGGCGCGCGAGCGGCTGCGCGAGCAGGCGAACCAGCTTCCGGAGCCGACCGTGCTGCGGCTCATCGACCTCCTCGCCGTAGTCCTGGAGGACGAGCGTCAGGGCGCCGACCCGCGCCTGCCGCTCGAGCTGGCCCTCGTCAAGGTGACCCGACCCCACGCGGATCTGGCACGCGAATCGCTTGTCCATCGGATCGAAGTGCTGGAATCCCGGGTGCACGCCGGTGCTCCCGCCGCGGAGTCGTGGGGCCCCTCCCCCGTTCCCGCGCCCGCGGCGGGCCCGGCACCTTCCGAAGCGGCGCCGTCCGACGGCGTCGAGGAGGTGCCGCGGCCGCCCGACGTGTCGCTCGAGCAGATGCAGGACGCGTGGGCGCGCAGCGTGCTGCCCGCGGTGAAGGAGCGCTCGATCCCGATCGCGACGCTGCTCTCGGAGGCGACCCCGTCCGGCCTCGAGGGCGACACGCTGACGCTGACGTTCCGGCCGGGCGCGGACTTCCATCGGAAGCAGATCGACGAGCCGGCGAACGCGAAGCTCCTCCGCGATGCTCTCTACGACGTGACGGGCCGCAGGCTTGCCGTCCTCACCGCAGTGGCGGACGCGGACGACGACCCGCCGTCCGAGGAGACGCCCTTCGGCGAGCAGGAGGTCATCTCGCTGCTCGTCAACGACCTGAACGCAACCGAGGTGGAGGAAACGCCGTGAAGCTCGACATGAACGCGCTGATGAAGCAGGCGCAGCAGATGCAGGAGCAGATGGCCCGCGCGCAGGAGGCCGCCAAGGATGAGATCGCCGAGGCGTCGGCCGGAGGCGGCATGGTGACCGCGCGCGCCAACGGCGCGGGGGAGCTCGTCGAGATCGTCATCGACCCGCGCGCGATCGACCCGGACGACCCCGAGATGCTCGCGGACATGGTCCTCGCCGCATCGAACGAGGCGCTTCGCGCGGCCACGCAGGCCGTCGAGGCGAAGTTGCGCAGCCAGATGCCGGATCTCGGCAGCCTCGGGCTGCCGGGGCTCTAGCTCTACGCGGCGAGCGCTTCCACCGGCTCCGTCGCGGGCCGAGGGAGCGAGTGCACCTCGGCCGTCCGACGGCGCGGCAGGCGGACGCGCACCTGCAGGAGGAGGATCGCGCCGAGAACGAGGCCGGCCCCCGCGAGCTGCGTCGGAGCGAGCCGCTCGCCGAGCGCGAGCGCGGCGAGCGCGACGCCGGCGGGCGCCTCGATCGTCACGAGCAGCGACGCGGTGCCGGGGCCGACGAGCCGGATCCCGCTGAGGAAGGCGGTCACCGCGAAGACGGTGCCGACGATCGCCCCGACGACGACCGACGCGAGGCCGATGCCGTTGCCGACCGTGCCCAGCTCGCCACGCGCGGCGCCGAAGACGAGGAACGCCGTGGCGGCGCCGGCGACGAGCGGCGCGGCGAACGCGACGGGATCGATGCCGCGGAGCATCCGGTCGGAGAGGAGGACGTAGGCGGCGTAGACCGACGCCGACGCGAGTCGCCAGCACGATCCCGACCGGGTCGGGAACGCCGGCGCCTCCGCCCACGAGTGCCACGCCGACCAGCACGGCCGAGAGCGCGGCGACACGGCGAATGCCAAGGCGCTCGCGACCGAGGACGGCCGTCGCGCCGACGACCAGCAGGAGGTACGCGTAGTGCACGAGCATCGCGAGCGGCGCCGAGGTGCGCCCGAGCGCGGCGTAGAAGAGCGCCGAGTCCGCCGCGTAGAGGACGACGCCGAGTGCGAACGCCGCACCGGCGACGCGCAGCGGAAGCGCCTTCAGTCGCTTGCGTGCGATCACGGCGAGGACGACGGCGGCGATCGCGTAGCGCCAGCCGAGCAGCGCGGGGATCGCCGCTCCGGCGTCGAGCGCCAGCTGCCCGAGCACGGGCTGGACCGCGAAGGCGATGCCCGAGCCGAGGCAGAGAGCGACGCCGAGACGGGATGGGTGACGAGCGACCACGCGGCCAGGCTACGGTCCGTCCATCGGTAGCCGTACTCTGTGTTTGCTACACAACTCATAGGTAGAGACTATGACTCTCCAGCAGCTCCGCTACTTCCTCGCCGCGGCCGAGCACGGCTCGTTCACGGCTGCTGCGCGTGCGCTCTACGTCGCGCAACCGTCGCTCTCGGAGCAGGTGCGGCACTCGAGGCCGAGCTCGGCGTCGACCTCTTCGTCCGGGCGGGGCGCGGGATCGCCCTCACCGAGGCGGGGCGGGCCTTCCGCCCCGAGGCCGCGCGGGTGCTCGACGGCATCGGACGCGCGCGGGACGCGGTCCGCGACGTACGCGAGCTGCGCGGCGGAACGTTGAGCTTCGGGATGTACGGCACGGCGTCGGGCTTCCTCATCGCGGACCTCGTCGGCGACTTCCGCAAGCGCTACCCCGACGTCCGGCTCCGGCTCATCGGGCAGAACTCCTCCCAGGTCGCCGACGCCGTGCGCGAGGGACGGCTCGAGGCAGCGCTCGTCGTGCTCCCGGTCGACGACGACGGCCTCAGCTGCGGCCGGTCCACCGCGAGGAGCTGGTCGTCGTCAGCCGCGACCCGGAGCGGATCGCAGGCCCGATGACGATCGAGCGCCTCGCCGAGCTGCCGCTCGTGCTCTACGACGCCGAGTATGGCTCGGACGACCCGACGCGCCGCCAGCTCGCCGAGCGGGCGCAGCCGGCGGGCGTGACGCTCCGGCCGGTCGTCGAGGTCGAGGACATGGAGGCCGCGATCCAGCTCGTCGCGCGCGGAGTCGGCGACACGGTCGTTGCCCGCGCCGTTCTGGGCCGGCTGCGCGGGACGAGGTCGCTGCACGCCGCGGCCTTCGACGACCCGATGTGGGAGACGTTCGCCCTGATCGCCCGCCGCGACGCGCCCGTCTCGCCGGCGACCCGCGCGTTCGTCGAGATCGTCGAGCGGCGGCTCGAGCGGCTCGGTGAGCTGATCCTGTATCAGGGCGCCACGTCCGCAGCGGACGGTTAACGTGACGGCGTGCTGAGCCCCGCGGTCGACAACCTCGTCGCGCAGCTCACGCGCCTGCCCGGGATCGGCACCCGGACGGCACAGCGGCTCGCCTTCCACATCCTCGCCGTGCCCTCGGACGAGGCGAATGCGCTCGGGCACGCGATCGCGGACGTGAAGGAGCGCGTCCGCCCGTGCCGCGAGTGCGGCAACCTCACCGAGGAGGAGCTCTGCGGCGTCTGCTCCGACACGCGGCGCGACCGCACCGTGATCTGCGTCGTCGAGCAGCCGGCGGACGTCCTGTCGCTCGAGCGCACGCACGAGTACCGGGGCCTCTACCACGTCCTCGGGGGCGCCCTCTCGCCGCTCGACGGGGTCGAGCCGCGCGATCTCCGGATCGACCGTCTGCTGGAGCGGGCGGGCGACGGCGTCGTCGAGGAGGTCGTCCTCGCGACGAACCCGACGATGACGGGCGAGGCGACCGCCTCCTACCTCGCCGACCGGCTGCGCGACCGCGTCTCGGTGACGCGCCTCGCGAGCGGGCTCCCGGTCGGCGGCGACCTCGAGTACGCCGACGAGGTGACGCTCGGGCGGGCGCTCGCGGGACGACGTCCCGCGTAGCCCATCGCGATCCGGCAGGGACAGCGCCGCTTCGGCTAGAAAGGAAGCCTGATGAGCGCCCAACCACGCATCGGCGTCGTCGGCGCGACCGGGGCGGTCGGAACCGTCACGCTCGCCCTGCTCGCGGAGCGCGGCTACGAGAACGTGCGCGCCTTCGCGTCGGCCCGCTCGGCGGGATCGACGGTCTCCTTCGGCGACGCCGACCTCGTCGTCGAAGAGGCGACCGCCGAGACCCTCGGCGCCGGCGACGTCGACCTCTTCCTGTTCTCGGTCGGCACGTCCGCGAGTCGCCAGCTCGTCCCGGTCGCGTCGGCGGCCGGCGCGATCTGCATCGACAAGTCGTCGGCGTACCGTCTCGTCGACGGCTACCCGCTCGTCGTGCCCGAGGTGAACGGACGGCGTGCGCTCGAGTCGCTCGAGCACGACCGGATCGTCGCCAACCCGAACTGCTGCACGATCCCGCTCACCTGCGTCCTGAAGCCGCTCCACGACGAGGCCGGGCTGCGCCGCGTACGCGTCTCGACGTACCAGTCGGTCTCGGGCGCCGGGGCCCAGCGCATGGACGCGCTCGCAGGGGAAGCGCCTGCCGACCACGACGTCGTGATGGACTGGACGTGGGAGGGCGACGAGTCGGACGAGGAGGCGAAGCTCCGCGCGGAGACCCGCAAGATCCTCGAGCTTCCCGACCTGCCGATCTCGGCCACCTGCGTGCGCGTGCCGGTCATGGTCGGCCACTCGGAGGCCGTCTGGATCGAGCTCGAGCAGCCGCTCGGGCCGGAGGACGCGGCCGAGCTCCTCCGTGGCGGCGCCCAGCGTCCGCGTCCTCGATCTCCCTGCCTTCCCCACGCCGGCGGCCGCCGCGGGCGAGGACGAGGTCCTCGTCGGCAGGATCCGGCACGACCGCGCTGCGGAGAACGGCCTCGCGCTCTACCTCTCGAGCGACAACCTGCGCAAGGGCGCCGCGCTGAACGCGATCCAGATCGCGGAGCTGCTCCTCGACGCAGCGCATGTCGGCGCCTAGGCACCGGCGCCTCCTCGCAGCGATCTGCCTCGGCGTCCTCGCGCTCGTCGTGTCGACCGCCTCGGCCGCGCCGCGCCCCGCACCGACCCTGCTCGCCGTGGGCGACGTCGCCTCCTGCGACTCGCAGGAGGACGAGCGCGTCGCCGAGCTCGTCGCCCGGACGCCCGGCACGATCGCGCTGCTCGGCGACATCGTCTACGACAACGGGACGGCCGACGAGTTCGCGCGCTGCTTCATGCCCGCGTGGGCGCCGATGCTGCCGCGCATCCGGGCGGCGCTCGGGAACCACGAGTACGCGAACGGCAACAGCGACGCGGCAGCCGCGCGGGCGATCCTCCGCCTCTCAGCCGACGCGTGGTACTCGTACGACCTCGGCGCCTGGCACGTCGTCGTCCTCAACTCGAACTGCACCGCCGTCGGCGGCTGCCACGCAGGCTCGCGGCAGTGGCAGTGGCTCCGGCGCGACCTCCGGCGTCACCGAACGACGCTGTGCACGCTTGCCTATTGGCATCATCCGCGCTTCAGCTCGGGAGAACACGGGTCGGATGTCGCGTTCTCGGCGTTCTGGAGCCTCCTCGCGGCTGCGCGGGCCGACGTCGTCGCTGGCGGGCCACGACCACGACTACGAACGCTTCGCGCCCATCGCGGGTATCAGGTCGTTCGTGGTCGGGACCGGCGGTCGGAGCCTGCGGGGATTCGGGCGAGTCCGTGCGGGGAGCGTCGTGCGGCAGAGCACGTCCTTCGGCGTCCTCCGGCTCGCTCTCCTTCCTCGCGGCTATACGTGGCGCTTCCTGACCGCCTCCGGACCTCCGGCCGCGGACTCGGGCTCCGGGACCTGCCGCTAGCCCGCCGGCGCTCTCGCCGTTCGGGTGCGCCACCGCGTTGTGGTCGCCGCTAGAAGGCGCGACGGACCCGGAACAACGACGGGATCGTCAGCAGGATGAGGCGAATGTCCTCGCGCAGCGACCAGTTCGTCACGTACACGTAGTCGAGCTTCGTCATCTCGTCGAACGGGATGTCGCTCCGACCGAGTACCTGCCACAGGCCGGTGATTCCGGGTTTGAGGTCGAGCCGCTTTCGCGCCCATTCCTGCACGAAGGCGTCCTCCTCGAGGATCAACGGCCTCGGCCCGACAAGGGACATCTCGCCCTTCAGGACGTTGATGAGCTGCGGCAGCTCGTCGATCGAACATCGGCGCAGCACACGGCCGAAACGCGTCACACGCGGATCGTCCGGAATCTTGGTCATGCGCGGGTCGCGGCCCCGATGCATGTTCAGGTGCGAGACCTCGGACTTCCGATCCTCGGCCTCCGCGACCATGGTTCGGAACTTGTAGATCCGGAAGGTCGAGCCGTTCGCGCCCCGCCGCACCTGCCGGAAGAAGACCGGGCCACGGGATTCCAGCTTGATCGCGATGGCAACGGCAGCGAAGAGCGGCAGCAGCACCAGGAGGCCCAGGATGGACGCCGCGAGGTCGAACGCACGCTTCAGGAACTCGCGAGGAGCGCGACAGCCGGGTCGGCCGCAACCCGACCAGCGGGATGCCCTCCAACGTGTGGAGCTCCGCCCCGGCGCCGAAGACCTCGAAAAAGCGAGGGACGATGTCGATCTGTACGTCGAGGTCGCGGATCGCGCGGATGTTGGCGAGGACCGATTCGTGCGAGTCGTTCGAGAAGGCGATGATCACGCGCTCCACGCCGTTCTCCTGGACGCACTCGCGAAGGCGCGAGGGACCGCCGAGCAGGAGCGGCAGTCGAGGGGCGAGCTCGTCGTCGAGCTCCGTGGGGCGATCGTCGACGAACCCGACGAGCTTGATCCCGTATTCCCGGTGGTTGAGTAGCTTGAGCGCGAGTTGCTGGCCGACGTTCCCCGCGCCGACGATGAGCGCGTTTTGCATGTAGCCGGGCAGATGCCGGCAGAGAACGCGCGCGACCGCGCGCAGGATCGGGATGAGAGCGACGGCGAGGAGCCAGAAGACTCCGAGCCGGGCGACACCCGGCTGCACGGCACTCGACACAGACGTCGATGAGCGCGAAGATCCAGACCCCGATGGTGACGCTGCGAAACACGCCGACGATGTCGTCGACGGTCGAGTGATCGGTGTGCTCCTCGTCGCGGTCGTACAGGCCCTCCAGCTTGAGGAGGAGGGTCCACAGCGGGATCGCAAGAAGGAATGCGACCCATTCGAGCCCAGCGTGGACCCTGTCTCCCATCTCGGCCGCGGGCGGCGGAAGCAGGATCTTCGCAAGCACGAATGCGAGCCACAGACCGAGAACGTCCGCCCCGAAGAGCATTCGTCGCACGAGCGCGCCGCGCCGATAGCGCCGCCTCGGCGGCGCGATGACCGGCCGCTCCTGCAGGCCCAGGCCCTCGACTGTCATCGACAACGGGGTCCGCGCCGAGGCGCCAACCGCCGACGGTCAGACTCTCGCTCATCGAGAGCGTTCCCCGTTGAGGCGTCCGACGCCGGACGCCTTCCCCCGTAGACTCGCCATCCCCTCCCCCTTACGAAGCACCAAAGATACTGATTTGGCAGAAATTGGCAAGGGACCGCGCAGCCGGTGCCGGCGGTCGGTCTGGGCCGATGCGCCGGGTATCCGTCGAGCCCCGAAGCACACGGCGCGCCGCGCGCGTCATCGTCGGCCGGTTCGGCTGTGTGGCAATGCCGAACGACGTTGGGCGGCCTCCCGCCCGGTAATGCTTTGCGTCGCTTGTTGAAGGGTGTCGAGCAGCGGCGAGCGCCTCCTCACCGCTATCGCGAGAAGGGACGCTACGCTAGTGCGCAGCGATGAGCAGCGGTAGGGTCCGTATAGGGCAACTCCAGCTCGACCCGGTCACGTTCGATCAAGCCCTGGAGCGGATCGTCGAACTCGTCGACGCGCGGGAGGGAGGATCGGTCTTTACGCCCAACGTCGACCATGTCGTCAAGGCCGAGACCAACGACGCTTTCCGCGGTGCCTATGAACGAGCCGACCTCTGCCTCGTGGACGGGATGTGGCTTCTCTGGGCCTCGCGACTCCTGAACGCTCCTCTTCCGGAGAAGGTTTCCGGCTCGGATCTGGTCGGACCGCTCTGCAAGCTCGCCGCGGAGCGACGGTGGCGCGTGTACATCCTGGGAGGAGGCCCTGGTGTCGCGAGGGACGCCGCTGCAAGGATGTCCGGCGAATTCGGTGTGGACGTCGTCGGATGGGATTCCCCGTTCGTACAATCGGATGGAGGCATGGGCGACTCGGACGCGATTCTCGGCCGCCTTCGTGAGGCCGACCCGACCTCGTGCTGATCGCTCTCGGCGCCCCGAAGCAGGAGCTCTGGATCGATCGCTTCGGCCTGCAGATCGCTCCCGGCGGTTTCGATAGGCGTTGGAGGAAGCCTGGACTTCCTCACGGGTCGGATCAGACGAGCACCGCCGTGGATGTCCCGTTGCGGACTTGAATGGATGTACCGGCTCTCGCAGGAGCCGAGGCGTATGTGGCGGCGCTATCTGGTCGATGACCCGAGATTCGCGGTGATCGTGATCCGGAGTTGGCGGAACGGACGTCGGAGCGCGCGATCGTGATCGGCGCGGCAGTCATCGCTGCGCGAACGGCCGCGGCCGATGGAAGCGAGATGTCGTGGCGCTGACGTACTCGATCATCTCGCCCGTTCGCGACGAGGCTGACAACCTGCCTCGACTCGCCCACTCGCTCCAACGGCAAACGCAGCTCCCAGAGCGCTGGGTCATCGTCGAAAGTGGCTCGCGGGATCAGACTCGTGCCGTCGCTGAGGCGATGAGCTTGGAGTCCGACTGGGTCCGATTGCTCGTGCTCCCCGAGGCCGGCGAGACCGAGCGCGGGGCACCGATCGTCCGGTCGATACACGCCGGCCTCGCATTGCTCGATGAGCCGCCCGACGTCGTCGTGAGTGTCGACGCCGACGTCACGATGGACGTCGACTACTTCGAACGGTTGCTGGCGGCGTTCGAGCACGAGCCAGCGCTCGGCATCGCGAGCGGCACTGCGTGGGAGCTGTCCGACGAGGGCTGGGAGCAACGGTTCGTGACAGGTGGCACCGTTTGGGGCGCCACGCGTGCATATCGATGGCGATGCCTGCTGGAAGTGCTACCTCTCGAAGAGCGCCACGGCTGGGATGGAATCGACCAGCTCAGAGCCCGTGCGCGCGGGTGGGAAACCCGCGTACTACTCTCGCTGCCGTTCCGGCACCACCGGCGAGAAGGCGCGCGCGATGGATCCAGATGGGAGCACTGGCGCGTCAACGGCGACACGGCCCACTTCATGGGCTACCGACCGTGGTATCTCCTCGCCCGAACGCTTCACCAGATGAGGCGCGATCCTTCGGCGATCGCGCTGATCGTCGGTTACGCCTCAGCGGCTACGAGACGATCCCCTCGACTCGATGACCCTGGCGCGCGCGCCGTTCTCCGCCGTGACCAGAGCCTGGGCAACATCATTCGCCGACGACGCGAAGCCCTGGGAATCGCGTCCTTGGATCCGAGCGCAGGACCCGACGACTGCAGAGGACGCAGTCCGTCGCGGCGGTAACCGGGCGGCGGCCGGAATCGAGTACGCCGTCCAGTCGTCTATGTCAAGCCGCAGTCGGAGCCGCCGTCGATGCGGTAGATGTGAACGGTATTGCCGTCGGCGAACTGATCGACGAACGAGCCGTTGCTCACCGGAACCGTTCTGTTCTCGCCCAGCACGGTCGCCGTTGCGTTGCCGACACAGGGGATCGAGAACGTGGCTGTCGAGGACGCGTTGGCTGACGATCCGGCAAACACGTAGAGGTTCTGACCGTTCCACTTCGCCATCGCCTTGACCGACGAGCTCGCGGTGAACCCTGCTGTCAGCGTCGGCGAGTTGAGCACCGCGGCAAGCGACCGGATCTGCGCGTCGTCGGAGACCACGATCGGCCTCGTGCCTTCGCAGTTGGTTCGGATGGTGTGATGGTCGCCGACACAAGAGCCGCCGAACGAGTGCTGGAAATAGATGATCCCCCGCGCTCCGGCGATGATCGAATGCCACACAGCGGCGCGGATCTCCGCGGGAGCGATACTGCGAGTCCCGGCCTGGCTGTTGGTGAACGGGTGGCCGGTCTCCACGAACGCCCAGACCGGCATCCGCTTGCCGTCCATCGCATCGAGCGCCCGCACCCTCGCCACCTGTGCCCCGTAGTTCGAGGCGCGGTGACACTCGGCCGACGTGAGATCTCTGCCCAGTCCGAGCAGGCTGCCGCCCTGGGCCTCGGCACAAACCTCGGCGTCGGTGAACCAGTAGACGTCAGTAGACACGAGCTGCTGGAAGTCGTTGACGTACTGCTCGGCGTCCGAGTCCGAGTTCCAGAAGATCACGCCCTTCCCGTAATTGGTGTACCGCAGCCGACCGTCGGACGGCAACCCCGCAACGATGCTGCTCAGCTGGCTCCGCGCAGCCGCGGCACCGCTCGCGTTGGCCTGCTGCATGTCGATCTCGTCCGTCAGGACCCAGCCGGCCGTCTCGGCACCCACAGCCGACCGGTTCTGCGTCTGATCCTGAATCACACGGAACCGACCATCCGCGCGGATCTCATCCATGAACAAGTCGTCCGCCACCCACACATAGGTGTTGATCCCGGCCGCCGCATCGAGATCACGGTTCGTCCGGGTCTGGTTGACCGAACCCCAAACTGCGATCGGAAAGTAGGCAGCTCGTGTGGGCAATCCGCTCGAGAACGTTCCGTAGTACGCGGCACCCCCGTCTACGTCATGGATCGTCGGCGGACCGATGACCCGCATACGCCCTGGCGCCCGTCGACACGTCCTCCCGGCTCCGCCGTCGGCCGACGGGGGCTCGACACAGACGATCAGCGCCCACGAGCCCGCGGCCAGGTCGGGCGGGAGGCTGACGACGGCTCGACGGAGCCTCGACTTGCCGGGGCCGAGCCGGGGCACCGAAAGCGTCGGAGCCAGCGGAACGTCCCTCGTGTTCCATCGCGCATCCCGTGAGAGGTAGGCGCGAGCAGTGGCTCGAAGTGAACCGACATCGCCGTGATTCTCGATGGTGAACTGCACCGGAAGAGTCGCGCCACGCGCCACGCGCGAGGGTAACGTCGAGAGCGCACCCAGCTTCGGCCGCGATCCATCCGAGGATGCGGAATCTCGACCGGCTGCAGATGCTTGGACGACCAGCAAGGAAGCAACGACAACCCAGAATGCGGCTTTGGTGGCGCGGCGGACGTCGCGGTCACTCACTGGAGCGACCACGGTATCTGACGCTGTCGCCCGAGCGCGTCGAATCGTCGCTTATCCGGACCCGATTCAAGAGCTCGAGGCGACACTGTCGGGATTGCCGACGCGCTCCGGAGCGTCATCCCTCGGTCGCGTCTGCCTCGCCGAGCCGGAATACCTGCACCGGGGGCAGTCCTGCCGCAGCCCACTGCTCGGCGGCCAATCCGGAGGGAGTTCACCGGCTCGACCCCGGTCGACCTCGTGGATCTGGGCGTCACGTCCCACAGCTCGAGGTGTCTGGGGATCGGGAGGGATCCCCAGACACCCGGTGCGGGCTCAGGTCAAGCCGCAGGTGGATCCGCCGTCGATGCGGTAGATGTGAACGGCATTGCCGTCGGCGAACTGATCGGCGAACGACCCGTTGCTCACCGCGACCGTTCTGTTCTCGCCCAGCACGGTCGCCGTTGCGTTGCCGACACAGGGGATCGAGAACGTGGCTGTCGACGACGCGTTGGCTGACGATCCGGCAAACACGTAGAGGTTCTGACCGTTCCACTTCGCCATCGCCTTGACCGACGAGCTCGCGGTGAACCCTGCTGTCAGCGTCGGCGAGTTGAGCACCGCGGCAAGCGACTGGATCTGCGCGTCAACGGACGACCACGACCGGCCGAGTACCCTCGCAATTCGAGCGAATCGTGTGATGGTCACCGACGCAAGAGCCGCCGAACGAGTGCTGGAAATAGATGATCCCCCGCGCTCCGGCGATGATCGAATGCCACACAGCGGCGCGGATCTCCGCGGGAGCGATACTGCGGGCCCCGCCCATGTTGTTGTCGAACGGGTGGCCGGTCTCCACGAACGACCAGACCGGCATCCGCTTGCCGTCCATCGCATCGAGCGCCCGCACCCTCGCCACCTGTGCCCCGTAGTTCGAGGCGCGGTGACACTCGGCCGACGTGAGATCTCTGCCCAGTCCGAGCAGGTTGCCGCCCTGGTACTGAGAGCAGACATCGCCTTCGGTGAACCAGTAGACGTCAGTAGACACGAGCTGCTGGAAGTCGTTGACGTACTGCTCGGCGTCCGAGTCCGAGTTCCAGAAGATCACGCCCTTCCCGTAATTGGTGTACCGCAGCCGACCGTCGGACGGCAACCCCGCGACGATGCTGCTCAGCTGGCTCCGCGCAGCCGCGGCACCGCTCGCGTTGGCCTGCTGCATGTCGATCTCGTCCGCCAGGACCCAGCCGGCCGTCTCGGCACCCACAGCCGACCGGTTCTGCGTCTGATCCTGAATCACACGGAACCGACCATCCGCGCGGATGTCATCCATGTACGAGTCGTCCGCCACCCACACATAGGTGTTGATCCCAGCCGCCGCATCGAGATCACGGTTCGCCTGCGTCTGGTTGTAGGCCCCCCAGACGGCGATCGGGAAGTACGACGACGCGTCCATCGAGGCCGCGTTCGTGAACTGGCCGAAGTAGCTCGTGCCACCGTCGATCGGCTGAAGCGTCGGTGCGGGACCCGTCGTGCACGCCGCCGTCGACCTGCTGAGCTGCGCCGGCGTCGACCGGTTGCCGGCCGCGTCGACGGCGAGGACGGCGAACGCATACGTCGTCCCGCACGAGAGACCGGTCTGACTCGACGATGTGGTCGTCGGCGACGCGACCAATGTCCCGTTGCGCGAGACCTCGTACTTCGTGACTCCGACGTTGTCGGTCGCCGCGGACCAGGAAAGCGTGAGTCCCGTCGTGGTGACGGACGTCGCGGTGAGGTTGGTCGGCGCCGTCGGGGCGGTCGTGTCCGCACAGGCGGTCGTCGACGCGCTGAGCTGCGCGGGCGTGGACCGGTTGCCGGCCGCGTCGACGGCGAGGACAACGAACGCATACGTCGTCCCGCACGAGAGACCGGTCTGACTCGACGATGTGGTCGTCGGCGACGCGACCAATGTCCCGTTGCGCGAGACCTCGTACTTCGTGACTCCGACGTTGTCGGTCGCCGCGGACCAGGAGAGCGTGAGCCCCGTCGTGGTGACGGACGTCGCGGCGAGGCTCGTCGGCGCGGTCGGGGCGGTCGTGTCCGCGCAGGCGGTCGTCGCGATGAGGACCGTCGTCACCGCAGGAGCGAAGCCCGGCCGCGTCGTATGCATCGACGCCGAGCGTGTAGTTCATTCCGCACGTAAGTCCCGCGAAGGTGTACGCCCGCTCGGCGAACTCCGCGACCTTCGTGCCGGCCCGGTAGACGCCGTACCCGACGACACCGAGATTGTCGGTCGCGGCGGGCCACGTGACAGAGATGCTCGTCTGCGTCCGGGAGGCCATGGTGACCGAGGCGGGCGCCACGGGTGGCGTCGTGTCGGCGCATGCTGCCGTCGAGAGAAATGCCTCGGTCGGGGCGGAGCGGTTGCCGGCCGCGTCGAAGGCATCCACGGCGACGCGGTACGTCACGCCACACGAGAGACCGGACACGGTGTAGGAGGTCGCCGTCGATGTTCCGGCCGCGGCGCCATCCCGATACACCGTGTAACCGGTGACACCGACGTTGTCCGTCGCAGGGGCCCACGTCACGCCGATCGACGTCTGGCTTGCGGAGGTCGCCGCCAGGGCACCCGGCGCGCTCGGCGACTGAGTGTCGCCCGGGCTGGCGCATGGATCCGTCTGCGCGACCGTGCTCGCCATGTCGGACGCGTTCCCGGCGCCGTCCTCGGCGTTGACGCCGATCGAGTACGACGTGCCGCACGACAGCCCCGTGACGGTGGTCGACGTCGAGGTCGTCTCGGCAACCGCAGTGGCGCCGCGATAGACGTTGTAGTGATCCACACCGACGTTGTCGGTGGCGGTGGGCCACGAGACCGTCACGGCCGAAGGCGTCGCGTCCAGAACGGTGACCGGCGCGGGTTTCGTCGGCGGCTGGCCGTCGGTGCACGCCAGGGTCGTGATCGTCGCGGGCACCTTCGAGGAGCGATTGCCCGCGCCGTCCGCGGCGTCGACCAGGTAGTAGTAGGTCGTGCCGCACGCCAGGCCCGTGAGCGCCTGCTTCGGTTCCGGCGTCTCCAGGATCCGGACTCCCGCGTCGTAGATGCCGTACGAGGTCACGCCGACGTTGTCCGTCGAGGCGCTCCAGACGAGGATCGCCGACGTCGTGGTCGTGAACTCCGACCGGAAGTCCGTCGGCGCCGAAGGGGGACTCACGTCGGCGCACGCACTCGTGGCAACAGTCGCCTGCGCAGGCGCGGAGCGATTGCCTGCCTTGTCCTTCGCCATCACGGAGACTGCATGGGTCGTTCCGCATGCGAGGTCGCCGAGGGTGTAGCCGGGACGACTCGTAATGCCCTTCATCGCGTCGTCGAGATAGACGTCGTACCCGACGACCTTCCCGTTGTCCCTGGAGCGATCCCATGCAAGACCCAACTGCGATGAGGTCGCGCTGACGACCCGAAGATTCGGGGGTGTCGTCGGAGCCGTCCCATCGACCGTCCCTCGCGACGTCTCGGAGGTCGTACCCGAGCCCGTGTCCCCAGGGGCCTTGTCGGGTTGCGCGACCTTCTCGGTCTGCGCAGCCGTGTCCGTCTGCTGCGAGGGTTGTCCGGTCGGCGCCGGCGCCGGCTGCTGGGCGCGGGCGCCGGCTGTGTCGGCGCGGGCGCCGGCTGTGTCGGCGCGGGCGCCGGCTGTGTCGGCGCAGGCGCCGGCTGTGTCGGCGCGGGCGCCGGCTGTGTCGGCGCAGGCGCCGGCTGTGCCGGCGCAGGTGCGTTGGACCCGCTGGTGGTCTCCGGCTTCCCGTCGCCGCTGGGCGCGGGACTGCTCGGAGCGGAAGGCGGAGGCGTCGCGTCGAGGGCGCACTCCTTGGTCGCCATGGTCGCGCGGGTGAGCTCCGATCGGTCCCCTCCACGGTCGACGGCCGCCACCGCGAGCCGGTACGACGTCCCGCACTCGAGCTCGCCGAGCGTGTAGGTCGGACGCTTCGTCTTCCCGCGGAGCGAGTCGACGAGGACGTCGTCGCGGAGCTCACTCGTGTAGATCTCGTACTCCTCGACCTTCTCGTCCTTCGAGCGTGACCACTCGAGCTTGAGCTCCGTCCGCGTCGCGCCGACGAGGCTGAGATCGTCGGGAGGTGCCGGAGGCTCGGAGCCCCCTCCCTTTCCGCTCGCGGAGAGCGTCGGCGTGAGCACGCCGAGGACGAGTATGAGGATGGATACGAGCAGGAGGGATTTCTTGGTGGCGGCCATGCCCGGTGAGGTCGGCAGCTCCATCACGTTTCGTACCCCCCAAATGGGGGGGAACCCCCCAATTGAGGGAGGGCGGACCTAGCCTGGCACGATCACACGGTCGAGGCGGGCCGTGAGTCAGGTTCTCTGAAAAGGCCCCGGACGAAGCCCCAGGACGGTCACGAGGGCCCGCCTGGAGACGGGCCTGCGAGGTCCTGCCACGGCGCGCAGCGCGTACCCCATCGCGAGCGCTCCTGTCCCCAGGATCTCCGCTCCACGCGACATGTGCTTCCGCATGTATTGCCGTTGCGCGTACGCCATCTGACGCGCCCAATCGCCACGCTCGACCCCTGGTTGCCGCCGTAGTGGACAATGGTCAGGCTCGGCAGGTGCATTGTTGCCCAGCCTGCATCGCGCGCTCGGAGGCAGAGATCCGGCTCCTCGAAGTAGAAGAAGAGCGACTCGTCCATTCCTCCGAGTTGGCGAACGACGTCGGCCCGCGCCAACATTGCCGATCCGGAGGTCCAGTCACACCGCGTCGGATGTTCGTACGGCTCGGGGTCGAGAACGCGTTCGCCGAGCCATGACGAGCGGATGGGCCATCTCTCGGACCCAAGAGCCTCGAAGAACCACCGGACTGGATGAGGAAAACGGCGCATGCTCGGCTCGAGGCCACCCGCGCCGTCGAGTTGTCGCACGCCGAAAATCCCTGTCTCGGGGTACCCCTCGGCCCGTGCAACGAGGTCGGCGAGGGACCCGGAGACCGTGCGCGTGTCGGGGTTGAGGAACAGGACCCAGGGGGCGGTCGTCGTCTCGAAGCCGCGGTTGTTGGCGTAGGCAAAACCGTGGTTGGCACACTGGACGAGCCTCGCGTCATGAGCCGCCACGACGTCTGCGGTCGCATCGGCCGACCCCGAGTCGACGACGACGAGGTCGACGTCGATGTCGCCTGCTCGCTCCATCACGGACGTCAGGCACTCGGGCAGCCACGAGGCGCTGTTGTGGGAGACGACGATCACCGCGATGTCGGCCACGACGGCAGGTTCTATCGAATGCTGTCGATCGCCGCGGCCGGTCTTGATCGGGACTGGCACATGGATACGATGGGTCGAGAAGCCGCCCGCGGAGTACCCCTTTCAGACTGTTGGATCTCGCTCTCTACACATCGCTTCTCGACTCGCCATCGGCGTCTCGTGATCGTCGGGGTTCTCGCCTCGCTCGCGCTGGCCGTGCTCTCCTTCGTGCGAGTCTCGCCCACGGGCATCGGCTATCGGTCGAGCGAGCGATGGGTGAACGAGGCCACCCTCGTGGTCACCCAGGCCGGCTTCAACGAGGGGCGATCCGGCGGAGGCGCAGCGGTCGACACGACGCTCCAGCGCTTCTCGACGCTGGTCAACGTGTACGCGGCGCTGGTCGAGAGCGACCAGGTCGTCAATCTGCTGGTCAGACGCGGCCTCGTCGAGAGGGAGGACGTGTCGAACGGCGAGATACCGGTGGTAGCGACGCCGGTCGTCTCGGACAACGGCGCCTCGACTCCGCTCATGACCATCACGGGCTCCGCGAGCTCCGCTGCGAAGGCCACGGCGTTGACCGTCGGCGCGACCAAGGCCTTCATCGACACGCTCGAGCGGCGACAGAGAGCGGCCGGGATCCCGACGTCGCAGCGGACGCTCGTTCAGCCCGTGCGACGGTTCGGAGAGCCGACGCTCGTCGAGCCGCGAAGCAAGTCGTTGCCGATCATCGTGTTCCTGGCGGGGCTCTCCGCCACGTTCGCAGCGGCGATCATCCGCGACGGTGGCCTCCGCAGACAACCGAGACCCGAGGAAGCCGAGCTCGCCGAGTCCGTTCCTCTCGCCCCCGCGCGTGAGCAGTCTCGTTCGGTGCCTTCGAAGCGGCCTGGTTCGGCGTCTTCGAAGCGGCGGCGGCGGCCCACCAAGCCAACCCCGACGACTCCCGTCGACGACACGACCGCCGTGTTGACGGCCCTCGACTCCGAGGAGACCCCGGCTCGACCCGAGGCGGACGACGGCTCGACGTCCGGCAGTCGGTGGGAGCCCCAGTCGACCGCGAGCACGCGGCGCGCTAACCAGAGCTGAGCACCGTGCGTGCTGCGCTCTCGGTCCGACGCGATCCGGGCGCGCAGCTGTTGGCCGGCGCGCTGGCCGCGCTCTCCGTCGCCGTCCTCACTGGCGCCCCGGTGGTCGCACTCACCGTGCTCGCCATGGTGCTCCTTGCGCTCCCGCTGTCGAGATCGACGGTCGTCCCGTACACCGCGCTCATCGCTCTGGTCCTTCTCGTCGTCCTCCTCGTACCCATCGGCAGGTATTCGATTCCAGCCGGTCTGCCTTTCGGCCTCGATCTGTACCGGGTCACCATCGGCGTCGTCCTGATCGCCTGGGGTACCTCGCTCGCTCTCAAGAAGGGCGCGCGTCCCCGGACCGACCTCGACAAGCCTGTCGTCGTGGTCCTCACCGTTCTCGTCCTCTCGATCCTGGTGAACGCATCCCGGGTCGCGCCGCTCGGACCGGCCGTCCTCAAGGCAACCCTCTTCTTCGCGAGCTTCGTCGGTCTCTTCTTCTTCGTCTCGTCGACGCTCCGCACGGAGCAGGCGATCCGGCGTGTCATCCAGATTCTCGTGATCGGCGTCTCCTGCATCGCTGCTGTCGCCATGATCGAGCAACGCACCCACTTCAATCCGTTCGACCATCTCGCCGCCGTCCTTCCTTTCCTCGAGTTCTCGGGCCCCGTCGAGACGAGCCGCGACGGGCTCATCCGTGCGGTGGCGAGCGCCGACCACCCGATCGCGCTCGGTGTGCTCTTCGCGATGGTCCTGCCGCTCTCGGTCTCGTTGGCGTTCTCGACGAGTCGACGCTGGTGGGCGAGCACCCTCCTCCTGTCCGTTGGCCTCATGGCAACGGCTTCCCGTACTCCCCTCCTCGTCGCGATCGCGGCAGCAGTCGTTCTTGCTGCGCTCCGCCCACGCGAAATGCGGAGCCTGATCCCGTTGCTCGTCCCGCTCCTCGTCGTGATCAAGCTCGCGCTGCCGGGGTCCATCGCCACCGTCAAGAATGCGTTCTTTCCTGCCGGGGGTCTCATCGAGCAGCAGACCGCGCTCAGCGCGGAAGCCGATCCTCTCCTTGCCGGTGGAAGGGTTCGGCAGCTCGGACCCGCGTTGCGTGAGGCCAGCCGTACGCCGCTCGTCGGGCAGGGCTTCGGAACTCGTCAGACGGGCTTCGACAATCCGCTGCGGAATGCGCCGATCCTCGACAACCAATGGCTGGGCTTGCTCCTCGAGATGGGCCTGGCCGGAGTCGTTGCGTGGGTTTGGCTGATCGTGCGGGCGGTACGGCGACTCGGCACGCAGGCGCGCGTTCGAGCCGGGCCGGAGGGCTGGCTCGCAGCGGGATTGGCGGCGTCACTCGTGGGCTTCGCCGCGGGAATGTTCACCTACGACTCACTGGCGTTCGTACAGGAGGCATTCGTCTTCTGGATGCTCATCGGGCTCGCAGGCAGCATGCTCCGGCTGCAAGCCACTCGCACGCCAGGTGGGGACCTCCCGACATAGGGCCCATGTGCCCGACGCGTGTCGGAGCATCCTCGAGCCGTCCCCTGACAGCGCGCCGTTGGCCCACGAGCGAGCGCGCCAGCGCGTGCTCACCGGCCGCTCGTGGGCCCGAGCAGGGGAACCGTTCCTGAGGGGCGAGACCTAGGCTGTGGCACGTGAGCGCCGCCGGCCCCGGTGACCTGAAGCGCGCAGCTGCGCGCGGTGTTGCATGGAAGATCATTGCCGAGCTCGTGTCACAGGCCACGAGGCTCGTCGGTCCTGCTCATTCTCGCACGCCTGCTCGTGCCGTCCGAGTTCGGGGTCGCCGGCATCGTCATCGCGTTTGCGATCTTCGTGCCGCTCTTCGCCGATCTCGGGCTCGGCGCAGCGCTCATCCAGACGCCGACGCTGACGGAGGTCGACCGGTCGACGGTGTTCTGGACGTCGCTCCCGTTGGGCCTGGGCTTCATGGGCCTCGGCATCGCGCTCTCGTGGCCGCTTGCCTCGATCTTCGACGAGCCCTCGCTCCAGCCTCTGTTCGCCGCCTTCTCGGTCTGCTTCCTTCTCGGCTCGCTCACGTCGGTGCCGAACGCACTGCTGATCCGGGCAATGCACTTCAGGGCGCTGGAGATACGGGTCATCGCGGGCAACCTCGCCGGCGGCGGAGTAGCCGTCGCCCTTGCCTTGGGGGGCTTCGGAGCATGGGCAATCGTCGGTGGCGAGATCACGAATCGCGCCGTCGCGCTCGTGACGATCTGGCTCCAGTCGCACTGGCGGCCGAAGCTGGTGTTCTCGCGTCGAAAGCTCCGAGAGCAGTTCGCATACGGAGGAACGCTCTTCGGAGCGTTCCTCCTGCTCCAGTTCTCGCAGACGGCGCAGGTCCTCATGGTCGGGCGGTTCCTCGGCGCGTCGGCGGTCGGCCGGCTCACCGTCTCGCAGACGCTCGTCTACCTGCCGTTCAACCGCATCGCGGGCCCGATCCAGGAGGTCATGTTCCCCGCGTTTTCCCGGATGCAGGACGAGCCGGCGCGCATCCTCCGAGCTCTCAACCGGATCAACCAGGTCCTCGCGGCGATCGCGTTTCCGATGCTGACCGGTCTCGCCGTTCTCGCCCCCGAGTTCACGGCAGTCGTGCTCGGACCGAAATGGACGGGCACGGAGGACGTGATCCGTGTCCTGGCGATCGGGGGTATGGCGCTGGCGCTGCAGCGGGTGAACTTCAGCGTTCTGTCTGCGCGGGGTTACGCCCGTCTGATCATGTGGGTGGGTGCCGGTGCGCTCGCGTCGACAGTGGTGGCGATCCTGGTGGCGTATCCCTACGGGCTGGTCGCGACCGTCGCAGCGCTTGCCGCCCAGACGCTCGTCCTCCAAGCGGTGATCATGTGGGTCACCGCCGGCGCTCTGGACGCTCGGTTCCGAGATCTCGCTCGGCCACTCGCACGAATCGCCGCCGCGGCAGGCGTCATGGCGGCAGCGGTCGTCCTCGTGGTTGCGGCATTGCGTGAGGTCGGAGTCGGCAGCGCCGGCATTCTCCTCGCCGGTATCGCCACCGGAGCGGTGGTGTTCGTCCCGCTCCTGCTCCGGTTGGAGCCTGAGCTGATCGCCGAGCTGAAGGGCTTCGCGCGACACGGTCGCCGGCCACCCGATCCCCGCGCGCAGGCTCCTTCCGGCGACGGCGGCGGACTCGTCCCGGGGAGCAACGCATCACGATGAACCGTCCGACGCTCGGACGCTCGCCCAGTCGTCTCCTTCGGGCTCCCCGTTCGAAACGGAGCGCCGACCATCGCCCAGGCGATCGAATCGGTGCTGGCGCAGACCTTCGATGACTGGGAACTGATCATCTCCGACAACCTCTCGACCGATGGAACGTCCGAGATCTGCGCTGAGTTCGCCGCACGCGACGGTCGTATTCGGCATGTGCCGACAGGTCGCGACTTGCCATTGCACGACAACTTCCGCGAGACGTTCCGCCTCGCTCGCGGAACCTACTTCCGCTGGCAGGGAGACGACGATTGGCTGGAGCCGGAGTACGCCGAACGTGCCGTCGCGGCACTGGCGGCGTCGCCGTCCTCGGTCCTCTGTACGACTATTCAACGGCACTACCGCGACGGGAGACCGCTACCGATCAACGACCCGCTCCCCGTCCTCGGTGGAGTCGACTCGACCGATCCTGCGGATCGCGTCCGGGCCTTGCTCCGTCTCTTCCAGGATGGTGGGCACCTCGGCATCGACCCCGTCTACTCATTGGTCCGACGGGACGTCGCCGCGAAGACGCGCCTGCAGGGGTCGATCCGCGACGGCGACTTCGTCTACTCCTGCGAGGTCGCACTCCTCGGGCCCTTCGTCCATGTGCCGGAGGTCCTGGCGAACCGGCGCCTGCCGGGCGACGCACGGGGCACGCCGGCGTCGAAAACGCTCGTCGGCCGGCCGGCGTGGCACCGCTTCGTACAACGCGAAGTCTCGATACTCCAGGTGGCGGAGGCGAGCAGGGGCCTTCCCGTCGGCTCACGCATCCGTATCGGCGCGGCGCTCGTACGATTCGCGATTCGTGAGCACGCACACGGAGTGCGCCGGCGCGCACGTCGGCTCACCTCGCGGCTGTAGCCGTCAGCGGTCCGGGGCCGGCGCCGGCGCGGGGACGAAGGCGTCCTGGACAACGCGCAGGACGCGCGCGCGCTTTCCCTCGGCGACGGGCTTCAGCCCGCCGAGCTCCAGCCGGCAGAGCTCGACGCGCCCCTGGGCGCGCACGGCACGGAAGCCGAACTCCTCGAGGAAATCGCGCGGGAACACGGTTCGGTGGACGAGGAAGCGCTCTTCGACGGACTCGCCTTCGGGATAGCTGTACGCGAACGCCTCCATCGCAACGGCGCCACGGTCGCGGGACTCGCCGATCGCGGCGAGGAGCAGCGACTTCTCGACCCATTCGGCGCCGCCGCCGAGGAGATACGAGCACGTCACGAGGACGGCGTCGTCCGACGGCGGCCCCGCAGGCAGGTCGGCGGCCCGGGGAAACAGGTGCGACGGGCCGTACTGCAGCGTCCCGAGGAGCCGGCCGCCCTCGTCGAGGTAGATCGTCCCCCACTCGCCCCAGTCCTCCTCCGCGCGTTCGATCCAGCGCTCCTTCGAGGCGGTCTTGTTGCCGCGCGACTGCCACCAGACGCACTCGCGACAGACGGAGGGCGCCGACCGGAGCGTTCCGCGCGTCAGCCCGGAGACACCGACGGCCATCTACCCGGGTGCGGCGATGGCGGCGACGACGACGTCGACGGCGACCGACGGAAGCTTCGCCATGCGGACGAGGTATTCCGCGACGCGCTTCTGCACCGCGGTCCCGATCTCGGGCGCGCGGGAGCCCCACTCGAGCGCGACGTGCACCTCGAGCGCGAACGATCCCTCGTCCTCGGTCACCCGGACTCCGCGATGGCGTCGCGGGCCGTCGACGAGGTCGCCGACGCCCTCGATCTCGAGCGCGGCATCGGCAGCGTACGAGGCGAGCACGTCGTGCGAGATGACCGCGTGGCCCTCCACGCCGTGAGTCTAGTTCGCGACGCGCAGGACGAGCTCCGTCGCCTCGGGCCGCGCGAAGAAGCGGAACGGGACGAACGTCGTGCCCGTCCCCGGCGAGACGTGCATCGTCGCCGACGGCGTCCGGTAGACGCCGGAGACGAACCGCGCCTTCGGGTGCGCGAGCGTGAGCCGGCGCCCGCGCGTGAGCGGGAGGCAGATCTGCCCTGCGTGGAGGTGGCCGGAGAGGACGAGGTGGAACGCGCCGGCCGGGATCCGGTCGACGACGGACGGGAAGTGACACAGGAGGAGGCGCAGCCCCGCCGTCGGGTCGACCAGCTCCTCCGGCCGCGACCGAAGCGCGCGGTACGCCTCGGGGTCGACCCCGACGACGGAGGCGCGCTCACCCCGGATGTCGACCGTCTCGACGGAGTCGCGCAGCAGCAGCGTCTGCTCGAGATCGCGAAGCTCGGCCGCGCGCGAGAACGGGTCGCGCGTGACCGCGACGTCGTGGTTGCCGAGCACGACGAACGGCCGCTCGAGCCGCGCCAGCAGCTCGCGCAGGCGGCGCTCGCCGCGCGGATGGGAGACGAGATCGCCCGTCACGCAGACGAGGTCGGGTCGCCTCGCCGCGACCCAGTCGACCGCGCGCGCGCTCGCCCGGTTCCCGAGCGACAGCGGCGCGCCGAGATGGAAGTCGGAGAGGTGCCCGATGCGGACCCCGTCGAGCGCCTCGGGCAGCCCGTCGACCGGCACCTCGATGACCCGCGTCCGAAGCCACCCCGCCTCGAACCATCCGTACAGACGGCGAGCGCGACCGCAACGGCGCAGACATTCGCAAGATCGAGACGAGGGTCATCGAGCTGCCGAGGCTTCGAGGCTTGCGACCGCGACAGCGGGCGCCTTCAGGGATCTGCCCTGCCGAAGGCAGCGATCGAGCGGCAGGGATCCGCTCTGCGGATTCCTGCTGCGGACAAGCTACAACGCCAGCTTCTCGAGCACCGGCTGCACCGACACGACGTGCCGCTTGAACCGGAGCTCGGAGTCGGTCAGGCCCGCCGCGACGCCGATCAGCTGCGACAGGTGCAGGATCGGCATCTGGAAGTCCTTGCCCGTCTGCTTCTTGAGCTTCGACTGCCACGCGTCGAGCGAGAGGTGGCAGAGCGGGCACGGCGTGACGATCGCGTCCGCGCCGGCCTCCTTCGCCTGCTCGATCGGCTGGATGAGCTCGCCGAGGGCCGTGTCCTCGCGTGCCTGGATGATCGGGAAGCCGCAGCACTTGATCTTGGCCGGGTAGTCGATCGGGTCGCCACCGCACGCCTTGATGATCCGCTCGAGGGAGTCGGGCTTGTCCGGGTCGTCGAAGCCCATGAGCTTCGACGGGCGGAGGATCTGGCAGCCGTAGAACGGCGCGATCTTCAGCCCGCGCAGGCCCTTGTGCGCGACCTCCTGCAGCTGCGCGAAGCTCTCGCCCGCGACGAGCCAGAGGAAATGGACGCAGTCGACGTCCGTCTCGTAGCGGGGTGCGCCCACCCGCTCGAGGTTGTCGTTCACGCGCTCGCGGAGGGCCGCATCGTTGAGCAGCTGGTGGTTGGCCTGGCGAAGGTTCAGCGTGCAGACGTTGCAGACCGTCATGAGGGTGTCGACGCCTTCCGCGGCCGCGTAGGCGAGGATCCGCGCGTTCAGGTGGAGGTAGTAGTCCGGCTCCGCCTCGTGGATGTCGCCCGCGCCGCAGCAGGTCACGGACTCGAGCTCGACGAGTTCGTAGCCCACCTTCGGTGCGAGCGCTTGCGTCGAGGTGTCGAGCTCCTTCGCCGACAGGCTCGCGAGACAACCCTTGTAGTAGGCGACCTTCTTCACGGGGGCGAGGGGAAGCCTAGTCCGAGGTCTCGGGGTCGTCGTCGGGGAGGTACGGCCGCACGAACGACCGCGGGTCGTCGTACGGGTGGCTCGGGCCATCGACGCTCTCGCCCTCGTGCGCGAGGTGCATGAGCGCGCGCTCGCCCTGGACGATGCCCGCGGCGCCGTCGCGCCCCTGCGTCTTCACGAGGTCGAAGAGCGCCCGCGACTCGTCGACGTCCGCGGCGACATGCGGCGGGAAGGGCGGCGGCACCTTGCCCTTCGGCAGCAGCGACATCGCGAACTTGATCTCCTTGATCGCCTTCACGACGCCCTGCGTCTTCGGGACGAGCTCGGTCTCGCGCAGCCAGCCGGTCGTCTTCGCAGACGTGACGAACCACTTCGCGTGCTTCGCGCCCATGTCGCGGTCGATGCCGGCCTTCATCGCCTCGGCGCCGAGCTTCGCGATCGCGTCACGCGGGTCGACGCCCTTCGGGCAGCGCTCGTTGCAGAAGTAGCACCGGGTGCAGTCCCAGATCCCGTGCTCCTCGCTGTAGCGCTCGAGTCGCTCGATCTTCCCGCCGTCGCGCGCGTCGCCGACGAAGCGGAACCCCTTCGCGAGCGCGGCCGGGCCGAGGAAGTCGGGGTCCGACTCCATCGAGTTGCACTCCGAGACGCAGCAGCCGCAGTTGATGCAGAGCGACTCCTTGTGGATGACGTCCATCCGCTGCTGCGGGACGATGTTCTCGCGCTCGGTGGAGCGGTCGAGGCGCGGCTCGAGGTACGGCTGGATCGCGCGCATCTTCTGCCAGAAGGGATCCATGTCGACGACGAGGTCCTTCACGATCGGCAGGTTCCCCATTGCCGAGATGACGGGCACATGGCCGTCGGTCGTGATGTCGGCGATCCGCATCTTGCACGCGAGCACCGCTCCGCCGTCGACCCGCATCCCGCACGAGCCGCAGATCATCATCCGGCAGCTCTTGCGGTACGCGAGCGTCCCGTCGACCTTGTCCTTGACGACGTCGAGCGTGTCGAGGAGCGTCGCCTCGTCGGAGACGTCGACCTCGTACGGCTTGAGGGCCCGCTCGCCGGTCGACGCGTCGTAGCGCCAGATCTTCAGCTCGACCTTCACGCCGTCCTGCTTCGCGTCGGCGGGGTGGCTTCCTCGGGGCACCCCATCCCACCACCCACTGCCAATTCTATCGGCGCCGTTGTCTCATTGTGCAACGGAAGCGGGCCAACTCCGTGCCGACATCGTCTCATCAGTACGTCCTCACCATCGGCTCCCACCGCGTCATCCGCACCTCCGCGTAGCTCAGCTGCGGTGCGCCGTCGGTCCAGCGGGTGATCGAATGCTTCAGGAAGTTCTCGTCGTCGCGATCCGGGAAGTCCGAGGGGCGCGAGTGGGCGCCGCGCGACTCCTGCCGCGCGATGCCGGCCTGCAACATGCACGCGCCGAGGTCGAGCAGGTAGCCGAGCTCGATCGCCTGGGTGAGGTCGCTGTTGAAGACCGCACCCTTGTCCTCGACGATCACGCCGCGCTCGTAGCGGCGGCGGTAGTCGTCGATCAGCCCGAGCTGGTTCTCCATGCGGTCGGGGTAGCGGAAGACGCCGAAGTTCTCGAGCATCGACTGCCCGAGCTCGTCGCGGATCTGCCACGGACGCTCGCCGGTCGAGACGTCGAGCAGGCCCTTGACCCACGTCTCCGCGTCTGCTGCGCACGGCCTCCGCGTTCCCGTCGGCGGACGCGCCCCGGCCGAGCGCGTACTCCGCGGCATGCCTCCCGGCGCGGCGGCCGAACGTGATCGTCTCCATCAGCGAGTTGCCGCCGAGCCGGTTCGCGCCGTGGACCGAGACGCATGCGACCTCTCCCGCGGCGTAGAGGCCCTCGAGCTCGGTCTGTCCCCACTCGTCTGTCGCGACGCCGCCCATGTGGTAGTGGGCGCCCGGACGGACCGGGATGGGCTCGAAGATCGGGTCGACGCCGGCGTACGTCATCGCCAGCTCGCGCGAGCCGGGCAGCTTGTTGAGGATCTTCTCCGGCCCGAGGTGACGAAGGTCGAGCATCACCGACCCGTTGACGCCGCGGCCCGCCTCGATCTCCGTGGTCTCGGAGCGCGAGACGACGTCGCGCGACGCCAGCTCGAGCGCATTCGGGGCGTAGCGCTTCATGAACCGCTCGCCGTCCTTGTTGATGAGGTAGCCACCCTCGCCGCGGCACCCCTCGGTGATGAGGATCCCGGACGGGTACATCGTCGTCGGGTGGAACTGCATGAACTCCATGTCCTTCAGCGGCAGGCCGGCGTGGAGCGCCATCGCCATCCCGTCGCCCGTGCACGCGTACGCGTTCGTCGTCGCGCGGTAGAGCCTCCCCACGCCGCCCGTCGCCAGGATCGTCGCTGCTCCGGTGACCACCTTCACGCCCCCGTTGAGGAGGTCCCAGCAGACGACGCCAGTGCAGCGTCCGTCTTCCTCGACGAGCCGGAACGCGAAGTACTCCTCGAGAACGACGAGGCCCGCGTCCATCCGCTTCTGCAGCTGCTCGTAGAGGACCTGGATGAGCACGTGGCCGGTGATG
The DNA here is from genome assembly GCA_963797805.1 of uncultured Actinomycetes bacterium. Lineage (GTDB taxonomy): Bacteria > Actinomycetota > Thermoleophilia > Gaiellales > Gaiellaceae > Gaiella. The sequence continues at coordinate 177,141 of CAWCRC010000004.1, read as the reverse complement.
TCGGCCGAATAGACGGTCCGCGGCGAGCCCGCGGCGCCGAACGGACGCTGGTCGAGCTTGCCCTCCTCGTTGCGCGAGAACACGCAGCCCCAGCCCTCGAGCTGGTAGATGTCGCCCGGCGCCTCGCGCGTGAAGATCTCGATCGCGTCCTGGTCGCCGAGGTAATCGGAGCCCTTGACCGTGTCGAAGGCATGCGTCTCGGGGTTGTCGTCCGCCTTGTTGCCGAGAGCTGCATTGATGCCGCCCTCCGCGGCTCCAGAGTGGCTTCGCGTCGGATGGAGCTTCGAGACGACGGCGACCCGCGCGCCGGCATCGTGAGCCTCGATCGCGGCGCGCATGCCTGCGCAGCCGGCGCCGACGACGAGCACGTCGAAGGGGGCGTCCATCGCTTGGAACCTATCGGATGCGATCAGCCTCGGGCCGCCCGACCTCGCCGCTCTCGCATCCGGCGTGGACGGCCACTCGGCCGCCCACGCCGGGATGGGTTCACCCCTTGATCGCGATGATTCGGGGATGCAACCCCTCGTTGTCACCGGGCAGCGCGTCGAGATGGTCGACGATCCTCGCGACCGCTTGCTCATCGCATCCGTCGACCAGCGGGGTCGGCCTCTCCCACTCTCCACGGCGGCAGAGTGAGGGTGAGGCCGGCGGAAGCCGGCCCCACCCGCGCGCCTACTTTTCCTTCTTGACGTTCTTCACGACCTCGACGGGCGCGCTCCCACAAGCCGAGCCGTTGAGCCTCGTTGTTCGCGTCACCCTGATACGAGACTCTCCAGTTCCACGTGCCAACCTCGTGCTTGGGGACCTCGAAGCCGACGGACGTCGTGGCGCCCGTCCCCGTCAGCGGGACGTCCTCGACGTGCGCCGGCGTACCCGAACAGGACTGATCGTTCGGCGGGAAGAGCGCGAACGTCACCGGACCCGTCGGTCGGTAGGCGGAGGCGAGGTCGACTCTTGCGTGGATTCTCTGGTCGTCCTCCGCCAGGCCGGGAACCGCGGTGACGGAAAGCGCGGGGGTCGCCTTCTGCGCCACGAAGACCGTGGCGTCACAGGCCGTCGTCGCCGGCGTGTTGTTGGCGTCGCCCGAGTACTCGCTCGTGACGCGCCATGTCCCGACGCTCTCCGGCACGAAGTTCGTCGTGAGCGGGTCGGATCCAGCCACCTGGCAGCGTCTCGGCCGCAACGAGGTCGGTGCACGACGGATCATCCGGTCCGAACAGCCGAACCGTCAGGGTTCCCGTCGGCGACGACCCGAGCACGCTCGCGCCGGCGGTCACGGCCTGCCCAACCGTGGGGTTGGCGGGCGAGACGTAGGGCGCGAGACGCGTCGAGCGCTTCGAGACGACGACCCAGGGCGAGCAACCGGAGGCGAGCGGGAAGTTGAACGCGTCACCCGGGTAGGTGGCCCTCAACCGCCACGTCCCCACACCCAGAGGGCCGAGCTGCGCTTCGAAGGTCGACGTCGTCACCGATTGCACGAAGGCGGGAGTGCCCGTGCAGGACGTGTCACCGGGGGCGTGGAGCGCAACGGTCAGCGGGTTGCTCGGCTGATAGGCGAAGAACTCCCCGCGAACAACCGCGAAGACTCCCGGCTCGTACGGCGCAGGGGTCCAGTTCGTGAGACTCAACCCAGGGGTCCGCTTCGTGACGTTCGTCGTGTAGGCGCCGCAAATCGTGTGCGTCAGCTCGTTGCGGGCGTCTCCGACGTATGTCGCTGACCAGGTCCACGTCCCGAGCTGATCGAAGGCCTGCGGCACACCGAACGGGAGGCTCGCGCTGTAGGCACCGTTGCCGCGGACTTCCACCTGCGCGAGCCAGAACGGCGGCTGCGACGGGTTGGCGCACTGCTGCCCGGGTCGATGCAGGCGGAGGATGAGTGTCCCCGTCGGATCGTTGCCGTTCTCGAGGATCGCGACCGGCACTGCGTTGGTGCCGATTCCGGCGGTGGCAGGAGCAGTGATCCTGAGGCTTGGGCGCGCCTTCGCGCACTGTTGGCCGTACTGCCCGTATTGACCGTATTGACCGTATTGACCGTACTGACCGTACTGACCGTACTGGCAGTCGTCCGCGGCGAAGGCGGGACGGCCACCGTCGAGAACGAGCGTGACGACAGCGACCGCGAGCACCGCTGTGAGAAGCACTGCTGTCGCGTTGCGCCACGGCGTCCTTCGAATCGCGTTCATCGGCATCGCTTCCTCCTTCGTCTCACGGCTCTACCGCGCCGATTCCCGTGCGATCGGCGAGCACGACGCCCGCGCACGCGAGCGCGACGAGCGTCACCACGGGCATCTCCCAGTCCCAGTCGAGCCCCGCATGGGCCGCGAACACGACGAACGCCGCGCCCGCGGCCGCGACGGTCGGATCCCCCCGCCCGCGAACGGCTGTCGCCAACGGGGCCGCGACGACGACGAGAACGAGCGCCAGCCCGAGCGGGCCGAGCTCCGACAGCGTTTCCAGGTACAGGCTGTGCGCATCGCGCACGTCCACCGCGACCGTCCGGTGCTCGCGCCAGGTCAGGAAGAAGCTCCCGGCGCCGCTGCCCAGGAGAGGCCGCTCACCCACCTCGTCGAGCGCGGCGCGCCAGTACGCCGACCGGTAGCTCGAGGTCGTCGAAGGCGGATGCTGCACTGCGACCGCGAACGCCGCGAGCGCGATGCACGAGATCAGCGCGACTGCACCGCGGCGACCGGGTGTCGGGACGGCGGCGCCGATCGCCGCGGCACCGGCGGCGGCGATCACCAGCGGCATGCCGGCTCCCCCCGCCGCCATGGTGATCGCCCAGGCGCCGCCGCCGACCGCGAGCGCCGACGCCGCCCTCCCGACACATGTCCAGCGCTGGGCCCGCGGCGAGAGCGCCACCAGCGCACCGAGCCCGACGGCGAGAGCGAGAGCACCTCCGCGGCTGCCAGAAAGCCCGAGAGCGAGCACGAGCAGTGACGAGAGGGCCTGGAGCGCTCGCGCCCACCGCCCGAGCACCGCCGCCAGCCCGATTGCGACGACGGCGCCCATTGCCGTGAGCACGCCCATCGCATTCGGGTAGCCGACGGGCTCTGCGAGCAGGCTCCCGTAGTACGGGTCGACAGGGACTCCAGAGAGAGCACGCATTCCGAGCCCGACGACGGCCAGGCACGAGATCGCCGCGACGAGCGACAGCAGGAGGACTGACCGGGAGCATCGGTCGACCAGGGCCCCGACGGCGGCCAGCGCCGTGATGTAGAGGACGCAGCGGCGGACCTCGAGCTCCACGCCCGCACCCGGCGCGGCCCAGAGCGAAGAGAGCGCGACCCAGGTGGTCAGCAGGACGAGCGCACCGCCCGTCACGGCGAACGCGAGCGAGGGGAGGCGGATGTCGAGCCGGAGCAGCGCGAGCGCGCCGGCCGCCGCAAGCGCGACGGTCAGGGTGGTGAACGAGCGCCCGAAGTACCCGCCGTCGGCCAGGCCGAGCGGCAGCACCGCGAGGGCCGCGAGCGCAGCGGCGGCGGCCCCGCGCCACGACGGGCCGGTCCGGCTCGGGGAGTGCCGGAGCCTCGAGTGCGCGAGTCGGCCGGCGCGATCCGCCTCGAACGGGTCCGGGAGCGTTGCTCGTGCGTGGGTCACCACGCTCGCAAGGTGCGAGGCGCGCCTAATCGGGCGCTAACTCGGCGCTCATCCTGGCCCACGGGTCACCTCCCGGAGAGGCGAGGAGCGGCGCGGACCGCTCGTCGCCTTGCGGTTCGTGGGCGCTTGGCGCGCCCGGCCGTCAGCCCTGCCACTTCGCGGACCAGTCCGCGCCACCGGAGTCGCACTCGTAGTGCGTCCCGTCCTCGTCGTACGGCACGTGAACCTGGAAGCGGCCCGTCGCCGACGTGCCGGACGCGTCGAACGAGCCGTTGAACCTCACCGTCGTGCCGTTGCTCGTCGTGCCGTCGGCGGAGAACGTGCCGTCGGCCGCGACCGGGATCACGCCGCTGTACGTCAGTGAGCCGCTGAGCCGTCCCGGCGGCTGGCAATCGGCCTCGTAGCTGAACTTGAACTGCGAGTAGCTCCGGCCGTCGGCCGCGACGACGAAGTTCACGCTGCCGCCGGTGCTTGCGAAGCCACCGAAGAAGCCGGCCTTCGCGGGCGGGGCGGCGGGCGGCGGAGGCGGTGGCAGCGGGGCCGGAGGTGTAGGCGGCGCCGGAGGCGCTGGGAGGCGCGGGTGGGCTCGGCGGTGCCGGCGTCGAGCCCGAGCGTCGCACGACCTCGCAGTCGCGGCTGACGCTCTCGCCCTTCTCGGCGACGACCGTGTCCCGCCCGGCACCGCAGACGAACCGATCCTTCCCCGCCCCGCCGTTCAGGTAGTCGCTGCCGCCGAGGCCGAAGAGCATGTCGTTCCCGCTGCGTCCGTACAGCTTGTCGGCGCCGGCCGTGCCCCGAAGCGTGTCGTTCTTCGCGGTGCCCATGATCGTCCCGGCGAACGCGGACGTCGCGAACACCGCCGCGACGGCGAGGGCGCCGACGACGACCACCCGAGCCGGCCGCGGCACCAGTCGCGCCGGGAGCCCCGAAATGGTGATCCTCACGGCTGCCTCATCTCCTCTCCGTGCGGTTCGCATGCACCGAGAGTCCGCGTAGCGGCTAACACCGAGCTAACGGCCGTCTCACGACGGTCTGCCCCGTCTCAGGCGTTGACCTGCTCGGGCCCGTCCCGGGCCGGCTCCTGGAAGAGCGTCAGCTGGAGCCCCGCAGGTGCGTCGAGGCGGGAGTTGAGCGAGCCCCAGGGGGTCGTCGTCGGCTCCGCGACGACGGTCGCGCCGGCGGCGGCAAGCCGACGCGTCGCCTCATCGGCGTCGTCGATCTCGAAGGCGATGCGAATGTGTCCCGCGACCCGCCGGCCCACTTCGACCTCGTCGATGTAGGCGGCGTGCGCAGGGTCCGTCAGCTCGAGGGTCGCCCGACCGGCGTCGAGGATCGTCACGTCGCCGTGCTCGCCCGAGAAGGCACCGAGCTCCGGCAGCCCGAGCACGTCGCGGTAGAAGCGGAGCGCCTCGTCGTAGTCGTCGGCGGTGACGACCACGCGGAGCTGGCGGACGCTCACCCCGCGCGTGGGCCGGCCGCAGCGACGGCCGGCTCGACCTGGTCCGCGAACCGCTTCTCGAAGTTCTCGCGGAACATCGCGGCGAGCTGATGCGCCTTTGCGTTGTAGGCGGCCGGGTCGGCCCATGTCGAGCGCGGGTCGAGCAGCGCGGCGTCGACGCCGGGAACGGCGATCGGAACCTCGAACCCGAACACCTCGTCCGTACGGAACTCGGCGTCGTCCAGCCCGCCCGAGAGAGCGCCGGCGAGCAGCGCGCGGGTCGCCCTGATCGGCATGCGATGACCCTCGCCGAACGGGCCACCGGTCCAGCCGGTGTTGACGAGCCAGACCGTCGCGCCGTGCTCGGCCAGCTTGTCGCCGAGCATGCGCGCGTACAGCGCGGGGAACTGCGGCATGAAGGGAGCGCCGAAGCACGTCGAGAACGTCGGCTGCGGCTCGGTGACGCCGATCTCGGTGCCCGCGAGCTTCGCCGTGAACCCGGAGAGGAACCAGTACCGCGCCTGGTCGCGCGAGAGGCGTGCGATCGGCGGGAGGATCCCGAACGCGTCGGCGGTGAGGAACACGACGGTTCGCGGGTGACCCGCCATCTTCGACGGGTGCGCGTTCGGGATCTGCTCGAGCTCGTACGCGGCTCGGGTGTTCTCCGTCTTCGAGTCGTCCTCGAGGTCGACGACCCCTCGCTCGTCCATGGCGACGTTCTCGAGGATCGTCCCGAACGTGTGCGTCGTCCGGAAGATGTCCGGCTCCGCCTCGGGCGACAGGCGGATCACCTTCGCGTAGCAGCCGCCCTCCACGTTGAAGACGCCGTTCGTCCCCCACCCGTGCTCGTCGTCGCCGATGAGGCTGCGCGAGGGGTCGGCGGAAAGAGTCGTCTTGCCGGTGCCCGAGAGGCCGAAGAAGATCGCGACGTCGCCGCCGGAGCCCACGTTGGCCGAGCAGTGCATCGGGAACACGTCCTCGAGCGGCAACCGGTCGTTCATGACCGTGAAGATCGACTTCTTGATCTCACCGGCGTAGAAGGTGCCGCCGATCACGACCTCGGTGCGGGACGGGTGCAGCACGACGAACGTTCCCGTGCGCGTACCGTCTGCCTCGGGGTCGGCCTCGACCTCGGGGGCGTGCAGCACGACCGCCTCCGGCTCGTGCGTCTCGAGCTCCTCGTCGGTCGGGCGGATGAACATCGTCTTCGCGAAGAGCGCGTGGTAGGGGCTGGCCGTCACGACCCGGACGCCGATGCGGTGCGCGGGATCGGCGCCCGCGAACGCGTCGATCACGTAGAGGCGATCCTGCGCCGAGAGGTGCGCGGCGACCTTCCGCCGCAGCACGTCGAAGTGCTGCTCCTCGATCGGCCGGTTGATCTCGCCCCACCAGATCCGGTCCTCGGAGCCGGGCTCCCGGACGACGAACTTGTCCTGCGGCGAGCGCCCGGTGAAACGACCGGTGTCGACGACGAGCGGGCCGCCCTCGGCCAGCCTGCCGTCCCCACGTTTCAGCGCGTCGGTGTAGAGCTGGGACGTCGTCGGGTTCCGGAGCACGTCACCGCTCGGCGCCAGGCCGTGTCGCTCCAGGTCGAGTCCCGTCGTCGTCGCGGTCATCGTCGAAGCTCTCCCTCCGTCGCCGCGCGCCCCGGCGAGGGGCAGCGCCTCACGTCAGCTGCAGGGGAAAACCTAGTCGCAACAGCGTGACATGGCAGCGGATCTAGCTGCAAAGCCCACGGACGAGCAGGCGCTGCAAGGCGGCCTCCTGCGGGGGCTCGAGGGGATAGACGTTCACCGCGACGACGAGCAGTCGATCGCGGCGTGCGCCGACCACCGTGACCGTCCCGAGCAGGTTCCCGGTGTGGCCGACGACCGGGCCGCAGTCCGTCTGGAAGCGCGCGAGACCGAGCCCGTAGCGCGTCCCCTCGCGCGGCCGCATGCGACGGCCGAGGTCGCTGTGGAGCAGCCGCGTGAAGAAGCGGTCGAGGTCGGACGCCGAGGAGACAGCCGCCGCCGCGGCCCAGGCGGAGTGCGCGTTCCGTGAGCTCGTGTCGCGGAGCTGCCCGGTCGCGACACCGTCGCGGGAGGCGCGCGCGTTCCCGTGGAGGGAGTCGCCGCTCACGCGTCCAGGCTCGAAACTCGTGTCGCGTAGCCCGTACGGCTCGAACACCTCCCTGCGGAGGAGCTCGGCGAGCGGCTCGCCGGTGGCGGCCTCGAGCACGAGGCCGAGGACGAGGTAGTTCGTGCTCGAGTACGCGTAGCCGTGGGTCCGCGGCCGGGCATCGGCGATCGCGACGAGCTTCCGCGGGGTCAGGTCACCGTCGAGGAGCTTTCGGTCGAGCGTGTAGTCGTAGAGGCCGGCGGTGTGGTCGAGCAGCTGACGCACGGTCACGCGGTCGCCGTCGCGGAGGAGCCCGGGCACGTACCGCGAGACCGGGTCGTCGAGGGAAAGGACGTCGCGATCCGCCAGCCTGAGCGCCAGGACCGCGACGAACGTCTTCGTCACGCTCCCGACGCGGAACCGGTCGTGAGGCGAGGCAGCGCCACGGGCGAGCTCCTCCACCTCGCCCCCCTCGTGGAGGCGGACGAGGACGCCCGGGACGCCCTTTGCGACGAGCTCGTCTGCCGCCGCCTCGAGCGTGGACGCCCGGTTGTCGCGCCGCGCCGCGGCGACGAGCGCGACCGCCACCAGGGTGACGGCCAGCACGAGGGCCAGGACGAGCGCGCGTCGCATCGCGCGCCGAATGTAGGAGACGCGTGCGCCGCGCGCCAGGCTCAGCTCGGCGTCGACACGACCTCGCCGACGTCCGCGTCGCGCGCGACGAGCGCCGCATAGCGGCCGCCGAGCGCCAGGAGCTCGTCGTGGGTGCCGCGCTCGACCACGCGGCCGCGGTCGAGCACGACGATCTGGTCAGCGTCGCGCACGGTCGAGAGCCGGTGCGCGATCGCGATCACCGTGCGCCCTTCCGCGAGCCGCTCGAGGGCAGCCTGGACAGCGCGCTCGGTCTGCGTGTCGAGCGCGGACGTCGCCTCGTCGAGGACGAGGATCGGCGGGTTCCGGAGGATCGTCCGCGCGATCGCGATCCGCTGCTTCTCGCCGCCGGAGAACCGGTAGCCGCGCTCGCCGACGACGGTCTCGTACCCCTCGGGCAGCGACGCCACGAGTTCGTGGATCTGCGCCGCCCGGGCCGCGTCCTCGATCTCCTCGTCGGTCGCCTCGGGCCGGGCGAAGCGGAGGTTCTCACGGACCGTCGCGTGGAACAGATAGGTCTCCTGCGAGACGACTCCCACCGCTTCGGTGAGCGAGCGGAAGTCGAGGTCGCGGATGTCGATGCCGTCGATCGCGACGGTGCCGCGGGTCGCGTCGTAGAGCCGCGCGACGAGGTAGGCGCAGGTCGTCTTCCCCGACCCCGTCTCCCCGACGAGCGCGGTCTTCGTCCCGGCGGGGACGGTGAACGTGACGTCCTCGAGGGTCCATGCCCGGCTTTCGTAGCCGAACCAGACGTCGTCGAAGGAGACGTCGCCCTGGGGCCGCTCGATGCCGCGCGTCCCCTCGACGATGTCGACCGGCTGGTCGAGGTAGTCGAAGATCCGGTCGAAGAGGGCGAGCGAGCTCTGCACCTCGAGCTGCACGCCGAGCAGGCTGCCGATCGGGAAGAAGAGCCGTGTCTGCAGCGTCGTGAATGCGACGAGCGTGCCGATCGTGATGGTGTCGGAGCCTCGGGAGATCGTCCACCCCGCGAACAGATAGACGAGGGCAGGCATCACGGCGAAGGTCGTCTGGATCGCCGCCATCATCCAGCGCCCCGTCATCCGGCTTCGCACCTCGAGGCCCGCGAGCCGCTCCGACTCGGTCGAGAACCGCGCCGCGAGGTCGCCCGTGCGCCCCATCGTCTTCCCGAGGAGGATCCCCGAGACCGACAGCGACTCCTGGACGAGCGAGGAGACGTCCGCGAGCGAGACCTGACGCTCCGCGGTGACCTTCTTCCGCTGCTCGCCCACCCGCTTCGTGAGCCAGACGAAGAGCGGGAGGAGAGCGAGCGAGAACGCGGCGAGGCGCCAGTCGAGCAGGACCATCGCGATGACCGTTGCGAGCACCGTTGTCACGTTCGACAACACCGAGGTGGCCGTCGACGTGACGACGGTCTCGATCCCCCCGATGTCGTTCGCGATCCGACTCTGCACCTCGCCCGTCCGCGTCCGCGTGAAGAACGCGAGCGACAGGCGCTGCAGATGGCGGTACACGGCAGTCCGGAGGTCGTGCATGACCGCCTGGCCGACCAGGTTCGAGAGGAGCGTCGTGAAAACCATGCAGATCTGGGTCACGATCGGGATCACGACCATCCCGGCGACGAGCGCGATCAGGAGCGGCATGTCGACGGTCGCCTGGTCGGTCGAAGGATCGACCTGGATCGCGGTGTCCAGCACGTCGCGTAGCAGGAACGGCGGGACGACGCCGAGTGCGGCCGAGAAGAAGATCAAGCCGCACGCCGCCGCGAGCCGCCCCTTGTACGGCCGGAACATCCGGACGATCCGGCGTGCGTTGGCCTTTCGCACGGCAGGATCGGACGGCCTGACGACCGGTTCTTGCGAGCCGAACGAGTCGAAGCGTCTGCCTGGCATCGTCCCGGAAGGGTACGGGCAGAGCGGCCTGGGACCGCTACGCGAGAGCTTCGATCGTCGCCCGAATCGTGGCGGTCAGGTCGCGGGCAGCGGCGATCGTCGCCTTCGCCGGCTCGACGTGGATCGGCTCACCGACGACGACCCGGACGCGCGCGCGTCGCGGCAGGCGGGTCCCGGGACGAAGCGCGCGCTCGGCGCCGAGGATCCTGACCGGTACGATCGGCGCGCCCGTGCCGAGCGCGAGCCGGGCCGCGCCGCGGAGCCACGGACGCTCGTCGCTGCCGAGGACGGTGCCCTGCGGGAAGATCGCGACCACGTCCCCGTCGCCGAGCGCGAGCGCGGCCGCGGTCATCGCGTCGAGATCGCCGCGACCGCGGCGCACGGGGATCCCGCCGAGCCCGTCGAGCACGCTGCCGACGAGGCGGCTCGCCCAGAGCTCCTCCTTCGCGACGAAGCGCAGCGGCCGGTCGAGCGCGGTGCCGAGGAGGAACGGGTCGAGGAGCGAGTCGTGGTTCGAGACGACGACGACGGGTCCCTCCGGCAGCCGGGCGCCTACCGCGCGCGCGCCGAAGACCGCTCGGACCACCGGCGCGACGACGACGCGGACGACGCGGTAGAGCCTCATGCGGCGGCCGCGAAGCGCTCGAGCGAGCCGTGGACGTGCTCGACCCAGGCGCGCCAGCGCGGCAACCGGACGAGCTCGCCCGAGCGCCTGCGCACCGCTGCTCCGTGGAGCGCGCGATCGAGAACCGTGTACGTCCCCTCCACTCCGAGCGCCCGCGCCCGCTCGAAGCCCCGGCGCGAGCTCCCGGGGCTCACACCGGGAACGCCGGGCAGCCAGCGGTCCCACGCGCCGTGGAGGACGTCGAGCCTCTTGCCCGCGAGCCCGTCGAGCGAGAGCTGGTCGGGGATCCACGGGGCGAGCCCGAGCACCCCCTCCACGCCGTCGTGCGCGGCGACCCCGATCGAGACGGCACCGCCCATGGAGAAGCCGATCAGCAGCGCACAGCGGGCGCCGAGGCCGTCGACGACGTCCAGGGCCGCCTCGGTGTCGGCCATGCACGAGTCGAGCGCCTGCCAGCTCTTGACCCGGTAGCGCACCTCGGCGAACGCGATCTCCGGGTGCCGCGGCGCGAGTTCCTCCGCGAGCAGCTCGCTCGTGGCGCTCCAGGTTCCCGGAACCTGCTTCGCCGTGCCGCCGTTCGCGAGCACGGCGGCGAGACCTGCGCCTTCGTTCCGCAGGCGCGCGTCGGCGCCCGTGGGCAGCGGCACGAGCCTCGTGCTCATGCCGGGCCCCGGTGTGGGCATGTCCGGACTACGTCCGCCGTCGCCTGCGCGCGGCGGGCGTATCCCGCAGGCGTGCCGTGCACGAGGTCGCCCGCGAGCAGGTCCTCGTTCTCGGCGACGAGCGAGGCCCAGTCGACGAGCCGCACGTTCGTGTTGGTGTCGGCGGCCTCACGGAGGACGTCGTCGAAACCGGAGCGCTCGGCGCCGTCACGGACGATCGTCGCCCACACCAGGCACCGACCGGGACCTACGAGCGCGAGCGCCTCGTCGACGAGCTCGCGGAAGCGGGCTTCGGTGCCTTCGGCGTCGTTCGTCCCGAGGCTGACGACGACCACGGGCGCCAGGGAGCGTCGCCGCTCCCGCAGCACGTCCAGCCCTTCCTCGGTCGACCGGCCCTCCTGGTCCTGGGCGTCTATCTTCCAGTGGGGAAGCGCTTCGCGGATGTACGGATCCGTTCCGACATTGAGCGAGTCGCCGACCATCGTGAGAGCGCCGGTCTCGGTCGCCGCCGCGTTCTCGTCGTCCCGGCCGACGGCGAGGAATGCCACCGTGCCGGCGGCGGCGAGCAGGAGCAGTGTGAGCGTGAGGCGCATGGCAGGCGTCGTCGATGCGGGCGAGAAACGTTAGACGTGGATACCACGGTCGCAATCGACCGGTTTCTGACGAGCCCATCGCTCTCCGACGCCACGCGGCGGGCCTACCGCGCCGATCTGCGGGATTTCTCGTCCTGGCTGTCCGGCCGCGGGCTCGAGCTGGACGACCTGGACGTGCGGACGCTCGCGGAGTACACCGCGGAGCTCGGAAGAGCGCGGCGTGGCCTCGCCCCGGCCACGATCTCGAGGCGGCTCTCCGCAGTTCGAGCGCTCGCCCGGCACGCCCTCGGGCCTGCACGGGTCCCCGAGGCGCCGCTCGCGCCGCGGCACGCCCGTCGCCTCCCCGAGACGCCCAAGCTCGCAGAGGTGGAGCAGCTCGTCGACACGGTCGACGGGGACGATCCCCTCTCGTTGCGTAACGCCGCGCTCGTGGAGCTCGTCTACTCCTGCGGTCTCCGCTCGGCCGAGGCCGTCCGGCTCGACCTCTCCGATGTCGACCTCGACCGCGAGCACGTCCACGTGCGCGGAAAGGGAGGGAAGGAGCGGCTCGTCCCGCTCGGCGAGGAGGCGGCCTGGCGGATCGCGCGGTGGCTCCGTGACGGCCGGCCGGCGCTCGTACGGGGCGCCTGCGACGCGCTGTTCGTCTCCGTCCGCGGTCGGCGGCTCGACACCAGCGTCCTCCGCCGGCTCCTCCCGAACCCGCACCGACTCCGCCACGCCTACGCGACGCACCTGCTCGAGGGGGGCGCAGACCTGCGGACGATCCAGGAGCTGCTGGGCCACGCCTCGCTCTCGACGACCCAGGTGTACAGCCACGTCGACGCCCGCCGCCTGCGCCGGGTGTACGACCACTCGCACCCGCGGTCGTAGGCGCGCCGCAGGAGGACGGGGCACGCCGCCGAATCGGGTCCCGCCGCGATGAGCGATCGCCCCGATCCCGACGTCGAGAGCTTCCTGCTGCTCCTCGCGGCCCGCCGCTCGCCGAGGACCGTGGATGCGTACCGCCGCGATCTCGCAGCGTGCGGCGCGTCGCTCGACGGCCCGGTCGGCGCCGCGAAGAAGGAGGAGCTCGAGGCGTGGCTCGCGACGATGCGCGCGGACGGCCGCGCGCCCTCGACGATCGCCCGCCGGCTCGCCGCGGTGCGCGCATACCTCCGGCATCAGACGCTCGTCGGCGCGCGCGACGACAACCCCGCCGCCGGCATCGCCGGTCCCCGACGGCCGCGGACGGTGCCGCGCACCCTCTCTCCCGCAGAGGCCGAGCGCCTCGTCGACGCCGCGATCGGCACGACGCCGCGCGCGATGCGCGACCGCGCCCTGGTGGAGCTCCTCTACGGCGCCGGCCTCCGCGTCTCCGAGGCGCTCGGCCTGTCGCGCGGCACGGTCGACCTCGAGACCCGCGTGGTGCGCGTCGTCGGCAAAGGCGGCAAGGAACGCCTCGTCCCGCTCGGACGGCCTGCCACCGAGGCGCTGCGCCGCTACCTCGCGCTCGGACGCCCCCACCTCGACCGCCGTCATCGCCCCGACCTGTTCCTCAACGCACGCGGCGGCGCGCTGACGCGCGCCGGCGCGTTCCTGATTCTCCGCCGGCTCGCCGAGCGCGCGGGCCTCGAGCCCGGCCGCGTGCATCCGCACCTCCTCCGCCACTCGTTTGCGACCCATCTGCTCGAGGGAGGCGCCGACCTCCGCAGCGTGCAGGAGATGCTCGGGCACGCCGACGTCGCGACGACGGAGCGCTACACGCACGTCTCCGATCGCCACCGCCGCGACGCGTACTACCGCGCCCACCCGCACGCCCGTCGCCGCACCGAGCGGGCGCCCGACTAGCCGACGAGCGCGAGCGCGCGCTCCACGGTCTCCTCGTCCGGGTCGACGAGGGTGACGTGGCCGACCTTCCGGCCGGGGCGCGGCTCCTTGCCGTAGAGGTGCACGCGCGCGCCGGGGAGCGCAGCGAGCTCGGCGAGCGGCGGGACGTCGCCGATCAGGTTGACCATCACGCTCGGAGCGCGTGCGTCGGTCGGGCCGAGCGGCAGCCCGAGGATCGCGCGCAGGTGGTTCTCGAACTGGCTCGTCACGGCGCCGTCGATCGTCCAGTGGCCCGTGTTGTGTACGCGCGGGGCGAACTCGTTCGCGCGGAGCCTCCCGTCGACCTCGAAGAGCTCGACCGCGAGAACGCCGACGTAGCCGAGGGCGTCGAGAAGCGCCGTGCAGATCCGCTCCGCCTCGGCCTGCGGCGCGTCGACGGCGGGCGCCCGCGTCACGCGGAGGATCCCGTCACGATGCACGTTGTCCCCGACCGGCCAGAACCGCGTCTCGCCGTCCCGCCCGCGGACGACGACGATGGAGAGCTCGCGGTCCAATCGCAGGAGCTCCTCGGCGAGCTCATCGTCGCCGAGCGGATCGTCCACCTCGACGAGCCGTTGGCCCTTGCCGTCGTATCCGAAGCGCCGCGACTTGACGAGCGCCGGGAGCCCCGTGTCCTCGAGCGTCCCGAAGCGCGCCGTCGGGATGCCGAGCGAGCGGAAGAGCTCCTTCTCGTGCAGCCGGTCCTGCCCCTGCTCGAGCGCCGCGATTCCCGGGACGGCCGAGACCCGAGCCGCGGCGTCCACCGGCACGCTCTCGAACTCGTACGTGACGACGTCGGCCCCTGCTGCAAGACGGTCGAGCGCCGCCGGATCACCGTACTCGCCCACGACGAGCTCGCCGACCGCGCCCGCGCAGGCGTCCGGGGCAGGGTCGAGGAAGCGGAAGTCGAGCCCGAGCGGCAGGCCGGCGAGCCCGAGCATGCGGCCGAGCTGGCCGCCGCCGATGCACGCGACGAGCGTCATGCAGCCTCGAAGAGGCTCAACCCGGGCTCACGCAGCGGGGTCCGGGCTGTCGAGCACGGCCTGCGTCTGCGCCGCCCGGAACACGCGGACCCGCTCGGCGATCGCCGGCTCGCTCGTCCCGAGGATCGAGGCGGCGAGCAGCGCGGCGTTGACCGCGCCCGCCCGGCCGATCGCGAGGGTCGCGACGGGAATCCCAGCAGGCATCTGCACGATCGAGAGCAGCGAGTCGAGGCCCGAGAGCGCCTTCGACTCGACGGGCACGCCGAGCACCGGCAATGTCGTCTTCGAGGCTGTCATCCCCGGCAGGTGGGCGGCGCCCCCGGCCCCCGCGATCAGCACGCGGAGGCCGCGCTCCTCCGCGGTCGACGCGTACTCGAAGAGGAGGTCGGGCGTCCGGTGCGCCGAGACGACGCGCCGCTCGTACGCGACGGCGAGCTCGTCCAGGGTCTCCGCCGCGTGGCGCATCGTCTCCCAGTCGGAGCGCGAGCCCATGATCAGACCGACGAGCGGCGTCGCCACAGGAGCAGCCTAGTGCCTGTCTGCAAAACGGGAATCCGCTCGCAGATCCCTACCGGCGTCGCCTTCGGCGCCGCATCACCTTGCACGCGACTTCTTCACGAGCGCCGCCGACACCTTGCGCGCGGCCTCCCGCACCTCGCGATCGGCCTCGTCGTCCTCGGCGATCGACTGGAGGAGCTGGACCGTGCCGCGGTCCGCGGTCCCGTTCTGGAGCGTGAAGATCGCGAGCCGCCGCACCGCGTCGTTCGGGTCGCGGGCGGCGAGCTCGTTCAAAAGCGGACGGAACGAGTTCACGTCGCCGGGATGGTCGGCCGAGAGCGCCCGCAGGGCGAGAAGCGCCGAGCCGCGCGCTCCCGCGCTCTCGTCCTCGAGCCCGCGCCGGAGCAACTCGAGCTTCTGGCGGAAGCGGAACTGCGCGATCGCGCGGTACGCCACCCCGCGCACGCGGTAGTCCTGGCTCCGCGCTGCCGCCTCGAGCTCGTCGTCCCACTGCGTGCGGAGCGCCGCGAGCGCCCGCTGGTCGCCCGCGGTCGCGAGCGCGTTCGCCTGCTCCGCTGCCTCGGCGAGCGTCACGCCGTTTGCAGCGACCGGGACGGAGGCCCGACATAGCGCGCAGACGGCCGGAACAGCCGGCCGGTCCGCTTCTGCTCGAGGATGTGCGCGGACCACCCGGCCACGCGGGAGCACGCGAACATCGCCGGCGCGAGCTTGGGCGGGATCTCTGCGACGTCGAGCACGATCGCCGAGTAGTACTCGACGTTCGTCGCGAGCACGCGGTCGGGGTGCCGCTCCTGCAGCGCCGCCAGCGCGACGTGCTCCAGCTCCTCCGCGACCTCGACGTGCTCCGAGCCGAGCTCCTTCGCGGTCCGCTTGAGGATCCGCGAGCGCGGGTCCTCGGCGCGGTAGATGCGGTGGCCGAAGCCCATGATCCGCTTGCCGCTCGCGAGCGCTTCCTGCACCCATCGCTCCGGGTCGCCCATCGCGGCGACCTCCTCGAGCATCGGCTTCACGTACGCCGGCGCGCCGCCGTGGAGCGGGCCCGAGAGCGCTCCGACCGCCGACGAGAGCGCGGCGCCGCAGTCTGCGCCGGTCGACGCGACGACCCGCGCGGCGAAGGTGGACGCGTTCAGGCCGTGCTCGGCCGTGCAGATCCAGTACGTGTCGATCGCCTTGGCATGGCGGGGATCGGCCTCGCCGCGCCAGCGGAGGAGGAACTTCTCCGCTGCGGTCCGGCCCTGGTCCACGACGTCCTCGGGAACGACCTTCGTCATGCCGTCGGCGATCCGTGCAGAGCGCGCGACGACTGCCATCATCTGCGCCGAGATCCGGCCGAGATCGGTCCGCGCCTGCTCGTCGGAGATCTCGTTCAGCTTCCCGAGCTCCCACTCGCCGGAGAGCCGCGCGGTCTCGGCCTGGAGATCGGCGGGGCCGTTCCCGGTGAGGCGCGCGGGCTCGTACGGGTCCGGCTCCGGCAGCGTCGAGGAGAGGTCGTCGTCGACGAGCAGGCCCCAGACGTTCTCGTACGGGAAGTGACCGACGAGATCCTCGATGTCGACGCCGCGGTACCGGAGCGCGCCGCCGTCCCGGTCGGGCTCGGCGATCTCGGTCTCGACGGCGACAACTCCCTCGAGACCCGGCTTGAACTCGCTCATCCCACTCCTTGTCGTCGGGGCCGATCTGTCCCACGACGGTACCTGAGCAGGCGTCCGGCGCCGTGTCACTATCCTGCCGCGCATGCCGCACGTCGTCACCCTCGTGCCCGGAGACGGAACCGGGCCCGAGCTCACCGAGGCGACGCGACGCGTGCTCGAGGCGACCGGCGTCGACTTCACCTGGGACGTCCGGCAGGCCGGCGTCGACGTGATGGAGTCGGCCGGGACGCCGCTTCCTCCCGAGACGCTGGACGCGATCAAGAAGACGGGCATCGCGCTGAAGGGTCCGATCACGACCCCGATCGGCACGGGCTTCCGCTCGGTCAACGTCGCCCTGCGGCACGAGCTCGGCCTCTACGCCTGCGTGCGGCCGTGCAAGACGTACCCCGGCGTGCGGTCGCGCTACGAGGACGTCGACCTCGTCGTGGTCCGGGAGAACACGGAGGACCTCTACGCCGGCATCGAGTTCGAGTCGGGCACGGACGACGCCCACGCGGTGATCGAGTTCCTGAACGGCCGCCAGGCGAAGCAGATCCGCGAGACGTCGGGGATCTCGATCAAGCCGCTCAGCCCGGAGGGCTCCGAGCGGATCATCCGCTTCGCGTTCGAGTACGCGCGCGCCAACGGCCGCCGCCGCGTCTCGTGCATCACGAAGGCGAACATCATGAAGCACACGGACGGCCTCTTCCTCGCCGTCTTCCGGGAGGTCGCAAAGGACTATCCGGAGATCGAGGCGTGGGAGACGCTCGTCGACGCGCTCTGCATGGGCCTCGTCCAGCGCCCGGAGGAGTTCGACGTGCTCGTCCTGCCGAACCTCTACGGCGACATCGTCAGCGACCTGACCGCCGGCCTCGTCGGCGGGCTCGGGGTCGCCCCCGGCGCGAACATCGGCACCGAGGCCGCAGTGTTCGAGGCGACGCACGGCTCGGCGCCGAAGTACACGGGGCAGAACCGCGTCAACCCGACCGCGATGATCCTTTCCGGAAAGCTCATGCTCGAGCACCTCGGGGAGCGCGACGCCGCACGCCGGCTCGAGGAGGCGGTCGCGGGCGTGATCGCGGACGGCGAGCGCGTCACCTACGACCTCAAGCCGACGCGCGACGACCCGACCGCGGTCGGCACGTCGGAATACGCGGACGCGATCATCGAGCGCCTCGGGTAGCGGGCAGACCGAGACCAGCAAGGAGAGCACAGTGAACGGAAGAAGGAAGGTCACCGTCGTCGGTGCCGGGAACGTCGGCGCGACGTGCGCGCTCGAGGTGGCGCGGAGCGACTACGCGGACGTCGTCGTCGTCGACATCGTCCCGAACTTCGCCGCCGGCAAGGCCCTCGACATGAACCAGATGGCGTCGGTCACCGGCTACGAGCCGTCCATCGTCGGCAGCGAGGACTACGCGGCGACGAAGGGCTCCGACGTCGTCGTGATCACCGCGGGCCGGCCCCGCTCCCCGGGCATGAGCCGCGACGACCTCGTGACGACGAACGAGGCCATCGTCGCCTCGGTCACGAAGGAGGTCGTGCGCCGCTCTCCGAAGAGCGTGATCATCGTCGTCTCGAACCCGCTCGACGCGATGTGCCACGTCGCGCACGCGGTCTCGGGCTTCCCGAAGGACCGCGTCTTCGGGATGGCGGGCATCCTCGACACGGCACGCTTCTCCGCGTTCATCGCGTGGGAGACGGGCTCGTCGGTGAAGGACGTGCAGGCGATGGTGCTCGGCGGGCACGGCGACCAGATGGTCCCGGTCGTCTCCGCGACGACCGTGGGCGGCGTCCCGCTCGAGCAGCTCACGACGAAAGGAAAGATCTCGAAGATGGTCGAGCGGACGCGGAAGGGCGGCGGCGAGCTCGTCGGGCTCCTCGGCACCTCCGCCTGGTACGCGCCCGGCGCCGCGGCCGCCCAGATGGTCGACGCGGTCTGCCTCGACCAGAAGCGCGTCCTCCCCTGCACCGCGATGCTCGAGGGCGAGTACGGCGTCGACGGCCTGTACATGGGCGTCCCCGTACGGCTCGGCGCGGCCGGGATCGAGGAGATCGTGAAGCTCAAGCTGACCACGGACGAGAAGAAGATGCTGCGCGAGTCGGCGGCGGCCGTCCGCGAGGTCGTGGGCGTGCTCACGACCACCGGGTGACGAAGATCCCGCACAGGCGCTTCACGGCCGCTCAACACGCCCGCCAGTAGCCTTCCGCCGACATGGACCTCGGGCTCATCGGTCGCACGGCGATCGTCTGCGGGGCAACCTCGGGGATAGGCCTCGCGGTCGCCGAGGAGCTGGTCGCCGAGGGCGCGAACGTCGCGATGTTCGGACGGCGGCGCGACCTTCTCGAGCGCGAGGCCGAACGCCTCGGCGCGCTCGGCGTCCAGGGCGACCTCACGATCCCGCAGCACCTCGAGCGCCTCGTGCAGGCCACGGTCGGCGCGTTCGGCGGCCTCGACGTGCTCGTCCTGAACGGCGGCGGCCCTCCGGCCGGCCCCGCGATCGGGCTGACGGCCGAGAGCGTCGAGGAGGCCGTGGCGCTCCTGCTCACGGCGCACGTGACGCTCGTCGGCCACGCTCTGCCGCACCTCCGCGAGAGCGGCCACGGCCGGATCGTGGCGATCGAGTCGTCCTCGGTGCGAGAGCCGCTCCAGAACCTCGCCCTCTCGAACGCGGTCCGGCCCGGCGTCGTCGGCTGGCTGAAGACCCTCGCCCGCGAGCTCGGGCCCGACGGGATCACCGTCAACACCATCGCGCCCGGGCGGATCGACACCGAGCGCCTGCGCTCCCTGTACGGGCCGGACGGGCCCGCACAGAGCGATCTCGACCAGGTTCCGGCGCGGCGGCTCGGCACGCCGGCCGAGATCGCGGCCGTCGTCGCCTTTCTCGTCTCCGACCGGGCCGCGTACGTGACGGGGGCCGTGGTCCCCGTCGACGGCGGGCTGACCCGGGGGCTGCTGTGAAGCTCTCGAGCGCATTGCACCCCCGAAGGCTCGTTCTCGTGGGGGCGGCGCTCCTCGTCGTGGTCCTGTTCGCGCTGTGGACGACGTCCAGCGGCGACTACCTCTACGTCCCGAACGAGGCGCAGCCGGTCGCGGACATGATCGAGGTCGCCGGCGAGCACGACCCGGCGGACGCGGGTGGCATCTACTTCATCGACGTCCGCGTGCGGAAGGCGCGCTGGCTCGAGCAGCTGCTCCCCTTCGTCCGGCCCGACGGGGCGACGCTGGTGCCCGGCCACGCGGTGACCCCTCCCGGCCAGACGTTCACCCAGTGGCGCATGCAGGCGCGCCTGGACATGGAGCGCTCCGAGCAGATCGCGGCCGCCGTCGCGTTCCGCGAGGCAGGCCTCGACGTGGACGCGACGCCCCGCGGTGCGCTGATCGAGGCGGTGGCGATCGACGTGCCGGCGGCGAAGACGCTGCAGGGCGGCGACGTCATCGTCGAGGCTGCGGGACGCCCCGTGTTGACGCCCGGCGGCCTCGTCGCCGCGATCGGGACGCTCTCGCCGGGCGAGAAGGTCACGCTAGGCTTGCGGCGGAGCGGCAAGACGATCGAGCGCACCGTCCGCACCGTTCCCGCGCCGGACGACGCCGAGCGCGCGATCATCGGCATCCAGATCTCGCAGGACGCCCGGATCCGGCTCCCCCGCAAGGTGAACATCGACCTGGGCGACGTCGGCGGCGCCTCGGCCGGGCTGCCGTTCGCGCTCGAGGTCTACCAGCAGCTCGGAAGGGACGTCGATCGCGGCTATCGGGTCGCCGCCACGGGCGAGATCCAGCTCGACGGCTCGGTCGCACCCGTCGGCGGCATCAAGCAGAAGACCGTCGGCGTCCGGCGCTCGGGAGCGGACGTCTTCCTCGTCCCGGCTGGGGAAAACGCGAGCACCGCCCGCCGCTACGCAGGGACGTTGCGCATCGTGCCTGTGGAGAGTTTTCGACAGGCGTTGCACGTCTTGCAAACGCTTCCGCCGAAATAGCCCATTTGCAGGTATTTGTCTCCCCGGACGACACCCGCAAATTGCGGTGTTTTCGTACCGGAAGGGGGTTGCACGGCACAGCGGGGCGTGGCCACAATGGCCGCTGTTCTCAGGGGATTTCGAAGCGGCGACAGAACAGAGGGGATGACTTGGGCAAGCGCTCCGGTGCTACGTGCGACGACTGCTACTTCCGACAGGCGGGTCTCTGCGCCCTCCCCGGGAACATGACGTGCCCGACGTTCAGGGCGGCGACGGTCGGCCGGCTCGCCCCTCCCCCGCAGCCGCGACTCGTTCTCCGCCCTCCCGCCGTCGCACACGGCGCCTACGCTGCTCACGCCGGCGCGTAAGATCGCCGCGTGAGCGGCTCGCACCTCCCCCCCGGGGGTTCCCCGTCGAAAGGCGAGGGAATCCCCTGGAAGGTCGTCCTGTGGGTGCTCGTCGCGCTCTACGCGGTCGTGTTCCTGCTCGTCAACAGCGAGAAGCAGGATGTGAGCTTCGTCTTCTTCACGGTGAAGACACGGCTCATCTGGTTGATCCTCCTCAGCATGCTGCTCGGGGCGCTGCTCGCCACCGTCGGCGAGCGCTGGTGGCGCCGCCGGAGCAAGTAGCGCGCGGCCGACCTCAGTCGAGGAGCCCGGCGAGGAGCCGCACGCCCTCGTCGACGCGATCGGGCGGCTCGTAGGAGAACGCGAGGCGCGCCGCGCTCCCGCCGCCGTCGCCGGCGAAGAAGTCCGCGCCGCGGACGAACGTCACGCCGGCATCGGTCGCACGCGTGAGCAGCGCATCCGTGTCGACCCCGTCGGCGAGGTCGAGCCAGAGGAAGTACCCGCCCTCGGGACGGCTCCACGTCGCGCGTCCCCCGAGCTCGCGTTCGAGCGCGCCGAGCATCGCGTCGCGCTGCGCGCGCAGGATCCCGCGGATCCGCTCGAGGTTCGGCTCGAACTGCCGGCGCTCGTGGACCTCGTGGACGATCGCCTGCGGCAGGAGCGGCGGCGAGATGTAGGTCGACACCGCGCGGTCGTCGTACGCGGCGCGCATCGCTTCGGGCACGACGAACCACCCGACGCGCAGGCCGGGCGCGACGGTCTTCGAGAACGACGACGTGAACGTCACGTGCTCGCCCCCCTCGATCGCATGGAGCCAGGACGGCGACTCGCCCTCGAAGCGGACGAGGCCGTACGGGTCGTCCTCGAGGACGTCCAGGCCGTGGTCCCGGGCGAGCTCCGCGATACGCTGCCGCCGCGCCTCGCCGAGGGTTCGCCCGCTCGGGTTCTGGAACGTCGGGATCGTGTAGAGGAACGAGATGTCGCCCCCGCGCGCGAGCTCGGCCTCGAGCACGTCGGGGTCGAGCCCCTCCTCGTCCATCGGGAGCGCAACGACCTCGGCCCCGTGCCGGCGGAGGATCTTCAGCGGCCGGTCGTAGGTCGGCCCTTCGACGAGCACGCGGCCAGGGCGGCGCTCGAGCTGGACGGCGGCGTAGAAGACGAAGCCCTGGAGCCCGCCGGTCGTGACGAAGACCCGGCCCGGGTCGACGCCGTGACGCGCCGCGAGGAGCTCGCGCAGCGGGCCGTAGCCGCCGCCCGCCCCGTACGAGAGGACCGTCTTGCCGTCTCGCTCGAGCACGGCGGCCGCGCAGTCCGACACGAGCCCGACGTCGATGCACTCCGGGGACGGGGCGCCGCGCGCGAAGGAGATGGCGGTCATGCCGACGAGCCTACCCGGAGGCCCCGACCGGAACGGATGCTACCGTTCTTCCTACGGTCGACATCCGTCGACCCGTGAGATCCGCTTCGTTCGACTCCTCTTGGGCTCGAAGGTCGTAGGTCTCGAGCCAATCACAAGACAGGAGTCACATTGCCTCAGGAGACGTTCGCCGCGCTCGGCGTGAGCGCGGAGCTGGCCGCTGCGCTCGGTGCGCGCGGCTTCGACACCCCCTTCCAGATCCAGTCGCGGGCGATCCCGCCGGCCCTCGCCGGCACGGACCTGCTCGCGAAGTCCCCCACCGGGTCCGGCAAGACCCTCGCGTTCGCCGTGCCCCTCGTCCAGCTGATGCCGCTCGACGACGCGCGGCCGGCCGCACTCGTTCTGGTCCCGACCCGTGAGCTCGCGGTCCAGGTGACCGAGGAGATCGAGTCGCTCGCCACAGCGCGCGCGCTGTCGGTCGCCGCGGTCTACGGCGGCGTGCCGATCCGGCCCCAGGCGAACGCGGCCCGCGACGCGCACGTCGTCGTCGCGACGCCCGGCCGCCTCCAGGACCTCATCGACCGCCGCCTGCTCGCCCTCGACGCGGTCGAGATCCTCGTCCTCGACGAGGCCGACCGC
The DNA here is from genome assembly GCA_963797805.1 of uncultured Actinomycetes bacterium. GTDB lineage: Bacteria > Actinomycetota > Thermoleophilia > Gaiellales > Gaiellaceae > Gaiella. Next base: position 154,329 of record CAWCRC010000004.1, on the reverse strand, counting down.
ATGCTCGACATGGGCTTCAAGCCGCAGGTCGACCGGATCGTCAAGCGGCTTCCGCGCGACCGGCAGACGATGTTCTTCTCCGCGACGCTCGACGGCGAGGTGGGCGAGCTGGCGCACGCATACACGCAGTCACCCACCCGGATCGAGGCGGAGCTGCAGTCCGAGCACGCGCCCGGCGAGATCGACCACCAGTTCGTGCCGGTTACGCCGGACACGAAGGTCGACACCCTGATCGAGCTGCTCGAGGCCGAGCGCGGCCTTGCGCTCGTGTTCGTCCGAACGAAGCGCGGCGCCGACCGGCTCGCGCGCAAGCTCGAGCAGCGCGGAATCAGGGCCCTCGCGATGCACGGCGACCTCAGCCAGGGCCAGCGTCAGCGAGCGCTCGAGCGGTTCGAGAGCGGTCGCGTGACGACGCTCATCGCAACCGACGTCGCCGCCCGCGGGCTCGACCTCGACGACGTGACCCATGTCATCAACTTCGATCCACCCGAGGACGGGAAGTCGTACACCCACCGCGTCGGCCGCACCGGGCGTGCGGGCCGCTCGGGCACGGGCGTCACGCTCATCCTGCCCGACCAGCAGGCCGACATGAGCCGCGTCGCACGCCTGAACGGGCACCACGAGACGTTCGCGAGCACCGGGATGACGAGCGCCGCTCCGAAGCTCGTCTACACGTCGCGCAGGCGCGGCGGCTGGGGCTCGACGAGGCAGCGGCGACGCTAGGTGATCGGCGTCGGCGGCGTCAGCTGCCGGCGCCGGTGCATTCCGACACGCTCTGGAGCGCCGACGTCAGCGCCCCCTCGACGTCGAGCTCCTGCAGGCGGTTCGTCGCCGCCTGGAGGCCCGTGAGCGCGGTCTGCGCCGCCGTCGCGATCGCGGCCGCGACGGTGGCGACGTCGGCGGCGCTGTCGATCTCGTCCACATCGTCCTTGACGTCGTCGAACGTCTGACCGGCTTCGTCCGCGGCCGTCTCGAGCTCGTTCTGGATCTCCTCCCCGCTCGGGACGTCGGGCTTGCCGAGCGCGCGAAGGTCGTCCGCAAACGTGCTCGCCGCGCTCGCTGCGTTGTCGATCACCTCGATGATCTCGTCGCTGCTCGGGAGCCCGCCTCCGGTGAGCCCCGAGCCGGCCTCCGAGATGCTCGTGGTGAACGTCTCGAGCGCGTCGCAGAAGCCCGAGGCCCACGTCGCCGGCGCGACCGCCTCGTCGCCGCCGTCCGCGTCGTCCCCGCCGCACCCGGCGGCGAGCACGGCCAGCGCGATCACGAGCACGAGCGCGATGCGTCTCATGCGAAGAAGGTGTCGTCGTGGGAATACGGCGGCGCGCACATGCAGAGGAGCCGCGCGCCGTCTGGGCCGGCGACGAGCTCGTGCCAGGCGCCGGGAGGGATCAACGCGGCGTCGCCGGACGTGACCTCGCGCGCCTCGCCGTCGATCTCGAGCCGGCCCCCGCCGTCGGTGAGGAGGTAGATCTCCTCGCTCCGGGCGTGGTAGTGGCGCTGGGTCGCCTGGCCCGGGCCGAGCGTCGCCTCGGCAAGGGACTGAACGGGCGTGTGGTGCAGCTCCCGGATCGTCGAGCCGTCCTTGGTCGTGAACGGCTCTGTCGCGGAAAGTGATCGCAGCTCCACGATGGGATCCTACGCGGCCGTCGCGATGCAGCGAGAATCGCCCTCAGGCCGATTCGCGCGTCAGGAGCGCCTCGATCCGCTCGAGGCGGGCGACGAGCTCCTTGCGCTCCTCGGCGTCCTCCTCGTGCTGCTGGCGCTGGAGGCGCGAGATGAAGACCGACACGACGAGCGACGTCGTGATCGGGATCGCGCTCACGCCCGCGAGCATCAGGACGGCGGCGACGATTCGCCCGCCGGAGCTCGTCGGCACGACGTCGCCGTAGCCGACGGTCGTCACCGTCACGACGGCCCACCACAACGAGTCGCGGAACGTCCCGATCCCCGGATCGACGGCCCACTCGAAGACGGCGGCGATCGACGCAAGCGTCAGCGCGACGAGCGCAACCATCCGGACCGCACGGATGATCGTGAGCTTCTCGATCTTTCGTTGCAGCCGCTCCTCGATGGTGGCGCGCACGGGAGTGATTTCGCGTCCCGCGGCCGGCCCCCTCCCGCGGCCGGCGCTCAGCCGAGGATCTGCGACGCCTTGTCCACCGTGGCCCAAGCGCCGACGACCGCTCCGACGACGAGGGCCACCGGCACCACGACCCGGCCCACGGCCGCGAGACGTCCGGAGAGCCCCAGGCGCCGCGCGCCCAGAACGGCGACGGCCGCTGCCAACGCGAGGACGAGCGCGATCGTGCCCGTGGCCGCTGCGATCGCGAGCACGGCGGGCCGCGGACGCGTCCTATCGTCGGCGAGCCAGCGCTCCACGAGGACCACCACGACGAGCGCCGCGAGCCCCGGCAGCGCGACGAACGCCGCGATAGCGAGCCACTGCGGCTCGAGCAGGGTGAAGTCGACGCCGTCGGCATGGACGAACTGCGAGCCCCCGACCCCTGCCGCGAAGAGCGACCACAGTGCCGCCCGGAACCGCAACGGAATCATGTCGCGGAGCACCGAGTAGAGGACGCCGTTCGCCGCGCCGGCGGCCGCCATCGCGCCCGCGAGCTGGAACGAGCCGCCGAACGTCACCTGTCCGATCTCGAACCCGTCGTCGGAGGTCACCCCGAGCACGATCGGGTCGGAGAGGAGGCGGAGGACGAGCATCACGACCCGACCGGCGATGCCGCCGACGACCAGGCCCGCCAACGCCCCGGCGGCCGTCCCGACGAGGACGGTCGTCGCGACGTCGCGTGCGTCGTCTCGAACCGAGACGCGGCCGCCGGACGCCTGTGGCGCGATCGCTGCCATCGACGACGTCCCGCCTAGTGCCCGGGGAGCTCGGCCGCGAGCTGAGCGGTCTCGGTCGGGGTCGTCCCGACCCGGATCCCGCGCACTTCGAGCGCCTGCTTCTTACCGTCGGCCGTGCCCGAGGAGCCGGAGATGATCGCCCCGGCGTGACCCATCGTCTTGCCCGAAGGCGCCGTGAAGCCCGCGATGTAGGCGACCACCGGCTTCGTCATCTCGGACTCGATGAACGCCGCCGCCTTCTCCTCCTCGTCGCCGCCGATCTCGCCGACCATCACGACGTACTCGGTCTCCGGGTCGTCCTGGAAGAGCCGGAGGACGTCGACGAACGACGACCCGACGATCGGATCGCCGCCGATGCCGACGATGGTCGAGTTGCCGAGCCCCATCTGGGTCAGCTCGTGGCCGATCTGGTACGTGAGCGTTCCGGAGCGCGACACGAGGCCGATGTTTCCGGGCGTGAAGATCTCGGCCGGGATGATCCCGACGTTCGCCTTCCCCGGCGAGAGCGCGCCGGGACAGTTCGGGCCGAGCATGCGGACGCCATTCGCCCGGATGTAGGCGTGGATCCTGAGCATCTCGTGCGCGGGCACGCCCTCGGTGATCACGATGACGGTGTGCACGCCGGCGTCGACCGCCTCGTAGACGGCGTCGGCGGCGAACGGCGCGGGCACGAAGACCATCGCCGTATTCGCCCCGTGCTCCCGCACGGCCTCGGCGACGGTGTCGAGCACGGGCACGCCCTCGACGTCCTGCCCGCCCTTGCCCGGGGTGACGCCGGCGACGAGGTTCGTGCCGTAGCCGCGGTTGCGGAGGCCGTGGAACCGGCCCTCGGACCCCGTGAGACCCTGGACGACGAGCCGCGTCTCGGTGTCGACGAGGATCGCCATCAGAGTCCGCGAGCCGCCCTGATCGCGATCTTGTCGAGGGTCAGGCGCCCGTCGGCGACGCGGTCGCCGAGCAGCTTCTCCACCCGCTCCGCCTCCTCGCCCTCGCACCCGGTGCGCGCGAGCCATGCTGCGAAGTCGAAGGTGTGCGAGAAGAACCGCACGTCGTCGATCCCGAGCCCGGCCTCCCCGACGATGCCACGCCACTCGGCTTCCGTGTAGTTGCAGACGTGCGAGGGATCGCGCAGGGCCTCCGCCTCCTCGATCGCGTCGCCCATGTGGATCGTGTCGACGATCAGAACGCGGTCGCGGCTGACGCGGGCCATCTCCCGCATCGCCGCCCGAACGTCGGCGAAGTGATGGGCGGCGGTGCGGCACGCGACGACGTCGAACGAGCCGTCGGCGAACGGAAGCGACTCCGCGCGGCAGATGACGTCCGGGCGCATTCCCGGGGCTGGGTCGCAGGTGACGACCTCGAGCCCCGCCTCGCGCAGGCGCCGCGCAACGTGCCCGCCGCCCGTCGCGACGTCGAGCGCCGTGGTCGCGCCCGCCGCCCAGGCGACGAGCTGCTCGAGGTCGTCGCCCTCGCGGTGCGCGTCCGAGTCGACGTACGCCTGTGCCCGGTCGCTCCAGTCCATGGATGTCATGCGGCGAGCTCCACGGCGGTCTTCGCGGCCTCGAGCATCGTCGGCGAGACGCGGAGGTTCGGCGGCGCGGCCTCGGCGAGGATCCGCCGCCCCTCCTCGGCGTTCGTCCCGTCGAGCCGGACGACGATCGGCAGCTCGAGCGACATCTCGCCGAGCGCCTGGAGGATCCCGCGCGCGACCTCGTCGCAGCGCGTGATGCCGCCGAAGATGTTGAAGAAGATCGCCTTCACCTGCGGGTCCTTCGTGATCACGGAGAGCGCGTCGACGACGCCCTGCGCGTCACCGCCGCCGCCGAGGTCGCAGAAGTTCGCCGGCCGGCCGCCGGCGAACGTGACGACGTCGACCGTGGACATCGTCAGACCGGCGCCGTTCCCGAGCACGCCCACCTCGCCGTCGAGCTTCACGTACGTCACGTGCTTCTCGCGTGCCAGCGCCTCGAGCGGGTCCGCGGCGTCCCGGTCGCGCATCTCGGCGATCTCGGGATGGCGGAAGAGCGCGTTGTCGTCGACCGTGAACTTCGAGTCGAGTGCCTTGACCTCGCCCTCGGGCGTGACGATCAGCGGGTTGATCTCGCAGAGCATCGCGTCGAAGCGGGTGAACGCCTCGTGGAGCTTGCCGACGATCGCCGCGATCTGCTTCTGCTCCGACGGCTCGGTCACGCCCGCGCCGTAGACGAGCCGCCGTGCCTGCCAGGGGTGGAAGCCCTCGAGGGGGCCGACGTGGAGCCGCACGAGCGCCTCGGGGCTCTCCTCCGCGACCTGCTCGATGTCGATGCCGCCCTGCGTCGTGAACATGTAGAGCGCCTGCTTCGCGCCGCGGTCGAACGTGAGCGAGAGGTAGTACTCCTTCGCGATGTCCGAGGCCCTCTCGATCCAGAGCTTGCGGACGACGTGCCCACGGATGTCGAGCCCGAGGATCTCCCGGGCCCGCTCCTCGGCCTCGTGCGCGTTGGCTGCGAGCTTGATCCCGCCGGCCTTCCCGCGGCCTCCCGTGAGCACCTGCGCCTTGACGACGACGGGGCCGCCGAGCACCTCGGCCGCCTGCCGCGCCTCGCCCGGCGTCGTCGCGAGCTGTCCGTCCGACACGGGGATCCCGACGCGCCGGAAGAGCTCCTTGCCCTGGTACTCGTAGAGGTCCACCGGACGGCGAGCATAGCGACGGCCGCCGGAGAATCGATCGGTACTCGGCGCGGTTAGCCTGTCGTCCGTGCAGCGGGCGATCTCCAGCGAGGCGATGGGTCGTCTCGTGCGGGGGCGCGCGCAGTGAGAACGGCAATCGGGGCTCTCCTGGCCGTGGTTGCGGCGCTCGCCGCCGGCTGCAGCGACGGGTTGCCCCCCGACCTGCCGACCGAGGCAGCGCCGCCGCAGGCGGCGGAGCTCGGCTGGAAGGAGCAGATCCCCGAATCGGGACCGGCGATGGTCTTCCGGGTGCACCGGTTCGCGGTCACGGAGCGCGGCTGGGAGGCGGACGTCGAGGTCGAGAACCGGACCGACGTCATGTGGGAGATACCGGGCGCCCTCTCCGCTGTCACGACGTCGTTCGGGGTGATGCTCTTCCGGACGGGCGGGCTCGAGGAGCTCGACCAGCGGAACAGGCAGGACGATCTGCCGGGTCTCCGCGAGGCGGACGTGTACGAGCCGGCGCTCCCGAACAGTCTGGCGCCCGGCGAGGGGTGGCGCGGGACGATCTCCGCCCGCGGCTCCCTCGCGGCGGGCCTGTACGTCCGGATCGTGTTCGGGCTGTTCGCCGCGGAGGGCGATCCGCCGGAGGGGATCGACTCCCCGTTCTCCTGGATCACCGATCACGCGTACCGTCTACAGCGCTGACGCCTACGACGAACGGGAGGCAGGCATGAGCGGACGAGTCGTCCACTTCGAGGTTCCCTACGACGACGGCGATCGGGCACGCAGCTTTTACGGCGACGTGTTCGGCTGGCAGATCCAGCACATCCCCGAGATGCAGTACGACATCGTCTCGACCGGCCCCGCAGGCGAGGGAGGCTTCCCGGCCGAGCCGGGCTACATCGGCGGCGGCCTGACGCAGCGGGGCGAGATGGTCGGACGGCCCGTCATCACGATCGCGGTCGACGACATCGACGCGACGCTCGAGCGCGTCCATTCGAGCGGCGGCTCGGCGATCGGCGAGAAGCTCCAGGTCGGGGACATGGGCTTCGCCGCGTACTTCCGGGACAGCGAGGGGAACGTGATGGGGCTCTGGCAGAGCGCGGGCTGACCCGCCGCCCGAGCCGCTAGGCGTCGGCGCCCGCGTCCGGCGCCGCGACGACGCACACGCGCTGGCCGCTCGCGACGGCGACCCCCGGCGCGACGGCGAGGTCCCGAACGACCCCGACCCGCGGGGCGACGATCTCGTTCTCCATCTTCATCGCCTCGACGACACAGAGGAGCTGGCCGGCCTCGACCTCGTCGCCGTCCACGACGGCGACCTTCAGCACCGTCCCCTGCATCGGGCTCACGACCGCGCCGTCTCCGGCAGCCGAGCCTCCTGCGGCCGAGCGCTCGCGCCGTCGCCGCGCCAGGTCGGTCCACGGTGGCTCCGTCACGTGCAGGCGAACGTCGTAGGCGCGGCCGTCGACCTCGACGCCGACCAGCCGCGGCACCGTCGGGAGCACTCCGTCCGACCCGGGTGCAATGCTCGTTGCCTTATGAGAAAACGCATGCTCGAGCTCCTGCGCGCGTTGCGCGAGCGACTCCGACTCGACCACGCCCGCGCACGTCCCTCCCGCGACGAAGCAGGGGTGCTCGAGCAGCGCGCGATGGAAGCCCAGGAGCGTCGACGTCCCCTCGATGCGGAACTCGGCGAGCGCCCGGAGCATCCGCGCGATCGCGTGATCACGATCGACGTCGTGGACGATGAGCTTCGCGATCATCGGGTCGTACAGGTCGCTGATCTCGTCCCCGGCCTCGACGCCGGAGTCGACGCGCACCCCGGGGCCTGCCGGCTCGCGGTACGCCGTGATCTGCCCGGGCGCCGGGAGGAACCCGCGCCCGACGTCCTCGGCGTTGATCCGGCACTCGATCGCGTGCCCACGGATCACGACGTCCTCCTGGGCGACGGAGAGCGGCCGACCGGCCGCGACGAGCACCTGCTCCCGCACCAAGTCGACCCCGGTGACGAGCTCCGTCACGGTGTGCTCGACCTGGATCCGGGTGTTCATCTCCATGAAGAAGTACTCGCCTTCGTGCGTGAGGAGCCCCTCGATCGTCCCCGCCGAGCGATACCCGGCCGCGCGCGCCGCCTCGACCGCGATGCGGCCGATCCGGTCCCGCAGGTCGGAATCGACGGCAGGCGACGGCGTCTCCTCGACGAGCTTCTGGTGGCGCCGCTGGATCGTGCAGTCGCGCTCCCCGAGATGGATCACGTTCCCGTGCCCGTCGGCGAGCACCTGCACCTCGACGTGACGCGGGTCCTCGACGAAGCGCTCGACGTAGACCGTCGCATCGGCGAAGTACTTCTCTCCCTGTCGGGTCGCGGCCTCGAACGCACGCTCGGCGTCACCGGGCTCCCTGACGATCTCCATTCCCTTGCCGCCGCCGCCGGCCGCGGCCTTGATGATCAGCGGGTAGCCGATCTCCTCGCCGAGCGCGACGACCTCGCCCGCGCTCCCGACCGGGTCGACCGCGCCCGGGATGATCGGGACCCCGGCCGCGCGCATGGCCGCGCGGGCGGCGGTCTTCGACCCCATCAGCTCGATCGCCGCGGGCGGCGGCCCGATCCACGTGAGCCCGGCGTCCTCGACGGCTCGCGCGAACTCCGCGTTCTCGGCGAGGAACCCGTATCCCGGGTGGATCGCCTCCGCACCTGCCCGCAGCGCCGTCTCGACGAGGACGTCGCCGCGGAGGTAGCTCTCCGACGCCGGCCCCGGCCCGACGAGGTACGCCTCGTCCGCCGCGCGCACGTGCGCGCGCCCCCGGTCCGCCTCCGAGTACACGGCGACGCACCCGATCCCGAGCTCGCGAAGCGTGCGGAAGACGCGGATCGCGATCTCGCCACGGTTGGCGACGAGCACCTTCGAGAAGGGAGGCATGCGACGCGTATTCTCCCCCAACCGTGACGCTGCCCGACCAGTTGACGCTTGCCCGGGCGCTCGCAGTTCCGGTGGTGATCGTCCTGTTCGCCTGGGACTTCCCGAACCACGCCTACTGGGCGACCGCGGTCTTCGCCGTGGCGATGGCAACCGACCAGATCGACGGCTGGCTCGCGCGCCGCCGCAACCAGACCTCGGCCTTCGGCTCGCTGCTCGATCCGATCGCCGACAAAGTGCTCGTCCTCGCGGCACTCGTGATGCTGATCGGCGAGGGCGTCGCGCCGGCGTGGATGGTCGCGGCGATCGTCGCGCGCGAGATCGCGGTCTCCGGTCTCCGGCTCGCGGCGATCGAGCGCGGGGTGGTGATGGGCGCCCGCGACCTCGGGAAGCTCAAGACGTGGGCGCAGACGGTCGCGGCGACGCTCGCCGGCCTTCAGGCGGCTGGCGCCTGGGACGCGGACATCGCGTGGTGGGCGCTCTTGATCGCGACGATCCTGACCTGGATCTCCGGGCTCGACTACGCGCGCGTCGCGCCGCGCGTGCTGCGCGGCGAGCGCGCGGCGTCGTAGCGCGCAGAGTCGCTGCCGTCCGGCGTCCGCTCGAGCGCCTCGGCGACGCCCGCGCGCCACCACGCGCTCGCGGCCGGTCGACCGTCGGCGGAGAGCTCGAGCCCCGCGTCGGCGGCGGCAGCACTCGCGGCCTGCGCGATCCTGCCGTCCGGGTCGTCGGCCAGCTCGATCTCCACGCGCCGAGCCTATGCGAGCGGCACGAGGCGGGCGGCTGTCGCCTTGAAGGAGGTGACGATGGTGTCGCCCTCGCGGAGGTCGAGACGGTCGAGTGAGACGGCGCTGATCTCCGCGACGAGGTCACCGACCCGAACGCGCGCCCGGTTCCCCACGGGCACGATCGAAGTCACGACGCCGGTGAAGTGATTCATCGACGAGTCGTCGGTGACGTCGCGGCCGAGCGTCACCTCCCAGGGATAGACGACGATCCCGACTCGACCGGACGCCTCGTGCGTGCTCCAGGCGGAGCTGCCGTCGTCGAGCACGACTTCGGTGAGACCGGAACCGTTGGCCCGCGCGATGCCGCGGAGCAGGCTCGCGCCGGTGAGGCTCGCGACGAAGGCGTCCCGGGGACGCGAGACGAGGTCCGCCGCCGCCCCCTCCTGAACGACGCGGCCATCGACGATCACGCCGATTCGGTCGGCGAGCGCTGACGCGTCCTCGAAGTCGTGCGTGACGAGGATCGTCGGCAGCCCGAGCTCACGGAGCAGCTCGTGGAGCTCGGCGCGGACGGACGCCTTCGTGTGCGCGTCCAGGGCCGAGAGCGGCTCGTCGAGCAGCAGCGTCTCGGGCCGGCGCGCGAGCGCGCGGGCGAGGGCGACTCGTTGCCGCTCCCCGCCCGAGAGCTCCCGCACCCGGGCGCGGGCGAGCGGAGTGATCCGGAACCGCTCGAGCAGCTCGGTGACCGAGGTGCCCCTGGGCGCGCCGAACCGGATGTTCTGCGAGACGTCCAGGTGGGGGAACAGGGCGTACTCCTGGAAGAGGTAGCCGACGCGCCGCTGCTCCGGCGTGCGGTCGATCCCGGCCGCCGTGTCCAGCCACGTCTCGTCGTCGACACTCACCCGGCCCTGCCGCGGCCGCAGGAGGCCCGCGACGACGCGGAGCGTCGTCGTCTTGCCGGCGCCGGACGGCCCGACGAGCGCGACGGTCTCGCCGCGCTCGACCGTCAGGTCGATATTCGCGTCGAAGGCGCGAAGGGGATGGGTGTACTCGATCCGGAGCGCCATCGGGTGAGAAGCTTGACGGACAGCAGGACGCCGCCGCTGACGACGACGAGCACGGCGCTGATCGCCAGCGCGACGTCGAAGTCGAGGTCGAACTGCTCGTAGATCGCGAGCGACAGCGTCTGGGTCCTCCCCTGGAGCGACCCGGCGAACATGATCGTCGCCCCGAACTCGCCGATGCCGCGCGCGAATGCGAGCGCCGCCCCGGCCCCGAGCCCGCCCGCCGCCAGCGGAAGTGCCACGCGCCGCGAACACCCGCCCAGGCCCTGCGCCGAGCGTTCGCGCCGCCGCGGGGAGCGTCGGGTCGATCGACTCGAACGCGGCGACGGCGGTCCGGAGGTAGAAGGGGCTCGCGACGAACGTGACCGCGAGGACGACCGCGACCTTGGTGAAGGCGATGTCGATCCCGAGCGCGTCGATCGTCCCGCCGAGGAGCCCGAGCCGGCCGAAGGCCGCGAGGAGGCCGATCCCGGCAACCGCGGGAGGCAGCACGAGCGGGAGCTCGACCGCGGTGACGACGAGGTCCCGGACGCGGCTACGGCGGGTCGCGATCCAGTACGCGGCGGGAGTCCCGAACAGGATGATCAGCGCCATCGAGATCGCGTTCGTCTCGAGCGTGACGACGAGCGCGTCCTTCGCCGCGTCCGTACCGAGCGCGGAGATCAGGTCGCCCGGGGGGACGCGCAGGAAGATCGCGACGACCGGCAGGACGAGGAACGCCAGCGCGAGCGCCGTCGCCAGCCACGAGAAGCGACGCCGAACGCCGCGGCTCACGCCGGCAGACCGAAGCCGGCGCCGGAGCGCGCGTCGGCCGTCCGGGCCGAGCGAGCGCGATGAGAAACGCCTGCGCGGCCTCGAGGTCGCGCGGCCGCGCGGCGATCGCCGCCTCGTAGACGACCGTCGGCTGTGCGCGCCGCGGGAACGCGGATCACCCGGACCTTGGTCGCCACGGGCCGGACGTCCGTCGCGTAGACGAACCCGGCGTCCGCCTCGCCGAGCGCGACCTTCCCCACGTCCCCTTGACGTCCGGCTCGAGGCTGACGGTCTTCCGCAGCACGCTTGAGGAGCCCGAGCCGCTTCAGCACCTCGCGGGTGTAGAGGCCGATCGGCACCTTCGGGCCGGCGACGACGAGCCGGAGCTTCGCGCGCCTCGCGAGGTCGTCGACCTCCGATCCGCGCCGGGTTCCGACGCGGCACGATCAGCACGAGGCTGTTCGTCGCGAACGCGACCGGCTTGCGGACGAGCCCCTCCGCGAACAGCGCCTGGGTGTACTGCGGGCTCGCCGAGAGGAAGACGTCGAACGGGAACCCCTGCCGGGCCTGCTGCGCGAGCTGGTTCGAGCCACCGAAGCGAGCCGCGTGCGGCGCCGTCGACCCGCGGCAGCACCTCGGTGAGCGACGCGGCGGCGAGCACGGTCGCCGGGCCGTCCGTGTCGCGCGCCTCGCCGGCGGAAGCGCCGCGCGGCGAGCGCGCAGGACGACGACCGCGGCGAGGACGACTGCGCGCCTCATCGCTCCACCATCACGCTCGTCGACTTGACGACGCCGGCCGCGCTCGACCCGGGCTGAGAGGCCAAGCTCCTCGACCGACTCGCGCGTGATGATCGCGACGACGCGCGCCGGCTCGGTCACGTCGATCTCGACGCGCGCGAGCAGCCCGTCGACCTCGACGGAGCGGACGATCCCGCGGAACCGGTTGCGCGCCGACGAGCACCTCGCTCGCCGGCGGCGCCGCGGAGGCGCTCGACCTCGGAGGCCGGGACGACGCGCCGGTTCGCGCGTCGCGCTCGACGCGGATCTTGCCCCTCGCGATCCCAGCGGCGGAGCGTGTCGAGGCTGATCCCGAGCGCACGCGCGGCGTCGGATGCGGCAGTCAAGGATTGCCTAGGCATTACCTATACATATCAGCCGAGCCGCTCCGGAGCGCCCCGGCTGGAACGCCCACGCATTGGCATCTGTCTTATATCGTCGCATTCGATGTGTTAATGTCCAGCTCTCCGATGGACAAAGCAGAGAGAAAGGGAGTCAGCATGCGTGGACGTCTCACCGCCGTCGTTCTGGCGCTCGTCGCGGTCGTCGCCGCGGCTCGTCGCGTCGACCGCGTCCGCCCGCTCGAGCGATACGCGGCTGAGCCTCGTCGGCTACGCCGTCCCCCGCGAGGCGCTCGGCGCCGTGATCAAGGCCTGGCAGCAGACGCCGGACGGCAAGGACGTCAGCTTCACGCAGTCCTACGGCGCTTCCGGCGACCAGGCACGCGCGGTCGCGGCCGGGCTGAAGGCCGACATCGTCCAGCTCTCCACCGGGCTCGACATCGAGCTCCTCGAGAAGGCCGGGCTCGTCGACCCGAACTGGGACAAGCAGTCGTTCAAGGGGATCGCGACGAACTCGATCGTCGTCTTCGCCGTCCGCGACGGCAACCCCAAGAAGATCAAGAACTGGAACGACCTGCTGAAGCCGGGCGTCGGGATCGTGACGCCGAACCCGCTCTCGTCCGGCGCCGCGAAGTGGAACGTGATGGCCGCGTACGGCGCCCAGCGGCGCCTCGGCAAGACCGACAAGCAGGCCCGCGACTTCGTCGAGAAGCTGTTCGAGAACGTCGTCTCGCTCGACACGTCCGGCCGCAACGCGACGAACACGTTCGTCGCCGGGCGCGGTGACGTCTTCATCACGTACGAGAACGAGGCGCGGCTCGCCAAGCTGCAGTACGTCATCCCGCGGCAGACGCTGCTCATCGAGGCGCCGATCGCCGTCATCAAGAACAGCGAGAACCGCGACGCGGCGAACAAGTTCATCCGCTTCACGAAGACGGCGGCCGCGCAGCGGATCTTCGCGGAGTACGGCTTCCGGCCGCTGATCCCCTCCGTCTACCAGGAGTTCATCAAGCAGTACCCGCGCCGGCCGGGGATCTTCAAGATCACCGACAAGTACATCGGCGGCTGGAACGCGGTCGACAAGCGGTGGTTCGATCCGGACAAGGGCATCTGGGTCGGCATCGCCAAGCGCGCCGGCGTCGGGACGTAGATGTCGGCAGTCGAGACCGCCGGCAGGGTTCGCCCGCTGAGGGCGCCGAGGGAGAGGGCGACAGCCCTCTCCCTCGGCTTCGTCGTGGCGTACCTCTCGATCGTCGTCGCCCTTCCGATGGCGGCGCTGATCTGGGAGTCGACGAAGGAAGGATCGGCGGGCTTCTGGGAAGTCGTCTCGAGCCCGCAGGCGGTCGCCGCCCTGAAGCTCAGCTTCGGCGCGTCGTTCGCGATCGCCGTGATCAACGGCGTCGCCGGCACGCTGATCGCGTGGGTGCTCGTCCGCGACGACTTCCGCGGAAAGAGCACCGTCAACGCGATCATCGACCTCCCGTTCGCGCTGCCGACGATCGTCGCGGGCCTCGTGCTCCTCGCGCTCTACGGACCGGCGTCCCCCGTCGGCGTCGACGTCGCGTTCTCGCGCACGGCGATCGTCCTCGCGCTCCTCTTCGTGACGCTGCCGTTCGTCGTCCGGACCGTCCAGCCCGTGCTCCACGAGCTCGACACGGAGATGGAGGAGGCGGCGCGTTCGCTCGGCGCCTCGCGAGCTCACCGTCTTCCGGCGGATCGTGATCCCGAACATCCTTCCCGGGATCCTCTCCGGCGTCGCGCTCGCATTCGCACGCGCGGTCGGCGAGATCGGCTCGCTCGTCATCATCTCGGGCAGCCTCCCGTTCAAGACCGAGGTCGCATCCGTCTACATCCTCTCCCGGGTCGAGAGCGGCGACCGGGCCGGCGCCGCCGCGATCGCCGTCGTGCTGCTCGTCTCGTCGTTCCTCGTCATCCTCGGCATCGGCGTCATCCGTCGGCTCGCGACCCGCCACGAGGAAGCGCAGGCACGGGCATGAGGGTGGAGACCGCCGGCAGCCCGTGCGCGGAGGTTCGCGCTCCGCTGGATCGCGCTCCTCTACCTGCTCGCGCGTGCTCATCGGGCCGCTCGCGATGGTGTTCTGGCGCACGTTCGAGAACGGCTACGGCGCCGCGTGGGACGCGCTGACCACCCCCGAGACGCTCCACGCCTTCAAGCTGACGCTGCTCATCGCGGCGATCGCGGTCCCGCTCAACACGGTGTTCGGTGTCGTGTGCGCGCTCGCGATCGTCCGCCGCGACTTCCCCGGCAAGGGCTTCCTCAACGCGTTCGTCGACCTCCCGCTCGCGCTCTCGCCGGTCGTCGTCGGCCTGTCGCTCTTCCTGCTCTACGGCCGCGAGGGCTGGTTCGGCGGCTGGCTCGAGGAGCACGACGTTCAGGTGCTCTTCGCGCTGCCGGCGATGGTGCTCGCGACGGTGTTCGTCTCGCTGCCGTTCGTGTGCCGCGAGGTCGTGCCGACGCTGCGCGAGATCGGCGACGAGCAGGAGCAGGCGGCCAGGACGCTCGGCGCGAGCGGCTTCCAGACGCTCATGCGGATCACCCTCCCGTCGATCCGCTGGGCCGTCGATCTACGGCGTCGTCCTCACCGCCGCGCGCTGCCTCGGCGAGTACGGCGCGGTCGCGGTCGTCTCGGGCCGCATCCAGGGCCAGACCGAGACGCGCGACCCTCCGCGTCGAGGAGCGCTACGACAGCTTCGACGTCCAGGGCGCGTACGCGATCTCGCTCGTCCTCGCGCTGCTCGCCGTCCTCGTCCTCATCGCCATGACCCTGATCAAGCCGAAGGAGTCTGCCACCTGATGTCCATCGTCATCCGCAACGTCTCGAAGGTGTTCGGCGACTTCGTCGCGCTCGACGACGTGTCGCTCGAGGTCGAGGGCGGCTCGCTGACGGCGCTGCTCGGGCCGAGCGGCTCGGGCAAGTCGACGCTCCTCCGGATCATCGCCGGCCTCGAGTGGCCCGATCAGGGCGAGGTCGAGCTCTCCGGCGAGGACGCGACGGCGCTCACGCCGCAGAAGCGGAACGTCGGCTTCGTCTTCCAGCACTACGCGGCCTTCAAGCACATGACGGTGCGCGACAACATCGCCTTCGGCCTGAAGGTCCGCAAGCGGCCGAAGGCGCGAGATCCGCGAGCGGGTCGACGAGCTCCTCCGGCTCGTCCAGCTCGAGGCGTTCGGTCATCGCTACCCGGCGCAGCTCTCGGGCGGCCAGCGTCAGCGGATGGCGCTCGCCCGCGCGCTCGCCCCGGAGCCGCAGGTCCTCCTCCTCGACGAGCCGTTCGGCGCGCTCGACGCCCGCGTGCGCGCCGAGCTGCGCGAGTGGCTGCGCCGCCTCCACGACGAGGTGCACGTGACGACGATCTTCGTCACGCACGACCAGGCCGAGGCGATGGACGTCGCGAGCCAGATCGCCGTCATGAACCACGCCCGCGATCGAGCAGGTCGGGACGCCGACCGAGCTCTACGACGAGCCGGCCACCGAGTTCGTGATGCGCTTCGTCGGCGAGGCGAGCGCGTTCGGCGACGGCTGGGTCCGTCCGCACGAGCTCGACATCGCGGCGGAGCCGGAGCCCGACGCGGTCGAGGCGATGATCGAGCGGATCACGACGTACGGCTTCGACGCGCGGATCGAGCTCGCACCGGGCGACGGCGAGCCCCTCGACGGTGCAGCTGACGCGCGAGCGCCTCGATCTCCTCGAGCTCGACGCAGGGCCAGATCGTCTGGGTGCGCGCCGCCCGCGAGCGGACGTTCGCCTGACGCCCGGTCGCCGGCTACGTCCTCACGGCCGACGGGCACATCATCGCGCTGCAGGTCGATCCGTCGGGCTCGGGCTGATCGCGCTCGACGACGAGCGCGCGACGAGGTCGGCGAGCGTCGTCTGCTCGAGGACGTCGCGCATCGCCGTGCGGAGATCGAGCCATAGCGGCTGGAGGCCCGCTGCCGCGCCGACGTACTCGACGTCCTCGGGCCGTGAGCCGCGGACGGTTGCGATCGGCCCTTCGACCGCGCGGATCACCTCCGCGACGCTGATGCTCTCGGCAGGGCGCGCCAGCGCGTAGCCGCCTTCCACGCCCCGCTGGCTCGAGACGAGCTCCTCGTGGCGCAGCTGGAGCAGGATGCTTTCGAGGAACTTCCGCGGGATCGACTGGGCGGTCGAGAGCTGCTCCGCCTTGACGAGCCCGCCCGCCGCGGCGAGCTCGAGCATCGCGCGCAGGGCGTAGTCGACCTTGGCGGAGACGCGCACGCGGGAACCGTACGCGACTCCTGGGAGGGCTTGGCGGAGCGGGTCTCGTCTCCGGGGTGCCGCCGGTCGCCGTGAGGCAAGGACGCAGGGAGCCTCCATATCCGCGGATATGGACGCGACCGAGGACGCCCCGTCGCCCTTCCCTGGGGACACAGCACTTGTTTCGCCAAGCCCTCCCTAACGGCGATCGTCGATGCGCTTCGCCTTGCCCTGCGATCGCTCGAGCGTTCCCGGCGCGACGACGTCGACCTCGATGCTGACCCCGACCGTGTCCTTGACCCGCTCGACGAGCTCGGCGCCGAGCCGGGCCGCGGCGTCTCCCGCCGCGAAGGTGTCGAGCGCCTCCACCTGGACGGTCAGCGCATCGAGCCGGCCCGGTCGGGTGAGGACGCACACGTAGTGGGGCGTCAGTCCGTCGACTCGGAGGATCTGCTCCTCGATCTGGCTCGGGAAGACGTTCACCCCCCGCACGATCATCATGTCGTCGCTCCGCCCGGTCACCTTCTGCATCCGGCGGTGCGGGGCATGGGACGTGCCGGGCAGGAGCCGGGTGAGATCGCGGGTGCGGTACCGCACGATCGGCATCGCCTGCTTCGTGAGCGAGGTGAAGACGAGCTCGCCCTCGTCGCCGTCGGGCAGCGGCTCGTGCGTCTCGGGATCGATGATCTCCGGATAGAAGTGGTCCTCCCAGACGTGGAGGCCGTCCTTCGTCTCGACCGACTCCTGGGCGACGCCCGGGCCGATGACCTCGGAGAGCCCGTAGACGTCGACGGCGTCGATGCCACAGCGCTCCTCGATCTCGTCGCGCATCTCGTTCGTCCATGGCTCCGCGCCGAACATCCCGATCTCGAGCGACGTCGACGCAGGATCGATGCCGACCCGTTCCATCTCGTCCGCGATCGCGAGGAAGTACGACGGCGTGACCATGACGATGCGCGGCCGGAAGTCCGTTATCAGCTGCACCTGCCGCTCGGTCATCCCACCCGACACCGGGACGACGGTGCAGCCCAGCCGCTCGGCGCCGTAATGGGCGCCGAGCCCGCCCGTGAACAGCCCGTAGCCGTACGCGACGTGGACGACGTCGCCCGCCCGGCCTCCCGCCGCCGCGATGGAGCGCGCCATGAGCTCCGCCCAGGTGTCGATGTCGCCGCGCGTGTAGCCGACGACGGTCGGCTTGCCGGTCGTGCCCGAAGAGGCGTGGATCCGGAGGACGTCCTCGCGAGGGACCGCGAAGAGGCCGAATGGGTAGTTCGCGCGGAGGTCGTCCTTCGCCGTGAACGGGAACCGCGCGAGGTCTGCGAGGCTCTCGAGCTCGTCCGGCTGAATGCCCGCCTCGCCGAACGCACGGGTGTAGTGCGGCACCCGCTCGTAGACGGTGCGGAGGGTCTCCCGCAGCCGTTCGAGCTGGAGCGCGCGGAGCTCGTCGATCGTGGTCGGCCCGGTCACGACGCTCGTCGAGTCTGCTCCATCGTCGAGGCCCTCGCAATCGCGCGAGTCCCGGCGACCAGCTCCTAGGATGAGCCATGGACGTCGAGGCGATCACGGGGGCGGACGCCGTGCTCGCGCAGGCGGGCGGACTGATCCTCTCCGACGAGGCACGGCACAACCTCGCGCTCGGGATCCTCTCGACCGCTCGCGCGCACCCCGAGCTCTACCCCGAGGTCGAGGGCTGGGTGGTGCGCGACGGCGGCTCGGTCGTCGGTGCAGCGGTCCGGACGCCGCCGTACAACCTCGTCCTCGTGCGCCCGACCGACGACCGCGCGCTGTTCCTGCTCGCAGAGGCGATCGAAGGGGAGCTGCCGGGCGTCGTCGGCGCGATCCCCGAGGTCGATCTCTTTGCCGGCGCCTGGGCGGCGCAGCGCGACGTCGCCCTCGCCACCCGGTTCGAGCAGGGGGTGTATGCGCTGCGCGAGGTCACCGCTCCGGACGGCGTGCCGGGCCGCCTGCGACTCGCCGACGCGTCCGATCGCTCCATTCTCCTCGAATGGATCGACGCGTTCGCAAAGGAGGTCCTCCACGAGGGGCCGACCACCGACCCCGAGCGGCACGAGAGGACGATCGACGCCCGCCTGGCCGACGGCGATGCCGGGTTCGGGCTCTGGGAGGTCGACGGACGCACGGTCTCGCTCGCGGGATTCGGCGGCCCGACCGCGAACGGCATCCGGATCGGGCCCGTCTTCACGCCGCCCGAGGTCCGCGGCAACGGCTACGCGAGCGCGGTGACCGCGGCGGTCTCGCGGCTGCAACTCGAGCGCGGCCGCCGGCTTTGCTTCCTCTACACCGACCTCGCGAACCCGACCTCCAACGGGATCTACGTGCGAATCGGCTACGAGCGGGTCTGCGACTCGCGCGACCTCGCTTTCCACGCGACGGGTTGACGCGGCTCTGCGCGCGCGAGATCGTCCGCCCGTGGACGCCGTCTCGCGCTATGCCGAGCTCGCGGTGCGTGTGGGCGCGAACGTCCAGCCGGGCCAGGTGCTGTTCCTCCTCGGCGAGCCGGAGCACGCGCAGCTTCTCCGGGCGCTCGCCGAGGCCGGGTGGCGCGCGGGCGCCGGTGACGTCCAGTGCGTGTACGCGGACGATCACGTCCGCCGGCTGCATGCGATCCATGCGCCGGAGGACCTGCTCGACCGGACGCCGCCGTGGGCCGAGACGGCCTTCCTCGCGACGGAGGGCGCCGCGCTGATCCAGACGCTCGGCGACGCCGACCCCGAGCTCTTCGCCGACGTCGATCCGCGGCGGGCGGCGCTCGCGGAGCCGAAGCGCTTGCGCGAGATCGCGCACGACCTGGTTGCACGCCTCGCGACGGCGTGGTGCATCATCGCCTGCCCGACCGAAGGCTGGGCTCGGAGCCTGTTCGGCACGCCGGACGTCGGTCGTCTCTGGGACGAGATCTCCGTCGTCACGCGGCTCGACGTCGACGATCCCGTCGACGCCTGGCGGCGCCACATTGCGGCGCTCCTCGAGCGAGCCCGCCTCCTCGACGAGCGGAATCTCGCCTCGCTCCGCTTTCGCGGCCCCGACACCGACCTGAGCGTCGGCCTGATCGAGGGCGCGAGCTGGCTGTCTGCGACGAGTCGGACGTCCTGGGGACAGGAGCACGTCGTCAACCTCCCGACCGAAGAGGTGTTCACGACACCCGACCGGCTGGCGACCGAGGGGACCGTGCGGCTCACGGCGCCGCTGTACTGGTACGGCTCCAAGGTGGAGGGAGGGTGGCTGCGGTTCGCAGGCGGCGACGTGGTCGAGGCGCGGTCCGAGCGGGGCGAGGACTTTCTGCGGACGAAGCTCGCGACCGACCCGGGCGCGTCGCAGCTCGGCGAGGTCGCTCTCGTCGACGTCGACTCCGCGATCGGTAGACGCGGCATGCTCTTCCGGAACGGCCTGCTCGACGAGAACGCGTCCTCGCACATCGCCATCGGCTCCGGCTATACGGATCCGGTCCCGGGTTCCTCGTCACTCGACGACGACGGCCGGCTCGCCGCCGGGATCAACGTCTCGACGATCCACATCGACCTGATGATCGGTGGGGCCGAGGTGGACGTCGACGGCCTCGGCTCGGACGGGTCGGTCGTGCGAATCCTCGAGCAGGGGCGATGGGTGCTCGGCGGCGGCTGAGAAGCTCGCAAGGTGCGCACTTTCCTCGGGGCACCCCATCCCACCACCCACTTTCCATTCTATCGTCTAGATTGACAACAAAGGTCACGAGATCGCACCGGATTCGTGCCGCCTCTGGAACGCCGCCGATTCGGCGCGCCCGCCGCGCTAGAGCGGAATGTTCCCGTGCTTGCGCTTCGGCGGAGGCTCGCGCTTGGTCAGCGTCGCCTCGAGCGCGCGAATCAGGTACGGCCGCGTCGACCGCGGCTCGATGACGTCGTCGACGTAGCCTCGCTCGGCGGCGGAGTACGGGTTCGCGAAGCGCTCCTTGTAGTCCGCGATCAGCTCCGCGCGGCGCGCCTCCGGATCGTCGGCGGCCTCGATCTCCTTGCGGAAGACGATGTTGACCGCTCCGTCCGGACCCATCACCGCCACCTCGGCGGTCGGCCAGGTCACGTTCACGTCGGCGCGGATGTGCTTGGAGCTCATGACGTCGTAGGCGCCGCCGTACGCCTTCCGCGTGATCACGGTCAGCTTCGGCACCGTCGCCTCGGCGTACGCGTACAGGAGCTTGGCGCCGTGGCGGATGATCCCGCCCCACTCCTGCGCCGTGCCCGGCAGGAAGCCCGGAACGTCGACGAACGTTACGAGCGGGACGTTGAACGCGTCGCAGGTGCGGACGAAGCGCGCCGCCTTGACCGACGCGTCGATGTCGAGCACGCCCGCGAGCGCGGCCGGCTGGTTCCCGACGACACCGACCGCATGACCGCCGAGCCGCGCGAAGCCGCACACGATGTTCTCCGCGTGCGCGGGCTGGATCTCGAGGAACGCGCCGTCGTCGACGATCGTCCCGATGACGCGCTTCATGTCGTACGGCTTGTTAGGCGAGTCGGGGATCAGCGTGTCGAGCTCGGCCGCTTGCCGGTCGGGCGGATCCGTCGGGAGGGCGTAGGGCGCGGTCTCGAGGTTGTTCTGCGGAAGGAAGGTGAGAAGGTAGCGAGCGTCCTCGATGCACGCCTGCTCGTCCGGCGCGACGAGGTGCGCGACTCCGGATCGGGTTGCGTGCGCCGACGCGCCGCCGAGATCCTCGAAGCTCACGTCCTCGCCGGTGACGGTCTTCACGACATCGGGGCCGGTGATGAACATGTAGGACGACCCCTCGGTCATCAGCACGAAGTCCGTGATAGCCGGCGAGTAGACGGCGCCGCCCGCGCAGGGCCCCATGATCAGGGAGATCTGCGGCACCACACCCGAGGCCTGGACGTTGCGCCAGAAGATCTCGGCGTAGCCGGCGAGGGAGACGACGCCCTCCTGGATCCGGGCTCCGCCCGAGTCGTTGATGCCGACGACCGGACACCCGACCTTCAGGGCCATGTCCATGACCTTGCAGACCTTCTCCGCGAAGACCTCCGAGAGCGAGCCCCCGAACACCGTGAAGTCCTGGCTGAAGACGCAAACGGGACGGCCGAAGACGGTGCCGTACCCGGTCACGACCGCGTCGCCCCACGGCCGGTGGTCCCGCATCCCGAACTCCACCTCGCGGTGGCGCACGAAGCGGTCGAGCTCCACGAACGACCCCGGGTCGAGCAGGAGATCGATGCGTTCGCGGGCGAGAAGCTTTCCGCGCTCGTGTTGACGCGCGACGGCCTTGTCGCTCTCGGCGTGCTCGGCGGCCCCGCTGAGCTCGCGCAGCCAGGCGAGCTTCTCCTCGGTCGTCTCGTGCCGCGTCGACATCGCGAGGAGCCTAACCGTGTCCGGGATAGCATCGCCGCGTGGGAGCGCCGCTCGACCGCTCTGCGACCTGGCCCTACGAGGACGGCGAGCCGGGCCGGTTCTCGTACGCGCGCGCCGACCACCCGACCGGGGTCGCCTGCGAGGAGGCGCTCGGTGCGCTGGACGGCGGGCACGCACTCCTCTACCCGTCGGGCATGGGCGCCGTCACCACGGTCGTCCTGACGATGCTGCGCCCGGGGGGGACCATCGCACTCGCGGCCGGGGCCTACTACGGGCACCGCGTCCTCTTCGACCACCTCGCGCCGTGGGGTGTGAACGTCGTCGAGTACGACCAGACCGGCGCGCCGCCCGACCACGCGGACCTGATCCTCGTCGAGGCGCCGGCGAACCCCATGCTCACGATGCCCGACCTCGAGGCGGCGGTCGCCCACCGCGCTCCCGTCGTCTGCGACGCGACGATCGCGACGGCGCTCCGCCTCCGGCCGCTCGAGCACGGCTGCGACGTCGCCCTCCATTCGGCGACGAAGATCCTGGCCGGCCACGACGACGTGCTCGCGGGCGTCACGGTCACGCGCGACCCCGAGCTGCGCGACCGGCTGCACACCATGCGGCGGCTGGCGGGGATCGTCGCGCCTGCCGACTCGGCCTGGCTCGTGCACCGGGGCCTCGGGACGCTCGAGGTGCGTCTCGCGCGTCAGGAGGCGACCGCGCGCCTGCTTGCCGAGCGGCTCGCCCGGCACCCGGCCGTCGAGACCGTGCGGTATCCCGGCTTCTCGTTCCTCCTCTCGTTCGACGTCGCGGACGGCGCCGCCGCCGAGCGGGTCGAGCGCCGCATCCGCACGATCGAGAACGCGACGAGCCTCGGCGGAACGAGGTCGAAGCTCGAGGCGCGCCATCGCTGGGAGGGGGACCGCATCCCGTCGGGCCTCATCCGGCTCTCGGCCGGGCTCGAGGACCCGGAGGCGCTCTGGCCCGACCTCGAGCACGCGCTCGAGGACGCCTGAGCCGTGGGGCGCGGCGCGCTGATCGAGCGAGCGGCCGACCGCGCCTGGCTCGAGCGGCCTGGTGACGGCCGTCGTGGGGCGGGGAGCGCTCGTGCTCGTGTCGGGCGGGGCCCACATCGGGAAATCGTGCCGCGTGCTGCCGTGTTTCTCGTCGCCTGCACGGCCAGCGGCAACGGCGCTACCGTAGAGGCATGAGCTTCCTCTTCCGCAAGTCCGTCGAGATGCCGGCGGCCGAGACCGCGCTCCCCGGGCGGGACCGGCCGATCGTCGTCGCCCGCCCCCACCTCGTTCTGGACACGCCGATCACGCCGCCGTTCCCCGACGGCTTCGACCGGATCGTCGTCGGGATGGGGTGCTTCTGGGGCGCCGAGCGCCTCTACTGGCAGGCCCCGGGCGTGTACACGACCGCCGTGGGATACGCCGGCGGCGTTACCCAGAACCCGACCTACGAGGAGGTGTGTTCGGGCCACACGGGCCACACGGAGGTCGTGCTCGCGGTCTTCGATCCCGCGAAGACGAGCTATGAGGAGATGCTTCGCATCTTCTGGGAGGGACACGACCCGACGCAGGGCATGCGTCAGGGCAACGACGTCGGCACCCAGTACCGGTCGGCGATCTACTGGCACGACCAGCGGCAGTTCGATTTCGCGGTCGCGACGCGCGACATGTACGACGCGGAGCTCCGGCGCGTCGGCTACCCGGGCGTCACGACGGACATCCACGAGGCCGGGCCGTTCTACTACGCCGAGGACTACCACCAGCAGTACCTCGCGGCGAACCCGAACGGTTATTGCGGCCTGGGCGGGACGGGCGTGAGTTGTCCTGCGCCAGTGACAGCGGCGAGCGAGTAACCACCGGCGTTCCAGCGGGCAGCGTGCCGAGCCGAGCCTCTTCCGCGACACGCGGCTCGACGACGTAGCTCGCCCCGACCATCAGCTCAGCGTTGACCCGGCGGGGTGCTGAGGGTGCGTCGGTCCGGTGCAGGACGAAGCCGTCGAAGACCCGGCGCAGCGCCACCTGCGTCGCCCGGATGCCGTCGGCGCTGTTGACCTCACCGGCGACCGCCGCACGCAGCGCGGTGATGCGCTCGACGAACTCGCCCGTGGCGTCAGCGACCTCAAGCGTGGCCTCGACCTGCTCCCGCTCGGCCAGCAGCGAATCGAGGTCGGCCTGGGCCTGTTCCTTGTTCGCCTCGGCCGGGGCAACCACCCGCTGCCACTTGTCCAACGCCAGCCCTTCGCGCAGCAACGCGTCGCACCGGGCCAGCTCCGCGTCGGCGTCACGCTCCCGCTTGCGGGCTGCGACGAGCCGCTCGTCCAGCTCGGCCAGTCGCCGGTCGCGCTCGCCGGTCAGCTGCGCGACGGTGCCTTCCACGTCGAGCGCCACCTGTGCGAAGTACTCCATGACTGAGCTGTCGATGGCCTGACGCGGAACGTCCGGCTGCTTGCACTCGGCCGCGCCGGAGCGACGGCCCATGCAGCGGTAGTGCTCACGCATCCCGGCCGGGGTCTCCGCACGCCGGACAGCCATCGCCGACCCGCAGCACCCGCACCGCAGCAGCCCGTTCGCGAGCAGGAACCGGGCGGAGTGGCGACCGGGCCGCTTCCCGTCCTTGGTCAGACCGCGCTGGACTGCGTGCCACA
Source organism: uncultured Actinomycetes bacterium (assembly GCA_963797805.1). Lineage (GTDB taxonomy): Bacteria > Actinomycetota > Thermoleophilia > Gaiellales > Gaiellaceae > Gaiella. The sequence continues at coordinate 129,996 of CAWCRC010000004.1, read as the reverse complement.
GCTCCGGGTCGATGAGCGGGTCAAACAGGTCGTGCTCGCCAGCCTGGTTGACGAGCTTGCCGATCCAGATCGGGTTGCGAAGCATCTGCCCGACCTTCGGCTGGCTCCAAGCGTGCCCTTGCGCGGTGCGGTGGCCCGCAGCGTTCAGGTCGCGGGCGATGGCCATCTGCGTCTTCCCGGCTCGGGCCATCTCGAACATCGACTGGACGATGGCCACCTCCGCCGGGCGAGGGGTCAGCTTGCCCGACTTGTCGCCCTTCTCGAACCCGAACCGACGAGGCCCACCGTTCGGGATGCCCTTGCTGGCGGACACCGCCATCCCCATGGCCGTCCGCTCGCGATCAGCCGACGCTCCTCCTCCGCGACCGCGGCCAGGATCGTGTAGACGAGCTTGGCCTCCTGCGCTCCCTCAGTCGTGCTCACGAGCCGGACGCCAGCGGCCATCAGTGCGTCCCAGGCTCGCAGTCGCTCGCTCACGCTACGGCCGAGCCGGTCGAGCTTCCACACGTAGACCACGTCGAGCTCGCCTGCCGCGGCTGCGGCGAGCATGGCCTGGTACTGCTCGCGGTCGTCCTTGCCACCCGACTCCACGTCCACGAACCACCGGACGTCCTCACCGGCTGCCTTCGTGATGATGTCCTCCTGCCCTTCCATCGACAGCCCTTGCTCGGCCTGGCCAGCGGTGCTGACGCGGACGTATCCTGCTGCGCGAGTCTCGGACGCACCAGAGGCTGCCGAAGCAGCCCCTGGGTCAGACGTGTGAGTGCGCTTGGACGCGGCCATCGTCAGCTCGCCTTCTTCGCGGCGGCGCTTCTTCGCACGCTTCTCGACGCCTTCATCGCGGTGATGGCCTTCCTCAGCTCGGCCGCGGTCTTGATGGTCTGGTACGCGTACTTGCCGCTCCCGTCGGCAGCTGAGGTCTCGACCGCGGAGCGTGCCACCGTTGGGCGCGGGGTAGAGGTAGCCGACGGTGATGCGGCCGAGGTGCGCTCGGATGTACGCCTTCTTCTGCGTCAGCTCGACGCCGGGAACGCCTTCTTGACCTCCTCGATGAGCTGGGCGCTGAGCGCGGTCAGGTGCGCTTCGGCTTCGATGCGGGTGCTGATGCGGACATTGGAGCCTCCTTCGTCGTGTTGCCCGTTCGGACAACTTCACGAAGGTTAGCTACCAAGCGCGCTTTCGTCTATGGCTTTCCCGACAGTTCAGCTCGCCAAGCCGCGTCTGGGCCTCGACGAGCGCGGCGACGAGGTCGTCCAGCGTCATCGGCAGCCAGACCTCGCGCTCGCCAAAGTGCGCGTCGAGGAGAGCCAGCTGCTCAGCCGTGAAGCGGTACGGCTTGCTGCCGCTCATGCCTCCTCCTTCTCGTCGTTCGTGAACCTCGTCGGGCCGTCCGGGCCGGGGTCAGGTCAACTGCGGGCCGGGCTCGGGCCGGGCTCGGGCCGGGGTCGAGCATCAGCGCCTCGTCCTCGCGCGCAATGGCCATCACTGCACCCCGGCCCGCCCGGCCCCGTCGCTTGGTAGAGCCGTTTGCGCCCGGCCCGTAACCCGGCCCGAGGGCGGCCCGTCGTCGTCCTCGCCCGGCCCGGAGCTTTCGCGGGCCGGGCGGGCCGGGCGCGTGCCACCCCTCTTCTCGGGGTCGATTCTGAGGCCGAGGACGGAGGGGACACGCACCTCCTCGTCGTCCTCCGCACGTGGCTTGCTCGACCGCGCACCAGGCACGGCGGCGTAGAGATTCTTGAGCAGGTTGGACTTCGTGCCGGGTGCTGCGCCCTCGTCGGCGCACCACTCCTTCCAGGCAGCCCACAGCTCCGCCTTCGTGATCACGTGCTCCGGCTCGACCTCGCAGCATCCGCACGAAGGCACTCACCGGCGAGGCGAGGTCCTCGAGATGGCGCTGAGCCTCCCGTGCTGAGTCGGGCACCACGAAGTAGCCGCGCTCGCGCAGTCGGTCGAGTCCCTCGAGCGCCCAGTTGAAGATGCCGGGCGCTTCCTCGAGCAGCTCGTCGGTCAGCTTCGGGTTCTCGCGACCGTAGAACGACTCTCGGTCAACATCGACATCACGAACCGGCTCGCGAGCGCCCCGGACGAGTCGGAGAAGCGCGGGAGCTCGTTCGTCAGGATCATGAATCGCGTCGGCAGTCGCCCGGTCCAGGGCTCGCGGTACTTGCGGTCGACGGTGAGCGTGTCCTCACCGGAGATCGAGAGCAGCCGCTCGACGGCGATGTGTTGTCCGAGCGCGACCGAGCGAGCGTCAGAAATGATCGCCAGCGGCCTTCCGATCAGCGGCTGGAGGCCGAAGTTCTGCGTCAGGCTCGGCGAGCGTCGGCGCCGCGACGTTGTGGGCGCCGAGTAGACCGGTCAGGACGCGGGCGATCGTCCCTTGCCCGACCGCTTCGGCCCGACGAGGAGAAACATCTTCTGGTAGCGTCGGTCGTCGTTCGAGAGGACGTAGCCGAACCACTCCGCCAGTGTGGTGCTTCGACTCCTCGTCCTCGCCCCAGAGTTCGTCGAGGAAGCGGAGCCAGCGCACCGGACTCCGGAGCGTTCGGGTCGTACGCGAACGGGAGGACGTGCTGCTCGAAGAGCTCGGGCGTGTGCGGCTCGGAGCCGACGCGTCGCGAACTCGAGGATGCCGTTCGCGAGCGGGACGACCTGCACCCGCGTTGATAGGAGTCGTCGTGGTCGCCGTCGAGCCAGGCCGGAGGCTGAACTCCCTCGTGCGATGTGGCCTATCGCCCTGAGCGCCTCGAGGATGTTCGCGATCTTGTGCCTGGTCGGCTCGAAGGGAACGAGTTCGCTGCGTCCTTTCAGCGGCGTCTTCACGTACTGCGCGTCTTCGAGCCAGTGCCACAGCTCGGACTGGACGCGGCGCTCGTCGTCCTCGGGCCAGTGATCGCCGACCTAGCGATAGAACGTGTTTCGGTGATGCCGCAGGAGGAGTGTTCCACCGACCCCGATGTAGTTCTCGGCGACGAACTGCGCGAGCGACCGCCATCGGGTCGGTCGGCGGCGGGACGATCTGCCGCTCAGGTGAGATCGCTCACGCAACACCGTACCCGCAGCTTTGCCCGCTCGCTGAGATGTGGATTGACGAAGCCCTCCTTCGTTGCCGACGCGAGCAGCTTGTCACCTTCGTTGTCACCGCGGTCAATGCGCTCGCGCGCGGCCTAGTCCGCGGCAAGCAGCGGTGTGTCATGGTGCCTCCCTTCGACCGACCGTCCTCCTTACGGCCGGTTGGTCGGGCCCTGGTGGCAGCACCGATGCCCAGCACGCCGGCGTGGGGAGAGATCAGAGGGCGGTGTCGGGTCGGTCGGTGACCGAGCGCGCCGCGTCGAGCGCGGACGCCGAGCGCGTGAGCGCGTGACGCCGGACGCCGCCGAGGTGCGATCACGCGGACGACCGAACGGTGCAGACGGTGAGGACGCGCGTTGAGCTTCAAGGGCTCCCTCGGGTGCGCCAGGCGAGCTGGAACCGGCCTCCGGGGCCGCTTCTCCTCAGCGGAACCGGCCGCAGGCGGTCGTACACCAGGCCTCCGATTCCAGAATGCGCCATGAGCACGGAGTCGGCTGCAGTCGCTGCCAGGCCTCGCCGATGCTGAGACCGACCATCTCGGCGTAGAACGACACCTGCTGGATCAGGTCAAGCGGAGGCAGCGGCAGCGTCGAAGTGTCCTCGAACGCTTCTTCAGGTAGACCCTTCCCGGCATCCGATCCATCCGTCCTCACACAATCCGAAACTCGATTACGGAGGGGGCAGAGGCCTGTCGTGTGAGGAACCAGGCCCCTGCCTCCCGGATGCAACTGACCTCATTTTAACCCATCCGGGCCGCTCCCGCCTTCACTATTTTGCCCTCCAGGCAACAGACTCACGAAGCCGTCGAGCCCTTCGGGGCGTATTTTCGGAAAGTTTCTGAAATGAGCAGGTGGTACGCTCCTCGTCCAATGGCCGAAGAAGCTCCGAAAAGACGAGGGCTTCTCTCAGGAGGAGTTGGAGCAGGCACGTGTTGACGCACGGCCGGATCGGGGAGCCGCCTCGCCTGCTTCTCAGCCGTCGTGCCCAACAGAACCGGTTGTACGAGCGACGGGCGAGGAGTTGCTGGGGGAGTTGCAAGGTATGAGGAGAGGCTTCTTCCACTGGTGGTGGCAGCATCCCCGCCAGAATGCGGCGCTCGAAGAGCTGGGCCGATTGGCAGCGACGCAGTGCCTGGCTCCGTATTCGCAATCGCGATGCTGATTGACCGCGCGGAACCCAAGGCGCGATGACGGCTGCGCGAGCGATCCGAGGGTTCAGGCTCGCCCAGACCGCCGCACGGCGTCGCGCCTAAACTCGGTTTAGGTCGCTCGCAGCAGGCTCACATGACGCAGCAGCGGTCAAGCCTGTCGGCGGGCAACGACTCCAGCCAGGCGTAGTGCTCTGGCCCCGATGGGCCGATCGTCTTCAAGTCGCGACACGTCGGGCAGATCGGCTGCTGCTTCTTCTCGCCACGCAAATGCCCTCTCGTGTTCCTCTCGCTCAGGCGGAAGTCCTCCCCGCACTCAGAGCATCGCAGCTCAGGCCAGTCGAACATCCAGTCGATCGGCTCTCCGCGCTTCGCTCCCGGCTCGAACGCCGTCACGGGGTCAGGCGGTAGGGCTCAACGGGAGAGGGACGATGAGCGCGTTGCACGAAGGTCGTCGAGCGCGTGCTCGAGCACCACCTCGAGGGGGGATAGCGAGGACCATCGAGTGTGCATCGGGGGCACCCGCCACCGGGTGTAAGGGACCGACCGACAGCCGAGCGCGCCAACCTCAGATTCTCAAGCCGCGAAGTTGTCAGTGGGAGTAGCCTGACGCGCTGAGTCTGGCGCTACCCGACCGATCATCTGTCGGCTGAGAACGGCAAGGAGCCTTGAGTGCGAGCAAGTCGGGATCCACGCAGCAGAGGAGGCCAGCCACCACCGAGTGATCTCGACCTGCGCGGCCCCCGCGAAGCTTTCGTTGGCGGTGAAGCGGCTTCCTGGCTCTTGGCTCGCACGCGTTTCCTGGTGCTCGTGGTTGCGACAGTTCTCGTTGCAGCATGTTCAACCGCCGGGATTGCGGCGACCTCGGCTGGCGAACCCGTCGATGTGACAAATCGGTGGTCGCGCACCCCGCCTGATGTGCAAGGGATGGACGGGAAGCTCCTCGCACAGGGGGACAAGTACGTCCGGGAACACCTGCCCATGGTGTGGAGCCTGCTTGTTGTCAGGCACGGCCGGTTGGTGTTCGAGCGCTTTTACGGCGCGTCAGCGCAGACTCACGGCAACGTGCAGTCAGTGACGAAGAGCGTGATCTCGGCGCTCGTTGGGATTGCTTTGGCGCGCGGCGATCTAACGAGCCTTGACCAGAAGCTCGTTCAGTTTCTGCCCAAGGGCGATCTCACACGCGGCACCGATCCGCGCGTCCGCGCAATCACCTTGAGGGATTTGCTGACGATGAGCGGCGGGTTCGCCGGGGATGCCAGCACCGGTAACTTCGGCTACACGTACGAGTCGAGCTGGACGAAGGCGCTCGTCAATCGCGGTCTCCAGCGCGATCCCGGCAGCCAGTTCGATTACGACAGCGGCACCAGCCACCTTCTCTCCGCCGTGCTCACGAAGGCGACGGGCATGTCGGCAGAGGAGTACGCACGTCGCTACCTCTTCGGTCCGCTCGGCATCAGCGACGTGCTCTGGGAACGGGACCCGAAAGGCAATAGCAACGGCGGCTGGGGTCTCGTGCTCACCTCCGAGGACATGGCGAAGTTCGGATACCTCTACCTCCGCAAAGGAAAATGGGGCCGAAAGCAGGTCGTCCCAGCCGGTTGGATCAACGCGTCAACGACCAGAGAAATCGCCACCGACAACAACGGGACATGGGGCCTGCCGCCGTGGTCGAAGTACGGGTACTTCTGGTGGATCTACCCCAGAACATCACCGGCGGGGTTCGCCGCGGTCGGTCTCGGTGGACAGTTCATTCTCGTTTGGCCAAGACTCGACCTCGTCGTCGTCACAACCGCATCGGGAACCACGGACTGGAATCTTGGCCACCTCCTGGAGAAGTTCGTTCTCCCCGCAGTGCGCAGATAAGCGCCCACGGGCGGCGGAGTACAGCCCGGCCAAGGTGACGGCTGCCACAGCGGTTCTTGAAGCCCAGATGGCGTCCCGCGTCCAGGGCGCGACACCTCGACGCCACCCACGGTGTCCCGCGTCGCTCCAGTCGGCTCGACGTGTCCTGAGACGGTGGCGTACTTCAGGACCTTCGCGCCGTCCAACTCGTTGGGGATTTCCATGGTCCGCAAGGGTGCCAAGCTCGGAGTGTCTTCGTGAACACTCGCGCAAGTCAGCTTCCCCACCACGGTTGCCCCCGATCTTCACCGCCTCGACTGCCCCGGCTGGACGGCCAGGATCGCGTCGGCGGTCGTCAGCGCGATCAGCACGCCGCGCTCCTTCGCCGTGCTCGACCGTCGAGGGTGCCAGCCCGGCGGCGGCAGCAATCTCCTTCTGCCGCCAGCCCAGCCGGACGAGCTGGTGGATGTGCGCCGCCGCCTCGTCAGAGAAGACGCGCTCGACCTCCCGGTACTCACGCCAGCTGTCGAACTCAGCTCGACGTCGAGCGTCCCGGCAGCGGCGGCAGATGCACCTCGCGCGAATGACGCGGCAACACGGCCCACGGATCGCTGCTTGGCACGATCTCGCCTCCCTCACGTTCGATGGGGTGTGATCGTCCCGAAATGACCATGCGGGGTTTCCGCTCACGTCTTCACCAAAAAGCCGGGTTCACGATGGGTGCCCCGCGAGCGCCCGCAAGCCGCACCAGCATTCACTTGCCGTTCCGAACGGCCAGCACTCTCGCGTCCTTGTACGCCGGACGCCTCGTGAGTGCGACAGCGTCCAGTCGGGCCTTGATCCGCTCGACCAGTCCGCCGCGCCTGACGGAGCGCATCGCTACGGCCTCGAGTGACAGCCCGGTGAGCAGACCTTCGCGAATGAGCAGCAGCGCCTTGTCGCCGTCGGTGTTCTCATGCACACGGAAGGTGCCGTGCAGACCGTCGGGTGTGTCGCGAAGCGCGACTCCATGACCCACGATCCCTCGCACCCCGGGCTCGTGCTCGAAGTTCAGCCACACCTTCGCCGAGTCGGACTGCATCTGCTCCTCGAACGCTCCGCGTACCCAGACCTCTTCGTACGGCGTGTAGTCGGGCGGATCGGCTACGCGGGTCGGTAGGTCGTACGGGACGATCAGCGCCTCCAGTGAGCGACCGTCTGCGCGCTCCACGACGCTCGCGGAGAAGGTGCGAAGCGATGCGCTCTCTCGTCGGTCGCGACTGGCTCGGGACGTGAGGCCTATCTCGCCTTTGAGGCTCGGTGAGGCACCGCGGCTTCTCGGGCACCGGTACGCCCCGGTACGCGTGCGAGCCCATGGCCACGAGCCTGCGATAGAGGACGCGCTGCTCCAGATACAGATCGAGGTCCAAGCAGTTCAGCCGGAAGAGCTCCTCGTCTCGGTCAGCGTTCGTCACTTGCATTGCTCCAGTGCGGCGACGGCTTCCCGATGAACGCGGTCAGCGCGCGCCGAAGGTTCGATTGCAGAACTGACAATATGCTCTGATTATAGGGTGCGGTCGGCGGTGCCGTTACTCGCGAAGACTCATGGTGACCCCGCCAGGAGGAGCGGCGCGGATGCGCATCCTGTCGGTGCGCGGCAGTAGCCTGAGCCCTGTTTACCGGATCCGCACCGTTGAGGTCGACGGCCTCACCGAGCCCGTCCCGATCCTGGTGGCCGAGGGTGCCGCGACCAAGGCAGTAGATGATCTGATCGCCGCCACGACGCGGTGCCTGGGTGTGCGGGAATGTCTCTTGAACGACCGCGTGCGCGGCCGTCAGGCAACGTCCTCGATCATGGCGACGAGCTCGTCGAGGCGTATCCCTGCGCGCGGGCGAACTCGACCAGCTCCCGCACTTTCTGGATGACGGCGCCGCGCTCGGGTGTCCCGGCAACCGTGATTCCGCGGCGGCGCCGAAGCTCGAGTAGCCCCTCGTCCTGAAGCAGCCGCAGCGAGCGCAGCACGGTGTTGGTGTTGACGCCGAGGACGGTGGCGAGGTCCTCGTGCCGGTGGGAGTCGCTCTCCGGGCTTTGCCTCTCCGTCTGCGATCGCGCGGCGGATCTGGGCGGCGACCTGGAGATAGAGATCGCTGCCGTCTCGCCTTGTTCACCTTGACATTCAGCATGATGCTAGTAACACTAGCGCAACTGAGTCAGGGAGGCAGGCATGACTGTTTCCGCCCCGCCTCGTCCGCCTCGCGCCCGAGCGATCCCGTCGATCGCGAGGAGATCGAGGCCCTCGTCGAGGCGCTGATCGAGGAGGCAAGGCAGCGCAGCGTCGTCGCCATCGCATGTACTGGACTCTCGCCGCTTCGGTGGTACTCGTCGGGAGTCGTGGTCTTCATGGTCATCGACCCTACTGCACAGTCGCAGAGCGCCTCGACCGCGCTCTCCGCACGGTCGAGCCTTCCCGCCGCAGCGGCGAACTCGACGATCGCCTTCCATAACCGCTGTGCCGCGCCTCCTGAAGGGCGTCACGCTCTGGCAAGCCGAGGTCTACGTCATGGACGCCGACGGGGGCGCGAAGCGGAGGCTGGCGCGAAACACATGGATGTTCGGGCCTCCTGTCTGGTCGCCCGACGGGCTGAAGCTCGCCTTCGAACGGCGGCTCGACCCGACCAAATACAAGGGACAGTGTGGGAGTTGCGACGTCGAGGTCGTACGTCATGAACGCCGACGGCCGCGGCCAGCAGAACCTGACGCGCAACGTCGCCCAGGACGGCAACTCCGGCCTGGTCGCCCGATGGGCAGAAGATCGCCTTCCTCAGCAACCGCGACGGCAAGCCCGAGGGGCAATTCCCACCGGCGATGGACATCCACGTCATGAACGCCGACGGCAGTGATCCGCAGAACCTGACGCGCACCCCGGCTGGCGAGGGACAGCCGGTCTGGTCGCCTGACGGGCAGCAGATCGCCTTCCAGCGCGCCGTCGGAGGGGTCGGGAACCGCAATTTCGAGATCTACGTGATGAACGCCGACGGGAGCGACCAACGGCGGCTGACGAGCAACCCGGCGTTCGACGGCTCGCCGGTCTGGTCGCCCGACGGGCAAAGGATCGCCTTCACCAGCGACCGCAACCAGCAGCGCTACCACGACGACGTCTACGTCATGAACGCCGATGGGAGCGCTCAGCAGCGGCTGACACGCAACCCGGCGCAGGACAGCTGGCCTGTCTGGTCGCCCGACGGGCAGAAGATCGCCTTCACCAGAGTCCGCAGCATGCGGGAGCACGGAGACCGCAACTGGGAGGTCTACGTCATCAACGCCGACGGCAGCGGCCAGCGGAACCTGACCCGCAACCCCGCGAGCGATGGACATCCGGTCTGGTCTCCTGACGGGCAGAAGATCGGCTTCGTCAGCAACCGTGGCGGGAACGGTGACATCTACGTCGTGAACGTCAACGGGAACGGGCTGCGGAACCTGACCCGCGACATTCGACAGCAGGCGTTCGGGATTGCCTGGGCGCCCCCGCAGAAACCATGAGCGTCACCGCACCACCACGCCCGCCTCGCCAGAGTGAGCCCGTCGATCGGGGCGAGCTCGAGGCGCTCGTCGAGGCGCTGATCGAAGAGGCGAGGCAGCGCGCACGCCGTCGGCGGCGCATCTACGCGGCTGTCGTGTCGCTCGTGGCGGTGGTCGCAGTCGGCCTCCCCGCCCTCGTCGACCGTGCGACCCAGCCGGACACGGCTTCGCCTGCGCTGGCCGCACGGTCGGGCCTTCCCGCCGCAACGACGAGCTCGAAGATCGCCTTCATCAGCACCCCGATTCGCTTCGGGAGGCAACTACCGGGTGGGCTCTTTGTCGTGAATGCCGACGGGAGCGGAAGACGCGAGCTGACGCGCGCGAAGTATTCCACTCCTGCCTGGTCGCCCGACGGGCGGACGCTCGTCTTCGCAGACGGCCAACTCTACATCGTGAACGCAGATGGAAGCGGGGAGCAGAACCTGACGAAGGCATTGGAGGCGCAGCCGCTCCTGGCTGGTCGCCTGACGGGCGCCAGATCGCCTTTCTGCGCAACCACCTCCGTCCCCGATCGTTCACCGCTTGGGACCTTTACGTCATGAACGCCGACGGCAGCAGGCAACAGCGGCTGGCGCAGCAACGCCTGGCTCGCCGCTCCCGCCTGGTCATCCGACGGTCGGAAGCTGGCGTTCGTCAGCAGCCGTGACGCCACATCCTCCTCCGGCGAAGCCCGCGAGATCTCGGTCGTCAACGCCGACGGCAGCGGGCAACGGAACCTGACCGGCAACCCCGCCTCCGACAGCGATCCTGCGTGGTCGCCGGACGGCCGGAAGATCGCCTTTGTCCGCAACTTCGAGATCCACGTCATGAACGCCGACGGCAGCGGGCAACAGAACCTGACGCGCGACCCTGCACGCGACCTCGCCCCTGCCTGGTCACCCGACGGGAAGCGCATCGTCTTCGAGCGACGGCTCGGCCGACAACAGTACGGAGGCTGCCCCGCGTGCGGCAGAGCGTCGATCTTCGAGGTACACGTGATGAACGCCGACGGCAGCGGGCAGCGAAGGCTGACACGAAATGCCACGCAGGGCGGCGAGGGCATCGATCGGCGCGCAGCCTCGCTGGTCGCCCGACGGGAACCAGATCGCCTTCGTCGGCGAGCGCGACAGCAACGCCGAGATCTACGTCATGAACGCCGACGGCAGCGGATCAGCGCAACCTGACGCGGAACCCGCGCGGGCACGACAACGTGTTCGCCTGGTCGCCCGCGCAGAAGTAGGACCTAGTTCCGCCTCCTGCTCGGTTGGAACAAGAGGTACTCCTCAAGGCGCCGATTCGCCGATGGGTTCTCCAGAGAACTAGCTAAAGAGGAACGTGACGGTCCCGGTCGGAAGCTCCGATCGCGCCGAAGGATCATCCGCCGATCGCAACGAGTGGGCAAGCGCGCCGTCAAGGGACATTCCCGCACGCTCGCGCACGCGACGATTGGTGCGCCCACGGACCTCTGTGATCGGCAGCGTGGCCGAGTTCGTCCCGCCTGACTTCGATGTCCCGCTCGTGCTTCAGGCTTCGGAGTTCGTGCCGCAGCTGAGCGGCCGATTTCCGACTGGCCGCGGACTATTTGCGGTCTTAGGCGCGTTGGAAGGTTTGTCCGAAACCAACATTGCGGCACAAGCATGCAACCGAGAGGCCTAGCGATAACCACGCTGAACGAGAATCAGGCGAAGCTCTTCACCGACCGCAACTGGGGCGTGATCGCGACGATCCGCGAGGACGGATCTCCGCATGTCACTCCCGTCTGGATCGACTAGGACGGCGAGAACGTGCTCGTCAACAGCGCTCACGGGAGGACGAAGGTCAAGAACATCGAGCGCGATCCGCGAGCGACGGTCACTGTCCTACCCGCCGAGGATCAGCAGTCCGGCTACGTGATGGTGAGCGGCACCGCCACGATCGTGGAGGAGGGCGCGTTCGAGCACATCAACACGCTCGCCAAAAAGTACCTGGGCGAGGACAAGTACCCCTACCTCGGCCCCGGCGAGAAGCGCGTGATCATCCAGATCCATCCCGAGCGCGTCGACGGCTACGGCGCAGGCGGCTAAGAGCCAGCGCGAAGCGATCACGGCCGTTGCCTGGTCAGATCGCGCCGACATCTCATGTGAGATTCCCTGTCGGCGGTCGCTGGGGATGTTTGCCGGAGTTCGACGTCGCTGCCGTCCAGCTCCCCTCCGGAACCTGGACGAGCTCGTTGCGCGCAAGCCGCTGTCTGCGCTCTGAGGGAGGCCGGCTTGCAGCGTGCTGGGAGAGTGAATCTCTAGCGCGACGTCGCCGCTCAAGCGACATTCCCAAACGCTGGCGCAGGGCAGCGACGCCTACGAAGGGTACGTCTCTGCACACCCATCGTTCTCAGCCAAGACGCTTGCACCGCGATCTTGTCCGAGGAAGGATTCGCGCATGGCGACGCCGGAGACGCTCTATTCAAGGAGTGCAGACGGCGTCCACATCGCGTATCAGGTGCTCGGTGACGCGGATCTCGACATCGTGCTCTCGCTCGGGTTCGTATCGCATCTGGAGCACGGGTGGGAAGACCCTTCGATGGCCCGATTCCTACGGCGCCTCGCTTCGTTCTCCCGTCTGATCGTCTTTGACAAGCGAGGAACAGGAATGTCGGATCGTGTGCCCGACGACCGCCCAGCCTTGCTCGAGGACCGGGTGAGCGACATCGCCACCCTGATGGACACGGTGGGATCGGACCGAGCGGCAATCGTGGGTCTGTCGGAGACCGGAGCAGTGGCTCTCCTCTTCGCTGCGACACACCCGGAGAGAACGAGGGCGGCGGTGGTCTATGGCTCGTTCGCACGAATGGGTGACACGGATCCCGTCTACCCGTGGGCGCCCGATCCGAGTGAGGCAGAGTGGCTCGAGCATGTAGAGCGGAATTGGGGTCGCGGCGCCTTCTACCTCGACCAGTTCGCGCCGTCTCTCGTAGGCGACGAGCGCTACGAGGAGTGGTTCGCCAAGCTCGAACGACTCGCGGTGAGCCCGGGTGGCGCCGTGGGGTTGGTCCGCATGTTGCTCCAGATGGATGTGCGCGACACCCTGCCCGCAATCAGTGTCCCAACTCTCGTGCTACACAGGCGAGACGACAAGGTCGTGCCCATCGAAGAAGGGAGAGCCTTGGCGGATCAGGTGCCGGGGGCGACGTTCGTCGAGCTCCCGGGTGCCGACCACTGGCCGTGGATCGGCCATGAGGAGGCAGTCGAAGAGATCCAGGAGTTTCTCACCGGGATGCGTGAGACTGCGGAGCCAGACCGCTCGATCGTGACGGTGATGTTCGTCGACATCGTCGACTCGACGAGGAATGCTGCTGAGCTCGGTGACCGGCGATGGGCGGACCTGCTCGAGAGCTTCTACGCGGTCGTCCGGCGGGAGCTCGACCGATACCGAGGACGAGAGATTGACACTGCTGGTGACGGGTTCTTCGTGACGTTCGACGGACCAGCGCAGGCCATCCGATGCGCGACGGCCCTCACGGCCGCTGTCGGCAAGCTCGGACTCCAGGTTCGCACCGGCATCCATACCGGAGAGTGCGAGCGGGTCGGAGAAAAGGTTGGCGGCGTCGGGGTCGTCATCGGAGCGCGTATCGGAGCATTGGCTGCGGCCGAGGAGATCCTCGTCTCGCGGACCGTGCAGGACCTCGTTGTTGGCTCAGGACTGATCTTCGAAGACGCCGGTGAGCACGAGCTCAAAGGCGTCCCGGATCGCTGGCGCGTCTATCGAGTAGTGGGCTGACCGACGCTTACAGCGGAGGGCGCATCCCCCGAGTCGTTGCTCAAGCGACATTCCCGCACACTCGGACAGCCGACTGCCGAGGCTTTGAGTGTCAGTCGAGGGTCTCCGGGCCGGGGGAGCCCCTCCACCCACCGTTCTCCGCGCTTCTCCCGGCGCTTTAAAGATGGGCTTCTCCCGCGGTTGGGGCTGCAGGAGAGCAGGGCGCTAGGTAGACCTTGCCGCAGGCCCGGAGCGAAACGCGGAGCGGCAGCGGCGGGCATGCTCCCCGGAACGACTGAGCGGGCGTCCGAGCCAGAATCGAGAGCCATGCGCCAGCGTTCAGGAATGACGCCTGAGCCCACCGTCCAGGGTCAGACGGCGGACAACAGCGCTCGGCCTCGGTCGTACGTGTTCTTCGCAGTGCGGCCAGCGCCCCCGTACGGCCGGTGACGCCGAGCTTGCGGTAGATGTGCTCGAGGTGCTTGCTGACTGTTGCGGGAGTCAACCAGAGCGCGTGCGCGATCTCGCTTGTGGACAATCCGTCCGCGACACAGCTCAGGACTTCGCGCTCCCGCGTCGTGAGCGATGCGGAGGCGAGGTGCTCTTCGCGAAGGATGAGAGCGCCTCTGGTCGGGGTCTCGACGACGAGCCGCAGGCCGCCGCGCTCTATGGAATGCGGTTCGCGGGGGAACGGCGACCGCAACCAGTCGGCAAGCTCCTCCGGCAACGCGCTCCCGAACCGTCCGAACCAGCGTGCGACGGTTCTCCGCGCCGCCGGTGAGGCTCGTTCCACACGGAGGGTCGGGCCGAGCAGGACGATGCCGCTCGCGCCTACTTCCTGGTCGGCATCGAGCGCAACCATGACGTCTGCCAACCGGCGTCGAGCGTCGGCGTGGCGGATCAACGACGCCACGTGTGTCCGCGCGCCGAGGAACCTCTCGCGCTGAGTCTCGGTGAAATCGCGGCTCAGTCCGAGCGTCACCCAGCACGACCTCGTCCCCGACCGACGATCGCCGAATACCATCCAGGCCATGTCGACGTGTCCGAGGGCACTCTGCTCGACGCGGGCGACTTCGAAGCGCCGACGCGCGCTGCGGGTGTAGACGTCCGACCACGTACCCACACCGTCTCGGGTCCGATCCCAGCCCTTCAGGTGCCGTGTGAGTTCGACACGCGTGAGAAGTGGCCTCGGCGGGACAGGCCATGTCGCCAAGGCCGCTTCGTACGAGCTCCAGACGTAAACGGGGACCTCACGCGTCGTGACGTCGACTTCGTCGTAGGAGACGACTCGCAGCCGAGTAAGCCCGCGAAACGGTCGAGCACGGGCGTCGTGAAAGGCTGGGGCTCATCGAGGTCGTGCGCCTCGCCCAGCACGGTCAGCAGCTTTGCGAGATCGGACCTGCCGCGAGTCATGCGCCAAAGATTCGCAGAAATGCGAATCGACACAAGACCCCCGCCCACTGATGCTCAGCGTCGAGCTACAGGAGAAAGGAGCCTCCGATGAGCGCCGATATCCACAGGCACAGGGAGGAACGATAGTGATCAAGAAATCGCTGCTAATGGGGCTGGTTCTGGTGGTCGCGCTCATCGGCGTGACCGCCGGGCCGGGCCTGGCACAAGGTCCGTCGCCCACGCAGCTCGCCGAGCAGGGCTGGACGTGCTTCGTCCTCCTGTCCCCGGGTTCGGAGTGCGGTGCTTCAACCCAGCTCAGGGTCGGCCGCCGATCCCGCCGCTGGGGGAGGATGGTCGAGCGTCATACACGGCCATGGCATGGAACCCGCCGGTGAGTTCGAGGGCCACGTCCATCTGACGCGCGCGGATCTGTACGCCGGACAACCGTGCGAGCCGAATGGCGGGCTCTACGTCTTCAGGCCGAACATCGGCTACTTCGAATGCCTTCGCCCCTAGCGGCGGATCGCGATGAGGAGACCAACGGCGGCGGTCCTGGTCGACCGCCGCCGTGAACGTTCCTCGGATAGCTGTATCCGGGAGCAGGCGAGGCGGGTGCGCGTTGGTTTCGCCATCTTTAACTTGTGGAAGCTCGCCGCCGGGAAGAACGTCGAAGATGTCAGAGCCGGGGTCAGGCGGTCACGGGGATCGGAGCGAACGAGCAGGTCAGCGGCGGATACAAACGATGGGGAACCCGAACGGCTACTGCGGACTCGGCGGCACCGGCGTGGCATGTCCGGTACCGCTGCTCCAGGACGCCGCGGGCTAGCCGCCGCCGAAGCCGCGGCCCGATCCGCCGGAGCCGCTGCTCAGACGCTGAGCGACCCACACCGGGATAGCCGAGACGACGATCACGACGAGCGCGATCACGTTCACGATCGGCAGGTTCTGCCCTTGCCGGATGAAGCCGAACAGGAGCAGCGGCAGGGTGTTCTGGGCGCCCGCGGTGAAGTACGTGACGACGATCTCGTCCCACGAGAGGGCGAACGCGAGCAGACCACCGGCGACGAGCGCCGTGCCGACGGTCGGGAGCGTCACGTAGCGGAACGTCTGGAATCCGGTCGCTCCGAGATCGGCGGACGCCTCGAAGAACGACCCCGACGTGCGCCGCAGTCGCGCGAGCACGTTGTTGTAGACGACGACCACGCAGAACGTCGCGTGTCCGATCACGATCGTCCACAGCGAGAAGCTCACGCCCCACAGGACGAAGAACGAGTTCAGCGCGAGACCGGTGATGATCCCGGGCAGCGCGATCGGAAGCACGAACACAAACGAGATCGAGTCGTGACCGAAGAACCGCGAGCGCGAGAGGCCGAACGCCGCGAGCGACCCGAGCACGAGCGCGACCCCCGTGGCGAGCAGCCCGGCGCGGAGCGAGAGCCAGAGCGCCGTCCGCACCTCGTCGTCGTGCCAGGCCTGTGAGAACCACTTCGTGGTGAAGCCGGGGATCGGCCAGCTCTGGATGTTCGAGGAGTTGAACGCGTAGAGCCCCATGATCGCGAGCGGGATCCAGAGGAACGCCACGATCAGCGCACCCCAGGCCCACAGCCCGATCCGTGTGGCGCGGGTCTCCATCAGAGCGACTCGAACGCGCCGAGGCGCTTCATGAGGACGAGGTAGACGGCCATGATCGCAAGCGGCACCGTCGCGAATGCGGCAGCGAACGGGGCGTTGTTCGCGAGGCCGAGATTGTTGAACACGACCGTCCCGATCAGCGACGACCCCGGGCCGCCGACGAGGGACGGCGCGATGTAGTCGCCGAGCGTGAGGGAGAAGGTGAAGATCGATCCGGCGGCGAGACCGGGCACCGCGAGCGGGAGGATCACGCGCCGAAGCGTCGTCGGCCCGTGCGCGCCGAGGTCGGCGGACGCCTCGAGGTACGACTGGGGCACGCGCTCGAGGGCGGCGTAGACGGGCAGAACCATGAACGGGAACCAGATGTACGTGAACACGAGCCACATCGCCCAGTTCGTGTACGCGATGTTCAGGTCGGGGAGCCCGACGAGGTTCAGCGCCCAGTTGAGCGCGCCGTCCGGGTTCAGGATCAAGCGCCACGAGTAGACACGGACGAGGTAGCTGACCCAGAGCGGGAGCACGGTCGCGACGAGCAGGATCACCCGCAGCCGCGGGCCTGCGACCCGGACGAGGAAGTACGCGTACGGGAAGGCGAGCACCATGCACGTCAGCGTTACCGCAGTCGCCATGGCGATCGTGCGCAGGATGATGGTCGGATACGGCGCGTCCGCGATCGCCCGGAAGTTGTCGAGGTTCCAGGAGTGGATGACCTTCCCCGTGAAGGAGTCGGTCGTCCAGAACCCCTGGATCAGGAGCGCGACGAGCGCCGCGACGTAGACGAAGGCGAATGCCGCGACGGGCGCTGAGATCTGCCCGAGGGTCTTGAGCCGCGGCCGGCGCCAGGAGAAGCGGGACAGGGAGCGGAGGGCTCCCCCGCCGGGGGAGCCCTCCGTCAGCCGTGCAGGGTCGGCCGCCAACCCCCCGCCGCTAGCCCTTGACCTGCGTCCAGGCCGTGGTCCAGGCCCGCAGGTCCGTGCAGTTCTTCTGTCCGTTGCCGCAGTCGGTCACGGGCGTCTTCCAGAACTTGATCGAGCGGTAGTACGCCTCCGGCTTGTTCGCGGAGTACCGCGCGCACGAGCCCTTGTCGATCAGGTCCATCGCCTTGCACGCCTTCTTGTTGACGGGCGTCTCGCCGAAGTAGATCGCCTGCTGGGCCTGCGGCTTCGGCTGGGTGATGTACTGCATCCACCTGTAGGCGCAGTTCGGATGCTTCGCCTTCGTGGAGAGCATGTACGAGTCCGCCCACCCGGTCACGCCCTCCCTGGGGATGACCGCGGAGACCGGCACCTTCGCCGCGTCGAGCGTGTTGACCTGGTACGGCCACGAGGCGCCGATCGTCGAGCCGCCGTTCTTGAACAGGTCGATCTGGTCGGAGGCGAGGGCCCAGTACTTCTTGATCAGCGGCCGCTGCGACTTGAGGAGCACGACGGTCGCGTCGAGCTGCGCCTTCGTGAGCTCGTAGGGGTCCTTGATCCCGAGCGACGGCCTGGTCTTCGAGAGGTAGAGCGCCGCGTCGGCGATCTGGATCGGGTTGTCCGGGATCGTGATCTTGCCCTTGTTGGCGGGCGTGTAGATCGCGCTCCAGCTCGTCGGCCGCTTCGGGAACGCCTTCGTGTTGTACATCAGCACGTTCGGGCCGAACTGGATCGAGATCCCGTAGTGCTTCCCGTCGACCGTGTTGTGCGGCGGCGACTGGAACGCCTTGTAGAAGTCCTTGTACGCCGGGATGAGGGCGACGTTCACCTCGGCGACTGCGTCGGCGTAGATCAGGCGCAGGCTCGCGTCACCCGATGCCGAGACGAGGTCGTACTGCCCTCCGCCGCCGGATGTCATCAGGTTGAACATGTCGTTCGAGCTGCCCGCGTACTTCGCGGACACCTTGCACCCGGTCTGCTTTTCGAACGGGGCCACCCACTGCTTCTCCGCGTACCCCTCCCACACGATCATCGTCAACGCGCCCTCGCCCTTCCCGACCGACGTCGGGACGGCGCTCCCCTTCGACACGCCCGCCGCGGGGACGGCGAGCGCCGCGACGAGCGCGGCGAACGTCACGTGCACGAAGCGAATCCGCTTCACTGTTGCTCCTCCTCGATTGCGAACTCCACGTCCGGCTGCCAGTGCAGCCGGACGCGCCTGCCCTCCATGCGATCGATGTCCTCGGATCTGGTCTCGAGGTTCTGCTGGACCACGGTCAGCTCGCCGCCGCCGTCGAGCGCGACGACGAACTTCGTCGACGGCCCGAGATACGCGGTGGCGCGAACCGTGCCAGGCTCTCCCTGCTCAGCCTCGAGCGGGAGCAGCCTGATCTTCTCCGGACGCACGGTGAACGTCCTGGCGTCCCGCTCGAGGATGTTGGACGTGCCGATAAAGCCGGCGACGAACGTCGTCGCCGGGTGCTCGTACATCTCCGCCGGCGTGCCGATCTGCTCGATCCGCCCGTTGTTGAAGACTGCGATGCGGTCGCTCATCGTGAGCGCCTCTTCCTGGTCGTGGGTCACGTAGACGAAGGTCATCTCGAGCTCCTGCTGGAGCTGCTTGAGCTCGATCTGGAGCTCCTGGCGCAGCTTCAGGTCGAGCGCGCCGAGCGGCTCGTCGAGCAGCAGCGCGCGCGGTGTGTTCACGATCGCCCGCGCGAGGGCGACGCGCTGCCGCTGGCCGCCGGAGAGCTGGGCCGGCTTGCGCCCGCCGTAGCCCTCGAGCCGGACGCGGGCGAGCGCCTCGTTTGCCTTGGTGCGGCGATCGGACTTCGCGACCTTCCGCACCCGCAGACCGTACTCCACGTTCTGCTGCACCGTCATGTGCGGGAAGAGCGCGTAGTCCTGGAAGACGGTGTTGACCGGTCGGTCGAAGGGCGGGCGTTCGGAGACGTCGGTCCCGCCGAGCTCGATCCTGCCCTCGTCCGGCCGCTCGAAGCCGGCGATCATCCGCAGCGTGGTCGTCTTGCCCGACCCGGACGGGCCGAGCATCGTGAAGAACTCGCCGCGCGCGATGTCGAGGTCGACGCCGTCAACGGCCGCGACGTCCCCGTAGCGCTTCCGAACGCCAACGACGCGGATGTCGATGTCGGCAGTAGCGCTACCCATCGGCTGCCGCAAGCGACTCCTCGAGCAGGGTCAGGCCGTCCTCCAGCTCCTCGTCGGAGATCGTGAGCGCCGGGAGCAGACGGATCACGTTGCCGTAGAGGCCGCACGCGAGCAGCAGCAGCCCCAGCTCGTAGGCGGCGTCGACGATCGCCTTCGCCCGGTCCGGCGACCGCTCGGCGAGCTCGAACGCGATCATGGGGCCGAGTCCCCGCACCTCCCCGATCGACGGATGCGCGGCTGCGAGCGCGTCGAGCCGTGCGCGAAGCGTCTCGCCCAGCCGCGCTGCCCTCTCGAGGAACTCGGGCTCGCGGACGGCCTCGAGCACGGCGACCGCCGCGGCACACGAGAGCGGGTTGCCGCCGAAGGTGCCGCCGAGACCGCCGGGCGGTACAGCGTCCATCAGCTCGGCGCGACCGGTGACCGCGGCGAGCGGCAGGCCGCCGCCGATCGACTTGCCAGAGACGAGGAGGTCCGGCTCGACGCCGTCGTAGTGCTCGATCGCCCACATCTTCCCGGTGCGGCCGACGCCCGACTGGACCTCGTCGTCGACGTACAGGATCCCGTGCTCGCGGCAGACCTCGAGGAGACGCGCCGGGTAGTCCGGCGGCATCTCGACGAACCCGCCCTCGCCCTGGACCGGCTCGAGCAGCACGCACGCCACCGTCTTCGGGTCGACCTCGGACTTGAAGAGCTTGCGGAGGCCGTCGAGCGCGTCGTCGGTCGTGATCCCGCGGTACGGGTACGGCGCGGGTGCTCGGTACACCTCCGGCGCGAACGGGCCGAACCCGGCCTTGTATGGGTGCACCTTGCTCGTCATGGTCATCGTGAGGAGCGTGCGGCCGTGGAAGGCGTTGTCGAACACGACGACGGCGGGGCGCCCGGTGGCGGCGCGCGCGATCTTCACCGCGTTCTCGTTCGCCTCGGCGCCGGAGTTCACGAGGATCGACTTCTGGTCCTGCCCGACGCACGGCGAGAGCTCGGCGAGGAGTCGGCACGTGTCGACGTACGGCTCGTAGACGCCGACCATGAAGCACTGGTGGAGGTATTCGTCGGCCTGGCGCTGGATCGCCTCGACGACGGGGGCAAAGCGGTGGCCGGTGTTCTGGCAGCCGATGCCGCCGGCGAAGTCGAGGAACACCCTGCCGTCGGCGTCGGTCACGCGCGCGCCCTCGGCGCGCGTCACGACGAGCCGCGGCGTCGAGACCCCACCCGAGACGAATCGGCGCCGGTCCGCGAGGATCCGCTCGGACGTGTGCTGCTCTGTCGATGTCATGCGCGCGAGTATGACGAAGCAACGCGTGGCATGGAACGCAATCCGCCTCGCAATGCGCAGCGTTTGTTCGCGAGCAGGAATCCACCGAGTGGATTCCTGCCGCTCGGATCCCCGCCTTCGGCGGGGCAGACCCCTGAAGGCGCCCGCTGTCGCGGTCGCAACTGCGACGTGGCGCCATTGCGGCCCGGCCGAGCTGCGAGTTCCGGCCCGCGCGGGCCGCCGAATCCCTCGTCCGGCAGGATGCATGCGCGCGCAACTGCAGTGCGGTTTGCCACACCACCCGGCCGGCTCGACGTCTGCCACGATTCGCCCGTGGAGACGCGCACCAAGGTCCTCATCGTCGACGACCACCCGAGCTTCCGCACCTGTGCGCGCATGATCCTCGAGGCGGACGGGTTCTCGGTCATCGGCGAGGCGGAGGACGGCGCGAGCGCGCTCACGGCGATCGAGTCCCTCCACCCCGATCTCGTCCTCCTCGACATCCAGCTACCGGACATGGACGGGTTCGACGTTCTCGAGCAGCTCGGCGCCGATGCACCGCCGGTCGTCCTCGTGTCGAGCCGGGACGCGTGTGACTACGACGGCCCGATCCGAAAGAGCCGCGCGCGCGGCTTCATCCCCAAGGCCGAGCTGTCCGGCGCCACCCTTCGCTCGCTGCTCCGGTGACCCGCCGCCGCCTTGCGGCCGCCGTCGCCCTGGGCGCGATCCTCTACGCCGGCGCGCTCTCCCTGATTCTCCGCGACGACCTCGGCGACCGGCGAACGCTGGTCTTCATGGTCATCGCCGCGGGCCTGATCTTCACCGTCACCGGCGCGATCGCCGCGATGCGCCGCCCGGACAACCGCACCGGCGCGCAGATGCTCGCCGTCGGTCTCCTCTGGTCGCTCGGGTCGCTCCAGGCCGCGAGCGGCTCGCTCGTCTTCACGATCGGCTACGTGCTGAGCGGGGTGGCGTTCGTCCCGTTCACCCTGTTGATCCTCGCCTATCCCACGGGACGACTCCGGCCCATGGACCGCTGGTTCGTGCCCGCGTCCGCTGCGATCGTCGTGCTCGGGCCGCTCGCGATCGCCCTCTTCGACCCGACGCCGATCCCGGACTGCACCGACTGCCCCGAGAACCTGCTGCTGATCACGGACGCCCCGGGCGCGGCCAGGGCGGCGACCGTCGCGTACGCCCTCTTCGCCGCCTCGATCGGCGGCGCGCTGATGGTCCGCCTCGTGCGCCGCTACCGGGCGGCGACGCCCCCACTCCGCCGCGTGATCGGGCCCGTATATCTCTTCACCCTGGAGGCGCTCGCGGCGCTCGTGGCGAGCAGCCTCGTGCGAACGGTCAGCGAGACCGCGGCGCTCTGGCTCGAGCACCTCGCGCTCGCGTCGCTCGCGCTGATGCCGATCGCGTTCCTCGCGGGCATCCTCCGAACGAAGCTCGCGCGTGCGGGAATCGCCGACCTCGCGATCGCGCTCGGCCACGGGACGCCTCTCCGCGACGCGCTCGCCGACGCCCTCGGCGACCCGTCGCTCGACCTCGCGTACTGGTCGACCGAGCGCCAGGCGTGGGTCGACGCCGAGGGCCGCGCACTCAGCGAGCCGATCACTGCGGGACGCCAGGCGGCCACCTTCGTCGAGAACGGCGGCAAGCGCGTGGCCGCACTCCTCCACGACCCGAGTCTCGCCGACCAGCGCGACCTCGTCGAGGCCGTCGCCGCGACCGCCTCGCTCGCGATCGAGAAGGAGCGCCTACAGGCGGAGCTTCGCGCCCAGTACCGCTTCCTCGAGACGGTCATCAACACCGCCCCGAGCCTCCTCACGGTCGTCGACACGGAGGGCCGGATGCGGAACTTCAACCGCGCGGTCGAGGTGGCGAGTGGGATCGACGAGGACCGGAGCCGGCTGGAGGGGGCGTACTTCTGGGACGCCTTCATCGACGACTCGGAGCGCGAGGAGATGATCCAGCGATTCCACGACGCCTCGCCGGAGTTCCCAGCGGCGGAGTACGAGAACGCCTTCACCGACGCGCAGGGCAAGGACCGCGTCATCGCCTGGCGCACCGCGCCGCTCGCAGACGAGAGCGGGAACGTCGTCCGGATCATCGCAGGCGGCATCGACATCACCGATCGGAAGCGGCGCGAGGTCGACCTCCAGCGCCAGCGCGACTTCGCTACGACGGTCGCGAACACGATCCCGAGCTTCATCGTCATCACCGACCACGACGCGAACGTGGTCCCGCTCGGAGCGAACCGGGCCTTCTGCGACGCGACGGGCCGGAGTCTCGAGGAGATCGGCGGCCGCTCGTTTCTCGAGATCGTCGCGCGCGACGACGAGTTCGCCGCGCGCATGGCGATCGCAGGCGCCGCGAACGGCGTCCCCCAGGCCGAGCGCGAGTCACGGTGGATCACCGGGGACGGGCGTGAGCTCACCGTCGCCTGGACAGCGACGCCGATCCTGGACCAGTCGGGCGTCGCACGGGTGCTGATCTCCGGGGCGGACGTGAGCGAGCGCAAGCGCCAGGAGGAGGAGCTTCGGGCGTCCCGCGCGCGGATCGTCGACGCGACGGATGCCGCACGCCGTCGGCTCGAGCGAAACCTCCACGACGGCGCGCAGCAGCGGCTGGCGGCGGTGTCGCTCTCACTGCGGCTCGCGGAGTCGCGGATGGAGACGGACGTCGACGCCGCGACCGAGATCCTCGCCCGCTCGCGGGAGGAGCTGACCCGCGCGCTCGAGGAGCTCCGCGAGCTCGCACGGGGGCTCCACCCGAACGTGCTCACCGACCGCGGGCTCTGCGCCGCGCTCGAGGCGCTCGTCCTACGGTCGCCCTTCCCCGTCGAGGTGGTCGCCCCCGAGGAGCGGCTGCCGATGCCGATCGAGGCCGCGGCCTATTACGTCGCCGCCGAGTCGCTCGCGAACGTCGCGAAGTACGCACACGCGACCTCGGCGCGCGTCGAGATCTTCGAGTCGGAGGACGGCCACGAGCTCGTCGTCCAGGTCTCCGACGACGGCATCGGAGGGGCAGATCCGAGCCGTGGGACCGGACTCCGAGGCCTCGAGGACCGCGTCGAATCGCTCGACGGACGGCTCGCCATCTCGAGCCCGCAGGACGGGGGAACGCGAATTCGCGCGAGCATCCCGCTCGCACGGCCGGCGCTGCCGCTCTAGGTCGCCTGGCCCGGTCGGTCGGCCCCGAGCGCCGTAGACTCTGCCTCCATGGAATCGTTCCCGACGGGCACCGTCACGTTCCTGTTCGCCGACGTCGAGGGCTCGACGCGGCTCGTCCAGACCGCCGGCGGCGCGTACGCGCTCGTGATCGCCGACGTCCGCCGCATCCTCCGCGCAGAGATCGCCACGACCGGCGGGACCGAGGTCGACGCGACCGGGGACGAGCTCTCCGCCGTATTCGGCGAGGTTCAGCCGGCGCTCCAGGCGGCGCTCGCCGGCCAGGAGCGGCTCCGTGACCACGCGTGGCCCGACGGCCTCGTGGTCAAAGTTCGGATGGGGCTCCACACGGGCGTGCCGCACCTCGGTGAGGAGGGATACACGGGGCTCGACGTGATCCGCGCATCGCGGATCGCCGCCGCGGGCCACGGCGGCCAGGTTCTGCTGTCGTCGACGGCGGCCCCCTTCGTCACCGAGATCGAGACGCGTGACCTCGGGACCCACCGCCTCCAGGGGCTGCCGGACCCGGAGCGCATCCACCAGGTGCTCTCCGAGGGGCTCCCGCGCGATTTCCCGCCGCTCCGCGGCACCGTGTCGCAGCTCGGAGATGCGCGCCGCGTCGTCCTCGCCGACGACTCCGTCCTCCTCCGGGAAGGAGTGGCGCGGCTTCTCGAGGAGGCGGGCTTCGAGGTCGTGGCGCAATCCGGCACGGCCGAGGACCTGCTGCGTCACGTCGCCATGCACAAGCCGGACGTGGCGGTGGTCGACATCCGCATGCCGCCGACCCATACCGACGAGGGGCTGCGCGCGGCGCGCGAGATCCGCGAGCGGTATCCAGACGTCGGTGTCCTGCTCCTCTCCCAGTACGTCGAGCCGGGATACGCGATGGCGCTCCTCGAAACGAGTGCCGAAGGCGTCGGCTACCTCCTCAAGGACCGCGTCGCCGACCTCGAGCAGTTCGGAACCGCCGTGCGCCGCGTCGCGGACGGCGGCTCCGCGCTCGACCCGGCCGTCGTCAGCGAGCTCGTCGGGCGCAAGCGGGCCGACGACCCGCTCGAGCAGCTCACCGCGCGCGAGCGCGAGGTGCTCGAGCTGATGGCCGAGGGCCGCTCGAACCAGGCGATCGCGGAGCGCCTGTTCGTCACGCTCCGCGCCGTCGAGAAGCACGTCACGAGCATCTTCACGAAGCTCGGGCTGCCCGCTTCGACGGTCGATCACCGCCGCGTGCTGGCGGTGCTCGCCTACCTCCGCGCGTAGCTCTCGTCGTAGCTCTCACGGTGCGGTTTTCCGAACCGCGATGTGCGGGAATGACACCTGCGCAGGGTCGGACCCGCGATGCACACTCGGGACATGATTCGCAGTTGGCTCTCACGCTCGCACTCCGGCACCAGGGAGATCGCGGCCCTGATCGCGCTCTACGGCCTCTACGAGGTCGTCCGCGGCGCGGGCGGCGAGAACGTCCAGGCCGCGCTCTCGCACACCCGCGACATCGTCGCGTTCGAGCAGACGGTCGGCATCTACGCCGAGCGCAACGTCCAGGACGCCTTCGAGGCCGTCCCGTTCGCGCCGGCGCTCCTCGGGCTCGCCTACGTGCTCCTCCACTTCGTCGGTACCGCGGTCGCGCTCGTCTGGGTGCACCGCCGCCACCCGGATCGCTTCCCGATCGTGCGCACGACGTTCATCGCGGCGACGGCGCTCGCCCTCGTCGGCTACGTCTTTTTCCCGGCCGCGCCGCCGCGCCTCGCCGCACTCGGCTTCTCGGACACCGTCACGCACTCGACCGGGCTCGACCTGAGCTCCGATCTGCTCGGCGCGCTCTACAACCCGTTCGCCGCGGTGCCGAGCCTCCACTTCGGCTACGCGCTGATCGTCGGTGTCGCCCTCGCCGTCATGGCGAAGGGTCGGATGTGGCGGATCGCCGGCGCCCTGTATCCCGCGACGATGCTCCTCATCATCGTCGCGACGGGCAACCACTTCTTCGTCGACGCGATGCTCGGTGGGCTCGTCGTCGTCATCGGCTGGCTCGCCGCACGTCGCCTCGTCGTCGCGCCCGCACCGCGCACCGTCGCGCCGCGTCGCATCGCGACGACCGCCGGCCCGGCCTGACGGCCGGCCCCACGCCGGTGGGTGTGGCCAGCCACACCCAGGGCGCAGGCGAGCCGCACCCGAGGACACCAGTGGGCCTCACCGACACCGCCGCTCCGGGGTGCGAGCCTGCGAGCTCAACCTCGGAACAGGAGTGACCTGGCAATGTCCCCCTTGAAGCCCAGCACCAACATCGCGGCCCGGATGGGCCGCTGGAGCGCGCGCCATCGGAAGACCGCGATCTTCGGCTGGCTCGCGTTCGTCGTCGCCGCCGTCGTGATCGGAGGGGCGATCGGCACCAAGCAGCTCGGCGACAACGAGACCCTGCCCGGAGAGTCCGGCCGGGCGGCCCGGATCCTCGACGAGGCGTTCGACCAGCCCGCCGGCGAGACGGTGCTCGTCGAGAGCAAGACGCTCAGCGCCGACGACCCGGCCTTCCGGGCCGCCGTCGAGGACGTCGTCCGCCGCGTGTCCGCCGTCTCGGTCGTCGCGAGCGTCGAGAGCCCGTATGCGGCGGCCAACCCCGGCCAGATCTCGGCCGACGGCCATTCGGCGATCGTGAACTTCGACATCCGCGGCGACGCGGACGACGCCGTCGACAAGATCGACCCGGTGATCGACGCCGTCGACGCTGCGGCCGCCGCCCATCCGGCGCTGTCGATCGACGAGTTCGGCGTCAGCGCGGAGAAGCAGGTCGACGAGAAGTTCAACAAGGACCTCGAGCGTGCCGGCCTGCTCTCGCTGCCGGTCACGATCGTCATCCTCGTGATCGCCTTCGGTGCGCTCGTCGCTGCCGGGATCCCGCTGCTCCTCGCGCTCTCGGCGGTGATGGCGACGATGGGCCTACTCGCGATCCCGAGTCAGGCCTGGCCTGTCGACGAGAACATCAGCGCAATCGTCCTCCTGATCGGTCTCGCCGTCGGCGTCGACTACTCGATGTTCTACTTGAAGCGCGAGCGCGAGGAGCGTGCGGCCGGCAAGAGCGAGTCCGCCGCGCTCGACGCTGCCGCGGCCACCTCCGGCCGCTCCGTCCTCATCTCCGGCCTGACGGTCATGACCGCCATGGCAGGAATGTTCCTGACCGGCGACAAGACGTTCAGCTCGTTCGCGATGGCGACGATCCTCGTCGTCGCGATCGCCGTGCTCGGCTCGCTGACCGTCTTGCCGGCGCTGCTCTCGTGGCTCGGCGACCGTGTCAACAAGGTCCGCGTCCCGTTCCTCCACCGGCTCCAGCGGCCCGAGGGAGGCCGGGTCTGGGGCTGGATCCTCGACCGCGTCCTCGCGCGGCCGCTCGTCTCGGCTATCGCGGCGACCGCCGTGCTCATCGCCCTGGCGCTCCCGGCCCTCGGGATGAAGACCGTCGTCCCTGGCGCCGAGGCCCTCCCGCAGGACCTGCCGGCGGTGCAGACGTACAACCGCCTCCAGCAGTCGTTCCCCGGCGAGCAGGATCCGGCCGTCGTCGTCGTCCGGGCTCCGTCGGTGGACGCACCGGAGGTGCGGACGGCGATCGCCGAGCTCCGCCGCCAGGCACTCGCCACCGGGCGCGTGCACGAGCCGGTCACGGTCGACGTCAACGCCGCTCGGACGGTTGCGGAGATCGATCTCCCGATCGACGGGACCGGCACGGACGAGGCGTCCAACGCCGCGCTGGCATCGCTGCGGGACGACATCGTCCCCGCAACGGTCGGCGCTCTCGACGGCGTCGAGGTCGGTGTGACCGGCACGACGGCGATCTCGAAGGACTTCGACTCGGCGATGCGCTCCACCGCACCGCTCGTGTTCGTCTTCGTCCTCGCCTTCGCGTTCGTCCTGCTCCTCGTCTCGTTCCGCTCGATCGTGCTGGCGGTCAAGGCGATCGTCCTCAACCTGCTGTCCGTCGCAGCCGCCTACGGCGTCCTGGTGCTCGTCTTCCAGCACAGCTGGGCGAAGGGCATCCTCGACTTCGACTACTCGGGCGGCGTGATGGCCTTCATGCCCGTGTTCCTGTTCGTCATCCTCTTCGGCCTCTCGATGGACTACCACGTCTTCATCCTGAGCCGGATCCGGGAGGCGTACGACCGCGGCATGAAGACCGAGGACGCCGTCAAGTTCGGCATCAAGACGACTGCCGGCGTCGTCACGAGCGCGGCGATCGTCATGGTCTTCGTGTTCGGGATCTTCGCGACGCTCTCGATCGTGATGCTGAAGCAGTTCGGCGTCGGCCTCGCCACCGCCGTCCTGATCGACGCGACGATCGTGCGGGCAGTCCTCCTCCCCGCGGCGATGATGCTGCTCGGGGACTGGAACTGGTACCTGCCGCGGTGGCTCGAGTGGCTCCCGCGCCTCGAGCACGAGCGCTCGCCCGAGCCGGTCGCGGAAGCGGAGCCCGCGCGGCTCGCCGCCTGAGCTCGAGAAGGATCCGTGGGCCCGGCCGCCGCAGTCCGGGCCCGCGGGCCGGCCCGCTTCGGGGCCGGAATGCAGGGGCCCGGCTCCCCCAGCCGGGCCCCGTTCATCGTCCGGAGCGGGACCTACGCCGCGCGGAGCTCGGCCTCGGCGCGGAGCCAGTGCGTCGTCTGGTCGCCGGGCTCGCCGCGCTCCCAGAGCAGGTAGGCATGCTCCGCGATCGCTTCGGACGTCGGCGCGGCCGCGACCGCCACGGTCTTGGGAGCCTTGGCGGTCGTCTTCGCCTTCGTGGCTGCCGGCTTCGCCGACTTCAGCTTCGGCGCTGCCTTCTTGGCGGTCGCCTCAGTCGTCGTCTTCTTCCGCCCGCGTGTCGGGCGTTCTTTCTCCTCCGCCATGGAGGACCTCCTGTGTCGTCGAGGGGAGAGGGGGCGTCGTCGCCCGCCGTCTCGTCCCCCCAGGAAAGCGGAAGAATCGGAATCACGCAACCCTCTACGATGCGGAGGCGCCGGAGTAGCTCAGCTGGTCAGAGCACCTGTCTTGTAAACAGGGGGTCAACGGTTCGAATCCGTTCTCCGGCTTTGACGAAAAGGCCCGCTAATCGGGCCTTTTCGCTCCAGGTCTGTCGCTCGCTTTCACGCCGCCGTGACCGGCGGTCAGGTTCTAGTCAGGATCCGGCCGCCGCTGCCCGTGCGAGCACGTCCGCGACCATCGTCTCGGTGTCGCGGGGGTCGCGGCCGTAGCAGGCGAGCGTGAACGATGGGTTCGCGTGCCTGGTGGCCGAGATCGACCGCCCCAACTGGCCGCGCGTCCGATACCACCGGTCGACCTGAACGGCCGGCCTTTCGGGGCGGCTTGGGCGGGAGCAGGAAGGATCGCGCTCTGGGGAAAGGACGGGCTTGGCACGATCGACACCCGCACCTGGACGACGCACGCGATCGCGCCGGACGTCGCCGGTGCCGTGACATCGCCGTTCGGCATCGCCGCCTGGACAGACAACTCGGCCGACGGACTGACCATCTACCGCCCCGACGGCAGACAACGGCTGCGGGTGCTCGCAGACAAAGACATCAAGGCCGCCCGAGCGGTCGGCGACTACCTGTACGCCGACACCGACGGCAACGCCCGCTACTCGATCAACCTCCGCACCGGCAAGGTCGTCCGAACGCTTCGGCCAGACGCGACGATCCTCGCCCCCGACCTCGTCGCCATTCCCTAAGAATGTGAGGACTGGCAGGTTCCCCCGGCGCTCGCCTGAGCTCGGCTAGACGAGACCGTCCCGTATTCGGCCGACGTGCTCGCGAAGCAGCACCGCCCGAGGTCGCGGGAATGGTGATCTAGGCGACACGGACTGGGTCGCTTTTCGAGTGTGGCCGATGTAGGGTCGCGCCCACTGCGGCTGGAGGGGCGGCCTCCGGGCGCCAACGCAAGGGGGGTTGATGATGAGAAGAGCCTTGTTCTCCGTGCACAGGATGAGAGCCACGGTGCTCGGCCTGACGGGGCACTCGCCGTCATCGGCGTGACCGCCGGGGCGGGCCTCGCACAGGGCCCGTCGCCCGCGCAGCTCGCCGAGCAGGGTTGGACCTGCTTCGTCCCGCCTGTCCCCGGGATCGGAGAGCGGTGCTTTAACCCGGCTCAGGGCCGGCCGCCGATGCCGCCGCTGGGGGAGGACGGTCGAGCGTCATATACGGCCATGGCATGGAACACCGTCGGCGAGTTCGAGGGCCACGTCCATCTGATCCGCGCGGATCTGTATGCCGGACAACCGTGCGAGCCGAATGGCGGGCTCTACGTCCCCAGGCCGAACATCGGCTACTACGAATGCCTTCGCCCCTAGCGGCGGATCGCGATGAGGAGATTAACGGCGGCGGTCCTGGCGACCGCCGCCGTCGCCCGCCCGCTCGCCTCGGCTGGACGAGTCCGTCCCGCACGCGGCCGACGTGCTCGCGGAGGGGTACGAAAGGGGTAGCGAGTAGAGGGGCGCCGGGCTAGACCGCGACGACGATCAAATCGTCGGGCTCGGTCGACGTCACGGCAGTGGCTTCCGTGACTCTGATCGGCGTGTCCGAGGCGGGGACGACACGGGTCACGTAGGCAAGCAACTCCTCGCGCTCCCCGAAGTCGTGGGTCGTGGCCTTGGTGATCGTGATGAAGTCCCCCACGTCGGGAAGCGACGAACCGGTGTATCGGAAGGCCCCCACCTCAAAGTAGGGAACGGGGCCAGGTCTGATCGGCGTCACAGCAAATGTCCGCTCGACCGACATGCCTTGAAACGCTACGACGAAGTCGACATATCGCCACCAGCCCTTCGTCCAGCTTGTCCACGTCGGATCGGCTGGGTTCAGACCGTGCAGTTGCGCCGCTGGGCTCTGCCCGTGTCTACGAGAGCCAGACGAATAGACGAAACCGTCCTGCACTCGACCGACGTGCTCGCGCAGCAGCGCCGCGCAGCGAAATCGGGCGGATCGCTACTGCGATGCCTCTTCGGGTACGAGTTCGTAGACAGCGTCACCGATGTGCCACCGAAAGTGTTCGACGTGGAAGTGTCGGGTTGCCCTGGGTGCCACATCGTGTCCCTTCATGTGCAGGTTGAAGTCGGGCGATGCCTCGTACTCGCGTGCAGCCACATAGTCCTCGCCGGGTTCGATGCGCCTGCCGCAGGCGGGGCACTCATAGACGATGACGGACGCCTCGGGCATCGTCACCACTCTTTTACCCACTGACCCGCTGCTCAATCGTCTGGGCCGGGGCGGGCTCCCCTAGACGAGGCCGTCCCGTACCCGGCCGACGTGCTCGCGGAGCAGCACGGCGCGGAGACTCACCACGCGTCCGCCTCGACCTCGCGACAGTGAAGCGTTCTGCTGATCGAGCCGGTTTTGGGCTCCGAACTTGTTTCGTCCTCATCGACTTGCTCTACGAACAGGCGACGACCCGCACGTTCGAACTCGTCTCCCACCTGGAGGTCTTCCTCCGTCTCAAAGATGTATTCCGCATCCTCCTCGGGGATCAGCGAGGCGGGCACGATCGTGTAGACGAATCTCCGCACGCCCGGATCATCGCATTACTCCCGCGAGCAGTGAACTGGTGGGTCCTGTCTCAGCTCACGGCTGGATGGGAGGCCACAATCAGGTGTAGGTCTCTGCTGCTTCGGGTCGCCCACTCGAACTCCGAGCTGCGGACGACGCTTCTTCAGGAGCACGTCTTGCGGCAGCGGGAGGGCTCTAGTTCTCCCGCCGCCGCGACGTAAACAGTCTGGCAGGAAGGCCCGCTCCAGCGGGCCTTCTTCGTTCTGGTCGGCTCGCTTAGACGAGACCGTCCCGCACTCGCCCGACGTGCTCACGGAGCAACACGGCGCGGAACTCCTGGATCGAGATGCAGAAAGAAACGCGCTCGTGCTTCGATCACTCGGGTGTTGCGGCCCGGGCGACGGCGACGGCTTCAAGACGGGAATGGACGCCGAGGGCCTGGAGGAGACGGCGGATGTGGTTCCTGACCGTCTCGCTGCTCAGATGTAGCTCGGCGGCGATCTGTTTTGTCGAGCAGCCCTGTTCCAGAAGACGAAGAACCTCGACCTGACGGGGCGTGAGATGCGGGGGCGGCGCCGTGGGACTCTCGTCGGGGCGTTCCTCGATCAGCCCGAAGACGCCGACCACCCGTTCACCATCCTTGAGCGTTACGGCGCTCACCTCCACCGGCACCCGCGTCCCGGCGGCCGAAACAAGGTCGCCGCTCGCTTCGCTGGCCACGGCGGTGCCGAGCATCTTCTGAGCGAAACGCTCGCGGGCGCCGCGCTTTTCCTCGGGTGCTACGAGAGTGGTGTAGTGGCGACCGCGGATGTCGCCGAGGAGCCGCTCGGCTGCCGGGTTGATCCACCGAACGATTCCCGTCGAATCGAGGACATAGCTCGGGACGCCGACGTTCTCCAGAGCCTGCTCGACGTCGCCGCCGACTTTCAGGCCGGGGGCCATCTCGGAAGTGTGACTTAGACGAGCCCGTCCCGCACCCGCCCGACGTGCTCGCGGAGCAGCACAGCGCGGAGCTCCTCGAGCCCCGGCGGCGCGTCGTCGAGCGCACGGATGATCGTCTCGCGCTCGGGGATCGTGAGCGCCAGCACCTTCGTCATCCGGCCGTAGGCGGTCGGCTCGTCTGCGGTCAATCTCGGATGGCGCGGTCTCGCCGAAGACGTCTTGCGGGGTTCCAGGTGTCGAGGTCTGAGCCACGCGTTGTCGCTCATGTAAACCGCTCTACGCCGAGGGGGTTGGCTCGGGTGGCCCGTTAACCGCGGGCGCGGCCTCGGGTCTCAGGAGGCGCGGGAGTTCAGATACCTGCCACTGGAGCTAGAGCGGCCCCAGCGCCGAAGCGCGTCCCCCGCGGCACCCGTACCACCCAAGGCACGGAATAGCGCGATCTCGACGACGTACAAGAACACGATCACGATCCACGTCCACATCTCGGACCAGACCTTACTCCCGTAACGCCGCAGTCCTACGCCGCGAGCCCTGCCTGCCGACGACGTCGCGCCCGGCAAGCTCGTAGAGGTGCCGCTCGTCGGCTCCGAGGAACCACGACGCATCGCCTCGCGCGACGCACTGAGCGTAGAGCTCATCCGCCTCGTCGAAGGCGGTGATCGGTGCGGTTGCCGACACGGCTGGCGTCACGGGTGCGGGCGGGTCTCGTGGTCTGTGCTCGGTGCGGCGAGCAGATCGATCCTCGCGAGCCGTGGGATCTCGGCCATGTCCCCGGTGGCGGCCCGCGCTCCTATTCGGGGCCGGAGCAAGGGTCGCTGTAATCGCGCGACGAACGACGGGCGACGGGTGACAGGGATCTGGTGACGTACGCGAAGGGGCACCCGCCCGGCGCTTGCCTAGATGCGTTCGGCGCTCGGGTCGTGCGCGTCGCTCGCCACTGGTTTCCAGGTGCAGACGTGCTCGACGGCGGCGTCGAAGTTTCGGTAGCCGAACACGGCAGCGGCGCACGGCGGACAGAAGATGAGCACACCCGGCGCCTCGAGCACAGGGTCGTCCTCCCCGGGGTAGGTCACCCAGTCCTTCTCGTGCTGAGGGGAGTAGCACCCGCAGAAGTCGCACTCGAGCATGGTGGGAGGGAGCGCAGCCGCCCCGCGACTTGGGGAGGGGGGAGTCTCCTGTCGCGAAGGCGCAGGGCGGCTGCTGCCGGAGACCAAGATGAGGGGCGGCCTCCGATGTGGTGGGGTCGGCGTTCGCTAAATGACCTCGGCGTCCGATAACCGAACTGACAGTTCACGGACGCTGGCGCGAAACCCGAACAGAGCCTCAGCGTCGAAGCGCACGCCGCACGCTCGACGTTCTCGCCCCTTTCCGGAGCCTGAACGCCGCTACGGCACCTTACGCCGCCACACCTACGCGTTCCGCTTCCGCGCTCTTTACCTCGCGCTATTTGCGGGAATCGCCAGGTTTTCTAACGGACTCCTAACGACGATCCGTGATAGCCCTGAGGTTGGCGGGGGTGCTCACTCCGGGTCGGGTAGACCAGGGGGTGGCCTCTCGGCTTGTGGGGAGAACGGGGTAAGCCCCCCGCCGCGGCTGCGGCAACTTAGAAGGGGCGGTGCCGCTAAGGGGAGGGGGTACGACACCGCCCCTAGACCCCCTCATCGTCAAGTCCAACTGTCGCATCGCGCCCCTCACGGCCCGTGGGAGCCATAGAAGGCTCGGGCGTCCACCCAACTCGGGCTCCCTTCGTCCTCGAGTCCTCTGCTTGACTCCCTCCCCCGCTCGAGTACGACGTGCTGGTGGACGCCCGCGCCGTTGGTCGAAATTGTTGCGCTGTCAGCGTCGTCTTCCAAGCCCCGGCCCATCGCCCACGCGAATCGGTAGTGCGATTTCTTCGCAAACAGCGAGGATTACAAGCGGATCGGCAAGGGGCCGTGGCGTGAAGGGGCCGCGCTCCCGAACGGAGCCGGAATAGGCGGCCCAGGACTCGGCTAGACGCGGCGGTCCCGGACTCGACCGATGTGCTCGCGCACCAGGGCTTGCTCGGTATTCCCGGGCGCGGCCCACCACCTGTCTTGAGGGATCCCGGCCGCGCCCGATCGCTTGGAGGTACGCGGGCAGCGTTAAGGCGGATTGGCTTGGCACTACTACAGCCCGTCCCGCACTCGGCCGACGTGCTCGCGAAGCAGTACGAACGGGTAGCGAAATAGAGGGGGGCGCGGGCGCTCATCCATGGACGAACAGGCGACCCCGCGCCTCCCATCCAACGTTCGGAGAACGACCGAATGGTGTCAATCACGCAAACGAGGAGTCCGCGAAACACCCCACCGGATACGAAAGCGCCGCACGCGTTGCGCCTCACGAGCGAGCCGAATGGGCGCCAAAGCCTTGCGCCGCCAAGCGAGACCCCGGCAGCCCATCCGATGCTCTTACCTGGATAGATGCTTGAGCGCGGCGAAACTTGCGCGGTTACCGCGAAGTTCCCCCAATGAGGGGACACCTCGCAAGAGGGGCCGGGCGGCTAGCTGAATGCCATGCGCTTCCAATGGACGCCCGGCCCCCGCTTAAGCGTGACACGGCGTGCGTCACCTGGCGATGGGGGAACGCATTGGGGAACAGGGAGGCACGCCAGTCCTGTGAGGAGTAGGTTCGCCGGGACGGCGATGGCTCCCGAGGAGGCAGCGATGAGTGACGCGAAGAAGGTCCTCGAAGAGGCGATCGAGCGGTGGAACGCCACGGATCGTGAGGGATGGGCCGCTCTCTACACGGACGACGTTGAGTATGAGGCACCGGGTGGTGCGCGTATCTCCGGGCTCGAGGACTTGAAGGAGCAGTACTTCGATGCGCTCGTGACGGCGGCTCCCGACCGCGGGAGCGCCGATGTCGTCCTGGTCGCGGAGGGCGACACCGTAGTGGAGCAGGCGAGATACACCGGCACGCATACGGGTACGTGGCGGAGTCCGAACGGCGTCGAGATCCCCGCAACCGGCAAGACGGTGGACTTCCCCTTCGTGGGGGTCTTCCGGCTGACGGACGGCAAGATCCGCTCCATCCGCATCTACTACGACCAGATCGAAGTCCTAACGCAGCTCGGACTCATGCCTGGGGCTACGTCAAGCTAGCTGGCGGAGCTACGTGAGAAGGGTCTGCTGACCGAGGAGGAGTTCTCCGCCGCGAAGGCCCGACTGCTCTCACCAGGCGAGGCAGGTTCCTAGGCAGGTTTCCGTGTCCGTTCGTGGCGTC
Organism: uncultured Actinomycetes bacterium; assembly: GCA_963797805.1. Classification (GTDB taxonomy): domain Bacteria; phylum Actinomycetota; class Thermoleophilia; order Gaiellales; family Gaiellaceae; genus Gaiella. The sequence goes on along the minus strand of CAWCRC010000004.1, from coordinate 94,458 downwards.
GAAGGGCAGAACGGCGCCCTCGATGTCACGCAGGCATGCGGGTTTGACGCCCCCTGACTGATGCTGTCGTTCTGCTGCCTCTCCCTTGTAAACAGGGGGTCGACGGTTCGAATCCGTCCTCCGGCTCTACGTTCCCGGCGATCCGGCCTCCGCCGGTGCCCGAACTCTTACCGGCGGCACATGCGCGAAAGCACGGGCGGCAGCGCGTTCCGCCTCCTCGGCGAATCCGGACCTCGTCAACGGTGGCACGCGATCTGCCCAGGCCGCGCCGCGGAATCGGATCGCAGGCAATAGGACAAGACCGTCGAATGAAGGTTCATCGTCGGGCGGCATGCCGCAGGGCCGCTCCCGGCGACAGCGAGGCGCCCCACCTCCCTCTCCCGGGGCGCCCGCAGCAACAAGCGCCGCCTCACATTCGTGGGGCGGCGCATTCTCGTGCGGCAACGGCCGTGGTCATCTCATCGCCCTCAACCCGATCGACCGCCCCGGCTGCTTGCACCGCGGAGCCACGCCAGGACGTCGTCGCGGTCGTAGCGCCAGTAGCAGTCGTAGCGCCAGTAGCGGCCGAGCGGTATCGCAGGCATCGCCCCCGCCCGAGTCGACTCACGCACCCAGCACAGCGGCACCTTCAAGAGGTCGGCCACTCAATAGGCGTCGAGCAGTCGATCGCTCACCCCACGAACGGCTCTGGCTGAGCACCGCTACGGTCGAGACGCACGTACGCCACATCCTTCAGAAGCTCTCGCTCTCTCCGAGCGCGTCCAGTACCGCCGCGTCCAGGCGGTCCTGACGTACCTGCGCGCGTAGGAAGTCTCGGAACCCCTCAGGCGCTCGAGTAGTCCTTCCTCCTGACCCAGAGGAAATAGACGATCAGCGTCGCGATGCTGAACACCAGCCCGGCGATGGACCAGAGCACCTTCTCGAGGCCGGAGAAGTCCGGGCGCCGGAGAATGTCCACGATCATCCAGATCACGGCGGCATACACGGCGAGCGCGAGCGCGACGAGCAGCGACTCGCCGAAGGTCAGGAACGCCAGGACGTCGGTCACGCGTGTCTCCTCCTCCAGTGGATTCGTCGGATACTAGGCGGATGGAGCTCGCTGGCATCCTCGAGCGTCGCCGGATGGTGCGCAGCTACCTCCCGGACCCGATCCCGCGCGAGGTCGTCGAGCGCATCGTCGCGACCGTGCGCCCGCGCCGAGCGGCGGGTTCAGCCAGGGCCACCGGCTCGTCGTCGTGACGGAGCCCGAGACGCGCGCCGAGCTCGCGCGCCTCGCCGGCGAGGAGAAGTACGTCGCCGCGGGCGGTCAGACCTGGATCTCGACCGCGCCCGTCCACGTCTTCGTGGGCACGCGCGAGGAGAGCTACCACGAGCGCTATCGCAAGGCCGACAAGCTCCGCGACGGCGAGGAGGTCGGCTGGCCGGCGCCCTACTGGTACGTCGACGCGGGCGCGGCGTTCATCCTGCTCCAGCTGGCCGCGATCGACGAGGGGCTCGCGAGCGGCGTCTTCGGCGTGCTGCCCGAGCTGGTCCCGGCGTGAAGGCGCTGCTCCGCGTGCCGGACGACGTCCATTTCGTCTGCCTCGTGACGATCGGCCGACCGGCGCCCGACCCGCAGGAGACCGCGATCGTGTCACGGCTGTCGCAGCGACGGCTCGCGCTCGAGGAGCTCGTCCGCTGGGAGCGCTGGGACGCGGCGCCGCCGTCAGCCTGACGCGTCGACGAGCGCCGCGCGGAGGCGGGCGATGGTCGCGACGACGAGGTCGACGTCGGCGTCGGTCGTCGTCCAGTTCGACACCGCGATCCGCAGCAGGCGCTCGCCCCGCCACGTCGTCGCCCCCACCCAGCACGTGCCGTCGTCCTGGATCGCCCGCTCGAGCCGGTCGGTGAGACCGGCGTCGCCGACCCGGACGAGGACCTGGTTGAGCACGACATCGTTCACGACCTCGACGCCGTCGATGTCGTCGAGGCGGGCCGCAAACCGGCGCGCGAGCTCACAGCCGCGGTCCACGAGCTCGGCAACACCCGACCGGCCCAGCGAGCGGAGCGCGGCCCAGGTCGCGAAGCCGCGCGCCCGGCGCGACGACTCCGGCACGAAGTCGCCGCCGCCGAACTCGCGTCCCGCGACCTGGCCGGTGAGGTAGTCGGCCGTGTAGGCGAGCGCCGTCGCGTGCACGTCGGGATGGGCGCAGAACGCGTACGCGGCGTCGTACGGGACGTTGAGCCACTTGTGGCCGTCGCAGGCCCACGAGTCGGCGAGCTCGAGCCCGTGGACGAGCGCCGCCGTCCGCGGGCTCGCGGCCGCCCACAGCCCGAACGCGCCGTCGACGTGGACCCATGCTCCGACCGCGTGCGCCGCCGAGACGATCGCGGGGAGGTCGTCGCAGGCGCCCGTGTTGACGTTGCCGGACTGCGCGCAAACGATGGTCGGCTTGCCTTGACGGCCCGCGAGCGCCGCGGGCAGGGCGCCGGCGTCCATCGCGCCGTCCGGCAGCGCCGGCACCTCGACGATCGCGCGCTCGCCCAGACCGAGGAGACGCACGGCGCGATCGATCGTCCCGTGCCGCTCCGCGCCCACGACGACCCCCACCTCCGGCGCGCCGTGCAGGCCGTCCCGGCCGACATCCCACCCGCAGCGGTTCAGCACGAACCAGCGACCGGCTGCCAGCCCGATCGTGTTCGCGCCCTGAGCACCGGTCGCGAACCCGACCGACGCGGCCGGCGGGAGACCGAGGAGCTCCTTCAGCCAGCCTCCGGCGACGTCCTCGAACGCGATCGCAGCCGGGGAAAGCGCCTCGTTGAACGCGCACTGGTCCCAGCCGGACGTGATGACGTCGGCGACGAGCGCCGCGTCGAGCGATCCGCCGATCACGAACCCGTAGTAGCGCGGGCCCGCAGAGGCCATCAGGCCGGGTGACGCCGCGGCGACGAGCTCGTCGATCACCTCGCCGAGGCTCGTAGGCCCGTCACGCAGCTCGCCGAGCGCCCGCCGGACGTCTGCCCGTCCCGCGACAGGCGTGACACGTGACCCGGGAAGTCCCTCGCGGTACTCGCCGATCTGCTCGACGGCGCGCTCGAGCGCCTCCCGCAGGTCGGTCATGGCGCGATCCTACGCCCCGTCTCGGGGCACCGGCGCTGCTCAAGCGGGAACGGCGCGCGTCTCCTGGTGGGCGAGGATCTTCCGCTTGACGCGCTGCAGGGCGTTGTCGATCGTCTTGCAGTCGCAGTCGAGGACCTCGGCCATCGACTCGTACGAGTTGCCGTCGAGGTACAGGCGGAGCGCCTCCGACTCGAGCCCGGACAGCGTCGTCCCGAGGCAGCCGACGAGCGCCTGGAGCTCCTCGGTCGAGATCACACGCACGGACGGGTCGTCGACCGACGGTCCGGGCAGCGCATCGCCGAGCGTGCATTCGCCGTCAGAGTCCTGACCCGCCGGCGTGTGGCTGAAGGAGACGTACGTGTTCAGCGGGGCGTGCTTGTAGCGCGTCGCGGACTTGATCGCTGTGATGATCTGACGGGTGACGCAGAGCTCGGCGAACGACCGGAACGAGGTCTCCTTGTCCGAGCGGAAGTCGCGGATGGCCTTGTAGAGGCCGATCATCCCCTCCTGCACGAGGTCGTCGGAATCTCCGCCCGCGAGGAAGTACGAGCTCGCCTTGAGCCGGACGAAGCCGTGGTAGCGGCGCATGAGCTCGTCGAGCGCCGTCTTGCTCCCGTTCCTGGCCTTGAGGACGAGCTGGAGGTCCTCGAGCTCCCGCTGCAGCTTCTGCGGGCTCTTCGGTGCAAGTGCCTGACGCGCCGCCATGTCGTACTCCCCTTGTTCGTTGTCCCGATCGCCGCCCTCGGGGAGACTCTCACCCTGAGGTCGAGGGAGAAGCTAGCAGGATCTTGCAAGCGTTACAACCCCTTTGCGCAACTTCCAATCTGATAAGAACAGGTGTTCGTGTGACGACGCCGCGGCGTTCCGGCGGCCACGACAGGCGGTTCGCTGGAAGCGGCGCTTAGCCGAGCCCGCGGCGGAGACGCTCGAGCCGGGCCCGCGTCTCATCGTCGACGCGATCGCCGAGCCGGCTCGGCTTCTCCTCGCGATGGACGATCGCCTCGAGCTCTGCGAGAAACGCGGCCGAACCGCGCTTCCTCACCTCCTGGCCGCTCGTGCCTCGCACGGCGGCATCGGAGGTGACGAGCTGCACGGGCTCACGGTCGCGATGCTGGGCGGCGAGGCGCTCCAGCGCGGCGTCCGCGTCGGGGGCGAAGCGCACCCCGAGCGGCCCGACGGTGCGATCCGTCCCGACGCCGTCGAAGACCACGACACCGCGAGCGCCCTTGGCCGCGACGAAGCTCGCGAGCAGGTCGACGAGCTCATCGCGGTCTCGGAAGCCGCCTGCGTGGTAGAGGTTGGAGCCGTCGAACAGGTAGAGCGACGGATCCGACACACTCAACCTCGAGTCGAGGTTGATGTTCTGTCTGGTGCGACACGGCGCTGCCTGCGAGCCTCGAACAGCGCCACGGCCGCCGCCACGCTCACGTTGAGGGACTCGACTCCGGGCGCGAGCGGGATCGCGATCGTCGAGTCGCACGTGCGGCGCACGAGCGGTCGGACGCCCTTCCCCTCCGCGCCGAATACGAGCGCTGCGCCATCGGTCAGGTCGACGTCCCAGAGCTGCTGCTCGCCGTCGGCCGCGGCGGCATAGGCCCACAGGCGGTCGCCCTTGACGTCCGCCAGGTACCGGGCGAGGTTCGAGACGACCGCGACCGGAACGTGCTCCACCGCCCCCGCAGACGCCCGACATACGACCGGCGTCACGACGGTCGCCCCGTGCGCGGGAACGACGACGCCCGTCGCGCCGGCGCCTGCCGCGCTCCGGACGACGGCCCCGAGGTTTCGGGGGTCCGTCACCTGGTCGAGGCAGCAGACAAGCGGCCGCTCCACCGCAGCGAGCTCCCAGGCGTCCGCGTACGGGTACGGCTCGCACCAGGCGACGACGCCCTGGTGGTCGGGCGTGCCGGCCGCGTCGGTGAGCTCACGCTCTTTGTGCATGCGCGGTCGCGGGCCGTCTGCGAGCCATTCGAGCGCGGCGACGGCGCGCTCGCTCGCCCAGAGCTCGAGAACGGCCCGCCGGCCGCGGAGCGCCTCGCGAACGGCGTTGCGGCCGTAGACGAGGTCGCGGGTCACGAGCGCGGCACGAGCTCGTAGCCGGAGGCCACGTCCCGCACCTCCCACCCGCGCTCCGCGATCTCGTCACGAAGCCGGTCGGCCTCGGCGAAGTCGCGCAAGGCGCGCGCGGCCACGCGTGCGTCGGCGAGCGTCACGACCTCGGGCGGCGCCGGCGCCTGCTCGCCAAGGCCGGCGAGCCCGAACACGTCGAGCCCTCGCCGAAGCTCCTCGAGGGCGCCTGCCCGCACCCACTCGTGGAGGATCGCGAGCGCCGCCGGCGTGTTGAAGTCGTCCTCGAGCGCCGATGCGAAGTTCTGCCAGTCGCCGCGCGTGCGCGTCTCTCCCCGCAGCGCGTTGCGGAGCGTCTCGGCCTGCGCCCTCGCTGCGGTCAAGGTCGCTTCGGAGAAGTCGAGCGGCTTCCGCCACTGGCCGGTCATGAAGAACAGCAGGATCGTCTCGCAGCCGAATCTGTCGAGCACCTCTGACAGAAGCACGGCGTTGCCGGCCGACTTGTGCATCTCCTCTCCGCCCATGCTGAGCATCCCGTTGTGCATCCAGATCCGTGCGAAATCGTGCCCCAGCGACCGCGATTGGGCGATCTCGTTCTCGTGGTGCGGAAACACGAGATCCATGCCACCGCCGTGGATCTCGAAGCTGGTTCCCAGGTGCTTCTCGGACATCGCCGAGCACTCGATGTGCCAGCCGGGCCGACCCTTACCCCAGGGCGATTCCCACCACGTGTCCTCACCCGGCTTGTTCGCCTTCCACAGCGCGAAGTCGCGGGGATCCTCCTTGCGGGGGTTTGCCTCCTGCTCACGCACCTCGTCGAGCTTCTGACGGGAGAGACGGCCGTAGTCGGCGTACGTCCTGACGCGGAAGTAGACGTCGCCCGCGGACTCGTATGCGTTGCCGGCGGCGATCAGCTGCTCGATCATCTCGATCTGATCCGGCACCGTCCCGACAGCCGTGGGCTCGACGTCCGGGCGGCCGAGGCCGAGTCGATCCGTATCGTCGAGGTACCACTGCGTCGCACGCTCGGCGAGCGCGGCGCTCTCACCGGGTGCCGCGTCGTAGATCTTGTCGTTGATGTCGGTGATATTGATGACGAGCGTCGTCTCGTAGCCCGTCAGCGCGAGCCACCGTTTCAGCCACATCGACAGCACGAACGGCACGGCGTTCCCGATGTGTATGCGCTGGTAGACGGTCGGGCCGCAGAAGTACATCCGGATCGGCCCCGGAGCAGGCGGCAGCTCTAGGAGCGATCGCGTCAGGGTGTCGTACAGGCGCATCACGCGATCGTAGACGGAGGTCGAAGGTCCCTCGCTCTAGCCGGCCCCCGTCGCCCTCGAGGCGCGCGCGATCGACTCGGCCTCGGGCAGCGCCGCAACGACGGTCCACAGCTCGGGGCCGCGATCGGCGCCCGTGAGGGCCAGCCGGAGGACGCGTAGGTCGCCGCCGACCGCCTTCAACTCACGGACGATCGCACGCGCACCCGCCTCGTCGAGGTCGCCGGCACCGGACCGGAGCTCGACGAAGCGGCGGATCGTCGGCTCGGCCCCCGGCGGCAGCGACACCGGAGCCGGGCTCGCGATCGCGTGCGCGATCTCGCGCGCCTCGACGAGCGTGCGCGCCCCGCGCAACGCGCGCGCGAGCGACGTATCGGCGCCGGCGGCGGCCGTCAGCTCGTCGTCCTGCATCGCCGCAATCGCCTCGATCGAGAGGCGCCCGAGGCGCGCCCGGTCGAGATGGACGTCGTGGGCCGGGAGGCCGAGCTCGTCGAGGTACCGGCGCACCGCGGAAGCCGGGATGCCGTCGTCCCGCAAGTCGGCCACGGAGGCGTGGCCGTGCCGCTTCGACAGCTTCTTCCCGTCGTCGCCGAGGAGCAGCCCGTGGTGGATCACCTCCGGGAGCTCGCCGCCGAGCGCGCGCGCGATCCGGCGCTGCGGCTCCTCGTTGGGGCGGTGATCGGAGCCGCGGATGACGTGCGTGATGCCGAGCTCGAGGTCGTCGGCCACCGTCGCAAGCTGGTAGGTCGCCGTCCCGTCGGCACGCAGGAGCGTGACGCCGGCGAGCCGGAGCGACCCGTCGGCGTCCCGCACGGCTCCCCCCTCCGCCTCGGCTCGCTCGGCCCCAATTCCGTAGACGTCCGCGCGCAGGCTCTGCCTCACCGGTCCCTCATCCCACTTGAGCCCGAGCCACCGGAGGTCGTCGAGGATCGCCTCCTCGCCGCCCGCCACGACGCGTGTCGGGTCCGTGTCGTCGATGCGCAGGACGAGCGCGCCGCCATGCTCGTCGGCGAAGCGCCTGTTCGCCGAGGCGGTGAGCGCATTGCCGAGGTGGAGCGATCCCGTCGGGCTCGGGGCGAACCGGACGCGAACGCTCACGCCGGCGGTGTCGCGGAGCGTCGCGGGGACATCTCGAGCCGGTCGAAGATCGCGTCGAGGTCGGTCTCAGGCATCGATCGGAACGTGGCCCGGCTCGGCAGCGACGCGGTCGATCCACGCACGGATCGCCGGATACTCGCGGAGCTCGAAGCTGCCCTCGTGCGCGACGTGCGTGTACGCGTAGAGCGCGATGTCCGCGAGCGTCAGCGTTTCGCCGACGAAGTAGGCCTTGCCGTCGAGGTGGCGCTCCATCGAGCCGAGCGCGCGGTAGCCCGCGGCGGTGCGCTGCTCGATCGTCGCGGCGTGGCGCTCGGGCTCACCCGAGTAGGCGATGAGGAAGCGCACGACGGCGATCGCCGGCTCGTGGCTGTACTGCTCGAAGAACATCCACTGCAGGACCTTCGCGCGGTCGTATGCGTCCGCGGGGACGAAACGCGTCCCCTCCGCGAAGTACCAGAGGATTGCACCGGACTCCGCGAGCGGCCGGCCGTCGTCGAGCACGAGCGTCGGGACGCGGAGATCCGGGTTCAGGCCTCCGAGCACCTCGCCGCGATTCGAGCGATCGACGACGTCGAGGTCGCGCCGCTCGTACTCGAGACCGAGGTGTGCGAAGAGGAGGCGCACCTTGTAGCAGTTGCCCGAGACCGGCGAGTTGTAGAGGAGCACTGCTCTAACGCTATTCGATGGTCGCGCCCGACCCGCGTGTTGTTCGAGCGGGGCGAGGCTTGGCGTCAACCGGCGCCACAGCTGCCCCGGCCCTCCGCTCGACGCTCCGGTCGAGCCCGTACGATCGGCCCGGTGGAGGCCGCGTTGCTCGCCTGGTACGAGACCCAAGGGCGAGACCTCCCGTGGCGGCGCACGCGCGACCCGTACGCGATCCTCGTCAGCGAGGTGATGCTGCAGCAGACGCAGGTCGATCGCGTCGTGCCGCGCTACGAGCGATGGCTGGAGCGTTGGCCGACCGTCGAGGGGCTCGCCGCCGCGACGCCGGCGGAGGTGATCGTCGAGTGGCAGGGCCTCGGCTACAACAACCGGGCGCTCGCGCTCCATCGCGCCTCCCGCCAGGTCGCCGACTGGGGTTGGCCCGACGACCTGACGAGGCTGCCCGGCGTCGGGCCGTACACGGCCGCGGCGGTGCGCAACTTCGCATTCGGCGAGGACGTCCTGCCACGCGATGTGAACGTCGAGCGAGTCGAGCGGCGCACCGCACAGGCGTTCACGGGAGCCGCCGCGCAGGCGCTGATGGACCTCGGCGCGACGATCTGCCTCGCCCGGGTTCCCCGCTGCGGCCGCTGTCCGCTCGCGACCGCCTGCCCGTCACACGGCACGCGGGACGAGCCGCTCCGGAAGCAGTCGCGCTTCGAGGGCTCGTTCCGACAGCGTCGAGCCGCGACGCTCCGACTCGTCGCCGATCGGCCCAGGCGGGCGTCCGGCCTCGACGTCGAGGTCGTCCGGGCGCTCGAGCAAGACGGCCTCGTGGTGGTCGAGCAGGGCGTCGCCCGATTGCCCTCGTAGGCCTACCTGCCCTCGTCGTAGCCTGGGCGCGCGCCGTCGAAGCGCGGAAGCCCGTCGTCGGGGATCTCCTCCCAGCAGGCGGCGTCGGCGACGAACTGGTGGGACAGGGGCCGGATCCCGGGGTCGCCGTCGATCGCGCCGAGCCGGACGCCGGTGTGGTCGGTCGATCCCGGCTCCCGGCTGAAGAGCGCCGAGCCGCAGCGAGCGCAGAACACCTTCTCCCGCCCGCCCTCGGGCGCCCAGGCGCGGAGCTCCGCCTCGCCCTGGGTGACGAAGACGGTGCCCGGCTCGGCGCGCGCGGTGGCTGACGCGGCCGCCCCGGTTCGCCGCTGGCAGCGGGTGCAGTGGCAGTAGGCGGCCGAGACGAACGGACGCCGGACCTCGAAGCGGACGGCGCCGCATCCGCAGCCACCCGTCAGCGGAAGCTCCACTCGCCCAGGCTACGCGAGGTGCGCGCGTGGGGCGCGCACCTCGCTCCTCCCCTCAGAGCACAGGGCAGTTGACGACGATCGGCATCGCCTTGATCGTCACCTGGCCCGCCCGCACGGCCGCGTCGACCGCTGTCTTCGAGCGCAGGACGCGTGGCGAGGCACCCCCCTTCCACGTCACCATGCGAACAGACCACAGCGGCGTGTAGTCGCGCCGCCCCGGCACGGTATCGATGATGTTCCGCTGTTCCTCCACCCCGTTCGTCACGACCCAGATGGGGGCGACCCTGTTGCCCCGGGTGAGCTTCACGGGGCCGAAATCCAGGTACGAGATCACCTGACCGCGGTAGAACCCGAGCGTCACGCTCTGCGGGAACTGCTTCACGGGGCCGTCGGCGGCGACCGCGGGAACGGCGACGATCGCCGACACGGCGACGATCGCGAGCAGCGCAGCGATTCTCCTCATGGCGTCTCCTCGTGTCGTGGGCCGGCACCTCGAACGAGATGCAGCCGGCTCCGAACGTAGGCAAGAGCCCTTGCGCTCGCGTGACGCCGTGATGAACGCTTCCGGAACGATCCGAGAGTTCACCCGTGCGTAATGCGCCTGCAGGCAGGATGGGGTGCGTGGCCACCGTCCTCGTCGTCGACGACGAGCCGATCGTCCGCGAGGTCGTCGTGCGCTACCTCGAACGAGAGGGGTACGCGACGCTGGAGGCCGACGACGGCGACGACGCGAGGGTGATCGTCGAGCGCGACTCGCCGGATCTCGTCGTCCTCGACGTGATGCTTCCCGGCACGGACGGCCTCGAGCTCTGCCGCTGGATCCGCTCGCGCACGGAGCTCCCCGTGATCATGCTGACGGCACGCGGCGAGGAGGCCGACCGGATCGTCGGCCTGGAGCTCGGCGCGGACGACTACGTGACCAAGCCCTTCTCACCGCGTGAGCTCGCGGCGCGCGTACGCACGGTCCTGCGGCGTACGAATGCCGCGGCAGTCGCGACGGAGCGGGTCTCGTTCGGGGACGTGGAGCTCGACGCAGCCACCCGCGACGTCCGCAAGGCGGGGGCCGACGTCCGCCTGACGGCCAAGGAGTTCGACCTTCTGTGGTTCCTCGCAAGCCATCCCCGGCGCGTGTTCGGACGCGATCAGCTCATGAGCCGCGTCTGGGGATACGAGGCGGCACTCGACACGGGCACGGTCACCGTGCACGTCCGGCGCCTGCGCGAGAAGATCGAAGCCGACCCATCGGAGCCACGTCATCTCCAGACCGTCTGGGGCGTCGGCTACCGGCTGGTGCCGTGATCCCCCTCGCGATGATCGAGACCGCGATCGCGGTCGGCGCCCTCACGCTTGCAGTCGGCCTCGTCGCCGTCGTCTTGCTGCGGCTCCTCCCGAGCCTCCGCTTGCAGCTCGTCGGGCTTGCCGCACTGTCGGTGTGCCTTCCGCTCGCGTCCGTCCTGCTCTCCGGCTGGGTCGCGTTCCACATGGGGGACGACGTGAAGATCCTGGCGGTCTCGGCCGCTTCCGCGGCCGTGGCGGTCGTAGCGGGGATACTCCTCGCCCGGTCGATCTCCCAGTCGGTCGAGCGGGTCCGAACGGCGTCGGCCGAGCTCGCCGCGGGCGACCTCCGCGTGCGCGCTCCGGAGTCGGGACCGGTCGAGGTCGCGGACCTCGCCGCGTCGTTCAACGAGATGGCCGCCAGCCTCGAGCGCCTGTTCGACGCACGCCGCGAGCTCGTTGCGTGGGCGAGCCACGACCTCCGTACGCCGCTCGCGAACATGCAGGCGATGCTCGAGGCGCTCGAGGACGGTCTCGTCCCGGTCGAGACGACCACGCCGATCCTTCGCGAGCAGGTCGCTCTCCTCTCATCGCTCGTCGACGATCTGTTCGAGCTCGCGCGCATCGATGCCGGCGCGCTCACCCTGGAACTGCGCGACGCGCCGCTGGAGCGGGTCGTCGGGTCGTGCCTCCGGGGCGTGGAGGCGGACGCGCGACGGCGAGGCATCGGGCTCGCCGCGAGCGTCCCCGGCGACGTGAGCGCGCAGTGCGCGCCCGAGAAGATCGAGCGCGTGCTGGTCAACCTCCTGACGAACGCTCTGCGCCATACACCCTCGGACGGCACGGTCGCCGTCCGCGTCGAGCAGGTCGACCGGGAGGTGCGCGTCACCGTCGAGGACACGGGCGAGGGGCTCGACGAGGAGGCACGGCAGCGTATGTTCGACCGCTTCTGGAGGGCCGATCCGGCGCGCTCGGCGCGCGGCTCCGGCCTCGGTCTCGCGATCGCGCGGGGGCTCGTCGAGGCCCACGGAGGACGGATCTGGGCGGAGAACCGACCGGGTGGGGGCGCCCGCGTCTCGTTCACGCTCCCCGCCGCCTGAAGGGCGCCCGACACACCGAGGTAAGCGATGCGGGTGTGCCATCTGCCCGCCGACACACCCGCGATCTGTAGATCTGCGGCCGACGCGCGCTGAGCGCCACATCGCCGTCAGCTCCGGTCGAGCTCCTTGGCCGCGGACGGACTCACGGCCGGCGCACGCGCGAAGCGTGCGCGCTACTTCAGTCCGGTGGACTCTGCTCCAACGTCAAACCCCTTCCGCTTCGAAGGGAATCAGCTACTTCCACCATAGCGACTCAGGCTGCCGGAGGCGAGGCCCCTTCGGGGGAGCGCGCCAGGCGATAGAGGACGTGACGCCGGAGCGGATGACCGGCCGGAATGCCGGGATGGTCGAAGTCGTCGACCGGGTCGTGCGTCATCCCGAGGCGCTCCATCACCCGCCGCGAGCGGAAGTTCCCCGGAACGGTGAACGCCACGATCTCCTCGAGCTCGAGCTCCTCGAACCCGTAGTCGACTGCGGCGCGGGCGGCCTCGGTCGCGTAGCCGTGCCCCCAGTGCGCGCGGGCGAGACGCCAGCCGACCTCGACCGCAGGCGTGAAGTGCGCTTCGAACATCGGCGTCCAGAGGCCGACGAAACCGACGAACGGCGCGCCGCCACGAACCTCGACCGCCCAGAGGCCGAACCCCCGCCGGTCGAAGTGCGCCTCGATGCGATCGACCATCGCATCCGACTCGGACCGGCTGGTGAGCGCCGGGAAGTGCTCCATGACGACCGGATTGGCGTTGAGGGCCGCGAACGGCTCGCGGTCGCCCTCGCGCCACCGACGAAGACGCAGACGCTCGGTCTCGAGCTCGCTCACGCCCGCGTCAGCAAGGCGACCGCCTCGGCCGCGAGCCCCTCGCCGCGGCCCGTGAACCCGAGCCGGTCCGTCGTCGTCGCCCGCACGTTGACCGCGCCGCTCTCGACGCCGAGGGCGACCGCGAGCCGCTCGCGCATCGCCTCGCGGTGCGGCGCGATCCGGGGCTCCTGGCCGATCACGACGCAGTCGGCGTTCACGAGCCGGTAGCCGGCCGTGCGGACGGATGCGTACGCCTCGGCGAGAAGGACGAGCGAGTCGGCATCGCGGTAGCGCTCGTCATCGGACGGGAAGAGCCCGCCGATGTCGCCGAGGCCCGCCGCGCCGAGGAGCGCATCCGTCAGCGCGTGAGCGACCACGTCCCCGTCGGAGTGCCCGACGAGACCGCGTGGATGCTCGATGCGGACCCCGCCGAGCACCAGGGGCACGCCTTCGCCGAACGCGTGAGCGTCGACGCCGAGGCCGATACGGATGTCCGCCGTCACACGACGGAAGCTAGCGCCGCAGGCAGCTCTGTGAGAGAGGAGATCGACCTTGCTCCCTCGGGCGTCGACTGCAGTCGCCCCCACGGCCCGCGTCGTAGGTGCACCGCGACCAGGCCCAGGGCGAGGGCGGGCCGGACGTCGTTGTCGGCGCGATCGCCGACGTACGCGACCCGAGCGGCGTCTGCGCCCGCTTCCTCGACGACTCGCTCGAAGAACTTTCGGTCGGGCTTGCGGACGCCCCAGCTCGCCGACGACCCGTAGACGTCTGCAGGCAGCGAGGACCGCGTCCACTCCTCGAGCGCGGCGTTCTGGTTTCCCGCCAGTCCGACGCGGTAGCCGGCCGCCCGGAGCGCCGCGAGACACGGCAGCGCGTCGGGGTAGAGATCTCCCACCTCGTACGTGAGGCCGTTGCTCGCTTCGGGCCTCTCGATTCCTACGTGTTCCCAGAGGCTCGTATGCTCCTCTCCGCGCTCGATCGAGACCCCGAGCGCGGCGATGAGCGACTGTGTCTCGACGCCCGCCAGGCGGGCGAGCTCGCCCCAGTAGCGCAGCTCGTCGACGAGGGTCTCGCCGACGTCCAGGAACACGGCATCGACGGCCATCAGCCTTCGGCGAGCAGCCGCTCGACGAGCGCGAGGTCGTCCGGGGTCGTCACCTTCAGAAGCCGCGGGTCGCCGTCGACGACGCCGATCCGTCCGCCCGCCCGCTCGACGAGCGACGCGCAGTCGGTTGCGCCGGTCAGGTCGCCTGCGTACGCGGAACGCAGACGGGCGGCGATGAACGCCTGCGGCGTCTGCACCGTCACCAGCCCCTCGCGCGCGACGGTCTCCACGACGACCCCCCGCACGACCCGCTTGACGGTGTCGCTCACCGCGAGACCGGGAACGACGCCGTCGACGCCCTCGGCCAGCCCCGCGAGGACGCGTTCGAGGACCTCGTCGTCGACGAGCGGTCGCGCCGCGTCGTGAACGAGCACGACGAGCGCGTCCGCGGCGACCTCTGCGAGCGCGTTCCGGACCGACTCGGCACGGGTCGCTCCCCCGGTGACGACCGAGGCGACCTTCGAGGCGACGAGCTCCTCGGCGAGGAGGATCGTCGGCTCCTCCCAGTCGGCGGGCGCCGCGACGACGATCGCGTCGATCCAGTCGGACAGATCGAGCCGCTCGAGGCTCTCGGCGAGAAGCGGCCGCTCCCCGAGCGCGACGAAGGCCTTGGGATGCTCGCCGCCGAGCCTCGAACCGGTCCCCGCGGCCACGAGCACGGCCCAGGTTCCTCCAGCCTCGCCGGAGGGGCTCGGTGACGGGCTCACGCTCCCGCGTTCCGGGTTCTGATTCTCGGCACTTCCGGAGAGCGAAAGCGCACGCGGCTAGGAGCGTTCGGTGACATGGTCCCCGTCTCCAGGGTTCCGGCGCTCCCTGGTGACCTGGCGTCTATTTCGCCGAACGCTCCTAGACGGTCGCGGTGGCGGCCGTCTTCGGCTTCGCCTTGACGCGCTTGCCCTTTGCCGGGTTCGCGAGCACTTCCTCGAGCCAGGCGTGCGCCTCGTCCTCGGTCATGTTCTTCGCGTACATGAGCTCTGAGGCGAGGATCTTCTTCGCCTTGACGTACATCTGCTTCTCGCCGGTCGACAGGCCCTTCTCGTGGTCGCGGAGCGCGAGGTTCCGCACCACCTCGGCGAGCTCGAGGATGTCGCCGGTCTTCATCTTGTCCCGGTTGTGCTTGAAGCGGCGATTCCAGTTCTTCGGCATCTCGGTGGAGCCACCGAGAAGCACCTTGACCACGACGTCGACCATCTCCTGATCGATGACCCACCGGAGACCGACCTTCTCCGCGTTGTCGACGGGGACGTTCACCGTCATCTCGTTGTGCAGGATCTTGATCGTCAGGTACTCGCGCTGCTCACCGAGGACGAGCTTGACGTCCTTGGAAACGATCGTCCCTGCGCCGTGGTGGGGATACACGACCTTGTCGCCGACATCGAACACGCCTGGAGCCCTCCCGTCGTCCGGTCCTTGTGTGCGCCTGACTCACGAAAAGCGCCGGCGGTGGTCTGCCGGCGTGTACCCCCATTCTACCGAAGATTTCGCTGCACTCCGGCCCATCTGCGCACCTCCCCGGGGATCGGCAGGCTCACGCTGCATCGTCGAGCTCCTCGGCCGCCACAGACGCGTCGAGCCCCGCCCGGAGCGCCTCCCGGAGCGTCTCTGCGCCCACCACGCGCGGCCCCGCAGAGCGCCCGCGGGTGCCGTCCGGGGCGAGCGCGACGGCGACGCCGAGCTTCGCGCACTCCTCCAGCCGGCGCTCCGCCTGAGCGGCGGGTCGCAGCCGTCCCGTCAGGCCGAGCTCGCCGAACGCCGCTGTCCCCGCCTTGACCGGAGCCCCACGTGCGGCCGACGCGATCGCGAGCGCGACGGCGAGGTCCGCTCCGGGCTCGTCGATCCGCACGCCGCCCGCGACGTTGACGAACACGTCCGCGGCGCCGAGCGGAACACCCGCGTGCCGCGTGAGAACGGCGACGAGCATCGCGAGACGCTTCGGGTCGACGCCCGTCCCCACCCGTCGCGGCATCGCGAGCTCGGTCCGCGAGACGAGCGCCTGGATCTCGAGCAGGATCGGGCGGGTGCCCTCGAGCGCGACGGCGACGGCGCTCCCGACCTCGCCGTCCTTCGTCGAGCCGAACAGCGCCGAAGGCTCCGGGACGCCCTCGAGCCCGGCCGCCGTCATCTCGAACACGCCGAGCTCGTTCGTCGAGCCGAACCGGTTCTTCACCGAACGGAGAATGCGGTGAGCGTGGTACCGGTCGCCCTCGAACTGGAGCACGCAGTCGACGAGGTGCTCGAGCACGCGCGGGCCGGCGACCGACCCGTCCTTCGTCACGTGGCCGACGAGGATCGTGGCGACGTGACTCTCCTTCGCGACGCGAAGGAGGCGTGAGGCCGCCTCCCGCACCTGCGCGACCGAGCCCGGCGCCGACCCGAGCTCGGAGGCATAGAGCGTCTGCACCGAGTCGATGACGCAGACGGCGGGCGCATCGCGCTCGAGGGTCGCGCACACCGCGTCGAGCTCCGTCTCGGCGAGGATCGAGACGTCGTCCGCGCCCCCGAGCCGCTCGGCGCGCAGGCGGACCTGCGCGACCGATTCCTCACCCGTGACGAGCAAGGCGCTGCGACCGCTTCGGGCGATCGCACCGAGCGCGGTCAGCAGGAGCGTCGACTTGCCGACGCCCGGCTCGCCGCCGAGCAGCACGAGCGACGCCGGGACGATGCCGCCGCCCAGCACGCGGTCGAGCTCGGGCACGCCGGTCGAGAACCGGGCGGCCTCCTCGATGCGGACGTCGCCGAGCCGCTCGGGTCGCCGCGCACTCGCCGCGGTCGACGCGCGGCTCTCACGGCCGTGGAGCTCCTCGACGAGCGTGCCGAAGGCACCGCAACCCGGGCAGCGACCGAGCCACCGGCCGCTGCTGGCGCCGCAGTCGCTGCACGTGAACTGGACGACGACCTTGGCCATGCGGTCAGGGTAGACGAGGCGTCGGACGTCGTGTTCTCCATCTCGACAACGCCGATCCCGCCTATCCTGCTCGGCGTGAGCGAGACGCACGCGCACACACACGCCCGTCGTCACCGCCACGCGCACGACCACCGCAGCGCCTCGCGCCGCGCGCTCGTGATCGTCCTTCTGCTGACCCTGATCTTCACCGTCGTCGAGGTCGTCGGCGGCGTGCTCACCGACAGCCTCGCGCTGCTCGCGGACGCCGGTCACATGGTCTCGGACGTCGTCGCGCTCGCGCTCGCGCTCATCGCGCTGACGCTGGCCCAGCGACCGTCGAGCCCACGTCGCAGCTTCGGCTTCCAGCGGGCGGAGATCCTCGCCGCGTTCGTCAACGGCCTGGCGCTCGTCCTCGTGAGCGCGTGGATCGTCTGGGAGGCGGTCCGCCGCTTCGACGACCCGCCGGAGATCCTCGGCGGCTGGATGCTCGTGGTCGCCCTCGTCGGGCTCACGGTCAACGCGGTCGCCGCGACGATCCTCCTGCGCTCGGGACGAGAGAGCCTGAACATCGATGCCGCGTTCCGCCACGTCACCGCCGACTTTCTCGGCTCGGCGGGCGTCCTCGTCGCCGCCCTCGTCATCGTCCTGACGGGCTGGGAGCTCGTCGACCCGATCGTGTCGATCCTCATCGCCGCGCTGATCGTCGCGAGCGCCTGGGGCATCCTCCGCGACTCGACCGCGATCCTGATGGAGGAGACGCCGTCAGGGATCGACGCCGACGAGGTGGCGCGCGCCATCGTCGAGGTGGACGGCGTTTCGAGCGTCCACGACCTTCACGTCTGGCGGATCACGTCCGGGTTCGACGCCCTGTCCGCGCATGTCCTCGTCGGGCAGGGCGAGGACTGCCATGCGCGCCGACGCGACGTGGAGCGGATGATCTCCGAGCGGTTCGGGATCACGCACACCACACTGCAGGTCGACCACGACGCGGCCGACGCCCTGATCGAGCTGCGCCGCTCTTAACGGCGAGCTACTCGGCCTTCGGCGGCTGGACGTCGTCCGCCGGTGGCTCCTCGGTCGACTCGCCGTTCTCGGTACTCGCGTCGGGCGGCGGCTTCGGCTTCGGCTTCGCCCTCGGCGGGCCGACCTCGACGATCGCGTTCTGCGCGTCGTACCGCACCGTGTACCGCTCGTCCTTGACCAGCTTCGGGCCCTCGAAGACCTTCCGCGTGTACTGCACCGTGAACCCCGACTCTCCGGCCGATTGCACCGTGCTCGTCGTTCCCGGCGCGAGCGCCGAGTTCCGCACCGTGATCGTCCTCGGTGCGACGTACGCGTAGGGCTCCCCCGTCCTCGTCTCGACGTGGCGCCCGAGCTTCCTCGAGTAGAAGCGCACGGTGATCGAGGAGCTCGTCGCGGTGAGCTTCATCAGGATCGCCGCGGGCCAGTCGTTCCGGAAGATCAGCTCCGGCCCGCCCCACGAGACCGTCGCCTCGCGCCCCATCGGGTACCGCGAGATGTAGAACTGGTGGGCCTGGTGGGCGACGAGCTTGACGCCGGCGAAGAATGCGGCGTTGTACAGCGTCGTCGCGATCTGGCTGATCCCTCCGCCGACGGCATCCTCGAGCCGGCCGGCGAAGATCTGCGGCGCGGAGACGAAGCCGTTCTCGACGGTGCGCTTCCCGAGCGCGTCGTTTAACGAGAACGCGGTGCGGGGGCGGACGATCGTGCCGTCGAGCAGCTGCGCGGCGCGCTGGATGTTCGTCACGCGCGGCTGGCAGCACGGGTAGTACGTCGTGAACTCCGAGACGAGCTCCTCGATCCCGAGGGACTCGGCGGCCTCGGTCGTCAGCGCCGGCGGCGATTTCAGGAACCGCGCACGGTGCACCGTCGAGTCGAGATTGGACGTGAGCGACCGCGAGATCGCGGCCAGGTCGAGCGTGCGGCCGGGCCGCGACGGGACGACGCGCGCGCGCTTCCCGCTCACCGCGAAGCCGGCGTCCCGCGCAGGCACCTCCTCGGAGCCGAGACGGATCCGGAGCGACGCCCCGAGGCCCTTCGGGTCGAGCAGCACCGCGAGCGTCCCGTCCGCGCGCTCCGTACGCACCAGCGCCCGAAGCCGCTGCGGGGTCAACGTCGCCTCGGCGTCGCCCCAGCGGACACGGCGCGGCCCGTCGAGCAGTCGCTCGATCCGCGCCGCGGCGCGCTCGGCCTCGAGCGTGCTGACGACTGGGGCTGCATGGACGACCGAGAGTGTGACGTCGGACGGCAGCGTGGCGAGGGCGCGGCGGAGCGCCCGCCGGTCGACCGCGGTTCCCGCGCGCGCGTCGACGACGCGGATCGCGTCGTCCGTGACGACCACCCGGGCGTCCGCGGGTGGATCGCCGAACCGCGCGTCGATCCGGTTGGCGAGCTCGGCGGCACGCACCGGCGCGAGCCGGTAGGTCAACGGGTGCTGCGGGCCGTCGCGCAGGCCGAGGCGGGCGAGGACGCGGTCCGCGGCGCTCGCGTCGAGCGCCTCCGCGAGGGCATCGTCGAGCTCGGGCGTCGCCCGAAGCGCCGCCCCGCTGGTCGTCATGGCGCCGCCCGGACCGGAGAGCGCGATCGGACGCGCTTCCTGCTGCGCGGCCGCGGTCTCCGAGCGCCTCGCGCGCCTCGTCCTCGCTCAGGCCGCCGACGGGGACGCCGGCGATCGTGGTTCCGCGAGGGATCGTGTCCCGCTCGAGCAACCAGACGATTCCGAACGCAGCCGCCAGCACGGCCACCACGCCGAGCGCGACGGCGAGGGTGACGAGCAGGCGACTCGGACGGCGGCGCGGCCTCGCCGCCGTCGACAGGAACGGCCCGGACATGCCCGTTGAAGGTACCGAACGAGTGGGCTAGCCCAGCCGCTTCACGAACAGGACGCGGTCCTCTCCCGGGCCGTCGTAGTCCTTCGCGACCCGCTCGACCTCGAAGCCGAGCGCCTCGTGGAACGCGACCGAGTCCTCGTTCACGGGCGAGGTGACGCACCGGACGACGGTCCGGCCGTGCGCGGTGGCGTCCGCGAAGAAGTGCTCGTAGAGCATCCGCCCGAGTCCCTCGCCGCGGCGCTCCGGCGCGATGCCGACGAAGTGCACGTACGCCTCCTCGGGGTCGGTCTGCGAGAGGAATCCGATCAGGAAGGCCGCGAGCTGGCCGTCCTCGTCGTCGACGACGTAGCTCGTGCCCTCGAAGTGGACGAAGAAGAGCTTCGGCAGCATCGGCGCCATGTCGCGACCGCCCCACCAGGCGTTGACGCGCGCAATGACGCGGCCGTAGTCCGCGGGCTCGGCGTGCCGGATCTCCACGATCAGAGCCTAGAGCGTCTCCAACCTGTGGGCGGCGAGGTCATTGCGACCGCGAAAGCGGGCGCCTTCAGGCGTGTGCCCCGCCGGAGGCGGGGATCAAGCGGCGGAAATCCGCTTCCGCGGATTCCCGCTTGCGAGCTAGCCGTTGAGCCACGCTCCGCACATCGCCCCGACGTGGCGGTGGTCGGTGCCGCAGCAGCCGCCGAGCACGTGGAGCTCCGGCAGGCGCTCGCGGAGCGCGACGTAGTCGGACGCGAGCTCGTCGGGGTCCCCCTCGTCGAGCTCCTCCGCCTCGTCGAGCTCGGCGTGGCTGAGCTTCGACGCGTTCGCGCGGAGCCCGCGGATCCGGTTGGTCCACGCGCTCCCCGGCTCGAGCACGCCCTCGAAGTGACGCGGGTGGGCGCAGTTGATCATGAAGTAGGCGGCCGCGCCTTCCGTCCGCGCGTCGACCTCCTCGACCGCGTCGCGGAGCGTCTGGCCGCTCGGCAGCCGGCCGTCCGTCTCGACGGTGAACGAGATCACGACGGGCAGGCCGGCCGCGGTGGCCGCCCGGACGATCCCGACGGCCTCGTCGGCGTACGTCATCGTGATCGCCGTGACGAGGTCGGCAGCCGTCTCGGCGAACGTCCCGATCTGCTGCGCGTGGTACGCCTCGGCCTCTTCCGCGGTCATCGCCTCCCCGACGACGTAGCCGTCGCCGCGCGGGCCGATGCAGCCGGAGATGACGATCGGGGTGGACGCGGTCTCGTACTCCCCGCGGACGTCCTCGAGGAGGCGAACGGCACGACGGTTGAGCTCCGCGAGCTCCTCGGGGCCGTGCCCGAGACGTTCGGCCCAGTCGGAATTCGCCCGCCAGGTCGCCGTCTCGAGGACGATGCCGACGCCCGCCGTGCGCGCGAGCTCGGCGTATGGGTCGAAGTAGCGGCGGAGCGCCTCGGCGCCGCCGTCGCGGGTCAAGACGTCATAGGCCGCGAAGTGTGGAAGGTCGAGGCCGTTGTGGAAGATCAGGGTCGTCTCGATCCCGCCGTCCGTCAAGAACGGGACGTCGGCGAGCTGGGGAAGCGCATCGCGGTAGCGCGCTCCGGTCGTTGCGTTCATCGGGCCCTCCTGGTGGCACAGCCGCCGAACACCCGGCGACCGAAGGACGGTACGAGCGCCGGCCCGATTCGGGCGTGCGGTTCGCCGTACTTGTCACGTGCGCCCGGCCGAAGCCGGGCGCACGCTCACTCCGTCTCTTCGGCGCCGTCGGTGACCGGCTCGTCGGCCGGCACGGTGACGGGCTCGGGCTGCACCTCACCCTCGACGATCCGCATCTCGACCTTCGGCTCGTCCGGGCCGGGATCCTCGCGACGGTCGACGATGATCGTCGAGCCCTCGGAGAGCTCGCGGCCGAGGATGAAGTCGGCGAGCGGGTCCTCGATGAGGCGCTGGATCGCGCGGCGCAGCGGCCGCGCCCCCATCGCCGGGTCGTAGCCCTCCTCGACGAGGAGCTCCTTCGCCTCCTGCGTCAGCTCGATCGCAGCGCCGTGCACGGCCATCTGGTCACGCAGCCGCTTCATCTGGATGTCGACGATCTTGAGGATCTCGTCCTTCTCGAGCTTGTGGAAGACGATGATCTCGTCGATGCGGTTGAGCAGCTCGGGCCGGAAGACCTTCTTGAGCTCGCCCATGACGCGCGACTTCATGTCGTCGTAGCTGAGCCCCTGCTCGTCTCCGACGGTGAAGCCGAGCGTCTGGTTCTTCGAGATCTGCCCGGCGCCGATGTTCGACGTCATCACGACGATCGTGTTGCGGAAGTCGACCTTCCGCCCCTGCGCGTCCGTGAGCCGCCCGTCCTCCAGGATCTGCAGGAGGATGTTGAACACGTCCGGGTGCGCCTTCTCGATCTCGTCGAGGAGGAGCACCGAGTACGGCTTGCGCCGGACGGCCTCGGTGAGCTGGCCGCCCTCGTCGTACCCGACGTAGCCCGGGGGCGAGCCGACGAGCCGGGACACGGAGTGCTTCTCCATGTACTCCGACATGTCGACCTGGATCATCGCGTCCTCGTCGCCGAACAGGAACTCGGCGAGCGTCCGGGCGAGCTCGGTCTTCCCGACCCCGGAGGGGCCGAGGAAGATGAACGAGCCGGTCGGGCGCTTCGGGTCCTTGATCCCGGCGCGCGCGCGGCGGATGGCCTTCGAGACGGCGACGATCGCCGTCTCCTGGCCGATCACGCGCTTGTGCAGCTCGTCCTCCATCCGGACGAGCTTCTGCGACTCGGCCTCGGTGAGCTTGAAGACGGGGATCCCCGTCCACATCGAGACGATGTCGGCGATCTCGTCCTCGCCGATCTCCGGCTGCTCCTCGTCGGCCTCGTTGCGCCAGCGCTCCTCCAGCTCCTTCTTCTTCTGGGTGAGCTTCCGCTCCTTGTCGCGGAGCGACGCCGCCTTCTCGAACTCCTGGGCCTCGATCGCCGCTTCCTTGTCGGAGCGGACGGTCTCGATCTCCTCCTCGAGCTCGCGGTACCGCGGCGGCGCCGACATCGTCCGGATGCGGACACGGGAGCCCGCCTCGTCGATGAGGTCGATCGCCTTGTCGGGGAGGTGGCGGTCCTGGATGTACCGATCGGCGAGCACCGCCGAGGCGCGGAGCGCGTCGTCGGAGATCTTGACGCGGTGGTGCGCCTCGTAGCGGTCGCGAAGGCCGCGCAGGATCTGCACGGTCTCGTCGATGGTCGGCTCCTCGACGCGCACCTGCTGGAACCGCCGCTCGAGGGCCGCATCGCGCTCGAGGTACTTGCGGTACTCGTCGAGCGTCGTCGCGCCGATCGTCTGGAGCTCACCGCGCGCGAGCGCCGGCTTGAGGATCGAGGCCGCGTCGATCGCGCCCTCTGCGGCGCCCGCCCCGACGAGATTGTGGAGCTCGTCGATGAACAGGATGATGTCCCCGCGCTGGGTGATCTCCTTCATCACCTTCTTCAGGCGCTCCTCGAACTCGCCGCGATACTTCGAGCCCGCGACGAGCGCGGCCAGGTCGAGGGTGTAGATCTGCTTGTTCTTCAGGAGCTCGGGCACCTGGTTCGCCGCGATGCGCGCAGCGAGGCCCTCGACGACCGCCGTCTTCCCGACACCCGGCTCGCCGATCAGCACCGGGTTGTTCTTCTGGCGGCGCGAGAGGATCTGCATCACGCGCTCGATCTCGGTCTGGCGGCCGACGACCGGGTCGAGCTTGCCCTCGGTCGCCTGCTTCGTCAGGTTGCGGCCGAACTGGTCGAGGAGCTTCGAGTTCTTCGCCTTCTCGCCCTGCGCGGCGCCGCCGGACTGGCCCGACTGCCTGCGGCCGGGGCCGGAGAGCATGCGGATGATCTCGTTCCGGATCTTCTCGGCGTCCGCGTCGAAGTCGAGCAGGATGCGTGCGGCGACGCCCTCGTTCTCGCGAACGAGGCCGAGCAGGATGTGCTCCGTGCCGATGTAGTTGTGGCCGAGCGACAGGGCCTCGCGGAGGGCGAGCTCGAGGACCTTCTTCGCGCGCGGCGTGAACGGGATCTGTCCGGTCGTTACCTCGTCACCCTGGCCGACGATGCGGGCGACCTGCGCGCGCACCTCTTCCACGGTGATGTCCAGCTGCTCGAGCACGCGCGCGGCGAGGCCCTCCTCCTCGCGCAGGAGCCCGAGCAGGATGTGCTCGGTGCCGATGTAGTTGTGCTTCAGAGCGCGTGCTTCGTCCTGGGCAAGGACGACGACCTGTCTGGCCCGTTCTGTGAAACGCTCGAACACGGGTGCCTCGACCCTCCTTTCCGCGTGATCCGGAGTCTGCGCTGCCCGCCGGCTCCGGGTCGAAGCACACTGATCGTACCCCACGCCCGGGAGGTCGCCGACCGGCGCTTCCGATGCGGGCTGTAGCCTTCGCGCGCGAACCACCGCGGTCGGCGAGCGAAAGGCGCACATGCGGATCCTGATCACCGGGTCGTCGGGCCAGATCGGCACCAACCTCGCGCTCCGCTTGCTCGCCGACGGCCACGAGGTGTTCGGCATCGACAAGCGCCGGAACAGCTGGACGAACGCGTTCCCCTACCTGCTGCAGGACCTCGCAGGGCACTACGCGCCGTACCCCGGTGGCATCAACGGCGTCGAGTACCCGGAGACCGACCTCGTCGTCCACCTGGCCGCGCACGCGAAGGTCCACCAGCTCGTCGGCGAGCCGCACCGCGCGCTCGAGAACGCGGTCATGACGTTCAACGTCCTCGAGTACGCACGCCAGGGGAACATCCCGATCGTCTTCTCGTCGAGCCGCGAGGTGTACGGGGACGTGCACCGCTTCGAGGGCTACAACGAGCAGGTCGCCGACTTCGCCTACACGGAGAGCACGTACTCCGCCTCGAAGATCGCGGGCGAGGCCTTCATCTACTCGTACGCCCGGTGCTACGGCCTCCCCTACCTCGTCTTCCGCTTCTCGAACGTCTACGGCCGCTACGACAACGACCTGCGCCGCATGGTCCGCGTGATCCCGCTCTTCATCCACTCGATGCTGCGCGACGAGCCGATCACGATCTACGGCGGCCGTGACAAGACGCTCGACTTCACGTACGTCGACGACTGCGTCGACGGGATCACCAGCGGGATCGAGGCGCTCGCGGAGGGGCGTGTCGTCAACCAGACGATCAACCTCGCCTACGGCCAGGGGAACACCCTCGTCCACTGCGCGGAGCGGATCGCGCACGAGCTCCAGGTCGACCCGCAGATGACGCTCGCCCCGTCGCTGCTCGGCGAGGTCACGCACTACGTCGCCGATCTCACGAAGGCCCGTGAGCTCCTCGGCTACGACCCGAAGATCCCGCTCGACGAGGGGATCGCACGCGCCGTCGCGTGGTTCAAGGAACATCGCGAGGCCCACCCGGACGAGGACGTCGTGGTCGTCGCCGACCACGAGCGCGCGCAGGAGACCGGGCTCGGCTGGAAGACGGCCCCGGTCTAGGCGGCGGTCGGCCGCGTCCGCCGACCCGGGCCGACGAGCTCCTCGATCCGGCGCGGCTCCAGCGGCCGGCTGAAGAACGACCCCTGGCCGCGGCGCACGCCGAGGCGGCGGAGCTCGGCGACCTGCAGCTCCGTCTCGATCCCTTCGGCGACCACCTCGAGCTCGAGGGCGGCGCCGAGATCCGCGATCGCCCGGACGAGCGGCGCCGACGACCGCGTCGCCCCGAGCCGGCTGACGAAGGCGCGGTCGAGCTTCAGCGTGTCGAACGGCAGGGTCTCGAGCATCGAGAGCGACGAGTAGCCGATCCCGAAGTCGTCGAGCGCGAGCCCGACGCCCATCAGCTGCAGCGCCTCGAGCATCTCCGAGACGACCGCGTGGTCGCCGACGACGGCGCCCTCGGTGATCTCGAGGACGAGGCGGCGCGGATCGAGTGCGGCCGCGTCGAGCGCAACCCGGACGTCGTGCACGAACTCGGGGTGCTGGAGCTGCCGCGCCGAGACGTTCACGCTGACGGTCAGCTCGTGCCCGTCGGGAGCGTCGCGCCAGGCCGCGACCTGGCGGCACGCCTGCTCGAGCACCCAGCGCCCCACGGGGACGATCAGGCCGCTCTCCTCGGCGATCGGGATGAAGTCGACCGGCTGGACGATCCCGCGCGTCGGGTGCCGCCAGCGGAGGAGCGCCTCGACGCCGAGGAGCTCGCGCGTCGCGAGGTCGAGCACCGGCTGGTAGTGGAGGAGGAAGTCCTCGTCGGGTCGCGCCTGCCGGAGCTCACCGAGGAGCTCGAGCCGGCCGAGGACCGCGTCGTCCATCCACGGCGCGTACAGCGCGTACTGCGCCTTGCCGGCGGACTTCGCCCGGTACATCGCCACGTCTGCGCGACGGAAGAGCTGGTCGACGTCCTTGCCGAGCGCGATCCCGACGCTCGTCGTGACGAAGACCTCGACCCCCGCGATCGGGAACGGCTTCCGCAGCGCGTCGATCAGCGCGCCCGCCGAGCGAACCGCGATGCCCGCAGGATCGTCCGTTGGGTCGACGAGCGCCGCGAACTCGTCGCCGCCGAGCCGCCCGATCACCACCGAGCCGGGCAGCGCCTCGCGGAGGCGCGCGCCGATGTCCCGCAGGAGGACGTCGGCCTCGAGGTGACCGAAGCGGTCGTTGATCGCCTTGAAGTCGTCGATGTCGAGCAGGAGCATCGCGGCCTCGGCTCCCTCGTTCCCGGCCGCCAGCGCCCCGAGGACGTGGTCCTTGAACAGCGTCCGGTTCGGGAGGCCCGTGAGCGGGTCGTGGAACGCCTGGTAGCGCAACTGCTCCGCCGCCTCGCGCTCGGCGGTGATGTCGAGCAGGTACCCCTGCAGGGCGACAGGCACGCCGTCCGGCCCGACGATCGCGCGTGCCTCGTCGTGCACCCATACGACGCGGCCGTCGCGGGCGAGGATGCGGTACTCGACGGAGAGCGGCTCGCCGTCGTGTGCCGCCAGGTGCGCCGCGAGGACGCGCTCGCGGTCGTCCGGGTGCAGGATGCGCACGAACAGCGCGGCGTCGTCCTGCCACTCCTTCGGCGCGTAGCCGAGCAGCGGCTCGACCTGCGGGCTCGTGTAGAGGTTCGAGCTCACCGCGTCGATCGCGTCGACGTAGATGACGAGCGGCAGCTGCTCGACCAGCGTGCGGTAGCGCTGCTCGGCCGCCCGGAGGCGCTCCTCGCCGAGCTTGTGCTCGCGGATGTCGCGGATCCAGGCCGTGAACAGCGGAGGCCCGTCGACCGCCAGCCGGCAGATCGCGATCTCGACGGGGAACTCCTCCCCGCGCGCGTTCAGCGCCGCCATCTCGACCGGGGTGTCGAGGCTCTCCCCCGCGCCGTCGGTCGGTCCCTCGGCCGTCCAGCGGGCGAGCCCGCGGCGGTACGCCTCGCGCTGGGCGGGAGGCACGATCAGGTCGGCGAGCTCGCGTCCGACGGCGTCCGCGCGCGTATAGCCGAAGATCTCCTCGGCGGCGGGGTTGAACTCGAGGACGCGCCCGTGCTGGTCGACCGTGATCAGCGCGTCGATGGCGGCCGCGATCGCCGCCGCGGCGTGGGCGCGGCCGACCGCCGACCCGCTCGCGCGGCCGGTCGTGAAGGACGGGCGGGCGCGTGCCCGCACGTTGGAACGCCTTGCCCGCAGGGCCACGTAATGGGTATCGCCCGTCTCTCGACGGCGCTCCACCCCTCCTGGGGTACCCCGAACGGGGGAACGTCAGTCGGGAAGCGGCCTGAGCGCAGGGAACAGCACGACGTCCCGGATCGACTCGGAGCCGGTCAGCAGCATCACGAGTCGGTCGATGCCGAGCCCGATCCCCCCGGTCGGCGGCATGCCGTACGAGAGCGCGTCCACGTACTCCGGGTCTCCGCGCTCGCCCTCGACCTGCTCGGACTGCTGATCGAAGCGCACCTGCTGCATGACGGCGTCGTTGATCTCGGTGAAGGCGTTGCCGAGCTCCATGCCGCCCGCGAAGTACTCGAAGCGCTCGGTCAGGGTCGGGTCGTCGTCCGTCGGGCGTGCGAACGGTGACAGCTCGACGGGGTAGTCGTGCACGATCGTCGGCTGGACGAGGGACGGCTCGACGAAGTGCGAGAACGCGTGATCGACGAGTTGCGCCCAGTCCTTGTCGGCCTCCGTGTCGACCCCGCGCTCGGTCAGCCAGGCACGCAGCTCGTCCGGGTCGCGTGTCCAGAGCTCCTGGCGCTCGAGGGCATCGACGAACCGCACGCGTTGCCACGGCCCCGTCAGCTCGACCTCGTAGCCGCGAAACGTCACGGCAGTCGTGCCGAGCACCTCGCGGGCGACCCGCTCCACGAGCTGCTCGATCCGCGCCATCGTGTCGTGGTAGTCGGCGTAGGCCTCGTACCACTCGAGCTGCGTGAACTCGGGGTTGTGCTTGAACGAGACGCCCTCGTTGCGGAAGTCCTTGCCGATCTCGTAGACGCGCTCGAGCCCCCCGACGATGAGGCGCTTGAGGTAGAGCTCGGTCGCGACCCGGAGGTAGAAGTCGGCGTCCAGCTCGTTGTGGTGCGTCACGAACGGCCGCGCGAAGGCGCCGCCGTACCGCGGCTGGAGGATCGGTGTCTCGACCTCGACGAAGCCCCACTCGTCGAGCACGGCCCGGATACTCGTGACGACGCGCGCGCGGGTGACGAACACGTCCCGCGTCTCCTCGTTCATCAGGAGGTCGAGGTAGCGCTTGCGATAGCGGAGCTCGACGTCGGTGAGGCCGTGGAAGGTGTCCGGCAGCGGCTGCGTGTTGCGCGAGAGGATCTCGACGCTCTCAGCCAGGACCGACGGCTCGCCCCGACGAGACTTCGCGGGCCTGCCGACGACGCCGACGACGTCGCCGAGGTGCACGTCGACCTCGCCGGTCACGGCGACGTCGCAGATCGCCTGGATGCGCCCCGAGAGGTCGACGACGTCGACGAACACGAGCTTCCCCATCCCGCGGCGCGCCATTGCGCGGCCGGCGATCCGCCGTGTCGTGCCCGTGTCGGCGCCGGCCTCGAGCGGTTCCGCCTCGGCGCGGACCGCGGCGATGTGCGCGCGGTCGGGGAAGCGCTTCGGGGCCGTCATGGCGGGACGAGTCTACGCGGGACGTACGGAGAGCCGGGTGCGCTGAGCGGCGGGAGGCGGCGGAGCCGCGCTACGCCCGGCGGGAGCCCGCCGGCCGGTGGCCGTCAGGCGGCCTTGATCTCCATGATCTTGAACTTCAGCATCGAGCCGCGCGGCGTCGCGACCTCGACGGTCTCGCCCTTCTTCTTGCCGAGGATCGCCTTGCCCACCGGCGACTCGTTCGAGAGCTTGTGCTCTGCGGGGTTTGCCTCGGCCGAGCCGACGATGTGGTACTCGACCGTCTCCTTGGCGTCGACGTCGCGAAGGCGCACGACCGACCCGACCGACACGACGCTCGTGTCGACGTCGTCCGTGTCGATCACGCGGGCGCGGGCGAGGCGCTCCTCGAGCTGCGCGATCTTGTGCTCGAGCATGGCCTGCTCGTTCTTCGCGTCGTCGTACTCGGCGTTCTCGGCGATGTCGCCGAACTCGCGGGCCGTGCGGATCCGGTCGGCGATCTCCCGGCGCCGGTCGGTCCGAAGCGTCTCCAACTCCTGCTTGAGGGCCTCGTAGCCCTCGGGGGTGAGGATCACGTCCTTCAGCGGAAAGACCTCCGAGGTCTGTCTCCAACAACGAGAACGAGGCGCAGTCAGCGCCACGCGGACGCGCATGGTAGCCCGTGACCCGGACGAGCGCAAACGCGCAACGGTGGCGCGTCGAAAGCGCCGTCTACCATCCCTTGTCGACGATGGTCGACCTCCGCGAGACCTGGCGGATCGGGCCGGTCGAGATCCCGACACGGCTCGTCCTGGCGCCGATGGCGGGCGTCAGCGTGCAGGCGTTCCGCCGCCAGGGACGTCGCTTCGGCGCCGGTCTGGTGTGCTCCGAGATGGTCAGCTGCGCCGGGATCGAGCACCGGAACGAGCGGACGCTCGGGTACCTCCGCGTCGCCGCCGACGAGCACCCGCTCGCGATCCAGCTGTTCGGCTCCGAGCCGGGCACGATGGCCGAAGCGGCGCGGATGGTCGAGGCGGCAGGCGCCGACCTCGTCGACCTGAACTTCGGCTGCCCCGTCAAGAAGGTCACGAAGACGGGCGCCGGGGCGACGCTGCTCGACGATCCCGATCGCGCGGCGCGCATCGTCTCCGCCATCGCGGGCGCCGTCGACCTCCCGGTCACCGTGAAGCTCCGCCGAGGGCTGCGCGACGGGTCGCGCGACTGCCTCGGCGTCGGGCCGCGCCTGGTCGAGGCCGGAGCGGCGTCGCTGACCCTGCATCCACGCTCCGCGCAGCAGATGTACACGGGCTTCGCCGACCACGAGCTCACCGCCGAGCTCGTCTCGCTCGTCGACGTGCCCGTCATCGCCTCGGGCGACATCGTCTCGCGCGCGAAGGCGCAGACGGTGCTCGCGACGACCGGCGCGTCGGCCGTGATGGTCGGCCGTGCCGCGCAGGGCAATCCCTGGGTGCTCGAGGAGATCGTCGACGGCGAGGCGCGGGAGCCCTCCCGCGAGGCGGTCGTAGCAGAGCTGGTCCTGTTCATCCGTGAGACCGTCCGCGAGCTCGGCGAGCGCCGCGCCAGCGGGTTCCTGAAGAAGTTCTACGGCTGGTACCTCGGCCGCGGACGCTTCCCGCGGCCGTTCAAGCAGGAGCTCGTCGTCCTCGACTCGACGGAAGAGGTCGAGCGCCGGCTGATCGCGGCCGCCCCCGGCTCGCTCGAGCTCATCGAGCGCCTCGAGGCCGAGGTCCCGTCGGGCGACGACGTGACGCTCGAGCTCCCGATCTCGATCTACGGCGGCGGCTGAGACGCCCCGGGCCGGAGCGTCTCGTTGCGGTGAAGAACCGACGACCCTACGTCGTCGTCGAGCGGTGCGAGCCGGTCAGCGCCGTCGCGACGCCGAGGCCGACGAACACCATCCCGCTCACCCAGCGCTGCGCGCGCAGGAAGCCGGTGTGCCCGCGCAGCTTGTCGGAGGCCGTGCCTGCGACGAGCACCCATGTCCCGTCGGAGACGATCGCGAGCGCGACGAAGACGAGGCCCAGGAACAGCATCTGCAGGCCGACGTGCCCTGCCTCCTGGTCGACGAACTGCGGTAGGAACGCGAGGAAGAACAGCGCCGTCTTCGGGTTCAGGATCTGGACGACGACTCCCTGCGCGAACCGCCTCCGGTAGCGCGTCGGCGGACGCTCCTCGTCGGCATCCGTCGGGCTCCCTCCCCGGAGCAGCGTCCACAGTCCGATCGCGATGAGATAGGCGGCGCCCAGGTACTTGACGGTGTCGAACGCGAGCGCCGACGCCGCGAGGAGGCCCGACAGCCCGAGCGCCGCGGCGAAGACGTGGACGAGCGCCCCGGTCTGGATCCCGAGCATCGACGCGGCGCCCGCGCGGCGGCCGCCGTCGATCGAGCTCGCGACGATGTAGAGCACGGCCGGCCCGGGCACGACGAGCAGGGCGAGCGCCGCGAGGCAGAAGACGGCGAGGGTCTCGGGCTCCGGGATCACCGGTTCAGCTCCCAGACGAGGCGGAGGCCCTCGAGCGTGAGGTAGGGGTCGACCTGCCCGATCGTGCTCGACTGCGTCGCCACGAGCTCCGCGAGGCCGCCCGTCGCGACCACCGGCGCGTCGGGGGACTCGAGCTCGCCGCGAATCGCTGTGACGATCCCGTCGACCTGGCCCGCGAAGCCGTAGACCAGTCCCGACTGGAGACCGGCGACCGTCGTCTTGCCGATTACGCTGGGCGGCTCGACGTAGTCGACCTTCACGAGCCGCGCAGCACGCGCGAAGAGCGCGTCCATCGACGTCTCGATCCCGGGCGCGAGGACGCCGCCGACGTAGTCGCCGCCGGGCGACACGACGTCGAAGTTCGTCGACGTCCCGAAGTCGACGACGATCACGGGCGCGCCGAAGCGCGCCTTCGCGGCGACCGCGTTGACGATTCGGTCGGGGCCGACCTCGCGCGGGTCGTCGTAGCGGATCGGGATCCCGGTGCGGACGCCCGGGCCTACGGCGAGGAGCGGCGCGTGCGCCCAGCGGCCGGCGAGCCGTTCCCATTCGCGGAGGAGCAGCGGGACGGTCGTCGAGAGGCAGATCCCGTCGACCGCGTCGGGGTCGAGCAGCCCACCGAGGAGGACGACGAGCTCGTCACCGGTCCGGCTCCGGTCGGTCGCGACGCGCCAGTTGTCGACGAGCCGGTCGCCGTCGAACAGCCCGAGCACGGTCTGCGTGTTGCCGACGTCGACGGCGAGAAGCATGGAGCGAGCGTATAAGAGGGGCTCGTCTACGGATCGCGGCAGCCGGGCACGAGCAGTTGCGGCGCCGAAGGCGACGCCTTCAGGGATGTGCCCCGCCGCAGGCGGGGATCGAGCCGCGGGATTCGGCTCCTGCCGAATCCCGCTTGGCGAACAAGAAGCTCAGAACGTGTCGTCTTCGTCCAGGCGCTGCGACTCGCCGAGACGCTCGGCGAGCGCCTCCGCCGTGAGACGCGGCTCGTCGCCCTCGCCGCGGAGCTCCTCGACCGTGACGTCGCCCGAGGTGTAGACCTCGGCGCGCGGGATGATCCGCGTCGGGCGGTTCTTGTCCCACACCCAGACGTCCTCCATCTGCGCGTGGAAGAACGGGTAGCTCGCCTGGGGCACGACCTTGAGGTCGAGCTTGTTGCAGAGGTACGTCGCGTCCTGCGTGAGCACGCAGTACCGGAACAGCGGGAAGACCGCCGTGTACTCGCGCTTCAGCTGGAGCTCGAGCTCCGCCTCGAACTCGTCGAGCTCGTCGAGATGGCTCACGCAGTGGAGTCTAGCCCCGCCTCGCCGGGACGAGGGGGCGGGGCGCGACCGAGGCCAACTCGCGCTCGAGCCGCTGCACGATCCGCGCGAGCTCCTCGAGGACCGCCTCGAGCACGGCGGCGGGGACGGACGGGTGCGTCTCGCCGAGGCGGCGGAGCCGTTCCCACGGCAGCGCATGGCACTCGACCGCTGTCTCGGCGACGACGTCAGCCGACCGACGTGTGCGTCCCGCGGCTCCGAGCTCGCCGACGACCATTTCCCGCGGACAGGCTTGCGGCGCGCGCCCGTCGGGCCGCAGGACGGTCAGCCGTCGGCGTCCTCCTGCGCCGTCCCAGCCCACGCGCTCGGGATGCTCCTCGGCAAACCTCTACGTGTCGAGGGCGTCGAGCAGTGCCTGCACCGTCGCCGTCTGCCCCGGGAGGACGAGATCGGGCGCGAGCTCGGCCAGCGGCTCGAGCGCAAAGCGCCGCTCCGTGATGCGTGGATGCGGCACGGTCAGGCCCGGCTCGTCCAGTACGACCTCGCCGTGGACGAGCAGGTCGAGGTCGATCGTCCGCGGGCCCCACCGTTCGCCGGTGCGATCGCGACCGAGCGCCTGCTCGACCGAGAGGAGGACATCGAGCAGCGCCCGCGGCTCGAGGCGGGTCTCGAGCTCGACGACGCCGTTCAGGTACCGCGGCTGCTCGACCGGCCCCCACGGGTCCGTCTCGCGGAGCCGCGAGACCGCCGTGACCTCGATGCCCGGATCGGCCCCGAGCAGGTCGATCGCCCGACCGATCGTCGCCTCCCGGTCGCCGAGGTTTGCTCCGACGCCGACGTACGCGCGCACGACCGCGACGGTAGCGATCCGCCGGGCCTGGGTCTGTAACCTCGACTTAACGGCCGTCCTTAACTTCTCCTCATCCCCGGCCGCCACCATGGCTCCTCCCGTCATGCCCCTCCGCATCCTCGCTCTCCTCGCCGCAGCCACGGCGCTCGTCGTCGCTCCGAGCTCTGCCTCGGCCGCGGGCGGGGCGGCGACGATCGTTCGGCTGACAGCCGGCGCGTCGTGTACCGAGTCGGCGACGCTCGCCGCCGCCGGAGCGCAGCTGATCGATTCGAAGCTCCGCCTCTGGCGCCTCCGGCCCGACGTCGCGGGCTCGCTCCTGCAGACGCTCGAGGACCGCGGCGCCGTCAGTGCGTCGGAGACCGAGCACACGTACGACGTCGCAGCGACGTCCGCCACCCCCGACCCCCTCCAGGCGCAGGAGTGGTGGCTCTCGCAGATCGGGATCGACGGCCTGACGCCGCCCGGCCCCGGCGTCCCGGTGACCATCGTCGACTCGGGGCTCGACGTCTCGCACCCCGAGTTCGCCGGCCGGCCCGACATCGCACTTCTGAACACGCAGGAGCCCGCGGGAATCGGCGGTGAGCACGGCACGTCGGTCGCGTCCGTCATCGGCGCTCCCGCGAACGGCGTCGGCGTCATCGGGATCTACCCCCTTGCAACGCTGCGCTCCTGGGACGCGGCGCTCGGGACGGGCACCCGCCTCGAGTCGAGCGACATCGCCGCCGGAATCCTCGCCGCCGCGCGCGCCGGACGCGGCGTCATCAACCTGAGCCTCGGCGGCGACCGCGACCTCGCGGTCGAGCTCGCGATCAGCGAGGCCGTCGCGAGCGGCTCGCTCGTCGTCGCGGCGTCGGGCAACGACGGCGACCGCGGCAGTCCCCTCAGCTACCCGGCCGCGCTGCCGCACGTGACCACCGTGGCCGCCACCGACCAGTCCGGCACGGTCGCTCCGTTCTCGAGCCGCTCTCCCTACGTCGACGTCGCGGCGCCCGGCGACGGGATCCTCGTCGCGAGCGCGGTCGGCAAGAACTGGCAGCCCTCCTCGGGAACGAGCTTCTCGTCGCCCCTCGTCGCGGGCGCGGCCGCCTGGATCTGGACGGCGCGGCCCGATCTCGACGCGGGACAGCTCGCCGAGATCCTCCGCCGCTCGGCGCGCGACATCGACCAGGTGGGACGGGATTCGGCCTCGGGCTTCGGGATGCTGAACGTCCAGGCGGCGCTTTCGCTGGCGGCGCCGATCAAGGATCCGTACGAGCCGGACGACGACGTCGAGGAGGTCGACCCGAACGGCGACCGCAACCTCCGCAACGCGCCGCCGCTGACCACGGTCGCGAAGCAGGCATTCCGGATCAGCGGCCGGGTCGACGCGTACGAGGACCCGCGCGACGTCTACCGCGTCTGGCTTCCCGCCAACCGCCAGGTGACGTTCCAGCTCACGGGCACCGCGGACGGGGATCTCTCGCTGCATCGCGCGAACGCGCGGACGGTGGCCGGCCGGTTCTCTGCCACGGGACGGCTCGCCAACGCCACTGCGACCGGCCGCACCGAGCGGCTCGTGTACACGAACACCGGTGCCGGGCGCTGGGCGTACCTCACGATCGCGCCGCACGCGAAGACGGCCGACACCACGTACCAGCTGACGACCACGTCGTCGAAGCCGAAGCCGGCGGCGAAGCCCAAGCCGGCCGCCAAGCCGAAGGCCTAGCTCGTCCGCCGCTCGACGACCACGGCGGCGTGGTCGACCGGGTGGGCCAGGACGACGTCCGGCTTTCGCACACGCACACGCACCCGGGTCACGGGAAAGCGCGCCACCAGGGTCTCTGCGACGGCGGTCGCGAACGCCTCCAGCAGGTGGTACGCGCGCGCCTCGGAGACTGCAGCGACCGCGGCGACCACGTCGCGGTAATCGACCGCGTCCTCGATGCGGTCGGTCGTCGCGGCCGCCTCGCTCGAGAGGTCGAGGTCGACGTCGACGAGGAAGCGCTGACCCTCACGCCGTTCGTGCTCCAGCAGGCCGTGGAAGCCGTGCAGCGCGATCCCGTGAAGCTCGATCGTCATCGCTCCACCGTCCCCCGCTCCACCGCGGCGGCGATCGCCAGCGCCTCCGCGTGCGCGCGCACGTCGTGTACGCGGAACAGCGTGGCGCCCCGGTCGAACGCCGAGATCGCGGCGCCGACAGACGCGGCATCGGACCCGACCCGTGGGTCCGGGCCCGGAACGATCCGCGCGAGCGTCGACTTCCGGGAGATGCCGACCATCACCGGACGGCCGA
The DNA here is from genome assembly GCA_963797805.1 of uncultured Actinomycetes bacterium. Classification (GTDB taxonomy): domain Bacteria; phylum Actinomycetota; class Thermoleophilia; order Gaiellales; family Gaiellaceae; genus Gaiella. The sequence continues at coordinate 59,071 of CAWCRC010000004.1, read as the reverse complement.
TCGCGACGATCCGGTCGAGCCGGCGAAGCAGCGCGAGGTTGTGTTCGGCCGTCTTCCCGAACCCGAAGCCCGGGTCGAGGCAGATCCGCTCCTCCTCGATCCCCGAATCGACCGCGTGCGCGAGGCGCTCCTCGAGGAACGCGGCCACCTCGGCGACGACATCGTCGTAGCGCGGCGCCTCCTGCATCGTGCGAGGCTCTCCCTGCATGTGCATCAGGCACAGCGACGCGCCGGCGTCGGCGACCGCCCCCGCGAGCTCGGGATCGCGCCGAAGCGCGGTCACGTCGTTGACGAGCTCCGCGCCGAGCGCGAGCGCGTGCCGCGCGACCTCGGCGCGGGACGTGTCGATCGAGACGCGCCGGCCCTCGAGCCGCTCGAGCACCGGGACGATGCGGCGGAGCTCCTCGTCGAGCGAGACGTCGTCCGCTCCCGGTCGCGTCGATTCACCGCCGACGTCGACGATCGCGGCCCCGTCGGCAAGCATCTCCACCGCCGCGTCGGCAGCCGCGTCCGCATCGACGTACGCACCGCCGTCGGAGAAGCTGTCCGGCGTGACGTTGACGATCCCGACCACCGTCGGCCGCGGCCAACGTTCGCTGTCCGTCGCTCGTCTCATCGGGCATGGACGGTAACGCGCCGCGGCGGGGCGGGTCGACCGTCCGGACGCTCGCGATCGCCGTCGCCGTCGTGGTCCTCGTTGCCGTCGTCGCGATCGCCTCGACCGGCTCGGTGCCGACGGGGAGCAACAGCGTTCGGCGGCCCTCCGAGGGCTTCGTCGACACGGCCTTCAGCCTTTTCCTCGTGCTGATGGTGCTCTGCGCGGCTTTCGTCGCCGTCGCGCTGACCTGGTTCCGGCGATACGACCCGACGGCGCCCGGGCGGTCACGGCGCGGCCCGCTCAGATCGATCGTGTCGCTGATCCTCTCGATCGCCCTCTTCGCGCTGTTCGTCCGCGCAATGACCGGGAGCCGGGGCCAGCAGGACGGGCTGCGGCTCCCGGACTTCGGTCAGAGCGGCCGTGGGAGCAGCGACGACGCGACCCGGTACGACCCCGAGTTCGCCCTCTGGCCCGTCGTCGCCGTCGTCGCGCTGCTCGCCGTCGCCGGCGTCGCGCTCTGGCTGTCGGCCCGGGGTCGGCGCGCGGCGCACGAGCCGCTCACCGTCACCCCGGCCGAGGCGCTCGCCGACGTGCTCGCGGAGACGCTCGACGACCTCCGCGCCGAACGCGATCCGCGTCGCGCCGTGATCGCTGCGTACGCGCGGATGGAGCGAGCGCTTGCGGCGACCGGGCTTCCGCGAAGGGACGCCGAGGCGCCCGAGGAGTACATCGCGCGCGTGCTCGACGAGATCGAGATCTCCCCGCGGGCGACGGGCCGCCTGACCGCCCTGTTCGCGTGGGCGCGGTTCTCCGTGCACGATGTGCGTCCCGAGATGAAGGACGAGGCGATCGAGACGCTCGAGCAGGTGCAGCACGAGCTGGCCGCGGCCGAGGCCGCCCGGGAGGCGCAGCTGGCGGGGGCGCCGGCGTGAAGCGGATCGACCGCGCGATCGCTTTCGGGCTCGCCGTCTCGGCGTGGGCCGGCATCGTGCTCGCGATCGTGCCCGGCCGCGCCTCGGTCGTCGGTCATGTCTGGCTCGTGCTCGTCCTCGCGATCGGCCTCGCCGCGGCGGTCGGCGCGCTGCTACGCGCCGTCCCGATGCGGCCCTCAGCATTCGACGCCGCATTCGCTCCGCGCCGGCGCTCGCGGGCGCGGCCCGCGTCGCTCGAGCGCGTCGAGCGAGAGGTCGCCCTTGGGAGCGGCACGGCGTTCGATGTGCACTACCGCCTCCGACCGGCGGTCCGGACCGTGGCGTCCAGTCTGCTCGTGCGCCGGGGCGTCGACCCTGACCGGGCCCCCGAGCGGGCGCAGACGATGGTCGGCAGGGAGCTGTGGGACCTCATCCGTCCCGGGCGTGCGGTGCCCGACGACCGCACGGCGCCCGGCCTCCCGCTCGAGACGATCGAGCGCGTCGTGGACGAGCTCGAGCGCCTCTGATGCAGCTCGCGGAGCTCTCGCGCCACGCTGCGGCGGTGCTCGACGAGGTCGAGCGGGCCGTGGTCGGCAAGCGCGACCGGCTCGAGCTCGTCCTCGCCGGCCTCCTCGCGGACGGCCACGTCCTGCTCGAGGACGTCCCGGGCCTCGCGAAGACGTTGACGGCGAGGTCGTTCGCGACCGTGACCGGGCTCCGCTTCTCGCGCGTCCAGTTCACGCCCGACCTCCTGCCGACCGACGTGACGGGCTCGTCGATCTGGAACCAGCGGGAGCTCGAGTTCGAGTTCCGCCCGGGCCCCGTCTTCTCGAATCTCCTCCTCGCGGACGAGATCAACCGCGCCCCGCCGAAGACGCAGGCGGCGCTGCTCGAGGCGATGCAGGAGCGCCAGGTGTCGATCGACGGGACGACGCACGTGCTCGAGCCTCCGTTCCTCGTGCTCGCGACGCAGAACCCCATCGAGTACGAGGGCACGTATCCGCTTCCCGAGGCGCAGCTGGACCGGTTCGTGCTGCGCACGGGCTTCGGCTACCCGTCCTCCGACGACGAGTGGGAGATGCTAGAGCGGCGCCTCGCACGCGGCGCGGACGAGGTCGAGCTCCGTCAGGTGGTCGACCGCGAGACGCTCCTCGGGATGCAGCGCGCCGTCGAGGAAGTGCACGTCGACGAGAGCGTCGGCCGCTACGTCGTCGCCCTCGTCGCGGCGACGCGAGAGAGCCCCAGCGTCGCCGTCGGGTCGAGCCCGCGCGGCTCGCTCGCTCTCCTCAAGCTCTCGCGCTGCCGGGCCGCGCTGGCCGGTCGTGACTTCGTCACGCCGGACGACGTGAAGAGCGCTGCGGTCCCCGCGCTCTCCCACCGCCTCGTCCTCCGCCCCGAGCTCTGGGTGCAGCGGCGCACCGGCGAGGACGTCGTGCGCGACGTCCTCGACGAGGTCCGGACACCGAGCACCGAGCGCGTGTGACACGGTCGGCGGACGCGCGGCTCGGCGCCTATGCGGCGCTCGCCGCCGCTGCGTTCGTCGCCGCCCTCGCGCTCCGCCGGCCCGAGCTCGCGGTGCTCGCTGCCCCGTTCGCCCTCCTCGTCGCGCTGGGCGTCAGGATGCCCTCGCCGGCCCTCCGCGCCTGGGTCGACATCGACCGTGCTCGGGCGCTCGAGGGAGACGAGATCGAGGCGCTCGTCACCGTGCGGGCCGACACCGCAGTCGACCGGCTCGAGATCGGGCTCGCGCTCCCGCCGGGCCTGGAGCTCGGCGAAGGCGTGAACCCGGTTGCTGTCCACCTTGCCGCCGGCGAGGAGCGCGAGCTGCCGCTCCGTGTGCGGTGCGTGCGATGGATGTCGACCGAGGTGGGCGAGGTCTGGCTTCGCGCCCGCGACCGCACGGGTCTGGTGCGCTTCGAGGGCCGCGTCGACCGGCGCCGGCCGCTCCGGGTCTACCCCGCGCCCGAGCGGCTCCGCCGCCTCATCACGCCGGCCCGGACGCAGGTGGCCACCGGGAGCGAGGTGTCGCCGGTGCGCGCCGAGGGCCTCGAGTTCGCCGACACGCGCCCGTTCGTTCCGGGCGATCGCGTGCGGTCGGTCAACTGGCGCGCCACGGCCCGCCGCGGCAGCCTCGTCGTGAACGAGCGGCACCCGGAGCGCAATGCGGACGTCGTGATCTTTCTCGACAGCTTCGCGGAGGCGCGCGCGAGCGATCAGGGGACGTTGGAGCAGGCCGTCCGTGCCGCGGCGACGCTCGCCTCACGCTTCCTCGAGCGACGGGACCGGGTCGGTCTCGTCGCGTTCGGCGGGATCCTGCGCTGGCTCCAGCCCGGAGGCGGACTCGTCCAGCGGTACCGGCTCGTCGACGCGCTGCTCGAGACGGGGGTTGAGTTCAGCTACGCCTGGAAGGACGTCAACATCATCCCGGCGCGGACGCTGCCGGCAGGCGCGCTCGTCGTGGCCCTCACGCCACTCCTCGACGAACGGTCAGTGACGGCGCTCGTCGACCTGCGAGGGCGCGGCCATGATCTCGTCGTGCTCGAGGTGTCGCCCGAGCCGTACCTCGAGCCGCCGACGGACGCCCTCGAGCGAGTTGCCCTCCGGCTCTGGCGGCTCCAGCGGGCGGAGCTCCGCGCCCGCTTCGAGCGCCTCGGCGTCGCCGTGGCGACGCTCGACGGCGAGACGAGCGTCGAGGCGGCACTGGAGGGGGTGAGGGCATACCGACGGCACGCCCGCCTCGTGCAGCGGTAGCCGCAGGCGTCACCGCGGTCGCGGTGTCGCTCGGCCTCGCCGCCTGGCTCGCCGCGATCGCCGGGGAGGACGCGGCGACGCCGGTCCTCGTGCTCGGGCTCGCGGGAGCCCTGCTGACGGCCGTGGCGCTCGTTCAGCCCGTAATCCTCGGCCTCGCCCTGGCGACGTCCGGCGCCGGATACGGGGTCATGCTCGCCGTGGACGACCCGCCGCTCGACGTGCGTGCCGCGGGTGTCGCGGCGGCGCTGCTGATCGCCGGCGAGCTGGTCGGTTGGTCGCGCGAGCTTGCGACGACGACGCGCGACGAGCCGGGCGGTGCGTGGCGGCGGCCCGTGTGGATCGCCTCGCTCGGGATCGGCGCCCTGCTCCTCGTCTGGGCCCTCCTGGCGCTCGTCGATCTCGCGCGAGTCGAAGGGCTGGCCGTGGAGGCCGTCGGTGCGGTGTGCGCGCTCGCGGCGCTGCTCGTCGCGCGCCGGCTCGCGCGTGGCCCGCAGCCGTCGGGCGGCTAGCCTGCGCGCCGATGGCGCGCCGCCTCGTCCTCGTCCACACGAACGACGTCCACGGCCGTGTCGACGCCCTGCTGCGCGCGGCGACCGTGATCGACCGGATCCGGGACGAGGCTCACCCTCCCGCCCGCCACGCTGCTCGTCCGCGAGCATGCGCAGCGGCTCCGCGAGAACGGTGCCGACGCGGTCGTCCTCCTCTCGCACCTCGGCATCGACGCCGACCGCGCGCTCGCCGCCGAGGTCGCCCTGGAGATCGATCTGATCCTCGGCGCACACAGCCACACGCTCCTCCCCGACGGCGAGCGGGTCGACGGGGTCGTCATCGCTCAGGCAGGCGCAACGCGGAGCACGTCGGCGTCGTCGAGCTGCTCGTCGGCGACAGGGCCCGCGTCACGAGCGTCCGCGTCGTCCACGTTCCCAAGGACGCGCCTCCGCATGCGGGGCTGCACGCGGAGAAGGAGGCGATCGAGCGCGAGCTCGACCGGTCGCTCGCGGAGGTCGCGGGCCAGATCGCCGAGCCGCTCGACCTGACCGCCGACCGCGAGTGCGCCGCCGCGTCGTTCATGGCGGACGCGATCCGCGACCGGATGGACGCGGAGGTCGGCGTCGTGACGTCCGCCGTCGCGTTCGACAGCCCGCTCGAGCCGGGGCCGCTCACGCGCCGGGCGCTCTACGAGGCGTGCTCGACCTCGGCCGTTGCCGGCGTCGCCGAGCTGACCGGCGCGCAGCTTCTCACGCTCGTCGCGACGGGGCTCGACCCCGAGCTCGCAGCGGACGCCCCGCAGGTGCATCGCTGGAGCCCACGCGGCCTCCTCCACCTGAGCGGCGCCGAGGTCCGGGACGGCGAGCTGCTCGTCGCCGGGACGCCGATCGACGACCGGCGGATCTACCGCGTGGCCGGAAGCGACTGGGAGCTCGACAGGTACGGCGGCTACGCGAGGCCGGAATGGGGGCTCGAGATCGCGTACGACATGCCGTTCATCCTGCGCGAGGTCGTCGAGGCACACCTCCGGCGCCATCCGATCGTCCGCGCCCCCGAGCCGCGGATCCACGGCCCGCTCGCGACGGGCGCGTAGCGCGGTCGGCGGCTAGGACGCTGCCGGATCCGGCGGCGGCTGCATCGCCGCGCCGGGGAGCGGCCGCGGCTGCGGCCGGATGGCCGGCTTCTTCTCGGCCTCGGCCTCCGGCTCCGTCTCGGCGGCGGCGGGCTCCTCGGCGAAGATCGACTCCTCGGACTCCCCGTGGAGGAGCCGCTCGAACTGGCTCTTGTCGATCGTCTCGCGCTCGATGAGGATGGCCGAGAGCTTGTGGAGCTCGCCCATGTGCTCGCGGAGGACGTTCGTCGCCTTGTCGTGCGCCTCCTCGATCACTCGGCGGATCTCGTCGTCGATCTCCTTCGCGATCTCCTCGGAGTAGTCGGGCTCGGCGCCCATCTCGCGACCGAGGAACGGCATGTCGTGGTTGCGGCCGAGGACGCGCGGGCCGAGCTTCTCGCTCATCCCGAAGCGCATGATCATCTGCTTCGCGGTCGACGTGATGCGCTCGATGTCGTTCGCGGCGCCCGTCGTCACCTCGTTGAAGACGAGCTCCTCCGCCGCGCGACCGCCGAGCGTCATTGCCATCTGATCCATCAGCGTGCCCTTGGTCGTCAGATAGCGATCCTCCGCGGGCAGCGAGATCGTGTAGCCGAGCGCCTGGCCGCGGCTGACGATCGAGATCTTGTGCACCTCGTCCGTGCCCTCGAGGTAGTAGCCGACGAGCGCGTGCCCCATCTCGTGGTACGCCGTGATCTTCCGCTCCTTCTCCGAGAAGAGGCGCGACTTCTTCTCGGGACCGGCGATCACGCGCATGATCCCTTCCTCGAGCTCGTGCTGGCCGATCGTCTTCTCGCCGCGGCGCGCGGCGAGCAGTGCGGCCTCGTTGATCACGTTCGCGAGGTCGGCGCCGGTGAAGCCGGGCGTCGACGCTGCGAGCACGTCGAGGTCGATCTCCTTGTCGATCGGCTTGCCCTTCGCGTGCACCTCGAGGATCTGCTGGCGCCCCTTGCGGTCCGGGCGGTCGACGACGATCTGCCGGTCGAAGCGGCCCGGGCGCAAGAGCGCCGGGTCGAGGATGTCGGGCCGGTTCGTCGCGGCGATGAGGATGATGTTGTCCTTCAGCTCGAACCCGTCCATCTCGACGAGGAGCTGGTTGAGCGTCTGCTCGCGCTCGTCGTGACCGCCGCCCAGGCCGGCGCCGCGGTGGCGGCCGACGGCGTCGATCTCGTCGATGAAGATGATGCAGGGGCTCGCCTGCTTCGCCTGCTCGAACAGGTCGCGGACGCGCGAGGCGCCGACGCCGACGAACATCTCGACGAAGTCCGAGCCCGAGATCGAGAAGAACGGCACACCCGCCTCGCCGGCCGTCGCGCGGGCGAGGAGCGTCTTACCGGTGCCGGGAGGCCCGTAGAGGAGGACGCCCTTCGGGATGCGCGCGCCGAGCGCCTGGAACTTCTTCGGGTTCTCGAGGAACTCCTTGATCTCCTGGAGCTCCTCGACGGCCTCGTCCGCGCCGGCGACGTCCTTGTACGTCACCTTCGGCGAGTCGGGCGACATCCGCTTCGCGCGGCTCTTGCCGAAGCTCATCACCTTCGAGCCGCCGCCCTGCATCTGGTTCATCAGGAAGATCCAGAACCCGATCAGCAGCAGGAACGGGAGGAAGCCCGTAAGGAGCGCCCACCAGGCGCTCGTGCCGGTGCCCTTGGAGTCGAATTTCACGTTCTCCTGCTGGAGCACCCTCTGGTAGTCGTTCGCCGACTGCGGCGACGGGTAGCTGACCTTGACCTTCTGGCCCGAGTCGAGGACTGCGGTGATCCCCTGGCGATTCGGGTTGAACGTCGCCTCGCTGACGTTCCCCTTCTTCGTCTCGTCGATCAGCTGCGAGTACGTGAGCTTCTGATCCCCGTCGCGGCGCGGCATCAGCGTCTGGCTCGCCAGGTAGACGAGCAGGACGATCACGACGAGCGGGAAGAGCGCGCTACGGAAGAAACGATTCACGTGCATCGGAGCGTAGCAGCGTCCTCCCGGGCTACCAGTCCCTCCCGGGGGTGCTTAACCGACCCGAAACCCCTGTTTGCAGGGCATCAATGGCCGCTCGGGACGAGATCCGGGTGGAGGACGCCGATGTACGGCAGGTTGCGGTACCGCTCGGCGAAGTCGAGCCCGTAGCCGATCACGAAGCGGTTCGGGATCTCGAAGCCGACATAGCGGACGGGCACGTCGACCTCGCGCCGCTCCGGCTTCGTCAGGAGCGCGCAGATCTCGAGCGAGGCGGGCTTCCGGGCGCCGAGCGTCCGGCGGAGGTACGAGAGCGTCAGCCCCGAGTCGATGATGTCCTCGACGACGAGCACGTCGCGGCCCGTGATGTTGATCTCGAGGTCCTTCAGGATCCGGACGACGCCCGAGGAGTCCGTCGCCGCCCCGTAGCTCGAGATCGCCATGAAGTCGACCTCGCAGGGCACGGTCAGCTCGCGCATCAGGTCGGAGATGAAGAAGATCGCCCCCTTCAGGACTCCGACGAGCAGCAGGTCGCGCCCGTCGTAGTCCTCGGAGATCTCCGCGCCGAGCTCGACGACGCGGCTGCGGAGCGCCTCCTCGTCGATCAGGACCTCGCCGACGTCGGAGTGGACGGACGTCACGACTCCTCCCTCACAGCCCGCACGACGCCTTCCCAACCGGGTGCCTCGGCGAGCCCCGGAACGGCGACGACCGCGCCGTCCTCCGTCGCGACGAGCGGCCACTCGTCGCGCTCCTCGCGCGGCACCTTGGCGTCCACGAGCACGTCCTGAACCTTACGCGTCCGGCCAGCGAGACGGTCGCCGGGCCGCCGCGAGCGCACGACGAGGCCGGGCCGGTCGCTCTCGAGGCGCCAGGGGCCCCACCGCACCGAGCCCTCGAGCCGGAGCGTGTCGTATTCGCGCACGGCGCGGATCCCGTCACCGAGGTCGCCCGAGCGTGTGCCGTCCCGCGACGAGAGCAGCTCGACGAGCGACGCCTCGAGCCGTCGCGGGAGCCGCGGCGCGTCCGCGCCGAGCGCCAGCAGGTTCGCTCGGGCGCGCGGCTCCAGCTCCTCGAGGAGCGGGAGGATCCGCTCGCGGATCAACCCGCGCTTGGTCCCGGCGTTCGACGTGTCGACCCGCCACGAGAGCTCCCGCTCGCGGCAGTACGCCTCCGTCTCCTCGCGCCAGAGCGAAAGGAGCGGCCGCACGACGCCGTCCTCGCGTCGCGCTCGGATCCCCCGCGTCGAGCCGCTCGACACGATGCGGTAGATGCACCGTCTCGACCTGGTCCGAGGCCGTGTGGCCGGTGGCGCGCAGAGCGGTGCCGGCCGTCAGGGCGTAGCGGAGCTCGCGCAGCTCCGCCTCTGTCTTCGCCGGGGGTGCGTGGACGACGCGCGCGTCGAGGGCTGCTGCGCAGTGGGTGGCGTCGGCGTCCGCCTCGGCACCGCGGAGCCCGTGGTGGACATGGACGGCGTCGACGGCGTAGCCGAGCTCCCGGAGGACGTGCCAGAGGCACGTCGAGTCCGCGCCCCCGGAGACGAGGCACGTCACCTCGCCTCCGGGCTCGATCAGGGCGTTCGCCCGGACATGCGCCTCCACGCGGTCGAGCACGTCCACGTTGCGAAGTGTGCCGCGCCCCGCGGAGGGCCGCAGTGCCGTCAGACGCCGGTCCCTCCGACGAGCGCCGCGAGGATCCCGACGACGAAGACCGCCACGACCACGGTCAACAGCTCCTTGCGCTTCATGTGCGTCCCCCTCGATCCGTACTCATCGTTCCGAGCCGCACCGGCAGCCCGAGGCGTTGGAGGAGCGACGCTATTCCTCCTGGCCGGCCACGGGCAACGCCCGAAGGGGTGAGCCGTTCGAGGGATCTCGGCGACGGGCGCCTCAGCGGGCGGCGTCGGCGAATCGCGGCGCCGTGGCCCAGACGCGAAGGGTCTCGGCCGCGAGCTCGGCCGCGTCCGCGTCGAGTGCGAACGGCGTCGCGTGGGGCACGTGCGCGATCCGCGCCGCCGGAAAGCTCCCGTCGGATGCGTCGAGGATGTACCGCGCCGGGAGGGCGTGGGTGACGGCGAGGATCGTCTCCTCAGGGCGTCCGAGCAGCTCCGTGAGAGCCCCGGCGATGCGATCGGCCGCATCGACCCGGCTCTCGCCGCCGCCCGGGCACAGGGCATCGGGCTCGTTCGACCAGGCCCAGCTTCGGTAGTCCGCGAGCGCTCCGCCCTCGTAGGAGCCGAACCCGATCTCGTCGAGGCCCGGCAAGACGATCCGCTCCACGTCACGTCCGTGGAGCGCGAGCTCGAGCGTCTCCTGCGTGCGAAGGAGCCTCGTCGCCACCCCGAGGCCGATTGTCTCGTGCGCGATCGCCTCGCGCAGGGCGAGCGCCTCCTCGACACCGAGGTCCGAGAGCCCCTCGCCGGGTGGAACGGAGCTGACCCGGTCGTCGGCGTTCGACCGCGCGTGCGCATGCCGCGCGAGGACCAGGCGCCTCAGAAGAGCACGCTCCGGTACGCCAGGACGTGCTGCATCCCCACCGCCTCGTAGAGCCGGATCGCAGGCGCGTTCTCGGCACGGACGAAGAGGCACACCGCCGGGACGCTCTCGAGCAGCAGCCGGATCAGATCACGGAGCGCCCGGGAGGCGTTGCCCTCCCGACGTGCCGGTGGATCCACCCAGACCTGCTGCAACTGCACGGCTGCAGGCGTCCAGGCGGACGCCTCGGCCTTGAACTTGATGACGCCGTCCTCGAGCCAGAGCCACGACCGACCCTCCTCGATCTGCGTGCGCGTCCGCCACCGGAAGCCGTTCGGATCGCGCCGCAGCGGGTCGACGCCGACCTCCTCCTCGTGCGCGCGTGCGCAGGCGGGAACCAGAGTGTCGAGGTCGGCACCGGTCGCGAGACGCAGCCCCGTCCCACCGGGCTCGGGCGGCGTCGTGGAGACGTACACGGGCTGGGAAGGGCGGTCCTCGCGTGGCCGCCTGAACCGCTTGCGTCCCGTCTCCCAGAGCTCCGTGACGGCCGCCTCCTCCCCGATCAGCATCCGCGGCGAGACGCGCGCCGCGAGGTCGGCGAAGGCACCGCTGCCGTGCCCGGAGGGCACGACGTTCGTGCCGAGGTGGCAAAGCGCCTGGAGCGTCCCGTCCTCCCGCTCGAGCCCCGCGAAGCGACCGTAGCCGCGGCGCGCGACGTCCTCGAGGAAGACGCGCTCGACGGGATCCTCGTCGCAGTAGGCGAGGATCTGCTCCGTCGAGGGCTCGATCAGGCGGTGGCGCATCGCAGCGACACTCTAGGCGGGGAAGCATGGATGGTTGATCGGTGGTTCGCGTGACGTCCGGGGCGTCCCGGCGCCGTGTACGGGGCGTCATCCGGTTGGCGCCAACTGCCGATCAACCATCTAGGCTTCCCCGCCATGCCAATCCACGTGCGCGCGAGCAAGGGCGACTACGCCGAGGCCTGCCTCCTCCCCGGCGACCCGCTGCGGGCGAAGTACATCGCCGAGACCTTCATGGAGGACGTCGTCCAGCGAAACTCCGAGCGCGGGATGCTCGGGTACACCGGGACGTACCGGGGCAAGCCCGTTTCCGTCCAGTCGAGCGGCATGGGATGCCCGTCCGCCGCCATCATGATCGAGGAGCTCGTGCAGCTCGGGGTCACGAAGCTGATGCGTGTCGGCACCTGCGGCGGCCTCCAGCCCGACCTCTCCATCGGTGAGCTGATCGTCGCGCTGTCCGCGACGCCCGCCGACTCGACCGCGACCCACTACGTGCTCGGCGAGCCCCATGCCCCCACCGCCGACTTCGGCCTCGTCCACGAGGCGGTGCACCAGGCGAAGGAGCTCGGCAAGCCGGTCCGCGTAGGGCCGATCGTGTCGAGCGACATCTTCTACCAGCCCGACACCGGCCTCGCCGCGCGCTGGTCGGAGCGCGGGATCCTCGCCGTCGAGATGGAGGCCGCCGTCCTGTTCACGCTCGGCGCGCTCCGGAAGATCCAGGCGGGCTGCATGCTGATCGTCTCGGATGTCATCGTCGACGGTGAGTTCGTCCGGATCACGGATGAGGAGATGAAGGCGGCGGTCGACCAGATGACCGAGCTCGCCCTCGCCACCGTCACCGCCTAGGCGCCGGTCGGATGGCGACGCCGACGACCTTCCTCGTCAACCCCGCGTCGGCCAACGGGTCGACGGGCAGGCGGTGGCCCGAGCTCGCCCGCAGAGCCGCAGCCGCCGGGCTCGAGGGCGACACGCTTCTGAGCGAGCGGCCGGGTCACCTCTCGGAGCTCGCCCGCGAGGCGGCGCTCGGCGGAGCGCGCCTCATCGTGGTGGTCGGCGGCGACGGGTCGGTGTACGAGGTCGCGAATGGGCTCGTTGGAGTCGCCGACCCGCCGGAGATCGCGGTCGTCCCCCGCGGCACGGGCTGGGACTTCGTTCGCACCTTCGGGATCCCGCGCGGCGTCGAGAAGGCGACGGCGATCGCGCTCGAGGGCGAGACGCGCACGATCGACGCCGGTCGCGTGTCCTACCGCGCGTGGGACGGCTCCGAGGCAACCGCCGTGTTCGCGAACGTCGGCAGCGCCGGGATGAGCGGGGCGATCGCCAAGCGCGCGAACGAGACGACGAAGGCGCTCGGCGGAAAGGCGTCGTACCTGTGGGCGACGTTCGCCGTCTTCTCGCGCTGGCAGGCGGCCGAGGTCGAGATCGCCGTCGACGACGAGCGGCGCACGGGTCGCATGTTCGACGTCGTCGTCGCGAACGGCCGCTTCTTCGGAGGCGGGATGCAGATCTGCCCCGAGGCGAGGCCCGACGACGGGCTCCTCGACGTCCTCACGATCGGCGACGTGACGAAGCGCGATCTCGTGCAGACGATGCCCAAGATCTATCGCGGGACACACCTCCCGCACCCGAAGGCAGAGCTTCTGCGCGGCGCGGTGGTGACGGTGACGAGCGACACCGCGATCCCGATCCAGCTCGACGGCGAGCAGCCCGGGACGACTCCCGTGCGCTTCGAGGTGATCCCGGGCGCGCTGCGGCTACGCGTCCCGCACAGCTAGACGGGCTACGCGCCGGCCTTGCGGGTCGGCGCGTTCGGGGACGCCGGCTTCTGTGAGCGCTTGAGCGCCGCGAGCTCCTTCTCGAGCTTCGCGACGCGCTGCTCCAGCTCGTCGATGCCGCGCACCTTCTTCGAGAGGTCGTCGACGCGCGCCTTGAGGTCGTTGAACGCTTGCAGCGCACGCGTCCCGCCGGGCAGGTCCGCGAGCCGCTGAACGGCCTGCTCGCCCTTGCTCGCGAGGCGTGCGATCACGTCGTCGTTCGTCGTGCTCTTCGTCTCGTTCTTCGTCTCGTTCTTCGTCTCGGCCATGTCGCCGCCATCTTACGCTTTCGCGCCGCCACGGCCAGGCGGTCCGGCGCGTCAGGCGCGGATCCGCACGGGCGTCCCGTCCGGGACGACGTGGATGAGGCGCTTCAGCACGGCGTTGTCGATGCGCAGACAACCGTTCGAGGCGACCTGCCCGATGGACTCGGGACGGTTCGTCCCGTGGATCGCGATCGGCCCGCCCTGCGGCCAGTTGGCGAGCGTCGGCGAGAAGGCCGAGATGCCGATGCCTCCCGGGCCCCAGGGCCCCGTCGGATCGGCTGCCAGGAGTCGCTGGTTCACGTAGAAGCTCCCGGTCGGGGTGGGCGTCTCGGGCCGCCCGATCGCCGTGCGCGTCCGGAGGACGAGGTCACCGTCGCGGTAGACCGCGATCTGGCGGTCGGAGAGGTCGACGACGATCCGGAAGTCGACCGCGTATCGGCGCACCGTGCTCGCGTGGATCCAGCCCTCGGTGCCGTTCGGCCGGATCGGGAGCTGGACGCGGTACCAGGTCGGACGGCAGTCGGCGCCCAGGCGCGCCTCGAGCACGCGGAAGGTCGTCGGCACGCCGTTGAGGTTGAGCTTCTCGAAGCTCGCGACCGCGAGCTTCCCGGGTGACCGGAACGCCACCGTGCGCCGCAGGAGCACGGCCGCGACGCCGTGCTCGGCATAGGAGCGCTTCGCCCCGGCCTCGCACCGTGTCGGACGCGGCGCCTGCGTCGCGACCGGAGCGCCGGGCTCGCGCTCGTCGGACGGCGCGGTGACGCGGGACGGCGCGGTGGACGGGCCGTCGTCGGCCTCGCCGCCGCAGCCCACGGCGACGGCCGCGACCAGCGTCAGAACCAGCGCAAGGCCCCGCATGACCGACCATCATGCCGTGTCAGGAGGCAGGGCGGAAGCCCCCGCCGTGAGGATTCGTGCGACCTGCCCCAGGGCTGCGGCCGCGCGGCCGCGCACCAGCAGCGTCGCCGCGTCGTCGTAGGGTGTCGGCTCGTCGTTCACGATCGCGAGCGCCCCGCCTGCGCGAACGGTCTCGTCGGGCAGGCCCGCGACGGGCCAGACCTGCAGGGACGACCCCACGGCGACGAGGACGCCGGCTTCCCGGGCGAGGCGCTCCGCGCGGGCGAACGCGTCGACCGGGAGGAGCTCGCCGAACATGACGACCCCGGGCTTGAGGATCGCGCCGCACGACGGGCACGCCGGCGCCTCGCGGACCCGCAGCTGGTCGAGCACCTCGTCGAGCGTCGCGGTCGCGTGGCACGCAACGCAGGCGAACCGCCTGATCGAGCCGTGCACCTCCACGACGTCCTCGCTGCCGCCTCGCGTGTGAAGGGTGTCGATGTTCTGCGTGACGACCGCGCGGACGTGCCCCGCGCGCTCGAGCTCCGCGAGCGCGCGATGGCCGTCGTTCGGCTCGGCGGCGAGGAGGCCGTGGATCCGCGGCCCGTACCACTGCCAGACCCGCACCGGATCGCGTCGGAAGGCGTCGATCGAGGCGACCTCGAACGGGTCGACGTCGGCCCAGATGCCCTGTGCGGAGCGAAAGTCCGGGATGCCGCTCTCCGTGCTCATGCCGGCCCCGGTGAGGACGACCGCAGGACCGTGCTCCCGGAAGAGCGACGCGAGCTCCTCTGCGGTTCCCGTGCGCGTCATCGTCGGAGCCAGATATATCTCGCCCGACGAGATGGACGGCTACGCGTTCTCCCACACGGTGCGTGTGCGCTTCGCCGAGACGGATGCGCAGGCGATCGCCCACCACGCGTCCTACGTCGTCTGGCTCGAGGAGGCGCGCGTCGCGTACCTCGCCGCATACGCGGGCGGGTACCAGGCGATCCGTGACCACGGCATCGAGGCGCTCACGACCGGAGTGCACGTGGAGTACGACCGCGCCGCCGCGTTCGACGACGTGCTCACGATCTGGGTGCGCTGCGCCGAGATCCGGGGGGCGCGGTTTCGCTACGAGTACCTCGTCGAGCGCGACGGGGAGCGCGTCGCGTCCGGGTGGACGACCCACGCGACGGTCGACGCCGCGACGCATCGCCCGACGCGGGTGCCTGCCTGGTTCGTGGAGCGCGTCAGCGCCGCGGAGCCGGGCGCTAGCGCGTCGCGGACGCCCTAGGAAGCACGGGCTCCTTCGCCTTCGGCGTCGCCTCCTCGCCCGCCGGCGGCTTCGCGGGCTCCTTCGGCCGCAGCTTCGTCCCGAGGCGGACGACCGTCGGCTCCCCGACGTAGTACGAGCTCCAGGTCGAGTCGTACATGAGCTTCCCGTCGGGCGCATAGACACGCCGCGTCACGCTCGTCGACCGCGGCGGCGCGCCGTACTGCTCCACGACCTTCTCGCCCTTGAACATCGTGGGATCGTCGATCCGCTTCCACGGCACCTTGCCCTCGACCTCGAGCGGCGCCGTGTCGGTCTCGACGCGCCGGTTCTGCGGCGTGCCGTAGAGGTTCACGGTGAGCGAGCCGGCGCCGACGAACGTCCGCACGAGCAGCCACCTGTCCGTGTCGTTCGTGAAGACGAGGTCGATGTCCGGGTAGTTGACGGTCGCATCGCGACCGAGCGGGTAGTGGCTGATGAAGAGCGCGTGGTTCGTTCGCCGCTCGATCGAGAGGCCGGCCTCGAAGACCGCGTTGAAGAGCGTCGTCGAGACCTGGCAGACGCCCCCGCCGATGCCGGTCTGGAGCTCGCCGTTGATGATCACCGGCGCCTCCTCGAAGCCCTTCGCCTCGTTCCGGTCGCCGGTCGTCTCGTTGAACGAGAAGCGCGCTCCGGGCGCGACGAGGGCGCCGTCGATCAGCTCGGCGACGAGCTGGACGTTGTGGAGACGTCCCGGCGTGCCCCCGTAGGTCGTCGTGTACGAGCCGACCACGCCGGTGATCCCCATCGCCCGCGCCTGCCCCGTGGAGCGCGCCGGCCGGGCGGTCGCGACGACGAGCTCCGCGCGCCGTCCGGCCGGCGAGAGCACGGCCCGCTCGACCGCCCGGCGCGAGGCCTCGAGGTCGAGCTTCCGTCCGAGCCGGGCGGGGACGACGTCGATGCCGCCCGAGCGGACCGCGAACGTCGCGTCCGCGGGCGCGCGGTCGACCTGCTTGGCGAGCCCGGCAAGCCAGCGGCTCGCCGCCGGGCCGGCGAAGGCGACGCGCGTCGCTCCGCCGCTCGGCAGCTCGAGGAGGCGCGCGATCCGCACGGCGGACAGCGTCGCCCGGCGCCCGGCGACGTCAAGGGTCACGGGTGCGGACGTCGCCGCGCGAAACGCCTCCTGCGCCGCGACGAGCTCGCCCGCGGTCGTCGTCGGCTCGGCGCGCGCGATCGACAGCCGTACGGCTGCTCCTCGCTCCAGCGACGAGAGCGCGGTGACGATGGCGGCCGAGGCGGCCGTCCGGTCGAGGCGTATACCCGGCCGCCCCGGCACGACGGCGGCGGCCAGCCCCTTCCGGCGCAGGCGCGCGTCGACGGCCGGACGATCGACGACGCCGGCGATCCGCTCCACCGCGAACCGCACGGCCGACGGGTACGCCGACGTGTGCGGCTCGATGTCGACGCCGAACAGCTTCGTGCGAAGCCGGCGAACGCCGCGCACGGGCCTCAACCCGGCCGTCGCGCGGGCCGCCTCGGCGACGGCGGCCGACCAGTCCGAGCGGACGCCGAGCTGCGAGGCGGTGAACCGGAACTGCTCGCCGCCCGCGACGAAGATCACCGGCGTGTGCTCGACGGCCTTGCTCCTCTCCGTCAGGAGCGCGGTGGCGTCGGCGCGCTCGAGCCCGCCGACGTCGACGCCGGCGATCGTGGTCCCGGAGGCCAGGCGGGTCTCGGAGCCCGCGAACAGCGCGGCTGCCCCGACTGCGAGCAGGAGAACGAGCACCGCCACGATGGCGGCTCGACGCGCCGGGAGCCCGAAGGCAGCCCGCCGGCGCGTCGTCCGAGGAACGCTCGTCGCGCCGGAGGACACGGGTCAGGAAGGGTAGCGGAGGACGTCCTCGTGCCCGGCGGTGGTCTTCACCCTCAGAAGACGAAAAGCTCGACGCCACCGGAGACGTTGAGCTCGATCCCCGTGACGTACGAGGCGAGGTCCGAGCAGAGGAACGCGATCGCGTTCGCCACGTCCTGCGGCTCCCCCGGGCGCTTGAAGACCGTCCGGTTGGCGATCCGCTCGTTCATCGCCGCGTTCGCCATGTGAAACGCCTCGGTGCCGATGATCCCGGGCACGATCGCGTTACAGGTGATCCCGTGACGCCCGCCCTCCATCGCGAGCGTTCGCGTGAGGCCGAGGATCCCGGACTTCGTCGTCGAGTAGCTCGCCTGGCCGAAGCCACCGAGCGTCCCGGCAACGGAGGCCATGTTCACGATCCGGCCCCAGCTGCGCTCCCGCATGTGCGGCCAGACCGCCTGCGAGCAGTTGAACGCGCCCGTCAGGTTCACGCGAAGGTCGCGCTCCCAGAGATCGATCCGTTGGTCCGGGAACTGGCCGACGTGGTCGAGCGTGCCCGCGTTGTTGACGAGGATGTCGACCGAGCCGAGCTCCTCGACCACCCGCGCGACCGCCGCGTCGACGGCAGCGCGATCGGTGACGTCGCAACGCACGGCGACGGAACGTCGGCCGAGGCCGCGGATCTCCTGAACCGTCCCCTCCGTGTGCACCATCCCCTGCGCGACCGCGGCCTGGGCGAGAACGCCGTACTCCTCCGCGGCGCTCGTGTCCGACTCCACGAGGATGTCGGCGATCGCGACGTCGGCTCCGGCCCGGGCGAGCGTCAGCGCATCGGCGCGACCCAGTCCGCGCGAGCCGCCGGTGACGAGTGCGACGCGGCCGGAAAGGTCGATCTCGACGGCCATCCGGGCGATCCTACGTCGGTCTACAGTCGGGCGTCGTGCGCAGGTTCGAGACGGGAATCGTGGTCGCGCTCCGCGAGATCTGGCGGGGTCGCGTGTGGAAGGCCCGCCCGGCGATCGTCGTCCGCGACGACGAGAGGCTCGTCGGGCTCTGGACCCCGGCCGGCTCGCCGGTGCTGATCGCCGACACGGGCTCGGGCGTCCCGTCGGCGAGCTGGCGGCTCGTTCCGCTCGCCGCCGAGTGGGATGCGCTCCGACTCTCGGTCCCCGGCTCGCGCCGTGTCCACGTCGCCCTCTGGCGCGACGGCGCGTTCGACGGGTGGAAGATCGACGTCGTGCGGCCGCTGCGGCGCTTCGACGCGGGCTTCGAGTACCTCGACCTCGAGCTCGACGTCCGTCTCCCGCCGGTCGGCGACGCCTCGATCGTCGACGAGGACGAGTTCGTCGAGTCCCAGCGCCGCGGCGTGATCGACGGGCTCGAGGCCGTGGTCGTCCGGCGCGAGGCGGAGGCAGCGCTCGCGGCGCTCCGGCGGAGGGAGCCGCCCATCGGCGACGGCCGCGCGCCTCAGCAGCCGGTCGTCTCGGGCACGCCGCGCCTGCCCGCCGGCTGGGATGCCGCCGCGACGAACCTGCCACCGCTTCGCTAGCGAGCCGGCATCACGCGGCCGGGACCTCCGAGACGACGAGCTTCGCCTTCGCGGCGTGCCCTGCCTCGCGCGCGATGGCGTCGACGACCTCGACCCGAACCGGGATGCGCGCGCCGGCCGCGTCGACCGCGTGCTCGACCGCCGCGCCGACGCGCTCCGGCAGGGTGCGCGGCGCGGAGTCGCGGAGGACGATGCGAACGAGGATCTCGTTCGACCGATGGACGATCTGGTACTGGAGGACCTCGAGGAGCTGCACGAACGGAGCGCGGAGGCGGTAGGGATGGACGGCGACCGCTCCACCGTCTCGGCCGGGCAGCGTGAGCACCTCGTCGCTCCGGCCGTCGATGCGCGCGATCCGATCGAAGGGACGGCCGCTCGGGTCCGCGCCGGCCTCGAGCTGGACGGCATCCGAGAGCTCGTAGCGGATCAGCGGCTGGGTTCGGTTGACGAGGTTCGTGAGCAACACCTTGCTCCCCAGCGTCCCGGGAGGCACGGGCTGATTCGCTTCGTCGACGACCTCGACGATCGCCTCCTCGCAGACGTGCATTCCGACGTGGTCGAGCGAGCCGGAGGCGATCACGCCGACCTCTGTCGAGAAGTACCCTTGCACCGGCGTCGTCCACGCCGACTCGATTCTCGCGGTGGCGTCGTCGGTGAGGACCTCCGACGACGTGAGGACGACCCGCGGCGCGATCGCGAGGCGCCCGCGGAGCTGTTCCTCGGCCAGCAGCGCGATGACGGTCGGATAGCCGCCGATCACCTCCGGCTGGTATCGGTCGAGCGCGGAGATCATCTCGTCCATGGGCGTCGCCACGGAGACGGTGGGCGCGTCGCGCCGGCCCGCCTGCATGGCCGCGATCACCTGCTGCGAGAGGTGGAGCGCGCTCGGCGCTCCGATACCGAGGATGCGCGTCTCCGCCGCCAGCCCGAGCCGGGCGAACGAGCGGATGAAGACGGCCACCCAGTGGGCGAACTCCTTCTGCGAGTAGACGAACAGCCCCGGCATCCCCGTGGTCCCCGAGGTCGAGAAGACCCGGTACTCGCCCAGGTAGAGAGCGCCCGCGTCGGCGTGGCCGAGGAACGGCTCGAGCTCCGCCAGCCGCAACCGTCGGTCGGTGACGACGTCGTCGAACCGCTCCATGAGGACGCGCTTGGACACGGTCGGCAGGTCGGCGAGGTCAGCGTCCTCGGCGAGCGCCCCGAGCACGTCGCGGTAGTAGGGCGAGCACCGGACGGCGTGGCGGACCAGCGCGCGCAGACGCTCTCGCTGGTACTCGTGAAGTTGCTCGTGCGACCAGCGGTCGCGCTGTAAGAGCGCGGCGCCTCGGGCACCGAGGGTCGCGGGGTCGAGGTTGTCGACCGAGGTGGCGGCAACGGTCGTCATTCGTCACTCCTCCCTTGGAAACGTGAGCCCACGCATGAAGGCAGCGTGGAGCTCCACGAACATGTCCGACGACACAGCTTCGGGATCGAGCCGGCCTTCCGCGCTGTAGCCGCGCGCGAGGACCGACGACGCGCGGGCGGCCTCGAGCGGCGGCACCCGGAGCGCGAGGCCGTGACGCTCGCAGAGCGCCGCGATGACGTTCGCCACCGCGGCGAGGAACCGCTCGCGCACGCCGACGTACGACAGTCGAAGCGATTCGTCCCTGGAAGCATGGGCGACGAACTCGGCGAGCGTCGGCAACCAGTCGGGCTCGTTCGCATCCGCGTCCGCCATGAACCGGCCGACGGCGTGGATCGCCTCCTCGAAGCTCGCCTCGTTGCGCATCATGGCGACGTACGCCTCGGCCCGCTGCTCGTAGTGCGCCTGGAGGAGGGCGAGATACAGGTCGTCCTTGCCGGCGAAGTTCGAGTAGACGGCGCCCTTCGTGTATCCGGCCTCCTCCGCGATCTCGTCGAGCGACGCGCCGTGGAATCCACGGCGGAGGAACACCGTGCGCGCAGCATCGAGCAGTTCCCGCCGGGTGGCGGCCTTTCGCTCGGGTCGAGTGAGTCGCGTGACCATTCGATA
Organism: uncultured Actinomycetes bacterium; assembly: GCA_963797805.1. Classification (GTDB taxonomy): domain Bacteria; phylum Actinomycetota; class Thermoleophilia; order Gaiellales; family Gaiellaceae; genus Gaiella. The sequence goes on along the minus strand of CAWCRC010000004.1, from coordinate 38,430 downwards.
CCGTCGGTATCAAAATACCATGGGTATCAGAAATGTCAAGTCGTGGGCGTGTAGAAGAGCGCCATGCGACGGCTGAGCGCCGCAGAGCGAAGGCAGCGCCTCGTGCGCCGGCATCGTCTCGGGCCCGAGGCACGCGCCGCAGGCCCGGTCGAGGCGGCTCGATCGGTCGTCGTGCTCCACTCCACCGATCCGGCGACGGTCTTCCTCTCGACCTGGGCGCGCACCCGGGCGTTCGAGGTCGGGCACCTCGAGCGTGCCCTCTACGAGGAGCGCTCCCTGGTGCGCATGCTCGGCATGCGTCGGACGCTGTGGGTCGCGCCCCGCGAGCTCGCCCCCGTCGTGGACGCCGCATGCACGCGTGGCGTCGCCGGCCGGGAGCGTCGCCGGCTCGAGGGGTTCGTTGCCGCGTCGGGCGTCACGAACGATCCGCGCGCCTGGCTCGAGGAGGTTGCCGCACTCGCCCTCGAAGCGCTCGCGAGTCGCGGCGAGGCGTTCACCTCGGACATCACCCGCGCCGACCCGCTCCTGGCCACGAAGCTCCGGCTCGGGGCCGGCACGCGCTGGGAGGTCCAGCCCAGCGCGGCGTCGCGAGTGCTCCCCCTGCTCGCCGCGGAGGGCGCCGTCGTGCGCGGCCGCCCCCGCGGAGCGTGGACCAACGGCCAGTATCGCTGGGCGCTCGCGCCGGAGCGTGGTGAGGCCCTCGACACGCCGTCCGCGCAGGCCGAGCTCCTTCGCCACTGGCTGCTCGCGTTCGGCCCGGCGACGGAGACCGACGTGCGCTGGTGGACGGGCTGGACGGCGCGAGAGGCGCGGGCGGCGCTCGCGGCCGTTCCTCACGTTGCCGTCGACCTCGACGGCGCGCCGGGCATCGCTCTGGCCGGCGACCTCGATCCCACCGCACCCGCAGAGCCGACCGCCGCGCTGCTCCCGACGCTCGACCCGACGACCATGGGCTGGAAGGAGCGTGAGTGGTACCTCGGACCGCACGGCAAGGTCCTATTCGATTCGAACGGCAATGCCGGTCCCACCCTGTGGTGGGACGGGCGCGTCGTCGGCGGCTGGTCGCAGCGGCCGGACGGCGAGATCGCCTTCGGTCTGCTCGAGGACGTCGGTGCCGACGGCGTCCGCGCGATCGAGGCCGAGGCGCAGCGCCTCGCGGCGTGGCTCGGCGATGTGCGCTTCTCCCCGAGCTTCCTCCCCCCGTTCCAGCGCGCGCTGGCACGCTGACGGTTGGTCGGAGCCGGGCGTCGTGGTTGCGGCGGCGAAGCCGACGCCTTCAGGGGTGTGCCCGGCCCGAAGGGCCGGGATCGAGCCGCGGGATTCGGCGTCCGCCGAATCCCACTTGGCGAGCAGGCATCAGCCTGACCCGAGAAAGATCTCCTTCGCGATCACGAGCCGCTGGATCTGCGACGTGCCCTCGTAGATCTGGAACAGCTTCGCGTCGCGCATGAGCTTCTCGACCGGGTACTCCTTGATGTACCCGTACCCGCCGAAGATCTGGACGGCGTCGGTGGTGACCTTCATCGCCGTGTCGGCCGCGTACCGCTTGGCGAAGGACGAGTACTTCGTCGCCTTGCGACCGTAGCCCTGGTCGATCATCCACGCCGCCTGCCACGTGAGGAGGCGCGACGCTTCGATCTCGGTCGCCATGTCGGCGACGAGGAACGAGATGCCCTGGTTCATCGCGATCGGCATCCCGAACTGGACGCGCTCCTTCGAGTAGTCCACCGCGAGCTCGAACGCCGCCTGGGCGACGCCGACGGCGCCGATCGCGGTGCCCGGGCGCGTGAAGTCCAGCGTCTGCATCGCGATCTTGAACCCGTCGCCCTCGCCGCCGAGGCGGTTCGCCACGGGCACGACGACGTCCTGGAATGCGACCGCCGACGTGTCGGTCGCGCGCTGCCCCATCTTGTCGAGGTGCTTCTCGATCGTGACGCCGTGGGCGTCCATCGGGATCACGAAGGCGGAGAGCCCCTTGTGCCCCTTCGACCGGTCCGTCGACGCGAAGCACACGATCCACGATGCCTGGCCGGCATTCGTGATGAACATCTTCGACCCGTTGACGACATACTCGTCGCCCTTCTTGACCGCCGTGGTCTGGATCCCCGAGACATCCGAGCCGGCGCCCGGCTCCGAGAGCCCGAAGCAGCCGAGGATCGGCTCCTCGACGAGCGGCGCGAGCCAATCACGCTTCTGCTCCTCCGTCCCGGCGACGAGAATCGGCCCCGCGGCGAGGCCGTTGGCGCCGATCGACGTCCCGATCCCCGAGCACCCCCAGTTCAGCTCCTCGCCGACCAGCATCCCGTCGAACGCCGAGAGCTCGGGGCCGCCGAGGGCCTCGGGCAGGTGGAGGTTCATCAGCCCGACCTCGTGCGCCTTCGCGACGACGTCGGCCGGGTGCGTCTGGTGCTCGTCGTACTCGGCCGCCTTTGGGCGGATCTCCTTCGCCGCGAAGTCGCGCGCGAGCGCACGAAGCTCGCGCTGCTCGTCGGTGAGCGCGAACGAGACACCGCTCGCCACTCCGGTCTCCATCGTCGCCATGTGTGCTCCTGGAGTGTCGATTGACTAGTCAGTCAATAGCGTAGCCGCGGTCCAGGCGCCGGTCAAACCGCGCACCGTCCCACGCGACACGACCCGGGTCATCCGAGGTTCGGAGCGACCTGTGCGGCCGCCCGCCCCCACGGCGTCAGCCAGACGACGACCCCGCTCAGCGCGGTGAGCACCGCGACCGTGGTGATCGCGGCGCCCATGCCGAAGGCGTCCGCGACGGCACCGCCCGCGAGCGCGCCGGCCACGAGACCGAGGTCACGGAAGAACCGGTAGCGGCCCACGGCGGCCGCCCGGTCGCGCGGCGGCACGGCATCCGAGACCGCCGCGATCAGCGTCGGATAGACGAGCGCCGTTCCGATGCCGAGCGCGCAGGCCGCGACGGTCGCCGGGCCGAGGGCGCCGTCACCCGCGACGAGGATCCCGAGCCCGAGCGCCTGGACGAGCATCCCGACGACGATGAGCGGCTTCCGACCGATCACGTCGGACAGCCACCCCGCGCCGAGCTGCCCCACGCCCCAGACCGCGGGGTAGAGCGCGGCGACGAGACCGATCTGGCCGACGCTCGCGCCGTGTGCGGCGAGGTAGAGCGGCGCGAGCCCCCACGCGAGAGCGTCGTTGAGGTTGTTCACGAAGCCCGCCTGCTCGCACGAGCGGACGATCGGCTCGGAGCGCTCGACGGGCGCCGCTTCGCGCTGCTCGCGCTCGACGTGGGCGCCCGTGTCGCGGACGAACAGCACCGTCGTCACGAGCCCGAGCACGGACAGCCCGAGCGCTCCGAGCCAGATGACCGTCATCGGCGCGAAACGGCCTGCGAGCAGCCCGGTGACGAACGCGCCGAGCGCGACGCCGCCGTACCCGAACGCCTCGTTGAAGCCCAGCGCGAGGCCGCGTCGGGCCGGGCCGGCGAGGTCGATCTTCATCACGACCGTCATCGACCAGGCGAAGCCCTGGGCCGCGCCGAGCAGGAGGTTGGCGCCGACCACCAGCCACCAGCCGGGAGCGATCGCGAGAAGCGGTCCGACGGGGAGCGCGAGCGTCCAGCCGAGCATCAGCAGCCGGCGGCGGCCGACGCGGTCGGCGAGGCGCCCTGCCGCGAGGTTGGCGCACGCCTTTGTGAGGCCGAACGCCGCGATGAACGCGAGCACGGCGGCGGATGAGCCGAGGCCGAACTCGCCCTCGCCGACGATCGAGAGGACGCTCCGCTCGAGCCCCGCGAGCGCCCCCACCACGCCGTTGAGCGCGACGAGCAGGGAGAACTGGGCGATGTTCGCGCGGAGTCCGAGCCGGACTGCGTCCGTCACGCGGGCGTCTGTGTCCGCCCGGCGCGGTTCGCCGCGACGATCTCCGCCTGATGGGCCGGCGGGGGCGGGACGTCGCGAAGCACGTCGCGCACGAACGACTCGACGTCGTCGTGCCTGAGGGCGCGATTGTGGCGGCGCTCGAAGCCGATGCTCGACACCGGGTTGCCCGAGAGCCCGCGACCACACACCGACCCGCCGAAGTGGCTCGGGTAGACGACGACCTCGTCCGGCAGCTCGAGGAGCCGGCGGAGCGACGCGTGGAGCTCACGCGCGAGCGGCGCGGGATCACCCGTCGTGTGGAGATCCGGTCGGCCGACGTCGCCGACGAGCAGCGAGTCCCCTGTGAACACGAGCCACGGATCGAGCGTGCCACGGCGGAGATCGGAGACGACGTACGCCATGTGCGCCGGTGCATGGCCGGGCGTCGCCAGCGCACGCGCCTGGGTGTTCCCGAGCTCGACCACATCGCCGTCGGCCAGCGCGACGTGGTCGAACTCGACCCCGGAGCCGGCCGGAAGATACGCCGTCGCGCCCGTCCGCTCGAGGAGCGCGGGCAGGCCTGAGACGTGGTCGGCCTGCACGTGGGTCTCGAGCACGGCGACGATCGGCGCTCCGACCTCTCCGGCGAGCTCGAGGTAGCCCTCGACGAGATCCGCGTGCGGGTCGACCACCGCGAGGTGCCCCCTCGTCGTGCAGCCGAACAGGTAACTGGCGCACGAGGTGGGCGAGAAGAAGAAGGGTCGCAGGATCACGGGCCGAGGGTACGTCCCGCGGTACCATTGCGCCAGACGAAAGCGGCGATGCTACCCATCACGGATACCGATGCCTCAGCGAGCGTCCTCCGGGAGCTCTGGGACGCGACGCGGATGCGGCTGCTCGTCGAGATCGGACGGCGCGGCAGCGTCTCTGCGGCTGCGCGGGCGGTCGGGATCGGGCAACCGAGTGCCAGCCAGCATCTCCGCCTTCTCGAGGCCGCAGCGGGCCAGAGGCTCGTCCAGCGCGGCGGACGAGGGAGCCGCCTGACCGAGGCAGGGGAGGTCCTCGCGTCACGGGCGGCGCAGGCGCTCGCGAGCCTCGCGAGCGCAGAGGAGGAGCTGGCGTCGCTCTCCGGCCTCCGGACGGGAACGATCCACCTCGGCGCCTCGTCCGTCCCGGGCATCTACCTGTTGCCCGAGGCGCTCGACTGCTTCCGCGCGGAGTATCCCGGCGTGACCGTCGAGGTCAAGATCGGCTCGACCGCCGACGTCCTCGAACGGCTCGTTCGGGGGGACGTGCAGCTCGCGCTGGTGGGGGCGGCGACGGCCGAGCGGGTCGACCTCCGGCCCTTCCTGGACGACGAGCTCGTCGGCATCGCGCGCCCGGGGCTGCTCCCGCTCGTCGGCGGCGTCCTCGCCGCCGAGGCGCTCGGAGACCATCTCCTCCTCTGCCGGGAGCCGGGGTCGGCGTCGCAGGCGCTCGTCGACGACTCCCTCGCACGAGCCGGCGTCCGCCCGGCCGGTCGCTGGGAGCTCGGGGCGAGCGAGGCGATCAAGCGCGCCGCACGGCAAGGGCTGGGTGTCGCGCTCCTCTCCCGCTTCGCGGTCGCCGAGGAGATCGCGCGCGGCGAGCTCGAGCCCTTCGCGATCGGCGGGATCCCCCCGATCAGGCGGTCGCTCTCCATCGCGACGGTCGCCGGCCGCGACCCCTCGCCCGCCGAGCAGGGCTTCGTCTCGACGCTCGTTCAGTGCTGCGCGAGGACGGCAGGCTCCGCCTAGCCGTCCCCCGGCGCCGCCGCGGAGACCTCGCGCCTACAATCTTCGTCGCCTCGACCGGACGGAGGGACACCGTGGCGACCACGACCGCAGCACCGACAGGGCTCGACCCCCTCGACTACCTCGAGGTCGACGGGCTGCTCGACGACGAGGAGCGCGCGATCCGAGACACGGTTCGGCAGTTCGTGCGCCAGCGGGTGCTGCCCGACGTCGGGGACTGGTTCGAGAAGGGCATCTTCCCGCGCGAGGTGTTCGGCGAGCTCGCGAAGCTCGGCCTCCTGGGCATGCACCTCGAGGGCTATGGCCTCCCGGGGGCGAGCTCTGTCGCGTACGGGATCGTCTGCCGCGAGCTCGAGGCCGGCGACGCGGGCGTGCGGAGCGCGGTGAGCGTGCAGGGCTCGCTCGCGATGTACGCCGTCTGGCGCTGGGGCTCGGAGGAGCAGAAGGAGCGCTGGCTGCCGGCGATGCACGCCGGCGAGGCGATCGGCTGCTTCGGCCTCACGGAGCCCGACGCAGGCTCCGATCCCGGCTCGATGCGCACGCACGCCCGGCGCGACGGCTCGGACTGGGTCCTGAACGGCACGAAGATGTGGATCACGAACGGCACGATCGCCGACATGGCCGTCGTCTGGGCACGGACGGACGCGGGCGAGATCCGAGGCTTCATCGTCGAGAAGGGTGCGAAGGGGTTCTCGGCGCCCGAGATCCACAAGAAGATCTCGCTCCGCGCGTCCGTGACGAGCGAGCTCGTGCTCGAGGACGTCCGCGTCCCGGCCGAGGCGATGTTCCCCGATGTCTCCACCCTCCGCGGGCCGCTTTCGTGCCTCAACGAGGCCCGCTACGGGATCGTGTGGGGCTCCGTCGGGGCCGCGCGCGCGTGCTTCGAGGCAGCGCTGGACTACGCCCGAGAGCGGATCGTCTTCGGCAAGCCCATCTCGGCCTACCAGCTGACGCAGCAGAAGCTCGCGGAGATGGCGCTCGAGGTGAACCGCGGCTCGCTCGTGGCCCTGCACCTCGGCCGGATGAAGGATGCGGGAGCGCTCCGGCCGGAGCACGTGAGCCTCGGGAAGATGGGCAACGTCCGCGGCGCCCTCGAGGTCTGCCGCTCGGCGCGCTCGGTGCTCGGCGCGAACGGCGTGACGCTCGAGTACCCCGTCATCCGCCACATGAACAACCTCGAGTCCGTCCTTACATACGAGGGAACCCACGAGGTCCATACGCTCGTCGTCGGACAGGCGCTGACCGGCGAGAACGCGTTCGGCCGCGACTAGGACGACCCGGCGGCGCGGTCGATCGCGGCCTCCGCATGCGTGAGGCGCGCGACGAACGGGATCGCGAGGATGATCGGAAGCCCGAGGACGGGCCAGAGCGCCTGGTAGCCCTGCGTCTCCTCGAGGTGCGGGCCGAGGATGTCGATCACGGCGCCGGCCGCGAGCGGGCCGATCACGAGCCCGATGCCCTTCGTCGTGGTCGCGAGCCCGGAGATCGCGCCCCGCTCGCCTGCGGGCATCAGCTTGAAGAGGAGCCCCCAGGCGAGGGTCATCACGGTCCCGCCGGCGATCGCGACGCTGAAGATCAGCGCGAGGTACCAGGCGTGCCACTCGGTCCCGAGCCCTCCTGCGAGCAGCCCGAAGCCGTAGACAGCGGACGCGACGGTGATCACGCGGGCGAGCCCCACCCGGTCCCCGATCGGCCCGGCGATGAGCGCGGCCACGATGTAGCCGCCGGCGACCGCGCCGAGGATGTACGTCGACGTCACGAGCGGCTCGCCCAGGCCGACCGTGACGTAGAGAACGACGAACGTCCGTGCCCCGGCGAACGTCCCCTCCCAGGCGGTGTTCGCGACGAGGAACGTCGCCACGTCCCGGTTCGAGCGGAGCACGCGCCAGGACTGCGCAACGTACGCGCGCACGCCCTCGAACACGCGCCCGTGGCCGCCGTCCTCGGTCACGAGCACGATGGGCACGGCGCACGCGACGCAGACGACGAACGCCGCGACGAGGAACGGCGCCGGCCGCCAGAGGTGGAAGAGGAAGCCGCCGCCGATCAGGCCGCCGGCGATCGCGACCCCGCGGAAGACGTGCTGCACCCCCTGCGCGCGCCCGAAGACGTTGTCCGGGAGAACGTCCGGGTAGAGGCCCCGATACGGCGGCTCGTAGACGTAGTACGCGAAGAAGAGGGCGAACAGGAGCAGCGCGGTCGTCCAGAGGCTCGGCATGAACGCGATCAGCGCGAGCGCGAAGACCATCGGCCCGAGCGCGACGAGCATGAACGGCCGGCGCCGGCCGAGCGGCGTGTGGAACGTGTCGCTCCAGGGCCCGATCACGAGCGGGAGCGTGAGCGCGAACGCGCCCTCCGCGGCAAGGACGAGGCCGACGAGCGTCGTCGAGTCGGTGTACTGCTGCAGGATCGGCGGCAGATACGCCGAGGTCGTCGTCAGCGCCCAGGCGAGACCGAGCGCTCCCGACCCGAGCGCCAGGACGTTCCACCGCGTCGGCGTGGACGCGTCAGGCGATGACAGACGTCCGCGCGAGCCCGCCGCAGACGACGTCGACGATCGTGCGCTCTGCACGGGCGACCTCCTCGTCACCGTCCGGTAGCCGTCCCATCACCCACCCGGTGAGAATCTCCTCCAGCCCGCCGTAGATCACCCAGCTCGCGAAGTGTGCGTCGAGCTCCGGCCGAAACACGCCTTCGGCCTGCCCCTGCTCGATGACGCGCTCGATGACGGCGAAGCCCTTGCCGATGTCGTCGACCTGCGTCGCGAGCTGCGGGCTCCGCCCCACCTCGCGCACCATGACCGTCACGAGCGCGGGGTCGTTCCGCCACGTGCGGAGCAGGATCTTGACGATGCCCCGGATCTTCTCGTCGGCCGGCTCGTTCGACGCCTCGACCGCCTCGAACCGCACGAGCAGGTCGGCCCAGTTCTCGCGGAAGACCGTCTGCAGCACCTCGTCCTTCGACGAGAAGTAGTGGTACAGCAGCCCGTGGGCGACGCCGGCCTCCTCGGCGATGTCGCCGACGCGCGAGGTGTGGAACCCGTGGCGCGCGAACACGCGAACGGCGGCGTCCAGGATCCTCCGGCGCTTGTCCTCGGCGGCAGCCGGACGCTCGCCCTGCGGGCGCTCTCGTGCGATTGAACGGTCAGTCAACCTGTGGTCAGAATAGGCGCGGTGCACGAGACCGCGCAACGTCCGCTCGACGGGTTGCTCGTCGTCGACCTCGCCCGCTACCTCCCCGGCGCGTTCGCGAGCAGCGAGCTCCTCCGGCTCGGCGCGCGGGTGGTCCGCGTGGAGGCGCCCGGCGGCGACCCGATGCGCACCGCCGCACCCGCCTGGGACGAGGCCCTACGGCGAGGCAAGGAATCGGTCGTCTGCGACCTGAAGCGCGATGCGGCGTTCGCGCGTGCGCTCTGCGCGCGGGCCGACGTCGTCCTCGAGGGCTTCCGGCCGGGCGTCGCGGCGCGGCTCGGGGTCGGCCCGGAGGACGTCCCGCCGGGTGTGGTCTACTGCTCGATCACGGGCTTCGGGACGTCGGGTCGCCACGCGGCGCGCGTCGGGCACGACCTGAACTACCTCGGCTGGGCCGGCGCGCTCGCCGATACGGGGCGCGAGGTCCCTCCCGTCCAGGTCGCCGACCTCGCGGCCGGAGCGCTTCGGGCGGTCGCCGAGATCCTCGCCGCGCTCTTCCGCCGCGAGCGCACGGGCGAGGGCGCGCGCCTGGTCGTGTCCATGACGCACGGGTCGCACGACCTCGTGGCGCACCGGCTCCAGCGGCGACCCGCTGCCGCGGCTCCTCACGGGCGGGCTGGCGTGCTACGGCGTCTACGAGGCCGCCGACGGCCTCCTGCTCACCGTCGCGGCGCTCGAGCCCGGGTTCTTCACACGGCTCTGCGAGGCGATCGGCCGCCCCGAGCTCGCGGCGCGGCAGTACGAGGCGGACCAGGAGGCGCTGCGCGCCGATCTCGCGGCCGTCCTTGCGACGCGGGCGCGTGCCGACTGGCTCGACCTCGTCGAGGACAGAGGACGTCTGCGTGGGGCCCGTGGCGTCGCTCGCCGAGGCGCATGCCGATCTCGGGCCGTGGCCGGAGCGTCCGCCCGACGTCGCGCTCGGCGCGCATACCGACGCCTGGCGACAGGCGGTCGCGGCGGACGGCTCCTAGCCGTCAGAGGCCGAGCGCCGCCGGGAGCGCGAGCAGCGTGTCGATCCGGTCGGGCTCGCCGACGTGCACGCCGTCGCGGTCGAGGAGGATCGCCCGCATGCCGAGCGCGCGTGCGCCCTCGATGTCGTCGGCGTAGCTGTCGCCGACCATCGCCGCCTCGGCCGGGCCGGCGTCGAGCGCCGAGAGCGCTGCTTCGAAGATCGACCGGTGCGGCTTGATCCTCCCGTGGCTCACCGAGCCGACGCAGACGTCGACGTCGAGCGCGTGGTGGCGCGCGAACCCCTCCAGGTCGCGCTGACCGTTGGACACGAGCCCGATGCGGAGACCGTGCCCGCGGAGCGCCTCGAGCGTCGGCAAGGCGTCCTCGTAGAGGAAGAAGTTCTCGTGCCGCTCCCACTCGCGGACGACGGCCGTGGCGCACGCGCGCGAGCCGTCGGCGTCGCCGCCCATGCCCCGAACGATGTCCTCCGTGAACCGGATCCAGAGCTCCTCGTCGTGGACGAGCTCGGGGTGGTGCTGAAGGTCGGCGAGCGCCGCGACGCGCGCCCCCTCGTACCGCGTGGGCTCGAGCGTCAACCCGTGCCGTGCGCCGATGCGCTCGTACCCCTCGGGCCCGAGCTCCGGCCCGGGCCGGAACAGCGTGAAGTCGACGTCGAGCAGAACCGCCTTGAGCATGCAGCGAGGATACGGCCACGCCAGGAACGAGTGACCTATGCACCGACCGAACGGGGCCGGAGGCCGGCTTGTCCGGCCGGGAGGCCAACCACGGGTGACCCGTGCGCGGCGCCGAAGGAGGGGGCTGGTGGGGGAACCATGGGTTCCCCCACCATGAATCGGGGTGCCCAGATTTGAACTGGGGACCTCTCCGACCCGAACGGAGCGCGCTACCAGGCTGCGCCACACCCCGAGCCGCGAAAGGGTAGCGGTTCCCGGTTCCGTAGACTCGCGCCGTGGCTCGCAGGGACGAGATCGTCACGCACGCGAGCGCACTGCTCGAGATCGAGCGATTCCCGGAGTTCGCGCCGCCGGGCCTTCAGGTCGTCGGCGCGGAGGACGTCACGACGATCGCGTGCGGGGTCTCGTGCTCCCGCGAGCTCTTCGAGCGCGCGGTGGAGCTCGGCGCGGAGCTCGTCCTCGTGCACCACGGGCTCTTCTGGCGGAACGAGCCGCTCCTCGTCGACGCGCGCCTGCGCGGCCGGCTCGAGGCGCTCTTCCGGGGCGACGCGTCACTCGTCGCCTATCACCTCGCGCTCGACGCGCACCCGAGGCTCGGGAACAACGCCCAGCTCGCGGCGCGAATCGGGGCGACGCCCGAGGAGGTGTTCGAGTCGGTGGGGCTCGGCTGCGCGGTCGGCCCAGTCTCGCTCGACGAGCTCGTCGGACGCATCGAGGCTGCGGTGGAGCGGACGCCGCTCGTGCTCCGCGGCGGCGACCGCGAGATCCGCAGGCTCGCCGTCTCGACCGGCGGCGCAGGCCACGACCTCATCCATGCCGCGCACCAGGGCTACGACGCGCTCCTCACCGGAGAGCCCGAGGAGCCGAGCGGCGCCACGGCGCGCGAGCTCGGCGTCCACCTGATCGCCGCCGGCCACCACGCAACGGAGCGGTTCGGCGTGCAGGCGCTCGCCGCGCACCTCGCCGAGCGGTTCGGCCTCGAGTGGCACTACATCGAGATCGATAACCCCGTCTAGGACGTGGGGGAACCCATGGTTCCCCCACGAGCCCCCTCCTTCTGCGCAACGATCGAGTCGTCCGATTGCGGGCCTCCCGGCCGGCAAGCCGGCCTCCGGCCACGAAGCGCAGTGCAGTGGCACGTGTCGAATGCACCGGGCACTACATCGAGAGCGATAACCCGGTCTGAACACGACGGCCGTTGCGCGTCGGCCAGATGCCGGAGTATCCTCGGAGCACATGGACGTTTTCGGGAGGCGGGCCCGTTGACCCCCGCCGCGAACCCTACGAGCGCAGATCGAGCCCGTGCGAACACTTCGGTTCGCCGGGCTTTTTTGTCGCGCGAGAGAGGAATCGGTCGATGGCGAATCACCTGACGCCCGACGAGCTCGCGAAGGAGCTCAACATGGACCGCGAGGCGGTCATCAGGATCTGCGTCGCGGAAGGCGTCCCGATCTACCAGGGGAAGATCGACAAGCATCTCTTCCAGGCCCAGCTGCAGGCCGTCGGCGCGAGCCAGGCGGCGGCGCACTAGCGAGGGCCTCCCTCACGCACCGTTTCTCGAGGGGCCCGGACGGGCCCCTCGTCACGCGAGGAGCGTCAGCTCACTTCCTGGCGGCCTTGCGCGCGGGGCGCTTCTCGGCCTTGGGCTTCGCGGCGGCGGCCTTCTTGGGTCGCGCAGACGTGGCCTTCGCGGCGGCGACGCTCGCCTTGAGGGCCTCGATGAGATCGACGGCGGGGGCGGGCTCCTCGGTCGGCTCGGGGATGCTGATCTCCTCGCCCCGGAGCTTCGCCTCGAGCAGCTCGCGGAGGTCGCGCCGGTAGTCGCTCGAGAGCTCGTCCGGCTCGAAGGACGCCTGGAGGCCCTCGACGATCTGGCGGGCGAGGTCGAGCTCGGTCTTCTTGACCTCGGTCGCGTCCATCGCCTCGTCGATCTCCGCCTGCGAGTAGACGTCCTCGACGAGGTAGAGCGTCTCGAGCACGAGGCCCTTGCCGCGGGCGCGCACGAGGCAGAGCGACTCGCGGCCGGAGCGGACGAGCCGGCCGATCGCGGCGACTCCCGCCTCCTCCATCGCCTCGAGCAGGAGCTTGTAGGGCCGTCGCTGCGCGGGCGCCGCGCCGGGTACTAGGAAGTACGTCCTGTCCATCCAGACCGGGTCGACGTCACCGAGCGGGACGAAGCGCTCGATGTCGATGGTGCGCGAGTCGTCGTGGCGCTCCAGCGCCTCCAGCTCCGACTCCTCGACGATCACGTACTGCCCTTTCGCGACCTCCCAGCCCTTGACGATCTCGTCGGGGGCGAGCTCGCGGTCGTGTACCGGGCACCAGCGCTTCTGCTTGATGGGCGAGAGGCACTCGCGGTGCAGCAGCCGGAAGGAGACGTCCGACTGGCGCGCAGCAGGCTTCGTGGCCGGCGCGAGCCCCACGGGGATGCTCACGAGACCGAAGCTCAGCGATCCGTTCCAGGTGACGCGCATGATCCTCCGCAGTCTAGGGGCGGGAGGTCGAGATTCGCGCCGGATCGCCGGTTCCCTGCGCCGATCCACGCCCCTGGCGCCGCGCCGGACAGCCAGTACAGTCTTCGGTAGATGCCCGGGAACCGGACGATTCCTCGTCTCTGGCGCGAGGCCCTGACCCGCAACACGGGGACGGCGTACCTCGTCGACGGGGGCGACACCTGGAGCGAGGTCTCGTGGGCCGAGGCGGGCGAGCGTGTCGAGCTCATCGCGAACGGCCTTCTCGCCCGCGGCGTCGGCAAGGGCGACACGTACGGGATCCTCGCGCGCACTACCTTGGAGTGGGCGCTCCTCGACTTCGCGCTCGCCCACATCGGCGCGATCGGCGTCGGGATCTACGCGAACAGCTCGCCGAAGGACGTCGCGTACGTGCTCGAGCACTCGGAGGCGGTCGGCGTCATCTGCGAGGACGATGCGCAACGCGCGAGGGTCGAGGAGCGACGGGCGGAGCTCCCGGCGCTCCGCGAGGTCCTGACCTTCGCGGACCTCGCTGCCCTCGAGGCGGACGGTCGCGGGCACCGGGCCGCGAGCCCCGGCGCGCTCGACGAGGCGGTCGCCGCGGTCGACGAGGAGGACGTCTTCACGCTCATCTACACGTCCGGGACGACCGGGCCGCCCAAGGGATGCATGATCCGGCACCGCAACTACTACGCGATGATCTCGGTGAACGACGAGCTCCCGGACCACGGCTCGGCCGAGGACGTGCTGCTCCTCTACCTCCCGCTCGCCCACAACTACGGGCGACTCGTCCACCTCTCGGCCCCGTACGTCGGCTACACGACCGCGTTCCTGCCCGAGCCGCTCGAGGTCGCGCGCGCGTTGCCGCAGGTGCGGCCGACGATCCTCCCGAGCGTCCCGCGCATCTACGAGAAGGTGCACACCGCCGTCACGTCGACCTTCGCCGAGGCGACCGGAGCCCGCCGACGGCTGATCGACTGGTCGCTCGACGTCGGCCGCCGGGCCAGCCGGCTCCGGCAACAGGGCGAGCCCGTGCCCCGGGGGCTCGCCACACGGGTCGCGATCGCCGACCGGCTGGTCTTCTCGAAGGTGAAGGAGCGTCTCGGCGGGCGCCTCCGGATCCCGATCTCGGGCGGCGCCCCGCTCGCGAAGGAGGTCGCGGAGTTCTTCGACTCGATGGGCATTCGGATCCGCGAGGGGTACGGCCTGACGGAGTGCACGACCGCGGCGGCGACGAACACGAGTGAGCGCACGCGCTTCGGCACGGTCGGCCCGGCACTGCCGGGCTTCGAGCTCCGCATCGCCGAGGACGGCGAGCTGATGATCCGCAGCGAGACGGTCTTCGCGGGCTACTTCAAGGATCCGGAGGCGACGGCGGCGGTGCTCGAGCCGGACGGATGGCTGCACTCGGGCGACATCGCGACGATCGACGAGGACGGCTTCGTCACGATCACCGACCGGAAGAAGGACATCATCGTCACGGCCGGCGGCAAGAACATCGCGCCGCAGAACCTTGAGAACGACCTGAAGACCTCCCGCTTCGTGTCACAGGCGCTCGTCGTCGGCGACCGTCGTCCGTACCCGGCGGCGCTCATCACTCTCGACGCCGCGGAGATCGGCAAGTGGGCGGCGGAGCACGGTCTCCAGGGCGACGTCGCGACCCTCGCCCGCGACCCGAAGGTCGTCGAGCTCGTGTCCGGCATCGTCGAGGACGTGAACCGGGATCGCTCGCGGTTCGAGCAGCTCAAGCGATTCGCGATCCTGCCGCGGGACTTCGAGATGGAGCAGGGCGAGGTGACGCCGACGCTCAAGCTGAAGCGCCGCGTCGTGCTCGAACACTTCTCGGACGAGGTCGAAGGGCTGTACTCGTCCGCAGGGTCGGACTCCGCAGGAGCGGATCCCGACCGCGGGGATCCCGCGCCTGCGGCGCGGGCACACCCCTGAAGGCGCCCGCTGTCGCGGTCGCAACTTCGCCCCCTCGGCGGGGCCGTGCGTTCGCCAATCCCTCGGGCTTGCACTCGTCTCCGTCGACCGTGCGCGACCGTCGCGGCCGGAGGCCGGCTCCGCCGGCCGGGAGGCCAGGCGCGGTCTACCGGTGCGCCGCGCTGAAGGAGGGGGCTCGTGGGGGAACCATGGGTTCCCCTGCGGTCAGAGGACTCTCTTGGCGCCGACGTAGGTCGACGAGTACCAGGAGTCGTAGAGGCTGGAGATCTTCACGACGTCGCCGGTGTGCGGCGCGTGGATGAACTGGCCGCCGCCGATGTACATCCCCATGTGCCCCAGGCCGTCGAAGAAGACGAGGTCGCCGGGCTGCAGCTGTTCGCGCGGGACGTAGACGCCCACGCTCGAGTACTGCATCGCCGCGTTGTGCGGGAGCGAGACACCGACCTGGGAGTAGACGTACATCGCGAAGCCCGAGCAGTCGAACCCGGACGGGCTCGCTCCGCCCCAGACGTACGGGACGCCGAGGTACTGCATCGCGATCCCCACGACCCCGCCGTACTTGGCCGGCGGCACGGAGACGGCGACCGAGCCCGAGCCCGAGCCCGAGCCGTCGTCGGCGACAGGTTCGGGCACGCCGCCGATGGACAGCTCGATCGACTCCTGGTGGGCCGCCGCGCGGGCGGCGGCGAGACGCGCCCGGGCCTGCTCCTCGAGCTGCGCCTGCCGGCGCCGCTCCGCCTCCTCCATCCGCGTGATCTCGTCCTTGACGGACGCGAGAAGCCGCTGGCGCTCCGCGAGCTGGCCCTCGATCGAGCGCTTCTGGGCTGCGCGTTGACCAACGATCTGCGCCTGGCGGGCGCGGTCGGAGCGCAGCCTCGCGCGCCGGGTCTTCACTTCCGTGCGGAAGCGCTTGAGGTCCTTCAAGACCTTCGAGTCCTGTCCGCCGACCCGCTCGGCCATCTCGAGCCGGTCGAGGAGGTCGTCGAGGCTCCTGGCGCCGAGGATCACCTCGACGGCGCCCCCCGCATCGCCGTTGATGTAGAGCGCCCGGAGCCGCTTGGCAATGTGCTGCTGGGCGACGCCAAGGCTTGACTTCGCGACAATGAGGTGACGGCCGTTCGCGTCGAGGTCGGCATCGATCTGGTCGAGTTGGATGTTCGCGAGGTTGTACGACTCGATGGCGTGGGAGAGCTCGGAGTCCATCTGGCGGATCTGGGCGAGGATCGCCTGCGCCTGCTCGCGCTTCGAGCTGATCGACGGGTCCGCGGTGGCCGCGCTGGCGCCGACGAGGAGCGTCGCCGCAAGTGCCGCAAGCCCCACTCCGACGGCGAAAACCCGCCTTTTCGTCCTCGTCATGCCGCCCATGGCTCGTCGGGCCGTGAACCCGCCGCTCGTGGGGTCACCAGCCACAAGTCGGGGAGCCTAGCAGCCAAGTCCGACGGCTGCAGCGGGTAACGGCCCAAAAATCTCTGCAAACAGCATTTTTCACTCCTTGTGTGTGGTACGGTCCGCGGCCCTTGCACGGGAGCGCGAGATACCTCGCCTCGTGCGCCGCGGCGTTCGTTCTCTGTACGACGACCGGTCTCGCACTCGGCGCGTCGGCCGGCGCCGGGCCTTCCGCGTCAGCGGCCGCGATGGAACGGAGCGCGGCCGTCGAGCTGTTCGCATCCGAGGTCGCGCTGGCGCGGGCGCGGGCCGACTCGGCGCGCCATGCGCGTCGGCGGCGGTCGCTCACGATCGCTCACCAACGCCTCCTCGGGAGAGCGGCCGTCGTGCGCGGCTCGCTCGCCGCGACGCAGACCCGCATCGGCCTGCTGCTGCGACAGCTCTACGTCGAGGGCGACGCCGAGCCCGTGGCGGTGCTGCTCGGCGCGCGGTCGCTCGACGCCGTCCTGGAGGGCGTCGACGGGCTCGAGCGCGCCGTGCGCCGGAACCGCGCGCTGATCGCCCGCGCACAGCGACAGGCGCGAGCGCTCCGGCTGCGCCTCGTCCAGGTGCGTCGGGCGCAGGCGGAGCTCCGGCGCACCCAACGCCTCGCCGCAATCGCCACGTCCCGGCTCCAGGCGGCCACCGCGGGAAGGCGCGCGACCGTCCTCGCGCTGCGTCGTCGAGCCACGGCCGCACACGTCGCCGCACAGACGCAGGCGGCCAAGCGCGCCGCCGCTCGCGTCGCGCCTCCGTCGTCGCGCGCGTCGACGGATGCCCCCGCTCCCGCGGCGACACCCGTACCCGTCGCGAGCGGAGCGACGAGAACGCTCGTCGTCGACGCCGTCGCCTACCACCTCGCGGGCAGGACGTCGAGCGGCCTGCCCGTCGGCGTCGGGGTGGTCGCGGTCGACCCGAACGTCATCCCGCTCGGGACGCGGCTCTTCGTGCCGGGCTATGGGACGGCCGTCGCCGCGGACACGGGAGCGTCGATCAGGGGCGCGATCATCGACCTCTGGATGCCCAGCACGGCCGCCGCCCGAGCATGGGGGCGCCGGACCGTCACGATCACCGTCTACGGTTGAGGACCATGCGCTGGGGACTCCGTCTCGCGCTGGTCGTGCTCGCACTCGCGCTCGCGGTCTCTCCGACGACGGCTTCCGGCGCGAGCGGCGACCTGCAGTCGCGCCTCACGGAGTCGCTTCGCTCGCCGTATCTCTCTCTCGGCAGGACGGCCGCGATCGCCCTCGACGCGCGGACCGGGGACGTGCTCTACGCGCACAACGCCTCGCGGCCGATGATCCCGGCCTCGAACGAGAAGCTCCCCGTCTCCTGGGCGGCGCTCTCGCGGCTCGGCACCGGCTTCCGCTTCCGGACCGAGGTGCTCGGCGCGGGCGCGCGCGCGGGCGCGACCTGGCGCGGCGACCTCTTCATCAAGGGCTACGGCGACCCGACGCTGACCTCCGCGGACGTCGGCCGACTCGCCGACACCGTGCGCGGCGCGGGCATCACGCGGGTCACGGGATGGATCCGCGGCGACGAGTCCGTCTACGACAGTCGTCGCGACGCGCCGGGGTGGAAGCGAGGGTTCATCGGGATCGAGACTCCACCGCTGTCCGCGCTCGTCGTCGACCGCGCCCGCGGGTTCCGCCCCGCGAAGCCGCCGCCGCTGCTCGCCGCTCGGGCGCTCCGCACCGCCCTCGCCGCACGCGGCGTGCAGATCGCAGGACCGTCCGGGCTCGGATCGGCGCCGACGGACGCCGCACTCTTCGCCCGCGACCGGTCCGCATCCCTGACGATGATCGTCCGCTCGATGAACCGCGACAGCGACAACTTCACCGCCGAGATGGTGCTGAAGCAGCTCGGAACGCTCGAGGGCGGCCCCGGCTCGAGCGCGGCCGGCAGCCGGGTCGTGCTCTCGTCGATGCGCGCGGCCGGCATCCCGACGGACGGCGTCCGGATCGTCGACGGCTCCGGGCTCTCGTCGCTCGATCGCCTGACGGCGCGTGCTCTCGCCGGCGTGCTGCGGGCGGGCATCTGGGATACCCGGACGGGGCCTTCGTTCCTCGCGTCGTTCGCCGTCACGGGCCGGAGTGGCACGCTCGAGGACCGGATGCAGAACCTCGCGGGCGACGTCCGCGGCAAGACGGGCACGACGAACCTCTCCTGCACGCTCTCCGGGCTCATCCGCCGCGATGTCGTCTTCGCCGTCCTCCAGAACGGGACTCCGGTCTCCTTCTGGCCCGCACGGAGCGCGCAGGACCGGTTCGTCACCGCGCTTGCGGGCAACGCCCAGCAGCGCACGGCGGCGACTCCCTAGGTCTCAGCCACCGAGCAGACCGGCGAGGGCGTCCTCGTCGAGGACAGGCACGCCCGCCTTCTGCGCCTTGGCGAGCTTCGAGCCGGGGCTCTCGCCCGCGATCACGCCCGTCGTTTTCTTCGACACGGAGTCCGAGACCTTCGCGCCCAGCGCCTCGAGCGCCGACTTCGCCTCGTCGCGAGTGAAGCGCTCGAGGGTCCCGGTGATGACGTACTGGTGCCCGGTGAGCGGCCCTTCGACCGGCTTCTCCGCCTTCCCCGCGGTCATCGTCAGCCCGAGCCCGCGCAGCTCCTCGACGAGGCGGCGGTTCTCCTCCTCGGCGAACCACTCGGCGACGAGCTCCGCCCGGTCGGGGCCGATCCCCTCGGCCTGCTCGAGGTCCTCCTGGCTCGCTGCGCCGAGGGCGTCGACCGAGCCGAAGTCGCGGGCGAGGTTCCGCGCGAGCACCCAGCCGATCTTCGGGATGTTGAGCCCGAACAGCACCCGTGAGAAGGGCTGCGCCTTCGACGCCTCGATCGAGTCGACCGCACGGAGGGCGGAGATCTCTCCGTACCCGTCGAGCTCCTGCAGCTGCTCGGGGGTCAGGCGGTAGAGGTCGGGCATCGAGCGGAGCAGCCCCTCGTCCCACAGTCGGCGCACGAACTGCTCGCCGACTCCTTCGATGTCCATCGCCGCGCTCACCCAGTGGATCAGGGTCTCGAGGCCGCGCGAGGGGCAGGCGCGGTTCGGGCACCGGTGCATGACCTCGCCCTCCGGCTTCACGACCTCGACGCCGCAGAGCGGGCAGCGCTTCGGCATCCGGAAGCGCTTCGTGCCGGGGCGGTGGTCGCCCGCGGGCCCGACGACCTGGGGGATCACGTCCCCCGCGCGCTGCACGATCACGAGGTCTCCCTCGCGGATGTCCTTGCGGTTGATGTCCTCCTCGTTGTGCAGCGTCGCGTTCGACACGGTGACCCCGCCGACGTGCACCGGCTCGAGCTCCGCCCAGGGGTTGAGCGCGCCCGTCCGCCCGACGCGGATGTGGATCGTCCGCAGGGTCGTAACGGCGGTCGTCGGCGCCCACTTGTAGGCGCGCGCCCAGCGGGGGCGTCCGTGGAGAGCGCCGAGGCGGCGCTGCTGGTCGAGGTCGTCGACCTTGATCACGATCCCGTCGATCTCGTAGTCGAGATCGCCGCGGCGCTCCTCCCACGCGCGACACGCCTCCGCTACCTCATCGATCGTCTCGAGGCGCTCCGCATGCGGGTTCGTCCTGAACCCGTGCTCCCGGAGCCACTGGAGCATCTCCCACTGGCTCCCCGGGAACGTCCCCTCGCGGGCGCCGAAGCCGTACACCCAGAGCGAGAGCGGGCGGTCGGCGGTCACGCGCGGATCGAGCTGCCGGAGTGACCCGGCGGCCGCGTTCCGGGGGTTCGGCGCCGCCTTCTTCCCCGCCTCCAGCTGCGCCTCGTTGAACCGTGCGAACCCGGAGAGGGGGAAGTAGACCTCGCCGCGCACTTCGAGCAGGGCGGGCGGATGGTCGCCGTCGTCGACTCGTACCCGCAGCGGGACCGCGTCGATCGTACGGAGGTTCTGGGTGACGTCCTCCCCGCGCTCGCCGTCGCCCCGCGTCGCGCCGCGCACGAACGCTCCCTGCTCGTAGACCAGCGAGATCGCCGATCCGTCGATCTTCGGCTCGATCACCCAGGCAACCGGCTCGTCCGTCCCGAGCCGCTTGCGGACGTCGCTGCCCCACTTCTCGAGCGCCTCGGCCGTCGTGACTTTCTCGAGCGAGCCCATCGGCAGCAGGTGCTCGACCTTCCGGAACCCGGCGGCAGGTGCGCCCCCGACCCGCTGGGTCGGGGAGTCGGCGGTCACGAGGTCGGGGTGCGCGTCCTCGAGGGCCTTCAGCTCGTCGTAGAGGGCGTCGTAGACCGCGTCCTCCACCTCGGGATCGTCGAGGACGTGGTAGCGGTAGTTGTGGTGCTCCACGAGCCGGCGGAGCTCGACGACCTTCGCGGCGTCAGAGGACGGCATGGAGCTCCTCCGTGGTGTGGACGATGGCGTCCGGCTCCTCATGGGCAAGCCGCTCGACCGGGTGGATCCCGCCCCACGCGACCGCGACCGCGAACGTCCCGGCGGCCTTCGCCGCCCGGATGTCGAACGGTGAGTCGCCGACGTACGCCGCCTCGCCCGGCTCGGCGTCGAGCCGCCTCAGGCCTTCGAGCACCGGGTCGGGATCCGGCTTGTGGAGCCTGGTGTCCTCCGCGCCCACGAGCACTTCGACGTCGTCGCGGAGCGACGGGAAGCGGTCGAAGGCGAGCTCCACGGTCGCCCGGCGCTTCGCCGTGACGATCCCGAGCCGTCGCCCCTCGGCCCGGAGCACGGGGAGAAGGTCGAGCACCCCGTCGAACGACTCGAGCGTCTCGTGGAGCGGCTCGTTGTGCGCGCGGTATGCGTCGACCAGCTCGTCGACGCGGTCGGGGTCCAGGTCGCGCATCTGGGCGATGAGGCCCGGCCCGCCGATCGCGGCGCGCACGAGCTCCTCGTCCGGCTCGGTGCCGAGCACCGTCATCGCGGCGTGTCGCATCGAGGCGAGGATGATCGGCCCCGAGTCGATCAACGTGCCGTCCAGGTCGAAGAGCACGACTCGAAAGCGCATGCGACCGATCGTAGCCTCGACGTGGGGGAACCCATCGTTCCCCCAACGAGCCCCTTCTGCGATCGGCACGGAACAACCCTCGTGGACCTCCCGGCCGGCCAAGCCGGCCTCCGGTCGCGAACGCTCGTGCACCCGTCACTGCACGACTGGTCTGAGATCACGGATCGACGGATCGACTACCCGGGCTGCTCGGGATAGTCGACGCGCTCGAGGTACAGCCCCCACGGCGGCGCGGTGCCGCCCCCGTCGGACCGCGGCCGGCCGGCGAGGAGCGTCGCGATCCGCTCCGGGCTCGACTCGAGCATCGTCCCGACGAGCGTTCGCACCATGTGGCGGAGGAACGAGTCGGCGGCGACCGTGAAGTGGAGCTCGTCGCCGCGACGCTCCCAGGCGGCATGCGCGACCGACCGCGTGAAGACCTCGTGCTGCGTCTCCGTCGGCGTGAACGCCGTGAAGTCGTGCTCGCCGACGAGGAGCGCGGCGCTCGCGTGCAACGCCTCGTCGTCGAGCTGCCGCGCCCACCAGAGCGCGCGACGCGCACGGAGCGGCGACCGCTGGCGTCGGTTGAGGACGACGTAGCGGTAGCCGCGCCCTGTCGCGCTGAATCGCGCATGGAACCCCTCCGGGGCCACCTCGGCGCCGACGACGCCGATGTCGTCCGGCAGCACGGTGTTGAGCGCCTCCGCAAGCCGGTCCACCGGTGGCCCGCCGTCGTTCGCCTCGAGGCTCGCGACCTGACCGGTCGCATGCACTCCTGCGTCGGTGCGCCCGGCGACGGCGAGCCCGTCCCAGACCGGGAGGACGGCGTCGAGCGCCTCGCGAAGCGCGCCCTCCACCGTCCTCGCGCCCGGCTGGCGGGCCCAGCCCTTGAAGGCGGTCCCGTCGTACTCGAGCGTCAGGCGCAGCGTCGCCACGGGGCCTCCCAGCTACCGCTAGCCGGCCGGCTCGACGTCCAGTACGAGCCCGTCGACGGCGCGGATGACGACCTCGTCGCCCGGCACGAGGTCGTAGTCGGCCCGCGCCTCCCAGACCTCACCGTCGAGCTTGACCTGGCCCCGCGGCGTGAGCGCGCGCACCACGACGGCGGTGCGGCCGACGAGCGTCTCGGCCCCGACCGTCGCGCGTCGCCGCTTCGACCAGCGAACGAAGAACGTCGCCTCCGCGACGTCGATCAGCCCGGCGACGATCACCGTCACCCAGCCCCACGGCGACGGGATCACCGTCAGGGCGAGCGCGATCGCGACGATCGTGAGCATGCGAGCAGCCTAGAACCCGCAGCGGTTCGACTGAAGTCGGACACTCAAGCGGCGGGATTCCGCTCGTGCGGAATCCCGCTAGCGGACGAGCATGTCGACTTCGAGGCTACGCCTCGAAGTCGACGAGCTCGAGCAGCGCCATCGAGGCGGCGTCGCCCTGGCGCGGGCCGAGCTTCACGACGCGGGTGTAGCCACCCTGGCGCTCCGCGAAGCGCGGCGCGACGTCCGAGAAGAGCTTGTGAACGACGTCGTTCGACCGCAGCTCGGCCATCGCGAGGCGCCGCGCGTGGAGGTCGCCGCGCTTGCCGAGGGTGATCATCTTCTCGGCGAACGGCTTCACCGCCTTGGCCTTCGCCTCGGTCGTCTCGATCCGGCCGTGCGTGATGAGCGCCCCCGCGAGGTTCGAGTAGAGCGCCTTGCGGTGGGCCGAGTCGCGGCCGAGCTTCTTTCCTGCGCGAGCGTGACGCATGGCCTAGAGCGGGAGCTCCTCGCCCTTCAGCGTCAGGCCGTGGGCTGCGAGGGTCTCCCGGACCTCCTCGATCGACTTGCGACCGAAGTTCGGGATCGCCGCGAGCTCGTTCTCGGACTTCGAGGTGAGGTCACCGATGGTCTCGATCCCGACGCGCTTGAGGCAGTTGTACGAGCGGACACCGAGCTCGAGCTCCTCGATCGGGAAGTTCTCCATCCCGTGCGACGGCGGAGCCGGCTCGCTGTCGGCCGACGGGACGTCGCTGAGCTCGAGCTTGTCGAGGTCGGTGAAGATCGCGAGCTGCCGGATCAGGATCTCGGCTGCGCCGGCGATGGCGTCCTTCGGCGCGACCGAGCCGTCGGTCGTGACGTCGAGGACGAGCTTGTCGTAGTCCGTCCGCTGCCCGACACGCGCGGCGTCCACCTCGTAGGCGACACGGCGCACGGGCGAGAAGATCGAGTCGATCGGGATGACGCCGAGCGTCGTCTCCGGCCCTCGGTTCAGGTCGGCCGGGAGGTAGCCGCGTCCGCGGCCGATCGTGAGCGTCATCTCGAGCTTGCCCTTGTCGGCGAGGTGTGCGAGCTCGAGGTCCGGGTTGAGGATCTCGAGGTCGGCCGGCGCTTCGATGTCGGCGGCCGTGACGACTCCGGGGCCCTTCTTCGAGACGTGCACCTCGATCTCGGGCGACTCGCCGTGCAGGCGGCAAACGAGGTTCTTGAGGTTGAGGATGATGTCGGTGACGTCCTCGCGGACACCCGGCAGCGTCGTGAACTCGTGGGCGACGCCCTCGATCTTGACTGCCGTCACGGCAGCGCCTTCGAGCGACGAGAGAAGCACGCGCCGGAGCGAGTTGCCGAAGGTGTAGCCGAAGCCGCGATCGAGCGGCTCGATCGTGAAGCGGCCCGAGCGCTCGTCGGCGTCCTCGGAGACGATCCTCGGCGTCTGGAAGTCCATCAGGGTAGTACGGGTGACCATGTGATCCTTTCGGGGCGGGACTTGTGAAGCCAGGTGGGCGAGACGGGTCTCTGCCCTACTTCGAATACAGCTCGACGATCAGCGATTCCTGGACGGGCGTGTCGATGTCGGCGCGCTCGGGCCACTTGAGCACCTTGCCCGTGAGCCCTTCGTGGTCGGCCTGGAGCCAGGGGGCGACCGCGGCCGTCAGATCGGTCGCGTCGCGCACGATCGACTCGGCGGGGCTGCCCTGCTTCAGGGAGACGATGTCGTCGGGACGGACGCCGTAGCTCGGGATGTTGACCCGGCGGCCGTTGACGAGGAAGTGGCCGTGGCGGACGAGCTGCCGCGCCTGCGCGCGCGAGCCGGCGAAGCCGAGGCGGTAGACGACGTTGTCCAGCCGCGTCTCGAGCATCCGCAGCAGGTTCTCGCCGGTCGGGCCGGTGCGGCGCGAGGCCTTCTGGTACGTGTTGCGGAACTGCTTCTCGAGCAGCCCGTAGTACCGGCGCGCCTTCTGCTTCTCGCGCAGCTGGAGCAGGTACTCGCTCTGCTTGATTCGGCCGCGGCCGTGCTCACCCGGCGGATACGAGCGGCGCTCGATCGCGCACTTCTCGGTGAGGCAGCGCTCGCCCTTGAGGAAGAGCTTGATCCCCTCGCGGCGGCACTGACGGCACTTCGGGCTGAGATCGCGGGCCATCAGACACGCCTCCGCTTCTTCTGCCGCACACCATTGTGGGCCTGCGGCGACACGTCCTTGACGCCGAGGATCTCGAGCCCGGCGGCCTGCAGCGAGCGGATCGCCGTCTCGCGCCCGGAGCCGGGGCCCTTCACGAAGACCTCGACCTTCTGGAGGCCGTGCTCCATCCCCTTGCGGGCGGCGTTGTCCGCGGTCACCTGAGCGGCGAACGGGGTCGACTTGCGGGAGCCCTTGAACCCGGCCGAGCCGGCGGACTCCCAGGCGATGACGTTCCCGTCCTTGTCCGTCAGCGAGACGATCGTGTTGTTGAACGACGTCTTGATGTGCGCCTGGCCGATCGCGACGTTCTTCTTGACCCGGCGGCGCGTCCTGCCGCGGGCGGCTGTCTTGCGGGGAGGTGCCATTACTTCGCCTTCTTCCCGCGCCCGACGGTCTTCTTCGGGCCCTTGCGCGTGCGCGCGTTCGTCTTCGTCCGCTGGCCGTGCACGGGCAGGTTGCGCCGGTGCCGGATGCCACGGTACGCGCCGATCTCGGAGAGGCGCTTGATCGCCTGCGTCCGCTCCCTGCGCAGGTCGCCCTCGACCTCGAGGTTCGCGTCGATGTACGCGCGGAGCTTCGTGACCTCGTCGTCGGTCAGGTCCTTGACCTTCTCGTCGGGATCGAGCTCGAGCTCCGTGCAGACCTTGAGCGCGGTCGAGCGGCCGATGCCGTAGATGTAGGTCAGGCCGACCTCGAGCCGCTTCTGGTTTGGGAGGTTGACGCCGGCAATGCGTGCCATATCGCTCCAGACTCTCCTAGCCCTGCCGTTGCTTGTGCCGGGGATTCGTGCAGATGACCATCGTGCGCCCGTGCCGCTTGATGACGCGGCACCGCTCGCACATGGGCTTGACCGAAGGACGGACTTTCACGTGAGCTCCTGTGTCGGCTACCTGAGACGGAAGGTGATGCGGCCGCGCGTGAGGTCGTACGGGGAGAGCTCGACCTTCACCTTGTCACCCGGAAGGATCCGGATGTAGTGCTTTCGCATCTTCCCCGAGATCGTCGCGAGCACGTGATGGCCACCCTCGAGCTCGACGCGGAACATCGTGCTGGGAAGGGCCTCGACCACTTCGCCCTCGACCTCGATCTTCTCGTCCTTGACTGCCAACCGTCTCCTCGCGCAGGGGTTACGCCCTGCCCGTCGCGATGTTCATGCTGAAGTACGCGCGCAACCGACCGGCCGCGGCGCGGGCCGCGAAGTGTAGCAAGCCCCGCACTCTCCGATCAACGGCGACGGTCAGATCGCCGCCCGCCGCTCGACCGCGACGCGCTCGGCGGCAATGCCCACGCGGGGGGTCAAGATGCGCGGCCCGTCGGGGAGGATCGCGACGGTGTGCTCGAAGTGCGCCGAGAGGGAGCCGTCCTCGGTTGAGATCGTCCACCCGTCCTCCGCGAGCCACACCTCGGGGCTCCCGGCCGTGATCATCGGCTCGATCGCGATCGTCATGCCCTCCGAGAGCCGCGGCCCGCGGCCGGGCTGACCGAAGTTCGGGACGTGCGGATCCTCGTGGTAGTGACGGCCGACGCCGTGCCCGACGAGGCTCCGGACGACCGAGAAGCCGGCGCCCTCGACGACGGTCTGAACGGCGTGCGAGATGTCGCCGATCCGGTTGCCGAGCCGCGCCTCGGCGATCCCTGCCGCGAGCCCGTCCTGAGCCACGTCGAGCAGCCGCCGCGCCTCCGCCTGGGCGTCGAGCGACCCGATCCCGAAGGTGTACGCGCTGTCGGCGATCGCGCCGTCGAGCGTGACGCCGACGTCGATCGTGACGAGATCCCCGTCCTCGACGACGCGGTCGTCGGGGATCCCGTGCACGACGACCTCGTTCACCGAGATGCAGATCGCGCGCGGGATATCCCCGGTAGCCCTGCGACGTCGGAATGCCGCCCTGGCCGCGGATGAAGTCCTCCGCGATCCGGTCGAGCTCGAGGGTCGTGATGCCCGGCTCGATCCGCTCGCCGACGTGGGTGATCGTCTCCGCGACGATCGCTCCGGCCGCGGCGATGCGGTCGATCTCGGCGGGGCTCTTGCGGATGATCACGCCGCCGCCCCCTCGCCGAGCAGCTCGAGTGCCGCGGCGATCTCGGCCGCGACCTCACCGATGGAGCGCGCCGCGTGCAGCGGCACGAGCTTTCCGGTCGCCCGGTAGCGCTCGACGACCGGCTCGGTGTGGTCGTGGTAGATCGCGAGGCGCCGCGCGATGGCGTCCTCCTGGTCGTCGCGGCGGCCTTCCGCCGCCGCCCGGGCGGCGATCCGCTCGAGCGCGAGCTGGTCGGGGATGTCGAAGAACAGCACCGCGTCGAGCGACCGGTCGATCTCGGCGAGCATCTCGTCGAGCTCCTCGGCCTGGGCCAGGTTGCGCGGGAACCCGTCGAGCACGAAGCCGTCCGCGGCGTCGGGCCGGGACAGGCGCTCGCGGATGAGCGCAACGGTGAGCTCGTCGGGGACCAGATCGCCCGACGCGAGGATCGGCTCGACCTGCCGGCCGAGCTCGGTCCCCTCCGCGATCGCTGCGCGGAACATCTCGCCGGTCGAGACGTGCGGAATGCCGTGATCGGCCGAGATCCGCGCCGCCTGCGTCCCCTTGCCGGAGCCCTGCGGCCCCAGCACGAGGAGATTCACCGGAGGAATCCCTCGTAGTTGCGCATCATCATCTGCGACTCCATCTGGCGCATCGTGTCGAGCGCGACGCCGACGGCGATGAGGACGGAGGTGCCGCCGAGAGCGCGTGCGTTCGCCTGGGAGAAGCCGCCGTAGCGGATGAAGAGGCTCGGTGCGATCGCGACGGCCGCGAGGAAGAGCGATCCCGGCAGAGTCAGGCGGGTGAGCACGCGATCGAGGTACTGCGCCGTCGGCGGCCCCGGGCGGATCCCCGGGATGTAGCCGCCGTGCTTTCGCAGGTTGTCGGCCTGGTCGACCGGGTTGAACTGCACGGCCGTGTAGAAGAACGCGAAGATGACGATCATCCCGCCCTCGATCAGCAGGTAGAGCCAGTCGCCGGGCTGGAAGTACGTGTTCACGAACTCCTGCGTGGCCGGGATGTACTGGGCCATCGTCGGCGGGAAGGCGAGGACCGCGGCCGCGAAGATGACCGGGATGACGCCCGCCATGTTGACGCGAAGCGGCAGGTAGGTCGAGCCGCCCGAGGTCATGCGCCTGCCCACCATGCGCTTCGCGTACTGGATCGGGATCTTCCGCTGGCCCTCCTGGACGAAGACGACCGAGGCGACGATCGCGAGCCCGATCAGCGGGAAGAAGATGCGCTCCATCGGGCCGCCGTTCCACCAGGCGGTGACACCGAGGGGGAGACCGGTGAGGATCGACGCGAAGATCAGGATCGAGATGCCGTTGCCGATCCCGCGCTTCGTGATCTGCTCGCCCATCCACATGAGCAGGATCGTGCCGGTGGTCAGCGTGACGATGATGAGCACCATCCGCCCGGCGTTCGTCTGCAGCACGCCCTGGTTGCGGAAGAGGAACGCGTATCCGAGCGCCTGCCCGGCCGCGAGCGCGACCGTCAGGTACCGCGTGTACTGGTTGATCTTCGCGTAGCCCGACTCGCCCTCTTTCTGGAGCTCCGACAGGCGCGGGATCACGACGGTCATCAGCTGCACGATGATCGACGCCGTGACGTACGGCATGATCCCGAGCGCGAAGACCGAGAACTGCGAGAGCGCCCCGCCCGAGAAGAGGTTCAGCAGGTCGAAGATCCCCCCGGTGCGCGAGAGGTACTGGTCGATCGCCTCGGCGTCGACACCCGGCGCCGGAATCCACGACCCGAGCCGGTACAGCCCGAGGACCATCGCGGTGAAGAGGAGCCGACGCCGGAGCTCCGGGATCCTCCAGGCGTTCGCGAGCCAGCTCAGCATGGCGACATCCGCGCGCGTCGCGCGGGACTAGGCCTCCTCCGCGGCCTCGTCCGCCGCGGGCTCGGTCGCGTCCTCCACTGCGGCCTCGTCGCCCTCGTCGAGCGGCTCCTCGGCCTTCGGCTTCGCCTTCCGGGTCTTCTGCTTCTTCGGGACGGGCTCGCCGCGGAGCCACGTGACGCTGCCGCCCGCGGCCTCGATCTTCTCCTTCGCCGTCTTCGAGAAGCCGTGCGCGGAGACCGAGAGCGCCTTCGTCAGCTCGCCGACCCCGAGGATCTTGACGTCGACCGACACCTTCCGGATCAGCCGCTTGCCCTTGAGTATCTCCGGGGTCACCTCGGCGCCCGCGTCGAAGCGCTCCTCGAGGTCGCGAAGGTTGACCGGCTGGGTGTACGTCCGGAACGGCCCGATCGGCATCGCGTCCGCCGACGTGTTGCCGCGCAGCTTGGGGAGGCGCATGTCGATCGGCATCTGGCCGCCCTCGAAGCCCGCCGGCATCTTGTGCGAGCCGGAGCGAGACTTCTGGCCGTTGAGGCCGCGGCCGGAGTACCGGCCCTTGCCCGACCCGAGGCCGCGCCCCACGCGCTTGCGCGCGATGCGGGGCTGTGCCGGCTTCAGCGAGTGCAGGTTCAGCTCGTCCACGACCTATGCGTCCTTCCCGTCGAGCGGCGTCACCGACACGAGATGGGCGACGTGCCGCAGCTTGCCCTCGAGCTCGCGCGAGACCTTGTGCTCCGCGCTCTTGCCGATCTTGCCCAGGCCGAGCGAGCGCAGCGTGCCGCGGTGCTTCTGCGTCTGCCCGATGACGCTCTTCGTCTGCCTGACGAGGACCGTGCTCACGCCGACTCCTCCTCCGCGGCCGGAGCGGTCTCGGCAGGCGCCTCGGCGGCCGCAGGCTCCGCCGCGGCCGTCTCGGCGGCGGGGCGGAACGGCAGCACGTCGACGATCGACTTCCCACGCGAGCGGGCGACGTCCTCGGGACGGCGCAGCCGCTTGAGGCCGTCGACCGTCGCCTTCGCCATGTTGATCGGGTTCGTGGTGCCGAGGCTCTTGGCGAGCACGTCACGGATCCCGGCGAGCTCGAGCACGGCGCGGACGCCGCCGCCGGCGATGACGCCGGTCCCCTCGCTGGCCGGTCGGAGCACGACGCGCGCGGCGTCGAACCGGCCCGTGATCTCGTGCGTGATCGTCGCCCCGTGCTTCGGAACGGTGAAGATGTTCTTCTTCGCGTCGTCGACGGCCTTCGAGATGGCGAGCGGAACCTCGCGCGCCTTCCCGTAGCCGACCCCGACGCGGTCGACCTCGTCGCCGATCACGACGAGCGCCGTGAACGAGAACCGCCGGCCGCCCTTGACGACCTTGGCGACGCGGTTGATCTCGATCACGCGCTCCTTGAGCTCGCGCGACTCGGCTACTTCGACAATGCCCATGTCAGAACTGAAGCCCTCCCTCGCGCGCGCCCTCGGCGAGGGCCCTCACGCGTCCGTGGTAGAGGTAGCCCGCCCGGTCGAAGACGCACGTCTCCACGCCGGCCTTCTTGGCGTCGGCGGCGAGCGCCTTGCCGACAGCGGCAGCCTGCTCGGTCTTGGTGCCCTTGAACGACCGCTGCTGGAGCCAGCTCGCCGACGCCAGCGTGCGACCGGCGTCGTCGTCGACGAGCTGGGCGAAGATCCCGCGGTTCGAGCGGAAGACGACGAGCCGAGGCCGCTCGGCTGTGCCCGTAACCTTCCCGCGCACGCGGCGATGACGGCGAAGGCGCGCTTCGCGAACGGAGACGCTCATGCCCTCTTCCCGACCTTCCTCCGCACCTGCTCGCCCTGGTAGCGGATCCCCTTGCCCTTGTACGGCTCGGGCGGGCGCACCTTGCGGATCTCCGCGGCCGTCTGGCCGACGACTTGCTTGCTCGTGCCCTTGACGATCACCTGCGTCGGCTGCGGGACCTCGAACGAGATCCCCTCGCGCGGCGCGATCGTGACCGGATGGGAGAAGCCCACGGCGAGCTCGAGCTCCGAGCCCTTCAGCTGGGCGCGGTACCCGACGCCCTGGATCTCGAGGTGCTTCTCGTATCCCTTCGTGACGCCCTCGACCATGTTCGCGACGAGCGTGCGCGTGAGACCGTGCAGCGCGCGATCCTCGCCGCGCTCGGTGGGCCGCGTCACGGTGACGACGCCGTCGTCCTGCGCGATCGCCATCCGCGCGGGGACGCGCTGCTCGAGCGTGCCGAGCGGGCCCGTCACCTTCACGTTCCCGCCGGCCGACACCTCGACGGTGACGCCGCTCGGGATTTCGATGGGCCTTTTGCCGATCCGCGACATGGCTACCAGACGAAGGCGAGGACCTCCCCGCCGACGCCGCGCTCCGCGGCCTGGCGGGTGGTGATCACTCCGGTCGACGTGGACAGGATCGCCGTGCCGAGCCCGCCGAGGACGCGCGGGAGGCGGTCCTTCTTCGCGTAGACGCGGCGGCCGGGCTTCGACACGCGCTTGAGGTCGGTGATGACGCGCTCGCGGTTCTTGCCGAACTTGAGCTCGATCACGAGCTGGTCCACCGGCGTCGCCTCGACGACCTGGAAGCTCTTGACGTACCCCTCGTCAGTGAGGAGGCGTGCGATCTCCTCCTTCATGCGCGAGGTCGGCATTGAGACGGTGTCCTGCATCGCGCGGTTCGCGTTGCGGATGCGGGTCAGCATGTCGGCGATCGGATCGGTCAGCATCTCATCGTTCCTTCACAGTCGTTCCGTCGATTCCGTTCGCGGAAATCGACCAGCAAACATCGGAAAAGTTCTTGGTGATAGACGTCATCACCATGAGCTTTTCGTCATGCCGGGGATCGCGCCGTCGTGCGCGAGCTCGCGCAGGCAGATCCGGCACAGCTTGAACCTGCGGAACACGGCGCGGGGCCGGCCGCAGCGATTGCAGCGCGAGTAGCCGCGCACCGGGTGCTTCGGGGTGCGCTTCTGCTTGACGCGCAGGGACGTCTTGGCCACTACGAATCCCTTCTCTCGGTGGCGAAGGGCAGCCCGAGCGCGCGCAGCAGTGCGCGGGCCTGCTCGTCGGTCTCCGCCGTGGTCGTGATCGCGATGTCGAGGCCCCTGATCGCGGGGACGCTGTCGTAGTCGATCTCCGGGAAGATGATCTGCTCCCGGATCCCGAGCGAGTAGTTCCCGCGCCCGTCGAACGAGTCAGGGTTGAGCCCCCGGAAGTCGCGGATCCGCGGTAGGGCGATCGAGACGAGCCGGTCGAGGAACTCGTACATCCGCGCGCCGCGCAGCGTCACGCGCGCGCCGACGGACATGCCCTCGCGCAGCTTGAAGCTCGCGATGGACTTTCGCGCACGGCGGACCTGGGCGCGCTGGCCGGAGATCGTGGTGAGCTCCTCGATCGCCGCGTCGAGCGCCTTCGCGTCGGTCTTCGCGTCGCCGACGCCCATGTTGAGTGTGATCTTCGAGATCTCCGGCACCTGCATGATCGAGGACAGCCCGAGCTCGTCCTTGAGCACGGGGCGGATCTCCTCCTCGTAGCGCTGCTTGAGGCGCGCCACGACCGGCTCCGTCACGGTGGCCATCAGCGCCCGATCTCCTGGCCGCAGCTGCCCCGCTTGCAGACGCGGACGCGAATCGTCTCGCCCTTGATCTCCTTGACCGCGATCCCGACGCGCGTCGGCTCGTTGCAGGTCGGGCAGACGATCATCACGTTCGAGACGTCGAGCGGCATCGGCTTTTCGATGATCCCGCCGGGGATGATGTTCGCGCCTCCCATCCGGCTCGTGTCCCGAATCGGGCGCGGCTTGGTGTGCCGCTTCGCGAGGTTCAGGTTCTCGACGATGACGCTGCGGTCGCGCGGGCGTGCCTCGAGGACCCGTCCCTGCTTGCCGCGGTCCTTGCCGGCGAGCACCTGGACGAGGTCGCCCTTCTTGATTCGCATGGTGGTGGCCATCTCTAGAGCACCTCGGGGGCGAGGCTGACGATCTTCATGAAGTTCTTCTCGCGCAGCTCCCGGGCGACGGGCCCGAAGATGCGCGTTCCGCGCGGATTCAGCTGGTTGTCGATGATCACGGCCGCGTTCTCGTCGAACCCGATCAACGTGCCGTCACCTCTGCCGTAGGGCTTCTTCGTCCGGACGACGACGGCCTTCACGACCTCGCCCTTCTTGACCGTGCCCTGCGGCGTGGCGGTCTTCACTGTAGCGACGATCACATCGCCCACACGCGCGTAGCGCCGGCGCGAGCCCCCGACCACGCGGATGCAGAGGAGCTCGCGCGCACCCGTGTTGTCGGCGACCTTGAGGCGAGATTCCTGCTGGATCACTTCGCGGCCTCCACGACCTCGGCCAGGCGCCAGTGCTTCGTCTTCGACAGCGGCCGCGTCTCGACGATCCGGACGATGTCCCCGACCTTTGCGGCCGACAGCTCGTCGTGCGCATGGAACTTGGTGCTCCGGCGCACGACCTTCTTGTACCTGGGATGCGCCTTCACGACCTCGACCTTGACGACGATCGTCTTCTCCATCGCGTCGGACACGACGGTGCCCTGGCGCTCCTGGCGCCGCCCGCGCTCGTGCTCGGGCTTCTCGAGCCGGACGATCGGCTTCCGCTCGGTGGACGCGACCCGCTTCGGCCGCGTGCGCTGCGGGCGCTGAGACCGGGGAAGTCGCTTCTTCTTCGGCTTCGGACCGGATTGCGGCGCAGGAGGCGCTGCCGCCTCGCCGGCCGCGGCTGCATCCGCCTCGGCAGCGGCGGGCTCGCCGGCAGCCTTGGCGGCGGTCTTCTCGGCCTCGGCGACGGGCTCCTCCGCAGGCTCCTCGGCCACGGGCTCATCCGCCACGGGCTCTTCCGCCGGCGCCTCGGCGACGGCCTCCTTGGCAGCCTCCGGAGCGTCCGCCTCGGCGACCGGGGTCTCCTCGACGGCCTCGGCAGCCGTCTCCTCGGCCGGGGTCTCGGTCTCGGTCTCGTTCTCGTTCACGTTCTCGTCAGCCATTCGTTCCTCACACCTTCTCGGCAGCGCGCTCGTTCTGGATCGTCAGGATGCGGGCGATCTCGCGCTTCGCCCGCTGCAGGCGCGCGCTCGAATCGAGGGCGCCGGTCGCGGCCTGGAAGCGGAGCTTGAAGAGCTCCTGCCGGCCCTCGCCGAGCTTCCTGTCGAGCTCCTCGTCGGTCATCGCGCGCAACTCATCAGCTTTCAAAGAGATCCGCCTCCCGCTTCACGAACTTCGCCTTGACGGGCAGCTTCTGGGCCGCGAGACGGAGCGCCTCCTTGGCGAGCGGCTCAGACACGCCGGACAGCTCGAACATGACGCGACCCGGCTTGACGACGGCGACCCACCCTTCGGGGGAGCCCTTCCCCGAGCCCATCCGCGTCTCGGCGGGCTTCTTCGTGTAGGGCTTGTCCGGGAACAGGTTGATCCAGACCTTCCCGCCGCGGCGGATCTTGCGGGTCATCGCGATCCGGGCCGCCTCGATCTGGCGGTTGGTGACCCAACCGTTCTCGAGCGCCTTGATCCCGTAGTCGCCGTACTGCACGTCGGTCTGGCCCTTCGCGAAGCCGGCGCGACGCCCGCGGAACTGCTTGCGGTGCTTCGTCTTCTTCGGCATCAGCATCAGGCGTCAGCTCCCGTGCTCTCCGGTGTCGTCTCCGGCGCAGTGGTCTCGGGTGCCACCTCGACCGCGGGCGTCTCGGCCGCCTGATCCGCGGGCGGTGCCTGCGTCTCGGGCGCCGGCCCACGGCCCTGACCCTGCCCACGTCCCTGTCCGGGACCGCGTCCGCGCCCGGGGCGGCGGCGCTTCTGCACCAGGCCGAGGCCCTCGCGGTCCTGGCCGCGGCCGCGGCCGCTCTCGCGGGAGGCGCCCAGGCCCTCGCTGTTCGAGCCGCGGCGGCGCCGCGATCCGTCGGCCTCCGAGATCCGCTCGCGGCCGAGCGACCCCTCGTAGCCCTCCGGCATGATCTCGCCCTTGTTGACCCACACCTTCACGCCGATTCGGCCGTAGGTCGTCTTCGCCTCGGCGAAGCCGTAGTCGATGTCGGCGCGGATCGTGTGGAGCGGGACGCGGCCCTCGGTATAGCGCTCGCTGCGGCTCATCTCGCCGCCGCCGAGGCGGCCGCCGCACTGGATCTTGATGCCCTGCGCGCCCGACCGCATGGCCGAGGCGAGGGAGCGCTTCATGGCGCGCCGGAACGACACGCGGTTCTGGAGCTGCTCCGCGATCCCCTGCGCGACGAGCTGCGCGTCGAGCTCGGGTCGCTTGATCTCGTTGATGTTGATGTGGACGCTCTTGCCGGTGATGGCATGGAGCTCCTTGCGGAGCGCGTCCACCTCGACGCCGGACTTGCCGATCACGATCCCGGGGCGCGCCGTGTAGATGTCGACCGTGATCCGCTGCTTGTCCTTGCGGATCAGGATGTCGGACAGGCCGGCGTGCGAGAGCTTCCCGTTGATGTGGTCGCGGATCCGGACGTCCTCGAGGATGTAGTCGGCGATCTCCTTCTTGCCGGTCCACCAGTTCGACTTCCAGTCGTGGATGACACCGACCCGAAGGCCGCCGGGATGCACCTTCTGGCCCATTACGCGGCCACCTCCTGCTTCTTCTCGGCCGCCTTGCGGCGCTTCGGCTTCTCCTCGGCGGGTGCCTCGTCCGGCGCCTGCGACTCGGTCTGCGGCGCCTTCTCGGCCTCGGGCTTCGCCTGCTTCTGCGGGCGCGGGCGGCCGGCGGACTCGCTCTGGGTGACGACGATCGTGATGTGGCAGGTGCGCTTGCGGATCCGGTTGACGCGGCCGCGCGCGCGGGCGCGCCAGCGCTTGAGGGTCGGGCCCTCGTCGGCGAACGCCTCGAGCACGACGAGCTCGTCGCCGTCGAGGCCGTGGGCCGACTCCGCGTTCGCGACGGCCGACGCGAGCACGCGGTCGATCTCCCGCGCCGCCGCACGCGGCGTGAATGCGAGGATCGTGCGCGCCTCGGGCACCGTGCGGCCGCGCAGGTGGTCGAGCACGAGCCGCGCCTTGCGGGCGGACATGCGGACCCACTTCGCCTGGGCGCGCACCTGGATGCGCTCTGCCTGGGTCTTCGCGGCTGCCATCAGCGCTTCTTCACCTGTGCCTGCCGGTCACCGGAATGGCCGCGGAACGTCCGGGTCGGAGCGAACTCGCCGAGCTTGTGCCCGACCATCTGCTCGGACACGAACACCGGGACGTGCTTGCGCCCGTCGTGCACGG
Source organism: uncultured Actinomycetes bacterium (assembly GCA_963797805.1). Classification (GTDB taxonomy): domain Bacteria; phylum Actinomycetota; class Thermoleophilia; order Gaiellales; family Gaiellaceae; genus Gaiella. The sequence continues at coordinate 2,710 of CAWCRC010000004.1, read as the reverse complement.
CGATCGTGTGCCCGACCATCTCGGGGAAGATCGTCGAGGTGCGCGACCAGGTGCGGATCATCCGCTTGTCCCCGGCGGTGTTCATCGCCTCGATGCGGCTCAAGAGCCGCTCCTCGACGAACGGCCCCTTCTTGGACGATCTCGACATTTAGCGCCTCTCCTTGCCGCGGCGACGGCCGCGGACGATCAACTTGTCGGATTCCTTGTGCTTCGGGCGGGTGCGCTTCCCGATCGTCGGGACACCCCACGGGGTCACCGGGTGGTGGCCCTTGGACTTGCCCTCGCCGCCGCCGTGCGGATGGTCGACCGGATTCATAGCCGTCCCGCGCACGGTAGGGCGCTTGCCGAGCCACCGGCTGCGGCCGGCCTTCCCGCTCGACTCGTTCGAATGATCGCTGTTCCCGACCTGGCCGACGGTGGCGCGGCACGTGAGGAGCACGCGGCGCATCTCGCCGGAAGGGAGACGCAGCACGGCGTACGGCGCGTCCTTCGCGACGAGCTGGACGCCCGAGCCGGCGGAGCGCGCCATCTTCGCGCCCTGACCCGGCCGCAGCTCGACGGCGTGGACGTTCGTACCGGTCGGGATGTCGCCCAGCGGCAGTGCGTTGCCAGGCTTGATGTCCGCGCCCGTACCCGACTGCACGGTCGCGCCGACCCGGAGCCCGGCCGGGGCTAGGATGTACGCCTTGGCGCCGTCCGCGTAGTGCAAGAGGGCGATGCGGGCCGAGCGGTTCGGGTCGTACTCGATCGTGGCGACCTTCGCCGGCACGCCGTCCTTGACCCGCTTGAAGTCGATCCGGCGGTAGCGGCGCTTGTGCCCGCCACCCTGGTGCCGGGTCGTGATCCGCCCGTGGTTGTTCCGGCCGCCCGTCTTCTTGAGCGGCTCGAGCAGCGACTTCTCGGGCTCGGCGCGCGTGATCTCCTCGAACGAGGAGGTGGCCATCTGGCGACGACCGGCGCTCGTGGGCTTGTATTTCTTGACTGCCATGCGACTTAGACCTGTGCCCCTTCGAAGATCTCGATCGTCTCGCCCTCGCGGACCTGGACGATCGCCTTCTTCCAGCCGGGCCGGGTCCCCTTGAAGAGGCCGCGGCGCTTCGGCTTCGACTGCACCTTGACGATGTTCACACGCTCGACGTGGACGTCGAACAGCTCCTCGATCGCCTGCCGGATCTGCGTCTTGTGCGCGTCCGGGTGGACCTTGAACGTGTACCGGCCCTCGGCGATCCCCGAGTAGCTCTTCTCGGACACGACCGGGGTCAGCACGACTTGCTCGTTCGTCAGACCGATCACGCCGCCGCCTCCTTCCCGGCCCGCGTCTCGACGAGCGGGAGCGCCGCCTCGGTGACGACGACCGCGCGCGCCCAGACGATCGCCGCGACCTCGAGCTCTCCGGGAACGGTCACCAGCACGCGCTCGAGGTTGCGGAACGACTTGACGATCGCCTCCTCGTCCTCGTGCGCGATGACGAGCACCGGCGCGTCCTTGCCCCAGCCCGCGAGCAGCTCGGCCGCCTTCTTCGTGGACGGCGCGTCGACCGATGCGCCGTCGAGCACGGCGAAGGTGCCGTTCGCAGCGTGGTGGCTCAGGGCGCCGCGGAGCGCGGCGCGCCGCGCCTTGCGATTGACCTTGACGTCGAAGGAGCGCATCCCGGGCGGGAACGCGACGCCGCCGCCCGTGAACTGCGGCGCGCGGATCGTGCCCTGGCGGGCGCGTCCCGTGCCCTTCTGGCGCCACGGCTTGGCGCGGCCGCCGGCAACGAGCCCGCGGCTCTTCGCGCCGCGAGTCCCGCGACGCGCGGCGTTCAGCTCGGAGCGGACGGTCTCGTGGAGGAGATGCGGCCTGACCTCGGCCTCGAACACCGTCGCGTCGAGGGCGACGTCCTTCGCCGAGCCGCCGAGCACGGTCGCCTTGACGGCCATCAGCGCTCGACTCCCTTCTTCTCGACACCGCGGATCTCGACGAGCCCGCGCTTCGGGCCCGGGACGGAGCCGCGCACGAGCAGCAGGTTCCGCTCGGCGTCCACCTCGTGGACGACGAGGCCGAGCTGCGTGACACGCGCGGCGCCCATGTGCCCGGCCATCTTCTTGCCCTTGAACACGCGCGACGGCGTCGCCGACGCGCCGATCGAGCCCGGCTTGCGGACGTTGTGCGAGCCGTGGCTCACCGGGCCGCGGTGAAAGTTGTGCCGCTTGATCGTGCCCTGGAAGCCCTTGCCGATCGAGACGCCCGACACCTTGATCCGGTCGCCCGGCTCGAAGGCCTCGACGGTCACGGTCTCTCCGGGCTGGAGCTCGCTCGACCCGCGGAACTCGACGAGGTGCCGGTGCGCACCGACGCCTGCCTTGCCGAGATGCCCCAGCTCGCCCATGGTGAGCTTCCGGTCAGCAACCGGCTCGAAGGCGAGCTGAACGGCCTCGTAGCCGTCGGCTGCCTCGGTCCGCACGGTCACCACCGGGCAGGGCCCGGCCTCGATCACCGTGACGGCCTCGACGCTGCCGGTCTCCTGGTCGAAGACCTGCGTCATCCCGAGCTTCCTGCCAAGGATCCCTTTCACCTCGCTACCCCGCTTCCGAGGGCAGGGAGCTCTGTCCGCGACAGCGGACCAGTGGAGGGGGTCCGGGGGAACCGGGAGGTTCCCCCGGCGAGCTCTATAGCGGTCAAACGATTCATCAGAGCTTGATCTCGATGTCGACCCCGGCAGGCAGGT
>CAWCRC010000003.1:0-41521 GCA_963797805.1 uncultured Actinomycetes bacterium | reverse complement strand
TGCGATGTCCGGGTACTCCGTCTCCCCGAGCTCCGTGACGACGTCGCGCCAGAGGCGCGACGTGTGCATGACGTTCACCTTGTCGACCGACGTGAGTCGCCCGTCACGCGCGCGCGCGATGTCGAAGGCGCGCCGGGCGATCCGCTCGACCTCCGGCCGCGAGTACTCGCACGTGTCGAACCATGTCCCGTCGTCGCGGACGCCCTTCTCGCCGAAGTAGAGCCCCCCGACGAGCTCGCGCACGACGATCAGGTCGATCCCGTCGGCGACCGCGGGACGGAGGTTGGCGTACACCCCGAGCTCCTTCCGGATGCCGAGCAGGCCCTGCTCCGGACGGACCGGCTTTCCCTCGAGCTCGGGCAGGCCCACGGCGGCGAGCAGCACGGCGTCGCTTTCCCGGCAGGCCGCGAGCGTCTCGTCGGGCAGCGGCGTCCCCTGGTCGAGGATCGCGTTGCCGCCGAAGGGGTGCTCGGAGTGCTCGATCCCGAGCGCGTCGAGCACGCGGATCGCCTCGGCGGCGACCTCGGGCCCGATCCCGTCGCCGGGGAGGACGGCGACGTGCGTCACGCGATGCCGTGCTCTGTCTCGTACGCCGCGATGGCGTCCTCGTGCTGCAGCGTGAGCGCGATGTCGTCGAGGCCGTGCAGGAGACGCTGACGAACGGCCTCGTCGAATGGGAACGCGATCTCGCGGCCGTCCGGAGCGACGATCACGCGCCGCTCGAGGTCGACGGTCAGCTCCGATCCGCGGTCGAGATCGACCCCCTCCATGAGGCGCTTGACCTCCTCGTCGGGGAGCGCGATCACGACCATCCCGTTCTTGCCGGCGTTCGTCCGGAAGATGTCGCCGAACGAGGGCGCGATGACGACCCGGAAGCCGTAGTCCGAGAGCGCCCAGGCGGCGTGCTCGCGGGAGGAGCCGCACCCGAAGTTCCGCCCTGTGAGCAGGATCGACGCGCCGCCGAACTCGGGCCGGTTGAGCTCGAACCCGGGGCGCTCCACCCCGTTCTCGTCGTAGCGCCAGTCGTTGAAGAGGAACTCCCCGTACCCGGTGCGCTCGATCCGCTTGAGGAACTGCTTCGGGATGATCTGGTCGGTGTCGACGTCGGTTCGGTCGAGGATCGCGATCCGACCGGTCTCGCTCGTGAACGGGGTCACGCGATCACTGCCTCCGCCGCGTCGAGCGTCCGCACGTCGACGAAGTGGCCGTGAAGCGCGGCTGCCGCGGCCATCGCCGGCGAGACCAGGTGGGTGCGGCCCCCCTTCCCCTGCCGGCCCTCGAAGTTGCGGTTCGAGGTCGAGGCGCAGCGCTCTCCGGGACCGAGGACGTCAGGGTTCATCCCGAGGCACATCGAGCAGCCGGCGCGGCGCCAGTCGAAGCCCGCGGCGCGGAAGACCTCATCGAGGCCCTCCTCCTCCGCCTGGACGCGAACGCTGGCGGATCCGGGAACGACGAGCGCCTGGACACCCTCCGCGACCTGCTTGCCGGCGACGATCGCCGCCGCCGCCCGGAGGTCCTCGATCCGCGAGTTCGTACACGAGCCCAGAAAGACCCGGTCGATGTGGATGTCCTCGATCGCGGTTCCGGGGCGCAGGTCCATGTACGCGAGCGCGCGCTCCGCCGCTGCGCGGTCGTCGGCGTCGTCGTATGAGGAGGGATCGGGCACGCGGCCCGTGACCGGGACGACCATCCCGGGGTTGGTCCCCCAGGTCACCTGCGGCTCGAGCGCGTCGACGTCGACCGCGTGGTACGTGTCGTACATGGCATCGCCGTCCGTCGGCAGAGCCCGCCAGCGGTCGAGCGCCGCCTCCCAGTCCGCGCCCTGCGGGGCGCGCGGGCGCCCGTCGAGGTACGCGAACGTGGTGTCGTCCGGTGCAATCAGGCCGGCTCTCGCGCCCCACTCGATCGACATGTTGCAGACGGTCATCCGGCCCTCCATCGAGAACGAGCGGATGCAGTCGCCGGCGTACTCGACGACATGACCGATGCCCCCGTCCACGCCGAGCTGGCCGATCGCGCCGAGGATCGCGTCCTTCGGCGTCAGCCCCGGATGCAGCGCGCCGACGAACTCGACGAGCATCGTGCGCGGCCGGATCTGGGGCAGGGTCTGGGTCGCGAGGACGTGCTCCACCTCCGACGTGCCGATCGGGAAGGCGAGCGCGCCCAGGGCGCCGTGCGTCGACGTGTGCGAGTCGCCGCACACGATCGTCAGCCCGGGCTGCGTGAGGCCCATCTCCGGTCCGATCACGTGGACGATCCCCTCGCTCCCCGATCCGGTCGCGTGGAGCTCGATGTCGGACTCCGCGCAGTTCCGTCGCAGCGCCTCCAGCTGGAGCCGCGCGAGCTCGTCGGTCACGGGCCCGTCCGTCGTCGGCACGCTGTGGTCCATCGTCGCGACGGTCAGCTCGGGTCGTCTCACGCGGCGCCCGGCCAGTCGGAGTCCCTCGAACGCCTGCGCCGAGGTCACCTCGTGGACGAGGTGGAGGTCGACGTAGAGCAGCGTCGGCTCGCCCGGCACCTCACAGACGACGTGCTGCTCCCACACCTTCTCGAACAGCGTGGAGCCCATGTCCCGCAAATGTATCGCCGGACGGAGGGTCTACACGCCCGGGACCCCTGCCCCCTGCTCGGTCTCGCCGGAGCGGCGGAGGACGAGGTAGGCGACGACGATCGCGACGAGCGTGAATCCGAGGATCATCGCGGCGGTGGCGTTGATCGCCGGCGAGACCCCGAAGCGGAGCGACGCGAAGATCCTGAGCGGCAGCGTGGTCGTCCCGGCCCCGGCGACGAAGAAGGACGTGACGAAGTCGTCGAACGAGAACGTGAACGCCAGCAGCCCGCCCGCGAGGATTGCCGGCGCGAGCCGCGGGAGCGTGACCTGGCGAAAGGTCGACAGCGGCCCGGCGCCGAGGTCGTACGAGGCCTCCTCGAGCGTCTGTCCCATGCCGACGAAGCGGGCGCGCACGATCAGCGCCACCACGGAGGTGTTGAACACGACGTGGGCGACGAGGATCGACCAGAAGCCGAGCGGCGACTCGAGCCCGATCCACGCGCCCGCCTGGACGAAGAAGATCAGTGCCGAGATCCCGAAGACGATCTCCGGTGTGACGAGCGTCATGTAGGCGAGCGCGTCGATCGGGACCCGCAGCCAGCCGCGCATGCGCGGGAGCGCGAGGGCGAGCATCGTTCCGAGGACGCACGCGATCAACGCGTTCGCGACGGCGATCTCGAGGCTCGTCCGGAGCGGCTCCGTGATCGTCGGGTCGCGAAGCGCCTCGCCGAACCACTTCGTCGAGAAGCCCTCCCAGAAGAGCACCTGGCGGCCCCCGTTGAACGCGAGCGCGACGACGACGAGGATCGGCACGAACAGGAAGACGTAGACGGCGAACGCGTAGGCGCGGAGAACCGTCTTACCCACCGTACTGCTCCTGCTTGCCGAGAGCCTTCGCGTAGACGAGGAGCGCGATCGTCAGGCCGCCGACGACGACCATCGCGATCGCCGCCCCGAACGGCCAGTCGCGCGCCTCGAGGAACTGCTGCGCGATCAGGTTCCCGGCGTAGGCCGTCTTGTCGCCGCCGAGGATCGCCGGGACGAGGTACTCGCCCGTCACCGGGATGAAGACGAGCAGCGATCCGGCGAGGATGCCCGGCAGGGAGAGCGGTAGCGTCACCCGGCGGAAGGCGCGGAAGGAGCTGTCCCCGAGGTCCTGCGCTGCCTCGATGAGCGACCAGTCCATCCGCTCGAGGGCCGCGTACAGCGGCAGCACCATCAGGGGCAGGTAGTTGTAGACGACGCCGATGTAGATCGCCTTCGTCGTGTAGAGGATCTCGAAGTCGCCGAGCCCGAGTGCGCGCCAGAGGAAGAAATCGGGGTCGAGGATGACGAGCCACGAGTACGTTCGGATCAGGAAGCTCGTCCAGAACGGGACGATCACGAGCAGGAGCAGGAGCGTCTTGCGCCGCGCGTAGCGCGCGATGTAGTACGCGAGCGGGAACCCCACGAGCAGCGTCCCGAGCGTCGCGATCGAGGCAAGCTGGAACGTTCGCCAGAAGATGCGGCCGTACAGCGGGTCCCAGAGATACGTGAAGTTCTCGGTCGTCCACGCGTAGGCGATGTCGCCGTAACCGACCGTGAGCTGAAAGCTGTACACGGCCATGATCCCGATCGGCACGAGGAAGAACACGCCGTACCAGACGACGGCCGGCAGGGCGAGCCAGCCGGGATAGCGAGGGCCGCCGGCGCGCAGGCGTCGGCGGCCCTTCCTCTCGGGCATCGGATCGGTCGACACCTCTCAGGCGCTCTTGAACTCCGTCCAGATGCGCTCCCGCAACCTCGTCCCCTTCGGCGAGATGCTGTTCGGCTCGAGCTTCTTGACGACGGGCAGCGGGGGGAACACGTCGGTGTTCCCGAGAATGCTGCTCGCCAGCGCGCCCCGCAGGCGATCGCGCTTGACCGGTGAGCCGTAGTACGTGTACGAGGTCTCGAGCGCGTTGATCTTCGGCTGGTAGACGAAGTTGATCCAGGCATGGGCGGCGTCCGGGTTCTTGGCCCCCACGGGGACCACGTACGAGTCGACCCAGAACTCGCCGCCCTCCGCGGCGACGACGTACTCGGCCTTCCCCTTGGTCTTCGCGACGACGTAGCTTCCGTCGCCGTTCCATCCCAGCCCGCCGAATGCCTTCCCGCCGGCGATCTTCTGCTTGTACGTCACCGAGTCGAGGGACTGGACGTTGGGCTTCAGCGGGAGGAGGAAGTCCTTGACCTTGTTCAGCTGACCCGCGTCGTCGGTGTTGTAGGAGTAGCCCATCATCACCGCGATCGAGCCGATGACCTCGGGGCTGCCGTCGAGCAGCGTGAACTTCTTCGGGTACTTCTCGAACAGCGCGAAGAACTGCTCCCAGGACTTCGGCCGCTCCTTGATCTTGTCGGTGCGGTAGACGAACCCCGTCGTTCCCCAGTCCTTCGGGACCGAGTAGCGGTCCTGGGGATCGAACGGAAGCTTGCGGAACTTCGGGTCGATGTTTCGCCGGACGTTCGGGAGCTTCGACCAGTTGATCGGGGTGAGCAGGTCGTCCGCGGCGAGGATCGCGACCATGTACCCGGTCGGTGCCGCGAGGTCGTAGCCCCGGGCCCCTGCCTTGAGCTTCGCCTGGAGCGCCTCGTTGGAGACGAAGAACTCCTTCTTGACGGTCGTGCCCGTCGCCTTCGTGAACGCGGGGTACGTCTTGGGGTTCACGTAGTCGGCCCAGTTGTAGTAGAAGAGCTCGCCCGCCTCGCTGCGCCCCGCTGCTCCGAATGCGTCGGGCACCCGGCCAAGGCCTGCAGCGGCGAGCAGCGCGGCCCCACCTGCGATGAAGCCCTTCCGGTCGATGCGCCGCTCGCCGATCGAGGCGAGCAGCTGCTCTTGATCGCTCATCCGTTCCCTCCCATCAGGTTGAGGGCCTCCTTCTCGGCCCACGAGACCACGACACGGTCGCCTCCCGCGGGCGGCGGCCCTTCCGATCCGTCGCGCGGGCGGCGCGCAACGACCTCCTGCCCGTCGTCCAGGCGGACGACGATCTGCAACGCGGGCCCGATCGTCATCGCCGCGACGATCGTCCCCGCGAGCCCTTCCCCGTCCGTTGCCACGCGCATCCGCTCGGGCCTGACGGCGACCCGCCTTCCGTTCGTCCGAACGAAGTTCGTGTCGCCGATGAACTCGGCGACGAAGTCCGTGGCAGGACGGTCGTACACGTCCTGCGGCGGCGCCAGCTGCTCGATCTGCCCGTCGTTCATCACGGCGACGCGGTCGGACATCGCGAGCGCCTCCTCCTGATCATGCGTGACGTAGACGAACGTGATCCCGACCGACTCCTGGATCCGCTTCAGCTCGATCTGGAGCGCCTTCCGCACCTTGAGGTCGAGTGCACCGAGCGGCTCGTCCAGCAGCAGCACCTTGGGGTTCATCACGAGGGCGCGGGCCAGCGCAACCCGTTGCTGCTGGCCGCCGGAGAGCTGTCGCGGCTTGCGCGTCTCGACGCCGGACAGGTGCACGAGCTCGAGCATCTCGCGGGCCCGCAGCTCGCGCTCCCGCCGCGCGAGGCCCCGCTGCTTCAGCCCGTACGCGACGTTGTCCCGGACCGTCAGATGCGGGAAGAGGGCGTACGACTGGAACACCGTGTTGACCGGGCGGCGGTACGGCGGCAACGAGGCGACGTCGTCACCCGCGATCCGGATCTCGCCCGCGTCGGGCCGCTCGAACCCGGCAATCAGTCGCAGCGTCGTCGTCTTGCCGCAACCGGAGGGCCCGAGCAGCGAGAGGAACTCACCGTGCCGGACCTCGAGATCGACGTCGTCGACCGCGGCGTGCTGCGCCGAAACGCTTTGTGACGCCAATCAGCTCGACGTCGAACGCGGCCATCAGTAGCTGGGAGGACTGATGACGAAGAGGACTTCGGCCGGCTCGGGGCCGCGGTTCTCGACGCGGTGCGGCATCGACGAGCGGTAGTGCACGCAGTCGCCCGCGGCGAGCGTGACGAGCTCCTCGCCGAGCTGGAGCTCGACGGTGCCGCTGACGACGACGAACAGCTCCTCGGAGTCGCCGTGCGTGTACGCGTCCGCCCCCGTGGAGCCTCCGGGCTCGAACGCCGCGGCGACGACCTCGATCGACTCGAACGGCTTCGGCGTGAGGAGCGACTTTCGGGCGAGCGTGCCGAACGCGAGCTCGTGCCGCTCGTCGCGCCGGAGGACACGGGGACGCGCGCCGTCGGGCGAGAAGATGTCGGAGACCTCGATCCCGAGCGCGATCGCGATCCGTTGCAGCGACGGGATGCTCGCGCCGCTCCGCCCACGTTCGATCTGGCTGACGAAGCTCTCGCTCAGGTCGGCGCGGTCCGCGACCTCGCGGAGCGTGAGGCGCCGCGCGGTGCGGATCTCGCGGAGCCGTCGCCCGACGTCGAGCAACTCGTCGATCTGAGGGGGCGCAGTCGCCATCTCTGCAGTCTTCTGAACTCCTGCTGTAGAACGCTGCAGCGAGCCTACGGCCCCGGCGTCGCCGGGTCAACTGCGCTCAGCCGGCGAGGGCCGCGTCGCCCGCCTCGACCCCGCGGCGCCACAGCTCGGCGGCGACGAGCTCCGCGACAGCGGTCTCCACCAGGAGCGAGACGAGGGGGTCAGCTGCCCCGGAGACGGGGACCGTCTGGGCGGCGCCCTCGACGTCGCCGCCGACGGCCACGATCGCCGACCCGCGCTCGCGCGCGTAGGCCATCACTCCGTCGTCGAAGCGAGAGCCCGGGAAGAGGAGCGCCGTGTACCCGGAGCGCTTCGAGAGGTAGACGTCGACGTGGAGCCAGTCGCCGGTCTCCGTCGCGTCCGCCGCCAGGCGCGGGCCTTCGCGGAGCATGAGCGCGGACTGGAGGGCTGACGACAGCCGCTCGGCAGGTGCGATCGCGTACGTCGCCGGGGCCGCGCCGATGCGATCGGCGAGCTCGTCGAGCCAGTCGCCGCGTTCGTCGCGCAGGGCGGCCGCGGCGCCGACCGACGGTCGGAGCTCGTCGACGCTGGGTCCCGCGCCGGTGATCGCGCCGGCGAGGAGCTGGAGCACGGCGAGCGTCGCCTGAAAGGTCAGGCAGGCGACGCCTCCCTCCTCGGCCCCCGCGTGCAGGGGGAGAACGACGTCCGCGACGGCCGCGAGCTCGGCGTCGGGGTCGTTCGTCACCGCGACCGTGCGGCTCCGGCCGCGGTGCCGGCCGAGTGCCTCGACGGTCTCGGGTGTCGAGCCGCTCGCCGAGATGCCGATCGCGACGAGATCGGCCGCCGGGCGAGTGGGGAGGCCCGTCGAGGCGAGCTCGGCGACGGCATCGACGCCGCGGGAGCGGAGCAGCGCCGCGGCGGGAAGCGCCGCGAAACGGGAGCTCCCCATCCCGATCATCACGACGCGCCGCGCGTCCGCGACGTCGTCGAGTGCGGTCGATCCGGCATACCCGTCGAGGCATGCCTCGAGCCGGCCGGGAGCCGCGAGGATGTCCCGGAGGAAGCCGTCGGGCCTCATCCGCCCTCGCGGACGAACGGCAGGACGTCGGTCGGGACGTAGAGCCACTCGGGAAGCCAGCGCCTCGCGTACTCGAGCTCGTCCAGCTCCTTCTCGAGCTCGAGCGTGAGGAGGAGGTCGCGGTCGACCGCGCCGTAGGCCTCGAGCGCCTCGTCCCGTGCCGCGCGTGACCATGCCCGCCAGTCGAAGCCGGGGCTCCGCCGGTGCGCGGCGCGAGCGGCGTGTGCCAGCGAGAGGCGGAGCGAGGCGAGGTCGGCCGCTGCCGGGCGGGGCTCGCTGCGCTCGGCCGGCGACAGGCCGGGCCTGCCCTCCCAGTCGACGACGACGAGCGTCCGACCGGCGTCGAGGAACTGGCCCACGTGGAGGTCGCCGTGAATCCGCTGCAATCCGTCCCGCGTCGCGCCCAGCCGCTCGGCGAGCGTGCGATGGAGGGCCTCCGTGACCCGTGCGAGCCGGGTCGGCAGACCCTCGACGCGACCGCCGCCCGCGAGGCGGGCGATCAGCGGCTCCCAGCCGACGGGCTCGCCGCAGACGTACGCCTGGAGCGAGGCGAGCGTGACGCCGTCATGGGCCAGCGCTCCTTCGAGCGAGGGCGCGTGAGGCGAGCCTGCGAGCGCGTCGAGGAGCTCGACCTCCGGATGCGTCCCCGGTTCCGGCCGGCGGTACAGCTTCAGCACGTGGAGGTCGTCGAGGACGACGACCGTGTTGGAGAGGTCGTCGGCGAGGAAGCGACCGCCGCCGACCGCCGCGACGCCGGCGGCGCGGGCGAGCGCCGGCCACAGGGGATCGTCGCCGGCGCATTCGCGGCCGTCCCGGAGCGCGAGCGCGTATCGCTCGGTGCCGCCGTCTGCGTACATGACGTCGACGAGCTCGACGGTGGCTCCGTTCGCACCCGCCGGCTCGAGGCGCGACACCGCGTGCACGTCCGCAACCGTGCGCTCCTTTCCGGCGAACCAACGCGCCTCGACGAGCAGGTCCCGGTTGAACGCCGTCGACGGTTCTCGTAGGTTCGCCACTCCGCGCGACCCTACTGGGAGGGACGAGAGCAGACATGGGACAGGGCCAGTCGACGATCGTGTTCTTCCCCGAGGGGGCATACGGCCCGACGAACAACTGCGTCGGGATCGGCCAGGTGCTCGTCGAGCGCGGCCACCGCGTGATCTTCGTCATCGAGGAGTCGTTCGCGGACAGCCTCGAGGCGCAGGGGTTCGAGGAGCGCCTGATGCGCCTCGGGCCGCCGCCCGAGGCGGACGAGGAGCCGGGGCAGTTCTGGAAGGACTTCATCCGGGAGACGGCCCCCGTGTTCCGGAAGCCGACGTTCGACCAGCTGGCCGAGTTCATCGAGCCGACGTTCCGCGCCCTCTGCGACGGCGCCCGGTATGTCGACGACCGGTTGCGGGAGATCCTCGACGAGGTCCGGCCCGACGTGGTCGTGGAGGACAACGTCGTCTGCTTCCCGGCGATCCTCGCCTCGGGTCGGCCGTGGGCGCGAATCGTCTCGTGCAACCCGCTCGAGCTGAAGGATCCCGCGCTCCCGCCGCCGTTCGCGGGCTACCCCGTCGACGACCGCTCCGACTGGGACGCGTATCGCAACGAGTACGCGCGCGTGCTCGCGCCACTCCACGAGGAGTTCTCGGCGTTCTGCGCCGAACGGGGCGCGCCGCCGCTGCCGGACGGCGAGCTGATCCACGAGTCGGACCGGCTCAACTTCACGCTCTATCCCGCCGAGGCGGACTACGAGCGGACGCGGCCGCTCGCACCGACCTGGCATCGGCTCGACACGTGCGTCCGCCGCTCCGACGCCACGTTCACGCTCCCCGACGAGCTCCGCGACGGGCCGGGGGCGCTCGTGTACCTCTCGCTCGGCAGCCTCGGCTCCGCCGACGTCGAGCTGATGCGACGGCTCGTCGACGTCCTCTCGCGCGCGCCGCACCGGTTCATCGTCTCGAAAGGCCCGCAGCACACGGAGTTCGAGCTCGCCGACAACATGTGGGGCGAGGAGTTCCTCCCGCAGCCGGCGATCCTGCCGCAGGTCGACCTCGTCGTCACACACGGCGGCAACAACACGACGACCGAGTGCTTCCACCACGGCAGGCCGATGGTCGCTCTGCCGATCTTCTGGGACCAGTACGACAACGCGCAGCGCGTCGACGAGACCGGCTTCGGCGTGCGCCTCGCGACCTACGAGTTCGAGGACGCCGACCTGCTCGGCGCCATCGACCGCCTGCTCGCCGACGGCGACCTGCGCACACGCCTCGCGGCCCTCTCGTCGCGCGTGCAGGCGAGCCCGGGCACCGTCCGGGCCGCCGACCTCCTCGAGCGCGTCGCCGCGTCCGGCTAGGCGGCAGCCTCGACCGCGTCGAGGAACGCGTCCGCGTCGGCCTCGATCCGGATCGGCGCATACGTGAACGCCACCGGCGCGAGGGTCTTCAGCCCGTCGCCGGTCACGAGCAGGACGACGCGGTCGTCGCGGCCGACCTCCCCCGCCTCGACGGCAGCGCGGAGCGCGCCGAGGGTGACCCCCGCCGCCGTCTCGCCGAACACGCCCGTCGTGCGCGCGAGGATCGCCATGTTCTCCCCGATCTCGTCCTCGGGCACGGCGTGGATCGAGCCGCCGGTCGCGCGCGCGGTCGCGACGGCGAAGTCGCCGTCCGCCGGATTGCCGATGGCGAGCGATCGGGCGATCGAGCTCGGCCGCACCGGCGTGACCGTCGTTCCCTCGCGGAACGCGGTCGCGACCGGCTGGCAGCCTTCCGCCTGGCCGCCGACGAGCCGCGGCGAGGGGCCGTCGATCAGCCCGAGCGCGCGCAGGTCCGAGAATCCCTGGCCGACCTTGTGGAACAGCGCGCCCGACGCGATCGGGGCGGCGACGACGTCCGGCGGGCGCCAGTCGAGCTGCTCGGCGATCTCGTAGCCGAGCGTCTTCGACCCCTCGGCGTAGTACGAGCGCAGGTTGACGTTGACGAACCCCCAGGGAAGCTCGAACGACAGCTCGATCGTCAGCCGCGAGCAGTGGTCGTAGTGACCGTCGACCGCGTAGAGCGTCGGGCCGTACGCCGCGGCCGCCGCGAGCTTCTCGGGCTCGAGGTCGGCGGGGACGAAGACCACTGCCTCCAGGCCCTCGGCGGCTGCCCGCGCGGCGACGGCGCCGGCGAGGTTGCCGGTGGAGGAGCACGAGAGCGTCTCGAAGCCGAGCTCCTGCGCCTTCCGCGCGGCGACGGCGACGACGCGGTCCTTGAACGAGTGCGTCGGGTTCGCGGTGTCGAGCTTCAGCCAGAGCTCCCGGACACCGACGTCCTCGGCGAGCCGCGGCGCGGGGACGAGCGGGGTGAAGCCGGGCGCGAGACGCGGCTCGGCGGGCGCGTCGACCGGGAGCAGGTCGGCGTAGCGCCAGATCGACGCCGGCCCGGACGCGATGCGCTCCCGGGTCACCTCCGCGCGGAGGCGGTCCCAGTCGTAGACGGGATCGAGCGGGCCGAAGCACTTCCGGCACGACCCGACCGCTTCGAGCGGGTGCTCGGTGGCACAGATCCGACAGGAGAGGGAGAGGGCTGACACGGGTGGAACCTCCTTGATCTCGCTCGACACATCCGTCCGGGTTTGGCACCGGGCCCTCTTCTCGAGGGGGGTTGCCGAGGCGTCACAGGGCCGGTCCCTCAGCCTCTCTCGATGTGGAGCGGGACGAATCCCGCGCCGCTCCGAACTGTATCGGGTCCCGGCGATCCGCGCGAGATCCCCCGTTCGGTCGGCCTACGACGTCAGTCGCTCCACCAGCCCTGCTCGATCTCCGAGTCGTCCTCGTCGGAGACCGGCGCGCCGACCGCGAGATACTGCAGGCCCTCCGGTCCCCCCTCGGTGCAGCGCCAGACTCCGCGGCCGAGGCGGACGACGTCTCCCTGCCGCAGGTCGAGGATCTCGTCGTCGATCTTGATCCGTCCGCTTCCGCGGAGGACGACGTAGATCTCCTCCTGGTCGCGATGCCGGTGGCCGAACGGCACGCGGAAGCCGGGCGCCAGGGTCTCGCGTGAGACGGCGACGATCTCGCTCTCGAGCGGTCGCCTGCCGAAGCGCGCCTCGAGCCCCGGCGCGAGCCCGAACCTCGGCGCCGAGTCCTCGATGTCGTCGATGTTGAGCTTCGTGTATCTCGCCATGCCTCAGAGCTCCTCGTAACGCGACACGGTGACGGCGCCCTGCGAGGCGGACGAGACGAGCGTCGCGTAGTTCGCAAGGGCGCCGCGGCGGTAGCGCGGCTCGGGCTCGACCCAGTCGGCGAGCCGGGAGGCGATCTCCGCGTCGTCGAGCTCGACGTTCAGCTCGTGGCGGTCGACGTCGATCACGACGACGTCGCCCTCGCGGAGCGCAGCGATCGGACCGCCCTTCGACGCCTCCGGGGCGACGTGCCCGACCATGAAGCCGTGGGTCGCCCCGGAGAAGCGGCCGTCGGTGATGAGCGCGACCGACTCCGACAGCCCCTCGCCGACGATCGCGCCGGTGACGTGGAGCATCTCGCGCATGCCCGGGCCGCCGTGCGGCCCCTCGTACCGGATCACGACGACGTCGCCCGGCGAGATCCCGCCGGCCTTCACCGCGGCGAAGCACTCCTCCTCGGAGTCGAACACGCGCGCCGGGCCGCGGTGGATCACGCGGTCGTGCCCCGCGAGCTTCACCGCGCAGCCGTCGGGCGCGAGGTTGCCGTAGAGCACCGCGACGCCGCCCCGCGCCTTCAGCGGCTTCTCGATCGGGACGACGACCGTCTGCCCGTCCTTCTCGACCGCCTCGCCGGCGAGCTGGCTGAGCGTCCGTCCGTCCACGGTCTTGGCGTCGCCGTGGAGCAGGCCGGCCTTCAGCAGCTCGCGTGCCACGAGCGCGACGCCGCCCGCCGCATACATGTCGTTCGCGTGCCAGCGCCCCCACGGCTTCATGTCCGCGACGATCGGCGTCACTGCCGAGATCCGCTCGAAGTCGTCGATCGTGAAGTCGATCCCGAAGTCGCGCGCGATCGCGACCAGGTGGAGCACCCCGTTGGTCGAGCCGCCCGTCGCGGCGACGGAGGCGACGGCGTTCTCGAAGGACTCCTTGGTTACGAGCGAGCGCGGCGTCACGTTGTCACGGACGAGCTGCACGGCGAGCCGGCCGATCTCGTAGGCGGCCTCTTCCTTCGTGCGATGCATCGCGGGGATCCCGTTCGTGCCGAAGGGCGAGAGCCCGAGGAAGTCGAGGATCGTCGACATCGTGTTGGCGGTGAACTGCCCGCCGCAGGCGCCGGCTCCGGGGCAGGCGGCCGATTCGAGCTCGTGGAGGTCTGCGTCGCTGATCTTCCCGGCCGCGTGCGCGCCGATCTGCTCGTACACGTCCCCGACCGAGACGTCGCGGTTGCGGTAGAGCCCGGGGGCGATCGAGCCGGTGTAGGAGACGACCGCCGGGATGTCGAGGCGGCCGACCGCCATCGCGGCGCCGGGGTTCGTCTTGTCGCAGGCGACGAGCATGACGAGCCCGTCGAACAGATGCCCTCGCGCGACGAGCTCGATCGAGTCCGCGATCACCTCCCGGGAGATGAGCGAGGCGCGCATCCCGCTCGTGCCCATCGAGACGCCGTCCGAGACCGCGATCGTGTTGAACTCCATCGGTGTCCCGCCCGCGTCCCGGACGCCGCGCTTGACGTGCACCGCGAGGTCGCGCTGGTTGAGGTTGCACGGCATCGTCTCGATCCAGGTCGTGCCGACGCCGACGATCGGCTTCGCGAGGTCGTCGTCGGTGAAGCCGGCCCCTTTCAGCATCGCGCGCGCGCCCGCGCGATCCGGGCCGTCGGTCATTGCGGCGCTCTGGCGCTTGGCGGGATCGGACGGGGTGTCATAGGGCGTCGTCACGGTGTTCCTCTCTCGATCGGGTTCTCGGGGTCGCGGCACCACTCACTGAAGGATCCGGGATAGAGGCGGGCATCCTCGCGGCCGGCGAGCACGAGCTGCTGCAGCACCGGCACGGCGCTGACACCCGAGCCGCAGTAGACGACGAGCTCCGGAGCGTCGAGCAGGCCGTCCGGCAGCGGCTCCTCGAAGAAGGCGTTCCGGGCGCCGGGGATGCGGCCGGCGACGGGGTCGAGGGGCTCGGTGTCGCCCCGCCAGCGCTCGGGCGCCCGTGTGTCGACGAGGACGAGCCGCGGGTCGCCGAGGCGCGAGCGGAGCTCGTCCATCTCGACCATGTCGTCGTCGCGGACGCTCGCGACGAACGGCGCGCGCTCGATCCGCGGCTCCTCGGTCTCGAGCGGGCCGGCGTACGCGCGGACGTCGAACGTCCCGGCGTCGTCGTGCCCCAGGTGGCGGAGCAGCCACCAGCAGCGCGCCGCCCAGCCAGAGCCCTCGTCGTACGCGAGCACGAAGGTGCCCGGCCCGATCCCGACGCCCGCGAAGACGGCGGCGAGCGCGTGGGGATCGGGAAGCGGATGGCGCCCGCCGACCGACGGGTCGTCCGTCGGCGTCGACAGCTGCGTCTCCGGATCGAGGTGGACCGCACCGGGGACGTGGCCGGCGTCGTACGCCTGGCGTGGGCGGCAGTCGACGATGCGAGTCGTCACATCACGCCTCGTCGAGAGACGGCGAGCTCGAGGACGTCGTGATCGGGGAACCGGTCTGTGAGCACGGTCGCGCAGGCCCTGGAGTCGTCGGCCCAGACGATCACCGTCGGGCCCGACCCCGACAGTGTCGCGCCGCGGGCGCCGGCCGGGAGGTCGGCGCGGATCGCCGTCCAGCGCGGCCGACGGCCGGTACGGCTCGTGCAGCCGGTCGTCGAGGCCGGCGACGAAGAGCTCGGCCCTTCCGGCTGCGGCTCCGGCCGCAAGCAGAGCGGCCCTGCCCGCATTCGCCGCGGCGTCGGCGTGCGTGACCGTCGAGGGCAGCGAGCGGCGCGACGCCTCGGTCGACGTCCGCTCGCGGGGCACGAGCGCGACGGGCGCGAGCGGCAGCGCCTCGGCGATGCGGGCGATGCGTCCTTCCCACGTCAGGGTCACGCCGCCGACGAGCGCGGCGGCGAGGTTGTCGGCGTGGCTCTCGAGCTCCAGCCCCGCGGCGAGGAGCTGCTCGGGGTCGCCGTCGGGCCGAGCCGCGGCGAGGCCGAGCGCGATCGCGGCCGCCGACGAGCCGAGGCCGCGCTCCAGCGGGATCCGGTTCGTGAAGCGGAACCGCTTGCCGGCGGGGTCGGCGAGCAGCGCGTAGGCGCGCACCGCGAGGTTCGACGCGTCCGCGGGCAGCTCGTCCGCGCCCTCGCCCTCGACGACGACGCCCTCGCCCTCCGACACCTCGAGCTCGTTCCACAGCTCGAGCGCGGCCGCGGCGCAGTCGAAGGCCGGCCCGAGGTTGGCCGAGGTGGCGGGCGCCCGGAACGTCACGGCGCGTCCCGGCGCGTCTCCGCGCGCGCGGCGCCGGCGATCGCATCGGGGTCGGGCTCGACGACCGTGGGCGCCGGCGCGAACCTGTCGGCGGCGGCGGGGTCCTTCAGGCCGTGGCCGGTGATCGTCACGACGACGCGGTCTCCCTCGACGTCGCCGCGGAGGACCGCGACGAGCCCCGCGGCGGACGACGGCTCGCAGAAGAGCCCCTCGGAGGAGGCGAGAAGCCGCCAGGCGTCGACGAGCTCGTCGTCCGTGGCCGCGACGACGCGCGCTCCGGAGCGTTCCACCGCCGGCGCGTGCACCGGGTCGCCGATCCGGATCGCAGTGGCGAGCGTCGCCCTGCGGTCGACCGCCTCGACGGACACGAGCGGCGTCGCGAGCCCGAGCTCTGCGAGCGCCTGCGCGTAGGACGACGTGTTGCCCCCGCCTCCGTAGGGGAGCGCGAAGCCGTCCGGTGGGCCGCCGAGCTCCTCCACGACCTCGAAGACCGCGGTCATCTGGCCCGCTCGCCGGTTCGGGTTGAGCGAGTTGACGAGCGCGTGCGTGCCCCGGCGGCCGAGCTCCTGGGCCGCCGAGAGCGCCTCGTCGAAGTCGCCGCGGACTTCGAGCACCGTCGCGCCGAGCATCCGTGTCTGGGCGAGCTTCGCGCCGGAGACCGCTCCCTGCGGCGTCAGCACGAGCGCGGGCAGCCCCGCCCGCGTCGCGTAGGCGGCGGCGCTCGCGGCCGTATTCCCGGTCGAAGCGCAGATGACGGCCTCGGCGCCGTCCTCGAGCGCCTTCGAGACGGCGACGGTCATGCCGCGGTCCTTGTACGACCCCGTCGGGTTCGACGCCTCCCACTTGAGCCACAGCTCGCGCACGCCCGCCGCCTCGGCGAGCCGTGGCGCGGCCAGGAGCGGAGTCGACCCCTCGCCGAGCGAGACGATGGGCGTCGCCTCCGTGACCGGGAGGCGATCGCGGAACCGCTCGATCAGAGGACGCGTCATCGCCGCACTTCTAGACGATTCCGGCGCCGCCGGAGGCGTCATGCCCAGCCGAGCTCCTCGACGCCGCGCTGGGAGACGACGGGAATGGCGGTCTGGCTCCCGCGCGAGACGGGAAGCTCGCGGATCGCCTCGAGCGCAGCCTCGACCCGGCCGGCGGGCGCCTCGTGGGTGACGATGTGCAGCACCGCCGCGTCGCTCGCCGGCTGCTGGACGAGCCGGGCGACGGAGACGCCCTCGACGGCCAGCTTCCGCGCGAGGGCGGCGAGAACGCCGGCGCGATCCGCCACGCGGAGCTCGAGGTACCACGGTGAGCCGAGGTCGCCCGGCGCCATCCGCTCGAGGTCGCGCCAGACCGGGTCGTTCTGGAGGAAGCCGGTGCCGGTCGTCCCGACGATCGAGACCATGTCGGCGACCACGGAGCTCGCCGTCTCGATCCCGCCCGCGCCTGGCCCCTCGAGCGTGATCTCCCGGATCGCGTCGCCCTGGAGCATCACCGCGTTGAACGCTCCCTCGACCGCGGCGAGCGGATGGTGCGCGTCGACGAACGCCGGCCCGACGCGGACGTCGACGCGGCCGTCCTCGAGCGTCGCCCGGGCGAGCAGCTTGACCCGCATGTCGAGCGCCTTCGCGGCCCGGACGTGCTCCTGGGTGACGCCCTCGATCCCATCGACCGCGACCCAGTCGAGCGGCACGCGCGAGCCGAAGGCCACCGTCGCCAGGATCGCGATCTTCGCGGCGGCGTCCAGCCCACCGACGTCGTCCGTCGGATCCGCCTCGGCGTAGCCCAGGCGCTGGGCCTCGGCCAGCGCCTCGTCGTAGGAGCTGCCGCCGTCCATCGCGGTGAGGACGAAGTTCGTCGTCCCGTTCACGATCCCGACGACGCGGTGCACGTTCGTGACGACGAGCGACTCGCGCAGCACCTTGATCACCGGGATCGCGGCGCAGACGGACGCCTCGAATCGGAGCTGCGCGCCGGCGGCCGCCGCCGCGGCGAACAGCTCGGCGCCGCGCCGCGCGACGAGCTGCTTGTTCGCGGTGACGACCGAGCGGCCCGACTCGAGGAGCGACAGGACGTGCCCGCCCGCCGGGTCGACGCCGCCCATCACCTCGGCGACGATCCGGACCGAAGGGTCGCCGAGCACGTCGGCGATGTCGGTCGTGAGCACCCCGTCGGCGGGGGAGAAGCCGCGCTCCTTGCCGGGGTCGCGCACGAGCGCGCGAACGACCCGGAGCCGGTGCCCGGTCGCCCGCTCGATCTCCTCTCCCTGCTCCTCGAGCAGGCGGTGCACCGCCGCGCCGACGGTCCCGTAGCCGAGGAGCGCTACGGGAACGTCAACGGACGGCACTCGTGTCCTCGCGCCGCATGAGCGCGCGGAGCTCCTCGCCGACCTGCTCGATCAGCTGGTTCGCGGCCTCCGCCCGGTGACCCTTGAGGCCTGCCTCGCCGCTGTCCATCTCCGCGATCCAGAGCTTGGCGAACGCGCCCGAGCGGATGTCATCGAGGACACCCTGCATCCGCTCGCGCACGTGCGAGTCGATCACGCGCGGCCCGCTCACGTAGTCGCCGAACTCGGCGGTGTCGGAGATCGACCAGCGCATGTGCTGGAGGCCGCCCTCCCAGATGAGGTCGACGATCAGCTTCAGCTCGTGCAGGCACTCGTAGAACGCGATCTCGGGCTGGTAGCCGGCGGCCACGAGCGTTTCGAAGCCTGCGCGGATCAGCTCGGTCGTGCCGCCGCAGAGGACGGCCTGCTCGCCGAACAGGTCGGTCTCGGTCTCCTCGCGGAAGGTCGTCTCGAGGATTCCCGCGCGTCCGGCGCCGATCCCGACGGCATAGGCGAGCGCGAGCTCGCGCGCGCGGCCCGAGGCGTCCTGGTCGACGGCGATCAGCGCGGGCGTGCCGAAGCCCTCCGTGAACAGGCGGCGGACGACGTGCCCCGGCCCTTTCGGCGCCACCATGATCACGTCGTGCCCGTCGGCAGGGGCCACGCGCTCGTAGAGGACGTTGAAGCCGTGCGCGAAGAGGACCGCCGCGTCGGGCTCGAGGTTCGGCTCGACGAGCTCGGTGAAGACCGCCGGCTGCACCTGGTCGGGGAGGAGGAGCGAGACGACCTGTGCGCCGCGGACGGCGTCGGGGATGGACCGCACTTCGAGCCCTGCCTCCTCGGCGTCCGACCACGAGGACGAGCCCTCGCGCAGCCCGACGACGACGCGGACGCCCGAGTCGTGGAGGTTCAGCGCATGGGCGTGCCCCTGGCTGCCGTAGCCGATCACCGCGACCGTCCCGTTGAGCAGGGAGAGGTCGCCGTCGCGGAGGATCGTTGCCATCGTTCGGTCCTTTCGTCTCGTGTGGGGCGAGAAGTATCTCGTTCCCGGGGAAGGGTCAGTTGATCGCGGCGAGCCGCCGGGGCGCCTTTCGCTTCGCGGACGCCCGGGGGACGCCGATGCGACCCGTGCGGACGAGGTCGACGACGCCGTACGGACGGCACAGCTCGTGGAACGCGTCCACCTCCTCGGGCGTGCCCGTGAGCTCGAGCACGACCGAGTCGGGCCCGACGTCGAGGAGCCGCCCGCCGAGCGCCTCGGCGGTCGTGACGAGCTCGGCGCGCCGCTCCGGTGCGGCCGTGACGCGGACGAGCAGCAACTCGCGCTCGACCGCCTCGCCGCCGACGAGCTCGGTCACGCGGAGCACGTTGACGAGCTTGTGGATCTGCTTCTCGATCTGCTCGAGGGAGTGCTGGGTGCAGTCGACGCGGAGCGTTATGCACGACACGCCGGCGCGCTCGGTCGGCCCGACCGCGAGCGACTCGATGTTGAACCCGCGTCGGGCGAACATCGTCGTGATCCGCGTGAGCGCCCCGGGCCGGTCCTCGACGATCACGGAGAGGGTGTGCTTCACGACGCCTTCGCCTCCTCGACCGCCTCGGAGTACTCGATCATGTCGAGCGCCGCCGCACCCGCGGGGATCATCGGGAAGCAATGCTCGGCCGGGTCGACGCGGCAGTCGACGACGACCGTGCGGCCGAGCGAGAGCGCCTCCGAGAGCGCAGGCTCGAGCTCGGCCTCGCTCTCGACGACCATCCCGACGCCTCCGTATGCCTCCGCGAGCTTCGCGTAGTCCGGGACCTGCGTGGTCAGGTGCACGTGCGACCGGCGTCCGTCGAAGAACATGTCCTGCCACTGCGTGACCATCCCGAGGTATCCGTTGTTGACGAGCACGACGACGATCGGAAGGTCGTCGAGCACGGCGGTCGTGAGCTCCTGGGCCGTCATCTGGAAGCAGCCGTCGCCGTCGACGCAGACGACGGTCGCCTCGGGCCGCGCCGCCTTCGCGCCGATCGCGGCCGGGATGCCGTAGCCCATCGTCCCGAGGCCGCCCGACGTGATGAAGCTTCGCGGCCGGATGCTCTGGACGTACTGCATCGCCCACATCTGGTGCTGGCCGACGCCGGTCGTGACGATCACGTCCTCGTCGGCCGTCAGCGCCTGGAGGGTCTCGACGACGCGCTGGGGCTTCAGCCACTCGCCCCCGTTGCCGTACCGGAGCGGGAACTCCTCACGCCAGGCGCGGATCTGATCGAGCCAGGCCGTAGGCGCGGGGACGCCCTCGGCGCGGTGCCGTGCGACCTCCTCGCCGAGTGCCGCGACGGCCATCGCGAGCGGGCCGACGACCGGGATGTCGGCCTCGCGGAGCTTCGAGATCTCCGCCGGGTCGACATCGAGGTGGACGACGGTCGCTCCGGGCGCGAACGCGGAGAGCTTGCCCGTGACGCGGTCGTCGAAGCGGGAGCCGATCGCGACGAGGACGTCACACGTGTTCATCGCGATGTTCGACCACTTCGCGCCGTGCATGCCCGGCCAGCCGAAGTGCAGCTCGTGGTTCTCCGGGAACGCGCTCTTGCCCATCAGCGTGGTGATCACGGGCAGCGAGCCCGCCTCGGCCAGCGTGCGGAGCTCCTCGCAGGCGTTGCCGTTGAGCGTTCCGCCGCCGACGTAGAGGACCGGCTTGCGCGCGTGCGCGATCGCGCGGGCCGCCTCGCGGATCTGGAGCGGATGCACCTTTGCGGGCGGACGCCAGCCGGGCAGGTCGACCTGCTCGGGATACGAGAAGTCGACGAGCGCCTCCTGCAGGTCTCGCGGCACGTCGACGAGGACAGGGCCGCAGCGACCCGTGCGGGCGACGTGGAAGGCAGCGGCCATCACCTCGCCGATCTCCCCGGCGTCCTGGACGAGCCAGGAGTGCTTGACGATCGGCATGGTGATCCCGGTGATGTCGCACTCCTGGAACGCGTCGGTGCCGATGAGCGTCGAGCGGACCTGGCCGGTGATGCAGACGAGCGGCGTCGAGTCCATCCACGCGTCGGCGATCGGCGTGACGAGGTTGGTCGCGCCGGGGCCCGACGTCGCGATCGCGACGCCGACTCGTCCCGAGGCGCGGGCGTAGCCCTGGGCCATGTGCCCTGCGCCCTGCTCGTGGCGGGCGAGCACGTGACGCACGGTCGTGCCGCGCGCCATCGCGTCGTACGTCGGCATGATCGCCCCTCCGGGGATGCCGAACATCACGTCGACGCCCTCTGCCTCGAGGGAGCGGAGGATCGCGTCGCCGCCGGTGATCTTCATCGCCCGACTCCCAGGGCGAACTCCGTGTCGCGACGCGCGCTCGGCAGCAGGCCGAGCACCGTGTCCACGAACTCGCGCGTCGTCGCCCCGACGCCGGACGCGGCCGCGTCGAGCGGCTTTCGCGAGCCGCGGAGCGCGGCCGAGAGGCTCTCCTCGAGCGCAATGCCCGCCGAGGCGCGGCCGAGCCCTTCCGAGAGGAGCAGCGCCGTCGCGAGCAGCATCGGGCTCGGATCGGCAACGCCCTGGCCCGCGAGGTCGCTCGTGGTGCCCTCCGCCGGGGCGAACAGGCCGGGGCCCGCGGGGGACAGATGGCCCGTCGCGACGAGCCTTCGGCGGCCGGCGAGACGCGGTGCCTCCGCGACCGCGGAGCCGAGCACGGCCTCGGCGACGAGCACGCCCGTCGAGCCGGAGCCGAGCCTCCGCAGCGCGTCGTGGAGCGCGACGTGCTCCACGTCGACGCCGGAATGGTCGTCTGCGTGACGGTCGACGCGGGCCGTCCAACTGCTCGAGACACCGACCGACGTGAGCCGGCCGGAGCGCGCCTTGGCGGTGTCGAACGCGCGCTCGAGCGTCCAGTCGGACGCGTCCTCGTCACGCGGCGCGAATGCGGTCACCTCGCCGGTGTCGTCGAGCACGCGCGTGACGGTCGCCCGGAGGTCGAGCGCCTCCCGGACGCCGGCGAGCGCCGGGGCCGCGTCGCCCGCGGCGAGGACGGCGTCGGAGTCGAGCGTCGCACGCCGGGTCGCGGCGGGTAGCAGGTGGCCGGAGCGGGTCAGCGCCTCCGTGTCGAAGGGCGGGTGGAGCTCCTCGACGTCGAAGCCGTGCTCGCGCCCGAGCCGCGACAGCGCACGGCTCGCGGCGGCGGTGACCTCCGGGCCGATGCCGTGCCCGGCAAGGCAGGCGACGACGTACCTGCGCCGCGCCGTCATCTCGGTGGGTGGGTCGGGGATGGGAGTTTCACGGGTGGTGCTCCTCTCGCTCGATGCGCCCTCGGGACGCACCTCTGGTGTGGTCTCGGTCGGCGTGTGCGCCGTCGATGGGCGCGTGAGCGTCGATCTCCCCGTCAGGGGAGAATCGAAATGAGCTCGATGCCGACGCCGGTCGATACCGCGAGGCGCGTGTCGAGTGCGCGCACGGATACGGCGAGGCAGAGCATGGCTTCCCAGTCAAGCGACCGTGGGCCGGGTTGTCAACCCCCGAACGGCGGGCGGTCGCGGCGTGTGCGGGCTCGGGATGGATTGGCATGTGCGCTCGAAACGGATTCGCGTGCGGGCTCGAGATGAGCAGCGATGCACATTCGGGGCGGCGTACGACGCGGTTCGGCACACACCTGGCGCACTCCCTGCACCCATGCGTCACGGATCCCTCGATAGCGTGACTCCAGGGGGACCGTTGTCCCCCTGGGGGTGGTTGGTCTGGGAGCTGGAGGGCTGCGTCGGCAATTCTCGGCCGGTTACGGAGTGGTGGTTCTCCCTTGCGGCCCGGCGACGCGCCGTCTACGATCGATTTTCGATGATCGCTGTCGCGAACGTAAAAGCCACCCCTGCGGGTATTGCCCCGTCCGCGATCATCGCCCCGCCCGGGCGCTAGCCGGCGACTTCTCCCGCCTCCGCCGGACTAGCTGACAGACACACGGCGGGAGGCTCGTTTCGACGTACGTCCCTCGACCCGGAAAGGCGGGAGATCCTGAGACCCTCGACGCTCCTCGACGACAGGCCCCTCGAACGCGACGCCTGCGGCATCGGCCTCGTCGCCGACGCGCGCGGGCGCTCGTCGCGCGAGCTCGTCGATCGCGCGCTCGCGGGGCTCGCCGCCGTCGCGCACCGCGGTGCCTGGGCCGCCGACGGCGTCACGGGCGACGGCGCAGGCGTGCTCCTGCCGCTCCACCGGACGCTGACGGGGATCGAGGGCGCCGGGATCGCGATGTGCTTTCTGCGCGAGCCGTGGCTCCGAGGCGTCGTCGAGGAAGCCTGTCGTGCGGAGGGACTCGAGCCGTTCGGCTGGCGCGACGTCCCGGTCGACGTGTCCGCGCTCGGGTCGACGGCCGTCGCCTCGATGCCCCGCATCGCGCAGCTCGTGCTCGCGCCGTGCGACGAGGAGGACGCCGAGGAGCGTGCGTACCGCGCCCGCAGGCGCGCGGAGCTCATCGACGGCGTCTACGTCGCCTCGCTCTCCTTCCGCACCGTCACCTACAAGGCGCTCTGCGCCGCAACGCAGCTCGCGAGCTTCTACCCCGACCTCCACGACGCGGAATGGACGGCGGCGTTCGCGATCTTCCACCAGCGCTTCTCGACGAACACCGAGCCGAGCTGGGAACGCGCGCAGCCGTTCCGCATGCTCTGCCACAACGGCGAGATCAACACGATCGACGGGAACGTCGCGTGGATGGAGGCGCGCGAGCGGGCTCGCGGGCTCGACCCCGCGCTCTCGCCGGCACTCGACCACCGGGGCTCGGACTCGGCCCTCCTCGACAACGCCGTCGAGCTCCTCGTCCGCTCGGGCCTCGACGTCGAGGAGGCGCTCTCGCGGCTCGTGCCGCCCGCCTGGCAGAACGACCCGCGCATCGACGAGGAGGAGCGCGCGATGCGCCGCTACCACGCCATGGCCGTCGAGCCGTGGGACGGTCCGGCGGGGCTCGTCTTCACGGACGGCATCGTCAGCGGGGCGAAGCTCGACCGGAACGGCCTGCGGCCGCTCCGTGTCGCGATCTGCGACGACGGGCTCGTTGCGGTCTCCTCCGAAGCGGGCGCCGTTCCGCTGCCCGAGGGCGTCGGCGTCCGGCGCGCGCGCCTGGGGCCGGGCCAGCTGCTCTCGATCGACCCCGGGCGCGGTCTGCGCCTCGACGCCGAGCTCGCGCGAGAGCTCTCGTCGCGCCGGCCCTACGCGGCCTGGGTGACCGAGAGCATCCGCTTCGGCGAGGCGGGCGCCTGGGTCGCAGCCGCCCGAGGCCGAGCTCGTCACGCGCCACGCGCTGCACGGCTACACGCGCGAGGAGCTGAGCCTCATGCTCCGCCCGATCGCGCAGAGCGGGCGCGACCCCGTCTACTCGATGGGCGACGACGCGCCGATCGCGCCGCTCGCCGGGCGTGCACGCCCTCTCGCGTCCTACTTCCGCCAGCGGTTCGCCCAGGTGACGAACCCCGCGATCGACCACTACCGGGAGCGCACGGTGATGTCCGTGGCGACGCTCGTCGGCCCGCGGCCCGCGATCGAAGCGGAGGGGCCGCTCGCGCCGCTCGTCGCGCTCCCCTCGTTTCTCGTCACCCCGGCCGGCCTCGCTGCGCTCGAGCCCGCGCTCGTCGACGCGACCTTCGACGCCGAGGAAGGCCTCGGGCGCGCAGTCGAGCGCGTCTCCGACGCGTGCGCGGCGCTTGCCGAGGAGGGCGCGACCATCGTCTGCGTGAGCGACGCCGCCGCCGGCGACGGCCGTGCGGCGATCCCGTCCCTCCTCGCGGTCTCGGCTGCGCACGACCGCCTCGTCGAGCGGGGCCTCCGGCTTAGCGTGCTCGCTTCTCGTGTCGAGCGACGAGGCGCGCGACAGCCACATGGTCGCGACGCTCGTCGGCTACGGGGCCGACGTCGTCTGCCCACGGCTCGCGCTCGAGACCGTCGCGCAGCAGGCGGCGAACGACAAGGTCGGCGGCGACCGGCCGTCGCCTGAGGAGGCGCAGCGGCGGCTCCTCGCAGCGTTCGAGGACGGCGTCCTCAAGGTCATGTCGAAGATGGGGATCTCGGACGTGGCCAGCTACCGCGGCGCGCGGCTGTTCGAGGCGGTCGGGCTCGACCGCCGCCTCTGTCGGCGCTTCTTCGGCGGTACGCCCTCGGCCATCGGCGGGATCGGCATCGACCGGCTCGAGCGCGAGGCGCTCGACCGACTCGCCGCCGCGGCCGCGGCGAAGCCCGCTCTCGAGAACCCCGGCTTCTACAAGTTCCGCAAGGGCGGCGAGCCGCATGCGACCGACCCCGACGTCGTCGAGGCGCTCCAGGAGAGCGTCACGGCCGCCCATGCGCTCGTCAAGGCGGTGAAGGGCGAGCGACTCGATCTCTACGAGCGGTTCGCCGGGCTCGTCAACGGCCGGGCGCCGCTCGAGCCGCGCGACCTGCTCGAGCCCGTCGAGGCGGCGGAGCCGGTGCCGCTCGACGAGGTCGAGCCCGTCGACTCGATCGTCCGGCGCTTCTCCGGCGGCGCGATGTCGCACGGCGCGCTCTCCGCCGAGGCGCACGAGACGATTGCGATCGCACTCAACCGGCTCGGTGGGCGCTCGAACTCGGGGGAGGGCGGGGAGGACCCGGTGCGGTACCGCGACGACCGGAACTCGAAGATCAAGCAGGTCGCCTCGGGCCGGTTCGGCGTGACCGCGGAGTATGCGGCCTTCGCCGAGGAGCTGCAGATCAAGATCGCGCAGGGCTCGAAGCCCGGCGAGGGCGGGCAGATCCCCGCGCACAAGGTGACGACGGAGATCGCGCGGCTGCGCGGCACCAGCCCGGGCGTCTCGCTCATCTCGCCGCCGCCTCACCACGACATCTACTCGATCGAGGACCTCGCACAGCTCGTCTTCGACCTCAAGGAGGTCAACCCCGACGCGGACGTGTCCGTGAAGCTCGTCGCCTCGTCCGGGGTGGGCGTGATCGCTGCCGGCGTTGCGAAGGCGCGTGCGGACATCGTTCACGTCGCGGGCGCGGACGGCGGCACCGGCGCGAGCCCGCTCCCGTCGATCAAGCACGCCGGCGCGCCGTGGGAGCTCGGGCTCGCCGAGACGCAGCAGGCGCTCGTGGCGAACGGCCTCCGCGGCCGCGTGCGCGTGCGCGTCGACGGCGGCTTCAAGACGGGTCGCGACGTCGTTCTCGCCGCGCTCCTCGGCGCGGACGAGTTCTCGTTCGGGACGGCGCTCCTCCTGGCTGAGGGCTGCCTGATGGTGCGCTCGTGCCACCTCGACACCTGCCCGGTCGGGATCGCGAGCCAGCGCCCCGAGCTCCGCGCGAAGTTCGCGGGGACGCCCGAGATGGTGGAGGCGTACCTTCGCTTCGTCGCGCTCGAGGTGCGCGAGCTCCTCGCCCGGCTCGGGCTCCGGACGCTCGACGAGGCCGTCGGCCGCACCGACCTGCTCCGCCAGAAGCGGACGGGCGACCCCGCGGCCGATTCCCTCGACCTCGGCCCGCTCCTCGCGCGAACAGGGCAGGGCCATGCCCGCTACGTCGGGGAACCGGTGCCGCACGAGGGAGACCGCCTCGGAGCGCTGCTCCTCGCCCAGGGCAAGGCCGCGATCACGGGTGCGCGCCTGGTCGAGGCCGCCTACGAGATCACGAACGGGGACCGCGCGATCGGCGCGCGCCTCGGAGGCGCCATCGCGAAGGCGGTCGGCGGCGTTCCGCCCGCCGGCCGCGTCCGCGCCCGCTTCGAGGGCTCGGCGGGCCAGAGCTTCGGCGCGTTCCTGACGGCTGGGATCGAGCTCCGCCTCGTCGGCGAGGCGAACGACTACGTCGGCAAGTCGATGTCGGGCGGCCGCATCGTCGTCTCGCCGCCGGCCGGCGACGCCGGCGAGCCGGTGCTGCTCGGAAACACGGCGCTCTACGGCGCGACCGGCGGCGACCTCTTCTGCGCCGGCGCCGCCGGCGAGCGTTTCGCGGTCCGCAACTCGGGCGCGACCGCGGTTGTCGAGGGCGTCGGCGACCACGCGTGCGAGTACATGACGCGCGGGACGGTCGTCGTGCTCGGCCGCCACGGCCGCAACCTCGGCGCCGGGATGACGGGCGGCGAGGCGTTCCTGCTCGACGCCGACGAGCAGCTCCTGAACGACGAGCTCGTCGTGCTCGAGCCGCTCGAGGCCGCCGACGCGGAGCGGCTCGTCCGCCTGCTCGAGCGCCACGGGCGCGCAACCGGCTCACCGCGCGCCGCCGCGCTGCTCCAGGACACCGAGGACTCGCTCGCGCGCTTCCGGCGCATGGCCCCGCGCGCGGCTGTCGTCGAGAAGGAAGAGACGGAGGAAGGCCGCCTCACGGCCTAGCGACGCATAACAAAGAAAGTTCATGCATACTATGCAGATGGCGTACGTCAGCATCGTCGGCGCGGCGGGATATACGGGGCAGGAGACGCTCGATCGCGTCCTCGGTCACCCCGAGCTCGAGCTCTATGCCGTCGGCTCGGACTCCCTTGCCGGGAGCGACGCGGCCGCCCTCGATCCTCGTCTGAACCGGAACGGCGGGAAGCGCGTCCCGCGTCTGATCACGAACGACGCGGCGCTCGCCTGCGAGGCGGACGTGACGTTCCTCTGCCTTTCCCACGAGGAGGCCGCGTCCGTCGAGCTGCCCTCGCGCGGGATCGTTGTCGACCTCTCCGGCGCCCATCGGCTCGCGGACCCCGGGCAGTACGAGGAGTGGTACGGCTTCTCGCACCCGCGGCCCGCAGACCTTGCCGCCTGGTCGTACGGCCTGCCGGAGCTCTCGGCCCCCGGGGGGCGGGCGATCGCGAACCCCGGCTGCTACGCGACGGCGGTCTTGCTCGCGCTGGGACCGCTCGCCGACGCGATCGACCGGGGGAGCGCCGTCGTCGACGCGATGTCCGGGATGACCGGCGCGGGGCGTACGCCGAAGGCCTCGACGCACGCGGGCTTCGTGCTCGAGAACGTCTCCCCGTACAAGGTCGGCTCGCACCAGCACGTCGCCGAGATCTCCCGGCTGCTCGGGTTCCCCGTCTCGTTCACGCCGCACCTGCTCCCCGTGCGGCGAGGGCTGCTCGCGACCTGCAACGTCCGCTCGACGGGCCCGGACCTCCGCGCCCTCCTCGAGGAGCACTACGCCGCGAGCCCCGTCGTGACGGTGCTCCCCGAGGGCGTCGCACCGGAGCTCGCTCGCGTCCAGCACACCGACGGCGCGGAGATCGGCGTCTTCGAGGACCGGCACACGGACCGGACGATCGTCATCTGCGCGCTCGACAACCTCGGCAAGGGCGCGGCCGGCCAGGCCGTCCAGAACGTCAACCTGCTGTTCGGCTTCGCGGAGACCGTGGGCCTGCGGCTCTCGGGAGTCCTCGTGTAGTGCTCACTCCGGGGACTCATCCGCGCCCTGGGCGGCTGCGAAGCGGTGCATCGCCGCGTCCTCGGTCGCGCCAATATGCCTGCATATTGGCGCTCCCTGCGTCCTTGCGCTGCTTGCTTGTCGCGCGCCAGGATCATCGACCGAGTCCCCGGAGTGAGCACTGATGTCGGTGACAGAGGCGAAGGGCTTCGCCGCCTCCGGCGTGTCCGCCGGGATCAGGCCGTCCGGAAAGCCGGACGTCGCGCTCGTCCGGTCGCTGACGCCGGCCGTCGGTTGTGCGATGTGGACCCGGAACCGCGTCCAGGCCGCTCCGGTCGTCGTCTCGCGCCGTCATCTCGCGGCGGCGGAACCGCAGGCGGTCGTCGTCAACGCCGGCGTCGCGAACGCGGCCACCGGCCGCGCGGGCGAGGAGGACGCCGTCGCGACGGCCGTGCACACCGCGCGGCTGCTCGGGCTCGCGACGGAGGAGGTCGTCGTTCTCTCGACCGGCGTCATAGGACCACGGCTGCCGATGGAGAAGATCGTGAGCGGCGTCGACGAGGCCGCCGCCATCCTCTCCCCCGGCGGCGGCCCGGCGGCGTCCGAGGCGATCCTCACGACCGACGCCGGGCCGAAGACGTCGGTTGCGCGCGGCAACGGTTTCGTCGTCGGCGGGATGGCCAAGGGCGCGGGGATGATCCATCCGGCGCTCGCGACGATGCTCGCGGTCGTGACCACCGACTTCCCGCTCGGCCCGGGCGAGGCCGACGGCTTTCTCCGGCCGGCTGTCGAGGAGACCTTCAACCGCATCTCGGTCGACGGCGACTGCTCGACGAACGACGCGGTCGTCCTCCTGGCGAACGGCCGGTCGGGCGTCACACGCGACGCGGCGCTCGACGAGCGGTTCGCGGCCGCGCTGCGCAACGTCTGCGCCGACCTCGCGCGCCAGATCGTCGCCGACGGCGAGGGAGCGACGGTCGTCCTGGAGATCCGCGTATCGGGCGCGAGCTCGGCGGCCGAGGCGCAGGCGATCGCGCAGCGGGTCGCGACGTCCCCGCTCGTGAAAACGGCCGCCTTCGGGCGAGACCCGAACTGGGGGCGCGTACTCGCTGCGGCCGGGTCCGCCCCGTCGAACGGCGGCTTCGCACACCTCGATCCCGATCGGCTCACGGTCGCGTTCGACGGCACCGCGGTCTTCGAGCGCGGTGTCCCGACCGGGCTCGTCCCGGAGCTGGGCGGGCCGGCCTGCACGATCGATCTCGAGCTCGGCCTCGGCGCCGGGGAAGCGGCCTATCTCGCATCCGACCTCTCCTACGACTACGTGCGGCTCAACGCGGAGTACACGACGTGACCGTCGTCCTGAAGCTCGGCGGCCGGGTCGCTGCCGCCTCGGTCCGGTCGGCGCTCGCCGAGGCAGGCCCCCGCACCGTCGTCGTCCACGGCGCAGGCCCGCAGATCAGCAGCGAGATGGAGCGACGCGGGATCGAGCCGACGTTCGTCCGCGGCCGCCGCGTGACGACGGCCGAGGTGCTGGACGTCGTGCGCGCGTCGCTCGCCGCGGTGAACGCAGAGGTCTGTGACGCGATCGGCGCGGGCGCCGTTCCGTTGTTCGGAGACGAGATCGGGCTTCGGGCCGCCCGCGTCGAGGCGCTCGGCCTCGTCGGCGACCCCGTGCCGGTCGCACCCGAGGCGGTGCTCGTGGCGCTCGACGCCGGGCTCGTGCCGGTCGTCGCGCCGCTCGCCGAGGGGCCGCTCAACATCAACGCGGACGAGGCGGCTGCCGCCCTCGCGGTCGGGCTGGGCGCAGAGCGGATCCTCTTCGTGAGCGACGTCCCCGGCGTCCTTGTGGACGGCGAGGTCGCGTCCGTCCTGCGCGCGGCAGACGCCGAGGCGGGCCTCGCCGACGGTCGGTTCGAGGGCGGCATCGTGCCGAAGCTCATGGCGGCCGTCCACGCCGCTCGGGGCGGGGTGCGCGCGACGATCGGATCGACCGAGGTGCCCGTGTGACCGCCGTGTCCCGCGGCCTCGACCGGGAGGCCGTCCTGCCGACGTACGCGCGCGCGGACGTGACGATCGTTCGCGGCGAGGGGGCTCACGTCTGGGACGACGCCGGTCGCGCGTACCTCGACTTCGGCACCGGCATCGCGGTCGCGGGCCTCGGCCACCGGCACCCGGCGGTCACCGCGGCGGCGCACGCGCAGCTCGACCGGCTGTGGCACGCGTCCAACCTGTACTGGACGGAGCCGATGCTGCGACTCGCCTCGCTCCTCTCGGAGCGTTTCGGCGGCGCGCAGGCGTTCTTCTGCAACTCCGGCGCCGAGGCGAACGAGGCGGCGCTGAAGGTCGCGCGAAAGGCGACGGCCCGGCCGCGGATCGTCGCGCTCGACGGAGGCTTCCACGGCCGAACGATGGGAGCGCTCTCCGCGACAGGTCAGCCCTCGAAGTGGGAGGGATTCGGGCCACTCGTCCCCGGGTTCTCGTTCGCGAAGCCCAACGACGTCGAGTCGCTCGAGGCCGCCGTCGCTCCCGGTGGAGACCTCGCCGCGATCATGCTCGAGCCCGTCCTCGGCGAGGGCGGCGTCCTCCCGCTCGACGACTCGTTCGTCGCCGCCGCCGCGGAGATCGCACGGGAGCTCGGCGCGCTCCTCGTCCTCGACGAGGTCCAGGCGGGGCTCGGGCGTACCGGGACGTTCTTCGCATACGAGCAGCTCGGCATCGAGCCCGACCTCGTGACGCTGGCGAAGGGCCTCGGGAACGGGCTGCCGATCGGCGCGCTGCTCGTCCGCGCGGGCGTCGCGGAGGCGATCGGGCCGGGGGACCACGGCTCGACGTTCGGCGGCAACCCCGTCGCGTCCGCGGCGGCCTGCGCCGTCGTCGAGGCGATCGACGGCGCGCTTCTCGAGAACGTCACGGCGCGCGGTGCGCAGCTCGCGGCCGGGCTCGCTGGGCTCGCCGGTGTCCGCGAGGTGCGCGGCCGGGGTCTTCTGCTCGCCGCCGTGCTCGATCGCGAGGCGGGCGAGGTCGTCGACGAGGCGCGCGAGCTCGGGCTCCTCGTCCTCACCGCGGGACCCGACGTCCTGCGCCTCCTACCGCCGCTGGTCGTCACCGAGCCCGAGGTCGACGAGGCGCTCGAGGTGCTCGCTCGCGTGCTCGGATGAGCAACGTCGTCCGGCAGCAGGCGATCCTGCGTCTCGTCCGCGACCGGGCGCTCTCGACCCAGACGGAGCTCGTCGAAGCGCTGCGCGAGGAGGGCCACGACGCCGTCCAGACGACGATCTCGCGCGACATCCACGAGCTCGGGCTCGTCAAGGTGCGCGCCCCGTCGGGCCGCCTCGTCTACGCCACGCCGGGGGGCGACGACGCCGACCGCAAGCACGCGATCGGCGTCGCGATGCGCCGCTACGCGATCGGAGTCGAGCGCGCGGGCCCGCTCGTCGTCGTCACGACGCCGTCCGGTTACGCGAGCGCGCTCGCCCAGGCGCTCGACGAGGGCTCGCACCCGGGGATCGCGGGAACGGTCGCCGGCGACAACACGATCTTCGTCGCCCCCCGCGAGGGGACGACCGCCGCCGCCCTCGGCGACGAGCTGCTCGCGCACCTCGAGAGAGGCTGACCGACCGTTCCGGAGCTGTGAGGCAGTTGCGGCCCCGAAGGGACGCCTTCAGGGGTGTGCCCCGACCGGCGCGGGGTTCACGTTTCCGGAGCTGTGAGGCGGTTGCGGCCCCGAAGGGGACGCTTTCAGGGGTGTGCCCCGCCGAAGGCGGGGATCAAGCGACAGGAATCCGCTCCTGCGGATTCCTGTTTCGCGAGCCAAAAGCGAAACGGCCGCTTGGGGGAGCGGCCGTCTCGGTCATGCTGGGGAGGGTGGGTACTCCATTGGTCGGCGTCCTGTAGGGCCGCCTTCGTCCCTCGATCGAGTGATTCGCGCGATCGGTCAGAAGGCGTAGCGCTGCTCTTTCCAGGGATCCGCGTCGTTGTGATACCCGTAGCGCTCCCAGAAGCCCGGCGCGTCCGTCGCGCGCAGCTCGATCGCCCGTAGCCACTTCGCGCTCTTCCAGAAGTACTTGCCCGGGACGACGAGGCGGAGCGGCCAGCCGTGCTCGCGCGTCAACGGCTCACCGTCCGCGTGGGTGACGAGCAGCGCGCCGGGTGCCTCGAGCGAGGACAGCGGGACGTTCGACGTGAAGCCGGACTCGGCGTGGGCGATCGCGAAGTGCGCGCTCTCCCGCGGCATCACGAGGTTGCGGATCGTCGACCACTCGACGCCGGCGAACTCGGCGTCGAACCGGCTCCATCGGGTGACGCAGTGGATGTCCTGCGTGACGGACGTCGTCGGCAGCGCCGAGAGCTCGTTCCAGTCGAGCGTGAGGGGCGACTCGACCTCGCCGTGGACGCGGAAGTCCCAGCCCGCGAGGTCGGACGGGTAGTCCGGGACGTCGCCGGCGTGGAGCACCGGCCACTTCTCCGTGAGGTACTGGCCCGGCGGGAGGCGCGACGGGTCGTATCCCGCCTCCTCCACCTTTCGCTCGGCCCTGCTCCTGAACACTCCGGGTACCCTCGACTCGATGGTCGCAACGACGTTACAGGTCGCCCCGAGGCCGAGGTCGTATGTGGCGGTGCGCGGCCCGGACGCCGCCTCCTACCTCAACCGGATGGTCTCGAACGAGGTCGAGGAGCTCCCGGTCGGCGACGCCTGCGAGGCCCTGCTCCTCACGCCGAAGGCCCGGATCGTGGCCCCGATGGTCGTGTGGCGCCGCGCGCCGGACGACTTCCTCCTGCTGACCGAGCCGGAGGCGGGGGAGCGGCTCGCCCGGGAGCTGCTTCGCGCGCGCTTCGCCGCGAAATGCGAGATCGGGCTGGAGGAGCACCGCTCGACGCTCGTGCTGGGCGCGACCGCGCTCGTACCTGACGGGTACGAGCGCGGTTTGCCGAACGCCGATTACGGCGTGCCGGCGGTCGAGCTCGTCGACCGGGAGCCGCCGGCGGAGGCGACGCCCATCGCCGAGGAAGAGCTCGAGCGCCTGCGAATCCTGGCGCGCACGCCGCGGCTCGGTCGCGAGCTCGACGATCGCGTCATGCCCGCCGAGGCGGGTCTCCAGGACCGGGCAATAAGCTTCACGAAGGGCTGCTACCCCGGCCAGGAGCCCGTCGCGCGGCTCCACTACCGCGGGCACCCGAACCGTGGGCTCCGCGTGCTCGCGCTCGAAGGCGGCGAGCTGCCCGTCTACGACGCCGAGCTGACGCTGGACGGCAAGGCAGTCGGTCGCGTGACGAGCGCGGCGACCGACCCCGAGCACGGTGTCGTCGTGCTCGCCTACGTCCGCCGGGAGGTCCCGCACGACGCCACGCTCGACCTGTCGGGCCGACCCGTCCGCCGGCCGGCCTTGTGACCTATCGTCACAAGTGTCCTCGCTACACTCTCGCTTCCCCGCGCCCGTAGCTCAGGGGATAGAGCGCTGCCCTGCGGAGGCAGAGGTCGCAAGTTCGAATCTTGCCGGGCGCATGGGGCCGGGGGAACCCCCTGGTTCCCCCGGCGGCCCCCTCCTCTCGCGTCGCGCACGGGCCACCCGCGCCTGGCCTCTCGCCGGGCGGAGCCCGGCTCCGGCCGCGACGCATCTCGCACGGGTCACCCATCACGGCCACGGCGCGGCGTTCGTATCCTTCGCCGCGTGGGCGAGGCGCGCGAGGAGTTCGAGCCGGAGCCCTGGGGTGAGGACGCCAAGCTGGTCGAGGCGCTCGGCGAACGAGGCGCCGCGGGCTTCCGGGCGCTGCTCGACGGGTTTCCCGAGCCCGTAGGGGTCGTCTGGGCCGTCCGCGAGGACGGCCGGATCGTCGACTTCACCTTCGGGTACGGCAACCCCACGATGCTCCGGAGCTTCCGGATCCCGGCCGAGACGCCCGACCGGTACACGCTGCTCGAGGCGCTCCCGGCGATGCGCGGCAGCCAGGCGTTCGAGGCGTACGCGCACGTCTGCGAGACGGGGACGCCGTTCGTCAACGAGGTGACGTACGACACGCCGTTCGGCGACGGCTACATGCTGGGAACCTTCGTCCACCGCGTCGCGAGGCTCGGCGACGGCGTGGTCGTCTTCCTGCACGATGTCACGGAGGAACGCCGCATGGAGGCGGAGCTGAAGGCGTACGCGGACGTCGTCGCCCACGACCTCAGCCAGCCGCTCGCGGGCATCGCGATGCTCGTCACGATGCTCGAGCAGCGGCCGGAAGAGCCGCCCCCGGCGATGGTGCTCCAGGAGCTGCGCGCGTCGACGGATCGCGGGCGCGAGCTGATCGACGGCGTGCTCGCCTACGCGCGCTCCGGTGAGCTCACCCTCGAGCGCGTCTCGCTGAACGACGTCCTGGCGGACGTCGCGAGTGACCTGCGCGGGGCGATCGACGACGCGGACGCAGTCCTCGTCCTGGACGACCTGCCGACCGTCAACGGTGACCCGGGACAGCTGCGACGCGTGTTCGGAAACCTCGTGGGCAACGCCCTGAAGTTCCGGGGGGAGGCGGACCCACGGGTCGAGGTGGGTGCGGAGAGACGCGGGCACGAGTGGGTCGTCACGGTGCGGGACAACGGCGTCGGGATCGCCCGCGAGGACTCGGCAAGGGTCTTCGGGATGTTCTCGCGTCTCGAGCGGGGCGTCGAGGGCAGCGGAATCGGGCTGGCCGTCTGCCGGCGGGTGGTCGAGGCCCACGGTGGGCACATCTGGGTCGAGCCCGCCCACGGCGGAGGGAGCGCCTTCCGGTTCACGCTGCCGGACGCCCTCACGTAGGCCGTCACGATCCGGCTCCACCCCGGCGTAGGGTCACGCCATGGTTTGTCGCTCCTGCGGGCGCCGCAACGACAGCGAGGCACGGTTCTGCGACACGTGCGGCGAGGCGCTCGATGCGCGAGCCCGCGATTCCGCCGCTGCGACAGCGGCCACCCCACGCCGAGCCAGGCTCGTCGAGCCACGTTTGTACGTCCCACGGTCTCGTCTCCTCCCAATCTTCAGAAGGCTCGCCAGCGCTCGCGGCTCAGGAAGAAGCCGTGGCCATCCCTGTTCCGGCAGGTGAGCCCGGTCTCGGCCGACGTGCAGCGCAGGCCCTCGCCTGCCCATGTCTTGCCGTACGCAAGCACCCGCGCCACCGGCAGGGCGGCGAGAGGGCCGGCGTCTCCCTCATCCTCGCCCCGACAGATCGATCTGCCGCCGATGGTCGGCCGACCGGTCGCCCGGAGGACCACGTCGTCGGTCCGCGGGCATCCCGGCCGGTCGGTTCGCGGCTCGGGAACGAGCCCGCTCGCGATGCGACACCCGATGCTCGGCGGTGCAGTGCCCAGCCAGTAGACGCATGCGATGTTGCTCGACGGCGTCTTGAGGTAGCCGCTCGGACGCGTGCTCGACGGTGTCTTCGCGGTCGCCGGCTTCGACCGCGTCCAGGGGCCCGACGTGAAGCGGCTTCCGTTCCAGCGCCAGGTGCGCGACCTCGTCCCGCCGGTCGGGAAGCAGTGCGCGTCGCCCGGACGCAGGACGAACTGCGTCTCCCGGACGCCGGTCCCGACGGCGTCGAGGTCGGCGCCGTTGTTGCGCTCCATGACCAGCTGCCAGGTCGCCCCGGGACGTCGGAAGACGACCCAGCCGCCCGTCCTCCCGCAGCTCGGGATCGAGAGCGATGCGACCATCGCCTCGGTTCCCGGGCCGACGAAGGCTCCGCAGAGCACCTGGGCGACCGGCTCCCGAACGTCGGGATCGTCGGCGTTGCCGAGATGAAGCCGCCTGACCACGCGCGTCGCTTCTGCCTTCGAGCATGGGCCCGCAGTCGCGGGCGTCGTTTGTGCGCTCGTCAGCGACGTCGGCACCCTCGTCAGACTCCGCACCATCCGCAGGAGGTCGGGAAGCGCGACCCGCGCCGTGTAGACCCCGATCATCGGCGTCTTCGCGCCGGGGGGTCGCAGCTCGATGTGGAAGCCATTCGCGAAGCCGTCCGCCACGGTGCACTTCGGGCCCGGCGAATAGCAGTACACCGCCACCGGCACCACGACGCCGTTGATGTCGGCCGAGGTCACGGTCATTCGCTCGCCTGCGTCGCCGCAGTGTCGGGGATAGCTCTCGTCGAAGCCGAAGACCGCCTTCCGATCTCCACTGCCCTCGGAGTAGCTGGCGCGCACCCAGGTGTTGCCGCTGTCGCCGCACCGCTCTACGACGACCGGCCCGGGCGCAAAGCCGAGCGTGACGGCCGGGCGGTAGATCGGGAACTCGACCCGTGCCGCGGCCTGTTGCCACGGGTCCGGCTGCGCGACCGCCGCCGACGCGAACGCGACGAGGGCGACCGCAGCAAGCGCGAGGGGCAGCGTCCTCCGCCACGCGTTCGGCCGCACGAACGCACCCCTTCCCCCTCCTGCCGCATGCGGATCGTTACGAGCCGCACAAGCGAACGTAACAGGTGGCACGTACCACCGCAAGCGACGCGCCGGGCTCTTCGCATGGCGGCCCCACTAGCATCGGGGAATGCCGCTCTGGCTCTCCGAGGACGACGTCGCCGCGCTCGTCACGCCGGGTGACGCGGTGCCCGTGATCGAGGACTGCTTCCGGCGCATGGCCGCCGGCGAGGTCGAGCTGATGCCGCGGCGGCGCTTCCCGGTCGAGGGCGGCTACTTCGCCGTGATGGCTGCGGCGGATCGAGGGCTCGGCTTCGCCGGGCTCAAGAGCTACGCGCTCGTCGAGGGGCAGCTGCAGTTCGTGGTGTGCCTGTTCGACCTCGCCGACGGCTCGCTGACGGCGATGATCGCCGCCGACCGGCTCGGGCAGGTGCGCACGGGTGCAGCGACCGGCGTCGCCGCGAAGCATCTCGCGCGCCCCGGCGCGGCCAGCCTCGGGCTGATCGGCGCCGGCTGGCAGGCCGAGTCGCAGCTCGCGGCGATCCGCGCCGCGGTTCCGACGATCGAGCGTGTCCTCGTCTCGAGCCGAAGGGCCGAGCGCGCGGAGGCCTTCGCGCGCGCCCACGGCGCCGAGGCGGCCGCGTCGCCTTCCGACGCGGGCGGCTGTGACGTCGTCGTCACCGCCACGACCTCGCGCGACCCGGTGCTGCGCGGCGACTGGCTCCACGAGGGCGCGCTCGTCTGCGCGATCGGCGCCAACGATCCACGGTCACGCGAGCTCGACGCGCAGGTCATCACGCGCGCGACACTCGTCTGCTGCGATTCGCTGGAGGACGCAAAGCTCGAGTCGGGGGATCTCATCGAGCCGGTCGCGGCCGGCCAGCTGGACTGGCTCGAGGTGCACGAGCTGCACGACATCGTCGCCGGCGAGATCCCCGGCCGGCAGTCCGACGACGACGTCGTCCTGTTCAAGTCGAACGGGATCGCGCCGTGGGACGTCGCGATCGGGCACGAGGCCGTCCTGAGGGCGCGCGCGGCCGGGCTCGGCGCCGAGCTCTGAGCGACTGCGCCTGACCGCACTACGCTGGCGTAAGTGGCGCTTCCGTGGGAGGTTCCCGTCATGCAGGCGCCGATCGGCCCTGCCGCGACCACCGACCTCGTGAAGGCAGTGACCGCCACGGGCGCACTCGGCACGCTCGCCGCTTCGTGGACGGAGGCGGCCGTCCTCCGCCGTCAGCTCCGCGAGCTCCGCGCATCCGTCGGGGCCTGCTTCTGCGTCAATCTCGTCCTGGCCTTCGATCAGCGGGAGCGGCTCGACGTCGCTCTCGAAGAAGGCGCGGGCTTCGTGTCCTTCTCGTGGGGCGTCGATCCCGAGTCGATCACGAGAGCGCGCGAGGGGGGCGCTGTCGTCCTCGTCCAGGTCGGCGG
Organism: uncultured Actinomycetes bacterium; assembly: GCA_963797805.1. Classification (GTDB taxonomy): domain Bacteria; phylum Actinomycetota; class Thermoleophilia; order Gaiellales; family Gaiellaceae; genus Gaiella. Next base: position 3,697 of record CAWCRC010000003.1, on the reverse strand, counting down.
GGCTCGAGCGGCGCGCGAGGCGGCGGACGCGGGCGCGGACGTCGTCATCGCCCAGGGAGTGGAGGCGGGCGGCCATGTCCAGGGCACGACCCCGCTTCTCGAGCTGCTGCGTGCGCTGCGCCCGCTCCTCGACCTCCCGATCGTTGCGGCCGGCGGGATCGCCGATGCTGCCGCTGCGAAGGCCGCGAGGGCCGAGGGCGCAGACGGCGTCGCGTGCGGAACCGCCTTTCTGGCCGCGTTCGAGGCAGACGTCCATCCGGGATACCTCGAGCGGCTCCTGGCCTCGACGTCGTCGGACACGGTGCTCACGACCGTGTTCGACGTCGGCTGGCCCGATGCGCCGCATCGCGTGATCCGCAACGACACCTTCGTCACATGGGACACTGCCGGACGACCGCCGCCCGGGAGTCGCCCGGGAGAGGGCGACGTGGTCGCGAGCCGCGCCGGCGTCCCCGTGGCGCGCTACAGCGATGCCCAGCCGACGTCGGGCACGTCGGGGAGCATTCCGTCGATGGCCCTGTACGCAGGGACGTCGGTGGAGTCGGTGCATCGCCGTGCGACGGCCGAAGAGATCACCCGTGAGATCGCGGTTGGTCTCAGCTCCTGCTAGGTCTCTCTCGGCACGTCCGTGCCTCCGACCGTGACGGTGAGCCAGACGTCGTCCGGGATGTGCGGCTTTCCCGGGACCGGCCGCCGCTCCTCTCGCACCCCGTCCTGGGCGGCGCGTGCCGCGACGTCGCGCCAGGGACGCGCGGCCGTGGCGTTCTCCTCCTGGAACGGGATCTCCCAGACGCCCGGGTGCAGCGCGAACAGCGCCTGGGCGGCCGCACCACCCACTCCCTGGCCGCGCACGACGCGGACGACGAAGAACTCGAACATCAGCATCGGCCCGGTCGTCGCGCGTCCGACCAGGCCGAACCCGACGGGGCCGTCGTCGCGCTCGAAGATGTACGCGCGCCTGTCCGGGTCGTCTGCGAGGAACGGCGCGAGCGGCCGTGTACGGAACAAACCGTCGCGATCGGGGAGCGAGCCGCGGGACTCCGAGAGATCGTGCCGGTAGAGCTGCCAGAGGCGCACGAGGACGGGGCGCGTCTCGTCGGTCACGGCACGCGTGGTCACCTAGGGCGCCATGCGTTCGACGCTACCTGCCGCGCGGCGGTCTACGGCTCGCGGAAGACGATCTCCTGCGCGCCCTCCCACAGGAATTTCTTCCCGAGCGGCCGCAGGTTCTCGTTGCCCTCGACGATCGTGGCGAAGTGGTTCCCCGCGAGCTGGCCCGCCTTCGAGGCGAAGTTGACGTAGCCGTACGCGAGGAGGATCTCGGTCTCGGAGACACCGCCCGGGTAGAGGACGATCTCGCCGGGGTGCGGGTAGCTCGTGGCGTTCTCCGGCCCGAGGCCGAGGTCGAGCTCCCCGAACGGGATCCACCCCGCCTCGCCCGACCAGCGCACGTGGATGATCCGCGACTCGAGCGGCAGGAGCCCGCGAAACGCGGCGACCGTCTGCGGGGCGTCCGCCTCCTCGAGGCGCGCAGCGAAGGTGTAGCCGCCCGCGGTGATCTCGAGCATCGCGCGATCCTACCCACGAGCCACCGTGGAGACGTACGCCGCGACCGCGGCGATCTCCTCCCCCGACAGGCTGCCTGCGAACGGGGGCATGCCTCCGAGGCCGCTCGTCACACGCTCCGTGACGAGTGACGCCGAGGGCTTCGCGGCGTCGAGGCTCGGGCCGACCGTGCCGCTCGCCCCCGCGTCCGCGAGCGTGTGGCAGCCGCCGCACCCTGCCTCGGCGAAGACGCTCTTGCCGAGGGCGATGGCGGCGGCGTCGGCGGGTGCCGCCGTGGTCTCGTCACCTCGCTCCACGACGACGGCGATGGCGACGAACGCCGCCGCAGCGGCGACGGCCATCCACCAGTGCGTCACGCCCGTGTGGCGGAGGTTGTAGAAGAGCCGTACCCACGCGCCGATCGCCATGAGGCCGACGAGCACGAGCCACGCGTGGTCGGCGCCGTACGCGAACGGGAAGTGCCCGGCGAGCATCGTCAGGAGAACGGGCAGCGTGAGGTAGTTGTTGTGGACCGAGCGCTGCTTCGCCTGGATGCCCGGCCGTGGATCCGGCTCGCGGCCCGCCTCCTTGGCACGGATCAGCTCCCAGTGGGCGGGGATGATGACGAAGAAGACGTTCGCCGCCATCACCGTCCCGATCATCGCGCCGACCTGGAGCCACGCCGCCCGCGGGCTGAAGAGCTCCGACGACGCCCACGCCGCGAGCGCGACGAGAACGATGAGCACGGGCCACAGCACGCGCGGGTCGGAGACGAGCCGGTTGAGGACGTCGTAGACGATCCACGCGACGACGAGCAGCCCGATCGAGATCGTGACCGCGAGCCAGGGCTCGAGGTCGTCGCCGGGCTTCACGAGGGCGCTCGAGGCCTCGAAGTAGTAGAGGACGAGCATCAGCGCGAACCCGGAGAGCCACGTCGTGTACGCCTCCCACTTGAACCACGCGACGTGATCGGGCAGGCGCGGCGGGGCGACGACGTACTTCTGCACCTGGTAGAAGCCGCCGCCGTGCACCTCCCAGAGCTCCCCGCCGACGCCGGCCTCCCGGTCGGCCGGGTCCTTCGGCGGGCGGAGCGACTGGTCGAGGAGGACGAAGTAGAACGACGTCCCGATCCACGCCATTGCCGCGATCACGTGCAGCCAGCGCAGGCCGAGGTCGAGCCAGTCCCTGAGAGCGTCGGAAAGCGCGATCAGGCCCGTCGCCACGGGTCCTAGCATGGGGGAGCCCCTGGTTCCCCCATGCCCCTCCTCCTGCGTCGTGCACAGGTCAACGGGAGCGGGCCTCCCGCCGGGCAAAGCCCGGCTCCGGCCGCAACGCGCCGTTCATCGGTCGACCCCGAGCCTCGATTCACCCGCGCCGCCACCGGTCCTCCGCGATCGCCACCAGCTCGTCGAGCGCGGTCTCGAGCTCGACGTCCGTCGCGTTGGCGATCCGGCTGCGGAGCAACTCGAGGATCTCCGCCTTCGGGCGACGATTCACGAAGACGACGAAGCGGAAGCCGTGGCGCTCCTCGTACGCCGCATTGAGATGCGCAAGCTCGGCGAGCACCTCCGGGTCGTCGTCGGAGCCCTGCTCGGCGGTCGAGCGGGCCGACAGCCCGGTCCGCTGACCGATCGCCGGGTGTGCGTCGAGGATCTCGCGCTTCTCGTCGAGGGGAAGCTCGTGGACGAGCGTACGCGCGCGGACGAGCGGGTCCGGCTCTGTTGCGAGCCGCTCCACGAACCGCGTGCGGCCCTCGAACAGCTCCGACAGCTCGTCGGGGTCCAACTGCCGCGGTAGCTCCGACGTTGGGGAACCCCTGGTTCTCCAACGTGCCCCCTCCTCCTGGCCGTGGCCCGTCACGCCTGGTCCTGCCTCCCGGCCGGCAAAGCCGGCCTCCGGCCGCACGGTGTCGCGCGCGAGCGCCGGTGACAAACGAGACCCAAGGTCAGCTGCCGCGGTAGCTCGCGCACCCGTAGGGAGAGACGAGGAGCGGCACGTGGTAGTGGCCCAGCGTGGGGGAACCCCTGGTTCCCCCACGAGCCCCCTCCTCTCGGCCGTTGCACCGCCGTCCGGAGTGGGCCTCCCGGCCGGCAAGGCCGGCCTCCGGCCACGCGGCCCCGGTGGCGTGTCGTGCGTTCACGATCAACTCCCC
>CAWCRC010000002.1:0-316751 GCA_963797805.1 uncultured Actinomycetes bacterium | reverse complement strand
GTCAACTCGGCCGACCGATTCTGGGCCACACCGTCGTAACGACGAATGATCGCAAACATGGGTGCTCCTTCGTTCCGTACAGGACAGGGAGTTCGAACGAACCCTCGCTGCGCTCGGTCGGGGCTGACAATCGAAGAGGAACGTACAACCCTCAACGCCGTCAAAGGCGACCAACGCGCTGACATGGGTATAGCCCGATTCGCCTGGCTCTAAACCTCCGTCGACTAGCAACCCGGAGCTAGGTCACCCCGCGGAACCAGTTCTATCCCTCGGCCCGCGCCGCTTCTCCGCGACCACCCTCGGGCGCTTCAGAACGATCGAATCAAGTGCTTCTATAGCCGACGTGCGCAACGACTTCCCATCCCTCCGCGCCAAGTTCGTTCAGCTTGTCCAGGAGCTGCTCTTCGTTGAGCCCCTTCCCGGCGAGCAGCATGTATTCCCACTGGTTGACCATGCGCGGGTTCTCAGCAGCGCGAGCCGTAACCAGCAGCGCGTTCAAGCGTTTAGACGGTAAACAGATTGGACACTCCCCGGCTCTTCGCGAGAAAGGCAGGCGAGAGAAGGAGGACGACGTGAAGCGCGTCGACGGCTCGAGGGGCATCACGCTCCAGGTCTACCGGCCCACCGGACGCCCGCAAAATGCAACCGACTGAAGCACGTGGCACCCGGCGCGTCGGCCCCACTACAGAGTTGTCTCAATCCCCAACTGCCTCTCTTAGCGAGAGGACATTCGCGTGGGGAATGTCCCTTGGCAGTGGGTCAAGCGTCCTTAGGCGTTAGCGTGCCGCCGGTGAGCTTCACCGTCGACCCCGGCGCGTACGACCGCTACATGGGCAGGTACTCGCTACTGCTTGCGCCTCAGCTGGCCGATCTCGCAGCGGTCTCCGCGGGTCAACGAGTGCTGGACGTCGGATGCGGCCCAGGCGCATTGACAGCCCAGTTGGTCAAGCGACTCGGCGCGGCAGCTGTTTCTGCCGTCGATCCATCGGAGCCTTTCGTCGCCGCGGTGGAGGAGCGTCATCCTGGCGTCGACGTGCGGCGTGCAGCCGCCGAGCAGTTGCCCTCCCCGGACGCGGAGTTCGACGCGACCCTGGCGCAACTGGTGGTCCTTCTCATGGACGACCCCACGGCGGGAGTGGCAGAGATGGTGCGTGTGACCCGGAAGCGCGGTGTCGTGGCGGCGTCTGTCTGGGACTACGCCGGCGGCCGGGGCCCGGTCAGCATGCTCTGGGATGCAGCGCGCGAGCTCGACCCTAACCTCGTCGACGAGTCCCACCTCGCAGGCGTTCGCGAGGGCCATCTCGCGGAGTTGTTCGACGCTGCCGGACTGGACGAGATCGAGCAGGCGACCCACTCGATTCGCGTTGAGCATTCGAGCTTCGAAGAATGGTGGGAGCCGCTCACGTTCGGCGTCGGACCTGCCGGCAGCTATGTCGCCGGACTCGACGCTGCACTACAAACCGAGCTCCGGGAACGCTGTCGCGCGAAGCTCCCTACCGCACCATTCCCGCTCACCGCGCACGCCTGGGCAGCACGCGGACTCGCATAGCCCTGCCTACGAATCGATGGCGCTCTACCCCGCCAGATAGGTCGCCGTCGCCTGCGCCAGTGTTCGGGAATGTCGCCTGAGGACCCTCTCAGCCGCGCGGCGCTTCGGCGACCGCTGCTCGGATGCGTGCGGCACCGTCCGCCCGGATCGCATCACCGTGCGGGATGATTACCTGCTCGATGGGCAGGTGGGCGATTCTGAGTGGGCACCGCAGGCGGCTGGGTATGGGCCTGATGTTCTATCCGCGCGGTGGCTCGGCGCAGGTTGCCCGGTATCTCTCTGGCGCGCTCTTGGCGTCCGGCTGGGAGATTGTGCTTGCCTCGGGGTCGCTCGGCTCGCCCGGAGAGCGGACGCACGCAGCCACCTTCTTCGAGGGGCTGCAGGTCGAGGCGGCGGACTACACGCCCGCTCTTGAGCGCTTCGAGCGTGGTGAGGATCAGCTGGCCGGGCCGATTCCGTTCCACGGCTCGTTCGAGGATCGGGGGGAAGCCCCGGATCCTGTTTTTGCCGCTCTGAGCCCGGAGCAGGCGGAGGTTCAGGTGTCGGCGTGGGAGGGCGTGCTCGAGCGCGCAGGCTTCGGCGACGTGGACGTGGTTTACCTTCATCACCTGACGCCCATGCACGAGGCCGCTTTCCGGCTTTGTCCCAAGCGCAGCCTTGTCACCCATCTGCACGGCACCGAACTGAGGATGCTCGATCGCATCGAACGCCTCGATGCTGTGGCTGTCGCGTTGGACACGAGCCTCGAGGGGCTCGCGGCCGCCGTCGGGTCGGGTGAGGCGGCGCGCCACGGCCGACTGCCTGAAGGGGAGCGCGAGTTGCTGCAGCAGACGAATCTGAGCCGATACCGCTACGGAAAGGACTGGGCCGCGCGCCTCAAGGCGTATGCGCGGCAGAGCCGACGCATCATCTGCATCTCGCCCCACCAAGCGTCCGAGGCCGTTCGTCTCCTAGGCGTCCCCGACGACCTGATCGAGGTGATTCCAAACGGCGTCGATACGGATCTCTTCCACCGCTCGGCTCTAACGCGCGATCAGCGTCTCAGCTTCCTGCGCCACTTGCTGGTCGACGACCCCCAGGGCTGGGACGAAACGGGGCTCCCGGGGAGCATCCGATACCCGTTAAAGGCGTTGGATGCGTTCACAGGCCAAATGGGAGAGCCGCTTCCGGTTCTCCTGTACGTCGGGCGCTACCTCGACTTCAAACGCGTCCCGCTCCTCGTGCGAGCCTACAATCGGGCGCGACCACGCTTCAAGAGCCCGGCACCGCTCTTGATCTGGGGCGGCTCGCCAGGGGAATGGGAGGGCGAACACCCGTACACGGTCGCGAGAGAGCTGGCTGTGGATGGCATCTTCTTCACCGGCTGGCGCGGGCACGACGAACTCCCGCTGGGACTGTCGTGTGCCAACGTCTTCGTCGCCCCTTCGGTCAACGAGCCCTTCGGACTGGTGTTCCTCGAGGCGATGTCATGTGGTTTGCCGGTGATCACGACCACCACCGGCGGCCCCCTCTCCTTCGTCAACACCGTCCCCGGGAAGCCGAACGGCTGGCTCGTCGCCCCGGACGACGTCGATGCCCTTGCCGACGCGCTCGTCCAAGCCGTCAACGATGATGCCGCCAGAACCGAACGGGCCGACCACGCCAAACAGCAGATCCGCGGCAGCTATTCCTGGCGAGCGCTGACAGGGCGTTTCGACGCCCTCTACACCGACCTGCTCGAACGAGCGGCCTCTTGAATCACCCCGACCGCGACGACGAAAAACCAGCCTGACTCGTGTGCATCCAAGTTGACCAGCCTTCGCCGTCGACGACACGCACGGTGCGAGGGACAGCCGGGTCAGCTCCGCGGCTCCGCGGTTGGTCTAGGCGCCCGGGAGCTCCGGAACTGGGCCCCTAGGCGCCTTCGCTGGGCGCCGAGAACGTGCCCTCGCCCCGCGCCTCCAGGTAGGCGCGGAGCGTCATCTCGGTGCGGGCCCCGTCTGCTGGCTCGTCGCCGGGCGGCGCGGACGACCTCGAGGACGAGGGTGTCGGGGCCGGCGGCCGCGACCCGGAGCAGCTTCCCCTCGGCGCGGATGGCGACGAGGTCGCCGGCCCGGGGCATGCGCCCGATCGCCCGGAGGCCGAGCTCGGCCCAGCCGGACTCGGGCCGCTCGACAGGCGTGTCCGGCTCCCCTCCCACCAGGCCATTGTCGCGACCGGCAACACCATTGCGCTCCCCCCGTTCGGGCTGGCCGAGCCTGCCTAACGAGGGGAGCGATGGCGGCCGCGGGCGGGCATCGGCACGGCGCGGAGCGCAAGCTCGTGGACAAGCTCATGTAACGGAGGTGCCCCTAATGCCGCGAACAGGAATGGAGAGCGGAGATGACACGTTGAGCGGATTCGACTACGACGTGATCGTGATCGGGTCCCGGCTTCGGCGGCAGTGTGGCGGCGCTGCGGGCGGGCGGGGTCACAGTTCGACGTCACAACGGGCAACGTCCTGCGGAGCCCTCCGATGGATCCGCTCGCGACCTACGAGGTGCGCGAGGACAATGGCGAGATTCCGGATCCAAGTCCGACCGACCGGCCCGCGCATGGCCGAAGTGGTCGAGAGCACACGACCTGACAACGCCGTCACAGGATGGCTGGGCGATGGGCTACCGGATCCGGCGCGAAGACGGCGAGGAGCTCTACGCCGAGGTTCGCTGCTGGGAGAGGGCGGGGACGGTGGCAGCGCCGCTGCGCTTGAGTACGCGGAATTGGTGGAGTCCCCGGCTACGCGTGGCGCGGTACTGATCTCGATCTGGTTCGACTCTGCCGCCGAAGGCGGCTTGCGACGTCGCGTCAGCTACGAGCGCGCTGTCGAGTAGTCGCTCGCGAGGCGGCGACCAGAGGCCGTCGCGCGCACATGCACAGGGAAGGATCCTGCTCCGGACTTCCAAGCGGCGTTCCACGTCACAACCGCTGTTGCGTGGAGACCTTTTCTGGAGCGCTGCCCGTCCGCAGTCGACGAGTCGCGGTTTCGGCCAGACCGTGGCCGACCTGAGCTACGCGAACATGGCAAGGGCGGCAGCGCAGCACGCCGCTAGCGCAGCTCGACCTCGGCGCGTCGGCTCAGCGGCTCGCGGCCCTTCGAAACGACGACCCGCCGCACCATGCGGGAGACCCACTCGTACCGCTCGGCGTGGCCCCATTCTGTGTTCCAGAGGCGTCCGACCAGCTCATACCGACCGGCGTGCCGCTCGTTAACCTCGGCTAGGTCGGACTCGCACTTATCGAGGGCGGCCAGGTAGTTCTCGGCCGCCTCGGCGTGCCTCTCGGCGCCCAGGGCTCGGCGCAGCCGGGTGTCGGCCAGGAACGAGTCGAGGTCCTCGCGCGCCGCATCCCTCGCCGCCTCGGCCTCCTCGACTTCGTGCCTATCGCCGCCCGGAAGCGCCACCCACTGCGACGGATCGGCGGGGTTGAGCTCCTCCTCGAGGGTGTTGAGCACGAAGCTGTCGAGCTCGATTGCCCCTGCGTATGCCCGCGCCGTGCAGTCCCTACGTCGGCAGTAATAGAACGGCCGGTGGTTGTTGCCGCCCGTCGAGAGCCGGAGGCCGCTCCCGCAGCAGGCACACGTCGCGATGCCGCCGAGGAGGAACCTCCCCGCCAGTCGGCCCGTACGCTGGCTCTGGGTGCCGCGTCCCTGGCACTTGCGCCACAGGCCCTCGGTCACGAGCGAGGGATGGGCGTTCTGCTTTACGAGGGCGCCCGAGCGCACTTCGCCGCGATACGTCCGGTTGCCGAGCATGTACCGGACACCGGTGGATGTGAAGTCGTAGCTCTGCTCCTGCATCCAGCGCGCGATCGCTTCGTGGCTCCAGCCCTGCGCCTTCCGCTCAAAGACGCCCTGCGCGACCGGTGCTGCGTCCGGGTCGACCTCCAGACGGCGGTTCGCTCCGCGTCGGTACCCGATGGGGATCTTGCCCGCCATATGGATGCCTCGCTCGACCGCGGACGCCTTCGCCGCCCGGAAGCCCTCGGCGGCCCTGGCCCGCTCATTCTCGGCGACGGCGAGGAGGATCGTCCGCACCATCCGGCCGGCGGGGCCATCGCCGAAATCCTCCGTGGCCGACCAGACCCGGCCGCCGGCGCCCTCTATTCTCTCGAGGGCGTTGACGGCGTCCTTTACGCTCCTGCTGAAGCGCGCAAAGTTCCACACCGCGATCCCACTCATCTCGCCGCGCTCGACCATCTCGATCGCGCGGTTCCAGCCGGGCCTCGACGCGTCGCCGCCCGAAGCGTCCAGCTCCTCAATCACCTCGACAACATCGAGGCCCTCACGCCTCGCCACAGCCTCGATTTGCTCCCGCTGAAGGTCTGGTGAAATGAAGCTATCGCCCTCCCGGGGGCCGACTCTCGAGACCCGCACATACCCGACCGCTTTCCTGGCCGCCATCCCGTGCCCCATTCTGTCGGGACTGTCGAGTCCGCAGAGGTTCCTCTACTCGCTCCAGCACCTCGGCTACACGATCCCGCCCCAGGCGGACGCCGGCTGGATCGGCGAGGCGGGGCCCGGGCCCTCGTACCTCGACCCGGGCTCGGGTGGCCCCGAGAACGACTTCACGCAGCGGAACACCACCTTCATGACGTGGAACCTGCTCCACCTCGCGCGCCTCCTGAAGGAGGCCGGCGGGGTGCCGGCCCATGGGAACCAGCGCTCGGAGTGGGACGCCGGGTGCCGGTTCGATCATCCGAATCCCGACTATCGCTGACGCGACCGGGCCCTGGATGACGCGTTCGGTCCCGCGCCTATAGAGTCGCGGGCCTCACGTGGCCGGCGAACCCTCGTCTCTGTCGTTCACCGTCGCGCAGGACGGCGACGGCGTCCTCGTCGTTTCGCTCGGCGGTCAGCTCGACTTCCTCTCCGCGCCGGGGCTCGCGCCGCGCCTCGCAGACCTGCAGGGCGCGACGCGCGACGCCGTGGTCTTCGACGTCTCGGGCGTGACGTTCATCGACTCGACGGGGCTGAACGCGCTGGTCGCCGGCGCGCAGTCGATCCAGTCGCGGGAGGCAAGGGTCCTCGTCGCCGGCGCATCGAAGCACGTGGCGCGGGTGTTCGAGATCGTCAGGCTCGGCGAGACGCTCCGTCTCGAATCGACGTTGGAGGACGCGGTCCGCGCCGCTCGTACGGGGCGCGAGACGGGCGGCTAGCCGTGCCGAGAGTCCGTCGGTCCGCATCGTCGGTCGAGGACGCTCTCGCGAGAAGCATCTCGCGGCCGCGCGGGCCGCTGCTCGCCGGCGCGCTCGTCGCACTGGTCATCCTCGTCGCGGTCGCGCTCGGGTTCGTCTGGCGCCAGTACGGGGCGGCGAAGGACGAGGCGGCGCAGGGACTGCGGAGCCGCGCAGTCCTTGCCGCGACGGTGTTCGACACGTACTTCGCGGGACAGCTTCAGGCGCTCCGCGCGATGGCCGCGGCCCCGTCGGTGGTCTCCGGCGACCCCGAACGGATGGCGAGCTACTTCGCCCGGTTCCGGCCCGGCTCGGGAACGAGCTTCACGGCGGGCGTCGGCTGGATCGACCTCACGGGACACCAGCGTGCGACGAGCGACCCGGGCGGCCCGGTCCAGAGCAGTCTCGCCGGTCGCTCGTACTTCAGGGAGACGCTCCGGACCGAGAAACCCATCGTGGGCGAGGCGATCGTCGCGACCCGGAGCCGGCGACGCCTGGTCGTCATGGGCGTCCCGACCCGCGACGAGCGAGGCCGCATCAACGGCGTGCTCGCCGGAGGGATCGTGCTCCAGCAATCGGCGGAGGACGCGCGCACGAACGATCTCGGCTACGCGGGCCTGCAGGTCATCGATCGCGCCGGACAGCAGGTGACGCGAAGGGACCTCGGGCGCCCGGCGAACACCGAGCTCGTATCGCGGCTGCGCGGAGCGGGCGAAGGCGTCCTGGTCGACACGAACGGGCTCGACGGCGCGTCCGGCCGCGTCGTCGCGTTCGCGACGTCCACGACGCCGGGTTGGCTGGCCGTGCTCGACCAGCCGACGAGCGCCGCGTTCGCCGACGCGCGCCACGCGCTCCTCCGCGAGGTGCTCCTCGTCTGCGCCGGGGCGGGGCTCCTGCTCCTCCTGTTCGGATGGGCAGTCTGGCGGTCGCGACGTGACGTGCGCGCGAGCCGGGCGCAGGTCGCGCGCTGGGCACAGCTGACGGAGTCGCTGAACGACGCCGCCGACGTAACGGAGGTACGGGAGGCGCTGATCGCGGCGCTGACCGCTGAGCACCCCGAAGGCGCGACGCTCGTCGGGCTCACCGCTGCCGATCCGAATGAGGAGCTGTCGGTCGTCGTGCGCCGCGGAGCGCGATCGCCGCTGGGCAACCTCGCTGAGGATGCCGCTGTGACGATCGCCGAGAGGGTCGCCGACGCGGACGCCTCGTTCGCGGTCGAGCGAAGTCCGGCGGTGGAGGCCGGCCTCGGCGGCGAGACGCTCCGCACCGGATCGCTCTACGGCGTCCCGCTCCGGTACCGCGACGGACGTCCCGCGGGGTCCGCGTCGGTCGCGTTCGGCCGCACCCAGGCGCTCGGCGACCACGAGCTCTCGCTTCTCCGCGCCTACGCGCACCAGGCCGAACAGGCACTCGGCAGGGTTCGCCGGCACGAGGAGGAGCACGACGCCGCCGTGCTGCTGCAGCAGAGCCTGCTGCCCGACCGCCTGCCGGACGTCTCCGGCGTCGACGTCGCCGCGCACTACCGTGCGGGCGCCCTGAACACACGTGTCGGGGGCGACTGGTACGACGTCGTGCGTCGTCCGGACGGCGTCGTGCACCTGACCGTGGGAGACGTCGCCGGCCGCGGGATCGACGCGGCCATTTCGATGGGACAGCTCCGGAACGCGTTCCGTGCCTACGCGCTCGAGCACGTCTCGCCGGCCGCGATCGTCGATCGCCTCGAGCGACACGTTCCCGTGGACGAGATGGCGACGATGGTCTGCGCGACGTTCGATCCGCTGACGCGGGGGCTGACCTACGCGACCGCGGGACATCTGCCCCCGCTCCTGGTCGATCGCGGGCAGCGCGTCGTCACCCGGCTGACCGATACGCATCGCGGCCCGCTCGGCTGGACGACGTCCGGAATCGTGCGCGACGCGAGCGTGGCGGTGCCCGGGGACGCGACGCTGGCGCTCTACACGGACGGTCTCGTCGAACATCGCGACGAGAGCATCGACGTGGGCATCGAACGGCTCGCGGACGCCCTTCTCGAGTCGGCGGGGTCCTCGAAGGAGACCGCCGACGAGATCGTCACCGCGCTGGCGCCCGACCCCGAGGACGATCTCGCGCTTCTCCTCGTGCGGCTTGCGGCGGTGCCGGACGCGCTCGCCCTCGAGATCTCCGCTGATCCCTACAGCGTTCGCGAGCTGCGTCGGCGGGTCCACGGCTGGCTGACGCTACGGCGAATCGCCGACGACACGCAGCATGCCGCGGTGCTCGCGCTCAACGAGGCGTGCGTGAACGCGATCGAGCACGCCTACCGCGAGACGAACGGCGCGATCTCGATCCAGCTGAGCCACCGCGGCGACGTCCTGCGGATCGCCGTCGAGGACCAGGGCACCTGGCGCCAGCCGACCGAGGATCCGAACCGCGGTCGCGGGATCCTGCTCATGAAGAACCTGATGAGCACCGCGGACATCAGGCAGCAGCCGAGCGGAACCCGGGTGGTGCTCGAGCAGAAGCTGTAGGGCGCGATCGCGCCGCGCTGCGAGACCTATCGAGTGCCTGCGATGACGTTCGAGGTCGTCAGCCCCGGCAGATTCGTCGACGGCCAGGGCACGACCGGTGCAGAACCGCGCCGAATCATCCTGGTGCTGTCTCGCCGGAGATCTCACCCCCTTTTGGGGCTTCTGGGCGGCCGGCATGGTGCCGATTCGACTGGTACGCGCCGCCGGCGGCCTGGCCGCAGGGCCGTGGACGGCGTTGGGTGGGGCGTCCCTCTCTGGGATGCCCCACCGCCCCCTCCCGGCGCCGCCCCCCATATCCCGGGCGGCGCCATGCGCTCGGAGCTGGTCAGCCGACCGCGTCGCGCGTGAACCCGCGGTCGCCTCGAGCCCGGCTCGACCTCGAGTCCCCCGGCGCCCAGCGCCGTAGAGTAGAAATGAGGACCGGGGGAACTCCGTCAACGAGCTTGGCGAAGCCCGAAGAGCCGTGAGACTGGAAGTGGGGATCCGATGAACAGGGAATGCCGAGTCTGCGGCGGCCCCGTGTATGGGCGCTCGGACAAGCTGTACTGCTCATCGAGGTGCAGACGGGACGCGAGCCGTGTGCGCCAACAGGTGCCGAAGACCGACCCGCAAGATCTTCGACAGACGCTTCCCCACCTCTCGCCGAGCGACGAAGCGGATGCGAGATTCGTGCTGGGAGGCGTGGAGGTCGACGAGGGGGTTGTCCGAGACCTGGTACGGATCCTCGATCGGCCACTTGCACGCAAGCTCGACGTGGCTCTGCTGTCGAGCGCGAAGATGGTGGGACTGTCTTCCCACGAGCGGCGGGACGTCCTGGCGGGACTTGCACACGCCCAGGGCGATCTCCAAAGCCTGCGAGAGTCTCTCCTCACCGACCCCGCCTGGCGGCGCTGGGAACTGTCCACGGCGAACTCTCGCTCTTCTTCCGAGACGGACTCCTCGAGCGCGAACGCGAGCACTCATGGTGATGCGGCCGCGTTGCGGTTGCATCGTGCTGATGTGGAGCGGAATCGGCAGGCGTGGAATGGGTGGGCGCCGGATTTCTATCGGGTGGGGTTGGATTATTGGTTGTTGGAGGAGCCGGTGTGGGGGATTTGGGGGACGCCGGAGAGTCGGCTTGGGTTGCTTGCGGGGGTGGAGGGGGTGGATGCGGTTGAGTTGGGGTGTGGGACGGGGCAGGTGTGTGCGTGGTTGTTGGGGCGGGGTGCGGTGCCGGTGGGGGTTGATGTGAGTGAGGAGCAGCTTGAGAGCGCGCGGATGTTTCAGCGGCAGTTTCAGCGGTTGTTCCCGCTTGTGCGCGCAAGCGCAGACGACGTGCCGCTCGACGATGAGAGCTTTGATTTTGCGATTTCGGAGTATGGGGCGAGTACGTGGCTTGATCCGTATTGGTGGGTGCCGGAGGCGGCGCGGTTGTTGCGGCCGGGGGGGAGGCTTGTGTTTTTGGTTAGTGGGGCGTTGATGATGTGTTGTACGCCGGTGGATGGGAGCGAGGCGCGGAGGGTGTTGGAGCGCGATTATTTTGGGATGCATCGGTTTGAGTTTGCGGGGCAGTCGTTTGTCGAGTTTCATCTTTCGCATGGTGATTGGTTGCGGGTGTTGCGTGCGAATGGGTTCGAGTTGGAGGAGTTGATCGAGGTGCAGCCGTCGGAGGGGGCTGTGACGCGGTTCCCGTTTGTCTCCGGCGAGTGGGCGCGTCGCTGGCCGAGCGAGGAGATCTGGATCGCCCGCCGACGCGGCTGAGCGAAGCGTTACTTCGCTGAAGTCCTGGTCCGTCGAAGCGTGTGCGCGGGCCGGCGTCCGCTCCACCGTGCCGAACAGCATGCGCCAGGTCGGCGGCTCGCTCGGGATCGCGATCACGGGCGCGATCGTGGCGCACGTCTCGGCGAGCTCGCTGGCCGCCGACAACACGCGCCCAGCCGTGGTCGCGGTTGTGACGATGGTGGGCACCGGCAGCAGCTCGAGACCCTGGCCCGAGGAGCCCGCGTTCCAGGCGGCTCCGTAGGCTGTACGCCATGTTGATCAATCGTTCTGCGCCCCCTGCCACGGTGACGCCGGTACTCGTCTATGACGATGTACGCGCGGCGGTCGCGTGGCTCGAAGCGGCGTTTGCGTTCGGGGAACGAGTGCGGATCGGTGACGGGCACCGGGCTCAGTTGCGCGTCGGCTCGGATGGTGCTGTCGTCGTGGCCGATGCGGGTGCCGATCGAGTTGCGCCAAGCGGCGGCGGTGTGACGCACATCGTCAAGGTGCGTGTGCCGGACGTGGATGCGGCATTCGCTCGGGCGCGTGAAGCCGGCGCGCGGGTCGTGGAGGAGCTGACGACCTGGGATTACGGTGAGCGCTCGGGAGTCGTCGAGGACATTGGCGGCCATCGCTGGGAACTGACGCAGTCAGTGCGCGACGTCGCCCCCGAGGAATGGGGTGGGGTGACAATCGCCCCCTGGTGAGAGCTGGGTGGGCCCGCAACCGAAGGAACGTGAGCCTTGCCCTCGTCGGCGACGACTACGTAGCCAGCGTGCGACGCTCGTCGCCCGCGACATGAACGCCGTCACGGTTTGTGCCGGCGGACACGGGGACGGCGTCCGGCGGCGGAGCCCCGGGGGCGCCCTTCGTGAACAGGTCCTGGGCGTTGAGCACGGTGCCCATACGGTGCCCGCCGATGATCCCCAGAACCCTCTCGCTTAGCTCTTGCCTCTCGACGGTGGGCTCCGCGTCCGGCATCGTGCCTCCGATTCACTTTCTCGACGCGTGAAGTGGCAACACCGCCACCGCACCGCGGAATGTCTCTTCCCAACGTAGTAACCCAGAAGGGGGACGCAATCCCTCGAGCGAGTGACGGGCGCAGCGTGGCCGGTCGTTTGTGCCGCCTACCCGCCGTACGGCCCTGAGACTTGACCCAATCGTGTCACCTGCGGCTCACCGCTCACACCTACCGTTGCCTGGCGAGCCTGTGGCCGCAGTACCCCCGCGTCATCACGGTGTCGGGGCGTGTGGCCCAGGTCAACCAAGCGGGAAAGGGCGGGGATGAAGAGACTCGTTGCAGTCGCAGCGATTGCCGTGTTCGTGGCGATCTGGGCGACTTCGGCATCGGCGCTGAACGGTCCCAAGGTGTTCAGCGTGCTCGACGTCAGTTCCAACATCGAACAGCCGATGGGCAGCTTCACGTTCGAACAACCGCCTGTGGGCGGTGACCAGTTCGCGTTCAACGACACCCTCTACCGATGGAGCGGAGCCAAGCAAGGGCGGCGCATCGGCCATCTGCAGGGCGTCGGGACGTTCGTGACGGGGTTCGGCGCTCGGTTCGCCAACCGAGCGACTGTGCTCTTCACCGTGCAGGCGTACCTCCCCGGCGGCACTCTCATGATCGAGGGCTACGGCAGAGTGAATCCCAGAGGCCCGTCCAAGTTCACGTTCCCCGTCATCGGTGGCACGGGCATCTACGCCAACGCCCGAGGACAGGTCGACGTACGCGACCTTGGTAACGGCGACACCAACAAGACGAACGTCACCTTTCACCTTCTGCCATAAGGCAGCGTCGTCTGCGTGTTGAGCGGCCATGTGGCGGAGGCACCGCCACATGGCCACTCTCTCCCTCGTGGAACCCGCACTGCGCTTGGGGCGGCACGCTGTGGTCGGGCCGACTGGCGGCCCTGGGTTTGGCGCGTGCTTCTCCCGGGTATGGGAGATGTCGGCGAGGGGGAACTCCGTTTGGCCGCAGAGGCGGAGTCTCGAGGTTCCGAGAGCGGAGTCCCTGACGTGAGACACGAAGTAGAGGTCAACCAGGTCGTCGTCGGTGTCTCGTGGTTGTGGTGCATCGCCGGCTGCCTCGCCTGGTGGGTGCTCGTCGCCTGGGCCGTCGAGCGGCTCGTCTAGGCGAAGCGCTTGTGGCCTCGGACGACGACACCATGACTCGCTAGGGCGCGCCTGAGACCCACGCGGTCCCGGACCGGCCGGCTGCCTTGACTGCGCCAGTCAAGGATTTCTGCCCTCAGATCACTCAGGCGCGGAAGTGGGGGCGAGGCGTGAGCCCGGGCTTGCTCAGTCGACTGGAGGGCCCTCGAGGAACCGCCCGATGGCGAACACACGTACTGCGTCAGTGCCCGCCGGCCAGTTTCCGTTCGTGCTCCTGCAGGAGAACCGAGCGGAGCTCGGCGAGCTCGTCCGGTCCATCGGCAAGGACCTGAAGCAGGGCTTCACGGTCGTCCGTCTCGAGCGCAAGCATCCTGTCCTCGTCACGCCAAGAGGCTTCGAGCTTCTCCGCGGTGTCGCCGAAGCCGGCCTTGCGGACTCGCCGCGCCAGCTCGAGCAACACGCCTTCGCGAACATCCACGCCAGCAAGGAACATCAAGAGTCCGCGGGTTCGACGAGGGTGCAGACGAAGCGGGCCATGCTGTCGCCCGCATTGTCCTTGCCCAGGAGCCATTCGACACCGCGGATGACGTACACGTCGCCGTCGACGATGAGCTTGCCGTCGATGTGGGGTTCGCCGTCTTGGTCGTTGTAGCGGTACTCGGATCGGTCGTTCTCGCCGTCTTCGGAAGACGAGCTGGAAGCGAGTCATCGTCGCACTCCTCACGCTCGACCGGCGCGGTGGCCGGGAGCGGTCAGGGCGGAGGGCGAGCCGTTTTGCTTGCTTCCATTGTATGCCCTTGCTCGGCGTGCACTGATGACCAATAGGGAAGAGGCTTCGTTCCCCGCCGCCCCTCTGGCCGCCAGGCTCAAGGGGTGCCCCCGCGGGAAACGAAGCCCCAAAACCCTCCCCCGCCAGGCCCGCCGAGAAACGCTTGGCGGCCTTGGCGAGCCTCCATCTACGGGGAAGTCTTGAGGTTGCGTACGAGTACGCGTAGCCTGCCCTCACAGCTACGTAGTGGGGAGGGAGATCAATGCGGCACGTAGTACTTTGCGCGTTTCTGTTCGCGGTGACTGCGGTCGTGCTCGCGCCGGCTGCAGCGGCAGCTCAGAATCAGTCGAGTTGCCCTAACGGCTACGCCGCCTATCCCGTACCGCAGACGGAGGCGGCAATGAGACAGTTCCCGAGGATCGCCGCCGGGCTGAACGCCACGCCCGCGCCGTACACGGTGCAGGAGCTCATCGATTTGGGAAACCAGATCGACGGGAACGACGACGGCATCTTCTGCCTCAAGGCCATCTCGAACCTCCGGGGTTCCAGCGACAAGAACTGGGGGTACTTCTACGGAGCACGGGACAACGACAGCGCCGCCAGCTAGACGCGAACCAGGCGGGCGACTGACCAGGGGTCGCCCCGCCTCGTTTCTTGGGCGGGACCGCCACAATTGACCGCGCCCTCATCGTCTCTCTCCCCGGTAGGAATGGCCGAGCTTGTGTTGTTCGCCAGGTCCGGAGACAATGGCCTGTGCGTGGGGGCGCGGGCGTCCCCGTTGCGGCTGGCGTTCCGGGGGGATGCTTCTTGCTCCTTGACGCCTGGGACCTGGGTCCCGCGCCTCCACGTTTGACGATCCAAGAGTTCGCGTTCATCCAGTCCCTGAGCTTCAGAGTGTGGTCTCGGACCGCTTTCCCATCGCGAGGAGCACGATGAGCTGAAGGCCCGGACGTGTCAGAATCCGCGCGGGAGGTTGGGATGACGCAGGAAGAGGACACCGCGCTCATCGCGGCACAGCTGGCCGACCTCACTGGCACAGTCGAGGCCATGGCAAAGGAGCTCAAGGCACTTCGCGACCGGGCTAGTCAGCAGCAGGAGCGCGCGGACTCACAGCAGGAGCGGATCGACATTGCAGCTCAGGAGCTGGCCGAGGTAAGCGACCGGCTGCAAGCCGCAGCGAACGCACTCCGCCAGACGATCTAACTCTGTTCTGGCGTCATTTTCGCCCGGTTCGGAGAGGTCGACTGCGTTGCTACCTGCGTTTCGACGAGATCAGGTCAAAGCGGCGTTATCTGGCGTTTCGCGTCGTGCCGTCCATCCGGTGCGCTCGTCGCGTGGTGAAATGTTCGGGCATGACCGAGTAGGAAGGAGGAAGAGGAATGAGGCGCAATCTGCGGCTTCTTCACTGGGTGGTGCTGTGCGCTCTCCTCGCGCTCGTCGCCACGTCCAACTCGATCGCAAGCGGTGGCAACTCTGCGAGCGCCCAACTCTGTCAACAGGGAGGATGGGCGCAACTCGTGCGCTCGTCGGATGCGTCAACGTTCACCGACGAGGGCGACTGCGTGAGCCATGGCGCTCGGCAGGGCACGTACTCGCAGTTACAGGTACAGGCCGGGTGCCCCCGTCTTGGACGACCCTATGACTTCTGCATAACCATGAGCGCCTTCGGACTACAGCCTGGGAGCCTGGTCAGCACGTTCATCGACTTGGGATCCTTGGGGTCCGCGTCGTCTTTCGAGACGGTTCCCGCTGATGGGGCACTCCCGCTGCATATCGAGGTCGGGCTCACATGCGACGGGGCGCCTCCCGTGACCTTCCGTTTTGACGCCTATGCCGTTGGGACAACGGTCGGCGGCGCAACGGTCACGTCTCGACGTGTTTCAGGCGAGGTATCGATTTGCGGCTGACGGGGGTTTGCATCTCGCTCATACCGAAAGCCTGATGACCCAGGTGGCCCGGCAGGCCCCACCAGGTTGGCCGGGCGACCGCCACTTACGCCGCAAACTTCGGCGGAGGTGAGTATGCGGCGAGACGAGGGTGGTGGCACGTTGACGTGTCGCCAGGCCGCGCTGGGCGCGGTGGTGACACCACTGAACCGGGAGGGGCGATGATGAGGTTTTCGTGCTCTGCTGCGGTCGCGACCTGCGCGTTGGCGCTGACCGCGGGAGTCGCGGCTGCGAGCGACGGCGCCACCGTCACAAAGGGACGATTCCGTCCGGTGTCGTGGACGAGAACAATTTGTCTATCCCGCGACGTGCGATTACACGCAAGTGATCAACAAGAACCAGCGGACGGAAACATTCCAATGCACGTTCGATGGGGCCGTCCCGGCGCCCATCGTCTGCGATACCTCCATCGGCTGCCTGTGGTTTTCCGACTTCGACGGCGCCGAAGCGATCGAGACTCACTTCGTGGTCAACCGGGCCGGCCTGATGGTGGGGTGGGCCAAGTACTAGGGCGATGAGGGCCGGTTGAGCCCGGCCCTTTCGCTCACTCGAAATCAGGGCACGGAGTCGACGTCACTGTCAACATCCCACCGCTCATGCTCGGCTTGGACGAGGCCGTCCCGCACCCGGCCGAACGTGCTCGCGGGGCACCACGGCGCCCGCCTCAGATGTCCACAAAGCCAACGAGCCCACTCGGAGCCCGTGCGTGCCGTGTTCCCGACGAGGGAAGAGTCGGAGACTGCCGCCTGACTGCCCTCGCTCGCGCCACGAGACCTGAGCGCGGCTACTCAGGGACAGTCGCCGCTCTCGACCGGCGTGGCATCACCGTGGCCGTTCGCGTCCACCGGCCCCACCGCGCTGACACATACGACCGGCGGAGGAGCGTCTCCGGCGGAAGCCTGCGTCACCCCAAGGCAGAGCACGGCCAGGACGACGATCGCCAGCATGATTTCCCTCATGCGCACTACGTCCCCCCTCGTACGCACTACGTCACCCCAACCAGCCTGTAGCCCGCAGCACCCCCTCCAAAACGTGGGTGGGGATGCAGTTGCCTGTCAAGGTTTCAGGCCATCTCGCCCCCGCACCCGGCCGACGTGCTCGCGGAGGAGCACAGCCCCAGATGATCGACACCCACTACGGGCACCTCGCTCGCGACTCCGAGGACTCGATTCGGGCTCGTCTCGACGCCAGATCGAGCCAATCTGGCGTCTATCTGGCGTCCGACGCCGCGTGAGGGGAGTACACCGCTCGCCGGGGTCCCGCATGTAGACAGGAATCTCGGCAGAAGCGGGCGTTGGGCTCTAACCCACGACCGTCAGCTTGGGAAGGACAGGCCGCAGGAGGACAGCAGCAGTCAGAGGGCGTCAAACCCGCAGCCTCCGTGGCGTTGGGAGGCGCGGTTCTACCCTTCGACGCCACGAACGGACACGGAACCTAACTGAGAACCTGACTATCTCACGGCGGCGTGAGGGCCGGGCATGGCCATCTCGGGCGTCTCGTCGAGCTCGAAGTTCGTCCGCGATCGCTTGAACCTCACCTCGCGCCGTGTACTGGCGGACGGCATGCCCGATACTCGCCGGACGCGGCAGCAGCCTTTCGCGATCACGTGCTCAATCTCGTCAGCTGGGTATCCCAGCCTCGCCGCCCCGCCGCGCGACCGCCGCGACGAGGAGGAACAGCGCCGCCGCGGCCGTGGCGCCGAGGAGCCCGGTGGCGAGGCCGTGTCGGGCGGGAACAGCGGCCGCCAGGAGGGCGACGGTCGCGCCGGCGAACGCGAGCACCGCAGCGACGAGCAGGCGCCCCACCAGGACGGCGGTGACAGCCGGTCGCTCGACCGCCGCGTCCGGCGCCGGGCCGCGGGACAAAGAAAGGAGCTCGAAGAAGATGAGGACGGCGGCGGCGAGGAGCGGAATGCTCCAAACGGGGACGTCTTCGCCGTAGAGGACCGCGAGCGCACCGAGGACGGCGCCAAGGCCGAGTGCCGCAGCCGCGGCGGCGCGCCGAAATCGCCTCCCGCTCATCGTGCCGCGGCAAGGGCTTCGACGGGAGCGGCGATCGGCTCGTCCGGTCCCCACGACGCGAGCGCGATCCCCGCGCCGGCGAGCCGCGTTCGGACCGCGTTCCGCTCGAGCAACCAGGTTCGCCAGGCGATCGGGCCGGCGGCAGCCTCGGCGTCGGCGAGGTACGGGAGCGGATCGACCTCGACGATCGAGACCTGGTAGCCGCGGCGGCGGAGATTGAGGAGCGCGCGCGTGACGCGCCAGTCGAGCCGCGGCGTCAGCGCGACGATGAGCGACTGGGGCGGGAGGATGCGGCGCGGGATGAGGCTGGTGTCGCGCCAGCGATACGTTCGCGCGAGCTCGCTCTCGAGCAACGCGTCCGCGATCCGATACTGCTGGCGCAGGCCCGAGCCGGGGATGATCCACTCGAGGTCGCCGCCGAAGCGGAGGAGCCCGACGCGGTCGCGCTGGCGGAGATAGGCCTCGGTCAGCGATGAGGCCGCGCGCACCGCGTCGTCGAGCGTGCTCGCCGCGCTCGTCGCGGCGGCTCCGAACGCGTCGAGGAAGACGACGATGTCGGAGCTTCGCTCGGGCAGCCGATCGCTGACGAGCAGCCGGCCGCGCGCGGCGGTCGCACGCCAGTTGACTCGCCGGGCACGCTCGCCGGGGGCGAGGAACCGGAGCTCCGCGAACTCGATGCCTTCGCCGGCGACCGCAGCCGGACGGCTGCCGGTCACCGGGCGTGTCGCACGCGGCCCGGCGAGCCGTCGCAGCCTCTCCACCGACGGGTAGACCCGCAGCGTCGTGGTCGGCTCGACCACGACCTCGGCAGTACGGAGGTGAAGCTGATCGCGTGCTGAGAGCCGGATCGAGGCGATGCGGAAGGCGCCCCAGCGAGGGCAGTTGATCGCGTACTCGAGCGTCCGCGTCTCGCCCGTCTGGAGCGCGAGCACGCGCCGCGTGGGCGCTCTGCCCCGATCGAGGCGTTCCGGCAGCCGCAGCTCGACGTCGAGCCAGGGGCATGCGTCCGACGCCGCAAGCGTCAGCTCGAGCTCGACCCGCCCGCCCTCGATCACGCGATCGGCCGAGACCCGGACGGTCGCCTCGGGCAGCCGAGGCGGCCGCGCCGCGAGCCCGAAGAACAGCGGAACCAGGAAACCGGCCCCGACCGCGACCAGCGCCGGTTGCGCGGTCGCGAGGCCGGCGAGGAGCCCGGCCGAAGCGACGACGAACCAGACGACGGTGCGCCGCTCGAACGTCACGACGATTCGTCCAGGACCGGCACCGGAACCGACGCGACGGCCGCCCGCACCGCGTCGGCCGGATCGATCCGCTGCACCCAGAGCTCCGGCGCCAGCGTGAGTCTGTGCGCGAGGGCGGGGATCGAAACCGCCTTGATGTCGTCCGGCGTGACGAAGTCGCGGCCGAGATACGCGGCGCGGGCGCGGGCCAGCTTCATCAGCGCGAGCGAGCCCCTCGGCGAGGCCCCGACGGCCAGCTGCGGCGAGTCCCTCGTCGCGCGCGCGATCGCGACCGCGTACTCGGCGAGCGGCGGGGCGACGTGCACCTCCTCGATCGCCGCCTGCATCGCCCGCAGCGTCTGCCGGTCGCAGACTGGCTCGAGCTCGATTCGCTCGCTCCGTCGACGGGAGCGTTCGAGGAGAATGTCGCGCTCCGCGTCCTCCGACGGGTAGCCGATCGTGATGCGGACGAGAAAACGGTCGAGCTGCGCCTCCGGCAGCGGGTACGTCCCCTCGTACTCGATCGGGTTCTGCGTCGCGAGGACGAGAAAGGGGGACCCGAGCTGCCGCGTCGTATTCTCGAGTGTTACCTGCCGTTCTTCCATCGCCTCGAGCAACGCGGCCTGCGTCTTGCCCGGCGCGCGGTTGATCTCGTCGGCGAGCAGGATGTTCGTGAAGATCGGCCCGGGCTCGAACGTGAAGCTGCCGCTGGAGCGGTCGTAGATCGAGGCGCCGGTGATGTCGCTCGGGATCAGGTCCGGGGTGAACTGGATCCGGGCGAAGTCCATCGCACACACCTGCGCGAAAGAGCGGGCGAGCAGGGTCTTGCCCAGCCCTGGGAGATCCTCGATCAGCACGTGGCCGTCGGCGAGCAGGGCGAACAACACCAGCTCCACCGCCTCTCGCTTGCCGATGATCGCCTGCTCCACGGCGTCCGCCACCGCGGTCGCCAGCTCCTGGACGGCGACGGCTGCCCTTGGCCCGTCGGTCACAGCTGCTCCAGCCGCTCGATCGCCTCTCGCAGGTCGTCGCTGGCGAGACCCCGGCTGACGCGGTTCGCGGCCGACGGACGGTCGGGACGGACGATCTCCCACAGCCGGTCGCCGAGCAGCTCCTGCGCGCGCCGGGGCGCGAGCGCCATGTCGATGCCACGACGTCCGAGGCATGCGGCGACGATCGGGACGAGCAGCGGCCGGAGCGACCGGTCGACGGCGAACGCCGATTGCTCGCTCTCCCGCAGGACGTCCACGATCTGGCGCAGCCGCAACGGCATCTCGTCGTCCCGCGCACGCGGCGGTAGCTGTTGCCTCCGCGCGGGTCGGAGCTCCAGCGCGGTCGCGGCGGCGAGCGCGGCGGCGAGCGCCAGCGCGGCGGCGAGCGCGACCGTCTCGCCCTGCCCGAAGACGAGACCCAAGACGGTCGCCGCGACACAACCGGCGGCGACGAGGAGCAATGAGCGGCGGGCGATCACGGCGGCGCCACCTCCGCCTCGACCCGCCGCACCGACGCGATCGCGCGCCGGCGGTCGTCCTCGTCCATCGGGTGGTCGCTGAACCGGGCGATCTCGAAGAGGCCGGTGAGGTCGGACGCTGCCGCAGCGCTCGCGCCAAGCACTCGGAGGACGCGGGCCGTGAACTCGGTCGGGGTCTCGTCCGGCGCTCGTGAGAGCTCGATCTCGCCGAGCGACTCCTCCATGCGCGCGTAGGCGCCCTGGACGGCAAGCCGCGGGTCTCGCTCGGACTCCAGGTCTGCGAGCGACCGCCTGAGGTCGGAGCCGACCCGCGCCGCCGCATCGGGAACAACCGCCCGACGTTCGCGCCGCGCGCGCCGACGACGGACGAAGACTGCCGCCGGCGCGAGCAGGAACAGCGCGGCCGCCGAGCCGACGACGAGCCACGTCAGCGCGGCCGAGGTCGGGTGTCCCGCCGGCGCGGAACTGCTCGCGTGGCCGCGCGGCACGGCGTTCCCGGGCGTGGCGCCGGGCGGTGTCGCTTCATTGGGAACGAGGAACGGCAGGGCGAGGAGCAGGAACAAGCCGATCGCTCCACCGACGATCGCGGCGGCTTTCCCGGTCGCCGACAGCGACGCCCCGAGCCCCTCGAGGTCTTTCGCACCGACCCGTCGCCTCCGTCGCCGGCGCTTCTCCACCGAGGGCGTCCCGACCCAGACGAGGAGCAGCGACCCGATGACGAGCGCGCCCGCGGCAGCGGCGAGCGCGCGGACGACGCCGACCGGGACGTCCTGCCGGCCGTCGGCGTGCCATGGTGACCCGCCGCTGGCCAGCGCCACGAGTGACACCAGCAGGAGCCCCACCGCGGTGGCGGCGATCGCTCGCACGTCGCTCAGAGGTCTGACTGGCACGGCTAGATCATCGTCGATTTGCTGTGCTCGAATTTCGAGCGCCCACTCGAGATCACTAGCGCCCTCGAGGAGCACCCGCCCCCCGCTGCGGTGGCAGTCGGGTTTCTTTGACGCCCCGGAAGGTCGTGCACACCCTCATGCATGGCGGCGCCGGCCCCGCGACCAGGCCCCACCATCGCGATCACGGTGAGGAGGTGGATACCCCGCCTCGCGTGCGCAGGAGCGGAAGTGGCGGCGTTCGCGACGAAGGGCCGGGATGTCCTCCGGTCGGCCGTTGCTCACTAAGACGCGAGGTGCGCGTGCGTTGGTTGACATGCTCGACAGCGCGCGCGAGTTCGATGCGTTCGCCCCGCGAGGCGTAGCGTCATGTTGCGGATGATCGTGGGCAGGCTTCGGTGCGGTCACGGCGGTGCGTTTGATCCCCGGCGACGAACCGGGCATCCTCGACCCGATGCACCACAGCGCGACGTCGATCTTCCGCAAGGACAAGGAAGGCATCGACTGGGCGGACGGCGTGGTCGCGATCATGGACGGCGCCGACCCGGACTCCGGCACCTGCTGGGAGTGTGGCTACGCGTACGGCGTCGGCAAGCCGGTGGTGCTGTTCCGGAGCGACCTCCGCGCCTCGGGCGATTCGTCGGACATGCCGTACAACGCGATGCTGATCGGCGCGGCCGACGCCCACGTCGAGCTCCGCCTCGCCTCGCCGGAGGAGGCCGCCGACGCAGTCGCCGCGGAGCTCGCGAAGCTCGGCGGCTGAGCCGGCCACTCGCCCACCCGATCTCCGGGACTACTCCGGCTCGAACGAGAACCACTCGCGGTGCAGAAAGCGCGCAGGCACCTTGTCGCGGCCGGTCAGCATCTTCCGCGGTTCTCGTCGAGCCGCTGGCCATCGGCGGTCTCCGCGATCACGACGAAGCGTTTGCGGGCCAGCGCGCCGATCTCGTTGGGGATCTCCGCTCGACGGATGCGCGGGGGCCTTTCAGGGGAGAGCACGCTCGCGCAGGTGACGATCCGCTTGCCCGGCGCCCCTCGAGCCAAGGTTCTACGATCGGTCGCGTGGAGGAGTTCGTCCCGCGCGACTTCGACGTCCCTCGGCGGCTCGAGACGCCGCAGTTCGTGCTCGAGCCGCTCGACCCCGAGCACAACGACCAGGACTACGACGCGTGGACCTCATCGGGGGAGCACATCCACGCGACGCCCGGATGGGAGGACAGCAGCTGGCCGCGGGAGATGACGCCGGACGAGAACCGGGCAGACCTGCAGCGCCATGCCGACGACTTTCGCAACCGGACGGGGTTCACGTACGCGGTGCTCGATCCGGCGAGCCGCGACGTGATCGGGTGCGTATACATCTACCCGCTGCCCGACAGCGACCACGACGCCCGTGCGCTCTCCTGGGTACGGGCGAGCCACGCGCAGCTAGACACGCCGCTCTGGCGCGTCGTGAGTGAGTCGCTCGCGTCCGACTGGCCGTTCGGGAGCGTCGAGTACGCGCCGCGCACCTAGGCGCCCCCGAGCAGCCGTGCAGCTCGATTCGGTTCGGGGGACATTCCTGAACACTGGCCCAGGCTGCGGCCATATCGCTCGACCCAACGGCTGCGGGGTCTCAGACCCACTCTGCATCGCGTCCGGCCGGTGCGCCGGCCTCACGCCCCGACAGATCATCCAGAAAGATCGTCAGCGACGCCGCCGCATACAACAATGCGAAGAGGAACTCGGGGACGGCTTCCAGGGCGACCCGTTCCGACCGATCAGCGGCAAGTACGACGGCTACCTGATCTGGACGGGGCTCTACTAAACACGCCACCCGGCGACTCTCGCGGTCACCCCGCGCTGCGGCTGCGAGGGTGACCGCCGGTCTCGAGCAAGGGGGCCGGGCGGCTAGGAACGCCGCCTCTCGTGGCACAGCCTCCGACACTCGGCCGGATCGGTCTGGCTCACCGAAGACGGTCTTCCCGTCACGACAGTGAGCGCGATGATGGGCCACGCCAACCCCGTCGTTCAATCCGGGCGCTCGACGACCCGCCGCCGGGGCTCGAGGAGCTTCGCGCCGTCCTTCTCCGTGAGCACGTCGGTCGGGTGCGGGACGGACTCGTGCCTCGATCGCAGGGGCGGCTGCGGGCCCCTGCAGCCTATGCCCACCGACATGGAAATCGCCGGCATCGTGGTTGACGGGCTCGCCGTCATCGAGCTCGCCGACCGCCTCCTTTACGCAGGCCACATGGACACCGCCGCGCTTCTGCTCATCGCCCACGCGCACGGTGACGAACGCGTCGAACTCAACCTCGAAGACCGCGAAGCGGTCATCGAGGTGCTCGGCGACACGCCCGACACCCTCGCCGAGCTCCGCGACGCCCTCCTGGTCGAGCAGATGAGCCGCAGCCTCGGCCAGATGGCGTAGCCGACAGGGCATCGGATGCCGAGGTCTTATCCAACACGACCCCGCCACATCGGAGGCCGGACGCCCTCCTGGTCTCCGCTAGCAGCGCCCTGCGGCCTTCCTCAAGAGAGGGAGATCCCCCCGGCTCCCTGAGGTCGCGGGGCGGCTGCGTTCTCACTCACACCATGCTCGAATGCAACTTCTGCGGGTGCTACTCCCCTAAGCACGACACGGGCTGGGTGACCTACCCCGACGACGACGCCGTGTTCGGTGCGCCCGGGCTCCCGATCTATTCCCCACCGTGCCTTCGTCGTACTCGGCGTACACACTCGATGCCGCCCTCGAGCACGTCTGCGTCTGGAAATTGCAGCCCGCGACAGACAGCGGTTGGCGAAGAAGCGCGGATTCGGGACGTCAGACAAGATCGAGTCTGCTGGGGTCCCCAATGACCCACTCGCCGTCGTCGCCGAGATCCGCCACGCCCGTGCTGCTCCGCGAGCACGTCGGCCGGGTGCGGGACGGTCTCGTCTAGCCGATTCACTCGAACGAGGGGCTTCTCGCACCGCTGCGCCGGGTACCCATAAGCACCATCCGCAACGCGGCTAGAGGGGGAGCGGAAAGTGAGCTTGAAAACCTCGGGAAGCGAGTCGGCCGTTCCCACCAGGCTCCGGGCTGGCGGCGGTCAACGCAAGTGGGTGAGCAAGCCAGCAAAGGGGGCCATGATCCTCTTCGCTCGCGCGGGAGCGGTTGTCACCGTCGTCTACTACATGAAGGGCCGCGGCACGGGTGACGCACACGCGGCCGTTCTCGTTCTCTTCGCGATCTACTGGACGGTCGTGACGGTGACGCTCATTTGGATGATCGACGGGTTTGTTCGCGCCATGCGCCGAGCTTCGCGGCGTTCTGCTCCGCGAGCACGTCGCGAGATGCCGCGGCGAGATGGCCTAGCTCCCCGAGTTAATTGGACGCGGTCACGGGGAACAAACGCGCCGGCTTCGTCTTCCGGGCTGCTGAGACATGAGGGAAGCGCCTCGCGCCGCAGGGATGGACGGCAGGACGCCCGTGAGCGGAGAAGGGCGCGGAAGACGAAGCCTAGAGCACGCGACCGGTATCCGCGTCGTGCTGCTCCGTAAGCACGCCGCTCGAGTGCGGGACGGCCTCGTCTAGCCGAGGGTCATCGCCCGAGCGCCTACCAGGAATCCGGGTCTTGTCAGCCGCCTCGGCGCTTCCTTGCGAGCACGAGGGCAATGGTTGCCAGCGCGATCGTGACGGTGGCGAGGAAGATCGTCATGGGTCACCTCCCTTTACCTGATGATCCCGCTGGCGGCGTCGGTGGTCGTCAGGGTCGAAACGGAGCAGGCATCCGTATAGACCCGCTGCGGGCGATTGACCCAATCGTGTCCCGGACGGCCCCGTCGCCGGCACCTAACGTTGCCCACGCGAGCCCGTTGCTCCGAGGCGTCCCCGCTTAGCGGGCGGATCGCCGCCGGGGGGAATCGTGGCGGCTTACCACCGCGGCAGGCGGGGCTGCGCGGGCTCGCGTCACTGCGCGAGAGGCTCGGTCTCCTCCCCCGACGAGTCTCTCGCGCAGTTCTTCTGCTGCTCCGCGAGCACGTCGGCCGGGTGCGAGACGGCCTCGTGTAGCCGAGTCCGGACGAGAACGGAGAAGGCCCGCCGAAGCGGGCCTTCTCGTTCGTCTCGTCGCATGTCAGGGCGTCACGAGGGTGATCAGTGACACCGAGTTGTTGGACGGTTGAGGATCGAGGGTCGCCGGCCCGGCACCGTTTGCGGTGCTCTGGGCGCTGACGACGTTCGCGAGATTGCTCCCCGCCTTGGCAGTGATCTTGATGCTGACACCGCTCAAGGCGTTACTGCCGGAACGAGGTCGCCGAGCGCACACGTGATGAGTGCGTCCTTTTTTCGGCGGTGTGCACACTCCCTTCGTCGTCGTGACGCCGACGAAAGACGAGCCAGACGGCGGGACTGGGTTGCTCAGCACGACGTTGTGCGCTGTGTTCGGCCCCGCATTCGACTCGGTGATCAGGTACGTCACGTGTACGCCCTTCTTCGCAGACGCCGGTCCGACGATGCTCACTGCCATGTCCGCAGTTGGCGGCGGCTCCGCATAGGTGATCGTGATCAGACCGTTGCCGGCCCGGGTGCCGTCAGTGAATTTCCCCCCGCCGGGAACGACGTTCGATCCGCCGCCGCCTCCCGAAGTGGTGAAGTCTGCCGACCCGCCCGCGCCGCCACCGTAGAGGCCGCCACCGCCTCAGCGATCTCACGCGAGACGGCCATCGAGCTCATTCTCACGGAGTGCTTGAAGGCTGCACAGCCCGCGCGCCCACGAGACACGACGTCAGCGTGCGCGAGTGTGCGGGAATTTCCTTGACTATCCGCGTTTCCGGGCGGGCCGGCTAGTAGCCGGGAGTTCGACCTCGACGAGAGCCGCGAGCACGATGGCGAGGACGCCTACCAGATATTCTCGGAGCAGCGGGGTCTCGGACGAGGAGGTGTCGTATGGCTCAGCCGACGATCGATCCGACTTTCTACCGGACCGCTGCGGAGGCTGCCGCCGCTCCGGTGGAACAACTCGCCTACGTGGTGGCCTTCGACCGGGCGGCGCAGAAGAACGACGCGATGACGGTCGTGGACGTGAACCCGGCTTCCGACAGCTACGGGCGGGTGGTCGGCTGGACCGACGTCCCGGGACTTGGGAACGAGCTGCACCACTTCGGCTGGAACGCTTGCAGCAGCGCGCTCAAGCATGAGGGCCACAATATGGACGGTCTCGCGCGCCGCTACCTCCTGGTGCCGGGCTTGCGCTCGTCGAACATCTTCGTGCTCGACACCGGGCCGGACCCGCGTCAGCCGACGCTCGTCAAGACGATCGACCGTGAGACTCTGTCCGCAAAGGCCGGCTATTCCCGTCCGCACACCCTGCATTGCGGACCCGACGGGGTCTTCCTCACCTGCGTGGGCGGCGCCGAGGGCGACGACGACGGGCCGGGCGGGATAGCGCTGCTCGATCACGAGACGTTCGACGTTCTGCGCGCGTGGGAGACCGACCGCGGGCCGCAGCACTTCCACTACGACGCCTGGTGGCACCTCAACCAGAACGTGCTGATCTCGAGTGAGTGGGGCAGCCCTTCAATGATCGAGGACGGCATCGTGCCGGAGCTTCTGCTGGGCCAGAAGTACGGTCACGCCATCCATTTCTGGGACCTCGAGGCTGGTAAGCACGTCCAGCGCGTCGACCTCGGCGCCCAGCACCAGATGGCGCTGGAGCTGCGCCCGTCCCACGACCCTGAGGCGACCTGGGGGTTCGTCGGCGTCGTGATCTCCACCGAGGACCTCTCCGGTTCGGTCTGGCGCTGGTTCCACGACGGCGACGACTGGAAGGCCGAGAAGGTCATCACCATCCCCGCCGAACCCGCCGACCCGGACCTGCTGCCGCCCGCGCTGAAGCCCTTCGCTGCGGTGCCGCCGCTTATCACCGACATCGACCTCTCGGTCGACGACAGGTTCCTCTACGTGTCCTGCTGGGGCACCGGCGAAATGAAGCAGTTCGACGTGTCGGACCCGGCGAACCCGAAGCAGGTGGGGTCCGTGCGGCTCGGCGGCATCGTCAACCGGACCCCGCACCCGGCCAGGGCCGATATGCCGCTCTCCGGCGGTCCGCAGATGGTCGAGGTCAGCCGTGACGGCGAGCGGGTCTACTTCACCAACTCTCTGTACGGCGCGTGGGACGACCAGTTCTACCCGGACGGCGTCGGCGCCTGGATGGCCAAGCTCGACAATGACTTCGACGGTGGGTTGAGCATCGACGAGAGCTTCTTCCCGCACGGCGAGGAGTTTCGTGGCCTGCGCGTGCACCAGATCCGACTGCAGGGCGGCGACGCTTCGTCGGACTCGTACTGTTACAGCTGATGGACTCGACGTCGGAGGTGTTTCCCGTGATTGCCCACATCATGGGGCTCCCCGTCGAGGAGAGTGTCCTCCAACTCGTGCCGGCGGGCGCGGCGATGATGACGCTGGTCGCGGTTGCCAGTCGGAACGCGCTCGACCACATACGACGCCGGCGCGGCATCGACGCGAAGCACAGCGACGACCACAACTGACCACCTCGGGAGGCGGCCGGCACGCAGCTGCCCGCCTCCGACCTCTCTCAGATCGTCCGCGCACCCGGGACGGCTGCGGCAGGCACGGTGAGGCTCGACTCGATTCACCGGCCGTCGGTAATCACGACCGGCCCGACGTGCAGCGAGTGCAGATCGCGGCGAATCACTCAAGCAACGGTTGCATCGGCCTATGTCACCTACCGACCACGCCTCACCAGGCCGATTCTCACACGATTGGTCAACGGCGAGCCACGAGCCTTGACGGACCGGGTCGGCGATCGGTTCACTTTCGCTCGAACGGGCCGTCCCGTCTCGGGCGGCCCCCGGAACAAGGGGAGGGGACCGTATGAAGCGATTGCTGGCATGCGCGTTCATCGGCGCACTCGTGCTCGCGGTCGCCGCACCCGCGGCGCTCGCGTTCGACTGCTACGTGGCCAACAAGCCGCCGACGGCAGGCGCACCCGTGCTCGTCAACATCGTCACCGGCGAGGAGACCGTGCTCAAGCCGAACCCGGGGACGGAGGAGAAGCCACACGGAGGGTTCGTCGCGCTCACCGACGGCGAGAGCAGTTTCTCGACCTTCCTCCATGCGCCCGACGGCGTGCTGCCCCCGGTGCGCGAGGGCGGACCGCAGGCGAACTGCGACGGCAAGGGTCTCGACTCGCTTGAGGTCTGCTTCGGCGAGTAAGGGAGATCAAGCCAGCCGGTGGGGGTCTGGCACCACGGGCCGACCCCCAACGGTGGCTCCAACGTTTCTCATAGGCGTGCCCGGGGCAGCCAGAGAGCAGCCAGGCGTGGCGGTTGTGCCCGTCCGTGGGAGGCCGAGCACCATCTAGACGCCTGGCCTCTCACTTCCTCCAGTTCACGACGCGGGGAGAGAAATGGTGAGGGCGCGGTCACGCGAGGCCGTCACCCCAAAAACGTTAGGTCTGGACGCGTGACCGAGCGGTCCCCTGGCGTTGGAGAACGCTCTTCGGCGTGAGATAGGCCGTTGTCTCCGCCCTCCGCCCTCCGCACTAAGCGGATTCGCTCAAAGGCAAAGACCTTCTCTGGAAGGTTCGTCTGCTGCATGTACGTACCGGCCTCAGGAAGCCAAACATGATGCCCAAGTCGGCCGATGTCCTTCGCCTTGAAGGTTCGCCCCACCTCGGATCGTTTGCGAGCAATGAACTCATCGGCAGTCGGCCACGACGGCGCGGTCGTCATGTGCGCGACAGTATCGCGTGGGGAACCCCGAATCCTGCCTAGAACCTGCCTGTCCGCTCACGGCCGTGAAAGCGAGCGCGCAATCTCAAACGAAAAGCCCCGATTAGCGGGTCTCTTTCCTGAAGCGGGCGATGGGGCTCGAACCCACGACCCTCAGCTTGGGAAGCTAGATCAGCGGGTGGACGGCCGAGCACGGGCGAGAACGGGAAGCACCGCAACGTCAGCAGGCATGCGGGATCGCGGCATCCCGGGCCAGAAGCCATGCGGATCCCGGTTTCGACGAGATCCGGTCAAAGTGGCGTTTTTCTGGCGTTTTGGCGGAACGTGGAATGATCGCCCGATGGCAATCGAGAAGAGCGACTTGAGCAAGATCAGAACGGACGACCTGATCACGATCCACGAGGCGTTCGAGCAGGCCGTCGAAGACGAGGACGGGATGTACGTCATCCGTCTGACCCCGGTTCACTGGTCGAGATGCTTCGGGCTGAAGGTCGAGATCGGTCACGAGCGCCAGAAGCGCGACGAACTGGCCTGACAGGGCGCAAGCCCTCGGCCGTTGTTGCGCCGCGCAGTGCGGGGGTGGCAAACCGTCGGTTTGCAGGGAGATATTTGACGGAAGTCGGCGTTGAGCCCACACTGTGAAGGCTCCGGGGAGCCTGTTCGTCCATACCAGGTAGCCCTGGAGAATCCCTCCCCCGCCAGTCAGCCAACGACGCGGCACGCCGTCGCAGGAGCTCGTGCAACTCGGTACGGGCTGACCGGGGCTTCAACGTGGAGGCGCGGGCCCATCCCGCTCATCTATTTCCCCCTTACCACCCACGAAACACCCGCGCCCCACGCGCAGCCCACGATACATGCGGGCGCCCCCGACATGGCACGCCTGGGTCCTGCGGCCAGCGGCGTAGACGCTGCGGCTTCCTCACGCTGCCGTCGTCCTTCGCGAGCAGCGCCCTGAGCGGGTCGGTGCCGCCGATCGCCCCCGACACGCCTCGCCCCACAGACGGAATCCCACGCAAACGACGGCCATCACCGCCGGCGGTAGAACCAGCCGCGCTTTCCGGTGTCTCGTCGACGGCCTCCGCGACGAGCCGCATCACCTTCTCGAGGTCGAGCGCCTGGAGCTGGCGGCGGAACGCGCGAGGGAGTGGCTGCGACACGAGCCGGAGCCTAACCGCTTATCCATCCATGCTCAAGTATAAGCTTTGGCTATGTCGACAACACTTGCGCCCGGCAAGGTCATCGTCTCCGCGGGCATCGGGAGACGGCGGGAAGACCTAACCGGGCTTACGGCTCCGGATGGGCTCTGGTGTGTTGACCGGCAGAACGCCGGCCGAGAAGCCCGCAATCGCCCGACGCGCCCTAGGCGCGAGACGTACGAGACGCATGAGCCTAGGCGAACAGGATTCGACGTGCAGGGCCAGCACTCTTGTGCCGATCAGGCTACGAGTGGCGCGTGGCTAACGAGGCCTTGCGCCTCTCGCCATTCGTCCTCGAGCAGCAGAACGGCTCGAAGTTCCGAAAGCCCGTACGGGCAGTACTCGAGCGCGCCGAGGATTGCTTCCCGGTCGGAGAGCGTAAGCGAGACGGTGCCGCGCTCGTTAGCGAAGCCGTCTTCGAGGGTTTCGGCGGTGTCGTCGAGCCCCTCCATACGGAGGCACTGGGCGAGCTCTACAACGAGACGGTCTGGAAGCTCGAGTCCTGCCAACAGCACGGTCTCTGGATCCTACGTCCCTGCTGGCGCCTTCGCCATTGTCTGGATCGATCTCCACCGCGGAAGGAACGCGTCGCATCGGGGTTCTTGTGCTCATCAATGAGCCGGTTAGGGCCGTCTGGACGAATGTCCAGTGATTCGTGCGAGCCCGGGTGATTACCTTGAGACGTAGAAAGGCAAACGAGCGCGGGACGTGATCCAGAACCAGTAAGCCCTTGACCGAGAGGGATGCGGCAGTGTCGAACGGCACCACCACATGGACGGTTCGGTACACCGCGAGCGGCCGTAACCGAGTGCAGTACAAGGTGTTCCATGACCAGGCAGCGGCAGAGAATTTCGCGCGCTGGTGGGAGCGACGAGGCGAGGGTTTTGAGTCCGCCGTCCTGCCTCGCTGACGAGGCTGCTTACGGGCCCTCGCCGTCACGGCAAAGGCTGAGGAAGAGAAGCTCCTTAGCTCATTGCTTCCTCACCCGCCCGCGCGAGCGCGCGTCGTAGTTGTGGACGCGGTGTGGACGCCGCTAGGCGGTGAGAGTGGGGCGGGCGGCACCGAGAGCGAGCCGTCCGCCCGGCCTCAACGCGCTCCTGAGCGTGGAGCGTTAGGGCAGAGCGGCGTTGGTTAGGCGAGAGGACGCTCGCCCAGCCGAGGGCAGTTGGGGTCATGCATCGAGTCGGAGCACGACCTCGTCCGTTTCCTCGTTGCGCCCATGAGCGAACCCGCGCCCCTCGCCCACGACGCGAAAACCGTGCTTCGTCAACACACGAATCGACGCGGCGTTGTCGCTCGCGGCGCCAGCGTAAAGCGGTCGGGTTGCCTCCAGCTGCAAGAACTCTTGTAGAGCACGCGTGGCAATGCCGCGACCCCAATCTTCACGGCCGATCCAATAGGTGACCTCGCGGCGACCCTCCAAGTCGAAGCTCGCAATCTGACCCACGACTCGACCGTCGATCTCGACGACCCTGTTCGTCGTAGACACGTCGCTCCTCAGCCGCGCCCACCGTCGCTCGAAGGCGGCGCGATCATTCTGATCCGGCGAAGTGAACGCGGCCATCCGTATCGCGTCGGGATTCGTCCAGTGCTCGAACAGCACGCCGAGATCACGATCTTCGATCTCGCGAAGGACAAGCTGTCCCGAGCCCTCCCGCACGGCCGTTAACCTAACTGCCGCTACTCGGATGACTGTGAGTGGCGCACGTCAGGCCGCTACCGATTGCTGAGCGTGGAACGGCCTCAGGCGCCGCGAGACGCGATGAGTTTCACATCAAGCCTCTAGCTGGCGCCGCGCTCGACTCTGAGGGAGCTACGGCTCCCTCGGGTCGTCCCGGGGAGCATGCCCGCCGCTGCCGCTCCGTGTCTCGCTCCGGGCCTGCGGCCGGTTGCCGGCCGGGCCGAGGGCAGCCGGGAGCGGCCCGTCTATAAGCGCCGGGAGAAGCCCGGAGAACGGTGGGTGGAGGGGCTCCCCCGCCCGGAGACCCGTCCGCTCGCTGCTCGACGGTCCATCACCAGCCCCACTAATGGCGTACCGCGAGGACGGAGGGGCGGCACGTGACTGGATCTACTCCTTCGCCGACGCGACGCTCGTCGTCCGACCGGCCTCCACGAGCTCGAGCGCCGCATCCAGCGTCGACTCACGGCGTTCGGCCTCGACGGCGGCGACCTGCTCGGCCCCGAGACGGTCGCGTGCGAGCTGCACTCGGCTGTAGAGCTGCTCGCTCACTTGGGGCCACTGGACGATGCCAGCCGCGGCACAGAGCTCTCGCTGGATCCGATTGAGGCGCACGCACAGCTCGTCGTCTCCGAGGCCAGCCGCGGCGGCGGCGAGTCCGTGCACTGCCTCGGACCCGACCCGGCGATCACCTCGCCGGATGGTGAGCCGAAGCGCCTTCAGGAGGAGCTCTCGTGCGTCGAGGTACCGCTCTTGCATCACCGCCGCCAGGCCGAGATTGCCGACGGCCAGCGAGAGCCGAAACGTGTCGTCCAGCTCTCGCGCGATCGCCGCGGCTTCCTCCAGCTTGGCGATCGCGCGTTCGGGCTCTCCGGCAAGAAGGGCGTCCCAGCCGAGGTTGTTGAGGCTGTCAGAGACGCTGATGACGTCACCGGTCTCTCGCTTGAGCCGAAGGACCTCCTCGCCGAGGGCACTTCTCGTGCTGAGTTCGAGCTCGGTCGCAGACAGCGGCAGGAGCACCTCCGAGCGCTCCCACGGGTCGGAGAGCTCGCGCAGAAGTGCCACGCTGCGCTCCACGGACGCCCCGGCCGCCTCGCGTTCGCCCCGCTCGATGACGACCCAGGCGAGATATGCAAGAGCCGAGGCCTCGACCGCCGCGAGCCCGGCTGCAGCAGCGGCTTCCGATGCCTGCCGGAAGTGCTCCTGCGCGACGGCGAGGTCACCCTGGAAGAAGGCGAGCTGCGCGGACGAGAGGAATCCGACCGCCCGGTCGGATTCCGTGACGCCCTCCGCGGCAAGCGCGCTCTCGATCCAGCCGCGGCCTTCCGTGGCGCTGCTGCGAGCCTGCCAGTAACGAAAGACTCCCGCGGAGATGTGCACTGCTCTGCCTCCGAGCTCGCGCTCGAGGGCGCGTGCCATCGCAGCCCTTAGGTTCGGCAGCTCTTGCTCGACGGTCGCGAGCCAGGCGGCGGTGTCCGGCCCTCGAAGGCCCGCCTCTGCGTCGTGGGCGAGCCGCTCGTAGTACGTTCCGTGGAGCTCGATCACCTCGGCGCGTTGGTCGTCGTCGAGTTGCTCGACTCCGTACTCGCGGATCGTCTCGAGCATCCGGTAACGGTCGCTGTCGCGCGTGATCAGGCTCTTGTCAACGAGCGACGCGAGCGTCTCGACGTCGGTCGCGCAGACGTTCTCGACCGCATCCAGCGGCGCGCTGCCCGCGAAGACGGCGAAGCGTGCGAAGACGTCGCGCTCGTCCGGGTCGAGCAGTCCCGAGGACCAGGCGATCGTGGCACGGAGGGTCTGCTGCCGTGGGTCGGCGTCCCGGCCGCCCTTCAGCAAGTCGAGGCGGTCGCCCAGCCGGTCGAGGATCTGCTCGGGTGTCAGGACTGCGCACCGAGCCGCTGCGAGCTCGAGCGCGAGCGGGAGATTGTCGAGGCGCTCGCACAGCTCCAGGACGGCAGGGCTCGCCTGGAAGGCCGGGTCGAGGGCAGCTACACGGGCGGTGAAGAGGTCGAGACCTTCCGGAGCCGTCAGCTGCGGGACCGGATACACGTGTTCGCCCGAGAGCCGGAGCCGCTCACGGCTCGTGACCACGAGCTTTGGGCCGTCGAGGTCTCGTAGCGCCGCGATCGCCGAAGCAGCATCGGGGAGCAGATGCTCGGCATTGTCGAGGAGGAGAAGCATCCGCTTGCCGGACAGCATCTCGGCCAGGACGTCCTCGAGCGGGCGGTCGGGCTGCTCGATCACGTCGAGCGTCCGCGCGGTCTGCCTGAGCACGAGCGCCGGGTCGCGAAGCGGCGCAAGCGGGATCCACCAGACGCCGTCGGGATAGGCGTCAGCGGCGAGGGCGGTGGCCTGCAGTGCGAGCCGGGTCTTCCCTGTCCCACCGGGCCCGGTGAGGGTGAGCAGACGAGCAGCTGCCGCCGAAAGCAGCTCGGCGACCTCGGAGAGCTCGCGCTCCCTGCCGAGGAAGGGCGTCGCGGAGACGGGCAGATTCGTGCGGTACAGAGATTTGAGCGCCGGAAAGCTGCCGTCTCCGAGCTGGTAAACGCGCTCCGGCGCAGAGAGGTCTTTCAGCCGGTGCTCACCGAGATCCTTCAGCTCGAGCTCGACGAGCTGTGCCGTGGCGGCCGAGACGAGCACCTGCCCCCCGTGGCCGACGGCTGCGATCCGCGCAGCTCGGTGGACATCGTCGCCGACGTACCCCTCGTCGGTCACGAGCGGCGTCCCCGTGTGGAGGCCGACGCGCACGTGGATCTGACCAGGTGCGAGCGAGTCCGTTAGCGCAGCTGCAGCTGCGAGAGCGCCTGGTGCGGTCGGAAACGCGAAGAAGAAGGCGTCCCCCTGCGTGTCGACCTCGACTCCGCCTTTCCCGTTGCACGCCGAGCGGACAATCTCACGGTGCTCGGCGAGAACGGCTGCGTAGACCTCCTCGCCGAGCGCGTGCAAGAGCCGCGTCGAGCCCTCGACGTCCGTGAAGAGGAACGTGACGGTGCCGGTCGGAAGGTCGTTTCGCACGAGGCGATCATCCGACTGAAGAGGCCTGGCGTCCAGTGGCACCCGGCTCTGGATGCAGGAACACCCGCTGGCCCAGCGTGCGGGAATGTCCCTCGACTCGGTCGATAGGCTCACGTGCGGTGCCAAGACGTTATCTCGTCGTCTACGACTACGGCATGGGTGGGCTGTGGGCCTACGTCACCGCGTCGTCGGCGACTGAGATCCTCGACGCGTTCCCTGAACTCGAAGTCGTCCACGAACAGCCCGAATGGATGGACGACGCCGAACGCGGACGCCTCGATGTCCTCGACATCGAGCGGCCATTCGGGCTCCTCTCTCAGATCCTCGCCGACCGCACATAGCGACATCAGCGACGGATGCGCGAGTGTGCGGGAATGTCCCTTGACGAGCTTGAACACAACGCGGGAGGACCGTTCTTGCTGAAGGTCTCGCTAAACGTTCTCGGTATCTCGTGAATCAATAGGAGTTGTGAGCACGATTTCGGACGTCGAGCGCGTCGCCGCGATCGAACACGCGTATCGAGACGGGTACCGGCGCTTTCTCTCGCTCGCGCTCGGGATGCTCGGGGATGTCGACCGTGCGCGGGACGCAGTGCAAGAGGCCTTCGCCCACGCATTGCGACACAGAGGCGATCTACGGGAGGCCGAGAGCCTCAACGCCTGGCTCTGGCGGATCATGGTGAACGTCTGCCGTGTGGAGAAGCGACATCCGGTCATAGGGCTGGACGACAGCTACGAGCTCGAGGCGGCCGGCCGTCCCGGCGACTGGCTCGAAGTACGAGCCGTGATTGCAGCGCTCCCAGAGCGGCAGCGGCTCGTGCTCTTCCTGCGCCACTACGCCGACCTCGACTACCACACGATCGCGCAGGTCGCGGGGATCGAGCGCGGCACCGTCGCGGCCACGCTCCACGCCGCTCACCGGAAGGTCAGAACTGCGATGACGGAGGTACATCGGTGAATGACCAGGACGTCACGGCCGTGCTCGAGCGCGTCATCGGACCGCTCGAGGATGAAATGGGAAGCTGGGATGACGTTCTCCGGCGTGCCGCCGAGCCCCGCCCCGAAGACCTAGACGACGTGCTCCACCCGGCGGGAGCAGAGCATCGACCCCGCCGCTGGACGTTCCCGCGCTGGCGGATCGTCGCCGTCGCTGCCGCGATCCTGGTCGGCGGGCTTCTCGTCACGCCGGCGCTCGGCATCGGCACCAGCCTCCTTGACCTCCTCAAGGGCGGCCCCCAGGGGGAGCCGCCGCACCGCGTGACCGCGGTCGGGGGACCTTCCTTCTGGTCGCCCGACGGAAAGATCGTGTTCGCGGGCCGCATCGGGACACCGAAGAATGGTCAGTATCAGGGGTACGTCATGAACCCCGACGGGAGCGGGAAGCGAGCGCTGCTCGAGCTGGGGGACGGGTCTTTCTCTTGGTCTCCCGACGGGCGGATGATCGCTTTCAGACGGCACAACGGCCAGGTCTACGTCGTGAACGCCGACGGGAGCGGAGCACGGAAGCTCACGTCGAGACCCGGGAGCTGGAGCGTCGGGGCCTGGTCGCCCGACGGGCGGAAGATCACCCTTACGGCCTTCGCCCGCGCGAAGATCGGGATTTACGTCATGAACGCCGACGGAAGCGGGCAGCGGAGGCTCACGCGGGGCGTCGCGCCTGCCTGGTCACCCGACGGGCGGAAGATCGCCTACTCGAGCGTCAGGCCCGGCAACAGCGGCAACAGCGAGGTCTTCGTCATGAACGCCGACGGGAGCGCGAACCGAAGGCTGACACCGCAGCCGGCCGGCGGTCACAGCCCGGACTGGTCGCCCGACGGGCGGAAGCTCATGTTCTCGAGCCGGCGCGACGGCAACTGGGAGGTCTACGTCATGAACCCCGACGGGAGCGACCAGCGGAACCTGACGCGCAACCCGAGGAGCGACGGCTCTGCGACCTGGTCGCCAGACGGGCGCAAGATCGCTTTCGTGACCCGGCGCGACGGCAACTGGGAGGTCTACGTCATGAACCCCGACGGCAGCGGAAAGCGGAACCTGACGCGCAACCCGGGGAACGACGGCCCTCAAGGCTGGGGTGCTGCCTGGTCCCCCGACGGGCGGAAGATCACTTTCGTCAGCGACCGCGACGGCACCTACGAGGTCTACGTCATGAACGCCGACGGCAGCGGACAGCGCAGGCTGACACACCGCGGCTCGTAATCTCGCTGGTTCGCCAAACCGCGGCGGCCGACCGGAGTCGTCGATGCGATCAACAGACAGACTGCTGACCTGGCCGACCGTACTGTCGCTCGAGAACCAGTGGGTGGAGTCGTCGCCTGCCGACCGGCTTGACGCGCTACTGCGCCGTGTGAGCCTGCTGAGCGTGGATGCTTAGGCCAGCATGGCTGCCCTTCGGGTTCTCGTTTTTCGGGGCCGAGGGGC
Source organism: uncultured Actinomycetes bacterium (assembly GCA_963797805.1). Lineage (GTDB taxonomy): Bacteria > Actinomycetota > Thermoleophilia > Gaiellales > Gaiellaceae > Gaiella. Next base: position 279,320 of record CAWCRC010000002.1, on the reverse strand, counting down.
CTATGATCGGCCGGTGCTAAGAGCGGCGGTGCTTCTTGCTGCCACATCACTCGTCGTGGCACTGCCAGCGGGCTCCTCTGACGCCGCGGCCTCCAAGTCAGTCACGATCCGTGTCATCGAGATGCCTGTCACGCAATCGATCACCAAGGACGTGCCTCCAAGGACGGCCAGGCTCAAGGGTAGGTTCACGAAGGGCGACACGGTCAGTGAAACGGCGATTCTGCAAAACGTCGTGCCACAGTTCGGCTGGCCGAAAGGGGCGACTGCGGGGTCCCTGATCAGGGTGATCGTCGCACTGTCGCCGCGGGCGGTTAGGGACGAGAGCGTCGCCAAGTTTCTCAAAGGCACCGTGCATGTCCGCGGCGAAAGCAAGGCCGGTCCGCCCGGCCACGGCGTCGGTTTCCATCATGTCTCTTCTAAACCTTTCGTTGTAGTGCTTAGGGAACACCGGGAGCTCCCGATTGTCGGGGGCACTGGTATCTACGCGGGAGCAACCGGTGTTGTCGAAAGTCGATTCCTCTACTACACCGACGTCGGCGCTGCCTGGCTGAACATCTATCGCTTGCAGCTTCCCTGACCCAACGGGCCGATCCTCCCGCTTAGCGTGGATGCATAGGGCAAAGTCGACGATCTTCGGCGACACGGCCACAGGCGCGAGTGCGCGGGAATGTCGCTCGAGGAAGTAGCGGCTGACTCAGCCGGCGATCGTCCAGGTGTGGCCGCTGTCGGTGCTTCTGAGAATCCGGGGGCCATCCCCCGTGGCGCTTAGGCCTCCGGCGTAGATCGTTGCCGGGTGTGCGGGGTTGACTGCGACCGTGTACAGGCCGAGCAACGGCGTGTCGATCGCCCGGATCCAGGTTTGGCCGCCGTTGGTGGTCTTGTAGATGCCGCCCTGGGTCAGGGCTGCGTAGACGATGCCGATGCGGCGTGGATCGACCGAGAGCGCGGTGACGCCCCCTTGGCAGCGACAGCTCCCTGGGCCGGCGGCGGCGATCGGGAGTCCGTGTGCGATCGGCTGCCAGCTCTTGCCGGCGTTGGTCGTTTTCAGGACGTTGGCCCCGATGGCCGCATAGACGGTGGTCGGATGTCGGGGATCGACGGCGAGCGCGGTGGCGAAGCCGTAGGCGTATGTCCCGCGAACGCCCGTTGTTGCGTGCCAGTTCGTGCCGGCGTCGGTCGACTTGTAGATCGCGGTGCGTCCGTCGGCGAAGTCGCTTTTGATCGCGTATATCGCCTCGGGGCGGGTAGGGGCGATCGCAAGCGCGGAGACGGTAGCGCGTGGGTACCGCGTGGGCGACGGCGCGAGCATGGTCCTCCAGCTTCGGCCGCCGTTGCTGCTCTTGCTGACGCGGTCGGAGCCTGCATAGACGATGTTCGTGTTGGCGGGGTCAACCGCGAGCGCGATCACCCATCCCGGGAGGGTTTCGAGCTGAGGCACGACCAGCCCGCGCTTCGAGGGCCGCCAGCTGCGGCCACCGTCGACCGTCTTGTAGATAGCGACCTGGGTGCCCGCATACAGCGTGCCCGGATGCCGCGGATCGGCGGCCAGCGCCTGGTTGGCTCCCACCCAGCCGCTGCCGCTCGTTGCCGTCGCCTGCCAGTGGGCTCCGCCATCGGTCGTCTTGAAGACATGGCCTTGCGTCATGAGGTACACGATCTGCGGGCTGTGCGGGTCGAACGCGAAAGCCTCCGGGCGCCCGACATCCGGAGGCAGCGCACCCAGCGGTGGCGACTCCGCCATTGCGGCCGGAACCTGTTCGCCGTCAGCGCGAGCGAGCGCAGCCTTACCGGTGTCACCAGGCGCAGCGACAAACGCGAGGATGGCCACCGCAAAGACTCCTATCGCCAGCGCGAACTTCCGGTACATCGCTTCAGCCTCCTCCCTCGTGCCGACGGAGTCAACAGACGTCCCCGAGGCTGCGCGGGAACGCTGAGGCACCGCTGAGCTGCTGGGAGGATCCCGGTCGCAGACACAGCCCTTCTCCTTAGCGTGGATCCGTAGGGCCAGAGACCGGTCTCCGTTTAGGCCGATAGGCGCGATCGTGATTGGCCTAGAGGCATGGGGTGGGGGGCAGGCCTCCCATCGTCGGATCCCTGCCACGACGACCCCTCAGCAGTCGCGGATATATCCCCCCGAGACCAAAACGGCGCGGCGATGAGCGAGCCCGAGACCCTCGACGAGCTCCGCAGGCTCATCACCTGGGCGGCGAGACGCAGAGAGTGCGCCGTATGCGAGACGTGGCTCGGCCAGGGCCGGCGCGCGTTCTGCTCGAGCGACTGCAAGAACACATACCGCCGTCGCCGGCGCGCGGCGCAGAAGCGCGCGGCGGCCGCGACGCAGGAAGGAGAGCGACCGTGAAGCCCGCCCAGCTCAGGCCCAAGAAGCCCAAGATGAAAACGGTGGCTCGAGGCTACGGCGTCGACCATCGCAAGGACCGTCAGCGCTGGACGCCGCGCGTTGCGCTGGGGATCGTCCCGTGCCGCCGCTGCGGCGAGCTCATCCGTCCGGACGAGCCCTGGGACCTCGGCCACGACGACCTCGACCGTTCCCTCCCCCGGGCGCCCGAACACCGCCGCTGCAACAGGGCGACGCGGGCGCGTGCGGCGAAGCGGCGGAAGCGAAGGAGCCGGCGGATCCGGCCCCTGGTCTGGTGACGGGCCGCGCACCGAAGCGAGCCGCCCCCGCCGTGGAGCTACTGGTCCTCGAGGTATTCGTCCTCGACGACAAGAGCACCTCTCGCGAGCTCGCGAAGGGCTCTAGCGCCGACGCGGCTCGGGTTCAAGTTCACCGGCATCCGCCGGCAAGGTCGAGCATAGCGGCCGCGTCTTGCGTTGAGATGCGCGATCATCTGGCTTCTGCTCCGAACGGGGAGGGATGCCATGGCACCCATCGTCGTGAGCGTTGAGATCTCGAGGCGGCCGGAGGACGTCTTCGCCTATGTCACCGATCCGTCCCATCTGCCTGAGTGGCAGGCAAGCGCCGTCAAGGTTCAGGCGGATGACGCGCCAACCAAAGTCGGCACTAAAGCAGTAGTGACGCGTAAAGCTGGCCCGCGCGAGATGGCCATGACCGTCGAGGTCGATGAGTACAACCCGTCCACGTCGTGGGGTGTGCGAGGCGTCGACGGCCCGGTTCGCGGAAACGTCAAAGGGCGCGTTGAGCCGCTGGACGACGGAACCCGATCTCGCGTGACGATCAACCTGGAGTTCGAGGGACACGGAATCGGAAAGCTGCTCGTTCCGCTCATCGTCCGGCGGCAAGCGCAGAAGGAAATGCCGCGAAACGCGCAGACCTTGAAGCAACGACTCGAAGCCGGCTAGCGAGACCCAGGCCAAGCTTGCCGAGTGCAACCTCGGCGGCCAGGATTCGACCAGCGCGATGATTCGGGGGCTGTCGCGCGTGTACTGGTCTGTCTAGGAGCCGATGGCCGCGGCCGACGAGTGCCCTGACTACGACTGTCTCTCACGCGAGGGCGCACGCCGACGTGCCTCGTTACGCCGGCGTTTTGTCGGTTCGGCTCGGGGGAATGTGAAGCCCGATGCTCGAGCGCACTCGCGAACCCGCGATGAGCTCGGCCGGCATTGGACGAAACCGAGGAGGATGACATGTACGCACGCGTGGCGACGTTCGAGAGCGATCCGGCGAAGGTGGATGATGCGATTGCAATGGTTCGCGATGAAGTTGACGGTGAAGTGCCGCCGGGGCTGGAGGGCGCGAAGATGCTTATGCTCGTCAACCGCGAGACAGGCAAGGGCCTCGGCGTGACACTCTTCGAGACAGAGGATGCGATGCGGCGGGGCGACGAAGCCCTCAACGCGATGGACCCCGGGTCAACGGAGCGCCGCGTATCTGTCGAGTTCTTCGAGGTGCCAGTCCAGACCGTCAATTGAGGTCGGCTCTCCTCCACCAAAGTGTCGGCACTGGGCGTGCTGAACACCTTCCCGCGTCCTGACGGTGGAGGGACGTGTCGAGGTTCGGCCACGAAGCCCCGACGAAGCTCGCCGGCGACGACCGCAACCCCTGGCCGGTTTGAGCTAGAGGGAACGGCGGGTAGCCCCTACGACTCCGGACGCGACACCTGAGGAGGCGTCATGGGACCAAAAGTCCATGAGGTGATGACCGATCGTCCGCGTTGCGTGACCCCGGAGACGCCGGTCTCGGAGGCCGCACAACTGATGGAGTCCGACGACGTCGGCTCGCTGCCCATTCTCGACGGTGAGCAGTTGGCTGGAATTGTTACGGATCGAGACATCGTCATCCGAGCAGTCGCAAGAGGGAAGGACCCGAGAGGCATGCCGGTCCGCGAGGTTGCGAGCCGGGAACTCGTCACGGTCCAGGCGAACGATGACCTCTCCGACGCGCTCAAGCTGATGGCAAGTCAGCAGGTACGGCGACTTCCTGTTGTAGACGAGGACAACAGGCTGGTTGGCATCCTGGCACAGGCGGACATCGCGGTTGAGGCGAGGGAGAAGGCGGTCGGCGAGATGGTCGAGGAGATCTCGAAGTCACCGACCGGTCCGCGGATGTAAGGGCAGAAGCGCCCGCAACAGCGAGTCAGCGCCGCCGAGCCGGTCAGCACCACGCTTCCCGCCTCCTCGCGCTCGTGCCGGCATTCCGGCGAGGCTTCGCCGAGCAGCTCTCGGCGATCGGCCCCCGCTGACAAGAACGGGTAGACGCTGCCCGGGACCTACGCCCGGAAGGAGATCCAAGATGAAGACACCGCCGATCGTCTCGCCCGAGGAGTGGAAGGCCGCGCGCGAGGAGCTGCTCATCAAGGAGAAGGAGCTGACGCGCGCGCGTGACGCCCTCGCCGCCGAGCGGCGGCGGATGCCCTGGCAGGCAGTGGAGAAGGAGTACGCGTTCGACGGGCCTGACGGCAAGGCGAGCCTGCTCGACCTCTTCGAGGCCCGCCGCCAACTGATCGTCTACCGCTTCTTCTACGGGCCAGACATCACCACGTACGCCCGGGACGGAGACTCGTACCCCGAACGTGCCTGCGTCGGCTGCTCCTTCGTCGCCGACCAGGTCGCCCACCTCGCACACCTCAACGCACGGGACACGACGCTTGCCTTCGTCTCGCGAGCCCCGCAGGCCGAGATCCAGGGCTTGCAGGACCGCATGGGCTGGGTCATGCCCTGGTACACGCTCACGGACGAGTTCGATACTGATTTCGGGGTCGATGAGTGGCACGGACACAACGCGTTCGTCCGCGAGGGCGACCGGATCTTCCGCACCTACTTCATCGACGCCCGCGGCGACGAGGCGCTCGGCAGCACCTGGAGCTACCTCGACATGACCGCGCTCGGCCGCCAGGAGGAGTGGGAGGACTCCCCCGCGGGCTATCCGCAGACGCCTCCCTACAAGTGGTGGAACTACCACGACGCGTACGGCGAGCCGGCATGACCATGACGCCTCGCGTGCTGCTCGAGGGCCTGGCGTCCCGGGGTCGCCACGCTGGGACGACGGCCGCCTGTGGTTTCCAACTGGGGAACGAGGCAGATCGTCGCAGTCGACCTCGACGGCTCGAGCGAAGTCGTCGGCGAAGGCCCCGATGGGCTCGGCTGGGGAACGAACCGGGTGCGGATGTACTAGGCCGACGTTATTGCGCGGCGCGGTGCGCCAGCTCGCCGGCGCCGGTTCTCTCGCGCAGCCTCACGTCGTTTGCGCTGTTCGGGCGTCGCCTGACGATCCGCAGCGGCGGAGTGTTCATTCCAGTAAGCCCGCTCGGACTCCGTCATCTGGCGTACGACGAGCTCTCCGGAGGCCAGTTGCTCGCGGTAATGCTCAAGCTTGGTCTCGCGCTTCTCCTGCTGTTGCTCGGCGGACGTTCTAGCCACGCCTATCTATCGTCCCGCGGCGAGCATCTCTACACATCCGTTCGTGACCGCCGAATCGCTTGAGGCGTTTTGCGCTGCGCCGTGCGGGGCCTAGTGCACGGAACGGGTGGCGACTGGTAGAGAATCAGGTGCAGTGAACGACTACACACCGAGAGAGTTGGGGCTGCTGTCCGGCAGTACGTGGGCGCGTCAGGCCCCAGCCGAGCAAACAGAACTCGTCGCCGAGACCGGGGGCGTACCGCCCGCGGTGGCCGAGCAGACCCTCGCCGCCGGGATCGGCGATCGTCTCGCCGAGTACGAGGACGCCGATGCGGAGGAGGCGTTCTGGGCGGGATTCGTGCACGCCGTCAAGGCGACAGTCGTCGAATCGCTCCAGGCTCGGTCGAAGCAGAACTAGGCAGAGAAGGCTCGCCGTCCGGGGCGAACCGGGTCAGGCTCCAGCGGCTGGGCATCGACACGTCGAACTACCGGCCGGCGCCGCCGTCCTCGAGCACGAGCAACGCTGTACCCGTCATCTCCGACCCGACGACGACGTCGAGGCGCTCGTCATCGCCGCCAGGGAGACCAAGCTCGACCGCGCGTATCGCGAGCACATGGCTCGGCCATCCGCCGGCGGGACGGTCGACACGAGCGGGCAGACGATCGTCCGGCGCGGCGTCGGCCAGGTGCTCGGCGTCAGGTGACCTGGGAGGTGGCCCGGCCCTCTCGGGCGTCCCATCGTCTTGATCGCCGGGTTAGTCATCCAGTCGTTGTCGGCGGAGCCCAGGGCGGGATCACGCACTTGGAGTCTCTGTACTGGGGGAAGAGCTTGACCTTGTAGTCGTGCAGCGCCAGCGCGTAGGGGTAGAGGTCCTCGGCCTGTGCGGCCGTCGCCCCCAGTCGGCGCGCGGCGTCTCTGAAGTTCACCAGCGCCTGGCATTCGACTTTTCCCTCGTCCTTCCGGTAGCGCCAGTGGCGAAGGTGGAAGGCCTCGTGCGTGAGAACCAGGACGCCGAGGGCTTGCTGCCAGGCAGGCACGTCGGCACCGCCCATGCCCAGCGCGCCCGTACAGACGACTGGGCCGAGCTCGGTGTAGTCCTTGCGAACGTCGGTGTATGCCCACCCGAACGAGGACGCCCAATCCGCCTCCCACTCGGCTCGCGAGACGGGCAGCGAACCTCTCCTACGCCCATCGAGTAGACGTGTGCGGTCTCGTTGAGCGTGTTCGCAACCTGGTACGCAGGTGCGCTCGGGATGAGGGCGAGCGCGAGGACGAGCGACAGGAGTATCGGCCCGCCCAAGAGAATGAGGCTCCTGTGATTGGCCCGGAGCGAGGCGCCGGCCCCATGACGGTCGCGATGGGTCGGGGTAGCCGGTGTCGTCTTGGCGCGCGAGGGCGTGATGGGCGTTCGGCCCGGGCTGGAAGCCAAGGTCACCATGACGGCGAGCCTGGCGAAGCGGTGCCACCCGGCGGATCAGTTGCCAGCGCGCGCGTCTCCGCGATCTGGCCGGGCTGACAGCCGCCACGGCTTGCTCGCCGCCGCTCGGCGCGGGCACGGGTCGTGGCGAACGCGATCTTCGGGTCGAAGCCGTACCGTGGCGACGCGGTGTCAATGATCGTATGCGACTGCATGCCGTCCTCCGTCTAGTTGCCGGATGCCTGCGATGCCGCTGTTCGCTTCGCAGCAGTGTTCCGACGCCTCTGTGGTTTCGGATTCGTTTTCCACAGCGTGGCAAGGACGGTCCACCGCGTCTGTCGGCTGCGCGTCTTTGAGTCTGCATCGGTCGTCACTCACGCTGGGCCAGGCTGTGGGGCGCGGTTCGAGTCGCATCGCGCCGTCCTTGGGCCTGTGCACCCAGGCTCCATCGTGATCAGCTTGGCGGGGGCTGAAGGTAGGAAGGACCTGAGTTTGGGACGACCTCGACCTTCGAGTCGGCCTTCGCCGCTTGACGATCTCAGCCACAGACCTTTTTTAGAATTGACGTTGCCGTGACCCCCGCAGGCCCGTTTCTCTTCCGCAATCCCGCATGTAGACAGGGATTTAGGCCGAAGCGGGCGATGGGGCTCGAACCCACGACCCTCAGCTTGGGAAGCTGATGCTCTACCAACTGAGCTACGCCCGCGAGGGGTGCATCGTAGCCGTTCCACGTCGATCGACCCGCCGTCCGACACGCCTCGAGGGCTGCGTCGAGTGGATCTCGTCCACGAACGGTTACCGGCGCGAGCGAAGCCGCCGACGAGCTTGCACACCGCGATAGACGAGCGGGTCTGTCAGCGCCCCCAACACGGTCGCCAGGCGCGCAATGAGCGGCCGAGCCAGCTGCGTCACGACAACGGCTGCGAGCGCGCCCACCATTGCGCCCGCGAGAACGTCGCTCGGATAGTGAAGCCCTTCGACGACACGGGACACCGCGATGGCCACCGCGACGACGCCGAACGCGATGCCGGCGGGCCGGGAGTAGAACAGCACGGCGATGGCGATCGCGAACGCCGCGGCAGCGTGATCGCTCGGGAAGGATGGGTCGAGCGACCCGCCCGCGAACAGGTGCACTGTTCCGGGATGCGCAGCGAACGGACGAGGACGCTCCCACACGTAGTGGGCGATCGCCTGGTTGAGCGCCAGGGCCAGGCCGGCGGAAAACAGCGCCGAGAGACACGCGCGTTTCCACGTGGGGACTCCGTACGGTCGTGCCAGCAGCCAAAGGCCGACCGTCGCGGCCGCGAACATCGGCACGAGGGCCGATGCGCCGAAGGTGATCGGATCCTCGAGCCAGTCTCGGCCCGCGAGGCTGCCGTTCAGGGCGTGAACGATCGTCCAGTCCACGTGGTCCACGATAGCCGTGAGACCGTTGTGCCTCGACGCGCCCAGGCGGCTTCGTTCGCCGGCGAGTGGTCGGTGACCCCGAGACCCAAGTCACTCCCTTCGAGCACTAGACTCGAAGCCCCGACCAAATGGCGAAGGAGGGCGACATGCCCCAGTACGCTCGAGTCGTAACGTTCGAGGCTGACTCTGCAGCGCTCGATGCGCTGGTCAGTGAGATCAACTCTTCGGACGGTCCGCCCGAAGGGATTCCTGCGACCCGCATCGCGGTGCTTGCCGACCGCGACGCCGGACGGGTCGTCGTCGCCACTCGCTTTGCCTCCGAAGAAGATCTCCGGAAGGGCGCTGAGACCCTCGAGGCGATGAGTCCGCCCGAGGGCGGCAACATCCGCCGCGTCTCGGTCGAGACGTACGAGGTTGTGGTCGAGATGCAAGCCTGATCACGCGCCCCGCGGTCGGAAGCCGGCTGGGGTGAGCGACTATCGTCCAATCGCATACCGCGATGTGTGACGCCCTCGACGAGCATGGTCTGGAGCCCCTCGAACACGACGAGTGGGTCCTCGACACGCCGCTGATTCGCGGTTTCGTCGGCGGCGTGCGGGCGGTCATCGAGCGCTCCGACTCGGCGACCGAGGCGGTACGCGATGTCGAGCCGGCCTTCAGAGAGCTTCTCGCCAGGCACGATTGGCTGCCGAGGCGGTTTCAGGAGGACGCGCCGGAGAGCGGGATGGGCAGCGGCATCGGCCAGTGGCTGCTCTTTCGGGCTGCCGACCGCTCCCTCTGCTTGTTCAGCCTTGTCGTGCCACCCGGGGCGATGACTCCGGTCCACGACCATCTCGCCTGGGGGCTCGTCGGCCTCTTCAAGGGCAATCAGGACGAGGAGTTCTACGAGCCAGGGGACGGCCGACTCCGCCTTGTCCGCCAGCGTCCGTTGGAGCCGGGCGACTACTACGCGCTGCTTCCCCCGCGCGACGACGTGCATCGCGTACGCACGACCTCCGATGTGACTTCCGTGTCGATCCATCTGCTTGCGAACGACACGGGCTGCGTGCTCCGTCACACGTTCGACCAGCAGACCGGGGAGGCGAAGCCGTTCCGCTCCGGGTATGTGAACGCGGAGTGCACCGGGGTGACGCCCGTGCTGGTGCCGGACGGATCATGACCGGGCGTGGGACTCCAGCAGTCCTGATCGACAACGAACGCGTGCGCGTGACCCGATGGCGATTCGCGCCGGGGGCCGCGACGGGATGGCACAGACACGAGTGCGACTACGTCATCGTCCCTCTGACCGACGGCACGCTCACACTTGTCGAGCCCGAAGGCGATACGGAGTCCCACCTGACGACTGGCGTGCCCTACTTCCGCGAGGCCGGCGTGGAGCACGACGTCGTCAACGCGAACGACCACGAGTTCACGTTCATCGAGATAGAAGTGAAGCGCTGAAACCAGGTGCGCTCCCGTCCGTCCGACGTAGGCGTCAGCGACGAAGGACCCGGCCGCTCCGGCAGCCGGTCAGGGCGCTGTTCGAGAGAGCGAGCTCGCCGTTCACGAGCACGTGGTGGACGCCCGTGGCGAGTCGGTTCGGGTCGAGGATCGTCCCGCGCTCGCGGATCGACGCCGTGTCGAGGATCGTCACGTCCGCGAAGGCGCCCGGGCGCAGCTCGCCGCGATCGGGGAGGCCGACACGTCGCGCGGGGTCGCTCGTCAGCCGCTTCACGGCCTCCTCGATCGACAGGAGCCCGCGATCGCGCACCATGAACCGGAGGTACCACGCCGCCCACGTGTAGGCGCCGTGGAAGAGCGACGTCGCGAGCGGCCCGTCGGTCGCGAGCGTCGTCGCGTCGGAGCCGGGCGTGCAGAGGGGATGGTGGAAGGCCTCCGCCTGCTGGTCCTCGGTGTAGCAGTGGATGATCACCATCAGGACTCCGAGCGCCGTGGGCGCGGCGAGGAGGTCGCAGATCGCCTCGGCAGGGCTCTGGTCGCGCGCGGCGGCGATCGACGCGACGTCCTTCCGCGCGTACTCCGGCCAGAGCTCGTTGTCGAGTAGTACGACACGCGACCAGTTCTCGCCTGCGCTCAGGATGCTCGTGTACGACCGCATCGCGGCGACGGTGTCGCGCTTCCAGGCGGACGTTCCGACGCCGTCACCGCGCAAGAGCGACGGCGGGACGGCCGTCGAGAGAAAGGTTGTGCCGAAGAGCCGCGTGTGCATGTCGAAGGCGATGTCGAGCCCCTGCGTCGCGGCCCGCTCGACCTGCTCGATGCAGGTGTGCGTCGCGTCCATCCCGTTCCGGGGGACGAGGTGTGAGACCTGGAGCCGGACGTTCGCCTGCGTCGCCGTCTCGATCGCCTCGGCGACCGCCTCCTCCGACCCGGCGTCGCGGAAGCGCGTGTGCGTCGCGTAGAGACCGCCCGCGCGGGAGCAGGCGGCGCACAGGGCCGAGAGCTCGTCGACCTGCGCGGCGCGCTCGGCGGCGTATTCGAGGCCGGTGGAGTAGCCCCAGGCGCCCTGCTCGAGCGACTCCTCGAGGAGCCCCCGCATCTCGTCCCGCTCCTCGCCGGTCGCCGGCCGGTCCTCGAGCCCCACGACGGCGAGCCGCAGCTGCCCGTTCGGGACGAGGCTCGCGACGTTCACCGCCGGCCCCGCGGCTTCGAGCCGCTCGAAGTAGCCCGCCGCGTTGCGCCACGTGAGCGGGAGGGAGGGCGTGTACCCGTAGATCGCGCGCTGCGCGAGCTCCCGGTCTCCGACCGGGAAGCACCCGTGCCCGCAGTTGCCAACGATCTCGGTCGTGACGCCCTGGTGGAGCGCGCTGACCGCCCGCGGGTCGACGAGGAGCGTGTAGTCGGAGTGGCTGTGGACGTCGACGAAGCCCGGGGTGACGTCGAGCCCGGCGGCGTCGAGCTCCACCGCCGCGGGGGGCGTCTCGCCGATCGAGACGATGCGGTCGCCGGAGATCCCGACGTCGGCGACGAAGGGCGCGCGGCCGGTCCCGTCGACGACGCGACCGGTGCGGATCGCGACGTCGAGCGTCACGCGCGCTCCCGCAGCGCGGCGGTCGCCGCCTCGTCCAGGCGCCACGGCGGCCCGACGACGGAGACCCCGTAGAGCTCGCGCGCGCCCTCGACGCCGACCTTCCCGGCGCGCACGTCCGCGAGCACGGCCGAAGGATCGCGGGCAAGCGGCGAACCGACGCCGCCGCCGCCCGCGGAGCGGTGTCGGAAGCGGTCGCCGCGAGCGAGGGTCAGCGCCGCCATCGGCATTGGCGGAACGTCGTGCTCGACTCCGTCGACGACGAGCGTGTTCCGCGACGGAGCGCCGCAGAAGCCGCCGTCCAGCCCGTAGGGAGGATGGAAGCGACGGTCGGAGCGGACCGTCAGCGTCGCCCGCTCCGTCCTGATGCCGTACTCGCGCTCGTAGGCGAGCCCGCCGCGGCGCTCCCCGGCACCGCCCGAGTCGGGCACGAATCGGTACTGCACGACCTCGATGGGCAGGTCGCTCTCGAGCAGCTCGATCGGCTGGTTGGAGAGGTTGGCGAGCGGGTTGGAGACCCCCTCGAGCCCGTCGAGCGTCGCGCGCGCGCCCCACGCGCCGACGATCACCTCCGTCGTGAGGAAGGGTCGCCGGTGCGCGTCGTAGCCTCCCAGCGCGACGAGCGTCGGCCCGCCCTCACCCGCCGCCACGACGCGATCCGGCACGACCTGCGCAAGCGCGCGCATGATCGCGTCGTAGACGCGGTAGCCGATCACGCCGCGGGCGCCGCAGGCGGCAGGGAGAACGGGATTCACGACGGTTCCCTCCGGCGCGACGACGCGGATCGGAACCATGTAGCCCTCACAGTTGGGGATGTCGGCGCGCACGATCCCGCGGATCGCGCAGTAGCACGCCGCGTGGATCAGGCCGATCGGGCAGTTGAGGCTGGCGTCGACCTGAGCGCTGGACCCGGTGAAGTCGATCTCGAGCTCGCCGCCACGGATCGTGAGGGTGACGCGGATCTCGATCGGCTCGGGCTCGTCGCCGAACCCGTCCACGACGTCGACCGCCTCGTAGGTGCCGTCCGCGAGCCCGGCGATCTCGCGCCGCATGGCCGCCTCGGCCGTCTCCTGCAGGCACTCGAGGTACCGGCGGACATCCTCGCCGTACCGCTCGACGAGCCGCGCGAGGCCCTGCGCCCCCGCGCGACATGCCGCGACCTGCGCCTTGAGGTCGCCGAGCACCTGTGTTGGCTGCCGCGTGTTCCTCTCGATGATCCGGAGCAGGCCCTCGTTCTCGACGCCGTGGTCGTGCAGCTTCAGGAGCGGGAGCCGGAGGCCCTCCTGGAAGATCTCCGTCGCGTGGACGGCGATGCTTCCCGGGGCGATGCCGCCGACGTCGGCGTGGTGCGCCATGGTGGCCGCGTATCCCTCGAGCTCGCCGTCGACGAAGATGGGCTGGATCACGTAGATGTCGGGCAGGTGCTGCCCGCCGGAGCCGTACGGGTCGTTCGCGATGAACACGTCGCCGAGGCGTGACGTCCCGGCGTGCTCGGCGCAGAGGTGCCGCATCATGGTCGGGAAGCTGCCGAGCTGCACGGCGAGCGTCAGCCCCTGGGCGACGATTCGGCCGTGCCGGTCGCAGAGCGCCGTCGAGTAGTCCATCGTGTCGCGCACGACCGGCGAGTACGCGCTCCGCATGAGGACGAGCGCCATCTCGTCCGCGGTCGAGGCGAGCGCGTTCCGGACGACCTCCAGGGTGATCGGGTCAACCGGCTCAGCCATGAACGCTCACCTCGACGTTGCCGAGCCGATCCAGCCTCGCCGAGCATCCCGGTGGGACGACGACCGTTGAGTCGTACTCGTCGACGAGGAAGGGCCCCGTCCGTTCGCCCGCGATGAGCGCCGCGCGGGTGAGCACCGGCGTCTCGACCGTCCCGTGCCCGGGGCCGAAGTGGGCCTGACGCGTGCCGATGACCTGCCCCTGCGCGGCGATCCGCGGCAACGGGTCGTAGGTCGTCGCGCCCGAGCTCGGGACGCGCGCGACGACGCGCACGGAGACGACCTCGACCGGGTCCGAGCGCGACCCGTGGCCGTACGTGCGCACGTGCTCGGCGACGAAGGCGTCGAGCAGCCGATCGACGGCGACTGCTCCCGAAGGCACCGCGACTTGCAGCTCGTACGCCTGACCGGCGTAACGGAGCTCGGCTACCCGGTCGAGCGTCACGGCGGCAGCCGGGTGACCATCGCGCGCGAGCTCGTCGAGCGCAGTCTGCTCGAGCGTCGCGAGCGCAGACTCGAGGGCATCGGCGGTCACCTCGTCGGAGCGAAGGAGCAGCGTCCGGACGTGCTCTCGCTCGGTGTCACCGAAGACGAGCCCGAGGGCGCTGAAGACGCCCGGCAGCGGCGGGACGACGACGGTGTCGATCTCGAGGGTGCGCGCGACCTCGACACCGACGAGCGGCCCGTTGCCCCCGAACGCGCAGATCGCGAAGTCGCGTGGATCGCGCCCCCGGTACGTGGTAACGGCCTTCACCGCGCGCATCATGGTTGCGACCGCGATGGTGAGGACGCCGTGAGCGGCCTCGACCGCGGACGTCCCGAGCCGCGCCGCGACCTGCTCGTCGAGCGCCTGACGGGCGGCGTCGGCGTCGAGGACGACGTCCCCGCCGACGAGCCGCGTCGGGTTCACGTACCCGAGGACCACGAGCGCGTCGGTGAGCGTCGCCCGCGAACCGCCTCTGCCGTAGCAGACCGGCCCCGGGTCGGCTCCCGCGCTTCTCGGCCCTACGCGGACGACGCCGTGGTCGTCGACCTCGACGATGCTCCCTCCGCCGGCCCCGATCTCCGAGACGTCGACGAACGGCAGCTTGATCGCATGGCCGCCGCCCTTGACGAGCCTGCTGCTCAGGTTGATGCCCGCGCCGACCTCGTACTCGCTCGTCCGTGCCGGGAGGCCGTCCTCGAGGAGAGCTGCCTTCGCCGTTGTGCCGCCCATGTCGAGCGAGATGAGGTTGGGACGATCGATCAGCAGTCCCAGCCGGCCGCACGCGATCACGCCGGCGGCCGGGCCGGACTCGACGAGATGCGCCGGCTTGCGCGCCGCCGTCGCAGGGGGAAGCGTGCCGCCGCTCGACTGCATGATCTCGAGCGGAGCCTCGATCCCGACGTCGTGCAGACGCTGCGTCAGGGACTCGACGTAGCGCCCGACGGTTGGCCCGAGGTATGCGTTCACGACCGCGGTGCTCGTGCGCTCGTACTCGCGCACCTCGGGGAGGATGTCCGTCGACCGGGTCACGAAGACGTCCGCGCCGACGCCGGAGCGCACGAGCTCCTCGACACGACGCTCGTGCGCGTCGTCGGCGTACGCGTGGAGGAGGGAGATCGCGACCGCCTCGACGCCGTGCTCGACGAGCTCCGCGACGACGTCGGTCACCGAGCCCTCGTCGAGCTCGCGCCAGACCTCGCCCCGCGGGCCGAGGCGCTCGCGCACCTCGAAGCGCAACGCGCGTGGGACGAGCGGCTCCGGCTTCTCGTACTGGAGGTCGTAGAGAACGGGAATGCGCAGGCGCCGGAACTCGAGGACGTCGCGAAATCCCTCCGTCGTCACGAGTGCCACCGTGGCGCCGCGCCGCTCGAGGATGGCGTTGGAGGCGACGGTGCTCGCGTGCACGACACCCGTGATCGCCTCTGCTGCGGTCCCGGTGTCGCGTTGCAGGCGGTCGATCCCGTCGAGGACGCCTTCCGCGTAGTCGGCCGGCGTGGAAAGGACCTTCGTCGCGCTCACGCTTCCGTCGGCGCCGAGGAGGACGACGTCCGTGAACGTGCCTCCGATGTCGACACCGAGCCGGTACCCCGTCACGGAGTGACGATGTCACATCGAATCGACCTCGGGTCCGACCTTCGGATCGTGCGATCCGATTCGCGAACGGATTGCTCACAGCTCCCGCGTAGGCTGCCGCCGTGCGCCTCGTCGTCCTCGTCGCGATCGCCGTCGTGGCGCTCGTCGCCCGTGCCGACCAGCCGGAGGCGCGGGCAGCGCCCGTGGCACGCCAGGGGGCGGAGGTCTTCACCGGTCTCGGGACGTGGATCGACGTCTACGACACGGCCTTCTACCGCACGCCCGACGTCGTCGCAGCACGCCTCGCCGCGCGCGGCGTCCGGACGGCGTGGATCGAGACGGCGAACGACCGCTCCGCGGGGGACGTCGTCGATCCCACCGGGCTCGGGCGCATGGTGGACGCCCTCCACGCGCGCGGCATCGCGGCCGTTGCCTGGTACCTCCCCGGCCACGACCGCCACGCCCGCGACCTCCGGCGCGCCCGCGCGATGCTCTCGTTCCGGACCCCGCAGGGCGGCGCCTTCGACGGCGTCGCGCTCGACGTCGAGTCGCTGCGCGAGAAGAGCGTCAAGCTGCGGACGAGCCGGATGCTCGACCTGCTGAGCCGACTGAAGTCGGAGGCCGGTGGGACTCCGGTTGCGGCGATCACCTATCCGCCCCGCGCCTTCGAACGACACCTGAGCTGGTGGCCGGGCTTCCCCTGGGCCGAGATCGCGCGCCGGTCGGACGCGATCGTGCCGATGCTGTACACCGGCGGTGGCTTCAAGGGCTACGAGGCGACGTACGGCTACGTGGCGCGCTCGCTCCGGCTCCTGCGTGCGGCAGTCGGCGACGAGATCGCCGTGCACGCCGCCGGCGGGGTGGCGAACCGGATGACGAAGGAGGAGCTCAAGGCGTTCACGGATGCCGTGCTCGACGACGGGACCGCCACCGGCTGGAGCCTCTACGACCTGCAGACGACGACGGCCGCCGGCTGGGCGGCGATGGCGCGGCTCACGGCGACAGCCGGCTAGCCCGCTGGGTCGCCGAGCGCTTCGCGCATCCGGTCGCGTGTCCGGAGCAGGTGCTCGGGGAGCACCTTCACGTCCGCGAGCACGGGCATGAAGTTCGTGTCGCCCGCCCAGCGAGGGACGACGTGCTGGTGGAGATGCCCCGAGATGGAGCCGCCCGCGACCTCGCCGAGGTTCCAGCCGACGTTGAATGCATCAGGCCGGTAGAGGCTCCGCAGCGCCTCGATCGCCCTGGTCGTGAGCCGGTGGATCTCCGCGGCTTCCGCCGGCTCGAGGTCGCCGAGCTCCGCGACATGGCGATTGGTCGCGACCATCACGTGTCCCGACGAGTACGGGAACTTGTTCAGGAGCACGAACGCGCTCTCGCCGCGCGCGACGACGAGGCTCTGCTCGCCGACCTCGCCCGCTGCCTCGGCGCAGAAGACGCACGACGACCCGCCGCCGGCATCGGCGACGTACTCGAGGCGCCACGGGGCCCAGAGCTTGTCCATCAGACGCTCATCCCACGCTTCCCGTGCCCTCCCGGGCAAGCTCGTGACGCACGGTCTCGCGAAACTCGGCGTAGCGGACGACCTCGTAGACGATCAACGCCCAGATGACGACCACGACGAGTGCGACCGTGACGTAGGCGGGCACCTCGAATGCGATCGGCACGAGCGCGAGTAGGACGGCCGCGGTGATGGGACGCACGCGACCGAGCGTGTGGAGGAGGCGCCAGCGGAAGGCGACGATGGCGAGGAGGTACGCCGCGACGCCGCCGACGAGCGCCACCGCGGGGACCGCCTTCAGGGGGTCCCCGGGGTGCTCGAGCGTCTTCTTCATGCCGAGCGCGAGGAGCACGATCCCGGCCACCATCGCCAGGTGGAGATACGAGTACGCGTCCCGCGCGACCTCGTTCTGCTCGCGCCCCGCCGGGAGGCGCGAGAGCCGGCGCTCCGCGACCCAGACGGTCACGTCGAAGTAGACCCACCAGAGCCCCGCCGCGATCGCGATCCCGAGTGTCGCCACGACCACGACGGTGACGTCGACGACCGCCTTCGAGCCGACGCCGATCGCGACGATCGACTCTCCCAGCGCGATGATGAGGATCAGGCCGTGGCGCTCGGCGAAGTGCGCGGGGACGAGACGCCATCCCTCCGCCCAGAAGAGAAACGGCAGCCCCAGGTCGAGCAGGATCGCGACGCCCCAGAGGCTCGCCTGCACGGCCCCGTCGGCGGCTGACGCCGCCGTGAGGAGGCTGACGCCGATCGCTGTGCTGACGGCGAGCCCCGTCACCGACCGGCGCAGCTGCGGATCGCCGCGGCTCGCGAGCAGGAAGAGCCCGATGTGCGCGATCCGCACGATCGCGTATGCGCACGCGAACGCGAGGGCGTCGTCGTCGAACGAGCCGGGGACGGCGAGCGCGGCGACGAGCATCGCCGCCATCGCCGCGAAGATCACGATCCGCACCGCTCCTTCCTCCGGGTCGACGACGCTCGTCAGCCACGCGTAGCCCGCCCACGTCCACCAGAGCACCGTGAGCACGAAGAGGCCGCGGACGATCCCCGCCCAGTCGGGGCTGGCGGCCATGAGCGCCGTGCATTGCGTGATCGCCAGCACGAAGACGAGGTCGAAGAACAGCTCGAGTGGCGTCACCCGCTCTTCCTCGCGTCGTGTCGCCGTCACCCGATGATTGCTCGCGGACGACTCCACGACCGTGATCCTCGCACGCCGATGCGCGACAATGCGCTCGCCGTTCGGCCATGCCGGGAAGGGGCGTCGTGGCGTACCCGTTCGTCGAGAGCCCGAACTTCACGCCCGCGACCCGCCGCGCGATCGACGTCGTCGTGATGCACACGATGGAGATCCGCGAGCGGCCGGACGCCGCCGAGATCTGCGCGCGGTGGTTCGCGACCCCCGTCTCACGGGTCTCGGCCCACTACTGCGTCGATGCGAACTCGGTCGTGCAATGCGTCCGTGAGAAGGACATCGCCTGGCACGCGCGCGGCGGCAACACCAGTTCCGTCGGTGTCGAGCTCGCCGGCTTCGCCCGGCAGACGAGCGCGGAGTGGGCGGACAGGTACTCGACCGCGCTCCTCGAACGGGCCGCGGCGCTCGTCGCCGACGTGTGTCGCCGCAAGCGGATCCCGATCCGCTGGCTGGTCGCGGACGACCTCGTCGCCGGGCGCAGCGGGATCACAGGGCACAGCGAGGTCAGCAAGGCGTACCGGAAGAGCGACCACTGGGATCCCGGGCCGGGCTTCCCCATCGAGCGGTTCCTCGCCCTCGTTCGGGGCGCCCGCTCGTCCGCGACCTAGACTCGGGCGTCAGTTGCGGCGCCGAAGGCGACGCCTTCAGGGGCGTGCCCCGCTCGAAGGCGGGGATCAAGCGGCGGGTATCCGTCTCTGCGGATACCCGCTTCGCGGAGGATCACTGCGCGAGCGTCACCTTGGCGAGGCCGTGCGGCGCGTCGGGATCGAGGCCCCGGGCCCGCGCCAGCGCAGACGCGAAGAGCTGCCCGGGAACGACGGACAGGAGCGGGGACAGCAGGGCCGGCTCCGGCATCGGCACCGGCACGGTGAAGGCCGCGCCCTTGATCAGCTCTGCCGCCGTCCCGCTCGCGACGAGGCTGGCGCCCATCTCGCGGATCCGCGTCGCCGCTTCCTGGACGGTCGCCAGGGTCCCGTCGCTCGAGGCGATCGCCCAGACGGGGAACAGATGGTCTAGCGCCGCGACCGGCCCGTGGGCGAGGTCCGTCGCCGTGAGCGGCTCCGCGGCGATCCGGCACGTCTCGAGCAGCTTCAGCGCGATCTCGCGCGCCGTGGCGAACTCGACGCCGCGGCCGATGACGAACATGCGGCCGGTGTAGGAGAACGAGAGCGCCAGTTTCGCCGTCGACCGCTCGAGGCCCGGAATCCCGGACTCCATCAGATCGGCGGCCCGACCGATCCCCTCCGCGAGCTCACCCCCGCGTTCCGCCACGTGACCGGCGAGCAGCGCGAGCGCCGCGAGCGTGTTGACGTACGTCTTCGTCGCCGCGACAGCGAGTTCCGGCTCGGCCGCGAGAGGAATGAACGCATCGGCGGCACGCGCGAGCTCGGAGCCAGGGTCGTTCGTGACCGCGACCGTGAACGCGCCGGCCGTCCGCGCGCCCTTCACGTACTCGACGACGTCGGGAGTGCGCCCGGACTGCGAAAGCCCGATGACCGTGGAGCCCGTCATGTCGAGCGGCTTGCCGTAGTGGACGGTGAGCGTGATGGAGTCGCGCATCGCCGTCCAGTTCGGCAGCAGCCCGAACGCGTAGACCCCGTACGAGGCGGCGTTGTCGGACGAGCCGTGACCGACGAGGCGGACGAGCCGCGCGTCGCGGTCGCGCATCTCCTGGGCGATGCGCGCGATCTCGGCGTCGTGCTCGAGCAGCCGCCGCAGTGCCGCGGGCTGCTCGCGGATCTCCGCGACGAAGCGCGTGCCGGGTTCGCCGCCGTTCTCAGCCGGCGACACGCGTCTCGCCTCCCACGATCGTCTGCACGACCTCGAGGGCGTCGTCGAGGACGACGACGTCGGCCGGGCCGCCGGGCGTGAGCCGCCCGATGTCGGTACGGCCGAGGACACGTGCGGGCACGGTGCTCGCCGCGGCGAGCGCGTCCTCGAGCGGCACGCCGACCTCGACGAGGTTCCGGACGGCCTGCGGCATCGTCAGCGCGCTGCCCGCGAGGACGCCGTCCTCACGCCGGACGACGTCGTCGGCGACGACGATCTCCGTCTCGCCGAGAGCGTAGGTGCCGTCGCCGAGCCCCGCGCCCGCGATCGCGTCGGTGACGAGCGCGATGCGGCCGCCGGCGAGGCGCCACAGGAGCCGCACGATGTCGAGATCGAGATGGACGCCGTCGACGATCGCCTGGACGACGACGTCGGGGCGGACGAGCGCCGCGCCCACGATCCCCGGGTCGCGGTGCGCGAGCGGGCGCATTGCGTTGAAGACATGGGTGACCGTGCGGACACCGCGGTCGAACGCGGCTTTCGCCTCGTCCGCGGTCGCGTTCGAGTGCCCGAGCGAGACGGTGATGCCGCGCGCATGCAGGAGGTCGACGAGGTCGAGCGCGCCCGGGAGCTCCGGCGCGAGCGTCACGAGCTGCACGGGACCGGCGTCGAGCAGCCGCTCGAGCAGCGCCTCGTCGGGATCGCGCCGCGCGCCGAGGCTGTGAGTGCCGAGCCGGGCGGGGGAGAGAAACGGGCCTTCGAGGTGCGCGCCGAGGATCCGCGGTCCGTGATCTCCGTTCGGGATCGCGTGCAGCGCACGCACCATGTCCGCTTCGGCCGAGGTGATCAGCGTCGGCAGGTACGCCGTGACACCCGTCTCGAGGAGGGCCTCGCCCGCAGTCGCGAAGCCGTCCGCATCCGCACCGAGGAAGTCCACCCCGGCGAAGCCGTTCACCTGCAGGTCGACGAAGCCCGGCGCCGCGATGCCGCTGCCGACGCCCGGCTCGAGGCCGACTGCGGAGATCGTCCCGTCGTCGAGGGAGACGTCGCCGGGGACCAGCCGGCCGTCGACGAGCGCGGCCTCGACGCCGAGCCTCACGAGGCGAGCGCCTTCCGGACGACTCCGCCCGCCTCGTCGAGCCGCACCCGCGCCGTCGCAGCGTCGACGCCCGCCGTGAGCGCGACGATCGCAACCTTCGCGTCGCCGTCCGCATCGGCCAGCGCGGCGTCGACCTGCTCGTCCGAGGCGCCCGTCGCATGGCCGACGAGCCGACGCACGCGGGAGCGGAGCTTGTCGTTCGTGGCGACGACGCCGACCATCAGGTTCCCGTAGGTCTTCCCGAGACGGATCATCGAGATGGTCGAGATCATGTTGAGCACGAGCTTCTGCGCCGTCCCCGCCTTGAGTCGCGTCGAGCCGGCGATGACCTCGGGGCCGACCTCGACGACGATCGCGTGATCCGCGAGGGAGGCGAGCTCCGAGCCCTCGACGGAGACGACCGCGACGGTCGTCGCCCCCGCGGCGCGTGCCTCCGTCAAAGCTCCGCCCGCGTAGGGCGTGCGGCCGCTCGCGCTCAGAGCGACGACGGCGTCGTGCTCGTCGACCTCGAGACCGCGGACGGCAGCCGCGCCGGCGCCGGCATCGTCCTCGGCCTCTTCCTGCGCGGCAGCCGGGCCGTCCATCCCCCCGGCGACGAGCGCGACCACGAGCCCCGCGGGCACCCCGAACGTCGTCTCGCACTCTGCGGCGTCGACGGCCGCCAGTCGACCGGAGGTCCCCGCGCCGACGTAGACCAGTCGACCACCGTCCGAAAGTCGTCCCACGATCGAATCGATCGCCTCGGCGATCGACGACTGGGCCGCGGCGACGGCGGGGGGAACCCGCGCCTCCTCCGCGCTCATCAGCGCGACGAGGTCGTCCGTCGAGCGGACGTCGAGATCGGCCGCCTCCGGGTTCCAGGCCTCGGTGAGGAGGCCGTCGAGATCCGGTGCCTCTCGTATCGCCCGCCTCGCCACGGCCGCAGTCTAGGCATGACGGAGTTGAGTGGTCAAGACCAATATGCGATACTGCGCGCCGCAGTGGTCTGGAACAGCTACCGAGATACGACGAGAGTGACGGTGCGCTGAGGGATGGCGACGATCGACATCGACAGGGTGACGAAGGTGTACGGCAACGGGTTCGTCGCCGTTGACGACGTCAGCATTGCCATCGGCGACGGGGAGTTCGTCGTCCTCGTCGGCCCGTCCGGTTGCGGTAAGTCGACGCTCCTCCGCATGCTCGCGGGTCTCGAGGAGGTCACGGCGGGGGAGGTGCGGATCGGGGACGTCGACGTCACCGACCTCGCGCCGCGCCACCGGGACATCGCGATGGTGTTCCAGAACTACGCGCTCTATCCGCACATGACGGTGCGCGAGAACCTCGGCTACGGCCTCAAGGTGCGGCGCTCTGGCAAGGCCGAGACGCGACGGCGCGTCGAGGAGGTGGCGGGCCTGCTCGGCCTCGGCGACCTGCTCGACCGGAAGCCGGCGCAGCTCTCCGGGGGGCAGCGCCAGCGCGTTGCCATGGGACGCGCGATCGTCCGCGAGCCACGGGCGTTCCTCATGGACGAGCCCCTGTCGAACCTCGACGCGAAGCTTCGCGTGGCGATGCGCGCCTCCCTGGCCCAGCTCCACGCGAAGCTCGGCGTGACCACGATCTACGTTACGCACGACCAGACGGAGGCGATGACGCTCGGACAGCGGGTCGCCGTCATGCGGGACGGGCGGATCGTCCAGTTCGACGAACCGCAGGCGCTGTACCGGCGGCCGCGGAACGTCTTCGTCGCCGCGTTCATCGGCTCCCCGTCGATGAACCTCGTGGAGGCGGCGATCGAGGGCTCGAGCGTCCGCTTCGGCCAGTTCGCCGTCCCGCTCGACCCGGAGAACCGCCCCCGTCAGGACGTGGGCACGGTCGTGCTCGGGATCCGCCCGGAGGCTTTCGAGGACGGCGACACCGCCTCGCCGGCGCTGCCGCGGCTCACGGCACAGGTCGAGGTGCTCGAGGAGCTCGGTCCCGAGTCGCACATCTGCTTCCCGGTCGACGCGACGCGTGTCTCGGTCGACACGGGCAGCGACGACGCCGAGGACGACGCCTCGCTTCTCGCCGATCACTCATCGCTCTTCACGGCACGGGTGGATGCGCGCACGCGCGCGAGACAGGGGGACATCGCTAGCCTGGCCGTGGATCCGTCCCGCTTCCACTTCTTCGACGCCGTCACCGGCGAGAGTCTGGCGACCGCCGACGCGCCGGATCCTGCGGCGGTCGTCGCCGAACAGTGGTCTTGACCAGGAGCAGGGGAACGCTACGATGGCGCGAAGTCCGGTCGAGAGGAAGGCGATGAGCGGGACGAGTCAGCCGGCCACGAAGCAGACCGAGGTCAGGAGCCGCGTGCTCGACCTAATCGAGCAGCTCGGGGTAGGAGATGCGATCCCCTCCGAGCGGCAGCTGACGTCCGAGCTCGGCGTCTCACGCCTCACCGTCCGCGCCGCGCTCGACGAGCTCGTGCGCGAGGGCATGCTCGTACGCAGGCACGGGAGCGGGACGTTCGTCAGCGAGCCGAAGATCGCCCAGGAGCTGACCATGACCTCGTTCACCGAGGACATGCGCCGCCGCGGGATGATCCCGGCCAGCCGTACGCTCGACATCCACGTGTCGTCCGCGGGGGCACACCTGGGCCGTCTGCTGCACGTGTCGCCTTCCGAGCCGGTCGTGATCATCAGCCGGCTGCGCCTTGCGGACCACGAGACGATGGCAATCGAGACGCTGCACGTCCGCGAGTCCCTCGTGCCCGGCATCTCGGCGGCCGATCTCGAGCAGCAGTCGTTCTACGAGCTCCTCGAGGGCCGCTATGGCATCACGATCGTCGGCGGGCTGCAGACGATCGAGCCGACGGTGACGAACGAGGAGGAGTCCGAGGCGCTGGGCGTCCCGCTGCACTCGCCCGCCTTCGTCTTCGAACGCACGACACGATCCGGCTCGGGCGAGATCGTCGAGTACGTCCGCTCGATCTACCGCGGTGACCGCTACCGGCTCGTGACGGAGCTGAATCGCCGCTCGCTCGGGCGCACCGGCGACGGCAGGCAGTGACACGCCGTTGTGTTGGTCAGTACCAATAGGCCCTCCTCGCACTGGTCAGTCGCTCGGTCGCGAGCCGTCGCTCGCGCAAGCAAATCCCTGTAAAAACAGGAAAAGCTGTCGCCAAGGCGTCCGGGTCCGACAGCAAAGTGGTCTTGACAAGATCCCCTTGCTGTGCCAGTCTTCCGAACCGTGGCCAAGTGGTATACACCAGTAGGCGGCTCCGGCATCGTCGTTCCCGCCGGCCACCGGGCACACCGAACGATCGCCGCCGCCTCACGATCCGCTTGGGGGATTGGCTCATGAGAGCACGCATCATCGGCGTCCTGGCACTCGTCAGCGCCGCCCTCGCTGTGATCGCGGCTACGGCGTCGGGCGGTGCCGCCGCGACCAACAGCATCACCGTGTGGCTCCAGGTCGACGCGCAGGCGGCGAACTGGGAGCCCATCGTCAAGGCCGCCAACGCCGCGTTCCAGCGCGATCATCCCGGCGTCGCGGTCAACGTGCAGTACCAGACCTGGGGGAACCATCTCCAGAAGTTCGACGCCACGCTCGCCGGTGGCAGCGCGCCCGACGTCATCGAGATGGGAAACACCGAGATGATGAAGTACATGGCGGCCGGTGGGTTCCAGGACCTCACCGCGGATCGCGGTTCGTTCGCCAACTCGAGCACGTGGCTCGACGGACTGGCGGCCCAGGGCCGCTTGAGCAGCAAGACGTATGGTGTGCCGTACTACGCCGGCTCGAGGGTCGTCACGTACCGGACCGACCTCTTCAAGAAGGCGGGCATCAAGGTGCCCACGAGCCTCGCCGAGTACACGGCCGCCGCACGGAAGCTCGCCAGGCAACAGGGCGACCGCGCCTTCTCGCCCGTGTACATCGCCGGCACCGACTGGTACTTCGCGATGAGCTTCGTCTACGACCATGGCGGCGCGATCGCGAAGCAGGTGAGCGGTAAGTGGAAGGGCACGCTCGCTTCGCCCAAGTCGGTCGCCGGCCTCACGGCGTACAAGAACTTCTTCCTCGCCGCTTCGCGGGCGAGCAAGACGACGGACGAGACGAAGCCCAACCCGTACGACGTGTATGCGCAGGGCAACGCCGGCTCCATGGTCGGGCCTGGTTGGTTCACCTGCTGCGTCGGCGACAAGTACAAGGGCTCGACGGCGCAGTTCGTGATGCCGAGCCGCACGAAGGGCCAGCCGATCCCGGGCTTCCTCGGCGGCTCGCTCCTGGCGATCCCTGTCGGCACGAACAAGGCGCTCGCGGTGGACTGGATCAAGGCCTACACGAGCAATGCGTCGATGACGGCACTGCGCTCGATCGGCAACATCCCCAACACGACGAGCCTGCTCGGGAACAGCGTCGGCGAGCGGGCGGCGAAGCGGAGCTGGTCGGTTCCGTCCGCGAAGAACTGGGTCAACGTCGAGAACGGGAACATCCTCCGGAACATGCTCGCCCAGATCCTGACCGGAAAGCTGTCGGTCCGGCAGGCGGCGCAGTCGGCGAGCGACAACATCACGTCGGTCCTCAACGCACCGTGAGCCGGGCGGGACGCAGATCGGATTGAGCCGGCGTCCCGTCCCACAGGTAGCGGCTGTCGCTGCCGAGCCCCCTACCCTCAGGGCCCGGCAGCGGCGGCCGCTTTCCTTGCGTCGCGTCTCGGGCGCGGCCGTCCCGTACCTGCTCGTCCTCCCGGTGATCGTCGCGATCGCCGCGATCCTCGGGTACCCGCTCTACCAGCTCGTCACCCTCTCCTTCCAGCGCTACGGCCTGCCGGAGCTGATCCAGCGGAAGGGCCAGTGGATCGGACTCGACAACTACCGCTCGGTGCTGAGCGACGGGGTGTTCTGGGACACCCTCGTCCGGACGATCGTCTTCACGGCCGCGAACGTCGCGCTGACGATCGTGCTGGGGCTGCTCATCGCCCTCCTGCTCGTCCGGCTCTCGATGCCCGTGCGCGTCCTGCTGACGACGGGGCTCGTCCTCGCCTGGGCGATGCCGGCCGTCGTGGCCGTCCAGGTCTTCTACTGGATGACGAACTTCCAGAACGGGATCCTCAACTACGCGCTGACGACGCTCGGCGTCGGGGACTACTTCCAGCACGACTGGTACGCGACGACCTTCTCGAAGCTCGCGATGGTGACGCTCCTCATCGTGTGGGGCGCGCTCCCGTTCGTCGTCCTCTCGCTCTACGCCGGGCTCGCGCAGGTCCCGCGTGAGCTGCTCGAGGCGGCTTCCATCGACGGAGCCGGGGCGTGGCGGGCCTTCCGCGACGTCACGTTCCCCGTCCTCAAGCCGATCCTGCTCATCCTGACGAGCCTCTCGATCATCTGGGACTTCGGCGTCTTCACCCAGGCCTACCTGCTGATCGGCGCGTCCCAGGTGAACGTCGACAACTACCTGATGGGCGTCTACGTCTTCATCGAGGGCTACGGCCATTCGGACTTCGGCCGCGGCGCCGCGATCTCGCTCCTTCTGGTCGTCATCGTCGCGCTGCTCAGCGTCGTCTACGTCCGGAAGATGGTGCGCATGGAGGAGACGACGTGAGCAGCGCGACCGTCGAGCGCCGCACGCCGGCGCGCCGGAGACGCCGGCGCCTGCTCAGACGCCGCGCCTGGGACGCGGTCGGGATCGCCCTGTTCGTCGTCCTCGTCTTCCCCGTCTACTGGATGGTCTCGACCGCCTTCAAGCCGGACGAGGACATCATCGCCGCCGAGCCGACCTGGTTGCCGCTCTCGCCGACGCTCCAGCACTTCCGCGACGCGATGAACCGACCGTACTTCTGGGACATCGTCCAGAACAGCCTGATCGTCGTCCTCGTCGCGGTCGCGGCGTCGATGGTGCTCGCGTTCCTGGCGGCGGTCGCGCTCGCGAAGTACCGCTTCACCGGCCAGAAGGTGTTCGTCGTCCTGATGATCGGCATCCTCATGCTGCCGACCGTCGGGCTCGTGATCCCGCTCTACGTCGTGCTTGCCCGCTACCACCTCACGAACGCGCTCACCGGCGTGATCCTCACCTCCATGACCTTCACGCTTCCCTTCGCGGTCTACATGCTGCGCGGCTTCATCCTCGGGATCCCGAAGGAGCTCGAGGAGGCGGCGATGGTCGACGGGTCGAGCCGGCTCGGGGCCTTCATCCGGATTCTGCTGCCCCTCGTCGCGCCGGGACTCGTCGCGACGTCGGTGTTCGTCTTCATCCAGACGTGGAACGAGTACGTGTTCGCGAGCGTGCTGCTCACCGACCAGTCGAACCAGACGGTCACCGTGTGGCTCTCGTACTTCTACGGGACGAGCCGGAACACGGACTGGGGCGGGCTCATGGCCGCCTCCACGCTCACGGCGATCCCCGTCGTGGTCTTTTTCCTCATCGTGCAGCGCCGCATCGCGTTCGGGCTGACGTCGGGCGCCGTCCGGGGGTGACGGGTCTCGCGACGCCTCGCACTGGCCGCGCTGGTCCTCGGAGCGACGGTGGGCGCTGACCCAGGGATCGCGGCGCAAGGGCCGCCGCCGGCCTACGTCACCGTGATTCCGCAGCCGCTCGCACAGGCGCCCGAGCGGGGCGCCTTCACGCTGCAGCCCTCCGCCCGGATCGTCGTTCGCTCGACCTCCTCCGAGGCGGCCCGCGTCGCGCAGCTCCTCGCCGCGGCGCTCCGGCCCGCGACCGGGTACCGCCTTCCCGTCGTGACCGCGCGAGGCGGGGACGCCGCGGACAGCATCGCACTCGCGCTCACGCCGGGCGACCGGGCGCTCGGGAGCGAGGGCTACCGCCTGGTCGTCGCGCGCGATGGCGTCACGGTGACCGCCGCCCGGCCGGCGGGGCTGTTCTACGGCACGCAGACGCTCCGTCAGCTCCTGCCGGCGGCGATCGAGGCGGACACCCTGCAGCCCGGGCCGTGGCGCATCGCGCTCGGGACGATCCACGACCGGCCGCGGTTCGTCTGGCGCGGGGCGATGCTCGACGTGGCACGCCACTTCTTCCCGCCCGCCGAGGTGAAGCGCCTGATCGACCTGATGGCGCTCTACAAGCTCAACCGCCTTCACTTGCATCTCTCCGACGACCAGGGGTGGCGCATCGCGATCCGGTCGTGGCCGCGGCTGACGAGCGTCGGCGGGACGAGCGCGGTGGGTGGCGGGAAGGGCGGGTACTTCACGCAGCGCGACTACGCGTCGATCGTCGCATACGCCCGCGCCCGCTTCGTCGACATCGTCCCGGAGATCGACATGCCGGGGCACGTCAACGCCGCGCTCACGGCCTATCCGAAGCTCACCTGCGACGGCGCCGCGCCTGCGCCGCGAACGGACATGGAGGTCGGGTACAGCTCGCTCTGCATCCGCAAGGAGATGACATACCGGTTCGTCGACGACGTGGTCCGCGAGGTCGCAGCGCTCACCCCCGGCCCGTACTTCCACGTCGGCGGCGACGAGGCGAACTCGACCGATCCGGCCGAGTACCTCGCCTTCATGGAGCGAGTGGAGACGATCGTCCGCTCGCACGGCAAGCGGATGATCGGCTGGGAGGAGGTCGCGAAGACGAAGCTGCGGCGGACGTCGGTCGCGCAGCACTGGCACGACCCGGCGGTCGCGGGCCGAGCCGTCGAGCGGGGCGCGAAGCTGATCATGTCGCCGGCGCCGAAGGTCTACCTCGACATGAAGTACACCCCCGAGACGCGACTCGGGCTGACGTGGGCGGGCCTCACGAGCGTGCGCGATGCGTACACATGGGATCCCGGGACGCAGATCCCGGGCGTCGGCGACCGCGACATCCTCGGCGTCGAGGCACCGCTCTGGACGGAGACCGTGGTGAACCGGGCCGATCTCGACTACCTCGTGTTCCCACGCCTCATCGGGCAGGCGGAGATCGGTTGGTCGCCCGCGGCCGGGCGAACGTGGCAGCGCTATCGCTGGCGCCTCGCGGCGCAGGGGCCGCGTCTGCGCGCGCTCGGCGTCTCGTTCTACGCCTCGCCCGAGGTGCCCTGGCGCTGAGCGGTGTTCACGCCGGGCCCGTGACAGAGCCGAGGCCGGTGTTCAGCTCCGCGTCCGGGCACGAGCCCCAGTACCCCGCGCGCTCCTCGCGCGCCTCCTCGACGGCGTCGTCGAGCTGGTCCGCGTGCTCGCCGCGCTCCGTCCGGAAGAAGTACGGGGATGCCGCGCCGCGGCGGACGAGCTCGACGTTGACGTTCCGCTCGCCGCGGTAGACGTACCGCAGGAGGCGGCCGTACCGGTCGCGCTCGTCGAGGTCCGGGTCGCGGACGAGCGTGACCCGCGTCCCCTTCGGCGTCAGGCCCATGAGTGCGCGGAGCGCGGCGCGGCCGTAGCAGTCGGTCTGGAGCTCGGGCGCGTCGATCTGCACGAGCCGGACCTTCGCGCCGCCGGTGAGCGTCAGCGTGTCGCCGTCGTTCACCCACGCGACCGTCGCCCGCTCTCTCTCGCCACCGCCGGACGCCGGCGGAGAGGCGCCGTCGTCGCAGCCGGCCGCGGCCAGGAGCAGCGCGACGACGAGCGCGCGGACGGTCAGTCGCTGGGGACCCACACGACGCGCGTCTCGAGCACGCGGACGTCGGTCGCCTCGAGCCGGATCGAGAGCGTGTCGACCTCGTCCGCGGCCGCGCGCCACCGCTCGTCGATCTCGGCGACCTCGTCGAGGATCTCCTGCTCGAGCTCGGCGAGCTCGTCCTTCGTCCGATCGGCCTTTCCCTCCGCGGTCTTCTTCCGCTCCTGCGATCGGGACGTCACACCTCGCCTGGAAGCTGCGCTTCCGACGGCGCTCGCCATCGAGCGGGTGCTCCGGCGCCCTCCGAACAGCGCGCCGAGGACCGCGCCGGCGCCGGCGACGAGCTCGGTCGCGGCCCGCGAGCGCGTATCGGCCTCGAGCTCCTCGACCCGTCGCTCCGCCTGCGCGAGCGCGCTCTCGAGCCGGTCGCGCTTCGCCTCGAGCCGGTCGCGGATCTTCGCCGACTCGGCGTCGGCGCGCTCCTGCGCCGCGGCGTCGCAGCGGGCCGCAAACTCCTCAGGCGACTCTCCGGGGCGCGCGACGAGCTTCAACCCGCGGTTCCGCTGGAGCTCGAGCGGGCGACGGTCGACGAGGTGCCGCTGGATGTCCTTCGCCGTCGAGCGGTAGAAGCCCGTCTCGCTGAGTGGCGCCTGGGGGAGGACGTAGGCGGCCCCGGATGGCGGCGACGCGGCGAAGTCGCGCTCGTCGTAGTCGACCTGGGTCTCGCTCGCGAGGTCGAGCCCGCCGTCGAGCGGCCCGTAGACGGCCTCGAACTCCGCTTGCTCGTCGACGCCCGCCGCGCTGTCGTCGTAGCGGAGCGAGACGCGGGCCGCGAGGAACGCGCGGAACCGCGTGGAGCCTGCGACGGCTCCGACGCCGGCCGCCCACGCGGCGGCGGGGTCGAGGTACGAGACGGGCGTGCCGGCGGCGACCGGTGGCGCCACAGAGGACTCGTCGTCGGCGAGCTCCGGTGCCGGGGTGGTGGGCGCCGCTGCCGGGGCCTCGACGGACGTGCCCGGAGCGAACGGGGCCGTCTTGCTCCGATGCTCGGTGAGGGTCGCCACCTGCTCCTTCGTCAGCGGGCCGCGGAGGTACGACATCGCCCAGCGCGTGGCGAACAGGCGCGGCTCGGAGGCCTTCGCGGAGACGAGCAGGAACAGGCGCTTCCCGAGCCCGCCGATCGCCCGGTCGAGCTCCCCGATGTCCGTGCCGCCGGCGGCGGAGCGAAGCCCCTCGAGGACGCGTGCCTTGTCGTTCTCGGTCTGCAGGCGGCCCACGAGCCACGTCCCGGCGTTTGCCATCGCCTTGTAGTCGAGATCGACGGGGTTCTGGGTCGACAGCACGAGCCCCAGCCCGAACGCGCGACCCTGCTTGAGGATCGTCAGGATCGGCTTCTTCGCAGGCGGCTGCGCGGTCGGCGGGACGAAGCCGAAGACCTCGTCCATGTAGGCGAGCGCGCGGAGGTCGGGGGTTCCCGCCTGGCTCCGCATCCAGGTGACGAGCTTCGAGAAGACGAGGGTGACGGCGAACTGGCGCTCCTCGTCGGAGAGGTGCGCGAGATAGACGACCGCGCAGCGCGGCTTTCCCTCGCTCGTGAAGAGGAGCGACTGCGGGTCGAGCGGATCGCCCTGGCCCCAGGCGGCGAACGTCGGCGACGCGACGAGGGCGTTGAGCGTGAATGCGAGCTTCGTCCGGTCGGCGGGCGGGAAGAACTGGTCGAGCTCGAAGACACCGAGCTTCCGGATCGGCGGTGACTGGATCTCGGCGATCAGCGTCCCGAGATCGAGATCGCGCCCGGCCCGCCAGGCGTTCTCGACGAGGTTCGAGAGGAGCACGTGCTCACGGCTCGAGAGCGGGTCCGCCTCGATCCCGACGAGCCGCAGAAGGCTCGTCACGGTGCCCTGGATCTCGTCGCGGAGCGTCTCGGATTCGGTGTCCCAGGAGAGCTTCGGGGCGCGGAGCGACCCGATCACGTTGAGCGGGACGCCCGCGGTCGAGCCGGGCGTGTAGATCGTGACGTCCGCCGCGTCGCGCAAGGCCTGCAGGCGCTCCGGGCCGATGCCGCTCGACTCGAGGCCCTCGCGCCAGATCGTCGCCTGCTTCGCGGCGTACTCGTCCGGAGAGACTCCGGCGACGCTCGCGTCCGACTCGCTCACCCAGGGGCGGAAGCTGGTGGGGGAGAGGTCGGGGAAGACGAGCGCGAGGTTCGCCATGTCGCCCTTCGGATCGAGGATCAGCACGGGGATCCCCGCGAGCAGGGCCTCCTCGATGAGGACGATCGCGAGCCCCGTCTTCCCCGAGCCGGTCATCCCGACGACGACGCCGTGCGTCGTCAGGTCGCTCGAGCCGACGACGACCCGGTCGGCGCCCGGCTTGCCCGTCGCGGGGTCGATCGTGTTGCCGAGGTGGAACGAACCGCGGTCAGCCATGTGCGCCCGAGTCTAGAGTCGAGCCCGTGCTCGCCGAGCTTCGCGTCGAACCGGGTGCGCCCGCGGGGCTGGCGGAGCGCGACACCGACGACAGGCTCGGCGTCGAGAAGCACGACGGGGAGGAGCGCCTCGCGGCGTTCCGCGAGCGGATCGACGCGCTGCAGTACCGGCTCCACGCCGAGGGCACGCGCAGCGTCCTCCTCGTCCTGCAGGGTCTCGACGCGTCGGGGAAGGACGGCGTCATCCGTCGTGTCTTCGCCGGCGTCAACCTGATCGGGGTCGAGATCACCTCGTTCCGCGTCCCGGCCGGGCCGGAGGTCGAGCACGACTACCTGTGGCGCGTCCACGCGAAGCTCCCCCCGCGCGGAAAGGTCGGCGTCTTCAACCGCTCGCACTACGAGGACGTCGTCGCCGTGCGCATGCGCGAGCTTGCGCCGGAAGCGGTCTGGCGTCGCCGCTACGAGCACATCCGCGCCTTCGAGCGGACCCTCGTCGACGAGGGAACGGCTGTCCTCAAGGTGTTCCTCAACGTGTCGCGCGAGATGCAGCGCGCGCGGCTGCAGGAGCGGATCGACGACCCCGAGAAGCGGTGGAAGTTCCGGCACGACGACCTCGACGTCTACGAGCGCTACGACGAGTGGGTCTCGGCCTGGGACGACGCCCTGACGGAGACCTCCACGGACTGGTCGCCCTGGCACGTCGTGCCGGCCGATCGGAACTGGGTCAAGGCACTGGCCGTCGCCCAGCTGCTCTGCGCAACCCTCGAGGGGCTCGACCCGCAGCTCCCGGAGCCCGAGGAGGGCATCGAGGGCCTTCGCGTGGAGTAGCGCCCGCGCCGTCATGTCCGCCTCGGACGTGACCGGTGTGGACAATTGACAGCGAACGCCGGTCCTGCAATGAATGCATCGCCCTCGGTCGCCCCGTCGCGTGATGCGGAGCCCGCGCAGCCGCGCCGCTCCGGGCGAGGAGCGCTCCATGACCACTCAGCCGCACGGGCGTCGAGGCCCGGCGCCTCGGCGTCGTCCGTGGCGCACACCCGGCTCGATCGTGCTCGCCGTGCTCGCATTGCTCACGTTGACCTCCACGGCGGCTGCGCGGCATCCACGAAACGCGGCTGTGGCCGCCGCGGCCGCGATTCCGACGTTCGCATCGATCTCCAACGGCACGATCCGCCTCGGGATCAATCCCGAAGGGCATCTCGACGGCCTCGTCGACGACGGCGAGCCGCTCGGCCTCGAGCACCTCCCGACGGGCGCCGAGGGGCTGAGCAACGGGTGCTGGTGCGAGGGATGGGGGGTGATGGACCGGGTCGCCGGCGTCGCCGGCTGGGCTTCGGTGACGAACGGCGGAGTCTCGTCGACGCTCGTCCCGACGGGGTTCGACGTGACTGCGGACACCGCCGCCTCGACCGTCCAGCTCGGCGGGAACCTCCGGATCCGCCACGTCTACCACCCCTCGACGAGGGCCGACCTCTACCAGCTCGACCTCACCGTCGAGAACATCGGCAGCGAGGAGGCCGACGTCGTCTACCGGCGCGCGATGGACTGGGATGTCCCGCCGACCGAGTTCGACGAGTTCGTCACGATTGCGGGCAGCCACCCGCGTCTGCTCGAGGCGACCGACAACGGGTTCAACCACGTAGACCCACGCATTCCACTGACGGATCTCGGAGCGCGGGGCACGTTCGAGGACATCGGGCCCGACGATCGCGGTGCCGTGTTCGACTTCGCGCTCGGCACGATCGCGCCGGGGGAGCAGGTGGGGCTCACGATGTTCTACGGGGCGTCCTCGACGGAGGCCGGCGCGCTCGCCGCGCTCGCCGGGGTCGGCGCCCACCTGTACTCGCTCGGTCAGTCGAACACGCCCGACGGCCCGATTCTCGGTACGCCCACGACGTTCGCGTTCGGCGTCGCGGACGACGTCGTCGAGTCAGGACCGGTGATCGCCACGGGACGGCTCGTGATCCCGAAGGGCGGGGAGGAGCCGCCGCCGATCAGCGGGAGCATCGCGCTCTACCTGCCGAACCTGGACGGCGCGGCCCGGTCGGAGGACACGCTGGTCGCGACGACGACGACCGCGCTGGACGGGACGTTCACGCTCCGGGCCGACTCGAGCCCAGCACTGGAGGCCGCGGCTGCCGGCGAACGACGGTCAGATCAACCTCGATCTCGTCGCAAATGTGAACGGCTGGGTCTACCACGAGTCCGTCATTCGCGCGGCGGTCGGGGGCTCATGGGTGGACGAGAACGGGCTGACGC
This sequence comes from uncultured Actinomycetes bacterium, assembly GCA_963797805.1. Classification (GTDB taxonomy): domain Bacteria; phylum Actinomycetota; class Thermoleophilia; order Gaiellales; family Gaiellaceae; genus Gaiella. The sequence goes on along the minus strand of CAWCRC010000002.1, from coordinate 245,110 downwards.
CGCCGGACATCGTCATCCTCCCGACCGGATCGACGGTCGACATGCGTCTCGTTCCCGGCGCCGCCGCGGGTGCGACCAGCGGATCGCAGGCGTACGGCTCGTGCGTGACGTACCGCTTCCCGCTCGCCTCCGCGCGAGCCTGGACGACGATCGGCGAGCTGCACACGCCGGCGGACACCGAGGTCGCGACGTTCACCTATGGCCGGAAGGCCGACTCGTACATCGCGAAGGCGTTCTCGCTCGACGGGAGCTTCTGGGTCATGAAGGGCACGGTCCGGGTCGCAAACGAGACCGGATCGACCAGTTCCGGCACGATCGCCTACTCGACGACCCGGGACCGGTGGGCTCACGAGATCCAGACGGAGTTCGTCTACACCAAGTACCGCACCGAGCTCTGGTGCGCGTCACCGGCCGCAGTCAAGGTGTCCGAGGCGTACGAGATCCGTGCGACGAAATGGGTCGGGAGCTCACGCCTCGGGCGCGCCCTGAGGCACCTCGATGACCGCTGTGCCGAGGATCACGCGCAGTACTTGACGCCCTTCGGCAAGGGCTTCACGTTCACACGCGACGAGAACCGCTACGGGACATTCACGAACGCCGCTTCGGTCACGGTCGGGGGAACGACGTTGTCCGTGAACGCACGAAGCGGGCTGTCCAGGTGGGTCGTGGTCGACTGGCGGTTCGGCTCGAAGTCGACGCGCCACGTGTTGTGCGGGATCGACGCGTTTCCACCGACTGCAACCCGGATTTTCGCGGGGGCATGACGCGAAGGGCGCTTTTCACCTGTGCCGTCGTTCTGGCCGTCGGGGCTGCTGTGGCGCTTGTCCATGGGGATCCCCGCCTCCCGGGTCGGCGAACTGGTGGCCCGCTTGCGTGTGAAGACTGCGGTCGCTCCGCGACCGCAGTCCCCGTCCACATCGGGGAGCCCGTCTCGATGGGGCCGCTCTTCCTCAGAAACGAGACGGGCAAGTCCATCCGGATCGAGCGCGTGGAACTGCTTGGCGTCGACGCAGGGCTGGAGCTCATCGGTCTCCTCGCCGTCGAACCGGATGGGCGTCATCCGTTGGTTGGAGGCGACCGCGGATTCCCACCACCGGGGTCTGGCGGCGTCAGACACGCCGTTCCTGGCTACGAGCTTGCTCCGGCTCGTACGAGGGCGGCGGTCGTTCAGATCCTCTTTGGCCTCCGACTCAAGGCGCGGGGCCGCGCAGGAGCTCGCCGCATCGCCGTCGACTATCGCGTCGGCAACGTCCCCTACCGCGCGTACTTCGACCACTCGATGTGGCTCTGCACTCCCCGCTACCGGAAGGTCTGCATCGACCCGAGCTGGTAGCGACCGGAAAACGGGTACCGCGACGTCGGAATCGCCGCCGAGATTCCGACGTCGCGGGCTTGGGGGAGAGACCTAGAGGAGGATGCGTGTCGCGAGCTCGGGCGGGCAGCCGCGCTCGACGAGGTCGACCGCCAGATGGAGGTCGACCTCGACGTTCGCCGCGATGACCGCCGCCGCATCGAGATCGAAGCCGCACCGACAGAGGGTGTCGAAGCGCCAGGCCAGCACCTCGGCTGCCTCGTCGACCCGGAGATCCTCGAATTGTGCCGCTGTCATGCCATTCCCCCTCTCTCGAGGGCCGTTCCGCCGTCTCGACCCTCGTACGCCATGCGACCAGAATCGGCGATGGGAGGCACCCCGGACTTCCCCCGCCGGACGAGATCTGCCTAGCCCTTCGGCGAGGCCGACCAGGCCGCGGCCTCGACGGTCAGAGCCAGCGCTTCCAGCGGAAGAAGCCGAGCATTGCGCCGAGAGTAGCGCCCAGCGCGACGAGGATCAGCCAGAAGGCATCGTGCGTCCCCTCACCGGGGTAGTCCACGTTCATCCCGAAGATGCCCGTGATGAGCGTGAGCGGCAGCATCGTCGCGCTGATCACCGTCAGGAGGAGCAGCACGCTGTTCTGACGGTGCGAGATGACCGACTCGTTGGTCGATTCGAGCGCTTCGACGACTTCCTTGTAATTATCGAGCTGGTCCCAGATGCGCTCGACGGCGTCGTTCACGTCGTCGAAGTAGAGCTCCAGGTCCTCGGGGAGGAAGCGGTCGATGCGGCGCTCGAGGACGCGCAGCGTCGAGCGCTCGGGCTTGATCACCTTGCGATACGAGATGATCTCCTGCTTGACGTTCGAGATGTCGCGGACGACGTCCTCGGCCGCTCCTCCGAACATGTCGTCCTCGATCCGGTCGAGCTTGTGGCCGATCTTGTCGAGGATCGGGAAGCAGTAGTCGAACAGGTCGTCGAGCACCTCGTAGAGAAGCCGGCCCGAGCCGCGAACGAGGAGCTGCTCGCGGAACGCCTCGTCCGCGTCGCAGCGTGCGAACAGTCGGGTCACGGGCAGGAGCTCGCGGTTCGGAAGCGTGACCAGGTAGTCCTGGCCGATGAAGACGTCGAGCTCGGCGGCATTCAGCCGCTGGACCGCCTTGTCGTAGACGGGGAAGTGGAGGACCGCGAAGAGGTACCCCTCGTCCTCGTAGTCGTCCACCTTCGGGCGCTGGCGCTTCGAGACGACGTCCTCGACGTCGAGCGGATGCCAGCCGAACCGCTCGGCGAGCGCCTGCGCGGTCTCGAGATCGGGCCCGACTGCGTTTACCCACGTGAGCCCGCCGGCGGCGAGCTCAGAGACCTGCGACGGGCGCGCGACGTCGTCCGCGCCGGAGCGCGTCCGGATGCTCCTGCGGATGCGGGGCAGGCTCGGCACGGGGACTGAGAGGGTCGTCGGTCGGGCACGTCATCTATTCGTGATTCTACTCGCGGTGCCTGCGAGGTGGCCTACGCGGGCTCGGGCACGGGATTGCTCCGTGCCCCGGTCGGCAGCGACCGCTCGAGAGACAGCGACCAGGCGGACGCGACGAGACAGAGCACCGCCGCCGCCGAACCAGACGCCGCTGGGACTGGCGGCCAGCGCGAAGCCCCCGATCGCCGGCCCGAGCGCGAACCCGACCTGCCACGAGAGCGCGGAGAGCGCCATGTAGCGTCCCATCAGGGACGGCTCGGCGAGGTCGGCGACGAGGGGGCCTTGCACGGAGCCGTGCAGGCACTCGCCGATCCCGAAGGCCGCCATGACCCCGGCGAGGAGCACTGCCGCGGCCACGCCCGTGACCCACGCGCCGGCGAGCGGAACGAGCACCCAGCAGCTCGCCCACAGAACGCCGAGGATCGCAAGGGTGCGCATCCGCCGGTGGCCCTCGGTGAGCTTCGTGACCGGCAGTTGCGCGAGCACGATCACCAGGGTGTTCACGAAGAACACGATGCCGATCATCGTCTCCGTCACGTCCGCCTCGTTCTTCGCGTAGACCGGCAGGAGCTCGAACCCGGCCATGCCGGCGAGGATGAAGAGCGTGTTGAGAGCGACGACTCCCATGAACGGACGATCGCGAATGATCGGCCGGTAGCTGCCTCCTGCCGTCGCGCTCCGGGACTCACGGCTGCTCGGCTCGGGGACGAAGGCCGCGAGCACGCCGAGGTACACGAGGAACGTCGCTCCGTTGAGGAGGAAGAGGACGTCGAACGTGCCGGGCCGCGAGGTCGTGGCGATGAGCCCGCCCACGAGGGCCCCGAGCCCGATGCCGAGGTTCATCACGACCCGCTGCATCGCGAAGGCGGCGTGGCGGCGCGTTCGAACGGTCAGCATCGTGATCAGCGTTGACTGAGCAGGCCAGAACATGCCGTTACCGATCCCCGTCACGGTCGCGACGGCGAAGCCCTTCCAGGGGCTGTCGACGAGCACGTAGCCCGTGTAGCCCACCGCGAGGAAGACGAGGGCGGAGGCCAGGACGCGCTTGCCGCCGATGCGATCGACGAGCGTTCCGGCCACCGGCCCGGCGCCGATGCTGACGAACGCGTTGGTCGCGAGGACGAGCCCTGCGGTGCCGAGCCCGATGCCCTGCACGTTGTGCAGGTAGATGAGGACGAACGGCAGGATTGCGCCGTTCCCGAAGGCATTCGCCAGGCCGCCGAGCTGGAGCAGCTGCACCGCACGCGGCAACTGCGGGTCCAGGCTGCGAAGCCAGCGGCGCATCACGACAGCCTAGGGCGGCCGGACGCGGAGGAGCGCGATAGGGTCGCGCCGTGGGGCTGTTCGACGACGTTTGCGCGGCGGTCGAAGCCGCGGTCGAGAAGAGCGACACGCCAGGCGTGGCGGTGGGGCTCCTCCACGAGGGTGAGGAGCACCGATCGGCGTACGGCGTGACGTCCGTCGAGAACCCGCTCGACGTCACTCCCGACACGATGTTCCAGATCGGGTCGATCACCAAGACGTTCACCGGGAGCGTCGCGATGGCGCTCGTCGAGCGGGGCGAGCTGGAGCTCGACGCTCCGGTGCGCCGGTACCTCCCGAAGCTCGTGCTCGCCGACCAGTCGGTGGCGGCCGCAGTCACCATGCGCCATCTCCTGACCCATACGGCCGGGTGGGAAGGGGACTACTTCGCCGATCACGGCGCCGGGAACGACGCCCTCGCTCGGATGGTCGATGATCTGCCGCGGCTTCCGCAGCTCACACCGCTCGGAACGGTGTGGTCGTACAACAACGCGGGCTTCTATCTCGCGGGTCGAGTGATCGAGGTCGTCACCGGCGAGCCGTACGAGCGCGTGGTGCAATCCATGCTCCTCGAGCCCCTCGGGCTCGACGACAGCCTTTTCGCGGCCGAGCAGGTCATGACGCGCCGGTTCGCCGTCGGCCACCATCGCTCCGAGGACGGCCCGCCGACCGTCGCGCGACCGTGGGCGATCGGTCGGGCGCATCACGCCGCCGGCGGCATCGCCTCGACGGTCGTCGACCTCCTCCGCTACGCCCGGTTCCACCTGTCCGAGGGCGAAGGGATCCTCACGCGGGCCTCGCTCGACGAGATGCAGCGTCCGCAGCTACGGGCGGCGCCGAGCTTCGGGTCGGTCGGCCTTGCGTGGGGGATCGACGACGTCACCGGCGTCACCCTCGTCCATCACGGCGGTGGCACGAACGGGCAGGTCGCCCACCTGTCGTTCGCTCCCGACTCGCGGACCGTGCTCACCGTTCTGACGAACCACCAGAACGGGGGCGAGGTGGTCACCGCGGCGCTTGACGTCGTGGTCGAGGCGCTCGGCGGCCGCAAGCCGGACCGCATCGCCGTCGTCATGGATCCGGCCGAGTACCTCGGCACGTACCGGTCGCCGCTGCTCGACGCCGAGCTGAGAGCCACGGACGATGGACTGCTGCTCGTCATCACGAGCCGCGGAGGCTTCCCGACCGAGGACTCGCCGCCGATGCCAAGCCCGCCGCCCGTTCCCGTTGTGTTCTCCGAGCGTGACCGGCTGTTCGTCCCGGAAGGCCTCGGCGAGGGGACCGAGGCAGAGTTCCTCCGCGGTCCCGACGGCCGCATCGAGTGGTTCCGCTTCGGCGGGCGCGTCATGCAACCTGAGCGCTGATCGCGACACGTTCGTACGTGCTTCGACGGTCGCCGAGCCGACCTAGCGACGGATCTGTGTCAGTTGTGTGCCAATTCGCCGCAGGCCCTTTTGCCTGATCTGGCAACGCGATATCAGGAGGGAGTCCTGTTCTCCCCACCGATCGGAGCCGGCATGTCTCGAGTCGTAGCCCTCGTTCTCTTCATCGTCCTGGTGGCCGGCGGCATGCTGGCCGTGCCCGCCGCTCGCAGCGCCTCCCCGGACGTCGTCTTCAGCCAGGTCTTCCCGGGTGGCGGCAACGCAGGCGCCCCATTCGCGAACGACTTCGTGGAGCTCTTCAATCGCGGGTCGACGGCGGTCGACATGAGCGGCTGGACGATCCAGTACGCGTCCGCGTCCGGCGCGACGTGGCAGGCGACCGCGCTGACGGGGTCGATCGCCCCGGGGCGGCGGTACCTCGTGCAGCTCGCGTCGGCAGCCGCCGTCGGTGCGGCGTTGCCGACGCCGGACGTCACGGGGACGACCAACATGGCGGTCTCGGGCGGCAAGGTCGCGGTCGTTCGCGACGCGTCTCCGCTCAGCTGCGGCGCCTCCGCCGGAAGCTGCGCGTCTGTCACCTCGATCGCGGACATGGTCGGCTACGGAACGGCGGTCGACCACGAGGGCGGCGGCGCAGCGCCCACCCTCGACAACACGACGGCCGCCGTTCGCGCGGACAACGGCTGCACTGACACCGACGTGAACTCGGCCGACTTCTCAGCGGCCGCGCCGACGCCGCGCAACTCGACCGCTGCGGTCACGACCTGCGGCACCGTTCCGCCGCCGAGCGGAGGCGTCTCGCAGAGCGCCGCCGTCGACATCGACGTCCAGCCGGTGATCTCGATTGCGCTCGAGCGCCCAACGGTGAGCTTCGGCAGCGCGACCTCCGGCTCGACGCCGGTCGCCGTGTCCGAGCGGGTGACGGTCGTCAGCAACAACACGAGCGGGTACGCGCTCACTGTCCATCGCACGGCGTTCACGCCCGCCGATCTCCCGCTCGGAGTCGCAGGGACGGCCCCGAGCGGAGGCCAGATCGGGCCGTCGCTCGCCGGTGGTGCAATGGCGGCGATCCCGATCGCGCCGGCGCTCGACCTCCTCGTCGGCAACACGGCCGCGCGGAGCGCGACGGCCGGCGACCTCTGGGACACGCGACTCGGTTTCGTGTCGCCGCTTCCGGTCGTCGCCGCCGGTCGGTACACGGCGACGGTGACGTTCACGGTGATCGGCCGATGATCCGCGCTCCGGCCATGCTCCTGGCCGCCACCGTGCTCGTGCCCGCTTCGGCGGGCGCGGGCACGCCGCGGTCGCCGCTCGCGCTCACGGCAGCGCCGGCGCACGTCGCGCTGGCCGGGGCGGCGCGAGCGGAGGTGCGCGTCACGAACCCCGGCCGGAGGGCGGTCGTCGTCGACGTCGTCCGCGCCGGGTTCTCCCTCGACCTCCGCGGTCGTCCGCGCGTCGTGCCGCGCGGAGGTGCGCGTGCGGCGGCGTCGTGGCTGACCGTCGCGCCCGGCCGCTTCGTTCTCCGTCCCGGCACGACCCGCGTCCTCACGGTCACGTCGCGGCTGCCGCGCGGCGTCGAGCCGGGCGATCACGACGCGCTCGTGCTCCTCTCGACTCGCCTGCGTCGCGACGGCGGTCTTGCCGTTCGGATGCGAATCGGAGTCGTCGTCGTGGTTCGCGCGCCCGGTCCGATCGTCCGCCGGTTGGTCGTGCGCGATCTCCGCGTTCTACGTGCCCGCGGAGCGCGTGTCCTCGAGCTGCGTCTGGCCAACCGTGGCAACGTCACCGAGTCGCTCGCGCGGGGCGTGGTGCGCGTCGCCCTTCGGCGCGGAGCGCTGGACCTCGATCTCCGGGCCAACGGCCGGACGATCCGACCCCGAACCGAAGGCGTGGTGCAGATCCCGTGCCCGCGCTTCGTCCGCGGGTGGCTCACGGCGACGGTCCGAGTCGCCTCGGAGCCCGGACGCGCGGCCGCACGGCGCACATTTCGCGTTCGGCTGTGACGTGAGGCCTCGACGGGCTTCTGCACCGCCTCGCGCGACTCGTGTTCAGAGTGGCGGCGGTCCACGCGAGAAGCTCCGCGGGTCCGGTTTAGCCACGGCGCGGTTCGGTGAAGCCGTGAATCGATGCCCTGGTGCCAGGCGAACGGCGTCAGCCGATCGCCGCGACGCGGGAGGAGCGGGATGCTTGGCAAGCACGACGTCGGCGCGACCATCGCGGTCTCGGACATCGCTGCCGCTCGATCGTTCTACGAGAACGACCTCGGGCTCGAGCCGGCGACGGACATGGGCGAGGCGGTCGTCTACACGAGCGGCGCGTCGCGAGTCCTCGTGTACCGGTCGGACTTCGCCGGCACGAACAAGGCAACGGCCGCGACGTGGTCCGCGGGTGATGACTTCGACAGTGTCGTCGACGATCTCCACCGCAAGAGGGTGCCGTTCGAGCAGTACGACCTGCCGGGAGCGAGTCGCGAGGGGGACATCCACACGCTCGGCGAGATGCGAGGCGTCTGGATCAAGGATCCCGACGGCAACATTCTCTCGATCGTCGACGAGTAGCGGCTCGACTCCGAATCGTCGTCGCCCGGCTCGGAGGGCCAACGGCGTATCGGATGGTGGGACGCCGCGGCCGGCCGCTGCGCACGATGCCCGGCCGACGGCTAGTGGTACTTCGTCTTACCGTTCGCGGCGCGGGCGCTGCAGTCAGCCCCGAAACAGCCCGCTAGTCCTCGCCACCGGAGTCGGTGGGAATCTCGAATCCGGGAACACGACGGTCTTGAGCGACAGTCACGTCGATGTGCTCGATTACCCCGTAGGGCAGGAAGATCATCTTGTCCTCGCGCGTGTAGAGCGTCGTCCCGGTGTCGCTGAAGGTCATGCGGTGAACGTCGAAGTCCCGGCCACCGACCGTCGAGATGACGACCCTGACGGGAACCGATTCCCACTCTTCGCTGAACCTCAGAAGCTTCTGCGGGAATTCGCGCCGAAAGAAGTCGCGGTCGAACACAGCCGCAGGGACGTTAGAGCCAGCTAAGCGGTTCGTCCAGAACGTCACCGCGACCGGCTCTCGCAGCACCGCCGACGGGCTTGGCATGGGTGCGGTTGCCCCGACAGGGACTGACACGCGCGCCGGAGCGAACACGTCTTGCTCCCCCGGGCGAGTCTCTCGCGCAGTCTCCTGCGCGCGCGAACCCGCCTGACGCGTCATGCCGTCTCTCTCCGTGCTGGAGTTGGCACTCGGGTGTCGGGGCTCAGGTCTCCGGCTCGTAGCTGCAACTCGCGGCTGCATCGCACGTGACGTTCACGGTGAGGGGAACGACTTCTTCGTCCGCGTTCTCGTCGTCGGGGTTATCGGTCCGAACCTCGGTGGTGCAGGTCCAGTGCTGCGGGTCGCCGTCTTGCTCGCATGTGAACGGGTCGGCGCCCTGGTTCGCGTCGAGGCGCAGCGCGAGCTGCTGGTCGGCGAACGTCTGGATCTGGTTGACCGACGCCGTGTTCTCGGGGGTGTCGGAGCCTCCGCAGCCTGCGGCAAGGGCTAGGAGCACGACGATGACGGCGACCGGCGAGTGGCGCACGGCTCTAGGCGACCTGGCGGCGGCGATCGAGCATCCACACGCCCAGCAGACCGATCAGGAGGAAGGCGACGGCGAGGGCGATGGCTGCTGCCGTGCTGATCTCCGTCAGCCCGACCAGGATGCCGCCGAGCACGATCGCGACGGTGGCCGTGAGGATCATCGGCGAGAGCCTCGCAACGTTCCAGTCACCAGCCCGCGCCACGCTCACCCTCCCTCGAATCGAGAGCCGAATCGTCTCATGCGCATCGGACGGGCGGCTCTCCACCCTGGAACCCTCATCCGAGTGTTCTTTCTGCAGTCGGATCGACGCGTTGCTAGGGTCGCCGCCTGCGGGCTGGCCCCCACGCTCCTGTGAGGGATTACCTTCGCCCAGGCGCGAAGAGCAATTGCCCCGACAACTGAGGAGGACACCATGGAACGGTTTCCTTGGCATCCACGGTTGCGGCACGCCGGGATCGCAAGACGTGTCGTGATCGCTGTCGTCGCAGCGTTGACGCTGGCGGTCGTGGCCGCGGTGGGGATGGCCGCGACGTCGGCACCCGGACCGAACGGCTGTCCGACCAACAAGAGCTTGAAGGTCGCCCCGATCGCTGACCTCGCACCGCCCGCGCGGACCCAAATCGAGGCGTTCGACGTGCTGTCCGGACCGATCAACGAGGGGACGCAGACCTTCACGCTGAAGGTACGCGTCGGGAGCACCTGCAGCGGCATCGACATCAAGGGCGCGAGCGTCTACGTGACCGCAGTGCCGTACAACCAGTTCACCATTCCCGACGAGGAGCTCACCGGGGACGACGGCACCGCGACCCTGGTCTTCCGCCGTGACGCGAACTTCCCCGCGAGCGACCAGCAGCAGCAGCTGACGCTCTTCATCCGCGCGACGAAGCCGGGCGAGGATCCCCTTGCCGGTGTCTCGACACGGCGGCTCGTCGCGGTCCCCTTCGAAAGCTGACGGCGGCGGCCAACACCGTCCCACGACGCAGGACTTCGAATGAAAGAGAGGGGGCCTCCTGGCCCCCTCTCTTTCGATAGGCGTGATCGGTCTACGAGTCGAAGTAGCCGCAGAAGGCGTCGACGGACCCATTGAGGAGCTCGTGTTGGCCAGCCTCGAAGACGACGTCGCCGTTCGCGTCGAAGATGAGGCGTCCGGCGTCGAGTAGGACTACGCCTGCTCCTGGAACGTGATACGCGTTGCGGAGCCCAACGCGGATGTCCGCGTCATCACCGCGGGTGATGAAAACGAGTGGATAGTTGGTGCTCAGCGTCTTGCCGTTGGCCGAGGCTGTGGAGGTGTATCTCTGGTTGAAGTTGCTGAGGATCGTCTTGACGATGTTCCCTTCGCGGTCGTAGAACGTCCGGGTCTTGAACGTGCCGTTCTCGACGAACTCGACGGCGAAGCCGAAGTCGGCGCAGATCTCCGTATCGACGCTGCGAGGTCGTCAACCACGATGCCGACGTGCTCCATCCGTTGGATGGTCATTTGTTCGATGTGAAGGAACCAGATCGGCCCAGCACGCTGGCGCGCTCATGCCATCGCTTTACATCCGATCGAGGCGTAGGGTCGTCGCAACGGGGGGCCAACTCGCCTTGGCTGGCCGTTGTGTGGAGCGACCGGAGCGGCCTTGGACCATCCCCTGGACGGGGCCGCCCCGGGCGCTAGCCCAGGTGGCGGTCGATCTGGGGTGGTGATGCGGCCGTCACCTGGGAGAACACGCCAGCCGGCGTCGGCCTGCTGCCTGCGCCCGCGCCTATGGGCCCTCTGGTTTACCGAAGGCTGTTACGCGGAATGGCGCAGCGAACCAGAACCCTGAGCCGAGGGAGAGTACACATGGCGGAGGATCAGAGGAACGCTCGGATATTCGGATGGCTGTTCCTCATCACGTTCGTCACGTCGATCCCGGCTCTTACTCTCTACCAGCCTGTTCTCGACGACCCCGCCGGTTACATCGCCGGTGGCGGCGAGGACAATCAGATCTATCTCGGGGCGCTCCTAGAGCTGCTGCTCATCATCGCGAACGTCGGAACCGCTGTCGTCGTGTACCCGATCCTCAGGCGGCAGAACGAAGTTCTTTCCCTCGGTTACGTCACCGCTCGTCTCGTCGAGTGCGCCTTCATCGGCGCCGGGATCATCTTCGTGCTCGGAATCGTGAGCTTGCGCCAGGATTCTCCGGACGCGGCGGACCTCGCCGTCTCACTCGCGGCGCTCAAGGACTGGACGTTCCTTTTCGGCCCTGGCTTCATCGTCCCCTGGGGGAACGGGCTGATACTGGGCTACCTGATGTACAGCTCCCGCCTCGTCCCGCGGCGCATGGCCTGGCTCGGACTGATCGGGGGCCCACTCCTCTTGTTCTCGAGCATCGGCACGCTCTTCGAGTGGTGGGACGCAGGCAGCACGGTACCGGCCATCCTGGTGATCCCCGAGTTCCTGTGGGAGCTGTCGCTCGGCATCTACGCGGCTGTGTGGGGGTTTCGGCGGGATTCTCCGATTCTCTCGCCGACTGGTGTGTCCGCACGCACGAGTCTCGGGAGTCACTGAATCGAGATGGATGGGCCGAGCAGCACTCGGAGGGTCGCCCTGAAGGCGGAGCGTGGCCGCCGTCGACCGGCGACCGAGTGGGTGGTGACCCCGCTGGCATTGTGCTCGTGTTCGTGCTCGCCTTCGGATCGAGGTTCCTCGTGCGCTGAGCGTCCGCGGCGACCCCGGACGAGCGGCGGTTCACCCGGACGGAGCGCGAGCGGTCAGACTCTCGCCATGAGCGAGACGTACACGACCTGCCCGATCTGCGATCGAACGATCGACGAGGACCAGCCCGATGCGGTGCTCGACGAGAAGGTCGATGACCATGCGGGGTTCCAACAGGCGCACGACCTGATCTGGACGCCCGCTGCCTACGCTCACAAGGAGTGCGGCCGGTGCCGACGGCTTCCGGCCCGTAGCTGGCCCGACGTAGTTCCGATGCACCGGCCGGGGCGAATCCCGTCCCAGCGCCGACCAGCACCACCTGCTCTTTCGCGACCTCCGCGGCATCTCCGAGGACGGTTTCAAGCCGTTTCCGCGTGGCGTGGGTGCCGCTGAATGCGCCCGGCAGGAATCGAACCTGCGACCTCGCGCTCCGGAGGCGCGCGCTCTATCCCCTGAGCTACGGGCGCCGGGGGAGACGGGAGTGTACCGCCCGCGCCTTCCGTTCCCGTCCGGGCGGTTCTAGGCTCGGTCGGTGCTCCTCGGCGACGTCAGCTCCCGATACACCGACCTCGTCGAAATGGTGTTCTCGACCGCGATCGCCGGCAAGGCGTGGCTCGCGACCGGCGCGTTCGTGCTCGCGTTCGTCCAGGTCCTGACTGCGTCGCGGATGTGGGGGAAGCTCCAGGGGGTCGTGCCGGTGTCGTTCGCGACGTCGCGGCGGATCCACCGCTGGTCGGGGCGGATCGCGCTCCTGCTCACGCTGCCGGTGTTCTTCCACTGCGTGACGATCCTCGGGTTCCGGACGCCCGACGCGCGGATCGCGATCCACTCGATCGCCGGGTCGTTCGTGTACGGGGTCGTGGCCGCGAAGCTCCTCGTCATCCGGTGGAAGGGATATCCGCACTGGATGCTGCCGGTCCTCGGCGGCTCGCTCGCCGCGATCCTCGCCACGCTGTGGCTGACGTCGAGCTTCTGGTACTTCACGAACGTCCGGTTCGGCTTCTGATGGCACACCGGCTCGCACCGCTGGTCGCGCTCGTCCTCGTGTCGCTCGCCGTCTTCGGGCTCGCCAAGTGGCATCCGTTCGCTCCGTCCGTGCCCGCGGCGGCGACCGCTCCGACGGGGAACGCCGCGCGCGGAGCCGCGATCTTCGCGACGAGCTGCGCCGGCTGTCACGGCGCCGACGCGACGGGCGGCGTCGGCCCAGCGCTCCGTGGGAGCGGGCTGACCGCAGCGGAGGTCGCGGCCGTCGTGGCGAGCGGGCGCGGCGTCATGCCTGCCGGGATCGTCACGGGTCAGGACGCGGCCGACGTGGCTGCGCACGTCGCGTCCATCGCGAAGTAACCTCGCCGCGCATGGAGGTGCGCGCCGAGATCGTCCGCCTCGACCTGGCGGAGACGTTCGTCATCAGCCGTGAGTCGCAGGACTGGGCCGACGTCGTGCACGTGACGATCCGCTACGGCGACACGGACGGTCGCGGGGAAGCCGCGCCGATCGAGCGCTACGAGGAAAACGCCGAGTCCGCCCTGGCGTTCGTGGTGGAGCACGGGCACCTCGTCGGCGGTGACCCGTTCGCGCTCGAGGAGATCGGCGAGCGGCTCTCCGGCCTCGACGGCGAGCAGTCCGCGAAGTCCGCGCTCGACGCAGCGCTGCACGACCTGCAGGGGAAGCTGCTCGACGTCCCCGTCAACCGCCTCCTGGGGCTGCCACGGATCGGGCCGCCGACGTCCTGGACCGTATGGCTCGGCGACCCCGACGACATGGCGCGGCGCGCGGCCGCCGCTGCGCCGCGGTTCAAGCGCCTGAAGCTGAAGCTCGGCGGCGGCGACGCCCTCGACGTCGAGCGTGTGCGTGCCGTGCGCGGCGTGACCGACCTCCCCCTCATGGTCGACGTGAACGAGTGGTGGACGCTGGACGAGGCGCTCGATGCGTGCGACGCGCTCTCGAGCCTCGGTGTCGAGTACGTCGAGCAGCCACTCCGTCAGGGCGACGCCGATGGCGTCGAGCTTCGCCGCCGGTCGAAGCTGCCGATCTACGTCGACGAGGACTGCCACACGCTCGCGGACGTCGCGACCTGCGCAGAGATCGCGCACGGCGTCAACATCAAGCTGGCGAAGTCCGGTGGGATCCGCGAGGCGATCCGGATGACGCACGCGGCCCGGGCGCTCGGCCTCGGCGTCATGCTCGGCTGCATGGTCGAGTCCGGTCTCGGGATCGCCGCCGGCTGCGCGGTGGCGCCGCTCTGCGACCATGTCGACCTCGACGGCAACCTCCTGCTCGCCCACGACCCCGTGCCGGGACCGACGTTCGTCGACGGCGTGCAGGTCGCCTCGGAAGGAGCCGGTCTTGGCTGCGGGTGAGCGAACGCTGATCCTCGCCGAGGGGTTCTCGGCCGATCACCACTACGGCAAGACGATGCGCGGCGTGCTCCGATACCGACGCGACGACGTCGTCGCAATCCTCGACTCCGAGCGCGTGGGCGAGACCGAGGACGGTGTTCCGATCGTCGGTGACGTCGCAGCGGCGATGGCATACGAGCCGGTCGTCGCCCTCGTCGGCGTCGCGACCCAGGGCGGCCGCTTCCCGCCCGCCTGGCGCGCGCTCCTCACGGCGTGCATCCGCGCCGGGCTCTCGGTCGAGAACGGCCTCCACCAGATGATCCGCGACGATCCCGAGCTCCGCCCGCTCGCCGACGAGCACGGAGTCGAGCTGCGGGACCTGCGACGCCCGCCCGACGGCCTGGATTGCCCCACGGGAGCGAATCTCGAGGTCGATGCGCCGATCGTCCTCACCGTCGGCTCCGACTGCGCGATCGGGAAGATGACGGTATCGCTCGAGCTCGACCGTGCGGCACGCGCACGCGGCATCGCGTCCATCTTCGTCCCCACTGGGCAGACCGGGATTGCGATCGCGGGCTGGGGGATCGCCGTCGACGCCGTCGTCTCGGACTTCCTTGCGGGCGCCGCCGAGCGCCTGGTCGTGGAGGGCCGACGGCGTGGCGGCGAACTGCTCCTGGTGGAGGGCCAGGGCTCGCTCGTCCACCCGGCCTACTCCGGGGTCACACTGGGGCTCTACCACGGATCGGCGCCGCATGTGCTGGTGCTCTGCCATCGCGCCGGGACGACCGAAGTCGAGGGTTACCCGGGGCACCCGCTGCCCTCGCTGCCCGAGCTCATCGCGCTCCACGAGCAGGCCTCGCTCCCCCGCCGGCGCGCCCGCGTCGTGGCGATCGCGATGAACACGGCCGGGCTCGACGACGGCGACGCGTCAGCCGCAATCGTGGCGGCCGCGGTGGAGACGGGCTTGCCTGCGGGGGATCCGGTCCGCGACGGGGCCGATGCGGTGCTCGAGGCAGTGCTCGACGCAACGAGGTGATGCGCGCGGCGTGATGCTGTAGCATCCCGCCCGCTCCGGTGGGCGGCGTTCCGAAACGCGAGCGAACGGGGTTCTGAGGGGGATGGAGAGGTGGGGGTGGGGGGGATTGCTGCGTGCGCTCGCGGTGGTTTCTGCGTGCGGGCTGCTGTCGGCCGGCACCGCCACGGCGGCGGACATCGGCGCCAACGACAACCTCGGCAAATGGGCGCCCGATGCCGGCGCGGAGCTGTATGCGGAGATGGCGTCGCTCGGCCTTCGCCAGGTGGTCGTCACCGTCCGCTGGCAGCCGAGCGACCCGCTTGCGCTCGCCGATCGTCCGACCCTCGACCTGACCGTCGCCGCGGCCCGCTCGGTGGGCCTCGCGGTCGTGTTCGCCGCCTATCCGTATCCGCCTCGTGAGATCGAGGCGGGCCTCGCCCGCCCGGAGGCGTTCGGGAAGTGGCTCGCAGAGCTGGCGCAGCGCTACCCGGACGTGCGGAGCTTCGTGGTGGGCAACGAGCCCAACCAGCCGGCGTTCTGGCGTCCACAGCTCTCGAAGGCGCGCCAGCTGTCCGCAGCCGCGTTCGGCCCGTTTCTCGCAGCGGGGTACGACTCCCTGAAGGAGGTCGATCCGACGCTGAAGGTCGTCGGCGTCGGTCTTTCGCCCCGAGGGAACGATCGGCCGCTCGCCCGGAGCAACGTCTCGACGTCGCCGGTGCGCTTCCTCGCAGGGCTCGGTGCCTGGTACCGGGCGAGCGGACGTGACCGCCCGCTGATGGACGGCCTCAGCTTCCACCCGTACCCCAACCGCGCGACCGACGCGCTCGGTACCGGCTACCCGTGGCCGAACGCCGGCTTCGTCAACCTCGATCGGGTCAAGCAGGCCCTCTGGGATGCGTTCTCCGGCACTGCCCAGCCGACGACGCTCGACGGGCTCCGCCTCTATCTCGACGAGATCGGCTGGCAGGTCGACACGACCTCGGTCCAGGGGCACGTCGGTGTCGAGAACGTGCCGGTGACGACTGAGAGTCATCAGGCGTCCGTGTATGCCGACGTCGTGCGACGCGCGGCCTGCGACCCCGACATCGCCCAGGTGAACGTCTTCGGGTTCCGCGACGACGCCTCGCGGGCGGGCTTCCAGGCGGGCCTCTACCGCGTCGACGGCACCGCTCGCCCCTCGGCCGACGCAGTCCGCGCCGCGCTCGCCGAGCGCACCGTATGCACCGAGCCCGCGTGGACGCCGCTGCGCACCGTCGTGGGAGCCCGGCGCCCGCGCGTCGTCGTGGCGCATGACAGCCTGAGGGTCGCGGTCACGGCGGCGGAAGGTGCGACAGCCCGCGTGTGTGTGCTCCCCGGCACCTACACGCTCTCCTCCGCGCGTCGCGTGCTCGCGTCGCGAGCGACGGCCGTCGGCACGTGCGTCACGGCTGCGGTTCAGGCGAACCGGGTGACGACGCTCCGACTCGCCCGGCCAGTTGGTCCGCAGACGCTCGCCGTCCGGGTCGCGGCCGAGGCGAACGCGTCTCGCGCGACGACGGCGGTCCGGGCGCTTCGCTGAGGCTCGAGTCTGTTCGTCCTTGACACCGAACATGTGTTCTGTCACCATGGGAACACGTGTTCGCGTCGTCGCTCATCGGTCGCATCCTGCTGCTCGCGCTCGGCGTCATCCTGCTCTGGGCGCTGTTCGCCGGTGAGACGGGCGCGAGCGGGCCGGAGCGCAACTACCGAGTGAAGCCGGGCGACACGCTTTGGTCGATCGCCGACCGGACGTTTCCGGGCGATCCGCGGGAGGGTGTCTGGGAGCTTCGGGAGCGGAACGACCTCGGGTCGGCCGTGATCGTCCCGGGCCAGGTGCTCGTCCTCCCGGCCTAGTCCCGCTGGCGCAGCCGCGTAGGGCGAGATATATCTCGCCCGACCGACCCTCAGCGCGACGACTGGAGGCCCGATGGCGAGCGAGCGCATTCTCGAGCTATTGCGACGGCCGTCCGATCCGGACGAGCACGAGGCGATCCGCGAGCTCTGGAAGACGCACTCGATCGCGGAGGACAATCGCGATCTGCCGGGGCTCCTGTCCACGCTCACCGAGGACTGCGTCTACACCGTCGCCGGCACGGGTGCCCGCTGGGAGGGTCACGCGGGCGCCGCTCGGTTCTACACGGAGCTCCTGACCGCGTTCCCGGACATCCACTTCGACCTCGACTACATCGTGATCGGGCCGCAGGGCGTTTGCGAGGAGGCGATCGTGACCGCGACCCACCAGGGTCGCTGGCTCGACAACGAGCCGACCGGCGAGAAGCTCACATGGCGGAACGCGATCTTCTTCCCCTGGGATCCCGAGGCGCGGCTCTTCAAGGGCGAGATGGTCTACACCGACTTGAGCTTCCCGGCCTCCGCGGCCTGACCGCCGGCGAGGGGCGAGCGGCCGGAGCCGCTCGGCGAACGACCCCCAAGGGGGCTTCGGCGCCCCTGATGTCACGGTATCGGCGGTCGGGCGACGACTGGGTGTCGTGTTCGTGCCCAGTGTGTGACCACGGCTCCAGCCCTGTCCGGAGCGCCGCGGCCCGGGACAACAGACACGCTGATGCCCGCCGTGCCGTGCAGGGCTAGGATCGGCGCCCGTGGACCTCGACCTCGTCTTCCTGGGCACGTCGGCGTCCGCCCCGACCGCCTCGCGCGGAGCGTCGGCGACGCTCCTCCGGCGCGGCGGCGACCGGCTGCTGATCGACTGCGGCGAGGGGACGCAACGCCAGCTGCTCCGCTCGGATGCCGGCCTCGTCGACCTCGAGCACATCTTCCTTACTCACCTGCACGCCGATCACGTTCTCGGCCTGCCGGGGATGCTCAAGACGTTCGCGCTTCGCGGACGCGAGCTGCCGATCACGGTCTACGGCCCCCGGGGCACGCGATCGCTTCTCGGCGCGCTCGGGATCGTGATCGGACGGCTGACGTATCCGCTTGCGATCGAGGAGCTCGGCGCGGGAGACGTGATCGAGTTCGACGAGTATCGCGTCGGGGCGTTCGCGGTCGCGCACGGGCGAAACGCGCTCGGCTACGCGATGCGCGAGGACGGCCGGCCGGGTCGCTTCGACGTTGCCGCCGCGGATGCGCTGGGCGTCCCCGACGGCCCCGCGCGCGGTGCGCTGCAGCGCGGTGAGCCCGTTGGCCTCGACGGCGGTCGCGTCGTTCGGCCCGACGATGTCCTCGGGCCACCGCGTCGCGGCCGTACGGTCGTGCTCAGCGGCGACACCGCGCCGACCGCGTCGGTCGTCGCCGCGGCGGAAGCTGCCGACGTTCTCGTCCACGAGGCGACCTTCCTGTCCGACGAACAGGACCGGGCGAGGGAGACGGACCATTCGACGGCGGAGGACGCCGCGGGCGTCGCGCGCGAGGCGGGCGTGCTCCTGCTCGCGCTCACGCACCTGTCGGCCCGGTACGCCGGGTCCGAGGTGGCGGACGAGGCGACGAAGGTGTTCCCTGCCACCGTGGTCCCGCGCGACTTCGATCTCGTCGAGGTCCCGCTGCCCGAGCGTGGGCCGCCCGAGCTCGTCGAGCGCGGCGGGCGGCGGTCGCGGCACCAGGATGTAGGGTCCGGCGCATGACCGAGCTCGTTCAGGTCACAGTCGCAGGCAGCGTCGACGAAGCGGAGGAGCTCCAGGCACTTCTCGGACGGGCGGGAATCGAGGCGACGCTCGAGGGCGCGGTCGACGAGCATCCGGGCGAGCACGGTGACGCGCCGGTTCGCCTGCTCGTGCCGGCCGGTGAGCTGGACGCCGCGCGCGACGCGATCGAGGCGCTGACCGAGCCCGACGACCCGTTCCCCGGCTAGCCGGCCGCGGCCTCACGAGGCGCCGGGCGTGAACTCGATCGTCGTCGTCCCGGCGTAGCCCGGGGTCTCGAGGTCGAAGATGCATGGCCGGCTGCCGTCGGCATACGGTGGCGCGGGGATCGAGTGCCGTACCGACTTCTCGGCCGGCGTCTCGAGGGTTGCGACCGCGAACCCGTCCACGTATGCCGAGATCGGATCGCCGGTCTTGCCGAGGATCGTCACGTCGAGCGTCCCCGGCTGGCAGGCGAAGACCGTGATCCGTGCCCGGCCGCTGAAGTCGCCGTTCGGAAGCAGGCCCTCGATCCGGCGCAGAACGCGAACCGGGCTCTCCGCCCGCCATGCGGTCAACCCGTACGTCTCGCTGTTGTCGACGCCGCGCTCGGCGACCTTCTCGCCCGCGAGGACGACCGTTGACGGCGCGACGACGACCTGGCGGTCGAGCGTTCCTCCGTCCGCCGTCCGGAGGACGCCGTCGTCGCCGAGCACGACCGCCGGCGTCACCGGCGGGAACGGGAGAGTCGCGGGCGCGACGCGGAGCACCTCGGCGATCGCGCGGTTCCAGAAGATGGTGCGCGCCGTCGCCGTCCACAGGCGGTCGTCAGTCACGAGGAGCGTCGTGTCCTCCAGTCCCTCGTCGTCGAGCCAGCCGCCGGGCGACGATCCCATCGACACGCGGTCTTCGTGCTCGGACGCCCTGGCGACGCGACGGCCGCTGTCGGCCGAGGCGAGCACTAGCCCGACAGCGACGACGACCGCAAGCGTCCACGCGAACCGTCGCGGCACCGCGACGAACAGCGCGCCCGCGACGACGGCGGCCGCGACCAGCACCGCTCGCGCCTCATCGCTCGAGAGGTCCACGAGGCTCGACGGCGTGAAGGTGTTGACCAGGGTCTCGGGCGTTGCGATCTCCGCAAGCGGGATCAACGCGGCACCGGCGACGAGCAACGCCCAGATCGGCAGGACGACCGCGTAGGCGCGCGGCGCTCCGCGCGAGATCCACGCGCAGAGCCCGATCGCGAGCAGCGGCAGGGCGGTGATCAGGTACCGCTCGGCCACGTGCCCGACGTACTCGGCCGAGAAGAGGCCGACCTGGACGACGAGGAGGGACACATAGGCGAGCGCGACGGCGACGAACGCGCGGAGAGCGGGGTCGGTGTCCCTCCGCGAGAACACGGCGTGTGCGAGCACGGCGATCGCGAGGACGGGGATCGCGAGGCCGAGGATCGAGATGTCCACGGCGTGCCAGGCAACCTCGCTCAGGCGGGCGGCGCCGGTGGCCGTGTTCTCGCCGACCGGGGTGTAAGCGCCGAGGATGCTCTCGGCCGACAGCTCTCCGTTTCGGATGACGACGATGCCGAGGATCGCGACACCGACGAGCGCCGCGAGGCCCGCGAGCGCCGCAAGCGGACGGAGCCGGGCGCGGTCACGAGCGGCGAGCGCGTCGAGGGCGACGGCGAAGAGGAACGCCGGCAGCAGCAGCAGCGCCTGGAGGCGGACGGCCGCGGCCGCGGTCGCCCACGCCGCGAAGACGCCGTAGCGCCACATCGTCGGCTCCTCGACGGCGCGGGCGAGCGCCAGGAGCGCCGCCGCGACGACCGTCAGCGTGAGCGGCTCCGTCATGAGGAAGCCCGAGTAGTGGAGGGCCGGGGCGGCGAGCGTCAGCGCCGCGGCCGCGAGCGCCCAGCCGGTCGACGTCATCCGGGCGGCCCAGCGATAGGTGGGCACCGCGACCAGCGACGCCGCGAGCGCCTGCAGGAGACGCGCCCACTGGACGCCGTCCGCGAGGTCGAAGAGCGCGAGCGGGGCGCCGACGAGGGCGGGGGTGAGGATGCTGTAGTACGGCGTCGGGAGCCCGCGGACCTCGAGCGTCCCGTGCGACCAGAGCGACTCGCCGATGAGGCCGTAGACCATCTCGTCCGGCGCGATCCACGGCGTCGTGAACGCCTGTGCGGCCCCGAAGCGGATCCCCGTCGAGAGCAGGACTAGCGCGGCGAGCGCGAGCGTGGCGGCGCCGACCCGGCGGCGACGCGTCGTACCAGGCGCCTCCGTCTCCAAGCCGCTCACGCGGATGATCCTTTCATGGCACGCGAGGAACCTGTGAAGAGTCGCAGGCCGGCGCGTTCGCGGCGGCGCGCCGCCTGCCGACCGGGACCGAGGCACCCCGTCGCGACCCCTCGCTAGACTCGCGCAGACCCTTTAAGCCGGTCCAGCGAGGCCGGAAAGGAGCACGGGATGGAGAACGGCACGACGGCGCGCGAATCTGCGCGCGAGATCCTCGACGCGGACGCCCTGGCGCGCACGGTGGCGCGGTTGGCGCACGAGCTGATCGAGCGGAACGACAACCTCGAGCGCCTCGCGCTCGTCGGCATCCACACACGCGGCGTGCCGCTCGCACGGCGGCTGCAAGAGCTCGTCGCGGAGCGGAGCGGCGTCGAGCTCGCCCTCGGCGCGGTCGACATCGCCTTCCACCGCGACGACGTCCTCGTCCGCGGACGCGCGGCGCCGATCCACACGCAGCCCGTCGTTCGCGGGACGGAGCTCGGGTTCCCCCTCACAGGGACCACGTGCGTGCTCGTCGACGACGTGCTCTTCACGGGGCGCACGATCCGCGCTGCGATCGACGCGCTCCTCGACTACGGGCGGCCCGAGCGCGTCCAGCTCGCCGTGCTCGTCGATCGAGGCCATCGGGAGCTTCCGATCCGGCCGGACTACGTCGGCAAGAACCTGCCGACCGCGCTCGCGGAGCGCGTCCGCGTCGAGCTCGAGGAGACCGACGGGATCGACCGGGTCGTTCTCGAGACGGGAGGCTCGCGATGAGCGTCCCGCCGGAGACACGCCACCTTCTCGCTGTCGGCGACCTGACGACGAGCGACGTCGAGCGCATCCTCGACACGACCCGCGCACTGTCGCGGTCCCTCGACCGCGAGGTGAAGAAGCTGCCGACGCTCCGCGGCCGTCTCGTCCTCAACCTCTTCTACGAGTCGTCGACGCGTACCCTCGCGAGCTTCGAGCTCGCCGCGAAGCGGCTCTCCGCGGACACGATGACCCTCCGCGCCGCCGGCTCCTCGGTCGACAAGGGCGAGTCGCTCCGGGACACCGCGCAGACGCTGGCGGAGTACGAGCCCGACGTGATCATCGTCCGTCATCCGCATATCGGCGCGCCGAACCTCGTCGCCTCGGCGACCCGTGCGCACGTCGTCAACGCCGGGGACGGGAAACACCAGCACCCGACGCAGGCGCTGCTCGACCTCTTCACGATCCAGGAGGCGCTCGGTCACCTCGACGGCGTGTCGGTCGCGATCGTCGGCGACGTGCTCCACTCGCGCGTCGCCCGCTCCCTCGTCGAGGCGCTTCTCCTCGTCGGTGCCGAGCCGCTGCTTGTTGGACCGCCGACGCTGATCCCTCGAGGGATCGAGGAGCTCGGGTGCTCGGTCAGCCACCGGATCGAGGAGATCGCTGACGTCGACGTCGTCTACACGCTTCGCATGCAATCGGAGCGAATGCAGGCCGGCGCCGCGTTCGTCCCGTCCCTGCGCGAGTACACGGCGCTCTACGGGATCACGCCCGAGCGCGTCCGGCCGGGGCAGGTCGTGATGCACCCCGGCCCGATGAACCGTGGGATCGAGATCGACCCGCGCGTCGCCGATTCCGGCGCCTCGCTCGTCACGACGCAGGTGCGCTCCGGCCTCGTCGTGCGGATGGCGATCCTCTACGACCTGCTCACGGCGCCCGGGGTCGGCGTCGCCGCGGTCGCGCTCGAGGTCGCGTGATGCTCGCGAGCCGGAACGGCCGCCTCGACTCGCTGACGGTTCGCGCCAGGGTCGTCGACCCCGGCGAAGGGCTCGACATGCCGGCGAGCGTGACGATCGAGGAGGGGATCGTGACCGCCGTGGAGGCGGTCGCGTCCGCGCCCGCGGGGCTCGTCCTGGCACCGGCCTTCGTCGACCCGCACGTGCACCTGCGGACGCCCGGCCGCGAGGACGAGGAGACGATCGCGTCGGGCACGCAGGCCGCGGCGGCGGGCGGCTACTGCGCGATCGTCGCGATGCCGAACACCGATCCGGTCGTCGACACCGCCCCGGTGCTCCGCGCGCTCGTCGAGCAGGCGCTCGAGGAGGCGGTCGTGCCGACCGGCTTCACGGCCGCGATCTCGAAGGGCCAGCGCGGGGAGGAGCTCACCGAGATGGCCGAGCTCGCCGCGGCCGGAGCGATCGCGTTCACGGACGACGGCCGGCCGGTCGCGTCCGCGGGGTTGATGCGGCGTGCGCTCGCCTACAGCGCCGTCGCCGACCGGCCGCTCGCGCTGCACTGCGAGGAGCCGACGCTCTCGCGCGACGGGCAGATGCACGAGGGCGCGGTCTCCGCCGAGCTGGGGCTCGCCGGGTGGCCGTCCGTCGCCGAGAGCCTGATGGTCGAGCGCGACCTCTCGCTGGCCGGCTACGAGCGCCGGCCGATCCACCTACAGCATCTCTCGGCCCGTGCCTCCGTCGATGCGGTTCGTCGAGCGCGCGCGCTCGGCGTGCGCGTCAGCGCGGAGGCGACGCCGCACCACCTGTGCGCGACCGACGAGCTCGTCCGCACGCTGGACGCGAACGCGAAGATGAACCCACCGCTCGGGAGCGAGGACGACCGCCGTGCGCTCGTCGAGGGCCTTCTCGACGGCACCGTCGACTGCATCGCCACCGACCACGCACCTCATGCACGGCACGAGAAGGACGTGCCGTTCGAGCAGGCACCGTTCGGCGTGACCGGGCTCGAGACGGCGTTCGCCGCCCTGAACACGTTCCTCGTCCGCGAGGAGGAGGTTCCGCTGGCGGTGGTCCTCGACCGGCTCTCGGCGGGTCCGGCGCGGGCGCTCGGGCTCCCGGTGCCGCGGATCGCGATCGGCGAGCCCGCGAACCTCGTCCTCGTCGACCTCGAGGCGGAGTGGACGGTCAGCGAGGACGGCTTCCACTCGCGCTCGGCGAACTCGTGGCTCCTCGGCCAGACGCTCGTCGGCTCGGTCGTGAAGACCGTCGCCGCGGGCCGGGTGGTGTTCTCGGCGTGAGGGGCGGCGGCCAGGGCTACCTGTTGCTCGAAGACGGGACGACGTTCCGCGGGCGCTCCGTCGCCGCCGAAGGCTCGGCCTTCGGAGAGGCGGTCTTCACCACCGGGATGACCGGCTACCAGGAAACCGTGACCGACCCCAGCTACG
Source organism: uncultured Actinomycetes bacterium (assembly GCA_963797805.1). Lineage (GTDB taxonomy): Bacteria > Actinomycetota > Thermoleophilia > Gaiellales > Gaiellaceae > Gaiella. Next base: position 221,009 of record CAWCRC010000002.1, on the reverse strand, counting down.
CGGAGCAGCTCGTCTGCTTCACCGCGCCGATGGTCGGGAACTACGGCGTCGACGAGCGCCGCCTCGAGTCCGGCTCGCCGCACGCACGCGCGGTCCTGATGCGACGGCTCGGCGGGGAGGACTGGGCGCTCTGGCTCGCCGAGCGGGGGATCGTCGCGCTCGACGAGATCGACACGCGGTCGCTCACCCTGCGGGTGCGCGACGGCGGCGCAATGCGGGCCGTGGCCGTCGCGGACGAGCGGACGCTCCCGGTTGCCGACGCGCTCGAGCAGGTGCGCGCGCAGCCGTCGATGGAGGGCCAGGCGCTCGTCGCCGGCGTGTCGACGGCGGAGCCGTACACGTTCGGCGACCATGACGACGCCCGCGTGTCGGTGGCGGTCGTCGACTACGGTGTCAAGAAGTCCATCCTGCGCCGCCTCGTGAAGGCCGGCGCGGCCGCCACGGTGTTCCCCCACCTCTGCGACCCGGACGAGCTCGCGTCGTTCGACGGCGTCCTGCTGTCCAACGGCCCGGGCGACCCGGCGCCGCTCGTCGAGGAGACCGAGGTGGTGCGGGCGGCCCTCGGCCGCGTGGCGGTGCTCGGGATCTGCCTGGGCCACCAGCTGATCGGCCTCGCGACCGACCACGAGACGACAAAGCTGCCGTTCGGCCACCGCGGCGCCAACCATCCCGTCCTCGACCGCCGCACCGGCCGGGTCCTCGTGACGAGCCAGAACCATGGCTTCGCCGTCGTGCCGTCCGGGCGTGCGGAAGCGACGCACGTCTCGCTCTACGACGGGACCGTCGAGGGCTTCGACTTCCCCGAGCTCCGCGCGCAGAGCGTCCAGTTCCACCCCGAGGCCGGGCCCGGGCCGCATGACGCCTGGCCGATCCTCGAGCGCTGGGTGGAGTCCCTCGGGGATGGGCGCTGATGCCTGCGCGCCGCGACCTCCGCTCGATCTGCGTGATCGGCTCCGGCCCGATCGTCATCGGGCAGGCGTGCGAGTTCGACTACGCCGGCTGCCAGGCGCTCAAGGTGCTGCGCGAGGACGGGTACCGGACGATCGTCGTCAACTCGAACCCCGCGACGATCATGACCGACCCCGGCTTCGCCGACCGCACCTACATCGAGCCGCTGGACCTCGAGGGCGTCGCCGACGTCCTCCGCCGAGAGCGACCGGACGGGCTCCTGCCGACGCTCGGCGGGCAGACGGCGTTGAATCTTGCGATCGAGCTCGAGACGTCCGGCGTGCTCGACGAGCTCGGCGTCGAACTGCTCGGTGCCCCCGTGGAGGTGATCCGTCGTGCCGAGGACCGCGAGCTCTTCCGCGCTGCCGTCCAGAGCTGCGGCCTGGCGGTGCCGGGCTCGCAGATCGTCGAATCGCTCGACCAGCTCGACGACGCGCCGATCCCCGCGGTCGTCCGGCCCGCGTTCACGCTCGGCGGGCACGGCGGCGGCTTCGCCGACGACCTCGCCGCACTTCGTCGCCAGGTGGAGCGCGGCCTCGCGGAGTCCCCGATCGGCCAGGTCCTCGTCGAGGACTCGATTCGCGGCTGGGACGAGTTCGAGCTGGAGGTGATCCGCGACCGCGCCGACAACGTCGTGATCGTCTGCTCGATCGAGAACCTCGACCCGATGGGCGTCCACACCGGCGACTCCGTCACGGTCGCGCCGCAGATGACGCTCTCCGATGAGGCGTACCAGGAGCTCCGCGACGCTGCCGCCGCGGTGATCCGCGCCGTCGGCGTCGAGACGGGCGGCTCGAACATCCAGTTCGCGCGCGAACGCGAGACCGGCGCCCTGCGCGTGATCGAGATGAACCCACGGGTCTCGCGATCGTCCGCGCTCGCGTCGAAGGCGACCGGCTACCCGATCGCGAAGGTCGCGGCGAAGCTCGCCGTGGGCTACACGCTCGACGAGATCCCGAACGACCTCACGAAGACGACGCCGGCGAGCTTCGAGCCGACGCTCGACTACGTCGTCGTCAAGTTCCCGCGGTTCGCCTTCGAGAAGTTCCCGGGCGCCGACGCGACGCTCGGAACGCAGATGAAGTCGGTGGGCGAGGCGATGGGGATCGGCCGGACCTTCACCGAGGCGTTCCTCAAGGCGTTCGGCTCGCGCGAGCTCGACCCGGGCTCACCGACGCCCTGGGCGACGATCGACGACCTTCCCGACGGCCTGCACCCGTGGTTCGTGGAGCAGCTCGAGGCCGCGAAGCGCGAGCTGCGGACCGGCGACATCCGGCGCGCGAAGCGCGCGGGGTGGGGAGACGACTCGATCGGCGCCGCCTGGGGAACGTCCGGCGACGACGTTCGCCGCACGCGCTACGCGCGCGGTATCCGGCCCGCGTACCGGCGCGTCGATTCGTGCGGCGGCGAGGTCGACGCTGGCTCGAACTACTTCTACTCGACCTGGGGCGAGGAGGACGAGGGGCCCGCGCCCGGGACGAAGCCGCGCGTGGTGATCCTCGGGTCGGGGCCGAACCGCATCGGCCAGGGGATCGAGTTCGACTACTGCTGCGTTCACGCCGTCCAGACGTTCCGCGGGCTCGGCTACGAGGCCGTGATGGTCAACTGCAACCCCGAGACGGTCTCGACCGACTACGACACGTCCGACCGGCTCTACTTCGAGCCCCTCTCGCCGGAGGAGGTGCTCGCGGTCCTCGACCGAGAGCGGCCCGTCGGGGTCGTGACGCAGTTCGGCGGCCAGACGCCGCTCCGGCTCGCGCGGCACATCGAGGCGGCCGGCTACAAGATCCTCGGCACGCCGCACGCGGCGATCGACCTCGCGGAGGATCGTGAGCGGTTCGGTGCGCTCGCCAGCGAGCTCGGCGTCCGCTGCCCGCCGTGGTCGACGGTCGAGGGCGAGGACGAGGCGCTTGCGGCCGCGCGCGAGATCGGCTACCCGGTGCTCGTACGGCCGTCGTACGTGCTCGGCGGCCGCGCGATGCGCGTCTGCGACGACGAGAACGACCTGCGCGCCGCGATGGCGGCGGTCAGCGGCCCCGTCCTCGTCGACCGGTTCGTCGAGAACGCGATCGAGATCGACGTCGACGCGCTCTGCGACGGCGAGGAGGTCTTCATCGGCGCGGTGATGCAGCACGTCGAGGAGGCGGGCGTCCATTCGGGCGACTCGTCCTGCGTGCTGCCGGCGCAGTCGCTGACGCTCGCGAACGCCCTCGAGGTGGAGCACGTCGTGAAGCGGCTCGGGCCTGCGCTCGGCGTCGTCGGGCTCCTCAACGTCCAGCTCGCGATCGCCGACTCGACGGTCTACGTCCTCGAGGCGAACCCGCGCGCCTCGCGTACCGTGCCCTTCGCGAGCAAGGCGACCGGCGTGAACCTCGTCGACGCCGCGTGCCGGCTCGCGCACGGGACGACGCCTCGCCGAGCTCGGGCTGACGCAGCCGCGCCCGACGGCCGTGAGCGTGAAGGCCGCCGTCTTGCCGTTCGCCCGCTTCCCGGGCGCTGACCCGGTGCTCGGCCCGGAGATGCGCTCGACGGGCGAGGTGATGGCGACGGCGTCGGACCTGCCCACGGCCTTCGCCAAGGCGGAGCGGGCGGCCGGCAGGCCGCTTCCGACCGCCGGAACGGCGTTCCTCTCCGTCCGTGACGCCGACAAGGCGAGCATCGCGCCGATCGCGGCCGCCCTCGCGGGGCTCGGCTTCGAGCTCGTCGCGACATCGGGCACGGCGACGACGCTCCGCGCGGCCGGCCTCGACGTGGAGGAAGTCGGGAAGGTCGCGGACGCAGGCGACGGCGAGCCGACGGTCGTCGACCTGATCCGCGAGCACCGCTGCGACCTCGTCGTCAACACGCCGCAGGGCTCCGGGGCCCGCGCGGACGGCTACCTGATCCGGGAGGCGGCCCTCATCGGACGCGTCCCGTGCATCACGACGGTCTCCGGAGCCGCAGCCGCAGTCCACGCAATCGCGAACGCCCGCGCCGAGGCGACGCTGTCCCTGCAGGAGCGGATCGCCGTCACCGTCGCCGCCGGAGCCGGCTGACGCGATGCGCCGCGAGCTGCTCCGCGTCGTCGGCAAGGAGTGGGTCGGCCCGTACGCGCTCGTCCGGCTCGCGCGCGGCTACCTCGAGCCGGGAGCGCCGGGGCAGTTCTTCATGCTCGAGGCGCCCGGTCGCGTGCTTCCGCGCGCGTTCAGCCTCTGTCTGTCTCTGCCCAACGAGCTCGGGTTCCTCCTCGAGCCCATCGGCCCCGGGACGACCGCGATCGCCGCGCTCGAGCCGGGTGATGCGATCCACGTCGCAGGCCCGCTCGGCAACGGCTTCGACCTCGGCGTCTCCCGACCGCTCCTCGTAGGCGGCGGGATCGGCGTTGCGCCGTTCCCGTACCTCTCCGAGTGCCTCGGCGGCCCGCCGGCGCTGCTCGGGTTCCGGTCGGCGCACCACGCGGAGGCAGCGGCGCTCGTGCCGCACGCCGAGGTCGTGCTCGACCCGACGCTCGTCACCGACGAGCTCCCGGCGGATCCCGGAGACGTCCTGGCATGCGGGCCCGAGCCGATGCTCGACGCGCTCCAGGCGCTCGTCCCGGGTGCCCAGCTGGCCCGCGAGGCGCCGATGGCCTGCGGATATGGGGCGTGCTACGGCGTGCGTCGTCGAGCGCCAGGGCCGACGCGTCCGGCTGTGCCTGGAAGGTCCGGTCCTCCTGGCGGCGGGGGCGGCCGCCTAGTCCGTGCAGGGCGTCCCCGTCCTCAACGCCTCCGGCTGCCTCGACGCGCTCGCCGCGCCCGAGGTCGCCGGCTCGCTCGACGCCTTCGTGACGAAGACCATCACGCCGTTGCCGCGCGAGGGGAATCCGCCGACACGCATCGCGGAGACCGAGCTCGGAATGCTCAACTCGATCGGCCTCCAGGGCCCCGGCATCGACGCCTTCGCCTCGGAGCACCTCCCGCGGCTCGCCGAGGCGACATCGCAGCTGTGGGTCTCGGTCGGCGGCTTTTCCGCCGACGACTTCACGATGTGCTGCGAGCGTCTCGACGGCGACGATCGGATCGCCGCGATCGAGCTCAACCTCTCGTGCCCGAACGTCGAGGAGGCGCCCGAGACAGCCGCACAGCTCGTCGCGGCCGCGCGCGCCGCGACCACGATGCCGCTCTACGCGAAGCTCTCCCCGGCCCAGTGGGACGTCGCCGAGGCCGCGCGCGCCGTGGTGGACGCCGGGGCGGACGGCCTCTCGCTCGTCAACACCATCCGCGGCCTCGCCCTCGACCCGGCGACGTTGCGACCGATCCTGGCCCGCGGCGCAGGGGGGTACTCCGGCCCCGCGCTCCGGCCGATCGCCCTCGCCTGTGTCTACGCGTGCGCCTCCGTGGTCGACGTCCCGATTGTCGGAATGGGGGGAATCCGCACCGGTCTCGACGCGCTCGAGCTCGTCGCGGTCGGCGCGAGCGCGGTCGCCCTCGGGACGATCCTGTTCTCGGACCCGTTCGCGGCGGTCAGGATCAGGCAGGAGCTGGACGCCGAGGCCATCACTCGCGGATTCGCGACTCCGCGCGAGGCAAGGGCTGTTGTCACTTCAGGAAAATACCTGGAAATTGCCACAAACAGTACTGCTTGATTCGCCGTGGGAGCTTGCTAGACTCGTGCGCTCATGGTCACGTCGAAGACGCACGCCCAGGCACCCGCGCGATCTCTCGATCAGCGGATGGAAGCCCTCCAACGTGCGAACGACATCCGGGTTCGACGGGCCCAGCTCAAGAAGGACCTGAAAGACGGTCGCGCCCAGATCGAGTCGATCCTGCTCGATCCTCCCGATTACGTCTCGACCGCGAAGGTGTTCGACATGCTGATGGCCGTCCCGAAGTTCGGCCGCGTGAAGGCCGCGCGGCTGCTGAACCAGTGCCGGATCAGCCAGTCGAAGACCGTCGGCGGGCTGTCCGAGCGCCAGCGGGCCGAGCTCGTCAACCTCTTCAACAACCGGTGATCTCCGGCTTCGCCGGAGATCACCCGGGACCCCGGCCGTGGAGGCAGTGAGACCCGTCTTCGTCGTCACGGGCCCGTCCGGTGCGGGGAAGGGAACGCTGATCCAGGCGATCCTGGAGCGCGTGCCCGAGCTCGCGGTCGCGGTCTCCGCCACGACCCGGCCGCAGCGGCCCGGGGAGGAGGACGGACGCGAGTACTGGTTCCTGTCGGACGAGGAGTTCACGGCGCGCGTCGAGGACGACGCCTTCCTCGAGTGGGTCGAGTACGTGTCGCACCGGCGCTACGGCACGCTCCGCTCCGAGATCGACCGCATCGCCGCGCTCGGACGCGTATGCGTGCTCGAGCTCGAGACCGACGGCGCCATGCGCGTCCAGGCGGACGTGCCGGGTGCGTGCACCATCTTCATCGTCGCCGACGTGGACGAGCTGGAGCGACGCCTGCGCGAGCGGGCGACCGAGTCGACGGGCGAGATCGGTGAGCGGATCGCGATCGCGCGACGCCAGCTGGAGCAGGCCCACCAGTTCCGCTACATGGTGCGGAACGACGACGTCCACCGCGCGAGCGAGGTGCTCGCTGCGATCGTCGAACGCGAGTTGGAACTCGCAGGTACCATCCTCCACCGATGATCGAACCGCGCATCGACGATCTCCTCTCGCACACGGGCACCGAAACCGACCCGCCGTCGCGCTACGCGCTCGTGATCATGGCGGCGAAGCGCGCCCGTCAGATCAACAACTATCACCATCAGCTCGGCGAGGGCATGGGGCTCGAGGACGCGCCCCCGCCGCTCGTCGAGTCCCGCTCCAAGAACTACCTCACGATGGCGATGGAGGAGATCTCGAAGGGCAAGCTCACCTTCTCCTACGTCCCCGGCAACCAGTAGGAGAGCGTTCCGCGGGGCCTCGGCGCGGGCACACTATGCCCGTGGCGCGCATTCTCGTCGGCGTGACGGGCGGCATCGCCGCCTACAAGGCCTGTGAGCTCGTCCGGCTGCTCGTCCGCGCCGGGCACGACGTCACGCCGGTCGTCACGCGCGGGGCGGAGGAGTTCGTCGCCGCGCGCACCTTCTGGGCGCTCGCGCGCAAGGAACCGCCCGCCGACCCGTATCCGCACCTCGCCGGCGCCGACCTGCTCGTCGTCGCGCCGCTCACCGCCCATACGACGGCCCGACTGGCGCACGGGCTCGCCGACGACCTCCTGACCGAGACGGCGCTCGCCCATCGGGGCCCGCTGGTCCTCGCGCCGGCGATGAACACCGGGATGTGGGAGCACCCGGCGACCCAGGCCAACCTCGCGCTGCTCGTCGAGCGCGGCGCGGTCGTCGTCGGACCGGACGTCGGCGAGCTCGCCGAGGGACTCGTCGGGCCGGGGCGGATGTCGGAGCCCGAGGAGATCGCCGCGGTCGTCGAGCGCGCCCTCACGCAGACGCCGACGGAGCGGAACGGCTCGCTCGCGGGCCGCCGCGTCCTCGTGACGGCGGGCGGCACCCGCGAACCGCTGGACGCGGTGCGGTTCCTCGGAAACCGCTCGTCCGGTCGGATGGGCGTGGCGCTCGCGGAGGCCGCCCGGGAGCGGGGCGCCGAGGTGACGCTCCTGGCGGCGAACCTCCACGTCCCGCCGCCGTCAGGTGTCGAGCTCGTCGCCACACCGACCGCAGCAGACCTTCGCCGGGAGGCGCTGGCACGCGCCGACGCGGACGTCGTCCTCATGGCCGCCGCGGTCGCCGACTACCGGCCGGCGGAGCCGGTCGAGGGGAAGCGCCCGAAGGGCTCCGACCCGTGGACGGTCTCCCTCGTGCCGACTGCCGACGTCGCGCGCGCACTCGGCGCCGCGCGGCGCGACGGACAGATCCTCGTCGCCTTCGGCGCAGAGCACGGCGAGGAGGGCCTGGCGCGCAAGCGGGGGATGCTGACCGAGAAGAACGTCGACCTCGTCGTCTACAACGACGTCGGCCGCGACGACATCGGGTTCGACAGCGCCGACAACGAGGTCGTCCTCGTCTCGCACGACGGCGACCGTTCCGTCTCGAAGGCGTCGAAGCCCGCGATTGCGGAAGCGATCCTCGACGAGGTCGAGCGCCTCATGTCGAAGGAGGGGGGATCGTGAGCGAGCCCGCGGCGACCGCGCAGCCGGGGCCCGAGGCCGTCGGCGCGGCGGCGCTCGCCGACCGTGTCGTCGCCAACCTCGGCTCGGCCGTCCACGCCTCGCCCGAGACGCTGCGGCTGCCGCTCCTCTGCCTGCTCGCCGAGGGGCACGTCCTCGTCGAGGACGTCCCCGGCGTCGGGAAGACGGTGCTCGCGAAGGCCCTGGCGCGCTCGCTCGAGCTGACGTTCCATCGCGTTCAGTTCACGCCCGATCTGCTTCCTGCCGACGTGACGGGGGTCAACGTCTACGATCGCCAGAGCGGCTCGTTCCGCTTCCGGGCGGGCCCCGTGTTCGCCAACGTCCTCCTCGTCGACGAGATCAACCGGGCGTCGCCGAAGACGCAGTCGGCGCTGCTCGAGGCGATGCAGGAGACGCAGGTGACCGTCGACGGCACGACGCACGTCCTCGAACGCCCGTTTTTCGTCATCGCGACCCAGAACCCCGTCGAGTACGAGGGGACGTTCCCGCTGCCCGAGGCGCAGCTCGACCGCTTCGCGGTGCGGATGACGATCGGGTATCCGCCGCACGCCGACGAGGCGCGGATGCTCGCCGAGCAGACGACCTCACCGCCGCTCGACCACCTGCGACCGGTGGCCAGCGCCAGTGAGCTCCTCGCGGCGATCGACGCCGCGCGTGGCATCCACGTCGAGGACAGCGTCACCCGGTACGTCGTCGCTCTCCTTCGGCACACGCGGGCGAGCTCGCGGCTCGCGCTCGGCGGGAGCCCGCGCTCGGGGATCGCGCTGCTGTCGCTCGCGAAGGCGCGCGCGCTCGTCGAGGGGCGCACCTTCGTCGTCCCCGAGGACGTGCAGGCGCTCGCGGTGCCCGTGCTGGCGCACCGCCTGATCCTCGCCCCCGAGGCGCGCGCGACCGGAACGACGGTCGAAGAGCTCGTCGGCGACGCCCTCGACGGAACCCCGGTGCCGGTGTGAATCGTCGCCCTCGCACCCCCGGTGCGAGGGCCGAGAGCGGCGCCGGCGCCCTCGCACTCGCCGTGCTCGCCGCCGGCTGGATGGTCGGCTCGACGGCGCTCGCGGTGCTCGGCGTCGGCCTGCTGCTCGCCGTCCTCGCCGCGCGCGGCTGGGCGCTCCTGGCCGCGAGGATGCTGTTGCCCGAGCGCCAGCCGGCGACCGTCCCGCCCGTCGAGGGGGGACAGCTCCGGCTGACCGTCGCCGTACACGGCGCGACCTGGCTTGCCTCGCGGCTCGAGCTGCGCGAGCGGGTCGGCCCGCTCGGAGAGCTCGAGACGACCGTCGAGGCCGGCGGACGAGCCCGGCTTGCCGTGGACGGCGTGCCGCGCGGGCGCTACCAGCTCGGCCCCGGCCGCCTCGTCGCGCGCGATCCACTCGGGATCGCGACCGTCGAGGTCGAGCTCCCGGCGGGGCCGACGATTCTCGTCCGGCCGCGGGTGCCCGAGATCGGCGCGCTCTTCACGGACACCGGCGCTCGCGGCGAAGGCGGACGGCGAGCGCACATGCGGCGTCCGAGCGGCCTCGAGCCGCACGGCGTGCGCGAGTACGTCGAGGGCGAGCCGCTCCGCGCCGTCCACTGGCCCACGTCGGCTCGCCGCGGGCAGCTGATGGTGCGCGAGCTCGAGGACGCGCCGCGCGACAGCGTCGCGATCGTGCTCGACGTCGACGCGGCGACCGTGACCGGGACCCCCGGGAGGTCGAGCCTCGACGACGCCGTGCGCGCTGCGGCCGGGCTCGTGCGCGCTCACGCAGGACGGTCCCGCCGCGCGCTCCTCGTCGTCGCATCGCCGTCGCCGGGTATCCACCGGGTCCAGAGCCTCGGCCGGGACTGGGACGCGGCGTTGGATGCGCTCGCCGCGGTCGAACCGGCCGAGGGGACGACGCTGCGGGAGCTGACGAGCGCGCGCGGAGCGCTGGGCGCCGTGCCGGAGCTCGTCGTCGTGACCGCTCGCCCGGAAGTCGTCGAGGACGCGCTTGTTGCGCGTCGTGCCGTCGGGCGCTCGTGCGGGCTCGTCCTCGTCGACGCGCCGACGTACGCCGGTCGGGACCCGTCGACATCGTCCCGGACGCTTCTGCGCCTGGCCGGCGCCGGTGTCGCGCTCGCGATGGTTCGCAACGGCGATCGGCTCGAGGACGCGCTGGGAGCTCTCAAGGAGCGGGCGGTTGGTTAGCCGCATCCGGGTCCGCGACGCCGTCACGGCCGCCCCCGCGGTCGCGACGGTGCTCGTCGCGTGGTCGATGCTCGAGGAGCCCGTGGCATGGCGCACGTTCGCGGTGGCCGGAGCGCTGGCCGTGCTGCCGACGCTCTTCGGCGGCGCCTGGCGTATCGGTGTTGCGGTGCTCGCCGCCGGGACGATGCTCGCCGTCGCGTTCTCGACCTGGCCCCACGCGGCCGTCGGGGACGCCTGGACGGCGCTGCACGACGCGCCGGCTGTGCGGGCGCCGTTCGATCCGACCGCGTACCCGTCACTCGACGGCCTCGTCGTGGTCGCGGCCTTCGGTCTCGCGCTCGCTGCGTCGCTCGCCGCTGCGACACGCCGGATCGCGATCGTCGTGGCCGCTGTGGCGGTCGGAATCGGCTTCCCGGCGCGCCTGCTCGACGACGTGAACGCGCTCGCGCTCGGAGCCCTCGCGCTCGGCGCCGTCCTCTGGGCGCTGCTCGTGCCCAGCCTCCGCAGCGTGCGCCGGACGGCACCCGGAGTCGTGGTCGGAGGCATCGTGCTCGCCGTGGCGGTGGCGGCCGCGACAGCGGGCGTGAGCCCGAGCGAGGCGCGAATCGACTGGCGCGGCTGGGATCCCTTCGCCGGGAGCGGGCGCACGACAAGTCTGCGCTATGTCTGGGACGCGACGTACGAGGGGATCGAGTTCCCCGCGCGGCCGACGGTGGTGCTCCGCGTCCGAGCGCCGAAGCGCGCGGAGTACTGGCGTGTCTCGACGCTCGAGACCTTCGCGGCCGACCGTTGGATCGAGAACCTCTACCCGGTGGACATCGGCGGCCCGAGGCGGACGCTTCCCGCCGACCCGCTGGTGCCGAGCCGGGATGTGAACCCGGGACAGTGGCTTCGCCAGGTCGTGACCGTCGAAGGGCTTGACGACGATCGTGTCGCGGCTGCGAGCCAGCCCGCGCGAATCGATGGGCCTTCCCTCGGGCGACTGTCGTTCCTCGCCGGCGGCGTGATGCGCGCCGGCCAGCAAGTCCGTCGCGGGGCGGAGTACACCGTCTGGAGCTACGCGCCGCGCCCGACGCCACGCGCTCTCGCGGCCTCGAAGCCCCGCTATCCGGACGAGGCCGGACGGTACCTCGAGCTCGGTCGCGCGCGGTTCCCGGGCTTCGGGGTGAGCGCGAGGGAGCGCCAGGTCGACCGGTACTTCACGGACGACCGGTATCAGCCGCTGTGGGCATACCGTCCGCTCTGGGAGGAGGCGCGACGGCGCACCGCAAGGGCGCGCTCGCCGTACGAGGCGACGCTTCTGCTCGAGCGCTGGTTCCGCCGCGACGGACGGCTTCCAGTACGAGGAGCGGCCGCCGGTGACGGCTTCGGGGGCGCCGCCGCTCGTCGACTTCGTCGAGGTGACGCGCCTCGGGTACTGCCAGCACTACGCCGGCGCGATGGCCCTCATGCTGCGGCTGGTCGGCATCCCGTCGCGGGTCGCCGTCGGCTTCACCGCGGGGACGTGGAAGGCGGGCGTCTGGACGGTGACCGACCACCAGGCGCACGCATGGGTCGAGGCGTGGTTCGACGGCTTCGGCTGGCTCGCATTCGACCCGACCCCCGGCCGGGGCACGCTCTCCGCCGTCTACACCCTCGCCTCGGACTCGGCCGATGCCGTTGCCGCGCTGGGGACGGGGCGCTTCCTCGACTTCAATCCGTCGTTCGAGCCGGGCGGGACGACGGCGACCCCGACGCCGGTCCCGACCGAGACGCGGTCGTTCCCATGGTGGCTCCTCGTCCTCCCGCTCGTTCCGGTCGCGGCGGCGGCTGCGCTCGTGGCCGTCAAGTGGGCGCGCCGCACACGACGCCTCCGACACCGCGATCCGCGTCGTCTTGCGAGCGGGGTGCGAGCGGAGCTCGTCGCCACGCTGCTCGACCGGGGCGCCTCGGTCGCGGCGGTGTCGACGACGACCGACCTCCAGCGGGCGACGGAGCGCGTGCTCGCCATTCCGGCCGGGGCGCTCACGGATGCGCTCGCCGAGGCCCGGTTCGGACCACGGGACGGGGCCCGCACCGCTGCGGTGCGCGCCCGCACCGAGCTCGGGCACGTGCTCGCGGCTGCGCGGTCGCGGGCCACGCCGTCGTCACGGCTTCGCGCCGCTCTGTCGCTGCGCTCCTTGACACGCGCGGCACGATGACGGGATGACGTCCGCGTACGACCTGTACCAGCAGGGGTGGCGTCATCTCCGGGACGGCATGCCGGCGCAGGCGACGGTCGCGCTCGAGAAGGCGAAGCGGCTCGAGCCGGACAAGGCGTCGATCCGCGAGGCGCTCGGGATCGCGTACTTCCGGATCAGCCGCTGGGCGGAGGCCGAAGCGGAGTTCCGCAAGGTGCTCGAGCTCGCCCCCGCCGACGACTATGCGCACTACGCGCTTGGCCGCGCGCTGCGGAACCAGGGCAGGCACGACGAGGCCGCCACGCATCTCAAGCTCGCCCGGTCGCTGCGTCCACGGCGCTCCAGCGAGCCGGGCCTCGACGACGATCAGGGCTCGAGGTCGGCGACGAGCGACGCGTAGCGGCGGAAGCGCCTGGCGACCGCGGCATGGAAGGTGAGGCGGTACGACTCCGCCGCCTCGTCGTCGAGCGTGGAGGCGTAGCCGTCCCGGATCTCGAGCAGCCGGTCGGCGATCGCGTCCACGACCAGCTGGAAGTCTCCGTACGACTCCTCTGCCTCGTCCCGTCCCGAGCGGATCCACGCCTCCTCGGCCTCGTCCGCCTCCGCGAGGAGCGCGGCCTCGTCCTCGTCGAAGAGCGCGAGCTGCCGGGAGATGAGCTCGTCGAACGCGCCGCGGCGGCGCCTCACGCGACCTCCCGGTAGAGATCGAGATGCTCCTGCGCGGAGGCGTTCCAGGTCAGTGTGGCGCGGGCGCGCTCGGCACCCGCGCACGCCGCGGCGAGCGCTCCGGCGTCCTCCAGCAGCTCGCGGAGCGCAGCGGCGAGCGCCTCGACGTTGCCGGGCGGGACGACCCGGCCGGCCGCGAAGCGATCGACGACCTCGCCGAGCCCGCCGACGTCGTAGACGACGGCCGGCACGCCCGCCCCGAGTGCCTGGAGGAGCGCGCCGGACTGGTCGAGCTCCGCGCGGTAGGGGAAGATCGCGACGGTCGCCTCCGAGAGCGCCCGCTCGATCTCCGCGCGATCGAGGTACCCGAGTCGCCATTCGGCACGATCGGCTGCGCGTGCGCGCAGCACGTCGAGGGGGATGCGGGGGTCGCCCGCGACGAGCAGGCGCGCCTCCGGAAGAGCGAGGACCGCGTCGATCGCGTCGGCGAGGCCCTTGTACGGCCGGATCACGCCGAGCGAGAGAACGGTGCGGCCGTCGTCGCGCCGAGGCGGGTCGCTCCGGAAGACGGGATGGGGGATCACCGCGAGTCGCTCGGGGGCGACGCCGAACTGGGCGAGCGTCGCGCGCCCTCGCTCCGAGTGCACGACGACGCGGTCGAACCGGGCGAAGAGCGATTTCCACGTTCGCGTGCGCCGGGCCGTCCGGCGCGGCAGCAGGTCGTGCGCGGTGAAGACGAGCGGCGTCTCCGTCCGGAGCAGCACCCGGTCGAGCTCGGGCGCCGCGAGCCACTGGAAGTGCAGCACGTCCGCCTTCGTCCCGACGACGTGGCGCATTCCCCGCGGATGCTCCAGCGCGCGCACCGCGAGGCGCAGCCGACGGCGGTCGATGCCGCTCGAGCGCGGGTAGAAGGTCTCCTCGAGCCGGTACCCGTCGGGCGCGGGACGGGTGCCGAAGCGAAACGGCGACGTGACGAGTTCGACGGTCGTACCGGCGCGCGCGAGGGCCGCGGCGAGCTCGTGGTCGTACGGCGGAGTGAAGGCGGGCGGATCCGCGAGAACGACGTGCATCGGACCGACCGTACCTAGATGATCGGGCCGTGCGACTCGTCATCCGCAGCTGGAACGTCTTCCACGGAAACGCCGATCCGCCGCGCCGCAAGGGGTTCCTGCGGCGGATGGTCGAGCTCGCGAGCGCCGACCGCCCCGACGTCCTCTGCCTGCAGGAGATCCCGGTCTGGGCGCTCCCACGGATCGACAACTGGTCGGGCATGCGCTCCTTCGGAGCGGTGACCCGGGCGCCGCTCTGGCTCGGGCCGGTCTCGACCTGGGTCACGCGCGCCCACCAGGGCCTGTTCCGCTCGGGTCTCGCGGGTCAGGCGAACGCGATCCTCGTCGCCTCGCAGCACGAGGCGAGCGATCTGGGTCACGAAAAGATCAGCGCTGACGGACGAGAGCGGCGGCTCGTCCAGGCCGTCCGCCTCGACCGGGCCGGTGTTGTCGTCGGGAACCTCCACGCCTCGAACGAGTTCCGCGATCCATCGGTGCCCCGCGACGAGGTCGATCGCGCGCGCGCATTCGTCGAGTCGGGCGCGCAACCGGGCGACGCGATCGTCCTCGCGGGGGACTTCAACCTCCGTTCGCCGGTCCTCGACGGCTACTCGAGGGCGGGCGAGGGCATCGACCACGTGCTCGTGCGGGGTGCCTCGGCGGAGGTTGCGGTGCCCTGGGCGCGTGAGCGTCGAACGACCGACGGGGTCGTGCTCTCCGACCACCCTCCGGTCGACTGCGTCGTGGAGGTCGACGCGCGATGACGTTCGGCGAGGCGCGCGCGCTCTTCCCGGTGCTCGAGCGGATCGCGTACCTCAACGCGGGTACGTTCGGCCCTCTCCCGCGGCCGGTCGCGGAGGCGATGACGGCGGGGATCGCCCGGGATCTCGCCGAGGGCCGGACCGGCGTGCCGCACTTCGAGGAGACGATCGCCGCCCGCCAGGAGCTCCGAGGTGCGTTCGCGGCGCTCGTCCACGCGGAACCGGAGCAGGTGGCGCTCACGTCGTCCACGAGCGAGGGATGCGCGATCGTGCTCCGCGGTCTCGGCCTCGAGGCGGGGGACGAGATCGTCACGACGACCGACGAGCACTTCGGCCTTCTCGGGCCGATCGGAGCGTCCGCCGCGACGGTCGTCGTCGTGCCGCCCGACCCCGATCTCATCCTCGCTGCCGTCACGTCCAGGACGAAGCTCATTGCGACGTCGCAGGTGCTCTGGACGACCGGAGCTGTGCTCCCGCTCTCGGACCTTCGCGAGCGGACCAGCGTGCCGGTGCTCGCCGACGGAGCGCAGTCGGTCGGCGCGATCCCGACCACCGCGCAGGGCGTCGACTTCCTCACCATCTCCGGCCAGAAGTGGCTCTGCGGGCCGGATGCGACCGGTGCCCTCGTCGTCGGCGACCCCGAGCGGCTCGCCATGGTGTCGCCGAGCTACTTCGCGCAGACGCGGTACGAGCCGGACGGGAGCTTCGAGCCGCACCCGAGCGCGCGCCGGTTCGACACGGGCTGGTGGGCGCCGGGCTTGATCCGCGGGATGCTCGCGGCGATCGCGCTGCGTCCGGACTGGGCGCACGAGCGGGCCGCGGAGGCGGCGTCGGCGCTGTCGCGCGCTCCTGGAGGGGCGCGTGGAGCTCCTGACGCCGCCGGTGCCGGGGACGCTCGTCGCCTTCCGTCCGGAGGAAGAGCCGGCCGTGGTGGTCGAGCGTCTCCACGAGGCCGGCGTCCACGTCCGGGAGCTCCCCGGGCGCGGGATCGTTCGGGCCTCCTGCGGCTGGTGGACGAGCGACGACGATCTCGACCGGCTCGTCGCGGCGCTCCGCTAGGAACGGGGGTGCTCAGGCCGCGTCGGCGGCGGTGCGGAGCCCGAGCTCCGGAGCGATCGGCTGCAGCGCCGCGATGACGTTCGCGATGTGCTCGTCGAGCTCGAGCCCGAGCAGCTCGGCGCCCGCATAGACCTCGTCGCGGTGGACGCCCGCCGCGAAGGACGGCTGCTTGAGCTTCTTCTTCACCGACTTCGGCTCGAGCCCGTCGAGGCCGGCGGGGCGCACGAGCCCGCACGCGTGGACGAACCCGGAAAGCTCGTCGCAGGCGAAGAGCGTGCGCTTGAGCGGCGTGTCCCGCGGCATCTCGAGGTGCTCGGCATGCGAGAGGACCCCCTCGATGACGATCTCCGGGTAGCCCTCCTCACGGAGGATCGGCGCGCCGTCCTGCGGGTGCTTGTCGAGGGTGGGGTGGATTTCGTAGTCGAAGTCGTGGAGCAGCGCGACGCAGCCCCACAGATCTTCGTCTTCGCCGAGCTTCCGCGCATAGAACCGGGTCGACGCCTCGACCGCCAGCGCGTGCCGCAGCAGCGACTCGCTCTTCGTGTAGCGGGTCAGCGTCTCCCAGGCTCTGTCGCGAGTCACCTCCACGGGGCCGGGTACGATACCGCCCCGCATGCTGTCGTTCGTGATCGAAGGCGGGCGTCCGCTGTCGGGGAGCGTTCGCGCGGCGGGCAACAAGAACGGCGCACTGCCGATCCTCGCCGCGACGATTCTGGCCTCGGAGCCCGTCACGCTCACCAACGTCCCGCGGATTCGCGACGTGGAGACGATGGTCGAGTTGCTCGCCGATCTCGGTGCCGAAGCCGCCTGGACGGGTGCGAACGAGGTGACCGTCGATTCCTCGGGCGTCTCGAAGACCGAGCTCCATCCGACGCTCGGGCGCGAGATCCGCGCGTCGTTCCTGCTCGCCGGCCCGCTCCTCGCCCGCTTCGGACGCGCCACCGTCCCGCCGCCGGGCGGCGACGTCATCGGCCGGCGCCGGCTCGACACGCACATCCACGCGTTCGCCGAGCTGGGGGTCGAGGCCGAGCTCAACGGCGCGTACGACCTGCGCACCTCGGGGCTCGTCGGAAAGCGCCTGTTCCTCGACGAGGCGAGCGTCATGGCGACGGAGAACGCAGTGATGGCCGCGGTGCTCGCAAAGGGCGAGACGATCGTCGGCCACGCCGCATGCGAGCCCCACATCCAGGATCTCTGCCACTTCCTCGTGTCGCTCGGCGCGCGGATCGAGGGCATCGGCTCGAACATCCTCCGCATCGAGGGCGTCGACGGCCTCGGAGGCGGAACGCACCGGATCCGCTCCGAGCACGTCGAGGTGGCGAGCTTCGCCGCGCTCGCCGCGACGACGGGCGGCGAGGTCACGATCGAGGACGTCGAGCCCGACGACCTCATCTCGATCGTGCCCGCCTTTCGGAAGCTCGGGATCGAGCTCGACGTGGGGGAGACGACCGTGCGCGTCCCGCCCGCGCAGGACCTCCACGTCGTCGACGACCTCGGCGACCAGATCCCGAAGATCGAGAGCGGCATCTGGCCCGCCTTCCCCGCCGACCTGACGTCGATCGCCGTCGTCGCCGCGACGCAGGCGCGCGGGACGGTGCTCGTCTTCGAGAAGATGTTCGAGAGCCGCCTGTTCTTCGTCGACAAGCTCGTCTCGATGGGCGCGCGGATCATCCTCTGCGACCCCCACCGGGTCGTCGTGACGGGCCCGGCGCGCCTCTACGGGCAGCGGCTCGAGAGCCCGGACATCCGCGCGGGCATGGCGATGGTGATTGCCGCGCTCTGCGCCGAGGGGCGCTCCACGATCGGGAACATCGGCCAGATCGACCGCGGCTACGAGCGGATCGACGAGCGCCTGCAGGCACTCGGCGCGTCGATCGAGCGGGTGGACCTGTGAGCGGCGCGCGGATCACCGAGGGGACGGGAGCGTCGAACGTCTCGACCGGCGTGCCGGTGCTCGACCATCTCCTCGCCGAGCTCGCCCGCGCAGGCGGATTCGACCTCGCGCTCGAGATCGAGCCGGACGACCCGGAAGCCGAGGTCGATGCCGCGGGGACGGCGCTCGGCCGGGCCGTCGCGCCCCGTCTCGCCGACGGCGCCCTCGGCGTGGCGACCGCACCGGCCGACGAGGCGCTCGCGATGGTCGTCGTCGAGCGCTCGGGCCGACCGCTGGTCGCCTCCAACGCCGACCTGACGGGGGCCGGCGGGCTCGGGACCGATCTCGCCGCGCGCTTCCTCGACCGGCTCTCGGAGGAGGCCGGCCTGACGGTGCACGTCCGCCTGATGGAGGGTGAGGACACGGGGAACGCGCTTGCGGCGATCTTCAAGGCGCTCGGCGTCGCCCTCGCGCGCGCCTCCGACACCGCCCGCTGACCGCACCGACGTCCGAAGGAGACGAGATGGAGAAGCGCGTCGTTCGCACCGAGGCCGCCCCGGCGCCGTTCCAGGGCGCCCCGTACAACCAGGCGATCGTCGCCGGGGATTTCGTCTTCGTTGCCGGGCAGCTCGGCCTGAAGCCGGGCGACACGGCGGTCGAGGGCGACATCACCCGGCAGACGGAGCAGGTGCTCGCGAATCTCCAGGCGATCCTCGAGGAGGCGGGCAGCTCACTGGACAAGCTCGTCAAGACGAGCGTTTTCCTGATGGACCTCGACGACTTCCAGGCGATGAACGCGGTCTACGCGGCGCGTGTCGGAGACCGGCCTCCCGCCCGCTCGACGTTCCAGGTCGCGAAGCTGCCGTCGGGAGCGCTCGTCGAGATCGAAGCGATCGCGCACCTGTAGGAGGACTCGTCGGCGCGCGCACGGCGGGAGACGCGACAATCCGCCCGTGCCGACCGCCGTCCGTCGCTACATCCGCTCGCTCCGTCTCGATGCGTACGTCGTCGGCGGCGCGGTCCGGGACGAGCTCCTCGGCATCGAGCACCACGACGAGGACTTCCTCGTGCCCGGGGTCGACCAGGCCGGGCTGCGCGCGGCGCTCGAGCCGCATGGGCGCGTCGAGGACATGGAGGTGCACGGCCAGCTCGTCGGCGTGCGCTTCTACCCGCGCGACCGCGAGATTCGGCCGCTCGTTCCCGCCGGGATCGAGCTGACGCCACCAAGGGCCGAGCGCAGCGTCGGCCCGGGGCACCGGGACTTCGAGATCGTCGCGGACGGATCGGTCTCGATCGAGGCCGACATGGGGCGGCGGGACTTCACGGTGAACGCGATCGCGCGACGCCTGGAGACGGGCGAGCTGGTCGATCCGTTCGACGGCGTCGCCGACCTCGAGCGGCGCGAGCTCCGGACCGTGTCGCCGGCCAGCTTCCGCGAGGATCCGCTGCGCATCCTCCGGGGACTCCGGCTCGTGTCGCAGCTCGGCTTCACACTGCCCGCGGAGACCGTCGAGCAGATGCGCGCGGACGCCCGCGGCCTCCGTCACGTCTCGGGCGAGCGGGTCGGGGGCGGCGTCGCGGCCGACGGGCTCGGTGAGCTCTCGAAGCTGCTGCTCGGGATCCGGCCGCTGGATGCGCTCCGGATCGCACGCGACACGGGCGCCCTCGTCGAGGTCGTGCCCGAGTTCGCAGCGGTGATCGGCTACGACCTGGGGTCGCCGCGGCAGCCGGTGCCGCTCGACGAGCACCTGTTCGGCGTCGCACAGGCGGCGGCGGACGGGGATGCACCGCTTCCCGTCCGGCTGGCGGCCCTCTTCCACGACCTCGGCAAGCCGGAGGCGGACGCGGACGACGGCGATCACGCACAGCTCGGTGCGCAAATCACCGGCCGCGTGATGCGGCGCCTGCGGTACCCGAACACGTTGCGACAGGAGGTCGTGCGGCTCGTGGCGGGCCACGCCTTCTGGCTCGACGGGCCGATCGACGGCCTCTTCGCGCGGCGCTTCCTCGCCTCGAACGGCCTCCATCTGGCGCGCGAGCTGCTGCTCCACAAGCGATTCGACCTCGCGATGAAGCAGGTCGAGCCCTGGGAGCTCGAGCACCTCGCGCTGCTCGAGGGTGCGGTCGACGAGCAGCGCGATGCCGCGTACGCGCTCGCCGACCTCGCGGTCGACGGAGGCGACCTGCTCGCGATCGGCTTCCGGGAGGGCCCGGCGCTCGGGGCCGAGCTCGCGCGCCTGCTCGACGTCGTCATCGACGATCCGTCGGCGAACGACCGCGAGCGGCTCCTCGAGCTCGCGCGCGAGGCCCTCGGGTGAACGCCGCGACCGTGCGCGAGCGGTACTTCGGGATCCGCGACGAGGCCGGGCCGGGCGTGACCGTCGTCGCGGCGACGAAGTACGTCTCGCTCGACGACCTGAGCGTCCTCGCCGAGGCCGGGTTGGAGGTCGTCGGCGAGAACCGCGCCCAGGACCTCGCGGCGAAGCACGCCGCTTACGGCACGGCGTTCCGCTGGCACTTCATCGGGCACCTGCAGTCGAACAAGGTCAAGGTCGTCAACGGCATCTGCGAGCTCGTCCACTCCCTCGACTCCGACTCCGCCGCCCGGCGGCTCACGGTGCCCGCGCTCCTCGAGGTGAACCTGACGGGGGAGGCCTCCAAGGCGGGCGTGGCGCCGGACGAGCTGCCGAGCTGGCTCGAGCGGTACCCGTCGATTCGTGGGCTGATGACGATGCCTCCGCTCGCGGACGATCCCGAGGCGTCACGCCCGTGGTTCCGCCGGCTGCGCGAGCTCGGGGAGCGTCACGGGCTCCGCGACCTGTCGATGGGGACGTCGCAGGACTGGCGCGTCGCGGTCGAGGAGGGCGCGACGCTGATCCGCGTCGGCTCGAGCCTGTTCCGCTGACGCGCATCGGCAGGCGCCGACCGGGGACACCGTCTCCCGGAGGGGCTACGATCCGCCCGAGCATGGGCCTCGGAGACGTGTGGAACCGGACGCTCGTCTACTTCGGCATCGCCGAGGACGAGGAGTGGGACGACGATCTCACGGCGACGGGAGAGGAGGTCGACCGCGACTACCGCCGCCGCGAACGGGCGAACGTCCGCCGTCTCCCGCGCCGTCGCGAAGCGGACTCGTGGTCGGAGGACAGCGTCTCCGAGCCCGAGCTGACGGCCGAGCCGACGACACAGCGCTCGCAGAAGCGGTCCCGGCTCCGCGGCGTCGACAGCGCCTCGTCGCAGGTGCGTGTGCACCTCGTCCTCCCGCGGAGCTTCAACGACGCGCAGCAGATCGCCGATCGGTTCAAGGACTCCGTTCCGGTGATCCTCAACCTCCAGAGCGCGGACACCGAGCTCTCGAAGCGGCTCATCGACTTCGCGAGCGGCCTGACGTACGCGCTCGACGGGAGCATGCAGCGCGTCGCCGACAAGGTCTTCCTGCTCACACCGCGGAACGTCGAGGTATCGGCCGAGGAGCGCGCCCGCGCGCTCGATCCGGCCGGCGCGTTCTTCAACCAGGCGTGACCCCGAGCCGCGCCGTGCACGACACGCGCTAGAGGAACCCTCCTCCCAAGGCAGAACCGAACGCCATGGGCGGCGGGAGCGTCGGAGTACTCGTGCTCGCCGACGCGGCGACGTCGGTGCAGCGCTTCGTCTCCGTCTTCGTCGGCGTCTATGTCCTCCTGATCCTTGCGTACGTGCTCACGTCGTGGATCCGCGCGGGTGCGTCGCCGACGCTGGAGCGCGTCCGGCAGTTCCTCTACGACATCTGCGAGCCATACGTGCGCCTCTTCCGGCGCATCATCCCGCCGATCGGCCCGCTCGACCTCTCGCCCATCGCCGCGGTCTTCTCGCTGTACATCCTCGAGCGCCTCGTCAACGCGCTCATCGAACGGCTGCTCTGAAGGAGGGTTGGAGATGTCATTCACACCCGTAGAGGTGAGGCACCTGTCGCTCAGGCGGGGCCTCTTCGGCTACCGGCGGTCCGACGTCCACCGGGAGATCGAGGGGGTCGCCGACAGCTTCGAGGCCGTCTGGCGCGAGCGGGCGGAGCTCACCGAGCGCGTGCACGTGCTCGAGACCGAGGTCGCCCGCCACGTCGAGCTCGAGACGCTCCTCCGCTCGACGCTCGTCTCGGCCGAGCGGGCCGCGCACGACATGAAGGAGCAGGCGCGCCGCGAGGCGGAGGTGACCGTCGCCGAGGCGAGCGCCGAGGGCCGGCGGCTCCTTCGCGATGCGATCGCGGAGAAGGAGCGGCTGCTCGCAGAGTCGCGGCGGGTCGAGACGATCCTGCGTGCAGCGCTCGCGGTCGTCACCGAAGGCAAATCGACGGCCGAGGAGCCGGAGGCGGTGAAGCGACCGTCGTTCGAGGCCGCCACGGAGATCGGCGCGGATCGACTCGCCGGGTAAGCCTCCCGGCGGGGTAACTATTCTTCGGGCGTGCCCGTCGACGAGCGCACCCGAACCTCGACCCGCCTTCGCGTTCGCGTCGTGCCGGGCGCGGCGAGCACGCGGCTCGTCGGCCGGCTCGGCGACGTGTGGAAGCTTCGCGTGCATGCGGCACCCGAGCGCGGGCGCGCGAACGACGCGGTCGTCGCCCTGCTCGTCGAGACCCTTGGCCTCCCGCGCGCCGACGTACGCGTCGTCGCCGGTCATACGACGCGGGACAAGGTCGTCGAGCTCGGCGGGATCTCCCCAGAGGACGCCGAGCGCCGGCTCGAGTCGGTCTGGAAGGATGCGGCATGAGCGTCGATCTCGATCAGCGCCGCGTCGGAGCTGCTCGACCTCCGCACGCAGGTGCTCGCCGCAGCCCACGACATCGTCCTGGACGACGACGACGACAGCGAGCTCTCGAGCGCAGCGGGAGACCAGCACCTCGCCGACCACGCGAGCGACATGTTCGACCGCGAGGTCGACGAATCGCTCGAGGAGAACGCCGAGCAGCTCGTGCACGAGATCGACACCGCCCTCACGCGGATCGAGGAGGGCACCTACGGCACGTGCGCCCGGTGCGGCGGGACGATCCCCGAGGAGCGCCTCGCAGCCGTCCCGTACGCGACCCTTTGCCTCGACTGCAGGCGGATCGAGGAGCGAGGGTGAGCGAGCCCGCACGCGTCGACACCGAGCGCGCGTCCCGTCCCACGCTGGAGGTCCGGGTCGGGTCGGCGACGAACGCGCTGCAGCCGATTCCCGGCGCACAGCGCTCGCTCGCCGCAGGGGCGGCGCAGTGGGCGGAGCTCGCCGTTGTCGCCGTCGCTGCGGCCGCGGCCGACCAGCTGACGAAGTGGATCGTCTCGAGCCAGCTGGCCCTCGGGAACGCGGTGGACATCATCGGGCCGTTCTCGATCCATCACGTCCGAAACACGGGCATCGCATTCGGCCTGTTCGCCGATGCGACCTCGATCGTGATCGTGCTCACCGCATGCGCGATCGGAGCGCTCGTGGTGTTCTTCGCGCGTTCCGCGCGACGTCATCCGCTGCTACCGGTGGCCGTCGGCCTCGTGCTCGGCGGGAGCGTCTCGAACCTCGTCGACCGGCTGCGGCTCGGCCACGTGACGGACTTCCTCGACCTGGACTACTGGCCGGCGTTCAACCTCGCGGACACGTTCATCGTCGTCGGCGTCGGACTGCTGTTCCTGTCGTTCGTCGCGGCCGACCGCACGAGCGCCGCCGTTGGCACCTCACCGCTCTCGCGTTTCTGACTCCGACGCGGGACGGCGACTGGACGCCGTCGTCGCCGAGCTTCCGGGCGTCGGCTCGCGCACCGCGGCCGAGCGCCTCGTCACCGCCGGCGACGTCCTCGTCGACGGCCAGTCCCGGCCGAAGAGCTTCCGGCTCGAGGGCGGGGAGGAGCTCGACGTCACGCTGCCCGAGGCCCAGGAGCTCGTCGCCGAGTCGATCGCCCTCGACATCGTCCACGAGGACGAGCACCTCCTCGTCGTGGACAAGCCTGCCGGCCTCGTCGTCCACCCCTCCCGCGGGCAGCAGACCGGAACGCTCGCGCACGGCTTGCTGGCGCTCGGCGCCAGCGGTGGCGACCCCGAGCGACCGGGCATCGTCCATCGCCTCGATCGCGACACGTCGGGGCTCCTCGTCGTCGCTCGCTCGGACGAGGCCCATGCGCGCCTGTCCACGGCGATCCGCGAGCGCCGCGTCGACCGTGAATACCTCGCCCTCGTCCGCGGCACGCCGCGCTCGCGGACGGGGCGCATCACGGCCCCGATCGGCCGCGACCGGCGCGACCGCACCCGGCATTCGCTCGACACGGACACGCCGCGCGAGGCCGTCACGTGGTTCGAGGTACGCGAGCTGCTCGGCGATCGCACGCTGCTGGACGTGCGGCTCGAGACGGGGAGGACGCACCAGATCCGTGTCCACCTGGAGGCCGTCGAGCTGCCCGTCTCCGGCGACCCGGTCTACGGCGTCCGGGGCGACCTCGGACTCGAGCGTCAGTTCCTCCACGCCTATCGGCTCGCCTTCGAGCACCCCTTCACCGGTGCGCCGATCGAGGTCGAGTCGGCGCTTCCGGCGGATCTCGACCGGACGCTGGCGCTCGCGCGGGACGTGGCGGGCCACTAGGCGCTCGCGTGCGGGCGGAATGCCCGACGGCTACCATTCCGCAGTTCGAGACCACCGACCCGGCGACGCCTCCGGACGGGGGTGCCGGCGCCTTTGAGCCCGGTTCCGTCTGCGCCCGCCGGCGCATCGCTCCAACAACCGAAAGGACCAACGTGGCAGTCGTCTCCATGAAGGAGCTGCTGGAGGCCGGGGTGCACTTCGGCCATCAGACGCGCCGCTGGAATCCGAAGATGAAGCGGTTCATCTTCGACGAGCGCGGCGGCATCTACATCATCGACCTCCAGCAGACGCAGGCGCTGCTGCAGGAGGCGCACGACTTCGCGCGGAACATCGCCGAGCGCGGGGGCACCATTCTCTTCGTCGGCACGAAGAAGCAGGCGCAGGACGCGATCGTCCGCGAGGCGACGCGCGTCGGCCAGCCTTACGTCTCCAATCGCTGGCTGGGCGGCCTGCTCACGAACTGGCGCACGATCGCCGACCGGATCTCCTACCTGCAGGAGCTCCGGCGCCTGAAGGAGGAGGGTCAGCTGGAGCTGCTGCCCGCCAAGGAGCGCATCTCGATGAGCGGCGAGCTCGAGAAGCTCGAGGCGAACCTCGGCGGCGTCTCCACGATGAAGCGGCAGCCCGACGCCGTCTTCATCGTCGACCTGCGCAAGGAGCAGCTCGCGGTGCGCGAGGCGCAGCGTCTGGGCCTGCCCGTGATCGCGCTCGTCGACACGAACTGCGATCCGGACGAGGCGACCTTCGTCGTCCCGGGGAACGACGACGCGATCCGCTCGTGCTCGCTGGTCATCCGCGCGATCGCGGACGGCATCGCCGCGGCGGAGTCGAAGGTCACCGAGGCCGAGCTCGCCGCGCCGCGCGCCGCAGCCGCCCCCGCCGACGAGGCGGCGGAGCCCGGGACAGCCGCGGAGCCCGAGCCGGAGGCGGAGCCCGAGCCCGAGCCGGAGGCGGAGTCACCGGTCGAGGCCGAGCCGGTCGTCTCGGAGAACGGGGCGCCGGCGTGACCGAGATCAGCGCGAGTCTCGTCAAGGAGCTCCGGGACCAGACCGGCGCGGGGATGATGGAGTGCAAGCGGGCACTCCAGGAGACGGAGGGTGACATCGACGCCGCGCGCACGCTGCTGCGCGAGCGCGGGATGGCCGCCGCCGGCAAGCGCGCCGACCGCGCGACGACCGAGGGGATCGTGCTCGTCCGGCAGAACGGCGACACCGCCGCGATCGTCGGCGTCGGCTGCGAGACGGATCCCGTCTCGAAGAACGACGCGTTCCAGGCGTTCGCGAGCCGGGCGCTCGAGCAGGTCGCCGACGGCCGTGACACGACGAGCCTCGAGCCCGAGCGGGTCGAGCTCATCGCGCAGCTCGGCGAGAACATCGTCGTCGTCGGCGAGAGGCGGCTCGAGGGCGGCACTATCGGCTCGTACGTACATCCGCCGGCGAACAAGATCGGCGTGCTGGTGAAGCTCGAGGGCGGGACGCCCGAGCTTGCGCGGCAGCTCGCGATGCACATCTCGTTCGCCGCGCCCGAGTACACGTCGCGGGACGACGTGCCGGAGGAGACTCTCACCGCGGAGCGGCAGATCTACCTCAACTCGGACGAGGTCCAGGCGAAGCCCGAGCAGGCGCGCGAGAAGATCGTCGAGGGGATGCTCGCGAAGCGCTTCTTCGCGGCCGCACCCGGCGGAGCGCTGCTCGAGCAGGCATGGATCCACGACGCCGGAAAGTCGGTCGGAGCCGCGCTCGACGAGGCGGGCGCGACCGTCAGCGCATTCGAGCGGATCTCGGTCGCCGGCTCGTGACGACACCGCGCGAGGAGCTGGCCGAGCGTCCCGCGCCGGTCGCCGCATTCCGCCGAGCGCTGCTGAAGCTCTCGGGGGAGAGCCTCATGGGCGACCGCGAGTACGGGGTCGACCCGCGCACGGTCGCCGCAATTGCGCGCGAGGTTGTCGCTGTTCAGCAGGCGGGGACGGAGATCGCCGTCGTCGTCGGCGGCGGCAACTTCTACCGCGGCCTGAAGGCCGCGGCGGAGGGGATGGACCGCGCGACCGCCGACTACGCGGGCATGCTCGCGACGCTCCTCAACGCCCTCGCGCTCCAGGACGGGCTCGAGCGTCTCGGCGCGCAAACGCGGGTCCAGTCGGCGGTGACGGTGTCCGAGGTGGCCGAGCCGTACATCCGTCGGCGCGCGATCCGGCACCTCGAGAAGGGGCGGATCGTCATCTTCGCCGCGGGGACCGGCAACCCGTTCTTCACGACCGACACGGCCGCGGCGCTCCGGGCGCTCGAGATCGGCGCCGAGGCGATCCTGATGGCGAAGAACGGCGTCAAGGGCGTCTACGACGGCGACCCGCGCCTCGACCCGGACGCGAACTTCCTCCCGCAGCTGACGCACCTCGAGGCGATCGAGCGCGGGCTGAAGGTGATGGACACGACCGCCCTGTCGCTCTGCATGGACAACGGGCTCCCGATCCACGTGTTCGAGCTCGCCGACGGGAACATTGTGAAGGCCGCCGCTGGTGAGAGAATCGGGACAATCGTGTCCACTCCCGACAGCGGCGAATGATGTTCAGACGTTCGACATGGCGCCCACCGACCGCGGGCGGAGCCGGGCTCCGCCCGGCGAGAGCCCAGGCACGGTTCACCCGGGCGGAATCCGGAAGGAGGGGGTCCGTGGGGGAACCATGGGTTCCCCCACGATCGAGGAGGCTGGGCCAGTGACGGCGATCGAGGACTTCCTGGCGGACTGCGAGCGGCGGATGGACTCGGCGATCGAGCACACGCGCACCGAGTTCAACAGCGTCCGGACGGGGCGCGCATCGACCGCGCTGCTCGACAGGATCACGATCGACTACTACGGCGCGCCCACGCCTCTCTCGAACATGGCGACGATCAGCGCGCCCGAAGCGCGGCTCCTCTCCGTGCAGCCGTACGACCCGACGCAGATCAAGGCGATCGAGAAGGCGATCATGGAGTCGGACCTCGGGCTGACGCCGTCGAACGACGGGAAGCTGATTCGGCTCCCGATCCCGTCGCTGACCGAGGAGCGCCGCAAGGAGCTCGTGAAGCTCGTCCGCCGCTACGCGGAGGACGGCAAGGTCGCGATCCGGAACGTCCGCCGGGACGTGATGCGCCACCTCGAGGAGCTCGTCCGGAACGGCGACGTCGGCGACGACGAGGAGCGGCGCGCGGAGACCCAGGTGCAGAAGCTCACCGACGACCACGTGAAGCGGATCGACGAGCTCCTGAAGCACAAAGAAGCGGAGATCATGGAGGTCTGATCGCCTGCGATCCGACCTCTGAGAGCCCGTGACAGACGATCCACCCGGCCCGTCGAGCGAGGAGGCGCGCGTTCCGCGCGTCGTCGCGATCGTCATGGACGGGAACGGGCGCTGGGCCGAGGCGCAGCGGGTGGAGGTGGCAGAGGGCCACCGTGCAGGCACGCGGGCGCTACGGCGTACGGTCGAGGCGGCGATCGACCTCGGCATCGAGACGCTCGTTGTCTACGCGTTCTCGACCGAGAACTGGTTGCGGCCCGCGGGCGAGGTCGCAGACCTGATGGAGATCTTCTCCGAAACGATCGACCGCGAGCTTCCCGACCTCGCCGAGCAGGGCGTCCGCACGCGCTTCCTCGGACGCCGCGACCGGCTCGAACCGTGGCTCGAGGCGAAGATGGCGGCGCTCGAGGACACGACAAAGCACCTCGACACGCTCGAGCTGTGGATCGCGTTCGACTACGGCGGACGCGCCGAGATCGCCCACGCGGCCCGGCGTCTCGTCGAGGACGGCGTGGCGGCCGAGCGGGTCGACGAGGACGCGCTCGCCGAGCGGCTCTATGCGCCCGACCTGCGCGAGATCGACCTGCTCGTCCGCACCTCGGGCGAGCTCCGGCTCTCCAACTTCATGCTCTGGGAGGCTGCGTACGCCGAGCTCGTGTTCACGGACACGCTGTGGCCCGACTTCGGCGAGGACGACCTCCGCGCCGCGGTCGAGGCGTTCGCGGCCCGCAAGCGGCGGTTCGGCGCCAGGGAGCGGGTCTCGGAATGAGCCCATGTCCCGTGCCCTCTCCCGAGTGACTGCGTGAGCCCGCTCGTCTCCCGGATCGCGATCGCGCTGATCCTGTTGCCCGTCGTCCTGGGCGTCGTGTGGCTCGGCGGCTGGTGGCTGTTCGGCCTCGCGCTCGTGGGCGGCCTCCTCGCCCTGCACGAGCTGTACGCGATGGCACGCAGCCTCCGGCCGATCGTGCTCGGCGGCTACGCGGGGCTGATCCTCACGCTCCTCGGCGCGCAGCTCGGCGGCACGACGTGGGTGCTCGCCGGGATCCTCTCGACCGTCGTCGCGGCGCTCCTCGTCTTCTTCGTCTCGAGCGCCAGGCAGAGCGCGGTCGCCGGTTTCGCCGTGACGCTTCTTGGTGTCGCCTGGGTGGGAGGCGGTCTCTCGTACCTGATGCTCGTGCGCGACGTCCAGGACGACGGTCGGTTGCTCATCTTCACGGTTCTCCTCACGGTGTTCGCCGACGACACCGCGGCGTTCTTCGTCGGCCGCGCGATCGGGAGGCACCGCCTGGCACCGGCGATCTCGCCGGGCAAGTCGGTCGAGGGCTTCATCGGCGGCACGATCGCCGGCGTCGCCGTGACGTTCTTCGCGCTCTACGAGCAGGACGTCGTCAGCAGCGGCGAGTCGCTGATCCTCGGCCTCGTCATCGCGGTCGCCGCAACTCTCGGTGACCTCTTCGAGTCGGCGGTGAAGCGGGATCTCGGCGTGAAGGACTCGGGAACCCTGCTGGGAGGCCACGGTGGCGTGCTCGACCGCGTCGACTCGCTCCTCTGGGCCGGGCCTGCGGCGTACGTGGCGCTTCTTGCCCTGAGCTGACGCCTTAACGCAAGAACCATCCGCCCGGGGCGCCGCGAGGCCCGTGCTCGCCAGAGCGACAGGCATGCTTCCTCGCATGCGACGCGTCGCGCTGCTCGGGGCGACCGGCTCGATCGGCCGTCAGGCGATCGAGGTCGTCGCCACGCACCCGGATCTCGAGCTGTGCGCGCTCCAGTCGGGGTCGACCTCCCTCGACGCCCTCGCGGCGGATTACGGAGTCGAGCACGTGCAGGTCGGCGGCGACGCCGTCGGGCTGCTCGAGCGGAGCGAGCCGGACGTCGTCCTCA
This sequence comes from uncultured Actinomycetes bacterium, assembly GCA_963797805.1. Lineage (GTDB taxonomy): Bacteria > Actinomycetota > Thermoleophilia > Gaiellales > Gaiellaceae > Gaiella. Next base: position 191,507 of record CAWCRC010000002.1, on the reverse strand, counting down.
ACGCCGTGGTCGGCTTCGCAGGCGTCGGAGCAACGCTCTGGGCGCTCGAGCACGGCGTGACGCTCGCGCTCGCGAACAAGGAGAGCTTGGTGGCCGCGGGTGAGCTCGCGATGGACGCGCGGCGGAGGGGCGAGGGGTTGCTCCTCCCGGTCGACAGCGAGCACTCGGCGCTCTGGCAGTGCCTCGAGGGCCGAGACTCGGAGACCGTGGCCGGGCTCGTTCTGACGGCGTCCGGAGGCCCGTTCCGCGGGCGTTCGCGGGCGGAGCTGACGGACGTGACGGCCGCGGACGCGCTTGCGCACCCGACCTGGAACATGGGGCCGAAGATCACCGTCGACTCCGCGACGCTCGCGAACAAGGGTCTCGAGCTGATCGAGGCCCATTGGCTCTTCGAGCTGCCGTACGACCGCATCGAGGTCGTCGTGCACCCGACGTCGGTCGTGCACGCGCTCGCACGGTTCCGCGATGGAGCGCTGCTCGCACACGTCGGGCTCCCGGACATGCGCGTGCCGATCTCCTACGCCTTGACGTATCCCGACCGTGCCGCCACGCCCGTCCCGCAGCTCGACCTGGTCGGCCTCGACCTCTCGTTCGAGGCACCCGATCTCGAGACGTTCCCGCTGCTCACGCTCGCCCGCACGTGCGGCGAGCGAGGAGGGACGGCGCCGTGCGCCTTCAACGCAGCGAACGAGGTGGCCGTCGAGGCGTTCCTCGCCGGCCGTATCGGGTTCCTCGAGATCGCGGCGATCGTCGAGGAGACGCTGTCCTGCGTCGACGGCGCCGCCGCTCGCGACCTCGACGACCTGATGGCGGCCGACGCAGAGGCCCGCAGCCTGGCCGCGAGAGGGCTGCAGCCGGCATGACGATCTTCATCGCGATTCTCGGGCTGGGCATCCTGATCCTCGTCCACGAGCTCGGCCACTTCGTCGCCTCGCTCGCGCTCGGGATGCGCCCGCGGCGGTTCTACATCGGGTTCCCGCCGGCGATCCTCAAGACGACGCGGAACGGGATCGAGTACGGGATCGGGGCGATCCCGCTCGGCGGTTTCGTGAAGATCCCGGGCATGCACCGGCCGGCGCCGGTGGACGTCGACTCGGGCCTCTCCCGCGCACTCGAGGAAGAGCCGTCGCTCAGCGGGGCGACCGGCCGGCTCCGCAACGCACTGGCCGGCGGAGACCACGACGCCGCACGCGACTCGCTCCGCGTGCTCCGCGAGCTCGTCGCCGAGAAGGAGCTCTCCCCGCAGGCGGCCTCGTCGGCGCAGCGCGCGCTCGACGAGCTCGGGGACGCACTCGGCCCGGACGCCTACTGGCGCGCCCCGACCTGGAAGCGCGTCACCGCGATCGCGGCGGGACCGGCGGCGAATATCCTCCTCGCGCTCGTCCTCTTCACGGGGCTCTACATGACCTCGGTCGGGAAGGCGACGACGACCGTCGACGAGATCTCGGCCGGGTCACCGGCGCAGTCGATGGGGATGCGGGCAGGCGACCGGATCCAGTCGATCGACGGCGGCGTCGTTCAGGCGGACGACATCTCCGCGGTGATCTCGGGCTCCGACGGTCGTCAGCTCACTGTGGTGGTCGTCCGCGACGGCCAGCAGGTTACGCTTCCCGCGACCGCGCCGAAGCTGAGCGACGGTGCCTACCGGCTCGGCATCGTTCTGGCCGGAGAGGGCCTCCCGTTGCCGCAGGCCGCACAGGAGTCGCTGTCCCTCAGCTGGCGCGTCACCCGTGACATCGGCGCCTCTCTCGGCCGCCTGGTCCAGGGAGACGGACGCGACGACATCGCGAGCCCGGTCGGCATCGTCCAGGGATCGTCGGAGGCGGCGAAGCAAGGGGTGGAGACGTTCCTGTTCGTGCTCGGTCTGATCTCGCTCTCGATCGCGCTCCTCAACCTGCTGCCGCTGCTGCCGCTCGACGGCGGGCACATCGTGTTCGCAATCGCAGAGGGCGCCCGCGGGCGGGTCGTCCGCAGGGAGATCTACGAGCGCGTGTCGGTCGTCGGCCTCGGCATCGTCCTGCTCTTGTTCTTCATCGGGCTCTCGAACGACATCGGCCGCCTCTCTTGACGTGGGGGGAACCCATTGTTCCCCCACGAGTCCCTCCTTCCGGTAGCTGACTTGGCTGTTGGCGCACGGCCTCCCGGCCGGCAAAGCCGGCCTCCGGCGGCACCGGTTCGTGTCTCCATCACCGCCAGGGCGACGCAACGCCCAGCGCCCGGGACAACCGCACCCGATATTCGGCTCTCGTGATCTCGACTGCCCCGAGCGTCTCGAGGTGCGGTGTGAGCCACTGGACGTCGAGCAGCCTTCGGTCGGCCGCGCCGGCCTCGCGGAGCTGCTCGACGAGCCCGGCGAACGCGGCCTTCGAGGCGTCGGTCCGCGCGTGGAACATCGACTCGGCGGCGAACAGCCCACCGATCGAGACCCCGTAGAGCCCGCCGGCGAGACCCTCGTCGTCCCACGCCTCGACCGAATGCGCCCAGCCGCGCTCGTGGAGCTCGCCGTACGCCTCGACGATGTCGTCGTCGATCCAGCTCTCGGGCTCGCCCGGCCGCATGCATCCGTCGACGACCGCCCGGAACGCAGAATCGATGCGAATCTCGTACCGCCGCCTCGCCCGTCGCAGCGAACGGGACGGCGCGAAGCCCTCGAGCGGGAGGACCGCGCGATGCACCGGGGAGAACCAGCCGATCGTCCCTCGGAGCGGCATCGGGAAGAGGCCGAGGCGATAGGCCGCGAGGAGCGTCCCGGCCGAGAGGTCGGCGCCCACGGCCCAGAGGTCGCCGCCGTGGTCGTCGGGCGCCGCCCGGAGCTCCCACGCCGACGGCGGAGGCTCGCGCGGCGACGCCCTCTGAGGGGTCTCTTCGCTCAACGTACGTGCTGCTGTGAGCCCGGCGAGTCCCTAAGGCTGTCCGCTCTGGCAATGATGGATGAGTGTGCCCACGCGGCCGGAGGCCGGCTTTGCCGGCCGGGAGGCCAGATTCGCGTCGCCGTGCCGATTACCGCAAGGAGGGGGCTCGCGGGGGAACCACGGGTTCCCCCGCGTCCGCCCGCGGTACCCTGACGCGCGAATGGCGAGCGCGCACCAGATCCGGGTCGGCGGCGTCGCGATCGGCGGCGGCGCTCCCGTCGTCGTCCAGTCGATGACCCTGACGAAGACGCACGACGTCGAGGCGACCACGGCGCAGATCGCTGCGCTCGCGTCGGCGGGCTGCGAGATCGTGCGGGTCGCGGTGCCGAAGCTCGAGGACGCGAGCGCGCTGCCACGCATCGTCCGCCTGTCGCCGCTCCCGGTGATCGCGGACATCCACTTCAACGCGTCGCTCGCGCTCAAGGCGATCGACGCCGGCGTCGCGGCGGTCCGCATCAACCCCGGGAACATCGGGGGCCCGGACAAGACCGAGAAGGTCGTGAAGGCCGCCAAGCGCGCGGGGATCCCGATGCGGATCGGCGCCAACGCCGGCTCGCTCCCGAAGCACCTCGAGGCGCTCGCGCGTCAGGACACGGCCGAGGCGCTCGTGGTGGAGGCACTCGAGCAGGTCGAGATCCTCGAGCGGCTCGACTACCGCGACTTCAAGATCTCGGTCAAGGCGTCGCACGTGCCGACGATGATCCGCGCGTACCGGATGCTCTCGGACCGCGTTCCGTACCCACTCCACCTCGGCGTCACCGAGGCGGGCACACCCTTCGCAGGATCGATCAAGAGCGCCGTCGGCATGGGCTCGCTCCTGATGGACGGGATCGGCGACACCATGCGTGTCTCGCTCACGGCCGACCCGGTCAAGGAGGTCGAGGTCGCGTGGGAGATCCTCAAGGCCCTCGGCGCTCCGCGAGCGCGGGCCGGTGATGATCGCCTGCCCTTCGTGCGGCCGCGACAACGTCGGCGTCGAGAGCCTCGCGGTCGTCGTCGAGGAGCGCCTGCGCGACTATCCGCAGGCGTTCGAGGTCGCCGTCATGGGTTGCGCGGTGAACGGCCCTGGTGAGGCGGGTGACGCGGACTTCGGGATTGCGGGAGGCCGCGAGGTCGGCTTCGTCTACGCGCACGGGCGGGTCCTCAAGAAGGTGTCCTCGGAGATCCTCATCGACGAGCTCTTCCACGAGATCGACCACTGGATCGACGTCGGCATGCCTCGTCCGAAGCGACTCAAGATGGCGAAGCCCGCAGCGCTCGCGATGGCAGAGGCGAGCATGATCCCGCTCGAGTAGCCGATCGTGCTCAGGGAATCCCCGCGCACGCCGATATCCCTTTCGTGATGCGGCTGCGGCCACTCCATGCGCTTGTCGCGATCGCCTTCGCGCTCGTCGTCGCCGGCTGTGCGGCGGCGCCGGACGAGACGGGCTCCGTCCCCGCGACGGCCGGGCTCGCGCCCGTCGATGCGATCGCCTTCGTGACCCTCGTCACGGACGAGTCGTCGGAGCAGTGGGAGAACGCCGACCGGCTCCTCGGCCTGTTCCCCGATGCGCGCTCCGAGCTCGTGGACTCGATCCGCACGGAGCTCGCGCAGGAGAATCTGAGCTGGACGAGCGACGTCGCGCCCGCGCTCGGCGACGAGTTGGTCGTCGTCGTCACGGCGGATCGGAAGCCGGTCGTGCTGCTGCAACCGGAGAGCGACGAGCGTCTTCAGGCGCTGATCGCGAAGTCCGACCAGCCGCCCGCGAAAGGCACGGTCGACGACTGGACCGTGCTCGCCGAGACGCAGGCCGATATCGACTCCTACCGCGCGGCTCTGGGCCGCGGCACGCTCGAGGGTGTCCGGTCGTTCGAGGACGCGATGACCGGGCTTCCCGCCGAGGCTCTCGTGCGCGGCTGGGTCGACCTGAAGGCGATCTCGAAAGAGCTCACGTCCGTGTTCGCGCAGCCGGTCCGGGGCGACCTCGGCGTCGACTGGCTCGCAGCCGCGCTCGCGGCCGAGGAGGACGGCGTTCACCTCTCGCTCGGCGTGCGGACGCCGGACGACAACGGCTCGAGCTACGAGCCCGAGCTGGTCGACCGTGTGCCCGCCGACGCGGTCGCTGCGCTTTCGTTCGGCGGCACCCAGGGCTTCCTCGACCGGGTCGAGGGCACGGTCGACGTCGGGGAGATCTCGAAAGTGCTCCAGGACACGGTCGGCGTGTCCCTCGACGGCCTCCTCGACGCGCTCTCCGGCGAGGGCCTCCTCTACGTACGGAAGGGCGGGGCGGAGGTTCCCGAGGTCACGCTCGTCCTCGCACCGCCGGATGCGGACGAGGCGTTCGACACGGTCGACCGCGTCGTGCGCAAGCTCGCCCTGCAGTCGGGCGAGAAGGTGCGGATCCGCACCGAGCGCGGCAGGACGATCAACGAGCTCACCGTCGAGGGCTTCACACTCGCGTACGCGAAGCTCGACGACGGCATGGTGATCGTGACCACTGGGCCGGGAGGCATCGCGGACTTTCTCGGGGACGGCCCCAAGCTCGTCGACAGCGATGCCTTCGAGGCCGCGGCCGAGCGCGTCGAGCTCGGCGAGCGAACCCGCGGCTTCGCATACGTCGACATCGACGGCCTCATCCCGCTGATCGAGAGCATCGCCGGCCCGGAAGCTCTCCCGGCGGAGGCGCGGGACGTCCTCCAGACGCTCGACTCCTTCATCCTCGAGGGCAGCGGCGACGGCCCGACGACGGAGCTCGACGGCTTCGTCCGCGTCACGCGCTGACGTCGCGCTGCGCATCGCCCGGACGGGCAACGCATCCGACACCCGCCCGTTGCGCCTCATCTAGGCTGGCAGGATGCTCCAGCGCCAGTCCCGGCTCTTCCTGCCGACGCTCCGCGAGGACCCCGCGGACGCCGAGGCGGTCTCGCACAAGCTCCTCGTCCGCGCGGGCCTGATCCGTCAGGTCGGGGCGGGGCTCTGGACATACCTCCCCGCCGGGTGGCGAATCCACGAGCAGGTCGTGCAGGTCGTCCGCGAGGAGATGAACGCGATCGGCGGCCAGGAGATGTCGATGCCTGTGCTGACGCCCGCGGAGCTCTGGAAGACCAGCGGCCGGTACGACACGTTCGACGTCCTCATGAAGATACGCGACAGCTCCGAGCGCGAATTCGTCCTCGCCGCGACCCACGAGGAGACGATCACGTTCCACGCGCGCGAGCTCCGTTCGTACCGTGACCTGCCGAAGATCCTCTACCACTTCCAGACGAAGGAGCGCGACGAGTCGAGGCCGCGCGGGGGCCTGTTGCGCGTGCGCGAGTTCGTCATGAAGGATGCGTACTCGTTCGACCGGGACGAAGAAGGACTCGACGCCGCCTTCCACGCACACGCAGGCGCGTACCACCGGATATTCGAGCGCTGTGGCCTCGAGGCAGTCGCGGTGCAGGCCGAGTCCGGGATGATGGGGGGAAGCGAGTCGATCGACTTCCTCGCTCCGGCTGGGTCGGGCGAAAACACGCTTGTCACCTGCGAACGGGGCGACTACGCAGCCGATCTGGAAATCGCCCACGGCGTCCCGCGCCCTCCCGAGCACCCGGCCCCGCTGCGTGCACCGGAGGAGGTCGAAACGCCCGGGATCACGACCTGCGAAGACCTTGCGGCCTTCCTCGGGATCGACGTCGCCGCGACGTCCAAGGCGATGCCCGTCGTCGCTGACGGGCACGTCGTGCTGGCGCTGGTGCGCGGCGACGACCGCCTCGACGAGGCGAAGCTCGCGGCGGCGCTCGGCGCCGGGTCGCGGCCGGCACAGGCGGACGAGATCAGCGAGGCGTTCGGGGCGAAGCCCGGGTCGCTCGGACCTGTCGGCTTCCGCGGCCGGATCGTGCTCGACGACGCACTTCGCGAAGGGCAGTTCGTCGCCGGTGCCAACCGCACGGGCTACCACCTCCGCGGCGTCGAGCATCGCCGTGACTTCGAGGCAGAGGTAGCGGACATCCGCCTGTCGCGCGAGGGAGACGCGTGCCCGCGCTGCGGCGGAGCCCTGCGCTTCCAGACGGCGATCGAGGTGGGCCACATCTTCAAGCTCGGCACGGAGCCGTACTCGGTGCCGCTCGGCGCGATGTACCTCGATGAGCAGTCGGTGGAGCGGCCGATCGTTATGGGGAGCTACGGGATCGGCCCCGGCCGGGTGCTGGCGGCGGTGGTCGAGCAGGGGTACGACGAGCGCGGGATCGTCTGGCCGCGCTCGGTCGCGCCGTACGACGTCCACGTCCTCGCGCTGACCGGAGGGTCCGCCGAGGTCGAGGCGCTTGCGACGTCCGTGGGGCAGGAGTTCTCGGATGGTGGGCACGACGTTCTCCTCGACGACCGGGACGCCCGCCCGGGCGAGAAGTTCGCGGATGCGGACCTCCTCGGCTGCCCCTTCCGGGTCACGATCGGGCGAAAGAGCCTCGAGGACGGCGCCGTCGACGTCCGCCGCCGCTCGGACGAGTCGGACGCACGCGTTGACCGGGCGTCTGTGATTGACTGGGCGAGGCACGACTGATGGCCGCCAAGAAGCGCACCTACTCGAGCGAACCGCTCGGCCCGACGATCGAGCGTCTCATGGCGGAGACCGGCGTCACGTATCGCGCTCTCGCAGAGAAGACGGAGCTGTCGGCCGGCTACCTGAACCACATCGTGCACGGGAACCGGCCGGTCCCCTCGAACGAGGTCCTCGCAAAGATCGCGAAGGCCCTCGGCGTCCAACCCGATCACTTTCGCGAGGTGCGCGTCCGCATCATCACCGAGAAGCTCGAGCAGACGCCTGCCCTCGTCGAGCGGCTCTACAAGCGCCTCGCCTGAGGGACGGCGGGGCGGCGTCGGGCCGCCCCGCCCATTTCGACCGTCAGCTGCCGTAACGCCTTGCGTCGCTTCCACGCTCGCGCGGCGGCGGACCTGCGGGCGGATTGACTCAATCGTGTCCACCGCGGCACTGCTGCCGGCGCCTAGCGTGGCCCCGTGGCCATGCTGGAATGCGACTTCTGCGGGTGCTACTCCGCCACGCCGGGCAAAGGCTGGGCTGCTGTCCGCAGGTATGACCCCGAAGGGACGGACGGGCTATGGGTCGCGGTCTTCGGCCTGCCCTGCGCCGCCTCCCAGTTCGGCCACCGACGCGAGTCGCCGCCGACTACGCCTGCGTGTTCGAATCTCCGGACCCAAGCCTTCCGCGCTCGCCCTAGCGCTGTATGGAGATCGCCGGCATCGCCGTGAACCGGCTCGCCGTCCTCGGGCTCGCCGAACGCCTCGTGCACGCCGGCCACATGGACACCGCCGCGCTCCTGCTCATCGCCCACGCCTGCGGTGACGAACGTGTCGGGCTCAGCATCAAGGATCGAGAAGCCGTTCTCGCTGTCCTTCGCGATCCTCCCGAGGGCCTCCGCGAGCTCCGTGGAGCGTTGATGGTCGAGCACGTGGGTCGCACCCTCGGGAAGATGGCGTAGCCCGCCCAGCCGACACCGTCCGCTCACCGGCTCAGAACCCACCGTGCCAACGTCACCTGTGCCTTCGCCCGCTAGGTCCCGAGCCAGTGCCACACAGCCCAGACGAGGACGGCGAGCGGAATCATCGCCACCACGGCCACCACAAAAGTCAGCGGCCGGCGAGATCGCGCTATGGCCGCAACCGCCAGTAGCGGAGCGAGCAGCATGAGGAGCACCCCGATCCACGGCCACAGCTCGGACCGCACATAGAACGTCAAGACGTACCCCACCACGCCAGCCGCGATCGCCGCCCAAGCCAAACGAGGCAGCCTGCGCAAACCCGCGACCATTACCCAGCGTTCGGCTCACGCTCGCTCCGTCCTCCGCACGCTACGCCGGCCGCGAGCAGCACTCTCGGCCCGCGTGCGGCGAGAACGGACTCGTGCCTGGGGCCGTTCGCTTCCCCGGAGGCCGCCGTTGTTGCATCAAATCCAACATGATCTACTAGCACACTGGATGCACTGCAATGCAGGGGAGCGGTGGGCGACTCGCGCCCTGGCGGTATCGTTTGAACCCCGGCGTGAAACCTCTCGCTGGAGCGAGCCACGGGTGCCGTCGTCCGCGGCGACAGAGGCGCGCTGCCTACACGAACTGCTCTACGGCGGCCCGGCGACGAGCACCCACGCGGTGAGGCAGCCCGTGATGCGCCACAGCGACGCGACACCCGGTCCGTATGCGTGACGCCCGCCCGCCATCGTTCGTCGCCCGAGACCGCGGCGACATGGCCCAGCCGATCGAGGAGGAGCTGTCGTTGTCTGCCACTTGTGGACGGCCCGCCGATCCGATTGGATACAGGCCGGGGAAGGGGCATGGGTGCTCTACTGCGTTGAGTGTGGCTGCTGCTCGGAGCTCGGTAGGGGCTGGGTCGCGACGCGCTGCGACGACCCCGACCCCGACATCGCTCTCTACTGTCCGCCGTGTGCTGCGGCCGAGTTCGGCTTCCGGCCCGACGTCGCCGCGAACTACGTGTGCGCCTGGGAGCCGCTCCCGCTCGATCGGCGGCACGTCGAAGGGCCGTAGCTCGCGCTGATCCCTCGGTGGCTGGCTCGACGATCCCATCGCAGTCGCCACAAGTGCATCGGACACCGATCCGCAACCACCTCGGAACCCACCAGCCGAAGCGAACGGCGTAGCTTCGGCAGACACGTACCGCGGGGGAGAACACTAGGCCTGCGTCCCGCCTGGTGACCAGCTCGAGGCTCAGGGGCGGTGCTCGATCCACCACCGCCCCCGGGCCTTGAGATGTGCCCGCCGCGGCGGCGCGCGACGGGTCGGCAACAGCATGCGCGGAAGGGCCGGGCTGTAGGCTTTCTGCCGTGAGGACGTTCGTGTCAGGTGAAGCCGCGCGGCTGTATTGCGCGACGACGAGACGTCTGTTCGACGCCGTGGACGCCGGCGTCATTACCGCCGAGGACTACCAGCAGCGCGTGCGGGCCATCGACGAATGGCTCAGGGAGCGGGGTCTATACGTGTTGCCCGACCGCTCGAGCGACTACGTCTTTATCCGCAATCCCGTGGCGTAGTCGTCGTCTTCCTCGGGCCCGGCCGGTTGCCGTTCTGTTGCCACTTCGCCGCCGCCCCCTTGGAGCGTCGGTTCAGGGGCGAGCTCGTCGGTCTTTGGACGCCCGCTAGGATGGGGCGGTCGCGGGGCGTGGCGCAGCCTGGTTAGCGCGCTAGTCTGGGGGGTCGCCGCAGGGCTCCCCGCGGTTCCCCTTGGTGCCCCGGAATGGCTTTGAACCGTGAAATCCGTCCCTGCGGTTCCCCGCCAGTTTCCCCCAATTCCCCGCTAGCCGTTGCCACGGCGTTGCCACAAGATCAGGCTCCGAACAGGTCTGGTCAGCCGCGCAAGCGAACCGCTCCGACGTAGTGCTGTCCATAAACACTCGTAGCAAGGCTCTGTACGCGTACGACGGCTCTTCCTGGCGAGGGCGGGGCGTGTACGAAGCGGTTGCCCCCCAAATAGATCCCGACGTGCCACATTCCGTCGAAAAACACGAGGTCACCGCGCACGAGCTGCTTCCGTGCTACGTGGCGTCCTAGAGACCACAGCGCGGCCGTGTGGTGCGGAAGGTTCGACCGCCCGGCCTTCGCATAAGCCCACACGACGAGGCCGGATGAATCGAACCCCGTTGTGGGAGTCGCGCCACCCCACGTGTAACTGGTGCCTAATTGCGTCAAAGCCGCGGACGCGGCGCGGTCGCCCTGGTTCTGCGACGACGCCGGGCCTGCTACGGCAGTCGCGCTCAGAGAGAACACCGTGAGTACCGTCGCAGTTGCAGTCAGCGTACGAGCAGCGGTCATGTCCGTGACCTCCAATCGCCTCGTTGGCTTTTTCCAGCCTAAACGACGGCGCCCTGGAAGAGTCACGCTCCGAACCCCGCCAGCGCCAGCTTCGCGCCGAGGCTTTCGCGCTTCGCCTCGAGCACGTCGGCGTAGACGCTCGCGGTCACGGCGGGGGAGGCGTGCCGCGCGAGCCGCGCGGCCTCGGCGAGCGTGAGTCCGGCGTCGAGGGCGTTCGCGACGAGCGAGTGGCGGAGGTCGTGCGCGGTGACGTGCCCGAGGTTCGCGGCGCGCGCGGCGTTCTGGACGGCCCGTAGCGCGCTCCGCTGATGGTGCGGCTTCCCGGTTCGGGTCGAGAACACGAGCGCGTCGGCGCGCGACGAGGTGGATCCCTAGAGCCGCTTGGCGGGCACGGTGCGCGCGGAGCTCGCGGACGAGGGCGGGGAGGAGGTCGACGGTCGCGGCGCTCGCGGTCGTCTTGAGCGGCACGGTGCGCCCGCCCCGGTCGAGTTGCGCGGCGACGGTGAGGCGGCCCGCGTCGAGGTCGAGGTCGCGCCACCGGACGGCGAGCGCCTCGGAAACGCGGAGCCCCGCGTAGGCGAGCGTCGCCCCGAACGGCCGGTAGTCGTCGCCGAGCTTGTCGAGGAGCGCGCCGAGTTGCGCGCCGTTGAGGTAGCGCGGCTGGCGCTTGCGCGTGGGCGAGGGGCGGTCGTCGCGGTCGAGGCCTGCGGCGGGGCTCATCGGGATGTAGGCCTGCTTCGCGGCGTAGCGGAGCATCGCGCTTGCGGCCGTGAGGACGCCGCGCTGAGTGTTCGGCGCGAGCTTCGTTCGGCGGAGCTTGTCGAGCCAGCGGCGGAGGTCGGCGGTCGTTATTTCGTCGACGCGACGGGTGCGGAACTCGGGCACGAACCGCACGTCGAGATGGCGCTCGTAGAGGTCGACGCAGGCTTGCGAGCGGCGGCGGCGCTCGTCGGGGTTGCCGACGAGCGAGCGGAGGTGGTCGAGGAACTCGTCGCGGAGCTCGGGCACGGTCGGCGCGGTGGGGCGGGCGCGGAGCTCGCCGCGGTCGCGGTCGGTCGTGACGCCTCGGGCTTCGGTGACAGCCTCGGATTTGGTGGTGGCGGCGAGCCGTCGGCGGATTACGCGGCCGTCGACGCGGCCGACGAACTCGAACGCGGTGTCGCCGTTCGCGAGGGTGCGCTGCCAGAGGTTCGGGATGCGGCGCTGCCCGACGTGGACGGGTTCGCGGGTGCGCGCGCCGTGCGAGGATTCGGTGGTCATGGGAGCTTCGCCTCCTGTGGCCGTGCCCCCGGACGTGTCAACCGTGCGGGGGCTTTCTGTTTGGTCGCTCGGAGCATACGCCCTTCGGCGGCGTATGCCTCGTCGAGCGCCTGCCGGTCGACGTAGAGACGGCGGCCGTCGCGCACGACTCGGAGCCGTCCGCGGTCGATGCGGCGGCGGATTGCTTTCGGCGTCGTGCCGAGATAATCGGCCGTCTGCTCGACGGTCAGCCAGCGGGTGGCCGGCTCGGAGTGGGGGGCGGGTGAGGCGGCGAGCTCCTCGCGGACCGCGTCGAGGATCGCCCCGGCGAGGTTCGGGCCGACGAGAGCCTCGAGCCGGTCGGCGGCGGTCACGGTCGCGAAAGCTCCCCGACGACCTGGCGCTCGAGCTCGGCGACTCTGAGTTCGAGCGCGTCGATGCGCGCCCGGAGGCCATCTATCCCCGGGTGCGTCCTATCTTCTGTTCCCATCGGTTCCCATGCCCTCGCAGCGAGTCCCCAGCGAGAGCCGCGGCCTCGCCCCAGCCGCTCGAAGCGCGGGTTGGTGCGCAGCTCCTCGAGCACGGCCTGCTTCCGGGCATGGACCACGCGTGCCAGCGCCGTGCCCGAGTCGGGTCCGTGCTCGAGGACCGAGAGCGCGAGCAAGTCGCCGAGAGGGAGCCGGCCGGTCACCCGCTAGGTCGCCTCGTCGTCGTCGACCGCGGCGATCGCGAGGAAGCCCGAGAACATCGCGTCGAACTGATCACGAACGACGCACGCCCTCGCGTGCTCCTCGTCGGTGGCGAGCTCCGGCCGCGCGAGCACGACGTAGGCCGCGACGTAGAGCGCGCGCGTCTCGCGCTCGGCCGAGGCGAGCGCGAGCTCGAGCTCGCCCACGTCGCCGGGCGCGCGCGCCAGCTGTGTGTCGACCGCCGTCACGACGCCTCCTCGTCGTCGCTCTCAGCGGGCGAGGGTGGCGCGCCCGTCTCGTTCCCGTCCAGGTCGAGCTGCCCAGGAAGCGGCTTGATCTGTCGTCCCGGGAGCGGCGTGACGGGTGGCCGGTCGGCCTCGGTCGGCTTGCGTTGCGGGAGCTTTCGTAGTCGCAGTGACTCGCTCACGCCGGGGCTGTACTCAGGTCGTCTCATCGTCGCTTGTTCCTTTCGGGGTGCTCTCGTTGTCGAGCCCGACGAGATGTCGGGCAGTGGGCTCGTCGACCCCGGCCGCGAGCAGGCCGGCGAAGAGCTCCAGCTCGAGCTCCCGTTCCTTGTTGGGGCGACGCTTGGCACCCGGGATCAGCGCCTGCTCGAGTGCGAGCGGGTGCCACACCGCGACGCACATGGCCGCGTGCTCCCACGTGATCTCGCCGCGCCAGGCGGCACGCGACCAGCCGTCGCAGAGGGTCGAGTACCACTGCGGCATGCGAGGCCGCCGCCCCCGATGCTCCCTGTCACCCCCATATGTGCCGCTTATCGGAGCGCCGAAAAGCTCGGCCTGCGACGGTCCTACTGCCCCGAAGATCCCGACGTGGTCGGGTTCGTTGTCGTACGACAACCGGGACCCGGGCGGCGGCTCGAGGCCGTACTCGTCGCGCAGCCTCTCGGCCGGTAGCAGCCGTGTCGCCCAGCCGGCCTCGGCAAGCTGCTCACCGAGGCAGATTGGGCAAAGCCGGGTCACGGGCGCGGCGTCGATCCCGAGCCTGTGACGGCGGCACGGCAGTCGCACTGGTGTCCCGGAGGACGCGATTGCTCGCGCCCTCCGGGTGGCGGTCCTGCTCACGGTCGCCATTCGTCGAGCCGGGTGAGAGCGATCAGCTCGAGTGGCTGCGGCCACGCGGCCGACGTGATCGGGTCACCGGCCGCGTTGAACAGCGTGTAGAGCGTTCCGCCATCGAGGTCGGCCCCGTCTGCTGCGATGATTCGGTAGCCGTTCTCGAGACGCCTGCCAGGCAACGAGAACACCGGGGGCGCGGGACCTCCATCCCGCGCCCCCACCACGACGCTCACGCGAACGGGATGTCGGCGTCCAACACCCCGCCCCCGACAGCAGCGTCCTCGAACTCCGGCGGCGGCGACGCCTCCGGCGGCAGGCCGAAAACGTCAACCTGCGTCGTCGCAGGTCCCTGCGGGAACTCGGTCCGATAGTTCGTATAGGCGCGTCCCGCGTTCGTCTGGGACTCACGCGGTTCGAGCTGGTGGATACGGATCGTCTCGCCGACGTCGATCGCCTTGTTGGGGCGACGATGCACCTCGCGCGCAAACTGATTGCGCAAGACGTCGTGCAACAGCCAGATCGTCCTCTCGTCGCCGTCGACGTCGAGCACAACGAACGGTCGGGGGCCGTTTGCCGTATAGCCAACGTTGGCGCGCAGGAACATGCCTTCGACCGACTTGCCGTCCTCGTCCCAATCCCAAAACCGGGGATACTCGGACGCCTCGGGCGACTTGCTTTGTGATGCCATCGTTCTTCTCCCTTCGAGTGTTGGTCTGTCGTGCGGGGTGGTGCTGATGTCAGTCGAGTGGCCTCACCCCCTCCGGCAGCCACAGTCGGGTGATGCCGCGTGGGTCGCGGCCTACGAGCCGCAGCGAGCCGGCACGCGCGAGCTCGCTGATCGCCTCATGTGCGCGTCGCCTCGGAACGCCGCACCAGGCAGAGGCGAAGTTGACGCTGAAAGCCGTCGGGTTACCGCGCTCGACGGTCCAACGGAGCCCGACGAGATCGAGGAATCCTTGCCAGACGTCATCGACGCGCCAGCTGGGCGCAGGGGGACGCTCGAACTCGACCGGCTCGAGCAACCCGGCCTCCCACGCCAGTCGCAACCGCCAAACGACAAACTCGGGTGGGTTGAGCGGCTGGGTCCTGCCGGCGAGGATCGCGCGCACGCGAGCGAGCGGCATCCAGGGAGAACCCCCGTGCTTGCCGGCGTGCCAGTCCTTGTACAGGACGCTGGCGTCAGGCTGGTAACGCCACAGGGCCGCCGAGGGCCGCTCGTCGGCGTGAATCAGGCACGGGAACGACTCACCGAGCTCGACGCCCTCAGGAACCCCGAGAGCGTGCCCCAGACGCAAGGCGACACCCTCGTCAGACTCGAGGTCCGCGAACGTCCTCAGCCCCGCGAGAGAGACGGCGGAACTAGAAGTACGTTTGTTACTAGAACTACGTATGTAGGTCGCGGTGGCGCGGTTTTCGAACTCGGCGAAATCCGCGAGGCCGATTTCCTCGGGCCTTGACTGCCAGGCATAGGCGCCGCCGTCTGTTCTCCGGCTGCAAGGCGCGACGACGTAGGAGCGCTCGCCTCGCACCGATCCCCAGGCGTACTCGCGGGTGCGGATTGGTAGGTCAGTGCGGAGGTAGGCGTGGAAGGCGCGCCGGGTTGCGACGGTCGCCGTCGTCGGTGTTGCTGGAGCGACGGCGGGATAGTCGACGTCGACCACGGCGACGTTCGAAACGGCGCCGGTGAGCACGCCGACGCCGGTCTCGGGGTCGAGCTCGAACCAGTCGCAGACCTCGGTCGCGGTTGCCGGCTTCTTGACGAGCTGACGCCAGCCGCCGCGGCCGCGCGTCCGTCGGATCAGGTCGGTCGCCGGCGTCTTGTCGGCGCGCACCGGTAGCAGCGCGAAGTCGCGCTCGAGGTGCGCCAGCGCCTCACGGAGCCCGGGGTTCATGCGACCTGCCTCTGGGCGAGCTCGTCGAGCGCGTCCTCGACGGCCTGGATGACGGACCTGCGCGCGCCGCGCGACTCAAGCCGTCCGCGGAGCCGGGTCTCGTCCTCCGCGGACGCCGCGATCACGATCGAGACGGGGAGCTGCTCGAGCTCGACCCGGACCAGCAGGATCGGCGGCGCGCTCACGCCGCCTCCCCAGGGGGATCTACATCATCAGATGGGGACTCCTTGTCCCCGGAGGCTGGTCGTGGTCGGCCGGGTGGCGAATGCGCCGCGAGCCGGGCACGACGAACCGCGCGATTGACACGACGACGCGCGCGTCCGCGAGCGCGAACATCAACGCGCTGAGTTGATGCGGGCGGGAGGCCGGCGAGGCGCCGCGCCTTCGCGAACTCGCGCCGACTGAACGCGGCGTAGGCAGCCGGGAAGTCGATCCCCTGTGCGCGGAGCTTCTCGCTCCGCTCGAGCTGAACCTCGGGGGAAGGCGGCGGGCAGACGCGAAGCAGGTACCCCTGCCGGCGTTGCTGTTCCTCCCACGACAGATGCTCCCCGCGCCGGACTCGGTCGTCGAGGTCGTAGAAGTCTGCGCGCTCGGCGTCGGTTAGTTCGCTGCCGACCACGTCGCTGTCTTCGTTCCAATCACTCAGCTCACCACGGTGCAGGGTACGACGTCCGTCGGACGACGTCGGCCCCGGAAATGCCGACGGCCCTGCTGAGGGGGCCGCCGACGGTACTGCTGGTGAGTCGCGTGGAACGAGACGCGAACACGGGGAGCCTACTCTCCTGCTCGGCTGTTGCGTTGTTCAGTCAGGCAACAGCGGCGGGATTCCCCGCGCGCCGGACATCACTTCGCTCGTGCGATCAGCTCGAGAGCGTCACGCAGAAGAAGCCGAACAGCCCGAAGATCCGGTGGGCTGACACCGCAATGGTGGTGCGCGCGCGCGACAAGCTCACCAACCTCGCGGGCGACGTCCGCCTCGCGCTTGTGCCGATCAGCGACGGCCGGGGAAAAGAACTCGAGGAGGCAACTGTGGAGAAACAGCTGCTCACCTATCGTCGACACGTACAGCTCCAGATCCGCGAGACCCATCTCGTCGGCAGCGGCCAGTCGATCACTCAGGACAGCACGCCGGTCGGTGATCAGCTCAAGCAGGCCGGCCGAGTTCACCAGACCCTCGACCGCCGCCGGGGCTTCGATACCGCGCGGTTGCATCGGCGGTGGCTCGGTCCGAGATATCCCCGGCGGTCGTCTCGATGGTCTAAGTCCCAGGGTTCGTTCGGGTCGATCGGCAAGCCGCACCTGGCACACAACGCCAGCCCGCTGTCAACAATTTTTGACACCCCTCGCCTCGTAGCTCGATGCTCCGAGCCACAACCCTGCGCCGCGGGCGATCGCTTCAGGCCCCTGCGCTTAGCGACGGATCCGGCGTTTCCTCGCATCGGGGAGAGAAATTCCAGAGCGGGGGTCACGGTGCTGTTGATACCTAAAAAACGGCAGGCCAGCGGCAGCCTACGGCCCAGATGGCACCGTCCACATGACGGCGGCTTCCGTGTGTAGGAAGCGGTTTCCGCCAATCGTTCTACTGATCGTGCCGACGATCTGGCCGCGGTCGTTGATCGCGGGGGCGACCGAGCGGTTGACGGTGGTGAGCGGCGAGAGGTCTCGTAGTCGGCCGTTCTGCCACAGGAACGCGTGCAGGTTGCCGGGGCGCTTCGTCAAGCTCGTGCCGACGACTTGGCCCCGGTTATTGATCGCCACGGCGCCGCTCACTTGTCCCCCGAGGGTGCCCAGGTCTCGCATCTTCCCGTTCGCCCAGAGGAACGCGTGATAGCTGCCGTTCTTTGTCTGGCTCTGCCCGACTATTTGACCTCGGTCATTGATCGCTCTGGGATTCGTCTCTCGGCCGCCGAGTGTTCCAATGTTGCGAAGGATGCCCCGCTCCCAGAGGAACCCCTGCGTGCCTTTGCGATTTGCTCCGCGGAGGAGGATCTGACCCGACTCGTTGATGGCGACAGCGTGTGTGACGCCTGGGCCGTCGATGTCCGTGAGGACACCGTTCTCCCAGACCTTCCATCCACGGGTTGTTCCGTCCCCCCCGTTCATGAGTACCTGGCCGCGTGCGTTGATTACCTCTGAAGTGTCGTCGGCGACCGTGGACGTCGCGTCGGTGGGGATGTTGAGGGTTGTTAGGGTGCCGTCGTTCCAAAGCGACGCGTCCAGGTGGCTCGCGTCTCCCGGGTTGTATGCGCCAGACGAGGCCTGGCTGTTGCCGGCAACCTGGCCGCTCTCGTTCAACCCGATCGGATGTAGTGCACCGAGGTCGGTTCGAACGCCGTCCCGCCAGGTGAAGTTCTGCCGCACCCCAGCTCGCGTCGTGTTCCACCCGATGATCTGACCCGCGTCGTTGATCGCTTGCGCGTGGCCGTAGCCGGGCGGGGCGAGGAACGTGATTTGCCCGTTCTGCCAGAGCACGGCTCGCCAATCTGGCGGCGTCGTGTAGCCCATGAATCCCCTCCCAAAGTCTCCAACTACCTGCCCGCGTTCGTTGATCGCGACAGGCACCCAGGGAGAGCCGAGCTCTGTGATCACCCACCCGGAGCGCCTGATCAACACTCCCGCGATGCAGTCGAAGCCAAGACGCTGGTAATCCGTGTCGAGGCGGCTCACACATTCGCGCCCAGACTTCAGACACACGACGCTGCCTTCGATCGATGCCTTCACCGTGCCCACGGCACACGCAGCAGCACGGCGGCCGGTCGTCTGACTCGAAGCACCGACGTCGGCCAGCACCATGACGGCCGCAATCACCACGAAAAACCCTGGCACCAAGCGCCGCGACACGATGCTGTGCAGTATCGGCGGTGGCTGAACACGACGCTATCCCTCGACGGACAACCTCATCGGATCGTGATTGGTGTCTCGAAGTAGCGGTGCAGGCTGCGCCCGTCGCCGTGGAGGACGACGTCGCCGTCACGCTCGGGGGAACTTTCGCACGCGTGCGAAAGTTCCCCGGTCGGGTGACGCTGGAGGATCACGACCTTCGCCCGTGTCTCGGCCGGCTTGACGCTGGGCGACAGCACCGACACCTCGGTGACCATGCCGCGGTTGAAGCGCCGCCAGCCACCAGGGAGCTCCTGCGAGGTGCCGAGGTCGATCCATGCCATCGAGGCGCCGGTGCCGTTGTATGCGCCTCCGCGCAGCCACTCGGGGGTTTCTGTGAGCTCGCAGCGGGCGAACACCCACACGCCTTCTGCCTCGGGCCACTCCTCGAGCGCGACGACACGACCGATCGGTCGACGCTCATCGTGGTTAACGAGCACTTTCGGGTTTGGTGCGAGCTGGAGCGCCTTGGTGTGGTACAGCTCGCGGCCGGCCTTGATTCGGTCTGAGAGGAACAGGTCGGGGGTGGCGACCTGGGCGACCCGGATGACGCACTTGCTCATCGCGGCATCCGTTCGAGGAACACCGGGTCGCCGTACTCGGTGAAAAAGAACGCGACAACGGCGGGGGTGCCCTGGTCAACCTCGCCGCGGTGAACCCTGTAGCGGCTGTCGTCGCGTTCGTCGATAACGGTGCCCAACCGCTCGAAGCGGATGTGCTTCCGGGGGAGCTCGGGCCAGCCGCCACGCATCGCGAGCGCGACACGCCACTCCTGGCGAACGGCCATGCGGGCGGCGGGGTCGAACTCGGTGCGCCCGCCGATGCTCACGGCCGCGTCTCCTCGGGACCGCGGGCGGCGGTCCGTTCGAGGTACATGACGTGAGCGAGGTACATGGCGAGCGCGCGCCGGACCTCGCCGGAGAGAGAGCGATCGCCGGCGAGCGCGAGCCGGCGCAGCTCGTCGCGCTCCTGCTCGGTGACCACCGCGCTCACGATCGTCTTACCGGGGGCCAGTGTTGCCGCCATAGACAAAGTTTATACGGCGAGGCGGTCGTTGCCATAAGTGGCTACGCTCGGTCGGTGGCTCGACCCCTGCCTCGCGCCTACCGTCTTCAGCTCGAGGCGCTCGACCTGGCAAAAGTCATTCGGCTCGTTCGGGAAACCGTCGAGGAGGCACCGGAAAGCACGGCCGGTGCGACAGCCGGCGGCGACTCGAGGAAGCTCCGGGGCATACCGGCGATCGGCAGGGGTGCCGGTGGGGCAATCCCCGGCACCGACCCGGCGCGCGCGCTGCTCGCGAAGGAACGACAACGGGAGCAGTAAGTGCCTATGCATGCCCGATCCGGCCCCGGGCATGCCGACCCCCATGGCAGAAGGCCCAGCCTTTCTCAAGGAGGAGAGGAGGGCCAGGCACCAGCAGCAGCCCGGGGCTACGTCATGGATGCCACGTACCCGACGTCCTCAAACGCTTGCAGCGCGCAGACGCCGGTACGAGCCCCCGCGGAAAGGGCGGGTCCACCGGCACACCACCACAGGGGAGGGGCGTGCACCGGTGCCGGTGAGGCTGGACCCGCCACAGATCACGGTAGATCCTCTGACGGACGCCACTCCTCGGTGCCCACGTCGTGGAGGTCGTCGTAGAGCGCGTCCCGCAGCGCCTCGATCCCCTCCGGCAGACGCGAGACATCGCTATCGACGGTCTGGTCCGCCCAGATGGTGATGATGTTCAGCAGTGCGTTCTTCTGCGGCTCCGTCAGACGGACGGGCCGCGTCGTCCCGACCGCCCGGAACGCATTGCGGACGTCATTCATCTGCTCCAGGTCCCGAACCCGATCCAGCAGCGCGTGACACGACGACCAGGGGATCGACACGGTCCCACGACGTAGCGCGATCCGTACTTCGTTGATCCGCCTTTGGCTCACCGGCCGACTCTACGACCGCGGGGGGCGTCTTGTCGTACCCGTCGGATGATCGCCTGAGCGTTGGCGACGGCTCGCCGGAGGCATCTCGCCGGACGCCAAACGCCTGAGCGTTGCCATTTTGTTGCCATTTCGCCGGGTCGTGCTCGAGCTCCTGACCACCCGGTTCGCCCGATTCCGCATGACCGCTAGGATGGCCGCGTCGCGGGGCGTGGCGCAGCCTGGTTAGCGCGCTAGTCTGGGGGACTAGAGGTCCCGAGTTCGAATCTCGGCGCCCCGATAGACCAAAGCCCTGCTTAAGCGGGGCTTTTGTTTTGCAATTACGGCTACGCATCGAGCCTGATGGTCGCCCCGTGGTCGCCAAACTAGCCCTAGCGGACATGTCCGGAGCGACCCTCTAGGCGGCTGCGGCGCGGCCTGGCATCGTGACCTGGGCCGGGTGAACCGCGGTAAGAGCCGACGCGTCCGGCGATTGACTGTCGGAAGTCTTCGTGGAACACTCGTTCGCGACAGACGGGGGAGGGGATAGGGGGAGAGGGGATCAAAACGGGGAGTGTTCCGTCGATGCGGCGGACGGAGGTCTGCATTGGTTCCCGACACCCGGTCGGGCCGTGACCGCATTTCCCCTCTCATCCCTACCGGCGGGCAGCGCACCCGGCCCCGCGCAATTATCCCCAGCCGTACGAGTTCCCTGTGGAACCGTGTGGACAAGTGACCGGCAATCTCCGCACTTTGCGCACTGTTTTCTACGCCCACCTGTGGAAGCGTCGTCACAACGCGGCCTCGCGTGAGAGAAGCGCGCCTTCCCCCCAAAGATGGCCCGGGCGATCCTCTCCCAAAGACTGCGGTAACACCGCTCGGGCCGTCTTCCTTACCGCCGTCCGTGTCGTTCCTTCGCGAGCAGCGCCCGCACCGGGTCGGTGCCCGAGACAGCGCCACTAATCACGCGTGAGATAGCCGGGATACCACGAAGACGTTCATCGCCGCCTAGGTGACACCAAGATCGCCGCGCAGCCCCGCTCGGTTCGTCTCGACCAACCCTGCGTAGACGGTCAGCGTCGTAGCACGTCGGCATGAGCAGACCTTGAAGTTGGACGGTTGAGGTGCGGAGCGTGCACCCTCTACCTCAGTCTCGGCGCCCTTCGCGTCGTCACGAGGAAAGTCCCCGAGGCCGCGTTCGGGGCGCGCTAGGTGTAGTTCCTAAGCACGTTGGTTCATCCGGGCCTCCTTGGTGGCTACCAAGCACTCAGCCCGAAGGAGGAGATCCGGATGAAGCTGCACCGTAACGCCGCCCTCAGTTGGTACGGCCGTCGTTGCCTGGCGACGCGAGTGGTGAGCGAGGGATGGACGCTGAAGGCGGCCGCCGAGGCGGCCGGCGTCAGCGTGCGCTGCGCACGCAAGTGGGCTGGCCGCTATCGGCTCGAGGGCGAGAGCGGCCTCGACGATCGCTCGTCCGCTCCCAGGCACGTCGCCAACCGCACACCGCGCGAGCGCGTCGAGGTGGTCGTCGCCCTGCGCCGCTTGCGCTTCACGGCCGCCGAGATCGCCGAGACGCTCGACATGGCGGTCTCCACCGTGTCCGCCGTGCTCGCCCGCGAGGGTCTGGGACGGCTCGGGCGCCTCGGACTCGAGCAGCCGCTTCGTTATGAACGGTCACGTCCAGGCGAGCTCGTGCACGTGGACGTCAAGCGGCTCGGCCGGATCGAGGGCGGTGCCGGCAAGCGTGCCTTCGGAGGCGAGCGCCGCCCGCGGCACAACCGCCGCCAGACCGACCTCGAAGGCGTGCGCCGCTACCAGGTCGGCTACGAGTGCGTGCACGTGTGCGTCGACGATTACAGCCGCCTCGCCTTCGCCGAGGTGCTCCCCGACGAGCGGCAGGAGACGGCGGTCGGCTTCCTCGAGCGCGCGGTCGCCTTCTACCGCCGGCACGGGATCCAGGTAGAGCGCCTGCTCACCGACAACGGCTCGGCCTACCTGTCGGCCGCGCACGCACGCGCCTGCCGCCGCCTCGGGACTTCATCCGCACGCTCGTCGCCGGCTGGGCGTACGGCGCGATCTACGGGTCGAGCCGCGAACGAACGGCGGCTCTCAAAGGCTGGCTTTGGTACTACAACCATCGACGACCACACTCAGCCCTCGGCCGCCACCCCCGGTCAGCAGGACCAACGTGCTTGGGACTTACAGCTACGACACCAAGTTCGCAGCCGTGAGGAGAAGTGTCCCCGCGAAGGCCACGATTAGGCCGAGGACTCGCCACCCGATGTATCTCATCCTGTCCTGCTCGATGATCTTGTCGACAACGTCCCCGATCTTGTCGATGCGCTCTTGCAGTTCAGTGAACCCTGTGCGCTGATGCTCTTCCAAGGCCTCCAGCCGGAGACCGTGCTCGACGAGGGCTTTCCTAACTGGCGTGTAGTTGGTCGTCCGTCGCCGCTCGCGGATGATCTCATCCACCGCCTCAGGAGAGATTCCATCGTCCTCAACACCACGCGTATTCCTTCCACGGAGAGACTCCAGGTAGACGTGGATCCCGTGTAGTGCAGCATCGAGCCGCTTTCGCGCGCGACGGCCTGCTTGGGTCAGCCAAGGCCGCCAGAAGTCCATGGCAACGAGCGCCACGCCAATGAGTTCGAGGGTCGCACCAACGAGCGTGAGGTGCGTCCGTCTAGACCAATCCGTCGCATCAAATGTCCACGCAAGCGAAATCCAGACGACCAAGCCGAACCCCGTCGCATGCATCACCTCATCAGTGGTGCGGTCGTCCACCGAGGACGCAATCTAGATCGTCTGGCCCGAGGCCCCGCTCTCTGGTTCTCCGGGACTAGGGGTCCGACGGTGGTCGCCGTGGTCGCCCCGTGGTCGCCAAATCCGTCGAAACCCGTGCACACCGGTACACAGCCGCTCGGCGGAATCCCTGCAAACAAGCCAAATTCGCGCACCGCTGTGCACCCGGTTTTACCCTTGGCAGGCCTGGGGGACTAGAGGTCCCGAGTTCGAATCTCGGCGCCCCGACTGCTGATTTGCAGGACTTTCCTCACAAAGACGTGGGGGAGGTCCTCGCCGCGAGTCCCCCGCAAAGTCCACAAACGAGGGGTTTCTCCGAGAGCGAGTCCTCGTGTGCACCGGTTTCGACGGATTCGGCGACCACGAACGTCTAGCGCGCGCCGGGTATGCGCAGAGCCGCCTTACGGTACGTGTCGAGCACTGGCACCCGGCCGAACGGTCGAACACCAGCGCCGGACGCACCGAGGCGAGTCCTTGCGCTGACCGCATGCGTGGTGTTGGATGGCGCGATGGATGACGACGATGGCCTCGGCTGGAGGTTCTGGGGCGGCTTGGTCGGCGCGTGCCTCGCGATCGGTGTCGGGCTACTCCTCTTCTTTGCGGTCTTCAACCGCGCGGTCTACCAATGGGGCTTCCTCGGGGCGTTCATCGCCATCGCCGCAGTGCTGCTCCTGATCGGCTGGATCTACGACCGACGTCAGGTTCGCACGTACGAGGAGGCGTAACTCCTCCCGATTCGTTCAGGTCCGGAGAACGGGCCTAACCCAGCTCGTTTGCCTCGGTGTCCGGGTTCACCCAATGCCCCTCGGCCTCGTCCCAGACCTCGTGCGTAGCGATGTTGCGATCCCATCTACGGACGACCTCGCGAAGGTCCTCGAGTGCCGGCGTCCACTGCCGTGAGCGCCAACGGTGCAGATCGATCGGTGTCCCGTTCTGCGTCGAGAACAGCAGGGTGGTGCCGATCCTGGCCGGATGCGCGTCGAGCGCCTCCTTACCACTGGTCACCCGGCCCACGTTCACGATGCCACCCACAGGCCAGGTCGGCTAGATGGCCGGTCGGGACGTGTCCTAGAGGTCGAGGATCAGCGTGACCGTCTCGTTGCGACCGGCCCGCCATGGGAGCACTCTTGGTGGATGTGGCCGAGATCCCTCTGGTGTTACCTGCGAACTACCGCCCGGACATCGGTGGCTGCCGCTGCCGGTCACCGAGCAAGAGATCACCGTCATGCGCTGCACCCGGTGCGGGAAGGAAAACAACAAGCCCCCGCCCCCGGGGCGGTCGGGGGAAGAAGTGATCAGAACGTTCGGCGGCGCGCCACCCGTCTGACGGGAGAAGACGTGCCGAAGAAGCCTCTGCGCTTGCGCCTATCGGCAGCTCAGTGGCGGGTCCACCGGCACAGCACCACAGGGGAGGGGCACCGGCACGGAGAGGCTGGACCCGCCACACATCACGCTAGGCCGTCCGGAGGACGTCAACGGTCAGCCGCCTTCAGCGCGGCGTGTCGTCGTGCTCGTCGCCGATCGGCGGAGCAAAGGGGGACGCGGGCGGTCAGACTCTCGGCATGAGCGAGACGTACACGACCTGCCCGATCTGCGATCGAACGATCAACCCCGACCAGCCGGATGCCGTGCTTGCCGAGAAGGTCGATGACCATGCGGGGTTCGGACAGGCGCTCGACCTGATCTGGACGCCCGCCGGCTACGCACACCAGGAGTGCCTGACCGGTGCCAACGGCTTCCGGGCCGCAGCTAAGCCAGCGTAGTCCCGACAAAGTCCCCAAACGTCACAGAACAGCACCGCGCAGCCGTGCGCGCCGATCCTCGAAAACCCTGCGGCCATGCCACCTCCGGCCACTTTCCGACAACCCTCACCACCCGCCTGAGTAGTCTGGGGGACTAAAGGTCCCGAGTTCGAATCTCGGCGCCCCGATGAACGAAACCGCCGCTAATCTGGCGGTTTCGTCGTCTCTGGAGAGAACGGAGATGGCACCGTGGTCGCCTTGTGGTCGCCAACCTCGGAGCAAACTTGCTTTGCGATGCGTGAGCCTGCCCCTCCGAGTCCGGAACCTTTGGCCGGGACCGGAGCAGTCACTTCTACTGATCTTGCGGCTCGCAGGTCGGTCACCCCCGCCCGGGCGACGGTTCGACTCTAGGCGATCTTGATGGTGAAGCTCTTGGTGATGAGAGTGCCGGGATCTCCGGTGACCGAGACCTTGATCCTGTAGCTGCCTTTCTTGCGCGGCACGCCAGAGAGCAACCCGGTGGTCTTGTTGAGCTTGAGCCCCGCTGGGCTCTTGCCGCTCAGCCGGAACACACGGGTCTTGCTTGCACCGGTGACAGGCACTCTCCAGCGATAACGCGACCCGACGATCCCGCGGGGCGGCACTGTTCCGTTGGCGAACGCGAGCAGCGGCTTGATCGTGATCCGCACTTGCAGCGTGTCGCTCATGCCCAGCGCGTCGTTGGCGGCGAAGGTGATCAGCGACGATCCGGCGGTCGTTGGTGTGCCCGTCAGCGTGCCGTCAGGGTTGAGCGTCAGGCCGGCGGGAAGTGCCGTGCTCGTGTAGGTGTACGCCGCCTTCCCACCGGTGGCGGCGACGCCCCAGGCCAATGGGGTGTTGACCTTGCCGTTGAGCGCGACCGGCTCTGCCGCAACGGCCTGTCCGCCGGGGCCGCCAAGCACGAGCGGTGGCAGCACGACGATGGTCAGTTGCTTGGTGTCGTTGTTGGGCGCGCCGTTGGCCTGAACGCGGAACGTGAAACCGCCGCTCGTGGTGGGCGTCCCGGAGATGACACCGGTTGACGTGAGCCCCAGCCCGTCTGGAAGCGCACCCTCGACGACCGACCATGAACCCACGCTGCCGCCGGATGTCTCGAGCGAGACCGAGTACGCCTTGTTGATGGCTGCCTCGGGAAGGCCGGCGGTGGTGACGATCAGCCGTGGGGCGGGCGGGGCGGGCGGGGCGGGCGGCGGCGGGCGGCGGCGTGGCGGGGCGGACCCGTTGATCGCGAGCCTGAACAGCTTCTGGCTCGAATCGCTACTGCCGTTACACCCGGGATAGTTGGGGAGAGTCATCTCCACGTAGAACGTGAAGTTCCCCGCCTGCGTTGGAGTGCCCGAGAGTGTTCCCTCGGATGACATCGTCAGCCCAGGTGGGGCGCCTGCGCTGACCGTCCACGTGTCGTCGCCGGGCGAACAGGGAGGTTCCTCGACCGCACGAAACCTGATCGAGTACGGAACGCCAACCGCGCCGGGCGGACAGGTATTCGTGTTCTCACCCGCAACCGTTGGGCACGGCTCATCGCGGATTCCCCCGGCCGAGGCACTCGGAACGAGCGCGACCGCCGCAACGCAGGTGACCGACGCGGCGAGAATGATCTGGAAACAACGCATCGCCTACCTCCGACCCCGGGGACAAGAACGCTCGCCCCTCCACGAACACAAGCGCTAAGCGGCGGGAAGGTAGCAGCCGTACCGGATACGGCCTTGGGCGTGGCAGGTCGCCAACCGGAGGAGCGCCACCTCGACGGCAGGGTGCGCGGCCGCTCGGTCGGGCTCCCACTTAACAAGCCCGTCCCGCACCCGGCTGACGTTCTTGCGGAGCAGCACGGCGCGGAGCCTCCTTGGGCGTGCTCTTGACGAGGTTCGGGAAGGCGTTGCGCGCCGAGCGGCGAAGAGCGCTCGGCGGCGAACCAACAACTGAGGAGGACACCATGGAACGGTTTCCTTGGCATCCACGGTTGCGGCACGCCGGGATCGCAAGACGTGTCGTGATCGCTGCTCTCGCAGCGTTGACGCTGGTGGTCGTGGCTGCGGTCGGGATGGCTGCGACGTCGGCCACACCGAACGGCTGTCCGGTCGACAAGAGCACGAAGCCGGCTCCGATTGCGAACATCACACCGCCCGCGCGGCTCCAGATCGAGGCGTTCGACGTGCTGTCCGGACCGGTCAACGACGGGACGCAGACCTTCACGCTGAAGGTACGCGTCGGGAGCACCTGCAGCCGCGACGTCATAGGCGCGAGCGTCTACGTGACCGCGGTGCCGTACAACCAGTTCACCATCCCCGACGAGGAGCTCACCGGGGACGCCGGCACTGCGACCCTGGTCTTCCGTCGTGACGCGAACTTCCCGGCGAGCGACCAGCAGCAGCAGCTGACGCTCTTCATCCGTGCGACGAAGCCGGGCGAGGATCCCCTTGCCGGTGTCTCGACGCGGCGGCTCGTCGCGGTCCCCTTCGAGGGCTGACGCCGTCTCTTGCGCACGGCCGCGCCCGAGTGGTCTCGCGGCGCGGCCGTCGCAACGTGGTGCTACTCGCCGCTCGCACCACCCGACTGGCTTTCAGCCGCGCCGGCCCCGGAGGACGATCGACCCGTCCTTTGCTTGTCGCCCTTCTGAGAAGACCGATAGCGAAGTTGGCGTAGGCGGTTGACCAGTTTGCCGAGCAGGTTGAATCGAGTCATGGCGCCTGAGCTGCTTGCCACCGGCAGTGCAATCGCAAACGCCGGAGTGCGCTCCACGGATCTTGACGATGACGGCGATCGGGTCGTGGGTGACCTAAGCCGGCTCGATCCGGCGCCGCTCTAACAGCCCAGGTCGCGCCTTCCGCTCAGTTGTCGGATATCGGGGCCGGAGACCGCAAAGCACTGAGTCGACCTTTGCGCGTCTGTGCTGCCGACGGTGCATCGGTGGATCGTCGGGAGAGAATCGGCGCTCGCAGTCGCACCGATCTCGGTGCAGGTTGCCGGCTGGCCGAGCTTTTGGGAAACACGCTCGGAGACGCTTGCCGACGCGAATGGGTGCGCGCTGAAGATTCCGAGCAGTCCGAGGACACACGCAAGCGCGAGCATCGCTCCCAGCTTCGGCGAAACCAGAAACTCTCGCCAGCCGGTGTCATCCGCGACGGGCGGAGGTGGCTCCGTGACGAGCAGAGGCGGCAGCTTGACCGGTTCGGGTTGGTGGACCCGTTCGGTCACGCCTTGCCACAGTTCCTTTGTCAGGTCGTCCATGCCGGTGTCTGCAGGGCATCGAGGTGATCGCCCCGGTCGCAGACAGCCTGCCGTCCCCTCGCTTCGCCCGATAGGACACGGTTGGGTCACTTCCTCGGCCTACGAGCCCGAGTCGCGGTGATTGCGCGGGCTCGCTTGGTGAGCCGAGAGAGGGTGCGCGAGAGACCCGCCTGTCGAGGGGTCGAATCTCTCGCGCATTTTGTGCGGGCCCGCGCAGGCCCCGCGTGCAGCAGGGGTGCGGCCAGTACCCGTGCAAGGTGGCCAATCCGCCTCGCGGGGTACCCCGGCATCGGGCTCGCACGGGCCACGGTACGCGCGGGTGACAGGCCGCACGGGACACGATTGGGTCAATTCGCCCGCACTCCGACGCGTCCGTCAGTCCGCTCGCGCGGGCTCGGCTAGACGACGAAGGCACCAGAGGTCCCAGAGTTCGAATCTCGGCGCCCCGGTCAGCAGAAAGCCCCTATTCATGGGGCTTTGGACGCTCTCGAGACGACAATGGGCGCCCGTGTCAGCGCTGTGTCAGCAGCCCGTCGCATTACGTGTCGATCAATCGCATCGCCCGATCGGCAGCCGCGACCCAGCTCCACGAGACTCGCAGCGCTTGCTCGATCCGAGCGATGTAGAGGGACAATGCTGACTCGTAAAGCTCCCAGCTGGCCACCAGTTCGTGGTCGAGCGCGGCGAGATACCGCTCGACCCCGGAGCGGACTCTGGGGCTCAGAGGGCGATTACGAAGGGCCAGCACCTTGGCTTGGGCGTCCAGGACAACGCTGTAGAGCCGGTACGTTGCGCCTTGCAGGCACGGCACGCTCCTCGTCGCAAAGCACGACTCGGCCGCGTAGAGCTCAGTCTTGATCGTCCGCGCTTGCGCGTGTACGACCCGACGGGCCTTTGCGTCACCCGCAGCCGCTGGGGCGGGAGGCACCACGGCGAGCGCGAGGCCACAGACGGCCACGAGCACAGCGGGGCCCACCACCAAGGCAGTGCGTCGGAGCGTAGTCCGAGCCGCAGCGTGTCGCGTAGCCACCCCTCCCCGGTGTGCGCTACGGCCCTCAACTGTACTCCTTTGGAGCCATGTGCAGGGATTTCCACGGGCCGTCAGTCCTCGGCGTGGGACTCGACGGCGCCGAGCCCTCCCTCGAGCGACTTGCGGGCGTTTGATCCGCCAACGCAGGACCCCCGCCGTATGCGGGGGTCCTGAAGCTTCCGCTGCCGCTCTCCCTGGCGCCCGGAGTCCGTCACCAGGGGCTGTCGAAGGTGTGGCAGATGTAGTAGTCCCAGCCGAACCGCGGGAAGAGCCAGCTGTACTGGTAGCTCGGCGGGTCGGTCGGACACGGCTGACCGTGGAAGTGGTCTCCGCGGATGAGCCTTTCCGTGCCGACGAACGCCGCGTTCTCGGAGTTCACGTCATCCGTCCTGAAGACGACGAACATCGCCGCTATCGCCTTGCCGGAAACGACACCCTGTAGCTGCTTCGGGGGTGCGCAGTGGACGTTGGGATTGAAGGGCGGTGGGAGGAAACAGCTCCAGCCAGCCCTGGTGAGCTGAGCCGGGCTCGAGCCCTGGGCGTGGGCAGAAGTGGCGGCGACAGCCGCGATCACGACGGCCACCATCATCACTAGACGACGCATGTTCGATCAACCCCCCTTACGTGTTGGTTGGCATCGCACTGCGGCGCAACCCCGGTCCGGAGCTGAGCACGCAAGTCTTGCAGCACATATGGCTCCTCTCCTGCGAGCGGTAGATCTACGGGCCGAGGACCGAGACCTCCGCGAGCGGTCGAAGGGTGCGTCGACCGTACGCCGCTAGCGATCGGGGCACATGGGCCGAACCACCTATGTTGGCCGGGCCGGTAACCCGTGTTGGTCAAGGCCCAGGACGGGTGGAGTTCGTCGGCATGGTCGGCGGCTCAGGCCCTGGCCGCCCCGGCGGCAACCGTCGCGGCATGCCGCCCGCCGAGCGCACCTGGCGGCGTGATGGTTTGTGATGATCGAAGCTGGCTCGGCGCTAACTCTTGCGGCCGAACTCGCGTAACGCGATCACTCCCGCGATCAGGATCGCGATGATCGAGATGCTCGAGGCGGCAACGTCCATTCGTTGTTCGTTGCCGGCCCTCCACGCCAAACCTCCTCATCTACAGTCGGCGGATGGCCACCGGCGTCGTCTACCTCCTCAATTTCCCCGACGGCAGACAGACGACGCTCAACCGCGTCGGAGCCGGACAAGCCGTCGAGGGGACGGAGATAGCACCCGGCTGGGTGATCAACCGGATTCAGCTCGCAACGGGCGGCAGCTACACCTACGAGGGGTTCCCGATCAGCTTCGAGGCGTGGGTCGGACCGAAGCCTCCGCTCGACTCCGGCTCGTAGGGTACGACCCGTCCGTCTCGGGCCTTGCGCCGAGGCCACGAACCCTCGAAGATCCGCAACGGGATGCCGGGCGACGTGCTGCTGATCTGCGGCGAGTGCGGATGCGCGAGCGACGAGCACGCCGCCGGCTGGGCCGCGTTCACGGGTGAAGACCCCGGCGGGCGCGAACCGACCAGCGTCGCGATCATGTGCCCCGTCTGCGCATCCCGCGAGTTCGAGTGGCGACCCGAAGCAGCAGAGGACTACACCTGAGCTTGGCTTCCCGTCCAGCCGTGAGCTGAGACGAGGCAACGCCAGAGAGCACCCTCCTCGTCGGGCCAGGCGACCGCGGTCGAGGGACGGACCTAGTTTGCGTCCCTCGCGACCAGGTAGAACACGATGCCCAGGAGCACCGGCGCACCCAACGCGACCAGAAAGACGAATACCGCCTCCGGTGTTCGCTGTCGAACGACAGCCGCCAATGCGATCAGCGGACCGAGGATCGCAAGTCCCAGACCAACGGACACCAGAAGGTCGTCGTTCGGCGACGCGAAAACCATCGCAAGTCCGGTGGCGCTCACCAGCCAGGACACGTAGGCCGATCGGGTCAGCATCAGTCGTCGTTTCGGCGTTCCCCTCAGACCCCCTCTGGCAGCAACGCCTGTCACGGCTCGACCGGTGGCCGTCATGTCGAGACGCAATGGCCGTTTGACGCTCGCCACGACGGGCAATAGACGGAGTGGCGGCTCCGAGCCCTCGCCGCAACCCAGCCGGAACTGACGGTTGCACGACGGCCGGGGAGTTCGGGGTTCGCGAGCCGCCGGGCCGGATCCGACGAGCTCACGCCGGCAGGTCCTCCGCCTGACGATCGACCGCGAGCGCTGCCCGTCCGGTCGGCGGGTCGCTCATGTATCGGCCTCGACGTAGCGGACTCTCGATCCTCGCCGCGCTCGGGAGGCCGCCGGCCGGCCTCGAGGACCTGATGGTGATCCTGCTTCAGGACGTGGCAGGAGACAGTGCGAAAGCCGCGAGACGACCACGTGGTGTGACTTTGGGTGAGAAACGCCCGCTGTGCGGTACGGACGCCTCCGAGCGGGCTCACTGCACTCACGTCTCCTCCCCCGGAACCGCTGGGCCACACTGAGCCGGCTCATCAGCACACCGCCCCTTGTCGAGCCGCTCGAGCCAGGTTAAATATGGAGCGGGGGAGGGGGCAGGGTGCTCGATTGCGTTGAGTGCGGACGCTACGGCGAGCTCGGCAATTGCCGGGTCGCGACGCGCTGCGACGACCCTGGTCCCGAGACCGCTGCTCCCGCACCCGACGTCGTCGCCAACCAGGTGTCGGCCTGGCGCAACGGAACTCTCGGAGCACGTCGTTGAGGGCTCGGACTCGGAGACGAGTGGCCGTCGCGAACGCTCGTTCGTCGTTGCGGGCGGGTTCGTTGGGTGCGGATGCGAGTGGCCGTGGTGATGCGGCTGCGCGGCGGTTGCATCGTGCTGATGTGGAGCGGAATCGGCAGGCGTGGAATGGGTGGGCGCCGGATTTCTATCGGGTGGGGTTGGATTATTGGTTGTTGGAGGAGCCGGTGTGGGGGATTTGGGGGACGCCGGAGAGTCGGCTTGGGTTGCTTGCGGGGGTGGAGGGGGTGGATGCGGTTGAGTTGGGGTGTGGGACGGGGCAGGTGTGTGCGTGGTTGTTGGGGCGGGGTGCGGTGCCGGTGGGGGTTGATGTGAGTGAGGAGCAGCTTGAGAGCGCGCGGATGTTTCAGCGGCAGTTTCAGCGGTTGTTCCCGCTTGTGCGCGCAAGCGCAGACGACGTGCCATTCGACGATGAGAGCTTTGATTTTGCGATTTCGGAGTATGGGGCGAGTACGTGGCTTGATCCGTATTGGTGGGTGCCGGAGGCGGCGCGGTTGTTGCGGCCGGGGGGGAGGCTTGTGTTTTTGGTTAGTGGGGCGTTGATGATGTGTTGTACGCCGGTGGATGGGAGCGAGGCGCGGAGGGTGCTGGAGCGCGATTATTTTGGGATGCATCGGTTTGAGTTTGCGGGGCAGTCGTTTGTCGAGTTTCATCTTTCGCATGGTGATTGGTTGCGGGTGTTGCGTGCGAATGGGTTCGAGTTGGAGGAGTTGATCGAGGTGCAGCCGTCGGAGGGGGCTGTGACGCGGTTCCCGTTTGTCTCCGGCGAGTGGGCGCGTCGCTGGCCGAGCGAGGAGATCTGGATCGCCCGCCGACGCGGCCGAGCAGACGACCGGTAAGGGTCGAGCCGCGAACCCTGCGGCGGTCCCGCCGTCAACACCGTGACGAACGCCTCGTGTCCGGGTTCTGGACGCATTAGCTAGGCGAGCCCTTGCGAGAGGCTATTAATGCGCCGCTTCTCCGCTTTCCCGACCTCATTTCCTCGTCGGCGCGATGCAATCGGCAACCTGCTTGCCGCCGCGCCGGAGCGTCGCCTTTACACGCGCCCGCCTGCCATCTACCGTGACTGCCTCGTGTCGCGTTCGTCGAGCACCGCCTTCAGCCCCGCCCATTTGATGGGTCGCCCAGGCGTGGGCCAGGAGACGCCGGCGGCCTAGACCCTCGACTCCCATCGGCGCGAGCCGTCTACGTGGGACGAGAGGGCGACCGAGGGGTCGTCCTTTTTTGTCACCGAAGATGCTTCTCACGCTCACACTCACCCGCCCGCCGGCCACCGATCTCGGCTACCTGCTGCACAAGCACCCCGAGCGGTGCAGTCGTTCGCGCTGCCGTTCGGGCAGGCGCACGTCTTCTATCCGGAGGCGACCGACGAGCGCTGCACGGCGGCGCTGCTGCTCGACGTCGACCCGGTCGGGCTCATCCGCCGCGGCGTGCGGTTCCCGCGCGCTCGACCAGTACGTCAACGACCGGCCGTACGTCGCCTCGTCGTTCCTGAGCGTCGCGATCGCGCGGGTCTTCGGCACGGCGCTCGCCGGCAAGTGCGAAGGAGCGGCCCGAGCTGGCGGACGAGCGCGCTCCCGCTGCGACGCGCGCCTCGCGGTGCTGCCGTGCGCGGCGGCGAGGGGATGCTGCGGCGGCTCGTTCGAGCCGCTCGGCTACGCGGTGGACGCGATCGACCACCCGCTCGACGAGACGTTCCCGGAGTGGGGCGAGAGCCGCTACTTCACGGTCGAGCTCGACGGCGAGCGTCCGGCTGCGCGAGCTGCTCGCGCACCTGTACGTGCTGGTGCCGGTGCTCGACGACGACAAGCACTACTGGGTCGGCGACGACGAGGTCGAGAAGCTGCTGCGCCGCGGCGAGGGCTGGCTCGCCGGCGCATCCGGAGCGCGAGCTGATCGTCAACCGCTACCTGCAGCACCAGCGCTCGCTCACGCGCGAGGCGCTCGCGACAGCTCCTCGCAGACGAGGACGCCCGACCCGGACCGAGAGCGCGAGGCCGCGCGCGGCCGAGGAGGAGGCGGTCGAGGAGCCGCTGCGCCTGAACGAGCAGCGGCTCGGCGCGGTCGTCGCCGTGCTGCGGGCGAGCGGGCGCGACGCGCGTGCTCGACCTCGGCTGCGGCGAGGGCAAGCTGCTCCGCGCGCTGCTGCGAGGAGCCGGCAGTTCGACCGAGATCGTCGGCGTCGACGTCTCGCATCGCGCGCTCGAGATCGCCGACGCAGCGGCTGCGGCTCGACCGGCTGCCCCGCGACAGCGCGAGCGCGTCGAGCTGCTTCCAGACCGCGCTCACGTACCGCGACCGGCGGCTCGCGGGCTTCGACGCGGCCGCGGTCGTCGAGGTGATCGAGCACCTCGACCCGCCGCGCTGGCGGCGTTCGAGCGCGTGCTGTTCGAGCAGGCGCGGCCGCGGACGGTCGTCGTGACGACGCCGAACCGCGAGTACAACGTGCGGTTCGACGGCCTGCCGGCCGGGCGAGTTCCGCCACCGCGACCACCGGTTCGAGTGGACGCGGGCCGAGTTCGAGGCCTGGGCGGGCGAGCGTCGCCGGGACGCTTCGGCTACGCGGTGCGGTTCCTGCCGGTCGGGCCGGAGGATCCGCGAGGTCGGCGCGCCGACGCAGATGGCGGTGTTCGAGCAGTGACCGAGCGACGACAGCCATGCGACCTCGAGATCCCCGAGCTCTCGCTCGTCGTCCTCGTCGGCCCGTCCGGCTCGGGCAAGTCGACGTTCGCGCGAAGCACTTCCTGCCGACCGAGGTGCTCTCCTCCGACGTCTGCCGCGGGCTGGTCTCCGACGACGAGAACGACCAGGCGGCGACGAACGACGCGTTCGAGGTGCTGCACTTCATCGCCGCGCAAGCGGCTGGCGCGCGGGCGGCTGACGGTCATCGACGCCACCAACGTGCAAGCCGGAGGCCGCGCAAGCCGCTGGTCGCGCTGGCCCGCGAGTACCACTGCCTGCCGGTCGCGATCGTGCTTCGACCTGCCCGGAGCGGCTCTGCCAGGAGCGCAACCGGACGCGGCCGGACCGCGACTTCGGCCCGCACGTCGATCCGCAACCAGACGCGCGCAGCTGCGGCGGTCGCTGCGCGGCCTCGAGCGCGAGGGCTTCCGCCACGTGTTCGTCCTCGAGCTCGCCCGAGGAGGTCGAGGCGGCGACGATCGAGCGCGAGCCGCTCTGGAACGACCGCAGGAGCGAGCACGGCCCGTTCGACATCATCGGCGACGTCCACGGCTGCTGCGACGAGCTCGAGCAGCTGCTCGCGCGAGCTCGGCTACGAGCGTCGACGCGAGACGGCGACGGCGCCGGTCTACGCGCCACCCGGACGGGCGCAAGGCGGTCTTCGTCGGCGACCTGGTCGACCGCGGCCCGCGCATCGTCGGACGTGCTGCGGCTGGTCGATGGACATGGTCGACGCCGGCACGGCGCTCTGCGTCCCGGGCAACCACGACATGAAGCTGCTGCGGAAGCTGCGCGGCAGGGACGTGCAGATCACGCACGGCCTGGCCGAGTCGCTCGCAGAGCTCGAGCACGCCGACGACGCGCGAGTTCCGCGAGCGAGGTCGCCGACTTCCTCGACGGCCTCGTCAGCCACTACGTGCTCGACGACGGCAAGCTGGTCGTCGCCCACGCCGGGATGAAGGAGGAGATGCAGGGCCGCGGCTCGGGCAAGGTGCGCGACTTCGCCCTGTACGGCGAGACGACCGGCGAGACCGACGAGTTCGGCCTGCCCGTCCGCTACAACTGGGCGGCCGAGTACCGCGGCACGGCGATGGTCGTCTACGGCCACACGCCGGTGCCCGAGCCGGAGTGGCTCAACCGCACGATCAACATCGACACCGGCTGCGTCTTCGGCGGCAAGCTGACCGCCCTGCGCTACCCGGAGAAGGAGCTCGTCTCGGTCCCGGCGCGCGCGCACGTACTGCGAGCCGGCGCGGCCGTTCCTGCCCGACGAGACGCGGCGCGCCGGCGCTCACGGCGCAGCAGCGCACGACGAGCTGCTCGACGTCGACGACGTGCTCGGCAAGCGGATCGTCGCGACGCGGCTGCGCGGCAACGTCACGATCCGCGAGGAGAACGCGACCGCGGCGCTGGAGGTGATGAGCCGGTTCGCGGTCGAACCCGAAGTGGCTGATCTACCTGCCGCCGACGATGTCGCCGTCGGAGACGACGCAGCGAGCCGGGCCTGCTCGAGCATCCGGCCGAGGCGTTCGCCTACTACCGCAGCCAGGGCGTCGCCGCAGGTCGTCTGCGAGGAGAAGCACATGGGCTCGCGCGCGGTCGTCGTCGTCTGCCGCGACGAGGACGCCGCCCGCCGGCGCTTCGGCGTCGTCGACGACGAGGCTCGGCATCGTCTACACCCGCACCGGCCGGCGCTTCTTCGACGACGCCGCGCTCGAGGCGGCGTTCCTCGACCGGGTGCGCGCCGCGCTCGACGCGCGCCGGCTTCTGGGACGAGCTCGAGACCGACTGGGTCTGCCTCGACTGCGAGCTGATGCCGTGGTCGGCCAAGGCGCAGGAGCTGCTGCGGCAGCAGTACGCCGCCGTCGGCGCCGCGGCGCGCGCGGCGCTGGCCGAGGCGGTCGCGGCGCTCGACGCAGGCGCAGCGCGGCGCGACGGCGACGTCGGCGACCTGCTCGACGCGCTACCGCGAGCGCGTGCCGACGACGTCGGCGCAGTTCGTCGCCGCCTACCGCCGCTACTGCTGGCCGGTGCGATCGCTCGACGACCTGAAGCTCGCGCCGTTCCACCTGCTCGCCACCGAGGGCGCGCGTCCACGTCGACAAGGACCACCTCTGGCACATGGAGACGCTGGCCGAGCTCTGCGCGGCGCGACGCCGAGCTGCTGCTCGCGACGCCGTACCAGCGTCGTCGACGTCGACCGACGCCGGCGAGCCAGGCGCGCGGCATCGCCTGGTGGGAGGAGCTGACCGGCGCGGCGGCGAAGGCATGGTCGTCAAGCCGCTCGACTTCGTCGTCCGCGGGCCGACGCGGCCTCGTCCAGCCGGCCGTGAAGTGCCGCGGCCGCGAGTACCTGCGGATCATCTACGGCCCCGAGTACACCGCGCCCGAGCAACCTCGAGCGGCTCCGCGCGCGCGGCCTCGGCGCAAGCGCTCGCTCGCGCTGCGCGAGTTCGCGCTCGGCATCGAGGCGCTCGAGCGCTTCGTCCGCGGCGAGCCGCTGCGCCGGGTCCACGAGTGCGTCTTCGGCGTCCTCGCCCTCGAGAGCGAGCCGGTCGACCCGCGGCTGTGACGAGACCGGCCCCCGAGGAGATCGCCGAGGACGGGATGATCATCCGCTCGCTCGTCGGAGCGGGAGCTCGAAGTCCTGATCGAGACGTCGCCGCTCCCGCCGGATCCCGACCACCCCGCCGTGGACGCCTTCCTCGTCCGGGCGTACCGCGAGCACTGGGACGCCCACACGACCGACGCTTGATTCGAGCACGCTCCACGTGAGATCCTCCGCGCGGCGTCGGCGCCCGGCTGCGGTACGAGGATGAAACGGGCGTCGCTAGCCGAATATCGGACCGAGCACGAACCGATGGATCACGTACGCCAGGGACCCCAGCCAGGCTACTTCCAGCAGGCCCAGCACGAAGAGGGCTGGCCACTGGGCGCGCCGAGCGAACCTGTCCGCGGGGCTTTCCTGATCGGGGCGCTCATGCTGTGCCTCGACCTCTGGCTCCTCGGCGTACTCGCCGTACGCTGGCTGGCGTAGCCGTCTCGCATGCTGCGGCACTGCGCCGCTCGCCTCAAGTCCAACCCCCATGATCGCTCCCCCTCATCCGACGACGGTCGTAGACGCGTTGTAGTCGATCGTGGCGGACACGTAAACCGGTGTCGTCCGCACTCGCCGCCGACACCTGGTCGCGCAGGATCCCATCCCCGATCGTCGAAATCACGCGCCGCGGCACTTGTCGCCGCGGGCCGGGATGCAGTAGGGTCGATCGAACAGGTGTTCTGATGTTTCTCGCAGGCATACCCATCCGCGACGAGTTCGTCCTCGAGGTGGCGAAGCTCGTCTCCGACCCGGAGCTGGCGGCCAAGCTCGAGCGGGCGGTCGATCGCGACGTGTCCGTGCTCGCGCTGACGCTCGAGGAGCGGATGACGATCCTCGCGTCGCTGGGGGAGCATCCGCGGCCGGGGCTCGGTGACCTCCGGGCGACGCTCCATCAGCAGCTCGAGTGGCGTCGCGCGGCCGGCCTCTAGCGCGCAGCGTTCAAGCGATCCCGATCGCGACGGCGGGAATCGCGAGCGCGACGGTCAGCGGCACGACGTAGAACGCGATCTCGCGACCGGACCGCCGCGCGGCATGGGACAACCGCACCTCGCCTCGTCGCGCGGCATCGCGACCGCCCTTTCCCACAGCCGTCCCTGCGAGTACGATCCGCGCGGCTTCGTGCGGTGGGCGACCTCCATTGTGGCGATCGTCGCCGCGCTCGTGGGAGCGGGCGTGGGGGATGCCGCGCGCGATCGAAGCGCCCCGGCGGTCGCACCGCAGGTGGCCGTCTTCTACTACGCCTGGTACGGCACGCCGCGGCTCGACGGCGCCTGGCTCCACTGGAGCCAGGGGCACAACCAGCCGCCGCAGGCGCTCGGGTCGACGTACTACCCGGCGCGCGGGCCGTACTCGTCGGCCGACCGCGCGCTCGTCCGCGCGCAGATGCGCGAGATCGCGGCGGCGGGGATCGACACGGTCGTCGTGTCGTGGTGGGGCCCGGGGTCGACCGAGGACAAGCGGCTTCGCCCCGTCGCAAAGGCGGCGCGCAGCGCCGGCCTCCAGGTCGCGCTCCACGTGGAGCCGTGGGACGGTCGGACGCCGAGCGCCGTCGTCGACGCGCTCCGCGGCATGAACGGCCTCGGCATCCGCGACGTCTACGTCTACGACTCGACGAGGGATCCGGACGACGCGTGGCGAGCCGCCCTCGCGCGGCTCGGCGGCGGGATGCGCGTCTTCGCGCACACGAGCATGGCCGGGAAGGCGGCGAAGGGCGGCTTCCAGGGGCTCTACACGTACGACGTCCTCGTCTACGACGGGCGGTCGTTCCGGCGGATGTGCACTGCCGCCCACCGGCTGAAGCTCGCGTGCGCGCCGTCCGTGGGGCCGGGGTTCGACGCGTTCCGGGCGACCGGGGACTCCCGGCTGCGCGGGCGGGCCGACGGGCGCTGGTACGACCACATGTGGGCGGCCGCGGTTCGTGCGAGACCCGACGTCGTGACCATCACGAGCTACAACGAGTGGCACGAGGGAACGCAGATCGAGCCGGCGCGTGCGTACGCCGGGCCGTACGCGACGTATGACGGCGCCTGGGGGCTCACGGGCGCGAGCGCCGAGCGCGCGTACCTCGACCGCACCGCCTACTGGGTCAAGCGCCTCCGCGGCGCCGCGTAGGCCGGCGACGCGTCAGTACAGGGCGCTCGCCAGGCGCCGCCGGAAGCTCGAGGCGACCGGGTCGTCCTGGCCGAGCTGCTCGAACAGGGCGACCGCGACCTCGCGGAGCCGATCGCGCTCCTGCTGTCCGGCCACCGGCACCGCATCGACGATGAGCTCGAGCGCGCGCTCGACGTCTCCGGCTTCGAGCGCATCCACGACCTCGGGCAGCTCGCCCGACTCCCGCAGCTCGTCGAGGAGCGTGTCCGCGCGGGGAGGCGCGAGGACCGCGTCGAGGAAGGCCGAGACGGACGGCCGCGACTGCGCGCCGACGAACTCCTTCACGACCCGTCCGTCGCGGAACGCCTTGACGGCCGGGATCCCGCTCACGCCGAACTGCGAAGCGAGCGCCTGGTTCGAGTCGACGTCGACCTTGACGAGCTCGACGGCGCCGCCGCGGGAGTCCACCTCACCCTCGAGGACCGGCGCGAGCGCGTGACAGGGGCCGCACCACTCGGCCCAGAAGTCGACGACGACGGGAACCTCGTGCGATCGCTGGAGAACCGCCTCGTCGAAGGTCTGCTCGGTCACGTCCACGTCCGTGAGCGTACCGCCGGCGTGTGGGGCTGCCGCTCAGTCCGGCGCGACGACGCACGTCGGCCGAGCACCCCGCGACGAGGGCGGCCCGGAGGTGCTGCGGCGCGACGCCGTCGAGCGAGCGGTGCCCGACGTCCACCTCGATGTCGTCCCACGCGTCGAGCCCGAGCGACGCGGCGCCGATGTCCGCGCCGATCTCCCAGAGCTCGTCGGTCGAGAGCACGCCGCGGCGGCCCTCCTGCCGCCGCGCGATGCCCTCGAGCTCGCGGAGCTCCTCGAACGGATCGATGCGGACGTTCGAGTCGGAGCCGATGCAGAGCGCGATGCCGCGATGGCGGACACGCACGACGGGGAGGAACCCGTCTCCGAGATCCGCCTCGGTGGTCGGGCAGGCGCAGATACGCGCCCCGCTGTCGCGGAGCAGGTCGAGCTCGACGCCGTTGGCGTGTGTCGCGTGGACGACGGTCGTCCGCTCGCCGAGGCACCCCGCCGCCGCGAGGAGCTCGATCGGCCGCAGTCCGTGCTCGGCGAGGCACTCCTCGATCTCGCGCGGCTGCTCGTCCGCGTGGACGTGGAGCACGAGGCCATCCGCCTCCGCGTAGCGCCCGATCTCCTCGAGCCAATCGCGCGGGCACGCGCGCACGGAGTGGGGGGCGACGCCGACCCGGATCCCACGCTCGCGGAGCGCCTCGATCTCGGCGAGGTACGCCGCCACGGACGGCTGTCGCGTCCGATCGAGCCCACCGCGGCCGTACGCGACGTGCAGGCAGGTGAAGCCGATTCCCGCCTCCTCGGCCGCCTCCGCCGCGGCGAAGGCGGTGTCGAGCCCGAGGTAGTGGAACTCGCCGACCGCCGAGTACCCCGCCGCCCGCATCTCGCGGTAGGTGCGCACGTAGAGGTCGCGGACCGAGGCCGGTGTGTGCCGCTCCGCGTCGGCGAGCATCCCATCGCGCCAGGCCCAGAAGTCGCCGCCGGCCGCACGCCCGCGGAGCGCCCGCTGGAAGGCATGGCTGTGCGCGTTCACGAAGCCCGGAAGCGAAACCGTTCGCGGCACGGGCGACGACACTAACCTACGGGGCGATGGCGTCAGAGCAGGTCTCCGCACCGCTTCGGCAGATCCCCAACGCGCTGACGCTCGCCCGGTTCGTCGCGATCCCGCTGTTCGTCGTGCTGCTCGTCCAGGACCAGGACGGCCCGAGCTGGCCCGCGGGCATCGTCTTCGCGCTGGCCGCGATCACCGACCAGCTCGACGGATACCTCGCGCGCCGCTGGCGCGTCGAGTCCGGGTTCGGCAAGGTCGCCGACCCGCTCGCCGACCGCCTGATGATCGACGTGTGCGTCGTGCTGCTCGTCGTCTACGACCGGCTGCCGTGGATCGCGCTCGTGATCCTCCTGCGCGACCTGCTGCTGGTCGGCGGCTACAAGTTCGTCGTGCCGCGGGGCTATGAGTTCGAGGTGTCTTTCCTCGGCAAGGCGGCGACGTGGGGGCTCTACGCCTCGCTCACGTTCGTCCTCGTCACGGCCCGTGACACCTGGTGGCCGCTCGCGCTCTTCTGGGTGAGCCTGGCGCTCGCCGTGGTCGCGGCGGCACAGTACGTGGCCAAGGCGCTCCGGGAGGTCGAGCGGTGAAGGCAGTCGTGATGGCGGGTGGGGAGGGGACGCGGCTTCGTCCGCTCACGTCGAACCAGCCGAAGCCGATGGTCCCGATCGTCGGCAAGCCGTGCATGGAGCACATCCTCGACCTGCTCAAGCGGCACGACCTCGACGAGGTCGTCGTCACGCTCGCGTTCATGCCGCAGGCGATCCGCGCGTACTTCGGGGACGGCGAGTCGCTGGGGATGGACATCGACTACTCCGTCGAGGAACAGCCGCTCGGCACCGCCGGCTCGGTGCGGCTCGCGCACGAGCGGCTCACCGAGCCGTTCCTCGTGATCTCCGGCGATGCGCTCTGCGACGTCGACCTGACCGCCCTCGTCGAGGCGCACCGCACCAAGGGAGCGGCCGTGACGATCGGCCTGAAGGCGGTCGACAACCCGCTCGAGTTCGGGATCGTGGTGACCGACGACGACGGCCGCGTGGAGCGGTTCCTCGAGAAGCCGTCGTGGGGCCAGGTCTTTTCCGACACGATCAACACCGGCATCTACGTCCTCGAGCCGGAGGTGCTCCGCCACGTCCCGGACGACCGCCCCTACGACTTCTCGAAGGAGCTCTTCCCGCTGCTGCTCGAGATGGGCCGGCCCATCTACGGGCACGTGCTCGACGGCTACTGGCAGGACATCGGCAACCTCGACCAGTTCCGCCAGGCGAACTTCGACGCGCTCGACGGCGCCGTCCGGCTCGACGTGCCCGGGCTCCGGCTCAAGGGAAACCTCTGGGTCAGCGCGGGAGTCGACATCGACGAGCTCGAGCCGGTCGACGGCCCGGGATTCATCGGAACGAACTGCCGGATCGCGAACGGCGCCTCGATCGGCGCGTACACCGTGCTCTCGCAAGGCGTCATCGTGCGGGAGGGCGCGCGCGTCACGCGAAGCGTCGTCGACGCCGGGACGTACATCGGCCGGAGCGCGGCGATCGAGGGCGCGATCATCGGCCGCCGCTGCGACGTGCGCGACCACGTCCGCGTGCACGAGGGCGTCGCGATCGGCGACCAGGTCACGATCGGGCCGGAGGCGACCATCTTCCCGGGTGTCCGCGTCTACCCGTTCAAGGAGAT
Source organism: uncultured Actinomycetes bacterium (assembly GCA_963797805.1). Taxonomy (GTDB): domain Bacteria; phylum Actinomycetota; class Thermoleophilia; order Gaiellales; family Gaiellaceae; genus Gaiella. The sequence goes on along the minus strand of CAWCRC010000002.1, from coordinate 148,855 downwards.
CGAGACCGGCGGACAGGTGCACGAGAGCGTCGTCTGGGAGACGCGCGGCTCGAGTAGCGTCTTCGGCCGCGACGGGGCAACGGGTCTCGTCAACGTCGATCTGACCCCCGAGACGGCGGTGCGGCTGGCCGCGGCGCTCGGCACGGCGCTGCGGCGGGGAAGCCGCGTCGTGGCGAGCCGCGCCTCGCCGGATGCCTGCCGCATGATCCAGCGCGCGATCATCGCCGGTCTGACGTCGACGGGCGTGGACGTCGCCGACCTCCGGATCTCGCCGGCGGCCGTGACCCGGCACGTCCTCAAGACGCAGGGGCTCGCGGCGGGTGTCCACGTGGGCGTCTCGAGCGCCGATCCCGAGGTCGTTCTGATCCGCGTCTTCGAGTGGCCGGGGAACCAGATGACCGAGGAGCTGCAGAAGGATGTCGAGAAGTACTTCAGCCGCCAGGATCTCCGGCGGGCAACCTTCGGCGAGGTCGGCGATACGACGTATCCGGCGCGTGTGCGGGAGAGCTACGCGCAGGACATCCTCGACGCGATCGACCTCGAGCGAGTCCGCGCGCGGCGGTTCCGGGTGGCGATCGACTACGGCTACTCGCCCGCCACGTTCACCCTGCCGCTCCTCCTCGGGCCTCTCGGGGTCGAGGCGATCGGCGTGCGGGGCTTCGTGTCGGAGGAGCCTGCGGAGAACGAGCTCGATCCGCTGAACGTGAGGCGCATCGTGACCGGCGTGGGCGCGGAGATCGGTGTCGTCATCGATCGGGCTGCCGAACGGCTGCTGCTCGTCGACGAGCGCGGCGAAGCGATCTCGCCCGAGCTGGGGATGCTGCTCGTCGCGAAGCTCCTCGCGCGCTCGGGACGCGAGGGGCAGATCGCCGTACCCGTCACTGCGACCGCGCGCGTCGACGAGGTGGTCGCCGGATCGTCGCTGAGCGTGAGCCGGACACCGCACTCGGTGAGCGAGCTCACGCGTGCTGCGACGGAGGAGGCCGTCGTTCTCGCCGCAGCGCCGACGGGCGGCTTCGTGTTCCCGGACGTCGTGCCCGGCTACGACGCGGTCACGGCGCTCTGCAAGCTGCTCGAGCTGCTCGCGCCCGAGGAGCGGCCACTCTCGGCGCTCGTCGCGGAGCTGCCGCGGCCGACGCTCATCCATCGCGCGGTGCCGTGCCCGTGGGATCGCAAGGGGCTCGTGATGCGCCTGCTGAACGAGCAGCTCGCTTCGCGGCGCCTGGACCTCCTGGACGGCGTCAAGGCCTACGACGACCGCGGCTGGGTGCAGGTGCTGCCCGACCCGGACGAGCCCGTCGTCCACCTCTACGCAGAGGGGAAGACCCCGGAGCTCTCGGAGGAGCTGGCGGCCGAGGTCACGACGGCGGTCGAGGCGATCGTGCAGGGAGAGGAGATCGAGCGCCGAACCCTTGAACAAGCCTCAAGCTGAGGTTGACCCCTCCGCGCTGACGGCTGCTTCAATCGGTTCTCTGCTTCCGGACGAAAGGTGTCGAGCTGACTGTGGATGCGCTTCCCGACTTCGCGAGTCTGAGCGACGACGATCTGGCACGCCTCATCCGCGGCGCCGAGGAGGAAGAGGAGGCCATCTCGGTGCGTCGACGCTACCTCCACGGCCGCATCGACATGCTGCGCCACGCGCGCGTCGTGCGCCTCCGTGACCAGGTCGAGAACGGCACGCTCGACCTTCCTTCTCCGGCCACGCTCGAGCGCACGATCTTCGAGGGCACTGGCGATCCGCCCGAGGAGCACGACGAGGAGCTTCCGGACGTCGCGACCCTGTCCGCCGACGAGCTCCGCACTCTGATCCTCGAGCTGGAGCGCGAGGAGGACGACATCTCGCTCCACCGCCGCGTCCTGCACGGGAGGATCGACATCCTCCGTGCGGAGCGGGAGCGACGCCGCCGCGGAGGACTTCACGTCGAGCCGAACGACCTCGGCCCGATCCTCGGCGGCTCGTCGCGGTGAGCCACGCGTACTGCCCCGAGTGCGGCTTCCAGAACCCGGAGGCGGCCAACTACTGCGCGCGCTGCGGTGCGTACCTGCGACGCGACGAGCTCGGGGAGACGACTCTCAGCCTCACGCCCGAGGAGATCGACGCAGGATCGGTGCCCGGTGAGCTTCGCGGTCCCGCGCTCGTCGTCCGCGCGGGAGGGGGGCGCGCAGGCGAGAGCTTCGAGCTGGCGGGCCTCCGCACGCTGATCGGCCGCTCGCCCGACTGCCACGTATTCCTCGACGACGTCACCGTCTCACGGCGGCACGCCGAGATCATCCACCAGGACGGCCGCCACGAGATCCGCGACCTCGGGAGCCTCAACGGCACCTTCGTGAACCGCCATCGCATCGAGACCGCGGTCCTCGCGACGGACGACGAGGTGCAGATCGGCAAGTATCGGATGACGTTCCTCCTGCCATGAGCAACGCTCGCCTTCAGCTCGCGCTCGTTCGGGAGGTTCGCTGATGAGCACCACGGCCGAGCCGACCACGCAGCCGCGGCTGCATACCATCGGCGCCGTCTGCGAGCGCCTTCGGACCGAGTTCCCGGACATCTCGATCTCAAAGATCCGCTATCTCGAGGACCAGGGCCTCTTGCGCCCGCGGCGGACGCGCGGCGGTTACCGGCTGTTCTCCGAGACCGACGTCGAGCGCCTGGCGACGATCCTGCGCCTCCAGCGCGACGAATTCCTGCCGCTTCGCGTGATCCGGGACGCGCTCGAGACCCGCGGGCCGCAGTCGACGACCCGACGCCGGCCGACGCTCGCCGATCCCGGCGGTGAGGTCGACCTCGGAGAGTTCTGCGAGCGCGCGGGGATCACCGCCGACTTCGCGCGACGGCTCGAGGAGTACGACCTCGTGTCGCCGAGGATCGAGGCCGGAGAGCGGATCTACCGCGAGAGCGACGTCGAGATCGCCGCTGCGTGCGGCGTCCTCGCCCAGCACGGCCTCGACGCGCGCCATCTTCGCGCGTTCCGCACGGCGGCCGGCCGTCAGTCGGCGCTGCTCGAGCAGCTCGTCGCCGGCGGGCTCCGGTCGCGCGACCTGGAGCGCCGCCGCGCGGCGCTCGACGACCTCCAGACGCTCGCGGGAGTCGCCATCGAGCTCGCGCAGCACCTTCTCGTCCGCGATCTCCGGGAGGCCTCCGAGCGATGACGACCGACCAGCTGAAGGCGCTCGTGCGCGATGTGCCCGACTTTCCCGAGCCGGGGATCATCTTCAAGGACCTGATGCCGCTGATCGGGAACGCGGACGCGTTCCGCTCGACCATCGAGCAGCTGGCGGAATGGGCCAAGCCCCGCAACCCAGACATCATCCTCGGCGCAGAAGCCCGCGGCTTCATCTTCGGCGGCGCGCTCGCGTACGAGCTCGGCTGCGGCTTCGTGCCGGCGCGAAAGCCCGGGAAGCTGCCCTGGAAGACCGTGCGCGAGACGTACGAGCTCGAGTACGGGACCGACTCGCTCGAGGTGCACGCCGACGCGTTCGCGAACGGCGCGCGGGTGATCGTGCTGGACGACGTGCTCGCGACGGGGGGGACGGCGCGTGCGAAGGTAGACCTCGTCGAGCAGCTCGGCGGTGTCGTCGTCGGCGCGCTGTTCGTCATCGAGCTGACGTTCCTCGACGGCCGGGAGCGGCTCGCGGGAACGGACGTGCACGCACTGATCGCATACTGACGCCGCGTCACGACTCGACGTCGTCCGACCGGTCCAGTACACCGTGTCCATGGGGGATGTCGACGCCCTCACCGGGAGATACCGGTTGCCGTGCCCGACCACGGGCACCTGCGGTGTCCGATTGTCGTCCTTCCGCGAGATCGAGCGACTGCCCGGCGCCGCGCACCCGGCGGTGTACCGCGTCGCGTTCGCCTGTGCGTGCGGGGACGAGCACACGGCGCTCGTCGGTCACGACGCGCTCGACTGGGCGCCGCTCGGCCTCACCAGCGAGGGCTCGTTCGTCAACCTCATGACGTCCCGCCCGGACGAGCTCGCCGATGAGCTCTGCGCGATCGCGTCCTCGCACATCGGCCGCGGCGAGTGGCCGTGGCGCTTCTTCTGCTACCTCGAGGACGCCCCGAGACCCGTCACCCCGTCGGCCTTTCGGCTGCTCGTCCCGTGCGCCGGCGTGCTGGGGCTCGCCGTCCGCTGCCCGGCCTGCGCGTCGACCTCGGTGAACCTGGTAACGGCGTCCCACGTCGACGTCCCGTACCACTCGGACGCGCAGGTTGGGGTCGCGACGCACGTGTTCTCGGAGGAAGAGCTCCGAACGATCTCCGAGTTCCGCGCCGAGCTCGCCTCGGCGACCTTCGACGAGAGGTGGCTCCACCTCGATGGGTGACGATTTCCACAGCGCGTTCCCTCCCCGGAGGGATGATCGGCGGGGCACACGTCGGCCGATTCCTGGGAGTGTGGAAGCCGTCGACCACAAGCCCATGGACACGCGTGCCTCGAACATGCATCTGTTGCGCGATTGCCTCGCGCTCGGGAAGCCGGTGGAGCACCGGCTGCCCGCCAAGGTGCGGCTCGAGGAAGCGCTCGGTCCAGAGCTCGCGCAAAAGCTGCTGAGCAGCCTCGCCGCGAAGCGTCCGTAGTCCCCGGAGCCGGGTCCCCCAGCCCGCGCTCAGGCCCGTTCGACGGGCTCGTCGCTGCGCGTCCGGACGAAGAGGAAGATCAGGAACGAGAGGACGAGCGAGAGCACGAACGCCGTGCCCTTCGAGATCGCGATCGCGAGCATCCCGAAGTAGAGGAAGAGGAAGAACACCACGGCCCAGATGAAGCTCTGGACGCCTCGGTCGATGCTCGGCATGCGCAGGTGCATCGGGGCAGATCCTAGTTATTCGGCCCGCGGGTCAGAGCGCGTCTCGTCGCATGGCGCGTGGCCGAGATGCGATTCGGCAGTTGCGGCGCCGAAGGCGACGCCTTCAGGGGTGTGGTGTGCCCCGCCGAAGGCGGGCATCTAGCGGCAGGATTTCGCTCCTGCGGAATCGTGCGTCGCGGACCAAAAAGAATTCACCGAGCCGGTGGCGCTTTCGTCCACCTGCCACGTCGACCTTCCGCTTCCGCGTAGAGCCTGCGTGACGGGCTTCGACCTAGTCGCGCTCCGTGCTCGGTGCACGGCAAACCTACGGGTGGGGAAGGTCCGGGTCAAGCGCGTCCATTCACCAAATGGCGCAAATTGCGGACGATCGTTTCGCGCCCCCGTCGACCGGTCCGGACTACCATGCGCCGGTGCGCCGCACCGTCGTGTTCACCTCGGCTGGCGTGGCGCTTACCCTCGCCGCGCTCCTCACGATCTTCGGAATCGGAGACGACCCGGCGAAGCTGCCGAACTGGCAGGCACTCATCCTCGGGCTCGTTCAGGGCGCCACCGAGCTCCTGCCGATCTCCTCATCCGGCCACTTGATCCTCGTCCCCTGGCTCTTCGAGTGGGACTATCTCGAGGCCAACGACGCGTTCAACCAGACGTTCGACGTCGCGTTGCACCTCGGGACGCTCGTCGCCGTCGCGGCGTACTTCTGGGACGACCTGACGACGCTCGTCGTCGCGTGGTTCGGGACGCTCCGCCGGCGGTCGATACGGACGAGCGAGGAGCGCATCGCCTGGGTGGTCGTCGCCGCGACGATTCCCGCGGGGCTGATCGGGTTCGCGCTCGAGGACGTGATCGCGGAGCACCTCGGCGAGCCGTGGCAGATCGCGATCTTCCTCGCCGGGTTCGGCCTGCTGCTCGGCTGGGCCGACCGACGGCCCATGAACCGGTCGATGGACGACCTGACGCTGAAGCAGGGAGTCGCCGTCGGCTTCGCGCAGAGCCTCGCGCTCATGCCCGGCGTCTCGCGCTCCGGGATCACGATCACAGCCGGCCGCTACCTCGGTCTCGACCGCGACTCGGCCGCGCGGTTCTCGTTCCTGCTGCTCCTGCCGATCACCTTCGCGGCCGTGCTCTTCAAGGGGCTCACGGACGTCGTGTTCGCCGACCTCCCCAGCGGGATGGCGGGGCCGTTCGTCGTCGGGGTGCTCGCGTCGCTCGGAAGCGGCCTGCTCGCGATCGTCGGGCTGCTCGACTACGTGCGTCGCCACAACTACGACGTGTTCGTCGTCTATCGCCTGATCGCCGCAGCCGTCATCATCCTGCTCATCGTGACGGGCGCACGGGCAGCGACGTTCTGATGCGTGTCTCGGTCGGCGACGTCGAGCTGCCGAGGACGGCGACGCGGAGCGCTGGACGGTGCCGCAGATCGACGATTGCGCGCACATGATCCCGTACGAACAGCCGGAGGCGTTCCTCGGCGCTCTCCGCGCCTCGCCCGGGTCTAGCCGGCAGGGGGGAAGACGCGCCCGAGAGCGCTTCTTGCCCAACTTGACATAACCGGCATTATCGTGCGTTCGATTCGGCAATCGACCTGGCCAAGCCAAGTCGGGATTTCGGGAGCCCAACGAACCATGTTCCAGCCGTCGATCACGTCTGGAACTGGAAACCAGTCGCGAGTGAACGCGGTTATCTGGGCGACGACTCGAGTGTCGCGGGTTCGACAGAGCATCTGTAGCGCGGGCCAACGACGGGTCAGCCGTGCGCTCATACCGTCGAGGGGGCACGTGAAACCCCAGCTGATCTCGAAGGGAGACACGTTATGAAGCTCTCCGCCAAGACCGGAGTAGCGCTCACGATCACGGCCCTGTCCCTCGTCGTCACCATCGGCGCCGGCGCTTCCCGCCCCGCCGATCCCGCGGAGGACGACCCATTCATCTACGTCACTCAGCTTTCCGCATATCCGGCCCACGTCGACCTGATGAACCAGCTTCGCAACCTGACCGAGCCGAACGCGGTCAAGTGGGGCTGGTCGCAAGGGCTGGCGAACGACCGGGCGAGCGCAGGCATGACCCTGTACAGCGGCTCCTGACCTCGCCAACGGCCGCGTGACCGTTGTCGAGCACCGTCGCCGGCGGCGGGTGCGCGGTGTGGACGTTGGGCGACGTCTGGATGTTCGGCACGTTCGGTGCGACTAGCTCGACGGCCCAGCACGGTGGGCGCGCTTGTGCCATCGCTTTGCATCCGATCGAGGCGTAGGGTCGTCGCAACGGGGGCCAACTCGCCTTGGCTGGCCGTTGTGTGGAGCGACCGGAGCGGCCTTGGACCATCCCCTGGACGGGGCCGCCCCGGGCGCTAGCCCAGGTGGCGGTCGATCTGGGGTGGTGATGCGGCCGTCACCTGGCAACCCCAAGACCCTCAAAGGAGGGCTATGGCCCGCCGGTCCGGAATCCGAAGCACCGAACACTTCCTGACCACCACCGCCGAGAGGGGGAGCCGCATGGTCCTGGATGGTGTCTCGCTTGATGATCGCCTTGTGCGTAATCTCACGCCGTTCCTGGAACGGCCGCTCGCAAAAAAGCTCGAGCAGGCGCTCTTCTTCTCCGCCAGGATCGTCGCCCTGACACACGAGGAGAGATTGGCGGTCTTCGAAGCGCTGGATCGAGCACCATGGGAATTCGAGCAGGTTCGAGAACTTCTCTTGGCCGACGACAGGTGGGTCGGAGCCGCGCGGGCCTTACAACACAGCCGCTGAGCTACCCGATCCCCTCACGCCCGCCTGACCAGTGCGTTCCACGTTCTGAGAGTGGGGCGTCACCTGAGCCCGCCCGCCCACCGTTTGCGAGAGTGTCCGGTATCAGCGAGCGTCGGATATCGGCCGATCAAGACCAGGGGTACTCGTCGTGCCGCGGGGTTTCGACAAGGATCACCCCCACTCCGCTCAGCGCCCTGCCGGCGCCTTCCAGAGCATCGCGATACCCGCGGCGATGAGCAGCATCCCCACGACATCCCTGACGTGGATCCCGTGGCCGCGTGGAAGGGTGACGAGGATGAGATCCCACCGGTTCGGGTTGAAACCGATCAAGACGGCCCCGACGACGACGCCGGCCGCTCCGAGACTCCTGGTCAAGGTTGCGGCCAAGCCATCGGCGTCGAATCGACGCCGCCTACCGCCGTCGCGGCTGGTGCTAGTACGCTCGCGGCAGGGGTCATCCGAACATCTGTGGGAGGGAGCATCCTGTGCCGAAAGTCGTAGTGACACATGCAGTCGTCGACGTCGCGCGTTGGCTCGAGGGCAAGGCTGAGCGCGCCGCCGCGATCGAATCGGGCTCTGGCAGCAACGTGGTCGATCACGTCGCACAGGATGGCAGCAACAGCGTCGCCATCACCGCCGACGTCGACGACCTCGCAGCGATGGGTGCGATGCTGTCCAACCCGTCGCCGGAGGTCGTGGCCGCGATGGAGTCGCACGGCGTCGTCCAGCCGCTCGTGGTCTACGTCGAGGCGTAAGCGACGTCAACCGGTCTCGGGGGGGAGAGGCGTCGCCCTGCCGGCGCCGCGGGGATCTCGAGCAGCTCAGTCGGATGCCCCACTCCCCCAGGCCGGGTCGGAGTCAGCGATCGCAGTGGACCGCGCTCCGTCTCGACGACGCCTAGGGCCGGACGGTCAGGCGCAGCTTCTGGGAGTCGCGCTGGCCGAGCGTGTCGGTGGCGACGAGGTAGAGCGTATAGGTGTGCGCCAGCGGCGTGCGCGGAACGCGCTTCGTGACGACGTGCACGCCCTTCTTCGTCTTGAGGCGCTTCGTCTTCACGAGCGGCTTGCGAGCCGGAAGCGACGGGACACCGCGCAGCTCGCCCGACGCCGCATCGAACCGCAGGCCCCTGGGCAACGGTCCGAGGAGTCGGAGCGAGACGGGGGTCCCGCCGCCGTTGGTCTTGAGCACCGCCTCGAAGCGCTTGCCGTTCCGGGCGCTCCGCAGGCTGGTGGTGAGGATCGAGAGCTTGTCGACGACCTCCACGGAAGCTGCAACGCTCTGCGTGGTCCCGAGGGCATCCGTCGCGGTCAGCGTGAGCCCGAGCGCGCCGAGGCCCTGCGGTCGCCCGCCGACCTGGCCCGTCAGCGGGTTCAGGTTGACGCCCGCGGGGAGCGAGGTCGCGCTCCAGCGGTACGGCGCGAGCCCTCCCTTTGCCGTAACGGTGAGGACGAACGATCGACCGAGCTTGATCGCCTTTGCCGGCGGGGCCGTCAGGACGAGTGGGTCGACGACGTACAGCGTGAACTGCTTCGTGGTCGCGCGGCTGCCGTCGCTCGCGCGGACCGTGAAGGAGGCCGAGACCGTCTGTGTCGGCATCCCCGTGATCGCACCGCTCGGATCCAGCGTGAGGCCTGACGGCAGCGACCCGCCCGCCACCGACCAGCTCGAGGCGGTCCCACCGGAGGTCGAGAGCTGGTAGCCGTACTGGGCGCCGACGTGACCGCTCGGCAGCGCGCCGTTCGCGATGCTGAGCCCCTCGATCACGTTGATCGTGAACTCCTCCTCGGTGCAGCACACCCACGGCCCCGGTGCGTCGCGGACCATGAGGTAGAAGCGGTACGACCCCGGCTGGGTCGGCGTCCCGTACACCGTCGCGGAGCGGTCGTTCGACGAGAGGCGCAGACCCGGCGGAAGGGCGCCAGAGGAGACGCTCCAGGACGCACCGGCGCTCCCGCTGCCCGGCGAAAGCTGGAACGTGTAGCTGTACGGCGTCCCGACGACGCCCGTGAGCGGCGACGCGTCCGCGATGTCGAGCGCCGAGGCGCTCGGCGCGACGATCAGCGCGAGCGCGCCGACAAGGAGGGAGACGAGGAGGCCGCAGCGAGACAATGTGCCGTGAACCTCGGCGCGGGCCGTCCTCCGCTGGACCCGTCCCGGGTCCAGGTTCGACTGGCCGTCGCGGTGGTCCCAAGTCGCGCCTAGTTGGCCCGCGCCGGGCGGGCGAGCGCGCTGCAACGCCCGCATCGGGGCTGGAGCTGGCCGAGCGAATCCGGGAAGAAGCGCCAGCCGGATTCCTCCGCAGCCGACTCGGACTCGATCGTGTCGCCGCATTCGACACAGCGCACGAACCAGGCGAGCATCCGAAGCGCCGATGCGCAGCGGAGGCAGAAGCTCCCGGGCACGGCTGCGCTGAGTGGGCTCACGACCCACCCGTGCTCCACCATCCCCGCCTCCGCCGCCTGGCGACCGCAGCCGTCGCAGCGCGCGGGAGCGCCTATCTCCACGTTGCCACCGTCACCCGATTCCCCTCCCCCGCACTCAATCTACGGAGGATTGCCCCGTTTGCCAGAGCGAGATTCACACCGTGAGGGGTTGTCAACCGCCCCCGGACTGTGGAAACCTCCCCGTACCGACGTCGTAGTCCCCCTGCCTTTCCCCCCGTGACGACCGTCGACATCGAAGGCCTGCTGGCCCAGGACGATCTCCGAGCGCTTCTCGAGGCGTGCGAGCACACCGGCTCGATTCGGGCGCCGGAAGTGAGCGACATCGTCGAGACGCACGAGCTGACCGGCCTCGAGCAGGAGGCGCTCGTTCGCGAGCTCGACAAGCGGGGGATCGAGATCGTCGAAGTGCCGCCGGAGGCACCTCCGCGGCCGATCGCCCCGACACCGGTCGAGACGACGACCGACGCGCTGCAGCTGTTCCTGCGCGAGGCGGGGCGGCATCGGCTCCTCACCGCCGCGCAGGAGGTCGCTCTCGCGAAGCGCATCGAGCGTGGCGACTCCGACGCGAAGGCGCAGATGATCCAGTCGAACCTTCGCCTCGTCGTCTCGATCGCGAAGAACTACCGGAACCAGGGGCTGCCGTTCCTCGACCTCATTCAGGAGGGAACGCTGGGGCTGATCCGGGCGGTCGAGAAGTTCGACTGGCGACGGGGCTTCAAGTTCTCGACGTATGCGACATGGTGGATCCGCCAGGCCGTGGCGCGGGCGCTTGCAGACAAGGGCCGCACGATCCGCATGCCCGTGCACATCGTCGAGCGGATGCAGAAGATCAATCGCGCCGAGCGCTCCCTCTGGACGCAGCTGGGTCGGGAGCCGACGCTCGAGGAGGTCGCCGATGAGGCGTCGCTCACGCCGCAGCAGGTCACCGAGGTCCGCGCTGCCGCACGGGCGTCGACGAGCCTCGACGCGCCCGTCGGCGACACGGACGACGCTGTCTTCGGCGACTTCGTGGCCGGCGACGAGCCGCTGCCCGAGGAGACCGTCGAGGTGCGGATGCGCAAGCAGGCATTACGAAGCGCGCTTGCCTCGCTCCCCGAGCGCGAGCGCGAGGTCGTCACGCTCCGCTACGGCATCGACGGCCGGGAGCCGCGCACGCTCGAGGAGATCGGGCGCTGCCTCGGGCTCACACGCGAGCGCGTCCGCCAGATCGAGCTCGAGTCGCTCCGCCGCCTTGCGCTCTTGCGCGAGATGCAGGCCGTGCAGGGCTGACGTTTGCTCGCCAAGCGGGATTCGGCAGGAGCCGAATCCAGCGGCTTGATCCCTGCCTTCGGCAGGGCACATCCCTGAAGGCGTCCGCTATCGCGGCCGCAACTGCCTCGGCTCGTCGCTCGAGGTTCTCAGGTGCGCAGGTAGAGCTCGAGCGCAGGCGCGACCGTCCGCAGCTCGCGAAGAGCGCGCGTCTCGAGCTGGCGTACGCGCTCGCGCGTTATGCCGAGCTCGACACCGACCTGTTCGAGGGTGCGACCGCCTTCGCCGTCCAGCCCGTAGCGCAGGACGAGCACGCGCTGGAGTCGCGGGCGCAGCTTCGAGAGCGCCCGGGCGAGCTCGGTGGAGCGCAGCCGGAGGGCCGTCTCCGCCTCGGGCTCGATCGCCGAGGTGTCCTCGATCAGGTCGCTCATCACGCTCTCGCCGTCCCCGACCGGGGTCTCCAGGCTCACGTGATCCTGGACGAGGTCGAGGAGCTCCTGGACGCGAAGCGGCGTCAGCTCCGTCTCCGTCGCGATCTCGTCGATCGACGGGTCGCGGTTCAGCTGCTGGCCGAGCGTCCGCCGGGCCCGCTGCACGCGGCGAACCTGGTCGGCGATGTGAACCGGGAGCCTGATCGTGCGGCTCTGCTCGGCGAGCGCCCGCTGGACGGCCTGCCGGATCCACCAGGTCGCGTAGGTCGACAGCTTGTAGCCCATCGTCCAGTCGAACTTCTCAACGGCCCGCATGAGGCCGAGATTGCCCTCCTGGATCAGATCGAGAAGCGGCACGTCGGCACGCGTGTAGTTGCGCGTGATCGACATGACGAGGCGCAGGTTCGACTCGATGAGCTTCCGCTTGGCGACCTCGTCGCCCTCGTCCTTCCGCCTCGCGAGCTCCCGCTCCTCGACAGGAGTCAAGAGCCTGCCGTCCCCGATCGCCCGGACGTACAGCTTCAGGGGATCCTGAACGGACTCGCCGGTGTCGAAGTCGTCCGGCCCTTCGCTCGGCGTATCGAAGAGCGGCTCCGCAGCGTTCGTCTCCACGAGAGACGTATCGGCCAGCCGCGTCCCCCACTTGAGGCATCTGCGAATCGAGGAGTCGTCGATCAGGATCCGAACAGAACCCTCACGGCTCTCCGACTACGCTGAGAGGCAGCTCACATGTGCGGAATCGCAGGCTATAGCGTCGGCATCGAGTCGCAGATCGACCGGACACTCGCGACTCAGGCCCTGCTTGCCGGAATCGCGGAGCGAGGGGCGGACGCTGTCGGATACGCCGTCCGCGGAGATGGGCCGCTGACCGTCCACAAGCAGCAGACCGGGGCGAGCGCGATGCTCGAGACGATCGCCGTCCCGTCGACGACCCGTCAGGCGCTCGTCCACGTGCGCGACTACACGAAGGGGCATCCGACGATCGCCGCCAACAACCACCCCGTCCGCCACGGGGGCGTCGTCGGCATCCACAACGGGATCATCTCGAACGACGAAGAGCTCTTCGTCGGCCACGACATCGAGCGGCACGAGCCGGAGATGACGGTCGACTCCGAGGCGATCTTCGCGCTCGTCGACCAGTACGGCACGCGGACCGATGTGCTCGAGCACCTCGTCGGGGCGATGGCGGCCGCCTGGATCGACGAGCGAGAGCCCACTCTCCTCCACGTCGCGCGCGGTGTCGGCCGCCCGCTCTGGCTTGGGCGGGGACGACACGAGGTGCTCTTCGCCTCGACGCGCGCCGCGCTCGAGGTCGTCGAGAAGGCGCTCGGAACGACGCTCCGCAAGACCCAGGTCGACGAGGGCCGGCTCCTGTCGCTCGTGGACGGCGAGCTCGTCGAGGAGCGGCGCTGGAGCCCCGACCGGAGCTACCGCGAGGATCGGCAGCTGCCGGCCGTCCGCGCCCCACACGAGGGCCGCTCGTGCCTCGATCGCCTGTGGGCGATCGCAGCGCCCGCGACCGGCTAGGTCGCCAGCGTCCCGTCGGGTTCGACGTCGACGCCCTCCTCCCGCAGCCGCTCACGGACGAGGAACTGGAACGCCGCCCAGGTGCCGGGCTGAATGTCGACCATGCGGTAGACCTGCCACTCGGAGAGCAGCGTCGCGTTGCGGGCGCGCGCGTCCTTCCAGTCGGCCATCTTGGGCAGATGCCCGAGCTCCCGCGCGAGCACCGCCCCGTCCGCGACCGCCCGCTCGAGCCGCTCCTCCCCCACCGGGACGTCGAACCCGGCCTCCCGCAGCGCCGCCGACAGCGACCCGAAGGTCTGCCAGATCAGCGACTTCGAGGCCATCCGACCGCGCCGCTCTTCGAGGTCACGGGCCGTCGGGATGCGGCCGAGCTCGGCACCCAGCTCGCGAAGCTGATCGAGCAGCTCGTCGCGGCTGATGAACCGTCTCGGCGTGAGCCCGGCCGCGCGCTTCGCGGCATTCCACGCGCCGAAGTGCTCGATCACGGTCTGCGGATGGACGCTCGCCTCGGGGTCCGCGGCGAACTCCCTCATCGTCGGCGAGCGGCCGAGCCGATCGGCCGATGCGCGGAGCTCGGCGAGGATCTCGTCGTCCGTGTAACGGCGGCGCATGCCCGCGCGGAACTCGGCGAGCGCCCGCTCGTCGATCCCTTCCAACGCCGGATGACGGCGACGTGGCCGTGCCATGCAATCATACTAGATCACCTTCGACGTTCTGCAAAGAGGCCAGAGCGGTCACGGCGCGCGGGTACGCTCGGCCGGATGAGCGCCCGGCTCTCGCTCGAAACGTCCGCCGCCCGGCTCGTGGGGCGGCTCTCGCGCGCCGCCGGACGCGGCGGCGGGACGACGCTGCCCGGCAAGCTCGTGTGGAAGCTCGACCCCGGCGCGGTCGACACGCTCGCCGGCAGGCTCCCGCTCGGCGTCGCGCTCGTCTCCGCGACGAACGGGAAGACGACCACGGCGGCCATGGCCGCGTCGATCCTCTCTCCCCGCCGTCGCCTTGCATGGAACCACTCGGGCGCGAACCTCGCTTCAGGCGTCGCGTCCACGCTGCTCGCCGCGCGCGACGCGGAGCTCGGGCTCCTCGAGGTCGACGAGTTCGCGCTGCCGGAGATCCTTCGCCGTTCCCGCCCCCGCGTCGTCGAACTGGGAAACCTGTTCCGCGACCAGCTCGACCGCTACGGCGAGCTCGAGCACATCGCGGAGCGCTGGCGTGCAGCGGTCGAGGAGCTTCCCCCGGACGCCGTGCTGGTCGCGAACGCCGACGACCCTCTCGTCGCGGCGCTCGCCGAGGGGCGGGAGAGCGCCGTCCTGTTCGGAATCGACGACCCTCGCCGTGCGCGCCCGGTCCTCCAGCACGCCTCGGACTCGAAGTACTGCCTCCGGTGCGGCGCCCCCTACCACTACGACGCGGCATACGTCGGTCACCTCGGCGCCTATCGGTGCGAGAGCTGCGGTCACATGCGGCCGAGGCTCGATCTCGCGGCCCGCGAAATCGAGCCGGACGGCCTCGAGGGCGTCTCGTTCAGCCTCGTCACCCCGGACGCGAGCGTGCGCGTGCGACTCGCCGTCCCCGGCCTGTACAACGTCTACAACGCGCTCGGCGCGTCGGCGCTCGCGGTAGCGCTCGGTGCCGGGCTCGACGAGATCGCCGCCGGCCTCGCGCGTTTTCGCGCGGCGTTCGGACGGTTCGAGCGCTTCACGGCCGGCGACCGGCGCGTGCTCCTGCTCCTCATCAAGAATCCGGCGGGCGCGAACGAGGCGATCCGGACCCTCGAGGACGGCGGCGTCCCTCCGACGCTCGTGATCGCCCTGAACGACGAGATCGCCGACGGCCGCGACGTGTCCTGGATCTGGGACGTCGACTTCGAGCCACTTCTCGAGCGGGCCGGCCGGATCGTCGCGAGCGGGGAGCGCGCTGCGGAGCTCGGGCTCCGGTTCACGTACGCGGGCTTCCCGCGCGAGCGGCTCGAGCTCGAGCCGGATCTCGAGCGCGCGCTCGAGCGCGGGCTGGAGCTCACCAAAAAAGGCGGCGAGCTCGCCGTCCTACCCACGTACACGGCGATGCTTCGCCTTCGCGCGGTTGCGACGCAGCGCGGCCTCACCCGACCGTACTGGGAGGCCTGATGGAGATCCGCGTGGCGCATCTCTACCCGGCCTACCTGAACATCTACGCCGATCGCGGCAACATCGCCGTCCTCGAGCGCCGTGCGGGAGCACGCGGCCACGAGCTCGTCGTCGAGCCCATCACGCTCGGCTCGGGGTCGGAACTCGGCGCGTACGACCTGTTCTATGTCGGCGGCGGCCAGGATCGGGAGCAGGCGATGATCGCCCCCGACCTCGCGGAGCGCGGCGACGCGATCCGTTCCGCCGTCGACGACGGCGCAGCGCTGCTCGCCGTCTGCGGCGGGTACCAGCTGCTCGGTCGCGGGTATCGCGGCCGCGACGGATCGTGGATGCCCGGCGCGGCGCTCTTCCCGCACGAGACGGTCGCCGGCGACGTGCGGATGATCGGCGACGTCCTCCTCGAGAGCGCCCTCCCCGAGGCGCCGCACGCAACGATCGCGGGGTTCGAGAACCATGCCGGGAGAACGCTCCTCGACGAGGGTGCGGCGCCCCTGGGCCGCGTCGTCGCCGGGTACGGGAACGACGGCGAGTCGGGATACGAGGGAGCGCGTCTCGGCCGGGCAATCGGGACGTACCTCCACGGACCGCTCCTGCCTCGAAACCCGTGGCTCGCCGACCTGCTGCTCTCGTGGGCGGTCGCGCACGCCACGGGAGACGAGCCGGTTGCGCTCCAGCCGCTGGAGGACGAGCTCGAGCGCGAGGCGCACGCCGTCGCCGCCGCCCGCGCGCGTTCGCGCGGCGGTCGGCCCGCCTAGCTTCTCCCTATTCGGCCCAGCGCGCCCCGAGGTAGACGCACGGGTCGCCCGGCTGCCAGCGCTCCAGGAACCGTGCGATCGGGGGGTGGAGCGTGATGCCGTCGAGCTCCTCGATCCCGAAGAGCCGGTGGCCGCGCACTGCCTCGTCCGTCGAGGCGACGTCCACGAGCGAGCCGTCGAGCTCACCGGCGAACACGACGTGGACGACGTGCTTCGACCAGATGCTGCGCTCGGGGGAGATCGACTCGACGATCGCGACCGGCCCCTCGACCGGCAACTCCTCGTACTCCCGGACGAGACCCGTCTCCTCGGCCAGCTCTCGGTGCAGCGCCTCGACGAGCGTCTCGCCGCTCCGGACGCCCCCGCCCGGAAGGAGCCAGTTCTCGCGGCCGCGCTTCTCGTGGCGACAGAGGAGGATCGAGCCGTGCCATCGCAGCACGGCGGAGACGCGGATCCTCGGCTCCGGCCGCATCAGGCGCCCGACGAGCCGAGGCCTCCTTCGCCTCGCTCGCTGGCCGGCAGCTCGTCGACCTCGACGAGCTCGACCGACGGCAGCTCGACGATCACGAGCTGCGCGATCCGCATCCCGGGCTCGACGACGAACGGCTCGGTGCGGTCGGTGTTGAGGAGGATGACCTTGACCTCGCCGCGGTAGCCGGGGTCGATGAGGCCCGGCGCGTTCACCTTCCCGAGCCCGTGTCGCGCGGCGAGCCCCGAGCGAGGCACCACCAGGCCTGCATAGCCCGGCGGGATCGCGACCGCGAGCCCGGTTCCCACCACGGCCCTGCCGCCCGGCTCGATCTCGACCCGCTCGCACGCGGTGAGGTCGAGACCGGCATCCGCCTCGTACGCCTGACCGGGAAGCGTCGCGTCGTCGCGCAGGCGCCGCACCGGGACTGCCAGCCTGCTCAGATCGGCCGCCCGGTCACGCGGTGGAGGCGCTTTCGGCCTCGATGCCCGCGACGAGATAGCGCGCGAAGCGGCGCACGTCCCTGTGCGGCAGACGGGCGCGAATGAGGACGCCCTCGTCCGTGTCGGTCCGCTCGTCGATCGGCGCACCGAGCGCGTAGAGATCCGAGAGGACGCGGCCCTCGTCGTACGGCACGAGCAGCCGCACGTCGTCGAAGCGGTCGGCGAAACGCTCTGCGATCCGCTCCCGCAGCGCGTCGAGGCCCTCGCCGGTGGTCGCGGAGACGAGCGCGGCGCCGGGAAATCGGTTCGAGACACGGCGGCGGGAGACGAGGTCGAGCCGGTCGACCTTGTTGAGTACGAGCTCGACGGGCACCTCGCCTGCGCCGATCTCCGCAAGAACCGTCTCGACGGCGCGCTGCTGCTCGACGAGCTCTTCGTCCGGGAGCGAGGCGTCGAGCACGTGGAGAATCAGATCCGCGACGAGCGTCTCCTCGAGCGTCGACGCGAAGCCCTCGACGAGCTGCGTCGGCAGGCGCCGGATGAACCCGACGGTGTCGGTCACGAGATAGCGCTTTCCGACGTACTCGAATCCGCGCGTAGTCGGGTCGAGCGTCTCGAACAGCCTGTCCTCGACGCGCACCTCGGCGCCGGTGAGGGCGTTGAGGAGCGTCGACTTGCCGACGTTCGTGTACCCGGCGAGGGCGACCGTCGGCGCCGATGACCGGGTGCGGGCCTTGCGTCGTGTCGCGCGGTGCGCGCCGACGTCCCGCAGCCTCCGGCGGAGGAGCGTGATCCGCCTGTTCGCGAGCCGACGGTCGGTTTCGAGCTGAGACTCGCCGGGCCCGCGCGTGCCGACCCCGCCGCCGAGCTGCGCGGTGCCGCCGCCGCCCGCGAGGCGTTCGAGGTGCTTCCACATGCCGCGCATGCGCGGGAGGTTGTACTCGAGTTGCGCGAGCTCCACCTGCAGCTTGCCCTCGGCCGAGACGGCGTGCTGCGCGAAGATGTCGAGGATCAGCTGCGTCCGGTCGACAACGCGTGCCGACAGCGCGTCCTCGAGCGCCCGCTGCTGCGTCGGTGCGAGCTCGTCGTCGACGATGAGCACCTCCGCAGACGTGCTCCCGTACGCGTCCTTCAGCTCCTCGAGCTTCCCCTTGCCGACGTAGCTCCGCGGATCGGGCCGCACCCGGTGCTGGACGACCAGCCCCACCGGCGCGACGCCCGCGGTGCGAGCGAGCTCTCGGAGCTCCGCGAGCTCCTCCTCCCCGTCGCTGCCCTTGGGGAGCACGGCGAGCAGGAGCCCGCGCTCGTGCTCAGGACCGGCTGCTCGCTCGACCTCCGCCTTGCTCATCGACGGAAGTATGCCCCTCCCTCCTGCGCGATACGCTCGGCGCGATGAGCCCGCTCGCAGACCGCCTTGCCAGGCGCACGCTCGAGCTCGTCGACATCGCATCCGAGAGCCTCTACGAGGCAGAGATCCGCACGCGCCTCGAGGAGCTCGTGCCGAGCGCGTTCGTTCCCGTCTTCCGAGGGGACGAGGTACAGCTGTGGGCGCGCGAGCGGCGCGCCGGCACGCCGCTGCTGGTCCTCGCAGGGCACTACGACACCGTCCCCGCCCAGGACAACGTGCCGGGGCGGATCGCCGACAGAGCGGTGCACGGGTGCGGTGCCAGCGATATGAAGGGCGGCGTCGCCGTCGCCGTCGAGCTCGTACGGGAGCTGGCGGCGCTCGAGCCCGGTCCCGTCGACGTTGCGCTCCTCCTGTTCGGGCGCGAGGAGCTGCCGGCGTCGTACAACCCGCTCCCGGCGCTCTTCGACGGCTGCCCACTCGTGCACGAGGCCGATCTCGCGATTCTGCTCGAGCCAACCGACCTGACGATTCAGGCGGGGTGCGTCGGGACGCTGACGGCTCAGGTGACCTTCCACGGCGTCAGCGGTCACGCGGCCCGGCCGTGGCTCGCCGACAACGCCGTTCATCGCGCGATCGAGGGCCTCGCGCGGGTCGCGACCCACGAGCGCAGGGAGGCGACCGTCGACGGCCTGACGTTCTTCGAGGTCGTCTCGGTGACCCGTCTCGAGGGCGGCGTCGCGGACAACGTCGTCCCCGACCGTGCCGTTGCGACCCTGAACCTCCGCTATCCGCCCGACCGGACGCCGGCCGACGGCGAGGCGCTCGTCCGCTCGCTCGTGCCCAGCGATGCGACCGTCGAGATCGTCGGCAACTCGCCGCCGGCCGACGTCGTCGTGGACGCCCCGCTCGTCCGTCGGCTCATCCAGATCGGCGGGCTCTCCGTGGAGCCGAAGCAGGCGTGGACGAACGTCGCGGACTTCACAGCGCGCGGCATCCCCGCCGTCAACTTCGGCCCCGGAGCGACGCGCTACGCCCACCGCCGCGACGAGCTCGTCGAGGTCGATGCGCTCGAGCGGGCATACGAGGCGCTTCGCGGGCTCGCGCTCGGGGCGATCGACTAGCGTCCGGGGCGTGCCGCTCTCGCCGACGCTCCGGTCGCAGGAGACGTATCCGTTCGTCCGCCTCAACGAGGCGGCTGCCGAGCGGCGCGCCGCGGGACACGACGTCGTCGACTTCGGGATGGGTGACCCCCGGGAACCGACCGACCCGGCGATCCTTCAGGCGCTGCGTGACGGCGTACGCGAGCGAATGGGCTACCCGGCCTCCGCGGGGCTGCCGGAGCTGCGCGACGCGATCGCCGCCTGGGTCGGTCGCAGATTCGACGTGACCCTCGATCCGGACCGCCACGTCATTCCCACGCTCGGCTCGAAGGAGGCGATCTACTCCTTCGCGCAGGTCGTGCTCGACCGGGACGGCCGCGACACGGTCGTCGTGACCGAGCCCGGCTATCCCGTGCCCGGTCGCGGCGCCGCGTTCGCCGGCGCACGCGTCGTCGAGCTGCCGCTCCTCGAGGAGAACGGGTTCCTCCCCGCGATCGACGAGGTCGGAGACGACGTCTGGGACCGTGCTTCGCTCGTCTGGCTGAACACGCCGAACAACCCCACCGGCGCGGTAGCGCCGCGCGACTTCCTCGCGCGGCTCGCCGGGCTCGCGCGCGCACACGACTTCGTGCTCGCCTCGGACGAGGCGTACAGCGAGCTCTGGTTCGACGAGCCGCCGCCGTCCGCCCTCGAGCTCGACGACTGGACGAACGTCGTCGTCTTCAACACGCTCTCCAAGCGCTCTTCCATGACGGGGTTCCGGAGCGGCTTCGTCGCGGGCGACCCGGAGCTGATCACCGCGCTGCGCCGGTTCCGGCCGAATGTCGGTACCGCCCCGCAGGAGTTCGTGCAGCGCGCGTCGGTCGTCGCCTGGGGTGACGAGGAGCATGTGATCCGCGCGCGGGAGGCGTACGCGAGGAAACGGGCGCTGCTCCTCGACGTCCTGCTCCGAAAGGGGCTCCGCGACGCGGGTGGCGCCTCGACGATGTACCTCTGGATCGGGGTGCCCGACGGTGAGACGTCGGAGGCGCACGCGGAGCGCCTCCTCCAGCACGGCATCGTCGTGGCACCGGGCTCTTACCTCGGTCCGTCCGGTGAGGGTTACGTGCGCTATGCGCTCGTGCCGACCGAGGACGAGTGCCGTCAGGCGGTCGCGATGCTGGACGATGCGCTGTGACGCTCGCGGAGCGAATCGACGCGCTGTGGGAGTCCGGTGAGCTCGAGGCAGAGCCGATCGAGGAGGCAATCGAGCTCCTCGACCGCGGCGAAGTGCGTGTGGCGGAGCCCGGGCCTGACGGATGGGTCGTCAACGAGTGGGCGAAGAAGGCGATCCTCCTCTACTTCCGCCTCAAGAAGGTCGAGCCGATGGAGATCGGCGGCCTTCGGTTCCTCGACAAGATCCCGCTCAAGCGCGTCGACCCCTCCCTGGGCGTCCGCGTCGTGCCGCCAGGCGTCGCGCGTCACGGCTCCTACCTCTCGGAGGGCGTGGTGCTGATGCCGGGCTACGTGAACATCGGCGCGTGGGTCGGGCCGCGATCGATGGTGGACACGTGGGCGACCGTCGGCTCCTGCGCGCAGATCGGCGCGGACGTCCATCTCGCCGGCGGGGTCGGCATCGGCGGGGTGCTCGAGCCTCCGCAGGCAGCCCCGGTCATCGTCGAAGACGGCGCCTTCCTCGGCTCGCGCTGCATCGTCACCGAGGGCGTGCGGATCGGTGCCGGGGCCGTGCTCTCGGCCAACGTGTCGCTCACCGCGAGCGTGCCGATCATCGACGTCACGGGCTCCGAGCCGGTCGAGCACCGTGGCGTGGTTCCCCCGCGAGCCGTCGTCGTGCCGGGGACCCGGCCGCGGCAGTTCCCGGCCGGGACGTATCAGCTCGACTGCGCACTGATCATCGGCTGGCGGCGGGAGTCCCACGACGAGCGTCTCAGCCTGAACGACGTCCTGCGCGAGTTCGAGATCGCCGTCTAGAGAGCCGTCGTTCCCTCGCAGATCTGCTCTGCGGGACCCTCGAGCGTCGCGCCGCCCCGGTCGATCGCAACGACGAGCTCGCCGCCGGGCATCGCGATCCGCACCGGGCTGTCGCACCACCCACGCGCGACAGCTGCGGCCGCGACCGCTGCGGCCGACGACCCGGACGCGGACGTCTCGCCCGCCCCTCGCTCCCAGACGAGGACCTGAACGAGGTCACGCGGCTCTGGCCGAGCGAACTGGACGTTGGTACGGTCGGGGAATCGCGGATGCGTCTCGATCGCCGGCCCGAGGCGGAGCAGGTCGTCGCGGGACAGCTCGTTCCGGAGGACGACCGCATGCGGATTCCCGACGTCGACCGGCACGATCGTCAGGCGCTCGCCGGCGACGTCCACCTCCTCGTCGGGCGAGACGAGCGTCTGCCCCAGCTCCTGGCGCACGATGCCGTCACGGGCGGTTCTCGTCGCCCTGACGGTCCGCTCGCCGGTGTCGATCTCGACCTCCGGCGCGCCCGTCTCGCGGAGCAGCCAGGCGGCGGCGATCCGGGTGCCGTTGCCAGACAGCTCGGCGGTGGACCCGTCGGGGTTCCAGATCCGGATCACGGCCCGTGACTCGTGCCGCGCGGTCACTTCGAGCACGCCGTCCGCCCCGATGCCGAGACGGACGTCGCACAGGCGCCCGACCCGCGTCGCGGTCAGCGCTGGCTCGTCCGCAGCCCTCGATGAGCAGGTACGCGTTCCCGAGCGCGTGCCACTTCTCGAACCGCATCGTCTGAGGCTACCCACCCGAGAGGGCGATCACGTCCCGCGCCACCGTGGCCGGATCGCGGCCGGCGTCGACGACCACGATGCCCGGGATGCGTCGCATCCACTTGCGCTGGTACGCGGCGTAGCGTCGCGTCCGGATGATGATGCGTGCGAGCGCCTGGCGCGGCTCGAGCTCGGCGATCTCGCGCAGGCCGAGTGCCTTCTCAGCCGTTCGCGAGACCTGTCCGTCCAGGGCGGCGCGAACCTCGTCGACGACGCCGCGCGCGAACATCTCCTCGGCTCGGAGTCGGATTCTCCGCTCGAGCTCCTCGGGGGACAGATCGAGGCCGACGACGGCCGTCGGTCGCCGCGTCTGGGCGCTCCAGAGCCGGTCCTGTCCTGCCGTCAGCGAGCCGCCCTCGTCCGCGAGCTCGAGGGCGCGTACGAGCCGCTGGCGGTCGTTCGGGTGCACGGCGGCTGCCGCGACGGGATCGAGCGACGCGAGTCGCTCGTGGGCGGCGCCGCGATCCTCGTCGACCTCGCGCTCGACCCGGGCGCGCACCGCGGGCGCAGCGGGCGGCGGGACGTCGAGCTCGCCGAGTGCCGCGCGCAGATAGAGCCCGGTTCCGCCGGCTACGACGACGCTTCCTGCGGTCGCCACGAGCTCGTCGATCGCCTCGTGCGCGAGCGACGCGTAGGCGCCGACACTCATCTCCTCCGCGAGCGAGCGGATGGCGACGAGACGCGTCGGTCGGCGCGGCTGATTCGTGAGGATCGGCAGGCCCCGGTAGACCTGCATCGCGTCGGCGGACACGACCTCCGTCCCGAGCTCGTCGGCGACAGCCTCGGCGACCACGCTCTTTCCGGACGCCGTCGGGCCGAAGATGGCGATCACCTCGACCGCGCCGTTCGATGTGCTCATCGCTGCTTCATCGGTGTCATGGACTCGGCCGAAGACGGTCGCAACACTTCTCGCCCGCGCCACGACCCGAGCGCCCGACCGTCCCTTCCGGACATGTCTCCGGCGCCCTGTTCCCGGGCCACCGACCTCCTCCCCACGTCACGAGCCTAACGTCGAACTCGAGACGGGTGGGTCACGTCATCGCGACAGGTTCGGGCCGATCGCTCCACACGAGGCGGCTTCACGCGGACACGCGGGACCGCTCGCGTCCACGCAACGTGGTCGACGTCGCGGACTCGATCTCGACAGGGACGAGATCGCCCGGTTGCGAGCCGCCGGCGAAGTTGACCGTCGTGTTCCGTCGAGTGCGGCCACGGAGAAGCGTCGAATCGGTCCTGCTCGGGCCCTCGACGAGCACCTCGTCGACGAGGCCGACCCGCGGTGCGTTGCGGGCCGTCGCGACGCGCTGGACGACCTCGACGAGCCGCTCCATGCGCTCGCGCTTGACGGCCTCCGGAACCTGGTCCGCCATCGAGGCGGCCTCCGTGCCGGCGCGAGGCGAGTAGACGAACGTGAACGCGCTCTCGAACCCGACCTCCTGCACCACCTCGAGCGTCTCGGCGAAGTCCGCCTCGGTCTCGCCAGGGAAGCCGACGATGATGTCCGTCCCGAGCGCGAGATCGGGAATCGCATCGCGCAACCGGGCCGCAAGGTCGACGAAGCGCTCGCGCGTGTACGTGCGTCGCATCGCCTTCAGGACCCGGGCCGACCCGGACTGGAGCGGCAGGTGCACGTGCTCGCAGACGGAGCGGCACTCAGCCAGTGCCGCGATCACCGGCTCTCGGAAGTCCTTCGGGTGCGGGCTCGTGAAGCGGATGCGCTCGATCCCGCCCACGGCGTCGCAGGCGCGGAGGAGCTCGCCGAACTCGGTGCGAATATCGGGCGCGAGGTCGCGTCCCCACGAGTTGACGTTCTGGCCGAGGAGCGTGATCTCCTTGACGCCGTCGCGCGCGAGGGCCTCGACCTCCGCGATGATCTCGCCGGGTCGGCGGCTCTGCTCGCGTCCTCGCACGGCGGGCACGATGCAGTACGCGCATTTCGAGTTGCAGCCCATCGAGACCTGCACCCAGGCGCTGAAGCGGCGCTCGCGGTGCATCGGCAGTGTGGCGGCGAACGTGTCGTGCGAGCCGAAGCGCCCGCGCGGCACCGCGTACCCCCCCGTCTCGATCCATTCGCCGAGATGCGGGATCGACCCGGGCCCGAACGCGACGTCGACAAAGGGATAGAGCTCGAAGATTCGCTCGCGCTGTGCCTCCGCGTAGCATCCGCCGACGGCGACGACGAGATCGGGGTGACGCCGCTTCCGCGCCGCTGCCTCGCCGAGGTAAGCGGCGAGCTTCGTGTCCGGCTTCTCGCGGATAGTGCACGTGTTGAACACGAGAACGTCGGCGCCGTCCGGCTTGGTCGCCTCTCCGAGCCCGAGCGACTCGAGCATGCCCTTGATGCGCTCGGAGTCGTGAGCGTTCATCTGACACCCGAACGTCGTGACGTGGTAGCGCCTGTGCATGTGAGAGCCCGCGTTCTCGCGGGTGACCAAGCGTAACGGTCGGCGGGCGGTATGGATCGGAACCGCGTCGGCCAGCGGATCGGGAGTCCAGTTGAAATCGCGTGTGGATCACGTCCGCTGGCCCAGACGCCGAGGCGACGGGGGTCAGCCGTGGCGTTCCTCGCTACTCGCGCGCGAAGTTGCTTCCCCGCGACAGGCGTCGTCGGGGGTGAAAACGTGCGGATCAATGATCGAGCCGGTTCTCCTGCCCGTATGACTGCGACGTCCCACCAGGTCCGTGCGGCCCGCCGGTCAGCGGGGCATCGGGGGGTCGTCGGCGCGCCCGGAGAAGACACAGATCGAGGTTCGCGCGCGCCGGATCAGCGGTCGGCTTGCCCTTCCCGGTCACCTCACCCGCGAACGCCGCGCTCGTGCTCAGGCACCCAAACGCGGTGACGGCGAACACCCGGGGGCTAGCCGCTTCCCGACGTGTTTCCTCCCCTAGAGGTTCGCGCCATCGCCTTCAAGGGGCTCGATACCGATTCCAGCGCCCGCAGGGTGCCAAACGCTCTGTGACGCGGGAGGTGTGGAAGGTTGGCCCCGACCGCCGCAGCGTCGGGGCCAACCGAGAAGTCGCCTATTCCCCTGCGTTGCCCCTGCAGAGACCGAGCTTGCCGGGCGCACCCTTGGGCAGGTCGTAGAACTTCCAGGAGTCCGCCGCGGTCTGAACCTGGGACTCGATTTGTCCCATCGGGTCAGACAGGTCGAAGTCGTTCAGCCCGCTCGCAGCACAGGCCGACCTCGCGTGATCCAGAGCCCCCGTTGTGTTGGTGTTGTTCACCTGATTCGGCGGCCCCTTGACCTCACCAGCAATCGCCCCGCTCGCTCCAGCACCCACGAGCACGGCTACGGAAGTTGCGACCATGAGTAGTCGCCTCATCCCCATCTTGCTACCTCCCCTTTGTCCGGCGACGCCGCATGGCGCCTGACCGCAGCGCACGCTACAACCGACGCCGGATTTGGTCAACCGGGGACGGCTCCCACGTGGACGCACGGCCTCGTCATCAAGCACGGCGTCTCAGGCCGAGGTACGCCTACTTGGCAACCTCGATGGCGCGCGACTCGCGGATCACGATCACCTTCACCTGGCCGGGGTACTCGAGCTGATCCTCGATCTCTCGCGCGATCTCGTACGACAGCAGTGCGGTGCCCTGGTCGTCCACCTCGGTGGGCTCGACGATGACGCGGATCTCGCGCCCCGCCTGGAGCGCGTATGCCTTGGCGACACCCGTCTTCGACATCGCGATCTCCTCGAGCGCCGCGAGCCGCTTGATGTAGTGCTCCAGGCTCTCGCCGCGGGCACCCGGACGCGACGCCGAGATCGCGTCGGCCGCGATGAGGAGGACGGCTTCGACGGTTTGCGGCTGCACCTCGTGGTGGTGCGCCTCGATCGCATGGACGACACCGTCCGACTCTCCCGCGCGCCGTGCGAGCTGCGCCGAGACGAGGGCGTGTGAGCCGTCGACCTCGTGCGTCATCGCCTTGCCGATGTCGTGCAGGAGCGCAGCGCGCTTCGCCGTCTTGACCCCCGCTCCGAGCTCCGCGGCCATGATTCCCGCGAGGTGGACGACCTCGAGCGTGTGCTTCAGCACGTTCTGGCCGTAGCTCGTCCGGAACCGGAGCCTGCCGAGGATCGCGACCAGATCCTCGCTCAGCTCGCCGCAGTTCGCCTCGAAGACGGCCTGTGCGCCCGCCTGGTGGACCTGCTCGTCGAGCTCGGCCTTCGAGAGGTAGTACATCTCCTCGATCCGTGCGGGATGGATTCGTCCGTCCTCCATGAGCTTCTCGAGCGTGAGCTTCGCAACCTCGCGGCGAATCCCGTCGAAGGACGAGAGGACGACTGCGTGCGGCGTGTCGTCGACGATGAAGTCCACACCGGTGAGGTGCTCGAGGGCGCGGATGTTGCGACCCTCGCGGCCGATGATGCGGCCCTTCATGTCGTCGCTCGCGAGCTCGACGACGGTGACTGTCGTCTCGGCGGTGTGGCTCGCCGCCACGCGCTGGAGCGCGTCCGCGACGAGCGCCCGGGCGCGCCGCCTCGCCTCGGCGCGTGCCTCCTCTTCCATCTGCCTGACCGAGCGCTCGAGCTCGTGGCGCACGAGATCCAGCGAGCGCTCGAGCATTGCGGCCTTCGCCTCGCCGAGTGTCATGCCCGAGACCCGTTCGAGCTCCTTGACCGACTCCTCCCGCGCGAGCTTCACGTCCTCCTGAAGCTGCTTGAGGTGCACCTCGCGGTCGCCGATGCCCTGCTCGCGGCGGGTCAGCTCGAGGAGCTTCTGCTCGAGCTCGGCCTCACGTTGCGCGACGCGCTCCTCGACCTTCGCGATCTCGACCCGGCGATCCTGCACCTCGCCCTCGGCCTCCGCCCGAAGCCTGACTGCGAGCTCTCGCGCGTCGACCTGGGCCTCGCGCCGGACCGTCTCTGCCTCCCGCTCGGCGTCCGCGAGTAGCCGGCGCCGCTCCTCCTCGCTGCGCCGAACGTTCGACGAACTGGCGGTGAGCAGCCAGAACGCGGTCGCGGCCGCTCCGATTGCGAGTCCGACGAGCGCCGCGATGACCGTGAGCATCTCCACTCCTCCGGGAGGGACCGATATCGCCCGCGGCAAGGCCGCGGTTGCTCACATCCGGCACACTCCCCACGCTCGCGGGGATTCCGGCTCCGCTGGTGCGTGGCTCTAGGCCGGCGCGGCCTCGTGCGAGCGCGCACGAGGCGCCCGCGAGAGCGAGAGGTCGTTTGTCGACACGAGGGTCACAGGGCTCAACGGTTCGGAACGTACGCGAGTGCAGGGAAATGTCGGATGAAGCTCCGTCATCCTACCGCTCTGCTGTCGAGATCTGCAACGAGGAGCTCGAGCGTCTCCTCCGTGAACCCGCGTGCCGCGAGGTACCGGACGGTGCGCGCGCTCAAACCGCGGGCTGCGACGATGCGTTCCGCTCGGACGTGCTCGGGCTCGAGGTCTGCGATTGCGGCTCGCGCCATCGCCTCGTTCACGCCGTTCCGCTCGAGGTCGTCGAGCACGAGCAGGTCCCCGGCGCCGCGGGAAGCGAGCGCTCGGGCGCGGATCTCGGCGAAGCGCCCGTCGTCCACGAGGCCTGCACGGGCGGCCGCCTCAACGGCGTGATCGCGCTCCTGCGCCCGGACGCCGCGGCGCTCGAGTCGTGCCGCAAGGGTTGCGCGCGAGTGCTCACGGCGCGACACGGCGTCGACCGCAACGTGGCGCGCACGGTGCCGCCGGAGCGCCCGACCGAGGCAGCGGGCGCGCTCGCGGTCGAGCTCGCAGCCGAGCGTCAGGCGCGCATCGGCGGCGGCCGCGACCGGCACCGTTCGCCACGGACGACCGTCGAGCTCGACGGCGACGAGGCCGCGCTGCGGGCGGAGCGCCGTGACGGTGGCCACGCGCGGCCCCCGGATCAGCTCTCCGCCGCGACCTCGATCGGCTCCTCGACCGCGATCGGCTCCTCGACCTCGGCCACCACGGCCTCGACGTCCCCGGCGGTTGCCTGCGGCAGGAGCCGTGCGGAGACCACCTGCTCGGGACCGGCCTCAACCTGGATCCGGGCGAGGATCGACTGCACGAGGTCGGGGTTCTCCTGCAGGAACGCCGTGGCGTTCTGGCGTCCCTGACCGAGACGCTCGTCCCCGAAGGAGAAGTACGAGCCCGACTTCGAGACGATCTTCCGCTCCAGGCCGACGTCGAGGACGGTGCCCTCCCACGAGATGCCGTGCCCGTAGATGATGTCGAACTCGGCCTGCTTGAACGGGGGCGCGACCTTGTTCTTGACGACCTTCACGCGCACGCGGTTGCCGATCGCCTCCGTCCCCTCCTTGAGCGTCTCGATGCGCCGGATGTCGAGGCGCACCGACGAGTAGAACTTGAGCGCGCGGCCGCCGGGCGTCGTCTCCGGGGAGCCGAACATCACGCCGATCTTCTCGCGGAGCTGGTTCGTGAACAGGCAGATGGTGTCGGTGCGATTGAGCGTGCCGGCAAGCTTGCGCAGCGCCTGACTCATGAGCCGCGCCTGTAGCCCGACGTGGCTGTCGCCCATCTCCCCCTCGATCTCCGCCTTCGGCGTCAGCGCGGCGACCGAGTCGATCGCGACGATGTCGACCGCGCCCGATCGGATGAGCAGCTCCGCGATCTCGAGCGCCTGCTCGCCCGTGTCCGGCTGGGAGACGAGCAGGTCGTCGATGTTCACGCCGATCCGGCGCGCGTAGGTGGGGTCCATCGCGTGCTCGGCGTCGATGAACGCGCAGATCCCGCCGCGGCGCTGCGCCTCCGCGATCACGTGGTAGACGAGCGTCGTCTTGCCCGACGACTCCGGGCCGAAGACCTCCACGATCCGGCCCCGCGGCAGCCCGCCGATGCCGAGCGCGAGATCGAGCGAGAGGGAGCCCGTCGACACGGCGCCGATCGAGACCTGCGCCGCGTCGCTCATGCGCATCACCGAGCCCTTGCCGAACTGGCGCTCGATCTGTCCGAGCGCGACGTCGAGCGCTTCCTCCCGGTTCATGCGATTCATCCTCCCTCGATCAACGAGACACGTTCGAGCACCTCGTACCGGGCTCCGGTCGGGTGCAGTCGAGATAGGTAAGCAGCCGCACCGGACGGAACGAATGTTCCCGTCTCGGGCAGAGGCGGGTCGAGCCGCGGTCGGTCCCGGAACCGCACCACGGTGAGGTGCGGGAGCCACGGCCGCGGCTCGGGCCGGTAGACGCCGAGCTCCTCGAGGCGCACGTGGAGCCGGCGAGCGAGCCCGCTCGCCTGGTCGCCGAGGTCGCCGAGGACGACCATCCCGACGCTGCGCGTCTCGCGCCAGGATGCGGGCTCGAACGCGATCCGGCGCACGGCGCGCACGGCGTCGCGCAGGGCGTCGGCGATCGCCGGCAGCTCGTGGGCGGGCCGGCCGCCGAGGAAGGCGAGCGTCACGTGGAGGTGCTCTCGCGCCACCGGTCGGCCCGCGGGAATCTGCTCAGCCTGCCACCGCCCGACGACGTCGAGCGTCGCCTCGGGGAGCTGGAGCGCCAGGAAGAGCCGAATGCGGTCATCTCCCCCGACGCTACCGGCCGAGGTCATTCGTCTTCGTGCCGACTTCGTGTCAGAACGGTACGGACGAGGTGCAGCGCCGCGACGGTCGCGCGGGCGCGAATCGTCTCACGGTCGCCGGGCAGCGAGAACTGCCGTCCCGACTCGCCGTCGGGCGACGAGACGTGGAAGTGCACGAGACCGACGGGCTTCTCCTCCGTGCCGCCGCCCGGCCCTGCGACGCCGGTGACCGAGATCCCGACGTCGGCGCCGAGTCGGGAGCGGACGCCGGCCGCCATCGCCGCGGCCACCTCGGCCGAGACCGCGCCGTGCGCCGTGAGCAGCGCTCCCGCGACGCCGAGCTCCGCCGTCTTCACCTCGTTCGCGTACGCGACGACGCCGCCCAGGACGACGTCGCTGGAGCCGGGGACGTCGGTGAGGCGCGCCGCGACCATCCCTCCGGTGCACGATTCCGCGGTCGCGAGCCGGAGCCCGCGCGTACGGCACAGCTCGAGCACGATCTCGGCGATCGACCGTTCGTCCTCGCTGAACAGAAACCGCTCGAGCGGCGCGCGCAGGGCGGCGGCGATCATGTCGCCGCGTGACTCCGCGCCCGGCTCGACGACGAGGTCGACGTGGATCTCGAAGTCGCGAGCGCAGATCGTCGCCTCCACCCCGTCGCCGTCCCCGCCCACATCGGCGAGCGCACGCGCGACCGCCGACTCGCTCGCGCCGAAGAAGCGGAGCACGCGTCGACCCGGAGGTCGCGTGCCGTCGAGCACCGCCCGCAGCGGCGCGCTCGCCACGGCGGCAGGCCAGAGCCGGCGCAGCTCGCCCGGCGGTCCAGGGAGCACGACGAACACGCACCGGTCGGCCGCCACGACGAGACCGGGCGCCGTGCCTGCGACGCCGATCACGTCGGCGCCCTCGGGGATCGTCGCCTGCTTCGTCACCCCTGCGGCGAAGTCCGCGTACGGCCGGTTCAGCCGATCGGCGATCGAGCGCGAGACGCCCTCGATCCGGGCCTCGAGGTCCTCGTCCACCCGTAGCTGCCTGCCGGAGACGCGCGCGACGAGCTCGACCGTCCGGTCGTCGTGGGTCGGGCCGAGCCCACCGGAGACGAGGCACACGTCGGCCTCGCTCGCGGCCCGGAGCGCGGCCTCGAGGTCGTCGGGATCGTCGCCGACGATGACGATGCGCTCCGGAGTGAGGCCGAGAGAGAGCGCCTCACGTGCGTAGAACGGGCCGTTGCGGTCGTCGCGTTCGCCCCGCACGAGCTCGCTGCCCGTGACGACGATCGCCGCTCTGGGACGGCTCACTCGGCCGGGATGAAGACGCGCCGGCCGCTGCGCGGCATGACGATCAGGTTGCCGTTCAGCTTCACGGCGACGTTGCCCGGTCGTGCGAGCGAGACGTACAGTGACTTCTTCGTGAAGCGCTGGAGCTGCCCGCGCTCGAGCGTCCCGGTGTACAGCGGCTTCCCCGACGGAGAGCCGGCCCGGACGACCATGAACGTCGGCCCGTGAACCGCGCGGACCGAGACCGTCACGTGCTTCGTCGCCGCCGCGGCGGGATTCGCGTTCACGCCTTCCACCTTGGGCGCGTCGTGCCCGCCGAACCGCCAGGCCGCGATCACGAGCGCCGTCACCGCGAGGATCGCGGCGAGCGCGACGCCGGCCCCCCTTGACTCGCGCCGCTCACGGCGGCTGCGTTGCGGGAGCGGATGGCGCGGGAGCCGCGGCGCGGCCGCGCCCTCCTCGTCGCCGGCGACGTACCGCGAGTTGTACTCCTCGACGTACAGGCGTCCGTCGAGCCCCAGCGAGTCCGCGTAGACCTGGAGAAAGCCCTTCGTGTACGTGTGACCCGGAAGCTGGTCGAAGCGCTCGTCCTCGAGATGGCGCAGGTACTTCTTGCGCACCTTCGTGCGCTCCTCCATCTCCTCGAAGTCGAGCCCCTGCCGCATGCGGGCCTCGCGCAGGCTCGAGCCGATCTCGAACATCGCCGCGCCAGTGTAGTCGCGATCTACCGGGACGCGGACCCCGACCGGCCCGGGAAACCCCGCTACGTGCGCTCGCCGAGGTACGTCAGGAGCCCGTAGACCGCGAGGGCGACGAGACCCGTGGCGGCAAGGGAGATGCCGAGCACGGCGAGCGCCCTCCCTACTGTCGCGAGGCCACGGCCGCCCGCGCGGCCGAGGCGGACGTCGTCGTGCCGCAGCGCCCCGCGCGCGAGGCGAAGCGCGATGAACCCGAGGACGACGGCCACGGGGATCGCGAAGCCGGCGTGGAGAAGGTCGTACGACTCCGAGTAGCGCGTCGCGAGGATCGCGACCGGCATCGTCGCCGCCGAGAGCAGTCCGAGCACGACGGCGGCGATCGCGCGGCCGTTCCCGGGCGCGCCCTGCTCCGCCGTCGCCGCCACTACTGCTTCTGGTACGGGCGGCCGGCGGCGGCGGGCGGGACAGAGCGCCCGATCACGCCGGCGACGACGATGAGCGTCAGGACGTACGGCAGCGCCTGAGAACAGGACCGCCGCCGAGCTCGAGTATTCCGGCAGGCGCTGCGCCAGGGCGCTCGAGAACCCGAACAGGAGGCACGCCGCGGCGGTGCCGAACGGACGCCAGTTCCCGAAGATGACCGCCGCGAGCGCGATGTAGCCTCGACCGTCAGTCATCTGCTCGTTGAACGAGACGACGTTGCCGATCGAGAGGTACGCGCCCCCGGCGGCGGCGAGCATCCCCGAGGTGATCACGGCGCCGTACCGGATCCGGTACACGTCGATCCCGACGGTGTCGGCGGCACGCGGATGCTCGCCGACCGCCCGCAGCCGGAGCCCGAGCGGCGTCTTGAAGAGCACCACCCACGAGATCGGGACGAGGATCAGGGCGATCCAGATCATCAGGTTGAGGTTCCCGAACACGTCGCCGAAGAAGGGGACGTCGTCGAGGAACGCGAGGTGGACGTTCGGGATGCTCGGGATATCGGTCCCCGTCCCCTCCTGCCCGTAGACGTCGACGAACAGGTACCCCGTCAACCCGTACGCGAGGACGTTGATCGCGAAGCCGGAGATGACCTGGTCCGCGCGGAAGTGGATCGACCAGATCGCATGGAGGAGCGCCATCGCCCCGCCGGACAGGATCCCGACGAGCAGCCCGAGGACCCACGAGTCGAGCTTGTCGGCGGCCAGGATCCCGAAGAAGGCGCCCATCAGCATCATCCCCTCGAGCCCGATGTTCACCACGCCGGAGCGCTCGGAGATCATCCCGCCGAGCGCGCCGAAGATCAGCGGCGTCGCGAAGCGGAGCATCGACGCGAAAAGCGCCGACCAGATGACGACGGTCTCGAGCTTCCCGATCTCCGAGCGGGTCGCGAGGTAGCCGAGGCCGAAGCCGAGCAGGGCGGCGGCCACCGCGTACCACCCGAAGCGCCTCTCGCCCCGGGTGATGACGAAGACGCCCGCGAGCAGCGCGAGCAGGGCCAGGAACAGGCTCCACGCCCAGGAGCGGGCGGAGATCGGCGGCAGCGCGACGAACGCGGAGGCGACGCCCAGGACGATTCCGGCCCATCGCGAGCGTCCGTAGAGGGTTCTTGACCCGCGGGGTCGGGAGCGCGACGCTCGTCACGTGACCACCGCCCGCCGTCCTCTCACCCGCGCGAGGAGCCAGAGGACGACCATGTCGAGGCCTACGAACAGGATGACGAGACCCTGGATCAGGAGCGTCAGGTTCGACGCGAGATCGGGCTGGAAGATCTCCGGGTCGAGGTTGCGAGTCGACGTGCCGGTCACGAGGGCGCCGAAGAGCAGCGCAGCCAGTCCGACGCCGATCGCCGTGTTCCGGCCGAGCAGCGCGACCGCGATCCCGACGAATGCGACCTGCGAGTTGATCTCGACGTCACTGGTCGAGATCCTGAACTGCCATCCGAGGACGTCGATCGCGCCCGCCAGCCCGGCGAAGGCCCCCGAGATCGCCATTGCGAGGAAGTAGTTGCGCGCCACGCCGATGCCCCCGTAGCGGGCCGCCTCCGGGTTGAAGCCCACCGCCTTGACGCCGTACCCGAGCGTCGTGCGGTTGAGGATGATCCAGTAGACGACGAGCGCGCCGATGGCGATGAAGAAGCCGATGTGCAGCCCCTGGAGCAGCGGGTCGCCCCACCAGACGTGCAGCTTCGCTCCCTCCACGATGTCGTTCGAGATCCCCACTGCCTCCTGTCCCGGTGTGTCGTTCTGCAGTGGCCCGCCGGGTCCGAACAGGAACTGGGCGACATAGATGAGGGTCCAGTTCAGCATGATCGTCGAGATCACCTCGTGAACGCCGCGTACGGCCTTCAGGAAGCCCGCGATACCTGCGATCAGCGCGCCCATCAGCGTTCCGACCACGAGCGCCAGCAGGACGTGCAGAACCGGGCTCAGCCCTTCGAACGACGAGCCGATCCAGACGGCGAAGATCGCGCCCGCGAGGTACTGCCCCTGGCCGCCGATGTTGAAGAGGCCGCAGCGGAATGCGAAGGCGACCGCGAGCCCGACGAGGATCAGCGTCGTCGTCGCGATGAGCGTCTGCTGGAGGTTGAACCCCGCGGCTACCCGCTCCTCGCCCGTCACCCACGGGAAGAGCCAGTTCAGCCCGGCGCCGTCGAAGATCGCCCTGTAGGTCTCGAGCGGGTTCTTCCCGGTCGTGACGAGCACGACGAGGCCGCCCATCACGAACGCGATCAGCACCGTCAGGAGCGGTGCGAGCAGGCCGCCGGCCCGCTGCGCGAGCGCGAGCCGCGCCCCGAAGCTCTCCGGTGGCTCGTCAGGGGCGCCCGAGGGCTGGCCGTAGGGCTGGACGGGCGGGACGCCCGAGGGGGCGTCGCTCACGCTGCGACTCCGCTCCGCTTGCCGCCGGTCATCGCGAAGCCGAGCTCCTCCTCGGTCGCCGTGGGCGGGAACTCGCCGACGATCTCGCCCTCGTAGATCACGAGGATGCGGTCGGAGAGGGACAGCACCTCCTCGAGCTCCAGCGAGACGAGCAGGATCGCGCGGCCCTCGTCGCGCTCCTCGATGAGACGGCGATGGACGAACTCGATCGCGCCGACGTCGAGGCCGCGCGTCGGCTGCGCGGCGATGAGCACCTTCGGGTCGCGCTCGATCTCGCGGGCGAGGACGACCTTCTGCTGGTTGCCGCCCGACAGGCCGCCGGCGCGGGTGTTGGGGCCTCCGCCGCGGACGTCGAAGTCACGGATCAGCGTTCGCGCACGCTCGACGAGGCGCCGCGGGAAGAGCCAGCCGAAGCGTGAGGCGGGCGCCGAGCGGTAGTCGTGCAGCGCGATGTTCTCGGCGATCGAGTACTCGAGCACGAGCCCGCGGCGCTGTCGGTCCTCCGGGATGTGGCCGATCCCGGCTTCGAGGTGGCCGTGCGCCGACGCGCTCGTGACGTTCTCGCCGGCGACGCTCACCGTGCCGGAGGTGACCCCGAGGAGGCCCGTGATCGCGTCGATCAGCTCGGTCTGACCGTTGCCGTCGATCCCGGCCAGGCCGACGATCTCGCCCGCGCGGACGCCGAACGTGACGCCGCGTACCTTCTCGATCCCGCGGTCGTCGTAGACACTGAGGTCCGAGATCTCGAGCAGGGTCTCCGACGGCTGCGCCGGCGTCTTGGCGACGCGCAGCAGGACCTCTCGGCCGACCATGAGGCGCGCGAGGCTCTCCTCCGTCGCGCCCTGCGCGGGCAGCGTCTCGATCAGCTTGCCGCGGCGGAGCACCGTGATCCGGTCGGCGATCTCCAGCACCTCGTTGAGCTTGTGCGAGATGAAGATGATCGACTTGCCGCGCGCCGTCAGCTGTCGCACGACCTCGAAGAGCTCCTGTGCCTCCTGCGGCGTGAGCACCGCGGTGGGCTCGTCGAGGACGAGGATGTCAGCGTCGCGGTAGAGCGCCTTGAGGATCTCGACGCGCTGCTGCTGGCCGACCGTGATGTCCTGGATCCGGGCACCCGGGTCGACGGCGAGGCCGTAGCGGTCGGAGATCTCCTGCACGCGCCGTTCGGCCTCGGCGATGTCGAGGAGGATGCCGTCGCGCGTCGGCTCCTCGGCGAGGACGATGTTCTCGGCCACCGTCATCACGGGGATGAGCATGAAGTGCTGGTGCACCATGCCGACCCCCGCCTCGATCGCCGCGCTCGGCGCGCCGAGGCGCACCGGGCTTCCCTTGATCAGGATCTCGCCCTCGTCCGGGTGGTAGAGCCCGTAGAGGATGTTCATGAGCGTCGACTTGCCGGCGCCGTTCTCGCCGAGGAGCGCGTGCACCTCCCCCTCGCGGAGGTCGAAGCTGACGTCGTCGTTCGCGACGATCCCCGGGAAGCTCTTCGTGACGTGCCGCATCTCGAGGACCTGCGGGCGCGCGGACATTGGGCGGGATCATATTCGGTCCGCGGACGGCACTCCGCGGGTGGCGGAGCCGGCGCTAGTCGCGCGGGATCTCGATCTCCCCGGCCTCGATGCGCTCCGGGACAGCGTCGAGCTCGTCGATCAGCCCGTCGCGATCGGGCACGTCCGCGCTGATCTTGCCATAGCCGACGTCGCCGTTCGCGACGTCGAAGAGCGTGTCCCCTCCGCCGCTGAACTTCCCGTCGAGAACGGACGTCACCGTCTCGAACACCGCCACGTCGACCTTCTTGGTCGCACTCGTGAGGATGTGCGGGCCGAGGAACGACTGGTCGGAGTCGACGCCGATTCCCCACAGGCTCCGGTCCTTCGCCGCCTGGAGGCCACCGAGGCCGCAGCCCCCGGCGGCCGCGAACACGACCTTCGAGCCGTCCTCGATCTGGTTCAGCGCCAGCTCCTTGCACTTCGCCTCGTCGACGAAGTCCTGCGAGTAGCCCTCGAGTACGCGCATGCTCGCGTCCGTCGCCTTCGCCCCCGCCCGGTAGCCGGACAGGAACGCGACCACGGCGGGCACCTCCTGCCCGCCGACGGCGCCGACCGCGCCTCCGTCCGCGACCGTCGCCGCGGCCACGCCGACGAGGTAGCCGGCTTCCTGCTCGGCGAAAACCAGCCCGCAAGTGTTCTGCGGTGCTCCCTCGAGCGCCGACCACGGAAGGTCGATGATCGCGAAGCGCGTGTCGGGGAACCCCTCCGCGACGTTCGCTAGCGCGTCACCCATCGGGAAGCCGTTCGCGATCCCGAGGTCGTAGCCGTCCCGAGCGGCGCGTGTGAGGTTCGGGACGTAGTCGTTCGCGGACTTCGAGATGAAGACGCGGCCCTCGACGCCGAGCTCGGCCTCGGCCCGCTCGAGGCCCTGTTTCGCGAGGGCGGTTGAAGCCCCGGTCGTTGAGGCCGCCGAGATCGGTCACGACCGCGATGCGAGCTTCCCTCGCCTGCGTTCGCGTCGCCAGGCTCGCCATCGCCTCCACATGCGGACGTCAGGAGCGCGAGGACCGCAGCGATTGCGAGGGCGGCGAGCCGGGTCACGGCCCCGACGCTACCCGCTCGGTGGAGGTGGCAAGACGACGGAGGGCGGGCCCGTTGGCCCGCCCTCCGAGCGGTGGTTTGTCGTCGCGGCGACTAGCCGGCGACGGTGCGAGGCGGCTTGATCTTGCCGCTCGCGAGGTTCCGCGACCACAGGTTGAGCTTGCCGATGAGGGCAGCGCGGTTCGGCGCGGTCTTGGAGACCTGGCCGTAGCCGACGCCCTTGTTCTTCACGTTGAAGATGGTGTCGACGCCGCCCTTCCACGACTTCGACTTGGCGAGCGCGATCGTGGAGAAGACGCCCACGTCGACCTTCTTCGTGGCGCTCGTGAGGACCTGGTTGCCCAGGAAGCCCTGGTCGGTGTCCACGCCGATGCCCCACTTCTTCTGTTCCTTCGCGCCCTGGAGTGCGCCGAGGCCGCAGCCGCCGGCGACCTGGAAGACGACGTCCGACTCCTCACCCATCTGCTGGAGCGCGACTTCCTTGCACTTGTCCTGCGCGACGAAGTCCTGCGAGTAGCCGTTGAGCGTGGTGATGCTCGGCTTGACCTTCTTCGCGCAGAACTGGTACCCGGCGATGAACGCGTCGACCGGCGGGATCTTGAGGCCGCCGACCGAGCTGATCACGTTCGTCTTCGAGACCGTCGCGGCAGCGACGCCCGCGAGGCAGCCGGCCTCCTGCTCCGCGAAGACGATCCCGCGGACGTTCTTCGGCTTGCCCTTCATGAACGGCGCGCTCACGTCGACGATGGCGAACTTCGTCTTCGGGAACCGCTTCGCGACGGCAGCCGTCGAGTCGGACATGAGGAACCCGACTGCGATGACCATGTCGTAGCCCTGCGTCGCGCCGGTCGAGAGGTTCGGGATGTAGTCCGCGCCGCTCTTCGAGATGAAGACGCGGCCGTCGACGCCGAGCGACGCCTGTGCCCGCTTGAGGCCCGCGTACGCCGAGGCGTTGAAGCCCTTGTCGTTGAGGCCGCCGATGTCGGTCACGAGCGCGACACGGAACTTGTCGGTCGCCGCCGGCTTCGCCGAGCCGATCGAGGCGACGGTCAGCGCTACGACCGCGACGAGCGCGAGCGACGCGACGACCATCCATTTACGAATCGCCACTTACCCTCCTTGATGGTGCATTTTTGACGGAGCCTCCCGCCCTTCTGACGCGGGATTGAACACGAAGTTGGACCGGAGCCGCAACCGCTGAAGGGTAGTCGGTCCGGCCGCACGAGGTTGTTAAGGATCGCGTGCTACTGCGAGCCGATGACCGACGCGAGCTGATGCTCTTCGACGAGCACGCGGCGCGGCTTCGAGCCCTCGTAGCCGGAGATGATTCCGCGGCGCTCGAGCATGTCGATCAGCCGTCCCGCGCGCGTGTAGCCGACGCGCAGGCGGCGCTGGAGCAGTGAGACGGACGCGGTTTGCGTCTGCACGACGATCTCGATCGCCTTGTCGAGCAGCGGGTCCTCGTCCGGGTCGAAATCGAGGTCCTCGCCCCCGTCGTCGGGCATCGCGCTCTCGGGCATCTCGAGCAGCGACTCGTCGAGCTGCTGGCCTCGCTGGGCGCGGCACTGCTCGACGACGAGCGCGATCTCCTCCTCCGTCACGAAGGCGCCCTGGACTCGCTGGAGCCGCGAGGTGCCGAGTGGCTTGAAGAGCATGTCGCCCTGGCCGAGCAGGCTCTCCGCGCCCGAGCCGTCGAGGATCACGCGCGAGTCGGTCTGGCTCGAGACGGCGAACGCGATCCGGCTCGGGACGTTCGCCTTGATCATCCCCGTGATGACGTCCACGGACGGCCGCTGCGTCGCGAGGACGAGGTGGATGCCCACCGCGCGCGACTTCTGCGCGAGCCGGATGATCGCGTCCTCGACTGCCTGCGGCGAGATCATCATCAGGTCGGCGAGCTCGTCGATCACGACGAGGAGGTACGGGAGCGGGTCCTCGCCCCGTGCCCGGAACGTGCGGTTCGCCTCGGGGAGGTTCCGCGCGCGCACGATCGAGAGGCGCTCGTACCGCCGCTCCATCTCGGCGACGACGTTGTGGAGGACGGCGGACGCCTCCTTCGGGCTCGACACGACCGGCGTCAAGAGGTGCGGGATCGACTCGTAGAAGTTCAGCTCGATCCGCTTCGGGTCGATGAGGATCATCCGCACGTCCTCGGGCGTCGCACGGAGCAGGATCGACGTCAGAAGCGTGTTGATGCAGCCGGACTTCCCCGAGCCCGTCGTACCGGCAATGAGCAGGTGCGGCATCCGGGCCAGGTCGGTCCACACGGCGTTCCCCGAGATGTCCTTCCCGAGCCAGACCGAGAGCGGGCTCGCAGAGCCCGGGACGTCGTCGAAGATGTCGCCGAGCGTCACCATGCGCGGAGCGAGGTTCGGGACCTCGACACCGACCGCCTGCTTGCCCGGGATCGGCGCGAGGATGCGGATCTCGGTGGTCGCGAGTGCATAGGAGAGGTCGTCCCGGAGGCCGGCGACCTTCGAGACCTTCGTGCCGGGCGCGAGCTGGAGCTCGTACCGGACGACGCGCGGGCCGGAGATCGTGCCGACGATCGTCGCGTCGACGCCGAAGTTGGCGAGCGCCTGGACAAGGACACGCGCGGTCCGCTCGCTCACGTCCGCGGCGTCGCCGCGGGCGGGGGGGCTGGCCTTCAGCAGCGTCCGGTCGGGAAGCCGATACGCGGCGCTCGGCGGCGCGTCGAAGTCGAGCTCCTGTTCGCCCGTCGACGCCTCGTCTTCCGACGCGGGCGGGAGGAGCGGCGGCGGCTCGGCCGAGAACGGTCCCGCCGCGAGGACGTCGGGGAACGCCTCCACCCCGTCCACCGGCGGAGACGCCCTCTCTGGCGTCGACGCCGGAGCCGCGGCGTCGACGTGCGAGTCCGACTCGGACCAGTCCGTCCACTCGAGTCCCTCGAACGACCGCTTCGCCACGGTGCCGGCCTGCCGCACGGCCTGGCCCGAGCGCCGGAGCAGCGCGCCGGCCGACGCTCCGGTGACCAGCAAGACACCTGCGGCGACGAGCGCGACGCCCACGATCACCGCGCCGGCGGATCCGATGACCTGCGCGAGGCCGCCGCCGAGCGCGCTCCCGAGCGCGCCGCCGTGATCCTCGCCCAGCGCGATCATCAATCCCACGAGCCCGACGGTGAGGCCCGTGCGGAAGGGGCGCAGGTCGACGAGGGCGCTGCGGACGAGCATGAGCCCGCCGATGCCGATCAGAATGGCCGGAACGAGCGGCGCTGCGGCGCCGAGCCCGTCGTCGAGCCACTGCGAGACCTGCGACCCGACGGGGCCGCCGTCCCATCCGAGCCAGACGACGGTCGCGAGGATCAGGCCGGTGACGACGAGCCCGAGCCCCCAGAGCTCGGGGTGGTGATGCCCGCGCGCCTTCTTCGTCTTCTTCCGCACGCGCGCGGGCGAGCGCGGCTTGCGCGGCCGGGCAGGCGCGGCGCGCTTCTTCCTCGTCGCCATGGGCTTGCTGCTTCTGCACCCGACCCTCCTCGACCATCGTCTCCTCTGCGAAGCGGGGTTCCGCAGGAGCGGAATCCCGCCGCGGATCCCCGCCTGCGGCGGGGACACTCCCTGAAGGCGACCGCTATCGCGGTCGCAACTGCCTCGCATCGTCTGTCGAGCTCAACGAGCGCGCTGCCGTGCCTCGGCGACGATGACCTCCGCCTCGGCGCGGTTGCCGAAGCCGCGGGTCTCGACCTTCTCGGCCTCGAGGTCCTTGTATACCTGGAAGAAGTGCTCGATCTCGTTGCGGAGCTCGGGCGGGATGTCGTGGACGTCGTGGACCCGCATCCACGCCGGGTCCTTGAGCGGCACGCAGAGGATCTTCTGGTCCGGCCCCTTCGCATCGGTCATGTGGAACACGCCGACCGCCCGGGCGGGGATCCGGCAGCCCGGGAACGTCGGCTCTCCGACAAGGCACAGCGCGTCGAGCGGGTCGCCGTCCTCGCCCGAGTGTCCCCTCGACGAACCCGTAGTCGGCTGGATACGTCATCGACGTGAAGAGGCGGCGGTCGAGGACGATGTGGCCGGTCTCAGCGTCGAGCTCGTACTTGTTCCGCGACCCGGACGGCACCTCGACGAACACCATTACGTCGGCCACGACGCGAACCTACCCTGTCTGCGGCGAGGCAGTGCGACCGCGCCAGCGGGCGCCTTCAGGGATGCTCCGCGCCGTAGGCGGGGATCAAGCCGCAGGATTCGGCTCTGCCGCATCCTGCTGGCGAGCTGGTCAGAACCGCTGGATCCGCTCGACGAGCAGGTCGAAGAAGGCGTCGGTGTCGAGGTCGACACCGACGTGGGCGTTGGGGGCCCGGTCGGTGCGGAGCCAGAGGTCGACGACGGTGCGTCCGCGGCAGAGCTCCGACTCGAGCTCGACCTCGACGTTGCGGAGCTTCGTCTCGACGAGCCCCGGGCGGAGGACGTGGGCGACGGCGACGGCGTCGTGGATCGGCGCGCCGTCCCAGCCGTACGTCCGACGGTGGTACACGGTGAAGAAGTCGACGAGCTCCGCGACGAAGACGCCCACCGAGCCCGCCTCCCGCAGTCGCCGTTGGACGTCCGGCCCGGTCACGGCCTTGTGCGTGACGTCGAGGCCGATCATCGTCACGTCGAGCTCCGCGTCGAAGACGACCCGGGCCGCCTCGGGATCGGCCCAGATGTTGAACTCCGCCGCGGGCGTCATGTTGCCCTCGGCGATCGCCCCGCCCATCAGCACGATCCGCTCGATCCCGCCGGTGCCGTGCGCCCGGAGGTAGCGGGCGATGTTCGTGAGCGGCCCCGTCGGGACGAGCGTCACCGGGTTCTGCGAGGCGCGAACCGCCTCGGCGATCCATCCGACGGCATCCGTCGAGACCGGTTCGACGCTCGGCGGCGGCAGCGCGGGCCCGTCGAGGCCGCTCTCGCCGTGCACGTGCGCGGCGACGACGAGCTCCCGCTCGAGCGGCGCGTCGGCGCCCGCAGCGACGGGAACGTCGGAGCGGCCGGCGAGCTCGAGGACCCGCATCGCGTTCGCGGTCGTCTTCTCGAGCGTCTGGTTGCCGAACGTCGTCGTGACGCCGAGCAGCTCGAGCTCGGGGCTCGCGAGGGCGAGCAGGAGCGCGATCGCGTCGTCGTGACCCGGATCGCAGTCGAGGACGATCGGTGTCGGCCGGTCGGTCACAGCGGGAGTATCGTCGACCGGATCGCGGCGAATCGCAGGAGGTGACCATGGCGATCGAGGAGAGCCCGCCCGTCGAGACCGGGATGGCCTCGTCCCGCAGGAGCCGGGATGGTACGTCGTCAACGCGCGCGAGACGCGGTGGGTCGGCCAGGACGGCCTCTGGCGCGGTGCGTGGCTCGAGCCGGAGGGGCAGCCGTGGCCGGGGCTCGGCTTCAACCTCACGGTGCTCGACCCGGGCAACCCGATGGCGCGACCATGCGGAGTCGAACCAGGAGGACTTCCTGGTCGTCTCGGGCGAGTGCCTCCTCGTCATCGAAGGCGAGGAGCGGCTGCTGCGGCAGTGGGACTTCGTCCACTGCCCACCATGGACGGAGCACGTCCTGATCGGGGCAGGCGTCCGGCCGGCAGTCGTGGTCGCCGTCAGCACCAGGGCGCCCGACGCCGGCGTCCGCTACGTCGCGTCCGAGGTCGCCGCCGGCACGGCGCGTCGCCGCCGCACGACACGGAGCAGGCCGCCGAGGCGTACGCGGACGACGCGCCCCGCAGCTCCTCGCATACCGCGAGGCGACCTGCCCGGCTGAGCGGGGTCAGGCGCCCAGGATCGTGTCGATCTCGAAGGTGGTCGGCAGCGACGGCTGAGCGCCGAAGCGCGAGGCCGCAACGGCGCCGGCCGCGCAGGCGCGGGTCAATGCTTCCTGCTCGGCGCGCCCCTCGAGCAGCGAGACGAGCAGGCAGGCGGTGAACGCGTCCCCTGCGGCGGTG
The DNA here is from genome assembly GCA_963797805.1 of uncultured Actinomycetes bacterium. GTDB lineage: Bacteria > Actinomycetota > Thermoleophilia > Gaiellales > Gaiellaceae > Gaiella. The sequence continues at coordinate 105,788 of CAWCRC010000002.1, read as the reverse complement.
CCGTCGACCGCCTCCACCGGAGGCGGCAGCGCGCGTGCGATCTCCACCCCGTCGTCGAGGAGCACCGCTCCCTCGGCGCCGAGCGTCAGCGCGACGAGGCCGTCGCGCCGGGCGAGCGCCTCGAGCTCGTGCCGGTTGACGACCGTGAGGTCGGCATCGACCTCGATACGACGTGCGGGCGCGGCATTGAGGCAGAACATCCCGATGCACTGCTCCCAGGCCGCGAGTACCGCCTCGTCGGGGACCTCGAGCTGGGCGAGGACCGCGTCGTGCGGGGGCAGCTCCACGCCGGCGAGGGCGCCGTTCGCCCCCGGCGCGACGGCGATCGTCGTCTCGCCCGTGGCGTCGACCTGGATGACCGCCACGCCGGTCGGCTGCTCGCTCGTCTGCAGGGCGAGCGTCACGTCCGCGTCGCGAAGCCCGGCGAGCGCCTCCGCCGCGAAGGGATCCTCGCCCACGGCCGCGATCATCGTCACCTCGGCGCCGAGCCGCGCGCAGGCGACGGCCTGGTTCGCGCCCTTTCCGCCGGGAACGCGGCTGAACGTCGCGCCGCCGACAGTCTCTCCGGGCTCCGGCAGCCGCTCGACCTGGGCGACGAGGTCGAGGTTGACCGAGCCGACGACGGTGATCCGCGGTGGCACGGCGCCATCCTACGGAGGCGGCTACGAGCGCTCGATGCCGACCAGCTCCCACTCGCGCATCGGCGTCGCGATCCGGGCGCTGCACGTCAGCCGCGGGATCGGCGCCGACTCGTGCTCGCGGAGGGCGACGCGCACGACACCGTTCTCGCCGGCGAGGACGACTTCCGTCGTCTCGTCGTCCCTGCGCGAGACCTCCAGCGGAGGCAGCGCGTCGATCTCGTCGATGCCGAGCTCGAGCCGCGCGAAGTGCTGCGCCGCCTGGGCCGCGGGCGGGTAGCAGGACCTCCCACGGAGGAGGCCGGGGTCGACGCGGCCGTCGAGATGCCGACCGGCCAGCTCGTGCGCGTTCTCCGGGGTCACGCGTCCGTAGTAGAGGCCGTGCGGCAGGATCACGACGTTCGCTGCGAACCGGTCGCCGCCGACGTGGGAGCACTGCCACGTCTGCTCGGGGAAGCGCTCGGTCAGGGAGACCGCGACGGGCCACCCTCTCCCGGCACAGCAGGCGTCGCGGCGGCCGTGGGTGCAGACGAGGAAGGTCGGCCTGGTCGTGGGAGCTCCTCCGGGTGCGAGCGGGTCCAGGCCGGACAGCTCCTCGTCGTCGTCGAACGTGCCCCACCAGATCGCCTCGGCGCCGGGTCGCGTGTCGGCGATCGCCCAGCTCCGGGAGCTCGTCGGCCGGTGCGCCCGCCGGACGAGTAGAAGGCGGGCGTCCGCCGCATGACACCGGGCGAGAAGGTCGGCGACGATCGACGTCCGGAGACGCGACTCCCGGAGCGCGTTCCGGCCCCAGGCGCCGGGCTGCTCGACCAGGACGAAGCGCTCCGCGGGCGCCGCGGTCGCGAACAGCGGGTCGCCGCGCCGCTCGGAGGCAGGGGCGCAGCGCTCGGGCGAGAGCGTCATGCGCTCGATGCTACGGGTGATTCGCTCAGTCGCCGTCGGGCACGACGACACCGCGGACGAGAAGTGTCCGAACGAGCCCGCGGACGGCGTCGGGATCGCCGGGAAGCGCGTCCACGACGCAGCTGTCATCCTCGAGAAGCGTCGCGACCGCGTCCTCGAGCGACGCGTCGAGCTTCACGGTCTCTCCGGGCAGGCACAGCTCCACACCGGTCTCGGACGTGACCCGGCGAACCTCGAGCCCGCGTCGCAGGCGGACCCGGGTGTCGGCCTCGACGGCATCCGCCGCAGCCGCCTGTGCGAGCGGCGAGATCGGAGCCGGCCGCATCGAGCCGGCGAGCGTCTGTACGAGACGGCTCGTCACCGTCTCGGGCGTCACGTTCCGAAGGCGGTCCACGAGGAGATCGATCGTCGTCGCGACGTCGTCGTCGAGCGTGTTGGGCGCAGAAAGGTCGAGGCCGACCGGGAGCGCTTCCCTGAGCTCGGTGACGTCCTCGGCCTCCGCGAGGAGCGCCTCGACGAGCGCGTGACGGGTGACGACGTGGATCCCGACGGTGAGATGCGCCGACACGTCGCCGAGCGCCTCGGCCGAATGGAGGAAGCCGCGTGGAAGGTAGAGCGCGTCGCCGGGGCGGAGCACGGCGTCGATCGTCGGCTCCGTGGTGGCGACCGTGTCCGCCACGCGGGCGCGGTGTTGCGTCCAGGACTGCGTCCGGAGCGGCCACTCGTGGACGGGCTCGTGGACGATCCAACGCTTCTCGCCTGTGAGCTGGAGGACGAACACGTCGTGGATGTCGTAGTGGGCGGAGAACCCGCGCGATGCTGCCGGCGTGATGTACGCGTTGACCTGGACGGGATGGCCGAGCTCTCCGGCCAGCGCGCCCGCGAAGTCGATGATCGGCGGCCAGAGGCGATGCAGCGCCTGGAGCACGATCGTCGTGCCGTCGGCGAAGAGGCGCGCGACCGCGGCGTCGTCTACCTGGTCGCCGATCGCGGCGCCGACGCCGCCCGGCCGGGTGAAACGGGCGCTGTCGACGACCGCGCCGTCCTTCGCCATGCGGAGGAACGGCGTTCGCAGGCCGCGGCGCGACAGAAGCTCGTCCACCCCGTCCAGATCCAGCAGGTCGTCGAACGGGCCCGGCAGCTCTGCGGCGGACGCGAGAAGCGGGCGCCGCCCCCATGCGTCGGCGAAGCCGGTCGGGTCGGCGACGCAACGCGCGAGGGCCCGACGGTCGTCCGCCGGGCCCCCTACGGCCCATCGCGCTGTCTTCGGTGCGACGCTCATCGAGTGCCGACCGCGCTCCGGTCAGTCCGCGCTGCCGTCCGCGCCACCATCGGCACCGCCGTCCGCGCCACCATCGGCACCGCCGTCCGCGCCACCATCGGCACCACCGTCGGCGCCGCCGCCACCATCGGCACCACCGTCCGCGCCGCCGTCGTGTGCTCCGGGAACCCCTTCGGCGCCGCCGTCCTCCGGCCCGTGCTCGCTCTCTTGTTCGGACACGTTCTCCTCCTCGTCGTGGAACGCGGTCACCGCGTTGTTCCCCCTCTAGCGACGAGCCTAACGCGGCGAGGGCGTCAGGCGGCGAGCGCGCGCAGATCGTCGACGGTGGCGCCGTACAGCGTGTCGTGCAGGTCGAACAGCCCGGCCCACAACGAGGAGCGGTCGGGCGCCGCGTCCAGGCGAGCGGCATCGTCGAGACCCTGGAGCGCCCGGACGAGCACTGCGAGCTCGAGGTAGACGGCGGCGACGCGGTTCGGGCACGCGTCGACGCCGGCGCGCTCGAGGATCGGGCGCCATTCGACGAGCTCTCCCGCCCCCGGGCCGCCGTACCACGATCGGCCCTCGGCGCGATCCGGCTCGAGCTCGACGAGATAGGCGGCGAGAGGCCTCTCGAGCCCGGCGAGGGCCGTCTCGACCCGGTCGGCGGCATGGCGGAGCGCCGCGCCTCTTGCGCCTGGCGTCGCGGGCATTGCGTCCCCGCGCCCCCAGCGCTCGAGCAGCCGGCAGAACGCGATCGCGGCCGCCTCGCACGCGCCGAGTTGGCGGACGAGCCGCAGGGCCGACCGCGGCGTCGCCGCGTTCGCCTCGACCACGTCTGCCCAGCCGGCCAACGCTCAGACCTCGATGACGATCGGCAGGATCATCGGCCTGCGCCTCGTCCGGTCGTAGACGATCTGCCCGATCCCGTCGTGCATGTGCTCCTGCACGAGCTTGATCTCGGTGACGCCGGTGCGCGCGAGGTCCGTGACGATCCGCAAGGCCTCGTCGCGGAGCTCGTCGATGAGGTCCTCGTCCTCCCCCACGCCGCGGGCGATCAGCTCCGGCGGCGCGATGTCGCCGCCGTCGACGGCCACCGTCGTCACGACGATGAGGACGCCGTCCTCCGAGAGACGGCGGCGGTCGCGGAGCGCGACGTCTTCCACGTCGCCGACACCGAGCCCGTCGACGAAGGTCACGCCGGCGTCGATGCGGTCGGCGATGCGCACACCGTCGGGGGTCAGCTCGATGACCGATCCGTTCTCGGCGATCATGATCCGCTCGTCCGGGATTCCCGCATCGCGCGCGAGCTGTGCGTGCGCGGCGAGCATGCGGTACTCGCCGTGGATCGGCATGACCGCGCGCGGCCGCACGAGCGAGAGGAGCGTGCGCAGCTCCTCGGAGCAGGCGTGCCCCGAGACGTGCACCGGCGCGATCTCCTGGTGGAGGACCTCGGCGCCGTGCTGTGCGAGCCGGTTGATCGAGTCGTGGACGCGGAGCTCGTTCCCGGGCACCGGCTTCGCCGAGATGATCACCGTGTCACCCCGCTCGACCGTGACGTTCGGGTGGTCACCGTATGCGATGCGCGTCAACGCGGACATCGGCTCGCCCTGGCTCCCCGTGCAGAGCACCAGCACCTCGTCCGGCGGCAGGTCCATCGCCTCCTTCGGCGAGACGATCGCGTCGTCCGGAAGTTCGACGTAGCCGAGGTTGCGCGCGATGTTCATGTTCTTCCGCATAGAGCGTCCGACGATCGCGACCCTGCGTCCGTTCGCGATGGACACCTCCGCGGCCTGCTGGATCCGGTGGATGTTCGAGGCGAACGAGGCGACGACGATGCGCCCCGTGCGCAGCGGGATCAGCTGCCGGAACGCCTCCCCGACGAGTCGCTCCGAGCCGGTCATCCCGGGCCGCTCGGCGTTCGTCGAGTCGCCGAGGAGCAGGTCGATGCCGCGGTTCCCGAGCTCTGCGAGCGCGCCGACGTCGGTCTTGAGCCCGTCGACCGGTGTGTGGTCGAGCTTCCAGTCGCCCGTGTGGAGGACGCGTCCGGCCGGCGTCTCGATGACGACCGCCATCGAGTCGGGGATCGAGTGTGCCATCCGGACGAACTCGAGCCGGAACGGGCCGATCTCGATCGGCGGCGCGCCCGGCTCGACCTCGCCGAGCTCCGTGGTCGCGCCGAGGCCGTGCTCGTCGAGCTTCGACTTGACGAGCGCCAGCGTCAGCCGCGTGCCCACGACGCGGCCGACCTCGACCTCGCGGAGGACATAGGGCAGCCCGCCGACGTGGTCCTCGTGACCGTGCGTGAGCACGATCGCGCGCACGGGCCTGTCGACGAGGTACGAGAAGTCCGGCAGCACGAGATCGACACCGAAGTGCTCGTCGCGGGGGAACGCGAGCCCCGCGTCGATGACGATCCGTTCGTCACCGAGCTCGAACACGGTCATGTTCTTCCCCACCTCGCCGAGCCCGCCGAGCGGGATGATCCTTAGCGCCGCCACGGACCCAGTCTATGGACGGAGCTCGTCCGCGCCCATGCGCGCCGTCGTGCTCACAGCACCCATCGCTCCGCAACCCAGGTGATGTCGTCGAGGCGCTCGGCGGTGATCGCCGCGTCCCCGGACCCTTCGTCGAGGAGCTCGACGAGTCCGATCGGCGCATCGCCGAACGCCACCTGGCGTCCGTCGACGGTCGCGGTGATCTCGTCGCCGACGCGCGTCAGCTCCGCCCGCTCGCCGTCGCCGGGCGCGGCGGCTGCGACGAAGACCGAGTGCGCCGCGACGGTCCAGACGTCGTTCTCCGCCCGGACGGCGACCGCCTCGTAGGGCCGCGCCAGCTGCGTCTCGACCGCGTCGGCGAGCGGCGTCGCGCTGCCGTCCGGAATGTCCTGGTCGACGACGAGCGTGCCGTCCTCCAGCGCGACGAAGGTCACCGTGTCGCCGGGAAGCTCGTGCGCCGATCGCGCTGGCGATCGCGTCCCAGGGGCCACGCGGACGCGGAGCACCGGTGACGCCCGCGATTCCGAGACCGCTGCTACCGTCGATACCGGGCGGCGCAGCGAGGAATCCTCCTCCCGCCTGGGCCCCGATCAGCGCCTGGAGGAGGTTCCGCGTCGACTCGCGCACTAGGCGGCGACGGGCGTCAACAACCCGAGGCGCTGGAGGCAGTCGCGGATCTGCGCCGTCTCGCCCTCGTCGGCCTCGACGAGCGGGAGCCGCAGGCCGCCGACCTCATGACCGAGGAGCTGGAGCGCGCGCTTGATCGCGATCGGGTTCGTCTGGACCTTCAGGATCTCGATCGCCGGGCGGAGCTCCTCGTCGATCGCCCGAGCGCCTTCGACGTCGCCGGCGTGGTAGCGCGTGACCATCTCCTTCACGCGCGGGCCGACCACGTGCGTGTGCACGCAGATGCCGCCGATCCCGCCGACCTCGAGGAACGGGAAGAGGACGTCGTCGTCGCCGGCGTACAGGTCGAGCCCGCAGTCGACGACGTGACGCGCGGCCTCGAGGCTCGGCTTCGCCTGCTTCACCGCCGTCACGTTCTCGATCTCGGAGAGCCGCGTGATCGTCTCGGGCTCGGCGTCGACTACGACGCGCGACGGGATGTCGTAGAAGACGACGGGCCGGTCGGTCGACGCGGCGATCGCCTCGACGTGCGCGACGATGGCCCGCTGCGGCGGCCGGTTGTAGTACGGCGTCACGACGAGGAAGCCGTCGACGCCCAGCTCTTGGGCCGCCTCTGTCAGGTGGATCGAGTGCGCCGTCGAGTAGGTGCCCGTCCCGGCGATGACCGTCGCCTGGCCGCCGATCGCCTCGACCGCGGACGCGTAGAGCAACAGTCGCTCGTCGTCGGTGAGCGTCGGCGCCTCGCCCGTCGTGCCCGTCACGACGAGGCCGTCGGAGCCGTTCTCGACGAGGTATCCGCACAGTGACCGGAACGCATCCAGGTCGACCGAGCCGTCCGCGCGGAACGGGGTGACGACGGCAGTCAGAACCTCGCCGAGCATGCCCGAGGATTGTAGTCGGCCCCCCACCGGGTAAGCATCACGATGGCCGGTGTGCCCGGACGACCGGAGGGAGGAACGGTGATCAAGGAGTTCAGGGACTTCCTGATGCGGGGCAACCTCGTCGAGCTCGCGGTCGCGTTCGTGATGGGCCTCGCGTTCGCCGCGCTTGTGAGCTCGTTCGTCGACAATCTCGTGATGCCGATCGTCGCGATGATCATCGGCAAGCCCGACTTCAGCGATCTCACGTTCACGATCAACGACGCCGTCTTCCGCTACGGCGCGTTCATCACCGCAGCGATCACGTTCGTCGCGACCGCGGCGGCGATCTTCTTCTTCGTCGTCAAGCCGATGAACGCCCTGATGGCCCGGCTGTCGAAGCCGGAGGAGGAGGCGCTCTCCGACGAGGAGCGCCGCCACCAGGAACTGCTCGCCGCGCTCCGCACACGCTGAGCCGATGGCTGGGGGGCGGGCCTCGCCCGCCCTACAGGAGCCGCTCGAGGCCGACGGTCAAGCCGGGCGGCAGGTCGCGCACGGCCTCGATCGCGCGCAGGACGCCGGGCGCGAATACGTCGCGCGAGGTCGTGTCGTGCCGGATCGCGAGCGTCTCGCCGGGGCCGCCGAGGACGACCTCCTGGTGGGCGACGAGGCCTGGCAGGCGAACCGAGTGGATCGGCACCTCGCCCTCCATCCGGGCGGCAGTCGCCTTCGCCGTCCCGGAGGGGGCGTCGAGCTTCGTGTCGGCGTGGAGCTCCACGATCTCCGCACGGTCCAGCGCACGGGAGGCCTCCTCCGCGAAGCGCATCATCAGGACGGCCCCGAGCGCGAAGTTCGGGGCATAGAAGCACGGGACGCCCGCCTCGCGCGCCCGGCGGTCGAGGTCCTCGGTGTCGAAGCCCGTCGTCCCGATCACGACCGGCACGCGCGCTTCGAGGCACCGCTCGACGTTGCCCGCCACGGCGTCCGGCCGGGTGAAGTCGACGGCGACGTCGCACCCCGCCGGGCCGGCGACGCTCCCGTCCACGACCTCGTGGCCGGCACGCTCGAGCGCGGGCCCCAGCACGCTCCCGACCTTCCCGGCGGCGCCGAAGAGACAGATCTTCACGACCGGTCTGCGAGCGCCGGGTTGATCCGCGCCACGGCGGAGCGGAACCGGCTCTCGCGCGGTCCGATGCCTGCCGCGGAGAGCCGCTCGGGGGCGAAGAGCTCGCTCGAGACGGCGGCGACGTCGTCCTCCGTCACGTTCCGGATGCGGCGGATCGTCTCCTCGGTGGGGACGAGCTCGGTGTCGGTGACGAGCGCCCGACCGAGGCGGGTCATCCGGTTCGACGTGCTCTCGAGCGACAGGAGCAGCCGGCCCTCGAGGTTCTCCTTCGCACGCTCGAGCTCGCCCGGCCGGAGGTTGCCGGCCGAGACGTCGGCGAGCTCGGCCGCGGTCACGTCGAGGCACTCGCGGAGGTTGTCCTCGCGCGTGCCGACGTAGATCCCCACCTGGCCCGTCTCGGCGTACTGCGAGCCGTACGTGTAGACGCTGTACGCCATGCCGCGCTTCTCCCGGATCTCCTGGAAGAGCCGTGACGACGCAGATCCGCCCAGGATCGCATCGAGCAGCGAGGCGGCGTACCGGCGGTCGTCGTCGCGCGCGATCCCCGGCGCGGCCAGCACGACGTGGTACTGCTCGGTCCGGCGCCGCAGGAAGCGGTAACCGGGTTTCGGCAGCCGGCCGAGCGGCCTGCGGTGGACGCGCGACGCGCGCTTCCCCTTTGGGCGTCGCCGCGAGAACAGCTCGGCGAGCCGCTCGTGACGGAGGTTTCCGGCCGCGGCGAGGACGATGTTCGAGCCGACGTAGGCGCCGCCGTGCCATGACCGAAGAGCTCTCGGCGAGACGTTCGCGATGACCTCGGCGCTGCCGATCACGGGTCGGCCGAGCGGGTGCGCGCCGAAGACCGCCTCCGCGGCTATGTCGTGGACGAGGTCCTGCGGGTTGTCGTCGACCATCGCGATCTCCTCGAGCACGACCTCGCGCTCGGAGTCGACGTCGTCGAAGAGCGGCGCGAAGATCATGTCAGCCATCGCGTCGAGCGCCTCCTCGAGACGACGGTCCGGCACCCGCGTATATAGGACCGTGGTCTCACGTGAGGTGGCGGCGTTCAGCTCGCCGCCCATCGCGTCGAAGAGCTCGGCGATCTCCTGCGCCCCGTAGCGCGACGAGCCCTTGAAGAGCAGGTGCTCGATGAAGTGCGACACGCCCGCGCGGGAGCGCGGCTCGTCCCGTGAGCCCGTGGCGATCCAGAGCCCGAGCGCGACGGATCGCGTTCCGGGCACGCGCTCGCTGATGAGACGTTCTCCGCCGGAAAGCGTCGTGGTCTCGGGTTCGCGCACGGCGGCGATCGTATCCGTGAGGCCGACGAGCGCGGCGACTTCGAGGCACACGGCCTCGAGTGCGAGGACGACGGGGAGCGGCTCGCGCCGCCCCCCGTGGCCGTTCCCTAGTCGCGGCGCGGGCCGCGATCGCGGCCGCGGCCGCCGCCTCGACCACCGCGATCGTCGCGCGGCGGGCGCGGCTCGCGCGGCGGGGCGTCCTTGGCCCGCTCGACGAGCGTCTCCGGCGAGACGAGCTCGCCGTCCTCGTGCTTAGCGACGAGCTTGAGGCCGATCCGGCCCCGCTCCTTGTCGACCTCCTGGACGACGACGTCGAGCGTGTCCCCGCGGGCGATCACGTCCTCGATGTGCGCGACCCGGCCCGGGCCGACGTTCGAGACGTGGAGCAGGCCGTCGGTGCCTTTCTTCAGCTCGACGAACGCGCCGAAGTCGGTTGTCTTCACGACGCGGCCGGTGTAGGTGTCCCCCACCTCCGGCTCCTTCGTCATCGCCGCGATGGCCGAGATCGCAGCGTCGCCGTTCGTGCCCTCGGTGGCGTAGACGAGGATCGTGCCGTCCTCCTCGATGTCGATCTGGACGTCATAGTCCGACTCGAGTGAGCGAATCGTCTCGCCGCCCTTACCGATCACCATCCCGATGAAGTCGGGGTTGATCTGGATCGACTGGATCCGCGGCGCGTGGCCAGCGAGCTCCGAGCGCGGCTCGGAGATCGTCTCGCGCATCTTGTCGAGGATGAACGCGCGGGCCCGCTTTGCCTGCTCGAGCGCCGAGCGCATGATCTCCTGCGTGACGCCGGTGATCTTGATGTCCATCTGGAGGGCGGTGATGCCCTCGTCGGTCCCGGCGACCTTGAAGTCCATGTCACCGAGATGGTCCTCGGCGCCCTGGATGTCGGTGAGGATGACGTAGTCGTCGCCCTCCTTGACGAGGCCCATCGCGATGCCCGAGACCGGAGCCGCGATCGGCACGCCGGCGTGCATCAGTGACATCGTCGAGCCGCAGACGGAGCCCATCGAGGACGAGCCGTTCGACTCGAGCGTCTCCGAGACGAGCCGGATCGTGTAGGGGAACTCCTCGACACCCGGGATGACCGCCTCGAGGGCCCGCTGCGCGAGTGCCCCGTGGCCGATGTCGCGCCGCTTCGGGCCCCGCATGAAGCCCGTCTCCCCGACCGAGTAGGGCGGGAAGTTGTAGTGGTGCATGTAACGGCGCTCCGACTCGGTCGACAGGTCGTCGATCCGCTGTTGCTCCTTGGCCGTGCCGAGCGTGCAGAGCGTGAGGATCTGCGTCTGGCCGCGCGTGAAGAGCGCAGAGCCGTGCGTTCGCGGCGAGATGCCGACCTCGGTGGTGATCGGCCGGATCTCCTCCGTGCCGCGACCGTCCGGGCGGCGCTTGTCGACGGCGATCTTCTTGCGAACGAGGTCCTTGTAGATCGCATCGGACGCCTTCTTGACGTACGAGCGCGTCACCGAGTCCTTCGGCTCGTCGCCGTCGCCTGCCGGGAACGGCAGCTGCAGCTCGTCCTGGACGCGGGCGAGCAGGATGTCGCGCTTGCGCGACTTCAGCTCCTTCGAGTCCTGCTCGACGTCGGTGAGCGCCCGCAGCTCGTTCTCGAATTGCGCGCGAACGGCGCTCTCGACGGCGGCGAGGCGCTTCTTCTCGAGAAGCATCTGGAGCCCGTTGCGGACCTGGAGCTCGCGGACGATGTCCTCCTCGCTCGAGTCCATCGTGATCGCCGGCGCATCCTCGGCGAGCAGCTCGTCGACGATCGCGCCCGCCTCGCGGAGGCCGACCTCGGCGATACGGCGTGCGACCGTCTCGCCTTGCCGCGCCTCGAGCTCGGCGTTGAGCTCGACGTCGATCCACTTCGGCTTGCCGACCTCGCGGGCCAGCTCGTCGATCGCGTCGCAGATGCGGATGATCTCGGAGTGCGCGACGGCGAACGCCTCGAGCATCGCCTCCTCCGGCACCTGGTCGCCGCCGGCCTCGATCATCGTCAGTGCCTCGCGCGTGCCCACGACGACGAGGTCGAGGGACGCCTCCTCCATCTGCTGGAACGTCGGGTTGACGACCAGCTCGCCCTCGATCCGGGCGATGCGCACCGCACCGACAGGCCCGAGGAACGGGAGCGGCGAGATCGCGAGCGCCGCCGAGGCGCCGTTGATCGCGAGGATGTCGTGCGGCACGACCATGTCGGCCGAGAGGACGGTGCAGATCACCTGCACCTCGTTCTTGAAGCCCTTCGGCCAGAGCGGCCGGATCGGGCGGTCGATCATGCGGGCGGTCAGCGTCGCGCGCTCCGTGGCGCGCCCCTCGCGCTTGAAGAAGCCGCCGGGAATCTTCCCGGCCGCGTACATCCGCTCCTCGACGTCGACCGTCAGGGGGAAGAAGTCCGCGTCGGGACGCGAGTCCGTGCGTCCGACCGCCGTCGCGAGGATCATGGTCTCGCCGCTGCGGACGACGACCGCGCCGTCCGCCTGCTTGGCGAGCTTGCCCGTCTCGAAGCGCAGCTCGGCCGCGCCCACGTCGACGGACACCGTGGCCTGTTGCCCGGTGGAGATGGTGCTCATTCCTTGTCTGTTCCCTTCACTCTTCCGCTTCGGCGGAAGGTGGAGGTTTGAGCCAGCCGCGCGCCGCCCGGCGCGAGGCTCGATCAAACGCCCACCTTCCGTCCCGTCTTCGCTCGTCCCGGCCTAGCGCCGGAGACCGAGCTCCTTGATGAGGCGGCGATAGCCCTCGAGGTCCTTGCGCTGCAGGTAGTCGAGGAACCGCCGCCGGCGGCCGACGAGCTTCAGCAGCCCGCGCCGTGAGTAGTGGTCCTTCGGGTGCGTCCGGAGGTGCTCCGTCAGCTCGTTGATGCGCCGCGTGAGCATCGCGACCTGGACCGCCGTCGACCCGGTGTCCTGGGCGTTCTTCCCGTGCTCGGTGATCAACTCCTGCTTGGCTTCCTTGGTGAGGGCCATGGCTCTCCTCTCTCGATTCGTCTCCGCGATCCCCGCACGGCGTGAAGGAAGAACACGGCCGGCCGCGATCACGGTCGCCGGGAAGGGTAGCAGCCCGTCTGCGCTTGTAACGATTCGTCACAAGCGCTCTGCGCGCGCTCCGGGCCCTTGGAGCGGGCACGATCCCGTCGTGGCACGGCCCCCGCTCCGCTTGCTTCGGATCGCCAATCCCGTCGTTCGTGGGGTTCTCGGCTCCCCCCTGCACCGGCTCCTGAGCGGTGCCCTCGTCGTGCTCGAGTACCGAGGACGGCGCACGGGCCGCGCGTACCGCATCCCGATCCAGTACGCCGAGACCGGCCGGGGCACGATCGTCGTTCTCGCAGTCGGGCCGGAGCGCAAGCACTGGTGGCGGTCGTTCGCCCAGCCTGCGCCGGCCGTCGTTCTCGTCGCCGGCGAGCAACGGGCGATGACGGGACGTCTCCTCGACGGTGAGGAGCGACGGGAGGCGCTGGCCGTGTACCTCGCCCGGTTTCCGCGCGCCGCAGGAGCTCTTTCCCTCGTCCGCGACCCGACGGACGACGCGCTCGACGGCGCGCCAGCCGCGGTCGTCGGGCTCGACCCGGCCTAGAGCCGCCTTCGCATGTGCACGGACTCTTCGGCCTACCCGAGGGAGCGGTACAGCCCGCGCGCGACGTCGTTGCCGCCCCAGACATTCAGCGTCACGCTCTCGTGCCCGAGCGTGCGCACCTCGTCCTCGAGCGCGAGCATGGCGACACGCCCGTATCCGCGCGCCCGCGCTCGTCCGCGTCGATCGTGATGTCGTAGAGCCACGGTGCGGAGCCGCGGATCCCGAGCCACACCGTCCCCACGCAGCGACCGTCGGCCTCGACCACCCAGATCCAGACGTCGGGCGTCGCGAGACGCTCGGAGAGCAGCGCGTCCACGTCGTGGGCGACCTTCGCCCGCGCGCCTCATCTCCGCGAATTGGACAAGACCGCGCTCGTACTCCGCCCGATGCGCGGCGTCCCACGCGTCGTATTCGTCGTCGTGGAGCGGGCGGAGCGTGACCACGGGACGAGCGTAGCGCCGCCGCTGCCGGGATACTCCAGGCGTGCGGTTGTACGGCGACCTCGCCCCGTGGTTCCACCTCCTCACGGCGCCCGAGGACTACGCCGGCGAGGCGGCCCGCTTCCAGGCCCTGATGCTGGAGGAGGCCCCAAACGCGCGCACGCTCCTCGAGCTCGGCTCGGGCGGCGGCAACAACGCCTCACACCTGAAGCAGCGCTTCGCGTGCACGCTCGCCGATCTCTCCCCGCAGATGCTGACGCTGAGCCGCGAGCTGAACCCCGATTGCGAGCACGTCCTCGGCGACATGCGGACGCTCCGGCTCGGCCGGACGTTCGACGTCGTGTTCGTCCACGACGCAGTCGCGTACATGACGACCGAGGAGATGCTCGCCGACTGCATCGACGACCGCTCACGCACATGTGCGGCCCGGAGGCGTGGCCGTCTTCGTGCCGGACTACACGCGCGAGACGTTCGACCTGCGCACCTCGCACGGCGGACATGACGGCGAGGATGGACGATCGCTGCGCTACCTCGAATGGGTGACCGACCCGGACCCGAAGGACACCACGTACGAGGTCGACTTCGCGGTGCTTCTACGTGAGCCGGGACAGGAGCCGCGCGTCGTCCACGACCATCACGTCGAGGGCCTCTTCCCGGAGCACACCTGGCTTCACCTGCTCGATCGCGTGGGCTTCGAGCCGCGGCTCGTTGCCGGCGACCCGGATGACGAGGACGCTTTCCAGCCGGTGTTCATCGCCCGCCGGCCGGCCGACGGGTGACCTGCCGGCGGCCCCTGGAGCCGCGAAAACGCGACTGTCGGATTCCCGCTCCTTCGATCGTCGTCTGGACGTGATCGCATTGACGACCTCGAGAAGGAGGCAGACCGTGACGCCCTCGAACGAGCATCTCGTACACGAGCCAGCTGCTGCCGGGCGATGAGGAGGCGCTCGGGACTCCAGGCGCTCCTCCTCCTCCAGCATGCGCGCCGCGATGGGCGCGTCGACGCTGCCGGGGAGCTTCTGACCCTGGAGGAGCAGGATCGAGCCCGCTGGAACCGCGTTCGGGTCGCCGAAGGGCTCGAGTGCCTCGCCGATGCGATCGCGCAGGCGCGGACAGAGCCGGAGCGGCGCCTTCTCCGCCGCCGGCTCTCGAAGGTGTGGGGAGGCGCCTGACCTAGGTCGGGCGGACGGCCGCGCGCGTCGCCTCGACGTCCCGGGCGATTTGCTCGACCAGCGCGGCCTCCGAGTCGAAGACCGCCTCGTCCCGCAGGCGCTCCCAGAGCTCCACGACGAGCCGCTGGCCGTAGAGGTCGCCCTCGAAGTCGAGGAGGAACGGCTCGATCCGGCGCTCCGTGCCGCCGTAGTGGGGGTTCGTGCCGATCGAGATTGCCGCGCGATGCTCGAGTGCCTCGCCCGCGTAGATCCCGTAGCGGGGGCACAGGAGCAGCGGGTCCATGGCGATGTTCGCCGTCGGGTAGCCGAGCGTTCCACCGCGCTGGTCGCCGGTGACGACGACGCCGTCGAGCTCGAACGGCCGGCCGAGCATCGCCGCGGCCCCGGCGAGGTCGGCCTCGCGCACTGCGTCGCGGATGTCGGTCGACGACACGCCCTCGATCTCCTCGACGTCGAGCACGGTGAGCCCTGCCTGGGCCAGCGTCTCCCGGTCGCCGGCGCGTTGTCGCCCGAAGCGGAAGTCCTCGCCCACCGCCACTGCCTCGACCCCCGTGCCGAGGAGATACGCCGCGACGAACTCGTCCGGCGACTGGCGCTGGAACTCGGGCGTGAACGACGCGACGAGCGTCTCGGCCACACCCGCTTCGGCGAGCAGCTCGAGCCGCCGCTCGAGCGTGGTGATCAGGTCGACGCGGTTCCCCATCGCGACACGCGGATGGGGATCGAACGTGATCACCGTCGGCTCGAGGCCGGAGTCGACGAGGGTGTCGAGGACGGATCGATGCCCTCGATGGACTCCGTCGAACGTGCCGATCGCGACTGCCCGCGGCCGGCGCTCGAGCTGCGAGGGCGCGTGCGCGATCCTCATCGGGCGCCCGCCAGTCGGAGAAGCGTCTCCTCGAGGGCGAGCACGCGCTCCTCGTCGGCCTCGTCGACCGAGAACGGCCCGATCTCCGTCCTGCGCAACGTGACGCAGTGGCCGCCGAGCCGGTCGGCGATCGAGCGGATGTACGTTCCCGAGCCGACGAGGAGGTCGAGCGCCACGATGCCGTCGGCGTACGACACGAGCTCCAGCTCGTGGATGCGCATCACGCGCGTCGGCATCTCGACGGCGACTCCCCTGCGGTGGAGGCGATAGGCGCGCTCGCCGTCGATCTTGACGGCGGACGCGGCGGGGATCGGCAGCTCGACCTCGCCGCGAAGCTCGTCGAGCGCGTGCTCGAGCTCGTCGGCCGCCGGCGGCACCTGAGCCTCGACGGCCTCGCCCTCCGGATCGCCCGGTCGTCGTCCGCTCGGACAGGTCGATCTCCGTCACATAGCGCTTGTCGAGCTTCATGAACCGGTCCTGGAGGCTCGTCGCGCGGCCGGAGAGCAGGACGAGCAGTCCCGTGGCGAACGGGTCGAGCGTCCCGGCGTGACCGGTCTTCGCTCGGGTGCGGGACCGGACGCGCGACACGACGGTGAAGGACGAGATCCCCGCGGGCTTGTCGGCGAGGATCACCCCCGTCGGGTCGAGGCCTTTCGGAATGGCCATCGGTCAGGACGCTGCGCGGTCGCCGTTCTCGGAGACGAACGCCTCGAGGATGCGATGGGTGATCTCGTCCATCGCGAGGTCGGTGGAGAAGCCGGCCGCACGCTTGTGACCGCCGCCGCCGAAGCTCCGCGCGATCGCGGAGACGTCGACGCCGTCCGGATGCGAGCGGAGCGAGCCCTTCCGCCGCGCCGATGCGCCGGGCGGCAGCTCGCGCACGAGCGCGACGAGCTCGGCGCCGTCGACGGCTCGCAGGTGGTCGATGATGCCCTCCGAGTACGGCTCCTCCGCCCCCGCCGCGTCGAAGTCCTCGCGACGGAGCTCCGAGATCACGATCCGCCCGTCCGCGAGCTCGCTGGCGTGCTCGAGCGCCCGGGCGAGGAGCTTCAGCTTCGGGAACGGCGTCGATTCGTAGACCTCGACGAAGACCTTCGTGACGTCGGCTCCCGCCTCGACGAGACGTGCCGCGAGCCGGAGCGCCTTGGGCGTCGTGTTCGAGTACTGGAACCGTCCCGTGTCAGTCACGATCGCGGTGTACAGCGCCTCGGCGATCTCCGGCGTGAGGGCGATCCCGAGGTCGTCGAAGAGGTCGGCCAGCACTTCGGCCGTCGACGAGGCCTCGTCCACGACGAGGTCGACGTCGCCGAAGCGAGTGTTGTCGTGGTGATGGTCGACGTTGACGGTCAGCGTCGCCCGGTCGAAGAGCTCGGTCGCGACGACGCGGTTCTCCTGCGCGCAGTCGACCGCCACGAGGACGCGCGCCTCTGCGTCGGCCGGCGGCTCGCGCAGCAGCCCGCGCCGCTCGAGCTCGAGGAAGCGGTACTCGTCCGGCAGGAGGCTCGGTCCGCCGAGCACCATCACGGAGTCCTTCCCGAGCGCGCCCAGCGCGAGGTGGGTCGCGAGCAGCGAGCCGAGCGCGTCCCCGTCCGGGTTGTCGTGCGAGGTGACGACGAAGCGCTCGTTGTCGCGCAGCGCCGCGACGACCGCCTCCCTGTCACTCGTCGCCATCGTCACCTCCGTCCGCCGGGGCCAGCTCGTCGATGAGGTGCGTCATGCGGACGCCGTGCTCGATCGCGCGATCGTAGACGAACTCCAGGCGGGGAGTCCGTCGCAGCTTGAGCTCGCGGTTGAGGGCCGCCTGGAGGACGCCCGTCGCCCCCTCGAGCGCAGCCAGCGTCTTTTCGCGCTGCTTCTCGCTGCCGAAGACGCTGATCCAGACCTTCGCGTGGTCGAGGTCGCTGGTCGTATCGACCGCGGTGACGGTGACGAACCCGATGCGCGGGTCCTTGAGCGACGGGATCGCCTCCGACAGGACCTGCTTCACGGCCTCGTCGACCCGGCGCATGCGGCCGCTCATCCGCGGTCACCGTCGTCGAGGCTGACGAGCTCGCGCATCCGGCCACCGAGCTCGAAGTCCTGGCCGGAGAGCCACCGCTCCGCCTCGTCGAGGAGCCGCTCCGCCTCGCCTGCCTGCCGTGCCGCGCACGCGAGCGTCAGCCGGGAGCGCTGCCAGACGTCGTGGTGGTCGACCTCCGCGATGGAGCAGGAGATGCGGTTCTGAAGGTGCTGCTTGACCGACCGGAGGTGCATGCGCTTCTCCTTGAGCGAGTGGCTCTCCGGAAAGAGCAGCTCGAAGGAGAGGATGCCGACGTACCCCTGCCGGCTGTCCGAGGTGGTCGTCCGTCGAGGCACTTTCGCGCCGCGAAAGTGCCTACGCGCTCTCGCCGACGGGGCTCGTCGCGAGATCGGTGCGCTCCACCTCGCGGGTCTCGTACACCTCGAGGACGTCGCCTTCCTTCACGTCGTTGAACCCGTCGAGGAGGATGCCGCACTCGAAGCCCTCTGCGACCTCGCGCGCGTCCTCCTTGAACCGCTTGAGCTGTGCGATCGACGTCTCGTAGATCACCGTGCCGTCGCGGACGACGCGGACGCTCGCCCCGCGGCGAACGATCCCGCTCGTGACCATGCAGCCGGCGATCGTCCCGAGCCGCGAGACCTTGAACAGCGCGCGCACCTCGGCCTCGCCGAGGATCTCCTCGGTCGTGACCGGGGACAACATCCCGACGAGCGCCTGCTCGATGTCCTCGGTGAGCTTGTAGATGACGCGGTACGTCCGGATGTCGACGCCCTCGCGCTCGGCGAGCTGTCGTGCCTCGCCGCTCGGCCGCACGTTGAAGCCGAACACCATCGCGTTCGACGCGGACGCGAGGTTGACGTCGTTCTCCGTGATTCCGCCGACGCCCGTATGGATGACGTTGACGCGGACCTCCGGGTGCTGGATCTTGCCGAGCTCGCCGAGGAGCGCCTCGACGGAGCCCTGGACGTCGCCCTTGAGGACGATGTTCAGGTCCTGGACGCCGCCGGCCTGCATCTGCTCGAACAGCGTCTCGAGCGACACGCCGCCCGCCTTCGAGCGCTGCGCGAGCTGCTCGCGGCGAAGGCGCTCGGCGCGCTTCTCGGCGATGTCCTTCGCCTGGCGCTCGTGCTCGACGACGCGCGAGAGCTCACCGGCGGGCGGCGGGCGGTCGAAGCCGAGGATCTCGACCGGCTCGCCCGGCCTCGCCTCCTTGACCTTCTCGCCGCGATAGTCGTAGAGCGCGCGGACCTTGCCCGCGGCGTCCCCCGCGACGATCGCGTCGCCGACCCGGAGTGTCCCGCGCTGGACGAGCATCGTCGCCACGGGTCCGCGGCCGACGTCGAGGCGCGACTCGATGATCGGCCCGGACGCCTCGGCGTTCGCGTTCGCCCGCAGGTCGAGCTCGGCGTCGGCGACGAGGAGCACCTTCTCGAGCAGCTCGTCGAGGTTCGTCTGCTGCTTCGCGGAGACCTCGGCGAACTGCGTCGTCCCGCCCCAGTCCTCGGGCTGCAGCCCTTCGGCGGCGAGCTCGCTCTTCACCCGGTCGGGGTTCGCGTCGGGCATGTCGATCTTGTTGATCGCGACGACGAGCGGCACGTCGGCGGCTCGCGCGTGGCTGATCGACTCGCGCGTCTGCGGCATGACGCCGTCGTCCGCCGCGACGACGAGGACGGCGATGTCCGTCACCTTCGCGCCGCGGGCGCGCATGGCGGTGAACGCCTCGTGGCCCGGCGTGTCGAGGAAGGTCAGCTTCCGGCCGTCGATATCCGTCTGGTACGCGCCGATGTGCTGCGTGATCCCGCCGGCCTCTGTCTCGACGACTGCCGCCGAGCGAATCGCGTCGAGCAGCGTCGTCTTGCCGTGGTCGACGTGGCCCATGATCGTGACCACCGGAGGCCGTGCCGACAGGTCGGCCTCGACGTCCTCGACGATCTCCGGCTCCTCGTCGTCGGCGGCGTGCTTGATGGTCACCTCGCGCTGCACCTCGGTGGCGATCAGCTCGACCTCCTCGTCGGAGAGCGACTGGGTGGCCGTCCGCATCTGGCCGAGGCCCATGAGGATCTTGATGATCTGGGACATCGGGACGCCGAGTGCGCCCGAGAGGTCCTTCACCGTGACGCCCGACTCGACCGTGACGGGCCCCGTCGGCTGGACCGGCGCCTGCTTCGGGGTCGTCGGCGCCTGCGCGCTGCGGTCGCGCGCCTGGCGGCCGTCGCGCCCGCGTGCGTTGCCGCCCTCGATCACGACGCGGCGCCGGCGGCCTGCCTGGCCGCCGCCGCGCGGGCGGATCGGGCGATTCGGCTTGTTGGGTCCGTCAGCCATGCGACTCCTCAGTGTAGAGACGCTCGAGCCCTGGTTCGACCGACACGGCCCCGCGCAGGGCGCGCGCGAACGCGCGCCGCTCGAGCGCCCGCTCGAAGCAGTCGAGCCGCCGGCACGTGTACGCCCCACGGCCCGGCAGGTCGGCCCCCTGGGTCAGCACGCCGTCCACCGCCCCGAAGCGGACGAGCTCGTCCCTCGGCGCGCGGCGCCCGCATCCGACACAGGTCCTGACGGGGCGGGAGTCATCACGCGTCGTCGCGATCCTCCTCGGGCTCCGCCTCGGCGGACTCGATCTCGGCTTCCTCCACGACGGCCTCGGCGACCGCGACCGCGGCGGTGTCGGCGATCGCCTCCTCGGCGGCGTCCGCCTCGTCCTCCGTGAGCTCACCGGCCGCGAGCGCCTCCTCGACCTCGACGACCGCCTCCTCGGCGATCGCGACGCTGTTCGCCGCAGCGGCGACGGGGTCGGACGCGAGCGCCTGGTGCGCCGGCACCCCGCAGTACTTCGACCCCGGCAGCGCAGCGTTCGGGCAGCGCTTCCCGTTCGAGAGGAGCGCCATGCAGCGGCCGGAGAAGTCGCCGTCCCCCTCCTCATCGCCGGCGAAGGCCGCCTCGGCCTCTGCGTGCGCGAACTCGGTATCCGACTTGATGTCGACCTTCCAGCCCGTCAGGCGGGCGGCGAGGCGGGCGTTGAGACCCTCCTTGCCGATCGCCAGCGCGAGCTGGTCGTCCGGCACGACGACGGTGGCGTCACGGCTCTCGTCGTCGATGTAGACCTCTCGGACGCGCGCCGGCGAGAGCGCCTTGGCGACGAAGCGCGCGGGCTCCGTGTTCCACGGGATGATGTCGATCTTCTCGCCGCGCAGCTCCGACACGACCATCCGGACGCGCGAGCCGCGCGGCCCGACGCACGCGCCGACCGGGTCGACGCCCTGGACGTGGGACTCGACCGCGATCTTCGAGCGGTACCCCGGCTCGCGGGCGACGCCGCGGATCTCGACGAGCCCGTCGGCGATCTCCGGGACCTCGAGCTCGAAGAGCGCCTCGATGAGCTGCGGCGCGCGGCGCGAGAGGATGACCTGCGGCCCCTTCGTTCCCGAGCGGACCTCGATGATCACGGCCTTGATGCGGGAGCCCTGCTCGTAGCGCTCTCCGTCGACCTGCTCGGAGCGCGGCAGGAGCGCCTCGACCTTGCCGAGGTCGACGAGGACGTTGTTCCGGTCGCCGGCCTGCTGGACGATGCCCGTCACGACCTCGCCCTGCCGGTCGACGTACTCCTCGTACATGATCGCGCGCTCGGCCTCGCGGATCCGCTGCTGGATGACCTGCTTGGCGGTCATCGCGGCGATCCGGCCGAAGTCGTCGGGCGTCGCGTCCGTGCGATTGACGAGGCTGTCGGGAACCTGCTCCCAGTCGAGGTTGAGCTCGTCGTCGACGATCAGCGTGTGCTGCTTCTCGCCGGTCTCCTCCTCGATCCGCTCGAGCTCGTCGATCGCGCGCTCCCGCGCCTCCTCGAGAAGCCGCCCCTCGAGGTCCGCCGGGATGTCGAGCGCGAAGACGCGGAACTCGCCCTCGTCGTCCAGCTCGACGGTCGCGTGGCGCGCGGCGCCGGGCGTCTTCTTGTAGGCGGCGAGGAGGGCATCCTCGAGCGCGGCGACGAGCGTTCCGGTCTCGATGCCCTTCTCCTTCTCGATCGTGCGGATCCCCTCGATGATCTCCTGGCTCATGACTCCCGTCCCTCGTCGATGAGGTTGCCCCGGACGATGTCATCGACCGGGATCTGCTGTGTCGTCCCGTTCGCCGCGACGGTCACGGCGTCGTCGTCGGCCGCGAGCAGCGTCCCACGGACGCGCTGCGACCCGGCTGTCTTCAGCTTCACGGTGCCGCCGATCGCCCGGCGGAAGTGCTCCGGCCTGCGGATGGGCCGCTCGGGACCGGGCGACGAGACGTCGATCGTCCAGTCGCTCCGGTAGTCGTCGAGCAGTCGCGTCACGCGCTCACAGAGCGCGAGGTCGACACCGTCGGGATGGTCGACGTAGACGCAGAACCGCGCCGGCGAGAGCAGTTCGACGGCGAGCACCTCGACTCCGGGCAAGGCGGACTCGACGGCCGGCGTGATCGCCGCCGTCAGTTCGCGCTCCCTGTCGTACGTGCCCGTTGCCATCGAAAACCGTCCCTTCAAAACGAATGGGCGCGGACCGCGCCCATTTCGCCAAGCAGGTGAAATGTGGTGAACGGAGGATAGCACCGCCTGCCGTTCGATCCAGGTGCCGCGCTCTCCCTCGACGCATTGCCGAAGGCATCGAATCGGAGTAGCGTCGACGGCCGGGGTCACGAGCCAGCATCGTTCCGAGAGGAGGTGGGATGGCCGACGCAGGTCTCTTCATCGGATGGGGCGAGGTCGTTCGCGGGCGCGAGACGGAGGCCGTCGAGCACTTCAACGCGACGATCGAGTACTTCGCGGGCCTCCAGGCCGACGGAGCCATCGAGAGCTTCGAGCCGGTGTTCCTGGAGCCCCACGGCGGCGATCTCGGCGGGTTCTTCTTCATCCGCGGCGACGCCGAGCGGCTCTCCGCACTCCGCGTCGACGAGGAGTTCGGGTCGTACATCCAGAGGGCGACCCTGATCGCCGACGGAGTCGGTGTGGTCGGGGCCTCGATGGGCGCCGCCCTCGAGCGCCAGATGGGTGCGTACATGGAGGCGATCGCGCAGTTCGCCTGAGTGCTCGGAGCGGGAGGCGGCGTGAAGCCTGTGTGACCGCCGCCTCCGGCTCGAAGCGCCGGGATCGGTAATCCCTCCGCCTGATCCGGCTCCCGCCACCCCCAGCGGAACGAGCACCGCACCGACGGCCGCCGCCACGACGACTACAACCGGACTCACATGTCGAGGACGATTGTCACCGGCCCGTCGTTCACGAGCTCGACCTCCATGTGCGCGCCGAAGACTCCTGTCTGCACTGGAAGGCCAAGGTCGCGAAGTGCGTCGCAGAACTGTCTGATCAACGGCTCCGCCACCTCTGGTCGTCCGGCGTCCGTGAAGCTCGGCCGATTCCCCTTGCGCGTGTCGGCGATGAGCGTGAACTGGCTGACGACGAGTGCGGCGCCACCGATGTCGAGGAGGGAGCGGTCGAAGCCGCCCTCGTCGTCCGGGAAGATCCGGAGGCGGGCGACCTTCGCGGCGCAGCGGATCGCTGTGTCCTCGGTGTCACCGACCGCGACGCCCAGCAGCACGAGCAGCCCCGTGCCGCAGGCGCCGACGACCTCGCCGTCCACGCGGACGGCGGCCCGGGACACCCGCTGGACGACGGCGCGCACGGCCCGATTCTCTACGCTCGCCGCGTGGGTGTCGTCGAGCTTCGGGACCGCGACGTCATCGCCCGGTTCTGCCGTCGGCGCCCCGCGGTCCACGCGTACGCGCTCGGCGACCTCGACGACTTCTTCTGGCCCCACACCCGCTGGCTCGCCTGGGAGGGCGGCGACGGGCTCGAGCAGATCGTGCTGCTCTACGACGAGCCCGACCCGCCGGTGCTGCTCGCGCTCGCGGAGCCGCCGGCCGAGCGGATGGAGGAGCTCCTCGAGGCGATCGACGGCGAGCTGCCGGCGAGCGTCTACGCCCACCTCTCGCCCGGGCTCGTCGGGTCGCTCGCGCCAGGGCTCGTCCCGTCGTCACCGCCGGTGGCGCATCGGAAGCTCGGGTTGGTCGATCCGACTCGGCTCGACGGACACGGCGACGGCGCGGCTCCGCTCGGCCCGAAGGACCTCGATGAGGTGCTCGCCTTCTACGAGCGGGCGTATCCCGGCACGTGGTTCGAGCCGCGGATGCTCGAGACCTGCCGGTACGTCGGGATCCGCGAGGCGGACGGGCTCGTCTGCGTGGCGGGCGTCCATGTCTGGTCGCCGGAGTGGCGTGTCGCCGCGCTCGGGAACGTCGCGACGCTGCCCGATGCGCGCGGACGCGGACTGGCGACGGCCGCCTGCGCCGATCTCTGCCGACGCCTGCTCGAGGACGGGATCGACGTGATCGCGCTCAACGTCCGAGCCGACAACACGGCCGCGATCCACGCGTACGAGCGGCTGGGCTTCGCACAGGCGGCCGACTACGTCGAGGTGCCGCTGAGCCGCGCCTGAGCGCCGGCCGGCGGTGAACCTCATCGCGACGATCGGAGCGAAGATGGGTCGCCGATGGTCGAGCACCCGCACGCAGACCTCCGACGACAGGCCGGCGGCGACGGTCGTCTGGAGCGTCGGCCCGAGGAGCGGACGCACGCGCTCGACCCGTCGCGCACCGGGCCGCGTGCGGATCGGGCGGCCACCGGGATTTCTCCCCCATGGCCTCGCGGGAAGTGACGTCGCAGCCGGCCGGCGGCGTATGAGGAGCATGAGGCTCGTCCTTGCGCTCGTCGTCGCCGCCACGGCGGCGCTGGCGGCGACCGCCGGCCCGGCGTACGCGTGCTCGTGCGCGCCGCCGGACCCGCGCAGCCTCCTCGGTCAGGCCGACGGCGCGTTCGTCGGGCGGCTCGTCAGCCGCCAGGAGATCGCCGCGGGTCGATCGCGCTTCACCTTCGCCGTCGAGCGCAGCGTCAAGGGCGCGCTCGGATCGACGGTCGACGTCGAGAGCGCCTCGGACGGTGCCGCATGCGGGATCGAGACGCCGATCGGGAGCCGAATCGGGCTGTTCCTCGAGCGCCGCGACGAGGGCTGGACGAGCTCCCTGTGCTGGCAGGTGAGCCCGGAGGACCTCCTCGCCGCCGCACAGCCGCTGCCGCCCCCGAACGGCCGCGGCCCGACGACGCTCCTCGTCGCCGGTCGCTTCGGCCCTGCACGGCTGCTCGCCCTCGATGCGCTCGGGCGAACGCTCGCGTACGGACGCGGAGAGGGCGCCGTGCTGCAGCTGTCGGCCTGCCCCGGCGGGCGACGGGTGGCGGAGGTCGTGCAGACGGCGACGGGCGTCGCAGGTCACGATCCGCGAGCTCCCGGGGCTCCGCATCGTGCGGCGAGGGCCGGTGGCCTCCCCGCCGGGGACGTCCCTGACGTCGTTCCGCTGCGAGACGGGAGACGGCACACGACTCCTCCTGTTCCATGCGAGCAGCGACCGCCCCGCGAACGCGCGACTCGAACGACTGACGCTCTCCCGCAGAGCCGTCCTCTGGCGGGGCAGCGCGATCGGCGCGACGCTGACGGCGCGGTCCGCCTACGTCCTGGGCGGCGCCCGCGGCACGAGCCTCCTCGCGGTCGACCTGCGAACGCGACGCGTACGCACCGTGGGTCGCATCCCGGCGCCGTCGAACGGTCTCGTCGCCGCCCCCGGTGGCACGGAGCTCGCCGGACTGGCATATCCGACCGGCTCGCAGCCGGTGCTCTTCCGCGTGCGCGTCCAGCCCTTCGCCGTCGTGACGACGCGGGCCGTCGAATCGGGCGACCTCTCGTTCGCGGACCGGCGCCGGCTCGTGCTCCTCCCGGGCGGAGGCCGCCGAGCGCGCGTGTACGGGCCCACGCTCGCCGTCACCTCGAGCTTCACGTGGTCGGCGTACCGCTCGACCGTCGCCGGCGCGACGGCGTACGGCGTCGGCGCCGGCGGGCAGCTCCACCGCGCGGTGCTGCCGTCGGGCCCGGAGCGGGTCGTGCGCCGCCTTCCGGGGCCGAGCGTCAGCGCGATCGTTCCCGTGCGTTGATCAGCGGTGCCCGAAGTGGTGCGCGCGCGGGAGCGCGGCCACGACCTCCGGCGTCTCCGCGACACGGCGCGCGAGCGGGGAGAGGCTCTCGAGCTCGCTGACGACGATGTTGCGGTTCCGGTCGACGCGCTCGAAGCGGCCCCGGACGAGGACGAGCGGCTCGGACGCGCACAACTGCCCGATGCCGTTCGTAGATCTCCTTCGGGACGATGAGGTTGACCTGCCCGTGCTCGTCCTCGAGCAGCATGAACACGACCCCCTTCGCGGTGGCGGGACGCTGCCGCGCGACGGCGAGCCCGGCGAACGCGACGGGCGACCCGTGCGGCGCCTCGTTCAGCTCGGGGCTCGCGAGCGTGCCCGGGGGAAGGTGCGGCCGCAGCAGCGTCATCGGGTGCGTCCCGACCGAGAGCCCCGTCTCCCGGTAGTCGGCGAGCATCAGCTCCCAGCGCGTCAGGTCCGGGAGCGCCGGTGTCTCCGCGGTCGGGTCGAGCGGCAGCGGGAGCTGCTTCTCCTCCCCCCTCGTCCCCTCGACCGACCGTGGCCGCGTCGCGAGCCCGAGGTCCCAGAGCAGGTCGCGTCGCCGCGGGCCGAAGCAGTCGCACGCACCGCCCCGGACGAGCGCCTCGAGCGCGTCGCGCGAGACCTGCGCGCGCCGGGCGAGATCGCCGACGTCCCGGTACGGGCCGTGCGCCTCCCGCTCGGCCTCGAGCGCCTCCGCGTCGTCCTTTCCGACCGAGGCGACGTACGCGAGCCCGACGCGGACGACGTTCGGCGGAGCTTCCGAGCGGGTGCCGGGCCCGAGCCAGGCGCCTTCCACCGCCTCGAGCGAGCACCGCGCATCGCTCCGGTTCACATCGGGCGAGCGCACCTCCACCCCGCGCCGCTGGGCGTCGCGGACAAGGCTCGCCGGTGGGTAGAACCCCATCGGCTGCTCGTTCAGGAGGCCGCAGAGGAACTCCGCCGGGTAGTGGTGGCGCAGCCAGGCCGACTGGTACGCGAGAAGGCCGAACGCGGCTGCGTGCGACTTCGGGAAGCCGAACCCCGAGAAGCCGACGAGCGTGTCGTAGACCTCGTTCGCGGTCGTCCCGTCGACGCCCTTGCCCGCGGCGCCCTCGACGAAGCGCTCGCGGTAGGCCTCGAGCGCCTCGAGGCTCCGCTTCCGGCTCATCGCGCGGCGAAGGCCCTCTGCCTCCCCGATCGTGAAGCCCGCAAGCGCGATCGCGACGTCGAGCACCTGGTCCTGGAAGACGACCACCCCGAGCGTCGAGGCGAGCGGCTCCCGCAGGAGCTCGTGCTGGACCGGGTGGACGAAGGCGGGGTCCTCCCGCAGCCGGCGACGGTGCTCGATGTAGGGATGCACGGCCTTTCCCTGGATCGGCCCAGGCCGGACGAGCGCAACCTGAACGGTGAGGTCGTCGATCGTCTCGGGCCGGGTGCGCAGGAGGCTCTGCATCTGCGCTCGGCTCTCGATCTGGAAGACGCCGACCGTGTCGGCGTCCTGGATCTCCGCGAAGACCGCGGGATCGTCGAGCGGGACGCGCGAGAGGTCGATCGGCGCGCCGTGGAGCTGCGCGATCCGATCGACGCACTCCTCGATGCACGACAACATCCCGAGCCCGAGCAGGTCGATCTTCAGGAAGCCCGCGTCGGCGCAGGAGTCCTTGTCCCACTGGCAGAGCTGGCGGCCGGCCATCGCGGCGGGCTGCACGGGGACGAGCTCGACGAGCGGCCGCGACGAGATGACCATGCCGCCCGGGTGCTGCGAGACGTGCCGCGGCAGCCCGGCGATCTCGCCGGTGAGGAACTGGAACGCGCGCCAGCGTTTCGAGAGGAGCTTCCGCTCGGCGTCCGGGAGCGCCCCGACCTCCTCGGCGACGCCGTGCGCGTTCCAGCCGTCGGTCACGCGGGCGAGCCGCTCGAGCTCGGCGTGCGGGAGCCCGAGCGCCTTGCCGACGTCGCGGATCGCGCCGCGCGAGCGGTATGTCGCGAAGCTCGCCACGAGCGCGGCGTGCTCGTGGCCGTAGCGCTCGGTGACGCGGACGATGAGCTTCTCGCGGATGTCCCGCGGGAAGTCGAGGTCGATGTCCGGCACCGAGGCGAGCTCCCGGTTGAGGAAGCGCCCGAGCGAGAGGTCGTTCGCGACCGGGTCGACGTGCGAGAGGCCGGTCAGGTAGCAGACGATCGAGCCGACCGAGCTACCGCGCCCTCGTCCCGGTGGGAGGAACATCCGTGAGGAGTCGCGGCCACGCACCTCGAGCGCGCACTCCCGCGCGAGCTCGAGCACCTCGTGGTGGAGCAGGAAGAACCCGGCCAGGCCGAGCTCGTCGATGAGCGCGAGCTCGCTCTCGAGCCGGGCGCGCGCCCCGGCTCGCAACCGGGCGTCACGATCGTCGTAGCGCTCGCCGAACGCCTGCCCGCACACCTCGGCGAGTCGCTGGATCGCCGGGTCGGGGCCGTCGGCGAAGTCCGGGTAGCGGTAGCCGAGCTCCTCGGTGAGGTCGAACGCGAGCCGCTCGGCGAGCCGGCCCGTGCGCTCGGCGGCCGCACGGTCGATCCCGGCGAAGCGCTCGATCATCTCCGCAGGCGGGCGGAGCACCGCCTCGCGGTTCCCGCGGCGCTCGCGCTCGCACCCGTCGAGCGAGGTGCGGCAGCGGATCGCGACGAGCGCGTCCTGGAGCAGCGTCCGCCGCGGTGCGTGGGCATGGACGTTCCCCGTCGCGACCGTCTCGACCCGAAGGTGCTCGGCGAGGTCGCGGAGCGCCGCATGCCGTCTCGTGTCGCCCCGCTCGAACGGACGCTGGAGCTCGACCAGGAAGCGTTCGCGACCGAATGCAGCTGCGAGTCGGGCGGCGCCGTGCGGGTCGCGGAGCGCGAGACCGTCGCGCGCGCACCCCGAGAGGCAGACGAGGCCCTCGTTCAGCTCGGCGACGGTCGCGAGCGGGACGGCGGGCTCGAGGAGGACGCGATGCTCCTTTCCCTCCGGGCGCGTCCCCGCGTGCGCGGCCGTGAGGATGCGGCAGAGGTTCGCGTAGCCCGTCCCGCTCTCACACAGGAGCGTGATGTGCGAGCCGCCTGTTCCCGCTCTGGCGCCGGCAAAGCCGGCACCTCCGCTCCTGGGCGGCTCCGTCGAGCCTACGCCGCTGAGGCTTACCTCCGCGCCGGTGATCGGGCGGATGCCCGCGAACTTCGCCGCGTGCGCGAACTCGAGGGAGCCGTAGACGCCGTCGTGATCCGTGAGCGCGAGCGCCTCGTAGCCGAGCTCCGCCGCCCGGGTGACGAGCTCCTCCGGATGCGACGCCCCGTCGAGGAACGAGAACGCCGAATGGCAGTGCAGCTCGACGTACGTGGGGGAACCCATGGTCAAACGTGGGGGAACCCATGGTTCCCCCACGAGCCCCCTCCTTCCGCGCAGTCCATCGACGTTTCGCACCTGGCCTCCCGGCCGGCGAAGCCGGCCTCCGGCCGCGACGCCTTGCGCACGGATCGAGCGAGATCGGTGCCTCGTCGCTTTGTCGCAGCGTCCAGCGGGCTTGCGAAAGAGTCTCTCGAGCGCGTGGTCATACTGGGCACTCGTGAGCGAGCCAATCCTCATCCCGCCCGGCGGCGGCGAGGTGATCCGCGACACCCCCGAGAGCCGCGTCGAGATCGTCTCCGACGACGAGATGCTCAACGCGACGTGGTCGCGGTTCGCCCCGCATCGGGTGGGCGCCGACCTCCACGTCCATCGCCATCACGTCGACCTCTTCTACGTCCTCGAGGGCGAGCTCACGGTGCGGCTGGGCATCGAGGACGAGCCGGTCGCCGTGCCCGCGGGGACGCTCGCGCGCGTGCCGCCGCTCGTCGTCCATGGCTTTCGGAACCGGAGCGACGCGGACGTGAGCTATCTCAACTTCCACACGCCCGGCCGGCAGTTCTCGGACTACCTCCGTGCGCTGCGTGACGGTCGCGATTTCTCGTACGACCAGCACGACCCGCCGGAGGACGGTGGCCGGCCGACGAGCGAGGCGGTCGTCGGGGGCGAGGAGTTCCTCGCCGACCGGCCGGGACTTCGCATCGCGCTGCTCGCCGACGTCGAGGAGATCGGGATTTCGGAAGCCTGGGGCGACCCGGACGGGCCTTCCCCGCCACCGCATCTCCACCGCCGTCACACCGAGTCGTTCTACGTGCTCGCCGGGGAGATGACGTTCACGGCGGGAGGGCGCGAGCTCGAGGCGACCGCGGGCACATGGGTGCAGATCCCGCCCGGCACGCCGCACACGTTCGCGCCGACCGGGACGGATGAAGTGCGCTTCCTGAACCTCCACACGCCGAGCTGCAGCTACGGCGCCTTCCTCCGTGGCCTGCACGAGGCGCAAACCGACGAGGAGCTCGCCGCGGTTCGTGCGGCGTTCGACCAAGAACCCGCCTAGGAACGTGGGGGAACCCATGGTTCCCCCACGAGCCCCCTCCTTCTGCCCATGCCACTGAGGACCCGCATCTGGCCTCCCGGCCGGCAACGCCGGCCTCCGGCCGCCATCGGCGGCGTTCCACACGACCGATAGCTCTCCTTGATGGCGCGGCCCGAACAGCGCAGGTACGACGACATCGTCGACGCGATCACGACCTGGAACCCCGACTGCCGCGCGTCGAAGGTCTTCGGGATGCCGTGCGTGAAGCGGTCCGGGCGGGTGGTGTTCGGCCTGAGCCGTACGGGAATGGTGTTCAAGCTCACCGATCCCGACGCGCACGCGCGAGCCCTCGCCGTCCCCGGCGCGCACCCGTTCGACCCGTCCGGGCGGGGCGAGCCGTTTCGCCAGTGGGTCGTGATCCCACCCGTGCGGGACGACGAGTGGGAGCCGTTCGCGGCGGAGGCGGTCGCCCAGATACATGCGCCGCCCCCGAAGGGCAAGGAAGAACAGGTGTCCGGCTGAAGCCGGACACCACGGCGGTTCGACGGTGTCACACACCTTCACGCACGCTGCGTGAACCAGCAGGCCCGGTCGCCGTCGCGGTAGACGCAGACGTTCCGGCCCGACTCGAGCACGACCTCGAAGTAGCGCCGGTCGACGGGCTCCTCCGTCCACCAGCGATCGACAACGCGCCACTCCTCGCGGACGACCGTCACGAGCTCTCGATTGACGAGATGCGGCTCACCGCTCGCCGCCGTCTCGACGAGCGCCGGGCGGGGCGCGTTCAGACGCGTGGGGGACCCCATGGTTCCCCCACGGGCCCCCTCCTTCTGCGCCTGCCACCGAGACCCGTTCGAGGCCTCCCGGCCGGCAAAGCCGGCCTCCGGCCGCGGGACGCCGGTGTCTTCGCTCACGTTCAAACATCCCTGGGGATGACCAGCGCCCGCGTCTCGGGGATGCGCGACCACGGCGCGACCTCGATGACCGCCCCCAGCGCGCTCCCGCCCGCGCTCGCACGCACCTGGCGGAGCCCCTCGCGCAACCGCATGTCGGCGTCCTCCCCCTCGGGCGCGACGAGCGCCAGCTGTTGGCCCGTGTGCTCGGCGAGCTCGACCGCCTCCAGCCGCAGCTCGATCACCGGCGCCGGGATCTCGGTGAGCTTCGGCCCGAGCGCGGAGCGCAACCGGCCGCGCTCACCCGTCGCCTCGCGCAGGGTCACCGTGCGACGCCACGAGCCGCCGCCGACGAGACGGGCGGTCAGCGCGAGCTTCCGGAACGGTCGCGCGGCCCGCTCCGGCCGCGCGAGCAGCCGGTCGAGCAGCGCGCCGAACGCGCGTCGCAGGGTGAGCTCGTTCGCGACCGCCTCGGGGAAGGAGAGCGCCTCGACCAGCTCTGCCGCGGGCGATCGCCCGCGCACGCGCCGGCGCTCCCCGCCGCGTGCGAGGCTCCACGCCCGCTTCCCCTCCTGACCCAGCCGCTCGGCGACCGCGCCGCCCGGCAGGGCGGCGAGTGCCCCGAGGGTGCGGACGCCGAGACCCTCCAGCTCGGCGTACCGCTCCTCCTCGAGCGGCAGGAGTGAGAGCGGGAGCGGCTCGAGGAACGAACGCTCCTCCTCCCCCTCGACGATCACCGCCTGTCCCGGGCGCGCCACGCTCGCCGCCGCGAGGGCGACGAAGCGGCGCTGCCCCGCGCCTGCGCGCGGGTCCCAGGCAGGCCCGACGGAGGCGAGCGCCTTCGAGAGCGCCGCCTCCACCCCTCCGTAGAGCCGCTCGACGCCGCGGGTCTCGAACACGACCACGCCCGGCTCGACCGGCTCCACACCGAACCCCGAATCCTCGAGACGACGCAGGACACCCTCCCACTCCTGCTCGGCGCCCGCGGGATCCGGGTCGACGAGCACGAGCTCGGGGCAGGTCGCAAGCGCCTCCCCGAGGCGCATCCCCGCGACAACCCCCATCGCCTCGGCAGCCGCCGTCACGGGCCCGAGCATGGGCTCTCTCCCGGGCGGCGGCGCGAGGGCCGCGGGGACGGCCGCGAGCCTCGGCCGGGACCGGAGCGCCACGCGGAGCTCGAATCCCGGGATGAGGAGGCACGCGATCATTGGGAACACATGTTCTATACGAACATGCGTTCTCATGCAAGGTCTTCGTAAAAGCTGGTCGACCTCAGCGCTTTGCCGCGCGGAAGCACTCCGTCACGTACGGCATCGACAGCGTTCCGTCGACGGCATGGGCGTCGAACAGCGCGTCGAGGCGGTCGAGGACGGGGCGACGCTCCTCCTCGGCGAGCACCGCGCACTCGCTGCGGGAGCGGACGAGCTCCACGAGCTCGCTCCGCCGGAGCGGCTGGACGTGGGCGAAGGTCGCCCGCTCGACGTGCCCGTAGAGCCCGCTCTCGTCGATGCTCGTCGTCGTGGCGGCGACGCCGCCCTTGCGGAACGTGCTTTGCGCGATGACCGTCTCGGTGAACTCCGAGACCCACGGCTCGGTGTCGTCGCGCGCGTTCCAGACGAGCGCGACCCGGCCGCCGGGCCGTAGGACACGGGCGATCTCGCGGAGCGCAGCGGGCTTGTCGAACCAGTGGAACGCCTGGGCGGCCGTCACGACGTCGGCGGACTCGTCGGGCAGCGGGATCGCCTCGCCGGTCCCTTCGAGCGGGATGGCGCCCGGCACCGCCGCCCGCAACTGCGCCAGCATCTCGGCGCTGGGCTCGACGGCCGTCACGCGATGCCTGTGCGCGACGAGCGACCGCGTGAGCTTCCCCGTTCCCGCACCGACGTCGACGACGTCGCAGGGGACGTCGCCCGCGAGCCAGCGGACGGCGTCGTCGGGGTAGCCGGGTCGCGCGCGCTCGTACGCGTCCGCGACCGTCCCGAACGAGCGTGCGCGCGCCGCGAAGTCGTCGCCCATGCCCGGAGCCTACGCGCCGTCCTCGACCTGCTCGGGGCAGCTCGCGCATGCGAAACACGGGCGACGGCAGCAGGAAGAGGACGCCGAGGAGCGCACCGGCGGCGCAGATCCAGAGCGCCAGCCGCAGGCCCAGGGCGCTGCCGAGCAGCCCACCTGGGAGAGAGCCGAGCACCCGGATTCCGTAGTTGACGAACGCGTAGGCGCCCGAGATGCGCGAGCGGAGGCCGCGGCGGGATCACCGCGGCGAAGATCGCGCCCGCGGAGAGGACGAACAGCGAGCCGTAGGTACCCTCGCCGCATGCCGCGCCTGGCCGTCGCGCTCGTGCTCTTCGTCGCCGTGCTCACGGCGGGGTGCGGGGGGAGCGGAGACGGTGGCGATCCCACCTTCGCCTACGACACCGACGAGCCGCTCGACCTCGAGCAGGGCGCTCGCCTCTCCGAAGGGCGTCCGCTCGACGTCCGCCCGGTCTCGTACCTGAGCGGCGACAGCCGCGTCGAGGGGTACCTCATCGCGCCAGGCGGTTCTCGCGCCGAGCCCCTCCCGGCCGTCGTCTACCTCCACGGCTCGGGCGGCGACCGCGCCCAGCTCCTGCCCCTCGCGTCCACCCTCGCGGAGCGCGGGGCGGTGGCGCTAACGCTCACCCTCCCGTCCGGGAGCGCGACGCCACCGAGCGGGGTCCCGCCGGAGGAGACCCTTCGCTGGCAGAGCGACCAGATCGTCGGGGACGTGGTCGCCGTGCGACGCGGGCTCGACCTCCTCGCCGAGGACAAGCGCGTCGACCCCGACCGACTCGGCCTCGTCGGCTGGAGCTTCGGCGGCCGGTTGGGCGCACTGCTCGCCGGAGTCGACGACCGCATCCGCGCCACGGCGCTCATGTCGGCGGGCGCGGCGCCGGTCTCGGAGTACGTCGCCGCGGCGCCGCCCGACCTCCGTGACGACGTCGAGGAAGTGCTGACGCCGATCGACCCGCTCTCTCGGATCGGCGACGCGAAGGGCAACATCCTGCTCCAGGCGGGCCGGTCCGATTCCATCGTCCCTCACGCCGCTCTTCAGGCGCTGGCCGACGCGGCGCCGAAGGGAACGCACCTCAGGTGGTACGCCGCCGAGCACGATCTCGACGAGAACGCCCGGCGTGATCAGCTCGACTGGCTCCAGGCGCGACTCGGGATCGACGGCCCTCCGGGCGCGGGCGCCGACACCGACCCCTGACGGCTACAGCGTGATCTCAGCGGCGATGCCGCGCATGCCCGCGAGGCGGGGCACGACGGCGAGGACGCTCTCGCGCGCGCACCATGGGATGTCGGCCTCCAGCTCCGGCCCGTGGTTGATGAGGTTGCGGCCCGAGCGCGACGCGCGGAACGCCTCCTCGGCGTCGTCGTACGACGCGGCGAGCCGTCGCGCGGCCTCGGCGGCGTCGCTCGGCTCGAAGCCGAGGCCGTCGGCGACCCGCCCCGCGACATACGCGTCGTCGAGAGCGAACGCCCCCTTCACGCCCGCGCAGAAGACGGCGACGTCGTCGCCGTGCGCCCGTGCCTGCTCGGTCACCGCTCGGAGGTTGAGGAGCGAGGCGATGTAGACCCGGTCGCACCGCTCCGCGGCGGTGACGATCGCACGCGTGCCGTTCGTCGTCGACATCGCGAGCGTCGGCGTCCGCGGCTCGAGGTACTCGCGGGGCGAGTTGCCGAGATCGAAGCCGTCGATGCGCACCCCGAGACGCTCGCCGCCGAGGGTCACGTCGTGGTTGCCGAGGGCGCGGGCGTCCTCGACCCCGGCCGCGCACCACACGCGCTCGTAGCCCGCGTCGAGCGCCTGGCAGATCGTCGAGGTCGCGCGGATGACGTCGATCACGACACCCGTCGGGGCCGCTGCGGCCTCGTCCGGAGTGAAGGCGACGTGAACATGCACGCGGGTACGCTAGCCCGAGGTGAGCGACACTCCGCACTGCTACCGGCACCCCAACCGCGAGACCCTCGTCTCGTGCTCGGAATGCGGTCGGCCGATCTGCGAGGAGTGCATGAACTTCGCCCCGGTCGGGATCAAGTGCCCCGACCATGCGGGCGTCGGAGCACCACGCCGGGCGAGTGCGCAACACAAGGCTCGCCAGGTGCAGACGACGATGGGCGGGCTCGACGCCCCGGCGACGGTCGCGCTCGTCGTGATCAACGTCCTCGTCTACCTCGTCACGGTCTATCAGGGCGCCGGCGTCGCGAGCCCGGGAGGCGAGCTCTACAACAAGGGCGCGCTCATCGGGGCGGCGATCAGCCAGAACGGCGAGTGGTACCGGCTCGTGACGGCGATGTTTCTCCATGCGAGCCTCCTCCACCTCGCCTTCAACATGCTGGCGCTCTACTGGCTCGGGACGATCGTCGAGCAGGCGATGGGCTCGCTCCGGTTCGTCCTCGTCTACTTCGCCTCGGGTCTTGCCGGATCGGCCGGCGCGCTCGTCTTCACCGACCCGTTCACGCCGACGGTCGGCGCGTCCGGTGCGATCTACGGGATCATGGGGGCGCTGCTCGTCCTCGAGTACCGCGCGACCGGGACGTTCGCGGGCCAGGCGATGGGGCTCATCGTCCTCAACCTGGCGCTCACGTTCCTGATCCCGAACATCTCGATCGGCGGCCACCTCGGCGGCCTGGTGGGTGGGATCCTCGCGACGTTCGCGCTCGCCCAGTACGGCGGCACCGCGCGGCCGCGCTCGCTCGGCCCGGCGCTGGTGGTGCTGATAGCCGTCGCGTGTGTCGTCGTTGCCTACGTGCGCGTCGAGAGCTACGTGTAGCCCCGGCGCGCGTTTCAGCCGACCCGGCGGCATCGAAGCTCGCCGTCGTTCTGCCGGACGACGAGCGCTTCGGCGCGCCCGTCGACGAGCTCGAAGGCGAGGCTGGTCTCGACGGCGAAGGATGCGAACTCGGCCTCGCCATCCCGTAGGAACCGGATCGCCGCCTGTCCGAGCGCCGCGACGAGAAGGTCGTCACCGCGGCGCGCGACCTCGATCAGGGCGCCCGGCCGGAGCTCGTAGACGCCGGTGAACGCGTCGAGCGCGATCGACGGCTCGGCGTCCCCGTCCCGCTCGGCGATGACGTAATCCGGCCATTCCATCGCCTGCGCGACGTCGTCGAGGAGGTCGCCGATGAGCGCGTGGCCGCGATCGCCGTTCGTCATCACCACGAGTCCGCAGCCGGCGTCGCGGTGCGCGAGGAGGTGGCACCTGAAGCCCTCGTTGCCGCCGCTGTGGCCGAACCAGCCGGCTTCGGGACCGCCGAGGAAGAGACCGAGGCCGAGACGGTCGAGCCCACCGAGCCGGGACGTCGACGGAAGCTGCGGGGTGAGCATCGACGCGGTGAGCTCCGGACCGAGGATCGCCCCCGACGCGCCCGCCGCCGCCTGCTGGACGGCGATCGCGTAGCGCGCGAGATCGCCCGGCGTCGTCCAGAGCCCCGCCGCGGCGAGCTCCGGGTATACGTGCCATCCGTCCGCGACGGGCGCTCCGTCCGTTCCGTGCGCGGTCGCAGCCTCGTCGTGCAGCTCGTCCGGCAGCGGCTGGGTGTAGCCGCTGCAGGCCATGCCGAGCGGGCCGAGGACGAGCTCGCGCATCAGCTCGGGAAACGCCCGTCGGGTCACGTCCTCGAGCACCTGTTGCAGCACGGTCGTCCCGCCGCCGGCGTACCGGAACTCGACCCCCGGCAGGGTGTCGACCCGGATGCCTGCGGTGTTGGCCGGCGACGAGCCCGTGAGGATCTGGGTCAACGTCGGCAGCGGTGCGCCCCGGCGGTAGCCCGGGAAGCCGCCGACCGTCAGGCCGGCGCTGTGGCTCGCGATCTGGCGGAGGGTCACATGCGGCTGCCACGAGGCGCTCGGCGGAACGCGCCACGACGTGAGCACGTCGTTGACGTCGGCGTCCAGCTCGAGGGTCCCCTCCTCGACGAGCCGGAGCATGGCGAGCACTGCGACCGGCTTGCTGATCGAGCACGCCTGGAACCGCGTCGTCGGCGTCACCGGATCGGCGCGGCCTGCGTCCTTTACCCCGAGGGCACGCTCGATCGCGATCTCGCCGTCCGCGATCAGCGCGAGCGCGAGGCCGGGAACGTTGTGGTCGGCCATCCGCGCGACGAGGCGCGCCTCGACCTCTCGCATCGCCGCCTCGGCGGATCCAGGCATGGAGCGCCGGGCGCTCAGCCGCCGACGGCGACCGACCGCACGCCCGCCTCGGCGAGCGCCGCCTGGGCGGCTGCGAGCCGCGCGAGCGGCACGCGATACGGGGAGCACGAGACGTAGTCGAGGCCGAGGTCGTGGCAGAACGCAACCGACAGCGGCTCGCCGCCGTGCTCGCCGCAGATGCCGAGCTTGAGATCGGGCTTCGCCCCGCGCCCGCGCTCGACGGCGATCCGCATCAGCTCCCCGACGCCCTCCTGGTCGAGGACCTCGAACGGGTTTCGCTCGAGGATCCCGTGCTCCAGGTAGTAGGTGAGGAACTTCCCCTCGGCGTCGTCCCGCGAGAACCCGAGCGCCGTCTGGGTGAGGTCGTTCGTCCCGAACGAGCAGAAGTCGGCCGTCTCGGCGATCTCGTCCGCGCGGACGCAGGCACGCGGCAGCTCGATCATCGTGCCGACGCTGTACGCGACCTCCGCCTCGTCCGAGGCGACGCGCTCGGTGAGGTTGCGAAGGCGGCGGAGCTCCTCGCCGAACCCCACGAGCGGGTGCATGATCTCGACCAGCGGCGCCTCGCCCGTCCGGTCCTGCACGGCGCGCGCCGCCCGGACGATCGCCCTGACCTGCATCTCGTAGATCTCGGGGTACTGCAGCCCGAGCCGGCAGCCGCGGGTGCCGAGCATCGGGTTCGCCTCCCGGAGCTGCTCGATCCGCCGCCGCATCGCGTCGGAGGTCGCCTCCTCGACCGACGGGAGGAACTCGTGGAGCGGGGGATCCAGGAGCCGGATCGTCACGGGGAAGCCCGCCATCGCCTCGAAGATCCCCTCGAAGTCGGACTGCTGCACGGGCAGGAGCCGGTCGAGCGCGGCGCGCCGTGACCGCTCGTCGCCCGCGAGGATCATCTCCTGCACGACCGGCAGCCGATCGGGCGCCATGAACATGTGCTCGGTGCGGCAGAGCCCGATCCCCTCGGCCCCGAACTCGCGCGCCTTCGCGGCGTCCTCGGGCGTGTCCGCGTTCGCGCGGACGCGGAGCCGTCGGAGCTCGTCCGCCCAGCCGAGGATCGTCTCGAAGTTCGCGTCGATCGCGGGCGGCACGAGCGGCACCGCGCCGACCATCACGCGGCCGGTGCCTCCATCGATCGTGAGGTGGTCGCCCTCGCGGAGCTCGACGTCGCCGAGGCGCAGCGTCCGCGCCTCGAGGTCGATCGAGAGCACCTCGCAGCCGGCGACGCACGGCTTCCCCATCCCCCGCGCGACGACAGCGGCGTGGGACGTCATGCCGCCGTGGGCCGTGAGGACGCCGCGGGCGTGGATCAACCCGTGAATGTCGTCCGGGGTGGTCTCCCAGCGGACGAGCACGACGTCCTCGCCCTCGCGGCCGCGCGCCTCGGCGAGGTCGGCGTCGAGCACGATCGCGCCGGATGCCGCGCCGGGGGAGGCGTTCAGGCCGGTGGCGACGACGTTCACGTCGGCGCCGGGGTCGATCATCGGATGCAGGAGCTGGTCGAGCTGTCCCGGGTCGATCCGCGCGACGGCCTCCTCGCGCGCGATCAGCCCCTCGTCGGTCATGTCGACCGCGATCCGGAGCGCGGCCTGCGCCGTCCGCTTGCCCGACCGCGTCTGGAGCAGGAACAGCTCCCCCTCCTCGACCGTGAACTCGATGTCCTGCATCTCGCGGTAGTGCTCCTCGAGCCGGTCGAGCGTCGCGGTCAGGCGGGCGTACGCTTCGGGGAGCCGCCCGTGCATCTCCGCGATCGGCTCGGGCGTGCGGATGCCGGCGACGACGTCCTCGCCCTGCGCGTTGACGAGGAACTCGCCGTACAGCGTGCGCTCGCCCGTCGACGGGTCGCGCGTGAAGCAGACACCCGTGCCGGAGGTGTCGCCCTTGTTGCCGAACACCATCTGCACGACGTTCACCGCCGTGCCGAGGTCGTCGGGGATGTCGTACGTCCGCCGGTACACACGGGCGCGCGGAGACTCCCACGAGTCGAAGACCGCGCGGGTCGCACGCCGGAGCTGCTCGCGCGCGTCGGACGGGAACGGCGACCCCGCCTCGCGCTCGTAGAGCTCCTTGAACGTCTCGATCAGGCCGCGCAGATCGTCGGCCGTCAGATCGACGTCGAGCCGGACGCCGCGCTCCTCCTTGAGCGCCTGCAGCTCGCCCTCGAAGACGTGTGCGTCGACGCCGTCCACCACCTCGCCGTACATCTGGATCAGGCGGCGGTACGAGTCGTACGCGAAGCGCGGGTTCCCCGTCCCGGCCGCGAGCCCCTCGACCGCCACGTCGTTCAATCCCAGGTTGAGGATCGTGTCCATCATCCCGGGCATCGAGACCGCCGCGCCCGAGCGGACCGAGACGAGCAGTGGGTCGGTCGCGTCCCCGAAGCGCTTCCCCGCCTTCCCCTCGAGCCGCGCCACGTGCTCATCGACCTGCGGCCACAGCTCCTCGGGGACCTCGCCCGCCTCCATCGTCGCGCGGCACGCATCCGTGGTGATCGTGAACCCGGCCGGGACGGGGATCCCGAGCGCGGTCATCTCGGCGAGGCCGATCCCCTTGCCGCCGAGGAGCTCCCGCCCTCCCGGGACGTCCTCGTCGAAGGCGTAGACCAGGCGCACGGCGCGATCCTACGTACACGGCGCGATTTCGCCGAGCGGTACAGGATGGGTGCCGTGAAGCGGGTGGCGATCCTCGCGACGGCCAGCGGTTGCGGGAAGACGACGTTCGGGCGCGCCCTCGCAGCAGCCCTCGAGGTGCCGTTCGTCGAGCTCGACGCGATCCACTGGCAGGCCGGCTGGACCGAGATCGACGGGGCCGAGCTCCGGCGCCGTGTCGAGCCTCTGGTGGCGCTCGACGCGTGGGTGATCGACGGGTCGTACCGGGGCAAGCTCGGCGACCTCGTGCTCGACCACGCGGACACCGTCGTCTGGCTCGACCTTCCGCGACGGGTCTGGTCTGACGCGGCTCGTCGTGCGCACGTTGCGCCGGGTTGATCACGCGCGAGAGCAGCTCTGGAACGGGAACCGGGAGTCGCTCGCGGAACGCGCTTGCGTCGACTCGGACTCGCTCTTCCGGTACTCGCTCTCGCGAACGAGCGCCCGCGCCGCCACCGCTACCCGACCGAGCTCGCGCGGTTCCGCGTCGCGCGGCTCCGGACTCAGTCCGAGGTCGACGCGTTCCTGCGCTCGGCGCGGAGGCGCGAGCGGAGCTCTGCGATCCAGGCGGCCCCTCGGAGCCCGAGCCAGATCGGCGTGAGGACGACGTAGAACGCCACCATCGCGACCCCGAGCGAGGTCCACCACATGACCCAGTAGCGCGCCGGCACCCAGCCCTTCTCGGACAGGTCCCGCCGGACTCCGCGTGCGAAGATGCCGTACTTCGCGTTCCGGTCGGTCACGTGGCGGCTGCCTCGGTACGCCGCTCCCGCTCCGCAACGAGGCGGATGATCCGCATCGCGGTCTCCTCCACGGACAACTCGGACACGTCGATCACGGGGCAGCGGAGCTTGCGGTGCACGCGGGACGCGGTCTCGAGCTCTTCGTACACCGCGTCGAGATCGGCGTAACGCCGTCGCGGAGCGCCCATCGACCGGACGCGCTGTTCGCGAATCTCGGCCAGGCGCTCGGCGTCGATCGTCAGCCCGACGATCTTCGCCCGGTCGATCTCGTAGAGCGCACTTGGCGGCTCGACGCCCTTCACGATCGGCACGTTCGCCGCCTTGTGCCCGAGGTAGCCGAGGAAGATCGAGAGCGGCGTCTTCGACGTCCGGGAGACGCCGACGAGCACGATGTCCGCCTCGTCGAGGCCGCTGCCGACCCCGTCGTCGTAGCGCACCGCGAACTCGATCGCCTCGATCCGCTTGAAGTAGGTCTGGTCGAGGGGGGCCCGCGCGCCCGGCTCCATGCGCGCGGCGACGCCGGCGACGCGGGAGATCGAGTCGATCGGGTGGCCGAGGAGGTCGCAGTAGTGCACGCGCGACCGGCGGCAAAGCCGGCGCATCTCGTCCCGCAGGCCGCGCTCGACGAGCGTGTAGACCATCACGGCAGGGCGTCCGCGCGCCCGGTTGACGGCGAGCGCGAGGTCCTCGACGGACTCGACCCGCGGATGCCGCACCTCCTCGAACGGGAGGTCGGGGAACTGCGCCTCGAGCGCCAGGACGAGGCGCGCGGCGGTCTCGCCCGTCGAGTCGGAGACGATGTGGAGCTCGACCGGGACCTGGCTCACCGGCGGGAGGCTACCGCCGCCGTTCTGCCGCCGGTGAGGGCGAGGAGATCGGACGGCGCGAGCTCGAGCTCGAGGCCGCGGCGCCCCGCGCTCACGTAGATCGTCTCGAAGGCGAGCGCAGACTCGTCGAGAATCGTCGGCAGCGGTCGTCGCAGCCCGAGCGGGCTGATCCCGCCCATGACGAAGCCCGTCGAGCGCTCCGCCGCGCGCGGGTCGGCCATGCGCGCGCGCTTGCCCAGGGCGCGGAGGTCGAGCTGCGCCTCGACGGGGACGACGGCGACGATGAGTGACCCGTCCACGTCCGCGACGAGCGTCTTGAAGACGCGTGCCGGGTCGAGG
The DNA here is from genome assembly GCA_963797805.1 of uncultured Actinomycetes bacterium. Lineage (GTDB taxonomy): Bacteria > Actinomycetota > Thermoleophilia > Gaiellales > Gaiellaceae > Gaiella. Next base: position 64,534 of record CAWCRC010000002.1, on the reverse strand, counting down.
CCGAGCTTCTCGACCGCCTCGGAGCCGAACGACGGCGCACGCGGGTCGTGCTCGTACTCGTGGACGCGGAACGCGATACCGGCTCGCTCCGCGGCGACGATCGCCGGTGTCTCCTTCCCCGCCATCGCACTCGACGCGAGGGTAGCGTTGCCCGCATGGCGACGGAGCTGACGATGGACAAGATCGTCTCGCTGAGCCGGAGACGGGGCTTCGTCTTCCCCTCCTCGGAGATCTACGGCGGGCTCGCCTCGTCGTACGACTACGGCCACTACGGCGTCCTCCTCAAGGAGAACGTCAAGGCGCGCTGGCTCGAGGCGATGGTGCAGGAGCGCGAGGACATCGTCGCGCTCGACTCCGCGATCATCCTCCACCCGAGGATCTGGGAGACGTCCGGGCACGTCGGCGGCTTCACCGATCCGCTCGTCGACTGCAAGACGTGCAAGCTCCGGTTCCGGGCCGATCACCTCGCCGACGGGGAGCACGAGGAGCTGCGTTGCGGGCGCAGGCCGAGCAAGCGCCCCGGCGAGACCGACGAGTGCGACCTCACCGAGCCACGGCAGTTCAACCTCATGTTCGAGACGCGCGTCGGAGCGGTCGAGGAGACGGGCCAGACCGTCTACCTCCGACCCGAGACGGCGCAGGGGATCTTCGTCAACTTCAAGAACGTCGCCCAGCTGGCGCGACGGAAGCCCCCGTTCGGGATCGCCCAGGTCGGCAAGTCGTTTCGCAACGAGATCACGCCCGGGAACTTCATCTTCCGCACGCTCGAGTTCGAGCAGATGGAGATGGAGTTCTTCGTCCCCCCGGCAGACGCCGACGAGTGGTTCCGCTACTGGATCGACGAGCGGCTCGCGTGGTACACGCGGTACGGGATCCGGCCCGCGCAGCTTCGCGTCCGCACCCACGATGCCGAGGAGCTGTCGCACTACTCGAGCGCCACGAGCGACATCGAGTACCTGTACCCGATCGGCTGGTCCGAGCTCGAGGGGATCGCGAACCGCGGGACGTTCGACCTCGACGCCCACACGGAGGCGTCCGGAACGCGGCTCGAATGGGTCGACGGCTCGAGCGGCGATCGCTACATCCCGGCCGTCATCGAGCCGGCCGCAGGCGTGAACCGGACGATGCTCGCGTTCCTCTGCGACGCGTACGACGAGGAGGTCGTCGCCGAGCGCGAGCGCACCGTGCTCCGGCTGCATCCGCAGATCGCACCGGTCAAGGTCGCGGTCCTGCCGCTCATCCCCCGCGACACGGGGATGGCAGAGCGCGCCCGCGCCCTTCACGCCGAGCTCCGTCGCGTCATGGTCGCGGAGCACGACGACGGCGGGCAGATCGGCCGGCGCTACCGACGGCAGGACGAGATCGGGACGCCGTGGGCGCTGACGATCGACGAGCAGACGCTCGAGGACGACACCGTGACGATTCGCGACCGCGATTCGCTCGCGCAGGAGCGGATCTCGATCGCCCGGGCGCGCGAGCACCTGCTCGACCGCCTGGCCGCTCCCTGGAGCCCACCGCCGCGCGACGGATAGTTGTCCGGACGGCGAATCCGACCCGGCGCGGCGGACGTAAGAATCTGGGCCCCCGAGTACACTCAAGGGTCGGACATGACGACTTCGCCATTCTTCACGTCGTCGGTCGCTTCGCTCGGTGATCTCGTCCCACACGAGGGGCTCTTGTCCCCGGACGAGCTCGAGATCGTCGCGAAGCGGATCGTCGAGCGACCCGACATCTGGGAGCCGCTCACCCACGCGGACCCGGATCGCCGGCGGTACGAGCTCGTCTACGAGGACGACCGCATGGACGCCTGGGTGCTCTCGTGGATGCCCGGCCAGGGAACCGGGTTCCACGACCACTACATCTCGGCGGTCGGGCTCGCGGTCGCGGCAGGCGGCGTCCGCGAGGACCTCATGGTGTACGGCCGCGATCACATCCCGCTCCACCTCCGACCCGGTGACGCGCGCCAGGGCGGGCCGGGCTACATCCATCGCGTGACGCACGAGACCGGCGAGCCCGCCGTGACGGTCCACGTCTACTCCCCACGGCTCGACTGGGTCGGCCAGTACCGGCTCGGCGACGACGGGATGGTCCGCCGCGAGGTGCGTCCGGGCCGCAACGAGCTCACCGAGCAACTCATCGCCGAGGGCGCGCTCGAGCAGGTTCTGGAGCGGTTCTGACCTGTCCGCTAGCGCGGAATCCGCGGAAGCGGATTCCGCCCGCGAGGATCCCCGCCTACGGCGGGGCACACCCCTGAAGGCGTCGCCTTCGGCGCCGCAACCACCTCGGTGAAGGCGGAAGGCCCCTCTCTACGCGGATAGCGTTCGGAGCTACGCGGACAGCGTCCGGAGGCGGAAGCCGCCGTGGTGCTCGTACGACGACGTGACCACCGCGAGCGTGTCGCGGACGGCACGGTCGCCGAGCCGGAGCGCCGGGGCGTCCGCGATCGGCGACCCGAGGAGCGCCGTCAGCGCCTGGAGCCCCTCCGGCGACAGCTCGGCCACCCCGCGGTCGCACGACGCGCACACGGCCCCGCCGGCGGCCGCGTCGAACGCGACGAGGCCTTCCTCGGCGCCGCACTCGACGCAGCTCGAGAGGTGCGGCAGGAACCCGGACAGCCAGAGGAGCTTGAGCTGGAACGACAGCACGAGCGGGTCGAGCGCAGGACGGCGGCCCGGCTGCGGCTCGCGCTCGTCGAGCGCGTCGAGGAACCGTGTCAGCGCGAGAAACGCGCGGTCGTTCCGCTCCTCCTCGGTGAACAGCCGCAGCATCGCCTCGAGCCCGACGAGGCCGACCTGGAGCCGGTAGCCGTCGGAGCGGATCCGGTCGTGCGAGCGGACGAGCGATGCGCCGGTGACGGTTCCGAGCTCCCCGCGACCGCGGTGGAGGCCCAGCTCGACGTGCGAGAACGGCTCCAGCCGGCCGCCGAACCGGCTCTTCGTCCGGCGCACGCCCTTCGCCATCGCCCCGATCCGCCCGCTCGCCGCCGTGTAGAGGTGCAGCACCCGATCCGCCTCCGCGAACGGGAACGAGCGGAGCACGACCGCCTCCGTGATCGACGTGCCGGCCATGGCTCGAGTGTACGAGTCGAGGGCGTCAGCGCCGCTGGCAGCGCGGGCAGAACCAGGTCCCGCGCCCGCCGACGACGATCCGCTCGATCGGTCGCCCGCAGCGGTCGCACGGCTCGCCGAGCCGGCCATAGACGTGGAACTCGTGCTGCATGCCGCCGCCGTCGCCGTCGGGCGTCACGTAGTCGCGGAGCGTCGACCCCTGGAGCTCGACGCCGCGCCGGAGCGCAGCGCGGACGGCACGGTGCACGCGGGAGACCTCGTCGGGGTCGAGCTCGCCGGCGGGTCGCAGTGGATGGATCCGTGCGCGCCAGAGCGCCTCGTCCGCGTAAATGTTCCCGATGCCCGCGAGGCGCTTCTGGTCGAGGAGGAACGCCTTCACGGGTGCGCGACGCCCGAACATGAGCGAGCCGAGGCGCGCCGCGCTGAACGAGGCGCCGAGAGGTTCCGGGCCGAGCCGCGCGTCGAGATACGGCCGGAGGTGGCCGGGGTCGAGCAGCTCCCACGTGCCGAAGCGCCGGACGTCGCGGTACGCGACGTCGGCTCCGGTGTCGAGCGTCATCGTCGCACGCCGGTACGCATCCTCGGGCAGCTCGCCCGACGGGCCGTGGCGGAACGAGCCGGTCATGCGGAGGTGCACGACGAGCGTCCTCCCGCTCTCCAGGCGCCAGAGGAGGTACTTCCCGCGCCGGTCGACGCTCGCGACGGTCTCGCCCACGAGCATCTCGGCGACGAGTCCCGGCTCGATCGGCCGCGTCAGCCGCGGGTCGCCGATGTCGACGCGCTCGATCGTCGCGCCCTCGAGCACCGGCGCGAGCCGGCGCCGGACGGTCTCGACCTCGGGTAGCTCGGGCATGGAGCCATCGTAGGGCGCCGCACTTCGGCGCCCCGCGAGATGCCAGCGGCCCAACGTCCCCCAGGGGCACCCCGGGTGCCCTGGTGTCACGCTATCGGGGGAGCGTCGACCGGTGTGTGCCGGATCCGGGCAGACTTCGTGACGACGCGCGGCGCCCGCGCCACGGTCTAGGCTCGGCCGATGGAACGCTGGGCGACCTTCGACTGCTACGGCACGATCGTCGACTGGAACGCAGGGATCGCGTCGGCGCTCGGCGACCCTGGCCTCCTCGATCGCTACCACGAGCTCGAGCCGCTCGTGCAGGCCGAGGATCCCGCGATGCGCTATCGCGACGTGCTTCGCGAGACGGCCCGTCGCGTCGGCGTCGACGCGGACCCGGCAGCGTCGCTTCCGGACTGGCCGGTGTTCCCCGACGCGCGCGCCGCCCTCGAGGAGGCGCGCTCCCGCGGCTGGAGCCTCGCGATCCTCACCAACTCCGACCGCGATCTGATCGAGGCGTCGATGGCGGCGATCGGTGTGCCCTTCGAGCTCGCGATCGTCGCGTCGGAGATCGGCTCGTACAAGCCCGCGCACCAGCACTGGCATTCGTTCGCCGATGCGGTCGGCCGTCTCCCGGACGTCCATGTCGCGCAGAGCCACTTCCACGACGTCGTTCCCGCCACGGCGCTCGGCATCCCGACCATCTGGATCAACCGCCTCGACGAGAGCGGTGACCCGCCACCCTCACGTGAGCTGCCGACGTTGACCGGGCTGGGCGAGGCGCTCGACGGGCTCGCGCCCGCCGCCTAGGCTCAGGTCATGACGTCGAGCAGGATCCCAAGCTCCGGCCCGGCCTCGTCGCCGAGCTCGTAGGCCGCGAGGACCTCCGACGCCGCCTGCTCGGCGGCGGCCTCGTCACGCGCGTGGATCTCGGCGAGGTCGTCGCCTGCGAGCACGCGGTCGCCGCGCTTCGCGAAGCACAGGATCCCGACCGCGTGGTCGATCGGGTCGGTCTTCCTGCGACGGCCCGCGCCCAGCTCGAGAGCGGCGACGCCGACGTCGAGCGCGTCGACCCGCGTCACGACGCCGTCGCGTGGCGCCGTCACGACTCGGCGAACGGGTGCCCGCTCGAGCACCTCCGGGTCCGGGTCGCCGCCCTGCGCGCGGATCCACTGCTCGTACCGGTCGAGCGCGCTCCCGTCCTCGACCGCGGCCTCGGCGCGCCGCCTGCCCTCCGCGACGTCGACTCCGAGATCCGAGTAGGCGAGGAGCCGCGCAGAGGCGTCGAGCACGAGCTCGGTGAGATCGACGGGGCCGTCGCCGCGCAGGACGTCCCGCGCCTCGTGGATCTCGAGGGCGTTGCCGACCGCACGGCCGAGCGGCTGGCTCATGTCGGTCAGCAGACAGGTGACCTCGCGGTCGGCGAGGCGGCCGATGTCGATCATCTCCGCCGCGAGCACCCGCGCATCATCGATCGTCTTCATGAACGCGCCGTCGCCGACCTTCACGTCGAGGACGATCGCCTGGGCACCGGCGGCGAGCTTCTTCGACATGATCGAGCTGGCGATCAGCGGGACGATGTCGACGGTCGCGGTGACGTCGCGGAGCGCATAGAGCTTCTTGTCCGCAGGGACGAGATTCGCCGTCTGCCCGACGATCGCCATGCCCACCTCCCGCACCTGCGCGACGAGCTCGTCCGTCGTCAGCTCGACCCGGAAACCCGGGATCGACTCGAGCTTGTCGAGCGTGCCGCCCGTGTGGCCGAGCCCGCGGCCGGACATCTTCCCGAACGGCACCCCGCAGGCCGCAACGATCGGGCCGACGGCGATCGAGGTCTTGTCCCCCACGCCGCCGGTCGAGTGCTTGTCCACGGCCTTGCGGCCGAGCGCGGACCCGAGGTCGAGCGTCTCGCCCGAGCGCACCATCGCCTCGGTGAGCGCGTGCGTCTCCGTCGTCGTCAGGCCGTTGAAGTAGACCGCCATGCACCACGCGGCCATCTGGTAGTCGTGCACCTCGTCGCGTGCGTAGCCGAGGATCAGCTCCGTCAGCGCGGCGGGATCGTGCTCCCCGCCGTTCCGCTTCTCCTCGATCAGCTCCGCCGGCCGGATCATCCGCGGGACCCTAGCCGTCCGTTCTCGCCACGAAGACCGTCACCAGCTTCCGCGCGACGAAGGGCTCGCCGAGCTCCGGGACGTTGTCGACGTACTGCCGCCCCGCGATCGAGGAGCCGACGTACCGGCGGATCGCGTCGGCATCGGGGAACGTGACGGCGGACTCGAGATCGCGCCGCTCGACCTGGGAGAAGTGGCGGCGGAGCGTCTCCTCGCCGTTCTCGGAGCGGAAGGTGAGCAGCCGCGCGGACGGATCGCGGCCGACGAGCGCCCACAGCGCGGCGAAGTCGGCGGCCGCGTTCGTCACGGCTACGAGGGCGCCGCCCGGTCGGAGAACGCGCGCGCACTCGCGGAGTGCCCGGTCGAGGTCGGGTACGTGGTAGAGCATCCACGCCGCGACCACGGCGTCGAACGCACCATGTTGGAAGTCCAGCTCCTGCACATCGCCGACGCGTGCGTCGACCGCCCGTTGCCGCGCCAGCTCGACCATGCGAGGCGACTGGTCGATCGCGACCACGCGGCACTCGAGCTCGGCCGCCATGCGCGCTGCGAGCTCGCCCCAGCCACAACCCACCTCGAGCAGATCCGTCGGAGGCAGCGGCCGGAGGACGTCGAGGACGACGTCCCGCGCGTCGACGCCGGCGCCGCCGTAGATGGAGGCGCGGGCGGCGAGACCCTCCTCGGTTGCGTACTGCTCCCGCACGGCGGCGGGGTCGTCCGACCTCACTTCTCGATGATCGGCCGGCCCGGTGCGCCCTTCCCGGGGTGCTTCGCGCCCAGCCAGGCGCTCACCGTCGCCCCGACGTCGCCGAACTCGCCGTCCTCGTGGATCCGGCCGGCCGCGTTCTTCCCCGCTGCGTACGCGAGGAGAAGCGCATGCTCGCGCGAGTGGTCCGTCGACGGCGTCGTCGGGTCGCAGCCGTGGTCCGACGTGAGGATCAGCAGGTCACCGTCGCGCAGCGCATCGAGGATGTCCGGCAGCCGCCGGTCGAAGTCCTGGAGGCAGCGGTGGAAGTTGACGGGGTCGTTGCGGTGGCCCCAGAGCTGGTCCGTCTCGACGAGGTTCACGAAGACGAGCCCCGAGTCGACGTTCTCGAGGAGCTCGATCGTGCGGTTGATGCCGTCGACGTTCGACTTCGTGGGGAACGACTCGTCGATGTCGCACCCGGCGAAGATGTCGGAGATCTTCCCGACGCCGTAGATGGTGTGGCCCGCGTCGCGGATCGCCGTGAGGTAGTTCGGGCGCCGCGGCTCGAGGGAGAAGTCGTGCCGGTTGGGCGTGCGCTCGTAGTGCCCGGGCGAACCGGTGAATGGCCGCGCGATCACCCTTCCGACCGCGTGCTTCCCGGTGAGGATCTCCCGCGCGACCCGGCATCCGTCGTAGAGCTCTTCGAGGGGGATCGTCTCCTCGTGGGCGGCTATCTGGAAGACGGAGTCCGCGGACGTGTAGACGATCCACTTGCCCGTCCGCTGGTGCTCCTCGCCGAGCTCCTGGATGATCTCCGTCCCGGATGCCGGCTTGTTCCCGAGGACGCCGCGGCCCGTCCGGTTCATGAACGGATCGATGACGTCGTCCGGGAACCCGTAGGGATACGTCGGGAACGGCGTCGGGGTGACCACGCCCATCAGTTCCCAGTGCCCCGCCGTCGTGTCCTTGCCCTTGGAGCGCTCGACGAGGCGACCCGCGACGGCGGGCGCATACGGCTGCGGCGGGCATCCGTCGAGCGGCTCGATGTTGCCGAGGCCGAGCGCCTCGAGGTTCGGCAGGTCGAGGCCGCCGACGGCGCGCGAGACGTTGCCGAGCGTGTCCGAGCCCTCGTCGCCCCAGTCGGCGGCGTCCGGCAGCTCGCCGGCTCCGACGGCGTCGAGGACGATGACACAGGCGCGAGACACAGGCGGCTATCCTAATCGGGTCGTGGATACCGTCATCAGCCTCATCGAGCTCGTCCTCTACATCGCCGGGATCCTGGCCCTCTCGATGGCCATCACCTGGGCCGTGATCCGCATCTCGCCGTCCGAGGCCGCGAAGGAGCAGCGCGCGGCGCAGCGGGCGAAGGCCGAGAGCTCGAAGGCCTGACGGCTACACGAGCGCGCGCTCGACGTCCTCGAGCGGCGTGTACTCGAGCCCGTGCGCCTCGGCCACGGCGGCGTACGTCAGCTTGCCGCCGAGCGTGTTCACGCCCTTGGCGAGCGCGGGGTCGTTCGCGATCGCGCGGGGGAGCCCCTTGTCGGCAATCGCCTCGACGTACGGCAGCGTGACGTTCGTCAGCCCCTTCGTCGACGTGACCGGCACGGCGCCGGGCATGTTCGCGACGCAGTAGTGGACGACGCCGTCGACCTCGAAGATCGGGTCGTCGTGCGTCGTCGCGTGTGACGTCTCGAAGCACCCGCCCTGGTCGATCGCGACGTCGACGAGCACGGCCCCGGGCTTCATCAGGCCGAGCATCTCGCGGGTCACGAGCTTCGGGGCGAGGGCGCCCGGCACGAGAACGGCGCCGATCACCATGTCCGAGTCGGGAAGCACCTCCTCGAGCTGCAGGCGGTTCGACATCGCAAGCGTCACCCGCCCGTCGAGCGCGATCTCGAGCTCCCGCATCCGGTCGACCGACTTGTCGAGCACCCACACGTCGGCCTGCATGCCGAGCGCGATGATCGCCGCGTTCAGCCCGACGACGCCTCCTCCGAGAACGATGACCCTCGCCGGCGGCACGCCCGGCAGGCCGCCGAGGAGTATCCCGCGCCCACCGTGTGCCTTCTCGAGCGCCCAGGCACCCATCTGCGGCGCGAGACGCCCCGCGACCTCGCTCATCGGAGCGAGGAGCGGCAGCCGGCGATCGGCGGTTTCGACGGTCTCGTAGGCGACCGCGGTGATCCCCGAGTCGAGCAGAGCGCGTGTCAGCGGCTCGTCCGCCGCGATGTGGAGGTACGTGAACAGGGTGAGGCCCTCGCGGAGCCGCGGATACTCCGGCGCGATCGGCTCCTTGACCTTGAGCACGAGCTCGGCCGACGACCAGACCTCCTCGACGTCGGCGAGCCGCGCCCCGACCGCCGCGTAGGCCTCGTCCGCGAACCCCGAGCCCACTCCCGCGCCCTGCTCGACGACGACGTCGTGGCCGCGCTGGACGAGCTCGAGCGCGCCGGCCGGCGTGAGCGCGACGCGGTATTCCTGCGCCTTGATCTCCCTGACGACCCCGATCCTCACGGCGCGCGGCACGATACCGCAGGAGTCGCGGCGCCGAGAGTCAGGCGACGGCGAGCCGCCCGGCGGCGAACGCCGCGGCGAAGAACCACGGATCCTCGGCGGGACCTCGACCCATGTGCGAGAGCGGAAGCGGCGCGCACGTGGCCTCCCAGCCGGTCACGTCCACCTCGACCACGTCGATTCCCTCGGGCGGCTCGAGCCCCCGGGGCCATGCCACCTGCACCGCGTCGATGCAGAGCGCCAGCGCCGACCGCGTGTGGTGGGAGACACCGCGGTGACGGGGTCGCTCGTCGCCGAACGAGACGCGCGGAGCGACGATCGGCCTCGCCCCGAGCGCGGCCGCCGTGTTCGCCGCGTCGGCGACGGCGAGGCCGCCGTGACCCCACCGCGACCCCGTGCCGACGATGCCCGGGCCGATCCCGCAGACCACGACGTCGGCGCCGCGCGCGGTCGCGAGCGTCATCGCCGACGCGGCCGTAACGCACTGGAGATCGCCGTCCACGCAGGGCGAGACGGCGATCGCCGTCTCGAGGAGGCGACGGGCCTTGAGCGCGCGAACCGTGTCCGACAGAGACACGGGAAGCGCCCCGCCCGACAGCTGGACATACGTGACGCGGTGCCCCGCGAGCGCCGCACAGACCGGCGCGAGCTGGCTGTGGAGACCCGTGCAGACGACCGGGACGTCGTCGATCCGCTCGCGCGAGACGCCGTCCTCCTCGGCGAAGCGGACGGCGGTCTGCCCGGGCGCGTACGGGAGCGCCATCACGTGCGCGTCCGCGTCGGCGGGAAGGTTGATGCCGCGCGTGAGGTTCGCATAGAGGACCGCGAACCCACCCGAGCCGAGGTCGAGGTCGACGGCTCGTGTGTTGACCAGCACGGTGTCGCCCTCCTCCACCCCGCCCGTCAGCCGCGGGTACGCGATGCACGGCTCGCCGTCGACCTCCAGCCGCACGAGCGCATCCAGCCGCTCGTGGACGGCCGTCACCGTGCCCCAGCGAAGGCCGAGTGGCATCAGGCAGCCGCGGTCTCGGCGGCGGCGTCCACGAGCGCGAGCGTCACGTCGACCATGCGCTCCAGGTCGTCGACCGCGATCCGCTCGTCCGGCGTGTGGATGTCGAGCATCCCGTTGGCGAGGTTGACGCACGGCAGCCCGCGCGCCGTGAAGACGTTCGCGTCCGCTGCTCCGCCGGAAAGCGTCAGCCGCGGCACGAAGCCCGACCGCTCGAGCGCCTGGCACGCGAGCCGCACGGCGAGGTCGTCCGAGCGGTGCCGGTAGCCGCGGTACTTCTGCTCGATCTTCGTCTCGAGCCGGCAGTCCGAGACCGCGGCGGCGAACGCCGCGGCGTCGACGATCTGCTGGACGACCTCGCTCACGCGGTCGAAGTCGTGCGAGCGCACCTCCGCCTCGAGCTCGCACCACTCGGGGACGATGTTCCGTGCCGTGCCGCCGCGGATCAGGCCGACGTTCGCGCTCGTCAGCTCGTCGATCCGACCGAGCGGCATGTCGACGATCGCCCGTGCCGCCGCGAGGACGGCCGAACGGCCCTCCTCGGGGTACATCCCCGCGTGCGCCGCGCGACCGTGGAACCGGAGCACGAGCTCCTGCGCCGTGGGCGCGCCGAGGATGACCTCGCCGATCGGCGCCGCCTGGTCGTAGACGTACCCGACCCGGGCGTCGAGGCGATCGGTGTCGAGCTCGATCGCGCCGAGCAGGCCGATCTCCTCCTTCGGCGTGAAGACGAGCTCGATGCCGGCGTGCGGCCGCCTCTCCTCGACGACCCGACGGGCAGCCTCGAGCATGGCGACCACGGCCGACTTGTTGTCTGCGCCGAGGATCGTCCCACCCGCGTTCCGGACGATGCCGTCCTCGACCACGGGCTCGAGCGCGCCGTCGAGCGGGACGGTGTCGAGGTGCGCGCAGAGGAAGAGCGGAATGCCGCCCTCGACGGCTCCCGGGAGGCTGCAGAGGACGTTCCCGGTCGACGACCCGAGCCGCTCGGCCGCGTCGTCCTCCTCCCAGGGAAGCCCCAGCCGGTCGAGCTCCGCCGTGACGCGGTCGGCCACCGCCCGCTCCTCCCCCGGAGGGCTGGGTATCGCGCAGAGCTCGAGGAAGAGGTCGAGAAGCGGCGTCGCCCCGGTCACGCGCAGCATCCTACGAGGGGCATGCGGCTGTCGGCGCGCGTGGCGCTCAGGCGGTCTGGACGCCGACGCCCTGTCGGGCGCGGGTTCGCTCGAGGGCCGCGGCGACGAACTCGCGGAACAGCGGCGCAGGCCTCGTCGGGCGCGACTTGAACTCGGGATGGAACTGGCTCGCGACGAACCAGGGGTGGTCGGGCAGCTCGACGATCTCGACGAGGCGCCCTTCCTGGAACGTCCCCGACACGACGAGCCCGTGCTCGACGAGCTGCTCGCGGTACTGGTTGTTGACCTCGTAGCGGTGGCGGTGGCGCTCGTGGACCACGTCGTCGTCGTAGATGTCCCGCGTTCGGGTCCCCCCCGTGAGCTCGACCGCCTGGGCTCCGAGGCGCATCGTCCCGCCGAGCTCCTCGATCTCCTTCTGCTCGGGCAGCAGGTCGATGACGGGATAGGGCGTCTCCGGGTCCATCTCGGTCGAGTTCGCCCCGTCGAGCCCGACGACGTGCCGCGCGAACTCCGACACGGCGACGTGCATCCCGAGGCAGATGCCGAGGTACGGGATCCCCCGCTCGCGGGCGACACGACAGGCGAGGATCTTTCCCTCCCACCCACGGGAGCCGAACCCGCCGGGGACGAGCACGCCGTCGACCTGCTCGAGCTCCTCGACGGCCTCCTCGTACGACATGTCCTCGGCGTCGACCCAGCGGACGCGGACGCGCGTGCCCGAGGCGACGCCTGCGTGCTTCAGCGCCTCGTGAACGGAGAGGTACGCGTCGTGGAGCTTCACGTACTTGCCGACGAGCGCGATCTCGACCTCGTCGCGACGCTCGCCGATCCGGTCGGTCAGCTCGCGCCACTCGGCGAGGTCGGCCGGCCCCGTCTCGAGCCCGAGGCGCTCGCACACGTACGCGTCGAGCTGCTCGGCCATCAGGTGCTCGGGGACGAGGTACACGTCCGGGACGTCCGGCGAGGAGAACACGGCGCGCGGATCGACATCGGCGAAGAGCGCGATCTTGTCGCGGATCTCCTCCGAGAGCGTGTCGCGCGAGCGACAGACGATCGCGTCGGGGTGGATACCGATGCGGCGGAGCTCGTTGACCGAGTGCTGCGTCGGCTTCGTCTTCAGCTCGCCCGCCGCCTCGATGAACGGCACGAGCGTGACGTGGAGGTAGAGCACGTTCTCGGGCCCGACCTCCCGCCGGAACTGGCGGATCGCCTCGAGGAACGGGAGGGACTCGATGTCGCCGACCGTGCCGCCGATCTCGGAGATGACGACGTCCGCGGGATCCGTCTTCGCGGCACGGCGGATGCGCGTCTTGATCTCGTTCGTGATGTGCGGGATCACCTGCACGGTCGCGCCCAGGAACTCGCCCTTCCGCTCCTTGCGCAGGACCGTGTCCCAGATCGCGCCGGCCGAGTGGCTCGCGTTCCGCGAGAGGTTCTCGTCGATGAAGCGCTCGTAGTGGCCGAGATCGAGGTCGGTCTCGGCGCCGTCCTCGGTCACGAACACCTCGCCGTGCTGGAAGGGGCTCATCGTGCCCGGGTCGACGTTGAGGTACGGGTCGAACTTCTGCGCGCGGACGCGAAGCCCGCGTGCCTTCAGCAGGCGACCGAGGGAAGCGGCGACGATGCCCTTCCCGAGCGCGGAGACGACCCCGCCCGTGACGAAGACGTAGCGGGTCCCCGGCGCGTCGGTCACGGGATTCGTCCGAGCGCGTCGAGCGATCGCAGGCCGGGTGCCGACTCGATCAGCGAACCGAGCGAGCGGCGCTCCCCGACGAGGGTGACGGCTGCAAGCGCCAGGATCGCGCTCGCCCTCCGCAGGCCGGTCAACCGCCTCACGGACTCCAAACCTAGCAGGGCGCCGAGCGCGTTCGATCCGGCATCTCCGAGCATCGTCATCTCGCGATGATCGTAGGGAGCGAGGAGGACGGCCACGGCGAGGCCGCCCCGCGGCCGGGCGCCGAGCGCGACCGAGCCGAGGAGGAACGCCTTGATCGCCCGTCCGGGACGCGTGTCGAGCTGGTTGACGACGTTCGCAGAGAGGGCGACGAGCACCGCGCCGCTCGGCGAGCGCGTCTTCCAGAGGGCCCACAGCGGGATCCCGACGAGCTTCAGCGTGCCGGTCGTCGCGCCCGCGCGCAGGTGGGCGCGGAACCCGCGCTCGGGCCCGCTCCAGAGGTCGTCGGCGAGCCCGACCGCCGCGACGGGCGCCACCGACGGGACGAACAGCCCGACGACCGCGCCGACGAGCGGGAGGCGGAGCCCGCGATGGTTCCGGGCCAACGGCCCGGCGGCGAGCATGAGGTCGACGAGCTGACGCGCGCGGTGGGCGAAGCCCGCAACGTCGCGTCCGGTCGCGCGGTGCTCGAGGTCGAGCGTCACCTCGCGGACGTCGAGGCCGGCCCGAAGGGCATCGATCGTCATCCGGGTCTCCACACCGAAGCCCGCAGCCACCGGGAAGAGGGCGGCGCGCGCGTCCGGCGACAGCGCGCGCTGTCCCGAGATCGGTTCGCGCATCCGCCGGCCACCGCGGAGCGAGATGAGCGTCCGCGAGACTCCCTTCGCGAGCCCGACGCCGCCGCCGACGCGCCGTGCGAACGCCGCGATCGCGACGTCGCCTCCCTCCCCGACGAGCGGGCGGAGGTCGCCGGTGAGATCGGCGTCGCAGAGGAGCAGCGGCCCGGCAGCGCACGCCTGCTCGGCGAGGGTGAGGGCCTGGCCCTTCCCGCGGCGCGGAAGGCGAACGACGTGCGCGCCTGCCGCCTCGGCCACCTCGGCCGTCGCGTCCCGGGAGCCGTCGTCCGCGACGACCACGTCCGCGTCGGGAAATGCCTCGCGGAGACGCGTCACGGTCCGCCCGATCGCGTCCTCCTCGTCGCGCGCCGCGACGAGCACCGTCAGTCGCCCGGTCACCCGTCGGCAGGCGCAGCTGCGGGCGGTGGGTCGGGCAGGACGCCGTCGGGAGCGTCCTGGCCCATCCCGTAGCTCCCGGGTCGCGCCCCGGCGAGCAGGTAGACGAGCGCGACCCGACCGGTGTCCTCGTCGATCGCCTCGACGGTCGAGAGGCCGCGACGCCGGAAGATCGGGAGCGGGCTCCGCCGCGTCCCGCGCACGTCGACGCCGACGGACGGGATCCGCGTGGCCGCGAGCCCGCCGTAGAGCCCGGCGAGGAAGTCCTGCGTCTCGCCCTGCTGCGGCCGGGCGGGCCGGGCGACGACGACGGCGTCGAGCTTGACAGGCGAGATGCCGGACTGCTCCTCCACGAGGATCGGCGCGAGTCGCCGCAGGATCGGCGTCGGGCCACCGGTCACGAGCTCGTCCGCGAGCTCGCGCCCGAGGCGCTCGCGTCGCTCCGGGCCAGCCAGGCTCCGCAACTCCGGATCGGCCGCCAGCGCCTCGTCGACGCTCTCGGAGTCCAGCGGCACGCGCAGGGCGCGCATGAGCGCGATGCGCCCTCCGGCGTCGGTCACGGCACGCCGGATCGTGCCGGCGACTCCCTGATCGACCGAGCCCGCGAAGACGATCCCAACGGCCTTGCCGTCGAGCCTTCCGTCGACGAGCTCCGGGTACGCGGTTCCCGCGAAGTCGTCGAGCGCGTCGCCGCGCACCGAGGAGCTCGACGCCCGGTCGACGGCCGCGTCGCGCTCCGCGCGGAGCTCGTCGATGCGGGCCTGGAGATTGGCCCGCTCCGCGTCGTTCACGAACCCCTTTCCCGAGAGCCCCACGCCCACGAAGATCCCGATCACGAGCGCGACGAAGACGGCGGCCAGCGACGCGACGTGGTAGCGCAGGTCGAACACGGTCGCAGTGTCGCAGAGGCCTTGCGGAAGCCGTCAGAGACCGAGGCCGTTGCCGATCGCCCGCGTCGTCGACTCGATGACGTTGCGGAGCGCCGGCGAGGCGAGCACGGAGACGGCGATCGCGGCGAGCCCTGCCGCGGCGAAGACCGCGACGGGCCAGATGCCGACCCGACGGCTCACGAGGCGCGAGACGCCCTTCGCGTCGACCAGCGACTCGCCCACCTTGAGCCGCGTGACGAACGTCGACGCCATCCCCTCGCGGTTCCGCTCCAGGAACTCGACGAGGTTGAAGTGGGTGCCGACGGCGACGAGCAGGGTCGCGCCCTTCTGGTGCGCGACCTGGAGGGCGAGGTCCTCGCTGATCCCAGGCGCCGACACCGTCTCGAACGCGAGGCCGAGGCGGCGGAGCCGCGCGGCTCCAGGCGCGCCGCCGCCCGGGTACGCGTGGACGACGAGCTCCGCTCCCCCGCGCAGTGCCTCGTCGGAGACGGAGTCGAAGTCCCCGACGATCATGTCCGCGGAGAGCCCCACCTCACGGAGGGCGTCGGCGCCGCCGTCGACGGCGACGAGCACGGGACGGAAGTCCCGAACGTACGGGCGCACCATGCGGAGGTCGGACTTGTAGCCCGGCCCGCGCGCGACGATCAACGCGTGCCGGTCGCGGAACCGGGTGCGGAGCTGCGGCACGTCGATCCCGGCGGCGAGCGCGCCGGCCTCCTCGCGGAGGTGGAGCAGCGTGTTCTCGGCGAACGCCTCGAGGGCGTGCGACACGCGGCTCTGCTGCTGGTCGAGCGCCGTCTGCAGCGTCTCCGCGTCGAGCTCGACCCCCTCGACGAGCAGCGTCCCGTTCCGCCAGACCGCTCCGCGGTCGATCCGGAGCAGATCGCCGTCGGACACCTCGTCGAAGAGCCGCGCGCCCGGGGCGTCGATCAGCCGGACGCCCGCGCGGACGAGCTCCAGCGGCCCGGGGTTCGGGAACCGCCCGGTCGAGGACGACGCGACGTTGACGACGGCTCGGACGCCCGTCTCTGCGAGCTCCTCGGCGGAGACCCGGTCGAGATCGGCGTGGTCGACGATGGCGATGTCGTCCGCGCGCAGGTGCTTGACGAGGTCCTTCGTCCGGCGCCCGAGGCGCGCCGTGCCGGTCAGCTCGCCGTTCACGGGCCGTCGTCGGAGGTGACCGCAGCGACGAACGCCTCGCCGCCGAGCATCCGCTCGAGCTCGTCACGCCGCTCGGCGTCGTCGAGCTCGGCGATGCGCGTATGCGTCGGGTCACCGGGCACCTTCTCCACCCGGAGGTGCTGGTCGGCGACGCTCGCGATCTGCGGCAGGTGCGTGATCGTGATGACCTGCGCCCTCTCGGCCAGCCGGCGGAGGACATCGGCCACCCGATGCGCGGTCACGCCGCCGACGCCCGCGTCGACCTCATCGAGGACGAGCGTCTCCCCGCCCGCGACCGCTGCGATCGCGAGCGCGATGCGGGACAGCTCGCCGCCGGATGCCGTCTCCGAGACGGGAGCGAGCGGCAGCCCGGCGTTCGGCCGCACGAGGAACACGACCTCGTCGGTTCCCGCAGGACCTGCATCGCGCGCGCGGAGCTCGACGTGGAACTCGCCTTCTCCCATGCCGAGGTCGGCGAGCTCCCGGGCGACGGCCTCGGCGAACGGCTCGGCAGCGTCCTGGCGAGCCACCGAGAGCCTGCTCGCAGCGTCGCCGTAGGCGCGTGTCGCAGCCTCGTGCGCGGACCGCGCGCGCTCGAGCGGGTCGGTCCCTCCCTCGAGCCCGCCGAACTCCTCCACCGCCGCCGCCCGCCGTTCGAGCAGTTCGTCGAGCGTCGCTGCGCGGTAGCGTCGGCGGAGCACGGCGATCCGGTCCAGCCGCTCCTCGACCTCGGCGATGCGCGCGGGGTCGGCCTCGAGCGCGTCCGCGAAGCGATGGAGGTCGCTCGTGACGTCGCCGAGGCGGACGACGAGGTCCCGGAGGTCCGCGGCGGCGGACTCGAGCTCCGGCGCGATCCGCTCGAACGGCGCCAACGACCGTTCCGCCGCTGCGGCCAGCGAGCGGGCGCCTTCCCCGTCGTCCGGGTCGAGCGCCGCGATCGCCGCCGCGGCACCCTCGCCGAGCTCCGCCACGTGGCGGGTGCGCTCGCGCTCCGCTCGCAACGCCTCCTCCTCCCCCGCCGCGAGGCCCTCGGTGTCCTCGACGAGCGCCTCGAGCTCGTCGAGCCGGGCGCGCTCGGCATCGGCCCCCCGCTCGAGCTCGTCCACGCGTCGCGCAGCTGCCTGAAGCGCCCGCCATGCCTCGCGCGCCTCCGCCCGCCGGTGCCGCTGGTCGGGCCCCGCGAAGGCGTCGAGGAGGTCGAGCTGGTGGGACGGCCGTGCGAGGCGCCGCTGCGCGAACTGGCCCGAGAGCGCGAGGAGGCGCTCGGTGCCGGCGACGACGTCCTCTCGCGCGACGCTCCGGCCCCAGGCATACGCCCGCGAGCGACCATCCGACGTCACGCGGCGCGCCACGACGAGACCGGGCTCGTCGTCCGGCCGGAGGTCGCGGAGCGCCTCGAGGCCCTCCTCGTCGAAGAAACCATCCGGCACGTCGAGCTCGGCCTCGACGTACGCCTCGCCCCCGGCGGCGCCGACCGCGGCGGCGTCTCCCTTCGCGCCGAGCAGAAGCCCGATCGCCTGCGTGACGATCGTCTTCCCCGCGCCGGTCTCGCCGGTGAGCGCCACGAGCCCCGGTGCGAGCTCGAGCTCGGCCTCGCGGATGAGGACGAGGTTCTCGATCCGCAATCGACGCAGCATCGACGGTGATCGTAGACCTGCCGGCCCGCCGCGAGTCGTCCTCTAGGCTCGCGGCGCACCGATCCACGGGAGGAACGCGCTCGCCTGGTATCGCGTCTCGCGGTCGATGGCGGCGGAGGAGCGCGACGAGTACGCGGCCTCGGTTCCCTACGGGCTCAAGCTCTACCGCGCGGATGCGCCGTACGGCGCGTGGAAGTAGTCGTCAGGTCGAGAAGCTCTCGCGGTACCGGCTGACGAATGTCGCCTCCGGGAGCGTTGCGAGGAGCGTTCGCGCCTCGCCGAGGCGCACCGTGACCTGCCCTCCCGGCCCCGCCTCGCCGATCCGGTGCCCGTCCACCAGGACGACGACCGGGACGTCCGGTGTCCGGTTGACGACGAGCACGTCCTTGCCGGGCGGCACCACGAGCGGGCGCGCGTGGAGCGAGTGCGGCGCGACGAACGTCGTCGCCATCGCCTCGAGGCCCCACATGAGCACCGGTCCGCCATTCGAGAGGTTGTAGGCCGTCGACCCGGACGGCGTGGAGCAGATGAGCCCGTCGCAGGGGACGCGCCCGAGGTCCTCCCCGCCGACGGCCCACTCGAGCTCGACCATCCGGCCGAGCGCGCCGGACGTCACGACGACGTCGTTGACCGCCACGTGCGGCATGCCGCCGTTGACGACCTCGAGCGTCGGCAGCTCGACGACGTCGAGCTCGCCGGCGAACGCGCGCGCGACGCCGTCCTCCAGATCCTCGTTCTGGACGGCGCTGAGGAAGCCGACGCGTCCGAAGTTGACGCCGAGGACGGGGATACCCGTGCCGAGGAACACGCGGAGCGCGCGGAGCATCGTGCCGTCGCCGCCCAGCACGACGGCGAGGTCGGCCGTCGAGAGGTCGCCGTAGGGCTCGAGCCCGTGCCGAGCCGCCTCCTCGGGGGAGACGAGGAGCTCGACGTCATGCTCCCGCGCGACGGCGGCGAGCTGCTCCACGCCCGTGCCGACCTGGGCGGTCTTGCCGTGGGTGACGAGTGCCGCGCGCCTCACGCGGCGCCGCTCAGGCGACGGCTGCGTCGATCCAGCACTGGACGTCATCGGGGGCCGAGGGCTCTTCGCTCGAGATCAGGTGGACGACGAACTCCCGGTTCCCCTTCGGTCCCGGGTGGCCCGAGTCTACGGCGCCCGCTACTCGTGCGCCCCAGCCCTCCGCCGCATCGCAGAACTCGCGGAGGACGCGCCGGTGCACATCCGGGTCGCGGACGACGCCCTTCGGCGCGTCGGCGCGACCGGCCTCGAACTGCGGCTTGACGAGGACGAGTGCCTCCCAGCCCGGCGCCGCGAGCGCGATGGCCGGCGGAAGCACCCGCGTCGCCGAGATGAACGAGACGTCGCAGGTGATCAACTGCGGCGCGAAGGGCAGCTCGTCCAGGTGACGCGCGTTGACCCGCTCGAGCACGACGACGCGGTCGTCGTCGCGGACTCGCGGATGGAGCTGCCCGTAGCCGACGTCCAGGGCGATCACGCGCGCCGCGCCCCGCTGGAGCAGGCAGTCCGTGAATCCGCCCGTCGACGCGCCGAGGTCGAGGCAGCCTCTCCCGGCCGGGTCGACGCCGAACGCGTCGAGCGCGTGTGCGAGCTTCTCGCCGCCGCGCGAGACGAACCGCGGCGGGCGCTCGACGGCGAGCACCACGTCCTCCCCGACCTGCTGCCCCGGCTTGTCGAACCCCGGAACGAGCCCCGCGAGGACGAGGGCCTGAGCCTGAGCGCGACTCTCGGCGAGCCCGCGCTCCACGAGCACGACGTCGAGGCGCTTCTTGGCCAAGGCACCGATGGTAGAACGCGCCGATGGCGACCCGCGACGAGCGCGCGTGACCCGGACCGCCGTCGAGCACGTCACCGTCGCGTCGCTGACGTTCGCGCTCGAGCGGCCCGAGGATCCCGAGTCGCTCATCGACGAGACCGCCTTCGAGGCGGACGAGCTCCTCCCGTACTGGGCCGAGCGCTGGCCGAGCAGCCTCGCGCTCGCCGAGCACGTCGCGACACTCGATCTCGCCGGGCGACGCGTGCTCGAGCTCGGCTGCGGTCTCGGTCTTCCCTCCGTGGTCGCGGCGCGCCGCGGCGCGGTGGCGGTCGCAACCGACTGGGCGGGTGACGCGATCGCGCTCCTGGAGCGGAACGCAGCGCGCAACGGGACGAAGGTCACCGCCGTGACCGCGGACTGGCGCGAGCCCGAGCGCTTCGTCGCGCTCGGCCCGTTCGACCTCGTCATCGCCGCCGACGTGCTCTACGAGGCGCGGAACGCCGAGCCGATCCTCGCCCTCCTCGAGGCACTCGACGCGCCTGCCAGGATCGCCGACCCCGGACGCCGCCACGCGTCCGCGTTCCTCGACGCCGCCCGGCACGACGGCTGGAAGATCGTGACGGAGCCCGACGCGCGGATCCCGTCCGGCGGGATCCATCGGCTGTCCCGCGTCAGGACGTCCTGACGGCGAGCGAGTCGACGATCTCCGCGAGGATCGACGTATCGGCGTCGATCGCCTCGAGCCTCGTGTGCGCGCGGCCGGCGGCGCTCGCGGCGA
The DNA here is from genome assembly GCA_963797805.1 of uncultured Actinomycetes bacterium. Lineage (GTDB taxonomy): Bacteria > Actinomycetota > Thermoleophilia > Gaiellales > Gaiellaceae > Gaiella. The sequence goes on along the minus strand of CAWCRC010000002.1, from coordinate 44,031 downwards.
CATCCCGGGCGCCTTCGACGCCGAGGGCGGCCGCATAGCCGTCGCCGTCGATCACGTCGTCGACCGCCTGGAACAGCACGCCGAGCTCCTCGCCGAACGCGCGCCACGGCGCCTGGTCCGCCTCGGGGACGTCGGCGACCCATAGCCCCAGCCCGACGGCCGCCGCGAACAGGCGCCCCGTCTTGAGCCGGTGGAGGTCCTCCAGCGCCACGTCCGCGCGCGTGATATCCAGGTACTGGCCGCCGATCATCCCGAGCGCCGCCTGCGCCAGCTCGCGGGCGGGTTGGGGCCGGTCGTACGCGAGCGCGAGGCGCAGTGCCTCGCCGAGCAGGGCGTCGCCCGCGAGGAGCGCGACGCCCTCGCCGAAGGCAACGTGCACGCTCGGTCGCCCACGGCGCTCGTCGTCGTCGTCCAACGCGGGCAGGTCGTCGTGGACGAGCGAGAAGCTGTGCACGAGCTCGACCGCGAGTGCCGCCGCGAGCGCGTCCTCGACGGTGCCGCCCGCTGCCTCGGCCGTGGCAAGGCAGAGCACGGGCCGGATCCGCTTGCCGCCGCCGCCGAGCGCGTAGCGCATCGGCTCGGCGAGGTCCCCGAGCTCCCGGTGGAGGACCAGGTCCTCGACACCGGACTCGACGCGCCGTGCGAGGTCGTCAGGCGCCCGCATCGGCGGCCTGACGGGCGCGTTGCACCTCGGCTTCGATCTCCTTCGCCAGCTCGTTGATCTCCGCCAGCCCGTCGACGGCGACATCCAGGTCGCCGCCCGACTCGGCGTTCGCCTCGAGCGCGTCGACGCGGACACGGAGGCGCTCGAGGAGCTCCTCGGCCCGCTGAAGCGACGCGTCCGAGCCCGAGCCTTCGATGCCGATCACGCGGCCTCCCGCTGCACGCGCGCGAGGATGCCGTTGACGAGCCGCGCCGCCTCGTCGGTCGCGTAGCGCTTGGCGAGCACGACGGCCTCGTTGATCGCCACTTCCGCCGGCACCTCGCCTTCCTCGAGCTCGTGGATCCCGATCCGCAGGATGTTGCGCTCGAGCGTACCCAGCCGATCGGCGGGCCACTCGGTGGAGGCAGCGGTGATCCGCGCGTCGAGCGCGGGCGCCTCGGCCGCCACCGCACTCGCGAGCCGGGTCGCGAACGCGTCGGGCTCGCCCTCGAACAGGGTCGCGAGCGGCTGATCCGTGAGATCCCACTGGTAGAGCAGGAAGAGCGCCTGCCGTCGCGCGAGCCGCCGGCCGACCGGTTGGGTCGCCTCGGGGCTCACCGGCCGAGCTTGGTCGGTCCGTGTGCGGGGAGCGGTGTCGGGAACCGGGAGGTTCCCCACGCTCTCCCGAAGAAGGGGGCTCGTGGGGGAAACCTTGTCTCCCACACGAGAGCAAGCCGAGCGCGAGCGACGCTCACGACGGGCGGAGAGACGGGAGCTGCGCTTCCATTTCGTCAAGGTAGCCGGTCGAGTACGAGCCGGCCGCGAAGCCCTCCGAGCGGAGGACGTCGAGCGCGAGGTCGCGCGTGGTCGGGATCCCGTCGACCGACAGCTCCTCGAGCGCGCGCACCGCGCGCGCGAGCGCGGCGGGGCGGTCGTCGTCGTGGACGATGACCTTTGCGATCAGCGAGTCATAGTACGGCGGGATCTCGCTGCCCGACTCGACGGCGGTGTCGACGCGCACGCCCGGCCCGAGCGGCGGCTGGAATCGCTCCACGAGCCCCGGCGCCGGCGCGAACCCGCGCGCAGGATCCTCCGCGTTGATGCGGATCTCGATCGCGTGACCGCGCCGTGGCGCGCGGCCCGTGACGGCGAGCGGCTCTCCCGCGGCGATGCGCACCTGCTCGCGCACGATGTCGATCCCCGTGACGAGCTCGGAGACCGGGTGCTCGACCTGGAGGCGGCAGTTGACCTCGATGAAGTACGGCTCTCCCTCCGGGCCGAGCAGGAACTCGAAGGTGCCCGCGTTCTCGTAGCCGACCGCGGCGCACGCGCGGGCGACCGACGCCTCGAGCTCCTCGCGCGTCTCCGGCGCGAGCGCGGGCGACGGCGACTCCTCGATCAGCTTCTGGTGCCGGCGCTGGATCGAGCACTCGCGCTCGCCGAGCGTCAGCACGTTGCCCGCTGAATCGCAGAGCACCTGGATCTCCACGTGGCGCGCGGGCGCGATGACCTTCTCCAGGTAGAGGGAGCCGTCGCCGAACGCCGCGTCGGCCTCGGACGCGGCGGCCGCGTACGCCTCGTCGAGCTCGTCGCCGCTCTCGACCAGCCGCATGCCCTTGCCGCCGCCCCCGGCGGTCGCCTTGAGCAGTACCGGGAAGCCGATCGCGGCGGCCGCCTCGCGGATCGCCTCCGGCGAGGCCGCGCCGTCGGTTCCTGGTACGAGAGGGATTGCCCGCCGCGCGCATCTCCCGCTTCGCGACGGCCTTGTCGCCGAGCCGCTCCATGACGTCGGCAGGCGGCCCGACGAAGACGAGGTCGTTCTCGGCGCACGCCCGGGCGAACGCCGGGTTCTCGGCGAGGAACCCGTACCCCGGGTGGACGGCCTCGCAGCCTGTCGTCGCCGCCGCCGCCACGACGCTCGGGATCCGGAGGTAGCTCTCGGCGGCGGGCGGCGGCCCGAGGCAGACCGCCCCGTCCGCGAGCCGGACGTGGAGCGCGTCGCGGTCGGCGGTCGAGTAGACGGCGACCGCCTCCAGCCCCAGCTCGTGGACCGCGCGGATCACGCGGACGGCGATCTCGCCCCGGTTTGCGACGAGGACGCGCGAGAACACCCCGAAGCGCCTCCTCAGACGACCGGCTGGCCGCCGATGGGCTCGATCTCGAAGAGGAGCGTGCCGAACTCGACCGGCTGCCGGTCCTCGACGTGGATCGCCCGCACGCGGCCGTCGACGTCCGCCTTGAGCTCGTTGAAGAGCTTCATCGCCTCGAGGAGGCACAGCGTCTGGCCGACCGCGACGACGTCGCCCACGGCGACGAACGGCGGCGCTCCGGGCTGCGGCGCGCGGTAGAAGATGCCGACCATCGGCGACTCGACCCGGACCACGTCCGCGTGCACCGTCTCGTCCGGGACGCCGAGCTCCGCCACGGCGACACCGGCGCCGCCGCCCATCGGGGCGGCGACGACCCCCGGCTCGTCGGCACGACGGACGGACACGCGCATCCCGTCGTCCTCGATCTCGATCTCACCGACGCCGGACTCCTGGACGATCTTCACGAGCTCGCGGATCCGCTCCGCGCGCTGCGCGTCGACGTCGCCGCCGAGGAGTGTCGCCTCGCGCGAGTGGCGCTGCCGGATCGTCGTCAGCAGGGTCTCCGCCTCCTCGCCGAACATCGCGAGCAGGACGAGGTCCTCCTCGGAGGACGCGATCCCCTCCGCCGCCTCGCGGACGTCCTCCGTGCTGGGCGGGTCGTCCTCGAGCGACGACGAGTCGGCGCCGAGCAGCTCCACCGCGCGACGGACGGACGGATCGATCGGCGCCGGCGGCGATCCGTACCCCCCGGTGACGAGGAGCCGGAACTCGTCGAGCACCGTTCCGTACCGGCGTGCCGAGAGGACGTTGAGGAGCGCCTGGGAGCCGAGGATCTGGCCGATCGGCGCCGCGAGCGGCGGCCGGCCGGCGTCCTCCCGGATCCGGACGACCTCGGTGAGCGTGTCGAGCAGTCTGTCGCCGGCGGCGTGCGCGCGGAGATGCGTGTCGAGCGCCGCGACGAGCCCCGCCGGGAGGTCGTACTCCGCGGCGCGCACGGCGATGCGCGGCGCGAGCGGGGCAAGCGGCTCGTCGCCGATGTGCTCGTCGACGACGTCGGACGCCTCCCAGAGGCGGGACACATCGACCCCCGTCTCGCGGTCGAGGCCGCTGAGCGCCTCGGCGAGCGACTCACCCGCGATGCGGTGCAGGGCGAGCGCGAGCGGATACACGGCCGTCGCGACGATGTCCGCGCCGACCCGTGTCGCGACGAGCGCATTCGCGAGCGCGGTGCCCCCAGCGGCCTGGACGTAGAGCCCGACGGGGAGCCCGCTCGCCTCCCCCAGGCGCTCGACGAGGTCCTGGGTCGTGTGCGGGAGCAGGCCGCCGGTCGGGTCGTTGAGCAGCACGCGGACAGCGCCGAGGTCGCCGAGGCGCTTCGCCTGCTCGACGAGGGCGTCCGCCTCGCCCGTGCGACCGGGGCTGTAGACGAGGCCGACGTGGAGCTCGCCCCCCGCCCCGACGATCGCCTCGCCGGCTTCGCGGAGGTTCGAGACGTCGTTCAGCGGATCGTGGAGGCGGAAGACGTCGATCCCGTTGTCGGCCGCGCACGCGACGAACCGGCGCACGATGTCGGGCGAGACCGGCTTCGAGCCGACGAGGAAGCGACCGCGAAGCGCGATGCCGAGGGGCGTCGTCGTCCGCGCGTCGATCGCTCGGATCCGCTCCCACGGGCTCTCGACGCCACGGCGTACCGACGCGTCGAACACGCCACCGCCCGACACCTCGAGGCACGCGAACCCGGCCTGGTCGAGGATCTCCGCGATCCGCAGCACCTCGCCGGTCGGAACGTGCCCCGCCAGCGGCTCCTGCGAGAGCAGCCGGACCGTGGTGTCGACGAGCCTGGGCACCGGGGCAGCTTACTCGCGAGCAGGAATCCGCAGGAGCGGATTCCTGCCGCTTGATCCCCGCCTGCGGCGGGGCACATCCTGAAGGGCGCCCGCTGTCGCGGTCGCAACTGCCTCGACTGCTCGCAGATGGTGCCTGGGCTTCGGCTTCAGCCCCGCCTAGGCTCGCGAGATGTACCTGGCTTCGCGCGGATCGACCTTGATCCGCTCGCCGACGTTGACGAACAGCGGCACCTGGACGACGGCGCCGGTCTCCAGCGTCGCCGGCTTCGTCACGTTCGAGACAGTGTCGCCCTTGACTCCCGGCTCGGTCTCGGCGACGGCCAGCTCGACGGATGAGGGCATCTGGAGCCCCGACGGCTTCCCGTTCACCTGCAGGATCTGCACCGTGGACGACGGGAGCATGTAGGCGAGCTCGTCCGCGATGTCCCCGCGCGGGAGGCCGAACTGCTCGTAGGTCTCCTCGTCCATGAAGTGCGCCTCGGAGCCGTCGTCGTAGAGGAACTGCACGTTCTTGACCTCGGTGTGAACGCGGGTGAACTTCTCCCCCGCGCGGAACGTGTCGTCGACGACGGCGCCGGTCTCGAGGTTCTTGAGCTTCGTCCGGACGAACGCGCCGCCCTTCCCGGGCTTCACGTGCTGGAACTCGACGATGCGCCACATCGCGCCGCGGTGCTCGATGTGCATTCCGTTCCGGAACTGGTTCGTGTTGACGATCTCGGCCACGACGCGCGGAAGGGTACCGCTGCCCTCTCGGGCTACCCGACGAGAACCGGTTCCTTCGTGACGTTCGTGAGCCGCTCGCAGCCGTCCTCGGTGACGACCACCATGTCCTCGATACGGACGCCGACGTCGCCCGCGAGGTAGATCCCCGGTTCGACGGTCACGACGTTCCCCGGCTCGAGCACCGCGTCGGACTCGGGCCGCATGTTCGGCTCCTCGTGGACGGCAAGGCCGACGCCGTGGCCGAGCCCGTGGCCGTAGTGCTCGGCCATCCCGGCCTCACCGATCGCCTTCCTGGACACCGCATCGACGTCCTTGCCGAGGGCGCCCGGCCTGACGGCGGCGAGGGCGTCGAGCTGTGCGGTGAGACAGAGGTCGTAGAGCTCGCGGAGGCGGCCCTCCGGCTCGCCGGTGAAGAACGTCCGCGTGCAGTCCGAGCGGTAGCCGTGGACGAGGCAGCCGGCGTCCACGACGACGAGCGTCCCCTCCGGGATCGGCTCGTCGCGGAGCCTCGCGTGCGGGCGCGCACCGTTCTCGCCGAACGCGACGATCGCGTCGAAGGCCGGCCCATCCGCGCCGGCCTCGTGCCACGCCTGCTCGAGCCACCAGGCGAGCTCCGCCTCGGTGCGGCCGACGAACGGCTGCCGTGACAGCTCGTCGTAGACCCGGTCCGAGATGGCCGCAGCCCGACGCATGGTCTCGAGCTCCCCGGCGTCCTTGACCGCGCGCAGGGCCTCGACCAGCCGCGTCGTCGAGACGAGGTCGACGCCGCCCGCCCGCAGCGTGTCCGCGTCCGCGAGCGTGATGTGCGTCGCCTCGACCGCGATCCGCCGGCCCGAGAGCAGCTCTGCGAGTGCCGGGACGACCGCGCGCGGCGTCTGCTCGAAGGTGACGTCCGGGACGGCGCGCGCCGCCTCCGCATAGCGGAAGTCGGTGTACAGCGTCGCGTCGCCGGCCGGGTCGACGAGGAGCGCCGTGTTCGAGCTCTGAAACCCGGTGAGGTACTGGACGTTGACGAGCCCCGTGACGAGCAGCGGGTGGTCCAGCGTCGCCGCGAGCCGCTCGATCCGATTCATCCGTCCCTCCGTTCCGCGAGCACCTCGAGCGCCCGCCGATAGCCGTCGACGCCCTGACCGACGATCCGCTCCGTCGTCAGGCCCTCCAGAACGCTGTGCCTCCGCCACTCCTCGCGCGCATCGACATCCGAGAGATGGACCTCGACGACCGCCCCCGCGAACGGCTCGAGCGCATCGCGGATCGCCCAGCTGTAGTGCGTCCACGCGCCCGGGTTCACGATGATCGCATCGGCGTTGTCGAGAGCCGCATGGAGGAACTCGACGTACTCGCCTTCGTGGTTCGTTTGGCGGCAGCGCACCTGCAGCGAGAGCTCGCGTGCCCAGGCGTAGACCTGTGTCTCGAGGTCCTGCAGCGACCCGTTGCCGTACTTGGCCCGGTCGCGGCGACCGAGGATGTCGAGGTTCACGCCGTTGAGCACGTCGATCCGCACGGCCCGACTCTAGATGCTCTCGTCGGGCACGGACTCCCAGTCCGCCGCGTCCGCGACGTAGATGTGACGGGTGGTGACAAGCCCCGTCGGACCGTCGAGGGCGCCCGCCGAAATCGAGATCGCCGCCTCGTCGTCGTCCGACCAGAACAGCGTCGCGCCGCAGTCGCCGCAGAACCCACGGCAGCGCCCGTTCAGGTCGACGTACCACGTCAGCGTCTCCTGTGCGACGAGCCGGAGCGCCGCCCGCGGCACGGCCGTGTAGGCGCCGGCGAGCGTTCCGCTCCGCCGGCACAGCGAGCAGTGGCAGACGACGACGTCGCGCAGCGGGGGCTCGAGCTCGAAGCGAACGCCGCCGCAGAGGCAGCCGCCGGTCACGCGATCAGCTCGTTCAGCGCGGCGCGGATGTCCGCCTCGGGGACCTCGACTCCCCACCGGGGCCTCCCGGGTGCGTCGAGGAGCACGAGGCGCGGTGTCCCTCGCTGCGCCTTCTTGTCGCGCGCGAGCGCTGCCCAGGCGGCGTCGCCGTCCGCCGGGACCGGTTCCGGCGCGAGGATTGTCTCCACCGTCCGCACCTCGTCGTCGAGGCCGGAGAGGCGGAGCGCCGCGAGGAGCCCGAGCGCGACCGCGCGGCCGTGCGGGAGCCGGTACCCAGCGGCGGTCTCGAGCGCGTGCGCGAACGTGTGCCCGAGGTTGAGCTGGTTGCGCGGCCCGCGGTCGTGCGGGTCGGCGAGGCAGACACCGGACTTGAACGCGGCGCACGCGCGCACCTGGTCGACCTCGGTGCGCTCCCAGAGCGGCGCGCCCGCCAGGAGCCCGGTCTTGACGACCTCGGCGAGGCCGTTCGCCCGCTCCGACTCGGGAAGCGTTGTCAGGAGCGACGGGTCGCAGACGACCCGTGCCGGCCAGTGGAAGGCGCCGACGACGTTCTTCGCACCGGGGAGGTCGATGGCGGTCTTCCCGCCGATCCCCGCGTCGACCTGGCCCACGAGGGTCGTCGGCACGGCCGTCCACGCGACGCCGCGCATGTAGGTCGCCGCGGCGAGCCCCGCCACGTCCGTCGTCGACCCGCCGCCGAGCGCGACGACGCTGCCGTCACGGCCGATCCGGAAGCGGCTCCAGAGCCGCTCGACCACGCCCGGCGTCTTCGCGGGCTCGCCGGCCGGCACCTCGTGGAGGGCCGTGTCGCGGGCGCCGAGCCCGACCTGCGCGCGGATGCCGTGGATCCCCGAGACGTGCGCGTCGACGACGAGCTCGACGGGGCCGCTTCCCGGGACGAGGCCCCCGAGCTCGTCGATCGCCCCGGGCTCGACGTGGACGCCGGCGGCGGCGAGCAGGATCCCGTCGAGGTCGCGCGCGTGCGCATCGGCCACCTCCTCGTAGAGCGGCTGCCGCTCGCGGTGGAGCGAGTGGAACGCCTCTTCCGAACGCGCGAGCGGCCGCGCCGTCCCGGCGACGCGCTCCCACGCGGTTCCCGGATCGACGTCGAGAAAGACCGTGAACGCGCGCTCGGCGAGGAGCTCGCGCGTCCGTTCCGAGAGGACGGCTCCGCCGCCGAGGGCGACGACGGCCGGCTCCCCGCCGGCGAGGACGTCCCGGGCGACCTCTTCCTCGAGCGCGCGGAACCACGACTCGCCTCGGCTCTCGAACAGGCTTTCGATCGCCTCGCCCGCACGTGCCTCGATCTCATCGTCGAGATCGACGAACCGGCGCCCGATCCTCTCGGCGACCTCGCTCCCCGCGCTCGTCTTGCCCGAGCCCATGAACCCCGCGAGCGCCAGGTGCCGGCCGAGCGCGTGGCTGGCCCTCATAGCGCTCCCTCGACGAGCTCCGTCTCGAGCAGCCACGGAACGTGCGCGGAACGGGCGAGCAGCGGCTCGTACAGCTCGAGATCCGTCCGCGTCGTCGGCCGGTGCGTCCCGTCGGCCTCGATGCCGGAGACGTGGAGCTGCCGGAGCCGGCCGCCGAGCGCATCGAGGAGCTCGTGCCCCAGGGCGAGGCTCGGGTCGTTCGTCCAGACGTGGGCGACGTCGAGGCAGAGGCCCGCCTCCGGGAACCGGTGGAAGACCTCTGCGAGGTCGTCGCCCGCGCGGCCGAACTCCTTCGTGACGTCCATGTTCTCGAAGACGGCGCGGGCGCCGAGACGCTCACAGTCGGGCTCCGAGCCGTAGACGTCGGGGTGCAGCACGACGTCGAAGCCGAGCGGCTCGAGCGACGCGATCGCCTCGGCCGGCGGCTCCGTCATCGCGGCGGGTGCGTGGACGGAGACACGCTCGAACGCCAGGAGCGCGCTCGCGTCGCCCGCGAGGAAGCGCAGGAGCGGCGTGAGGCGGCCGCGCATCGCCGTGAGCTCGAGCCAGCGCCAGCGCTCCGACCGCGCCCGCCCGATCGCTGCCGCCCAGTCGTCGCGCTCGGCGACGTAGGCACCCGTGGCGATGCCGTACGGCCGGGCGGTTACCGCGGCTGCCATCGGTCGGCGATCCGGGCGAGGTACGCCTGGTGCGCGGCGCGTACGTCGACGACGGCGTCGCCGCCGAACTTGTCGAGCGACGCCCGGGCGAGCTCGAAGGCGACGGCCGCCTCCGCGACGACCGCGAGCGCTTCGACCGCCTGCACGTCGGAGCGCTCGACGAGCGCGCTCGCCGGCTCGCCGCTCTCGAGATCGACGGAGTCGAGAGGGCGCATGAGGGTCGGGAGCGGCTTCATCCCGGCGCGGACGACGATCGGCTCGCCGTTCGAGATCCCCGCCTCGATGCCGCCCGCACGATTCGTGCGGCGGTGGAGGCCCGGGTCGATCTCGTCGTGCGCCTCGGTCCCGCGTCGGCGCGCGAGCGCGAAGCCGTCGCCGATTTCGACGCCCTTGACCGCCTGGATCCCCATCAGCGCGAACGCCAGCCGCGCGTCGAGCCGGTCGGCCTTCTCGGCGTACGACCCCAGCCCGGGCGGCACGCCGGTGGCGACGACCTCGACGATCCCACCGAGCGTGTCGCGGTCCTTCCGCGCCCCGTCGGTCGCCTCTCGCATGCCCTCGTCGGTCGTCTCGCCGCCGACCTCGACCGGGCGCCCCTCGACCGCGATGCCGAGCACCGCGAGGAGCGCCTTCGCGACCGCGCCCGCAGCGACGTGGACCGCGGTGTGCCGGGCCGAGGCCCGCTCGAGCGCGTTGCGGACGTCCTCGTGGCCGTACTTGAGGACGCCCGCGAGGTCGGCGTGCCCGGGCCGTGGCAGCGTCACCGGCCTGGCGCCCTTCCCGCCTTTCTCGCCCTCGGGCGGCCACGGGCTCATCCCCCACGTCCAGTTCGCGTGGTCGCGGTTCCGGACGACGAGCGTGAGGGGCGTCCCGAGCGTCACGCCGTGACGCAGGCCCGAGAGCACCTCCACCTCGTCGGATTCGAGCTTCTGGCGCGCGCTGCGGCCGTAGCCCTGCTGGCGGCGGCGAAGGTCGGCGTCGATCGCCGGCTTGTCGAGCGTGAGCCCTGCCGGGAGCCCGGTGACGATCGCGGCGAGCGCCGGCCCGTGCGATTCCCCCGCGGTGACGAGCTGCAGCGCCATGGCCGCGATCCTATGCGCGGCGTCCCCGTGTAGCCTTCCGAGGCGCGATCCTGCGCCCGACCGGAGGAGGTGAGCTGCGATGTCCCGTTCCATTCCCGCCGAGCAGCGCCTCGCCGGCCGCGCCCGCGGCTGACGTCGGGCTGCGACGGCTCCGCGCGCCCGTTGCCGGCGCGCGCAATGCCATCGAGATCAGGAGATTCGCAATGACGCAGCTCGAGGGCGGGCACGGTGCCCGCCACGTTCGACTCGCCGACCTCCCTCAGGCGGAGATCGGAGACCACATCTGGCATCCCGTCCGACGCGCGCTCGGGGCGACGGGCTTCGGCGTCGGCGCCTACAGCGCCGAGCGCGCGGGCGACGTGCTCGTCGGCGCCCACGACGAGACCGGCCTCGGCTCGAACCGTCACGAGGAGCTGTACGTGGTCCTCGCCGGCCGCGCCCTCTTCGAGCTCGACGGCCAGGAGCTCGAGCTCGGCCCGGAGGAGTTCCTGCTCGTCGAGCCCCAGACCCGGCGCGGCGCCCGCGCCGCCGTCGACGGCACGAGCGTGCTCGTCATAGGCGGCGCTCCCGGCGCGGTGGCGCCGGCGCCGTACGAGCACTGGTACGCGGCGCTCACCGCGGACACCCCCGCCGGCGCCGCGGAGATCGCCTCCGCCGGCCTGGTCGACCACCCGGACCACGGCCAGCTGAACTACCAGCTCGCCTGCTTCCGGGCGCTCTCGGGCGAGCTCGACGCCGCCGCGCGGCACCTTCGGCGAGCGGTCGCCTCGGACGACCGCGCGTGGGAATGGCTCGAGGACGACGGCGATCTCGACGCGCTGCGCTCGATGCCCGGCGCGCTGCCCACCCGCGCGAGCGTCGGGCCGATCTACGCGGAGCAGGCGGGCGCCGGCCCGGACGTCGTGCTCGTCCACGCCGGCGTCGCGGACTCCCGAATGTGGGACCCGCAGTGGGTCGACTGGCCGTCCCGGTTCCGCGTGACGCGCCTCGACCTCCGCGGCTTCGGCCGGTCGGCCCCGCCCGAAGGGGTGTACGCGAATCCCGAAGACGTCCTCGCCGTCCTCGACGCCCTCGGGATCGACCGCGCGATCCTCGTCGGTGCGTCGTTCGGCGGGCGGGTCGTCCTCGATCTCGCAGCGTCGCGTCGGGACCGGGTCGTGGGCCTCGTCCTCGCGGGCGCGGGGCTCCCGGACCACGACTGGTCGTCGGAGATCCGGGCGTTCGGCGCCGCGGAGGACGAGGCGATCGACGCCGGCGACCTCGACGCGGCAACGGAGATCAACGTCGACTTCTGGCTCCCGCACGCGTCGGAGGGGGTGCGCGCCGCGATCCGGGAACAGCAGCGGACCGCGTTCGCGCTCCAGATCGGAAGCGACGGCGAGGAGCGCCTCCTCACGGAGGATCTCGTCTCGCACCTCGCCGAGGTCGACGTCCCGGCGCTCGTCCTGGTGGGTGAGTCCGACCACGCCGACTTCCACGCGCTTGCCGACCGGCTGTCGACCGCGCTTCCGCGCGCGACGAAGGAGACGATTCCGGGCGCGGGTCATCTCCCGAGCCTCGAGCAGCCCGCGGCATTCGACGCGGTCGTGCTTCCGTTCCTCGCGACGGTCTCCTAGCCGTGCCGGGGCGGGCGGTGCGGCCGGTCAGGTCGGGAGCGAGTCGAGCAGCGCTCGCCCGCGGTGCATGACGCGAGCGGGACGCCTTCGCCTCGAACGGCTCAGCGCTTCCTTGGGCGACACGGGCCTGGTTCGCCCTGCACGAGCGAGGACCTCCGTGAGCGCGACGTCCGGCGTCAGCCGCGATCTCCACGCAGAGCGGTTCGCATCGCCACGAGCGGCGCAGCTTCCCGGTCCATTGCTCGAATGACGCGGCCCCCTGGGCGAGGAGGACGTCGAGCCCGTCGACGCAGGGATGGCAGTCGAGCGCACGCGCCGCCGCGATCAGCGCCGTCTCGCGCCCGTCCGGGTGGTAGGCGAGGTCGACGACCTGCATGCCCGCGTGCGGCGCGACGACGACCTCGTCCTTCAGCGGCGTGGCGTTGACGAGGACGTCGAAACCGTCGGTCGAGGGCGGCCAGCCCGAATCGCGGCGCCCGCGGACGACGACCTCGGCGCCCGCGTCTTCGAGCGCCGAGGCGACCGCCTTTGCCGCGCCGCCGGTGCCGAGCACGAGCGCGCGACGCTCGGCGGGATCGATCTGCGTGATGACCGCAAGCCCGTCGGTGGACGACCCGAGCACCCGGTCGTCGCGGATCACGAGGGTGTTGACCGAGTGTGCGCGCTCTGCGACCTCGTCGACCTCGTCGCAGAAAGCGATGACGGCCTGCTTGTGCGGGATCGTCACGTTCGCGCCGGCGAAGCCCGCGGCGACGAGCCCCGGGACGGCGTCGCCGAGCCGTTCCGGCGGCGTCGGGAGCGGCACGTACGCCCAGTCGAGCTCGAGGGCCGCGAACGCGGCGTTCTGCATCGGTGGTGACAGGGAGTGCGAGGTCGGCCAGCCGAGGAGGCCGACGAGCGTCGTCGTCCCGCGGATCTCCGTCACGCGCGGAGTATCGCCTCGCGGCCGTTGCCGAGCACAGGCTCATGTCGAGCCGCCCCGTGCCGATAGGAACAGCGATGGGCGCCGACAACGTCGATCGCCGGCTCCTCGAGCAGTTCCAGGCGAGCTGGGAGCACCAGCGCGTCCGGCGCGAGCTCCTCCCCCCGGTCTGGCTCAACGCCGAGCCGGGCGACGACGGGCCGCTCGCCGATCTCTTCGAGGACGTGCTCGAACGCGCCCGCGCGCGGATTCGCACGGAGCGCGAGGCGCTCGAGTCCGCCCGGGACGGGCTCGACTCCGCCGTCTGACACCCGGTAGCGGTCTCAGTCGGACGTCGCGAGGATGCGCCGCGCGACGCCGCCCCAACTCCACCGCTCGACCACGGCCGCGCGCGCGGCCGCACGGATCGCGGCGCGCTCGTCGAGGCCGAGCCCGAGGATCGCGGCCAGCCGCTCGCGGAGCGCGTCGGCGTCGCCGTTCGGGAAGCGAACGAGCCCGCGCAGGGCGGCCGGGTACGCCTCCTCGAGCCCCTCCCCCACCTCGGCGAGGCCCGAGTGGTCTGCCACGACCGGCGGGCAGCCCGCCGCCGCCGACTCGGCCGCGACCATCCCGAACGCCTCCGGGAAGATCGAGGGCACGGCACTCGCATCGGCGAACGCGAGGAGGTGGACGAGGTGCCGGTGCGCGAGCGGCCCGGTGAAGATGACGTCGAGCCCCGCGGCCTGCGCCTCGAGCTCTGCGCGATAGTCGCCGAATCCGACGATCACACCGCGGGCGTCGAGCCCGCGGAGCGCCTCGAGGAGCACCTGGACGCCCTTGTTGCGGATCAGCTTCCCGTAGAAGACGACGGTCTTCCGGTCACCGGCCAGGAAGGAGGCGAGCCGCTCGGCGTTGCCCTCGTCGGGCAGCCGCTCGTTGAGGTTCCCGGGGTTCGGCGGATCGTCGCGGCACTCGCCGAGCAGCGAGCTGAGGGCTTCATCGCGGAGCTGCGGCCGCCAGAGCTCGATGTCGACCCCGGGCGGGATCGTGTGAACGCGTTCGACGGCGCCGCAGATCTCCGCCACGACTTCGCGGATGTGCTCGGACCCGACGAGAGTCGCCTGCGCACGGGCGAGCACCTCGGCGCCCCAGCGCGAGAGCTCCTCGTTGCCGCGCATCGAGTACTCGAGCTCCGATCCGTGCGCCTTCACGACGTACGGCGAGCCGCACGCCGCCCCGACCGGCCCGCCGAGCAGGACGTGGTTGACGAGCAGGAAGTCCGCGCGGTCCCCGCGCGCGGAGCGCGGACGCGTTGTCCTCGACCCAGCGGTCGAGCTCCGCGCGGCTGCAGTCCTGCACGCGCGCGACGCGGTATCCGGGGTAGTCGTCGACGACGAACACGGGCAGGAGGCCGTGCACGTCCGGCCTGACCGATCTCCGCCCCGCCGAGGTCGTACCGCGTCGGATCCGGATCCTGCGAGAAGACGGTGACGTCGTGCCCCGCGCGGCTCCATTCGCGCGCCAGCTGGCGGGTGTAGATGTTCGAGCCGGTGTCGGCGAGGAGGTAGCCGTGCCAGACGAAGATCCGCATCCCGTCAGTCGCAGGCGTAGCCGTACTCGCAGACCTTGCGCAGGAAGTCGCTCTCGCTCGACGTGAAGTAGTGCGCCTTCGAGCTCGGCTTGCGCACGTAGTACAGGTAGTCGACGCCGCGCGCGGGGTTCGCGGCGGCACGGATCGAGGCGAGACCCGGGTTGGCGATCGGCGTCGGCGGGAGACCGGTGCGCAGGCGCGTGTTGTACGGCGAGCTCGAGCGCAGCGCCTCCTTCGTCAGCGACTCCGTGCCGGGGATGTCGAGGCCGTAGCGGACGGTCGCGTCGATCCCGAGCGGCATCCGGTTCCGCAGCCGGTTGTAGATCACCGCCGAGACCAGGCGCCGCTCGCGCGGCACAGCCGTCTCCTTCTCGATCATCGAGGCGATGATCAGCACGTCGTACGGCGTGAGGTTCTTCGAGCGCGCGTACGAGAGGTCGACGCCGCGGAAGCGCTGCCGGAACGCGCGAAGCTGGTCGGCGACGAGCTCGCGTGCGGTCGTCTCCCGGGTGAACTCGTAGAGCGCCGGGAAGAGGAACCCCTCGAGGGAGTCGCGCTTCATGTCCTTGCGGAATCGGGCGGGCGCTTTCGCCGCCTCGACGGCGCGCAGGTACGCCGGCCTTCGTCAGCCGCGGCGTGACGCCTCGCTTCGCGATCGCGATGTCCCGGACGGCCGCGACCCGGTCGGCCATCTCGGCGACGGCGAAGCCCTCGGGGAAGATGATGCGGAGACGCGCGAGCGGTGGCGCCGCCGTGGTCGTCGGTGCGGGCGGGTCGTCGTCGCCGCCCGCGACCCAGGCGGTCGCCGCGAACGCGCCGACCGCGACCACGCCGACTGCGGCCACGAGCGCGAGCCAGCGCGTCAACGGGTGCGCTCCAGCCAGCTCTGGAGCAGATGAGCGGCCGCAAGGGCGTCGACCGGCGCCCGGCCGCCGCTCTGCTCGGCGAGCGTCGTCGTGAACCGCTCGTCGTAGGTCTCCACGGGGATCGACAGTCGTCCGCGGAGCGCATCGACGAACGCCTCCGTCGCGCGCGCCTGCTCCCCGTGCTCGCCGCGCAGCGTGAGCGGGAGGCCCACCACCACCAGCTCGGCTTCGTGCTCGGCGGCGAGCTCGACGAGGCGGCCGAGCCCCGGGTCGCTCGCCGCGCGCTCGACGACGCCCACGGGGCGCGCGAGCGTTCCCGTCGCGTCCGAGACGGCGACACCGGTCCGCGCCGAGCCGAAGTCGAGCGCCATGACCTTCATTGCTACAGGGCTTCTCGGATGAGCCGGGCAGCCTCGGCGAGCGCGTCCGGCAGCTTCTCGGCGTCCTTGCCGCCCGCGCGCGCCATCGTCGGCCTCCCGCCGCCGCCTCCACCGACGAGCGGGGCGGCGCCGCGGATCACGTCCGAGGCGCTGACGCGCTCGGCGACCTTGGCGTCGAAGTTCGCGACGAGGCTGACGCCGCCCGCGCCGGTCGAGCCGAGCACGACCGCCGCGGGCGCGTGCCGCTGCTTGAAGCGGTCGGAGAGCTCGAGCAGCGCGTCGCCCTCGAACCCCTCGACGGCCTGGACGACGACGTTGACGCCGTCGACGGCGACGACCTGCGGCTCGGGATCGGCGGCACGCGTCTCGGCGGCCGGCTTCCGCTTCTGCTCCTTGCGCGCCTCCTCGAGCTCGCCGCGCAGCGCGTCGGTCTCGGCGGCGCGGGCGTGCAGCGTCGCCCACGCCTCGCCGGACGTCACGGCCTCGATCCGCCGTGCGCCGCCGCCGACCGACCCCTCGGTGAGGATCGCGAAGCCGCCGATCTCGGCCGTCGTGCGAACGTGGGTGCCGCCGCAGAGCTCGGTCGACGTCCCGGCGATGTCGACGACGCGCACGACCTCGCCGTACTTCTCGCCGAAGAGCGCCATTGCCCCGAGCCGGCGCGCCTCGTCGAGGGTCGTCTCGAACGTGTGCACGGGAACGTTCGCGAAGACCGCGCGGTTGACGCGCTCCTCGATCTCGGAGCGCTCCTCGCGGGTCAGCTGCGACGGGTGCGTGAAGTCGAAGCGGAGCTTGTCCGGTCGCACCGCCGAGCCCGCCTGCTTGACGTGGTCGCCGAGCACCGCGCGGAGCGCGGCCTGGAGAAGGTGCGTCGCGGTGTGGTTCGCCATCGTCGGGAAGCGCACGCTCCACGGCACGACGGCGCGGACGCGATCCCCGGCCGCGAAGCCGGAGCCGCGGAAGACGAGCGCCTGGTCGGACTCGAACCGGAACGCCTCCACGAGCTCGGCGCGGGTCGACGGGTCGTCGTCGCGCTCGATCCACCCCTGGTCGGTGACCTGGCCGCCGCCCGCCGGGTAGAACGGCGACTCGCGGAGCTTCGCGAGGAACGTGCCGTCGCCGAGGTCCTCGAGCGCGCCGAGCTGCGTGAGCACGTCGACCTTCGCGTACCCGACGAAGTCCGACGCGAACCCCGCGTCGCGGGCGAAGTCGGCGGCCCGCTGGGCGAGGCCGCGCTCGCCGGTGCCGCGGGAGATCTCCTTGTGGCGCTCCATCTCGAGTCGATAGCCGTCGACGTCGACCTGGTGGCCGCGCTCACGCGCGAGCTCGACGGTCAGCTCGATCGGAAAGCCGTAGGTCGCGGCGAGCCGGAACGCCTCATCGGCCGTGATGTCCCGGCCGGAGACCTCGTCGAACTCGCGCATGCCGCGGTCGATCGTCTCCCGGAAGCGCTCCTCCTCGGCGCGGACGACGCGCTCGATCTCCTCGGCGTTCTCGACGACCTCGGGATACCAGGGGCCGACCTGCTCGACGACGACGCGCGGCAGGAGGTGGACGGCGGGAAGCCCGATGCGCTGCGCCTGGACAACGGAGCGCCGGATCAGCCGGCGGAGGACGTAGCCGCGGCCCTCGTTCGACGGCGTGATCCCCTCGGCGACGAGGAACGTCATCCCGCGGCCGTGGTCCGAGAGCACACGGTGTGCCTTCGTCGCCTCGGGCGAGGCGCCGTAGTGCACGCCGGACTCCGCCTCGATCCAGTCCATGATCAGCCGGAAGCCGTCCGTGTCGAAGATCGAGTCGGTCTCCTGGACGAGCATCGCGCAGCGCTCGAGTCCCATCCCCGTGTCGATGTTCTGCTTCGGCAGCGGCGTCACGCTGCCGTCGGCCGCCAGGTCGAACTCCATGAAGACGAGGTTCCAGAACTCGATGTAGCGGTCGCAGCGCTCGCAGTTCGGCCCGCAGTCGGGCTCCCCGCAGCCGTGCGCGGCGCCCCGGTCGTAGTGGAGCTCGGAGCACGGGCCGCAAGGGCCGGTCTCGCCGGCGGGGCCCCAGAAGTTCTCCGAGCGCGGGAACGGGACGACGCGCTCGCGCGGGATCCCCTTCCGCATCCAGGCGGCGACGGCAACCTCGTCCTCGCCGATCCCGAGCCCCGGGTCGCCGGCGAAGACGCTCGCCCACAGCCGGTCCGGGGCGAAGCGGAGGTGCTCCGTCACGAACTCCCACGCGAGGTCGACGGCGCCGTCCTTGAAGTAGTCGCCGAACGAGAAGTTGCCGAGCATCTCGAACATCGACGCGTGGCGGGCGGTGAGCCCGACCTCGTCGAGGTCGGTGTCCTTCCCGCCGGCGCGAAGGCACTTCTGGACGGTCGTGAAGCGCGGCGCCGGCGGCTGCTTGTCGCCCGAGAAGTACGGCTTCAGGGGCTGCATGCCGGCGCTGATGAACAGCGTCGACGGGTCCTCCGGCGGCGGGATGAGTGAGAACGACGGGAATCGCATGTGCTCCCGCGACTCGAAGAACGACAGGAATCCCTCGCGGAGCTCGGCCGTCGTGCGCATCCGCCGATCGTAGCGCCGAAGCCGTTTCGCGCCCGGTGGAGCGGGAGCAGCTCGGTTCTTCGACCAACCGCCCCCAGGGGCACTCCCGTGTCCCTGAAGTCAGGCTATCGGCAGAAGACCGACGCGAATGTCGCGACTTCGTGCCGGCTGTGTGACCGTGGGTGCACGCGCCTGCTCGACCGCGCCTGCTCGACCGGTGGTTGCTCGAGCTGCGTCGAGCGAGTGGCTACGAGCGCCCGGGGTCTCGGTCGCGTGTCGTCTGCCGTCGCTCCGAGCCGCGAGGCCTACGGCACCTCGTCCGGCGGGACGGGCGCGGGGTCGGGCTTCGGCGTCGGCGGCGGCTTCGGCCACGCATCGGGCTTCGGCTGCGGGGGCGGCGTCGGCGTCGGCTTCGGCCGTTCCTCCGAAGGAGGAGTGCGGCCGGCGGCACGGAGATCCTCCGCGAGATCGTGCTCGCGCCGGCGCGCCGCGTCCTGCGCCGCTTCCTTCGCCTCGGAGAAGTCCCGAGTCTTCCGGAAGGACGCAAAGCCATGTGCGACCCCGGCCGCCAGTCCCGAGACCTTCTCGACCGGCGTCGCGATCGCCGTCGACACCGCCCGCACCGCCGTGTCGGCGCTGTCCGCCATCGACACGGCGCTGTCCGTCACCGTGTCGAGCTTGTCGAGCTGGTAGTTGACGCGGTCGACGGTACCGCCCGTCTTGACGACGACCGGCAGCACGTCGCGCTCTGCCCCCCGAACGAACGACGAGAGCCGGTCGAACACCCGACCGAGCTTGTAGAGGGCGAAGATCGAGCCGACGCCGAGGAGGACGAGGAAGATCGCCAGACCCCAGTAGGCGACGTCACCGGCGGAGAACGCGACCGTCATCGCGCCGGATGCTACCCCGTCGCCCGTTCGATCACTCCCGCACCGACAACTGCGTCGCCGTCGTAGAGGACGGCGATCTGGCCCGGCGCGGCTGCCTCGACCGACTCGGCGAGCTCGAGCGCGAACCCCGACGCCGTGGACGTGACCCGTGCCGCCACGGGCTCGCTGCGGTAGCGGAGCTTCGCCTCGGCCGCGCCGACGGGGACGTAGAGGTCGCCACGCGCGTGGACTCGAGTCACCCGCAAGGCGCTGCGCGGGCCGACGACGAGTGCGTTCGCATCGACGTCCGAGCGGAGCGCGTAGAGCGGCGCGGGCGACGCGACGCCGATCCCGCGCCGCTGGCCGGGCGTGAATCGCCACAGGCCGTCGTGCCGTCCCACGACGTCGCCGGCTTCGTCGACGATCGGCCCCGGTCGTGAGGCCACGCCGTTCCGAGAGAGGAACGCTCGATAGTCGCCACCCGCGAGGAAGCACGCCTCCTGGCTCTCCGGTCGACGTGCAGCGTCGAGCCCGGCGGCGGACGCCTCCGCGCGCACCTCGGTCTTCGTCATCGCGCCGAGCGGGAAGGCGACGCGATCGAGAACGTCCGGGCCGAGCGTCGCCAGCATGTACGACTGGTCCTTCACGGCATCGGCTGCGCGCGCGACGAGGCGTCGACCGTCCCGCTCGACGACGCGTGCGTAATGCCCGGTCCAGACGACGTCCGCTCCGGCCCGGTCCGCAAACGCGACCAGCGCGTCGAAGCGGAACGAGCCGTTGCACCGCATGCAGGGGTTGGGCGTGAGGCCCGTCTCGTAGCCGGCGACGAACGGGCGGACGACGGCGTCGCGAAATGCCTCACGGAGATCGAGCGTCACGTGAGGCAGGCCAAGGGCGTGACAGGTCTGGCGCGCGCGGATGACCGCGTCCGGGGAGCAGCATGCCCGCTCGGAGTCCGGCCCGGCCGGATCCAGCCAGAGCCGAAGCGTGACGCCGATCGCGTCCGGGCGCGCGCGCAGGAGCGCGACGGCACTGTCGACGCCTCCACTCATCGCCACGGCGATCCGCCCCGAGGTCCACACCGCGTGGAAGACCGGCGCGATCGCGTTCGCGACGGCGTCGGCCGCGAGCGTCTCCCCCGGCACCGCGGCCGCCTCGAGGAGGGTCAGGCCCGCGAGGGAGCGCGCCATCCCCGGCGCGTCCGCCTCGACGATCCGGTCGCCGTCCACGACGAGCCGTGCGAACGCAAACGCGTCGCCGCGGGCGGAATCGCCGGTGACCTCGACGGGCATCGACTCACGGTAGCGCGCGTCGGCGCGGGAGCCTGCGAAGCCCCCGGCCAGGGCGCGGATCGCCGCCTATTGCGCCCCCAACCTCCCCCAGGGGCACTCCCGTGTCCCTGATGCCAGGCTACCGCCGAATCAGTGCCGCCGGGGTCCCGCGTTCGTGCCGGTTTCGTCACGGGCGACAAGCTCGAGCCGGTTGCCCCACGGGTCGTGGACGTGGAAGCGGGAGGTACCGGGGATCTCGGCGGGATCCGCCCACGCAACTTCCACGCCACTGGTCTCCAACCGCCGAGCGACCTCGCCCAGCGCCGTCGGCGAGGCGACGAGCAACGCCGGGTGTGCCTTCGCAGCAGGGGTGAAGTCCTCCGCGACGGCGACGTGCAGCTCGTGCACGCCGGCGCGGAACCAGACGCCGCCGCGGGGGGCAAGGAGCAGCGGCTTCGAGATCTCCTCCAGCCCGACGAGCTCGCCGTAGAAGCGACGAGCCTCGTCCTCGCGGCCCGGCGGCGCAGCGACCTGGACGTGGTCCAGCCCGAGGATCTCGCTCACCTGCGCCTCGAAAAGGTGCTCGGCGCCTCGCGTGACCCCGGGCCGGAAAAGCGAACCCGCTTCTCCAGGTGGGTGCCCTGCCGGCCTTCGGCAACGCCGTCGACCAGACCCGAGCTCCCTTCGTGTGAGTGTTGGTTCACGTTGAGAGCCCGGGGCCACGCGTGACGCCGAACAGAACGCATCCTACCCGGCCGTTGCCGGACCACCACTAGCGAGTCGCGTAGCGCCACTCGACCTGCTGCGTACCATCGAGCCCGACGAGCTGCGCGAGGGCAGGTGTCAGCTCGAACTGCCGGCCGGTCGCGACGAGCTCGTTGTCGATCACCTCGGTGAGGATCGTCTCGCCGCCGTACCGGACGAGCAGCTTCGCGCCGCACGGAAGCACGGGGTGCGTCACGCCCAGCGACCGTGTCGTCAGCGTGAGCCCGCAGCTCGTGCGCTCGGCGTCACCGGCCGGCGGGCGCGGCGCTGCCAGGGCGTCGTACCACCCGCCGCCGGCGGCGACGGCTCCCTCCGACGCGACCGGGACGTTCTCGTCGTCCGAGCGCTCGACGACCGCCACCGCGATGAGCCCCGCCAGGAGCGCCACGGCGGCGAGCGAGAGGAGGCGGACGACGACCCGCGGACTCAGGTCGCGTCCTCCTCCGGCGCGACGACGCGGAGGCCGAGCTCGTCGAGCTGCTGTTGCGTGATCCGCGACGGGGCGCCCGACATCGGGTCGAGGCCCGCCTGATTCTTCGGGAACGCGATCACGTCGCGCAGGTTCGGCTCCCCGGCGAGGACCATCGTCATCCGGTCGATGCCGAGCGCGATGCCGCCGTGCGGCGGCGCGCCCATCGCCAGTGCGTCGAGGAGAAAGCCGAACTGCACGCGCTGCTGCTCCTCGGTGAGGGAGAGCAGGTCGAACACTCGCGCCTGGAGGTCGGACTCGTGGATCCGGAACGACCCTCCGCCGAGCTCGTTCCCGTTGACGATGATGTCGTACGCGTGCGCGAGCGCCTTCCGGGGCTCGTCCGCGAACCGCGCCTTCCACTCGTCGGTCGGCCGCGTGAACGGGTGGTGCTTCGCCGACCAGCGCTGGTCATCCTCGTCCCACTCGAACATCGGGAAGTCGGTCACCCAGAGAAACGTGAACGCACTGTCGTCGATCAGCCCGAGCTCACGACCCACGTGGAGGCGGAGGTGCCCGAGGACGCGCGACGCAGCCTCCCATTCGTCAGCGACGAAGAGCAGCGTCTCGCCCGGTGCCGGCGCGAGCGTCTCGAGCTCCCGCTCCGAGAGGAACTTCGCGATCGGCGACCGGATCTCCCCGCTCTCCTCGTCCCGTGCGAGATAGGCGAGCCCTTTTGCCGCGCGCTCCTTCGCGACCACCTCGAGGGCGGCGATCTCCGCACGCGAGTACGTCCGCGGCACGCGGAGGAAGCGCACCGTCTCCGCGCCGGCGAAGACGCCGAACTCTGAGTCGCGCGTGGCCGCCGTCGCGTCCTCGATCTCGAGGCCGAAGCGCGTGTCCGGCTTGTCCGAGCCGTACCGGCGGTCCGCCTCGTCGTACGTCATCCGTGGCCACGGCGTCTCGATCTCGACGCCGACGCAGTCGCGCCAGATCGCCGCGAACATCCGCTCCATCAGGTCGAACAGGGCCTCCTGGTCCGGGAAGCTCATCTCGACGTCGAGCTGCGTGAGCTCCTGGACGCGGTCGGCGCGGAGATCCTCGTCCCGAAAGCAGATCGCGATCTGGTAGTAGCGGTCGAAGCCGGCGATCATCGTCAGCTGCTTGAGGATCTGCGGGCTCTGCGGAAGCGCGAAGAAGCGCCCCTTGTGGAGCCGGCTCGGGACGACGAAGTCGCGTGCCCCCTCGGGCGTCGACTTGTAGAGGATCGGCGTCTGGATGTCGAGGAAGCCCGCTTCCTCCATGTGCCGGCGGATGATCCCGACCATCCGGGCGCGAAGCCCCAGGTTGCGCTGGAGCTTCTCGCGACGCAGGTCGAGCCAGCGGTAGCGCAACCGAAGCGTCTCGTCGACGTTCTCCTCGTCGAGCTGGAAGGGCAGCGGCGTCGATCGCGAGACGATCTCGAGCGCGTCGACCGCGACCTCGACGTCCCCCGTCGCCATCCGCGGGTTGACGGTGTCGGCCGACCGCGCGACGACCTCGCCACGCGCCTGGAGCACGAACTCGTTGCGAATCTCACTCGCGAGCTCGGCGGCCGCCGGCGCCCGCTCGGGGTTGATGACCAGCTGCGTGATCCCACTCCGGTCGCGAAGATCGACGAACACGAGGCCGCCGTGGTCGCGGCGGCGCGCGACCCACCCGGCGAGGGTGATCGTGCGACCGGCGTGCTCGGCACGCGGCTCGCCGCACATCAGGTCTCTCCAGCTCACGTCGAGAGCGTAGAGACGATCTCGTCGTGGGCGAGCGTCTCGTCCGGGCTGCCCGGTCGGCGAAACGTCGCCGTCTCGGCCCCGACGACAACGGTCGCAGCAGCGCCCAGCCGCCGTGCCTGTGTGAGCTGGCCCTTGAGGGAGCGGCCGGCGTAGTCCGTCTCGGCGGCGACTCCCGCGCGGCGGAGCTCCGCGAGCCAGCGTGCGACGGTCGATCGGGGGGCGCCCTCGTCGAGCGCGAGGAACACGTCGACCGTTGGTGGCGGCTCGTCGGGGACGCCGTCCTCCTCCATCGCGATGAGCAGCCGCTCGATGCCCGCGCCGAAGCCGATGCCCGGCGTCGGCGGACCGCCGATCTCCTCGATGAGGTAGTCGTAGCGGCCGCCGCCGGTGATGGTCGAGTTCTGGTTCTCCATCGGGCCGATGAACTCGAACGTCGTCCGCGTGTAGTAGTCGAGGCCGCGTACGAGTGTGGGGACGATCGTGTAGGTCACGCCCACGGCGTCGAGGTCCGCCCGGACCGTCGCGAAGTGCTCGACGCATGCCGCGCAGAGCGACTCGCCGATCTTCGGCGCCTCGTCGAGGGCGTCGCGTACCGCCTGCGGCTTCGCAAGGTAGTTGTCGAACACGCGGAGCGGGCTGACGTCGATCTTCGCGCGCGTGTCGTCGTCGAGGCGCCCTCCATTCGCCGCGAGCCACGCTCCGAGCGCATCGAGGTACCTGGGCCTGCACTCGCGACAGCCGATCGAGTTCAGCTCGAGGTGATACCGCGTCACTCCGAGTCGACCGAGAAGTGCGTCGTAGAGCTGGATCAGCTCGGCGTCGATCGACGGATCGTCTGAGCCCAGCGCCTCGACGGAGGCCTGCCAGTGCTCGCGGTACCGCCCGCGCCCGGGGGCCCCGTACCGGTACATCGGCGCGATCGTGAAGAGCTTCACCGGCTGCGGGTCGCGGTGCATCCCGTGCTCGACGTACGCACGGCAGATCGGCGCGGTCCCCTCGGGACGCAAAGTCAACGAGCGATCGGAGCGGTCCGTGAACGTGTACATCTCCTTCTGCACGACGTCCGATCCCGCGCCCGAGGTCCGCGCGAAGAGCGCGGTGTCCTCGAAGACCGGCGTGACGATCCGGCGGTAGCCGTAGAGCGCGCAGAGGCTTTCGATCTCGCCGGTGACCCGCTCCCAGCGCGGCATCTCGGCCGGGACGACGTCATGGGTGCCGCGTGGCCGCTCGAGCTTCGGCCGATCGGTCACTCGACGGGCTCCTGGCGCTCGCGCCGCAGCTCGGCGAGGAACGGGTTGCGGGCGAGCTCCTGGCCGAGTGTCGTCGACGGGCCGTGGCCCGGATGGACGACGGTGTCGCCGGGATACGTGTCGACCAGCGTGCGCAGCGATGCGAGCAGCGTCTCCCAGTCCGCGCCGGGGAGGTCGGTGCGTCCGACCGAGCCGGCAAAGAGCACGTCCCCCGAGAGGAGTGCGCCGTCGATCGCGTATGCGACGTGTCCCGGCGAGTGCCCCGGGACGGAGACGACGTCGAACCGGATCCCTGCGAGCTCGAGCGTCTCATTGCCCTCGAGCAGGACCTCGGGAGTCCATCCTCGGGCCGTGATCCCCGCTGGCGCGAACCGACCGGGCTCCTCGAAGAGCGTCAGCTCCGCTGCGGGCGCGTGCACCGGCGCCTCGGTGCCCTCCGCGAGGTCGGCAAGGCCGAGGACATGATCGATGTGACCGTGCGTGACGAGGATCGCCGCGCAGCGTGTGCCGAGCGAAGCGAGCCGGAGGCGGATCTCCGTCGCGGTGCCGCTCGGGTCGACGACGACCGCCTCGGCGCCGGATCGGTCGGCGCGCACGACGTAGCAGTTCGTCGCATAGGGGCCGAACGTGAGCTGGTCGACGACCGGTGGCACGATCGCGAGTGTACGGACGCGCCGACGTCGTCCTCGCACTCATGCGCGATAGGGTGCACGCGTGCAATCCTGGCACCTCACCGACATCGAGGCACCGGGCGGCACGATCGACCCGGCGGTGCTCATGACGGACCACGGCGCCCGCGCGATCGCCATCCGGCTCCACGCGGGCCAGGAGCTCAGCGACCACCAGGTGCGTGAGCGCGCGTGGCTCGTCGTCGTCGAGGGCGAGGCGGAGATCCGATGCGGCGACGAGGTCGTCCGCGGGGGCGTCGGCACGCTCGCGACGTTCGACCCGGGTGAACGGCACGCGGTCTCGAGCGCCTCCGGCGGCCGGATCCTGCTTCTCCTCGCGCCGTGGCCCGGCGACGGCCACTACCTCGATGGCGAGACGCCGAACTGAGCTCCCGCGCTCGGGCGCGGGTTCGGGCCGTAGCGCGGGCTAGCGTGCGCTCTCGCGCGCCTGGCGCTTCTCGTGCGAGCGCCACACGAGCCGGTCCATGAAGTAGCTGAACGGCACGAAGATCGCGAGCAGGAACAACGTCTGGACGACGGCCCCGGCGAAGCTGAGCCGGTTGCCGGCGAGCAGGAGCACGGTCGCGAGGAAGATCGGCGCGAAGATCGCTCCACGCTTCAGGACGCGCGGCCACGAGGGCGGCTGCGGAGTCCCTCGCCCACGCGACTTCGCCTGTCCACGGGCGGGCTGGGACTTCTTGGCCGGGCTCTTCGCCCCGCCCTCGGACTTGACCTCGGTTGCGGAGAGAACGGTCTCGTTCCCCTCGGCGTCGATCTCGACGAGGTCGTACGCGTGGCGCTTCTCCTTCGCCCGGCGTCGACGCTGCTTCTGGTTCGCCATCGACCCGATTATGCCCGCGAATGGACGACTCGCCCCTCGCGGAGGACGGTATGGACGACGTCGCCGGCAAGGTGATACGCGAGGTGCCGCCAGTCGGGGGCGCCGACGAGCACGACGTCGGCGCGGAGCCCGGGTGCGAGCCGGCCGCGGTCGGGGAGGCCGAGGACGTACGCAGCGTTCACCGTGCATGCCGAGAGCGCCTCGGCGGGTGTCAATCCGAGCTGCGTGCACGCCAGCGTGCACACGACCGGCAGGCTCTCGCAGTACGCGCTTCCCGGGTTGAAGTCGGTGGCCAGCGCGATCGCAGCTCCGGCGTCGACGAGCGCGCGGGCAGGCGGCATCGGCCGGCCGAGATAGAGCGCGGCGACGGGTAGGAGGACGCCCACGACGTCGCTGGCCGCGAGCGCCTCGACCCCCGTCGGGCTCGTTGCCTCAAGGTGGTCGATCGACCGGGCGCCGAGCTCGACGGCGAGCGGCACAGCGCCGATCTCCGAGAGCTGGTCGCCGTGGAGCCGCAGGGTGAGCCCGGCCGCGCCGCAGGCACGCAGGTAGCGGCGAGCCTGCTCGACGTCGAACGTCCCGCGCTCGACGAAGACGTCAGCGGCGAGGGCGATTCGAGCCGCATCGGGCAGGACGTCCGCGATCAGCCAGTCGACGTAGGCGTCCGCGTCGGGGTGCTCCGGCGGCACCGCGTGGGCGCCGAGCCACGTGGGCACGCCGCCCGCGCCGCGCACCGCCTCGAGCTGCGCGAGCTCGGTGTCGTGATCGAGGCCGTAACCACTCTTGCCCTCGAACGTCGTCGTGCCGTGGGCGATCATCGCCTCCCGGTGTCGCTCGACGATCTCGTGGAGGGCGTCCGAGCCGGCCGCGCGGGTCGCCCGGGTCGTGGACAGGATCCCGCCTCCCGCGGCCAGAAGCTCCTCGTACGTCGCTCCCGCGGCGCGGAGGGCGAACTCGTGCGCACGGTCGCCGGCGAACGCCGGGTGCGTGTGGCAGTCGACGAGCCCGGGAATGGCACTGAGCCCGTCCCCGTCGACCTCGTGCACGTCGCCATCGATCCACGGGAGGCTGGTCATCGGACCGACTGCCTCGATGAGCCCGTCGCGTACGAGGACGAACGCGTTCTCGACCACCTCGACCTCGCCGAGGGCCGCGCCGCGGAGCACGGCGCCTGGAACGGCCGGGGTTGCGAGCTGCGCGAGATCGCGGACGAGGAGCCGGCTCACGGGACGAACGTCAGGTCGTGATCCCCGGCAGGTCGAGACCGCCACTTTTCGCCGCCGCGACGGCCTCCTCGTAGCCTGCGTCCGCGTGCCGCATCACGCCCGTGCCCGGATCGGCCGCGAGCACGCGGCCGAGACGCTCCGCAGCATCGTCCGTTCCATCGGCGACGACGACCATGCCGGCGTGGATCGAGTTCCCGATCCCGACACCGCCGCCGTGATGCACGCTCACCCAGGTCGCCCCGGCAGCGGTGTTCAGCAGCGCGTTCAGGATCGGCCAGTCGGCAATCGCGTCCGAGCCGTCCCGCATCGACTCGGTCTCGCGGTACGGCGACGCGACGGAGCCGGAGTCGAGATGATCCCTCCCGATCACCACGGGCGCCGACACCTTGCCTGCGCGGACGAGATCGTTGATCGCGAGACCGGCCTTGGCCCGGTCGCCGTAGCCGAGCCAGCAGATGCGGGCCGGCAGGCCCTGGAACGCGACCCGCTGCGGTGCAAGCTCGAGCCAACGCTGGAGGAGCGTGTCGTCCGGGAACAGCTCCTTCAATACGTCGTCGATCGCCGTGATGTCTGCCGGGTCACCTGACAGCACCGCCCAGCGGAACGGCCCGATTCCACGACAGAAGAGCGGCCGGATATAGGCCGGGACGAAGCCCGGGTATGTGAAGGCGTTCGTCAGCCCTGCTCGATAGGCCTCACCTCGCAGGTTGTTGCCATAATCGAAAACATAGCACCCCATCCGGACGAACTCGATCATCGCGCGGACGTGGGCGACGATCGACTCGGAGGCGAGTCGGAGGTACTCCTCGGGGTCTCGCTCACGGAGCGCAGCGGCCTCCTCGAGCGGCACCTCCGCAGGGACATAGCCGGTCAGCGGGTCGTGAGCCGCGGTCTGGTCGGTCACGAGGTCGAAGGCGACGCCGCGGGCGACGAGCTCCGGGAAGACGTCGGCGGCGTTCGCCCGTAGCGCAACGGACAGCGGCCGTCGCGCGGCCGCCGCCTCGCGTACCCGCTCGAGCGCGTCGTCGAGCGTCGCCGCCTGCTCGTCCACATACCGCGTCTCGAGGCGACGGTCGATCGAGCGCTGGTCGATCTCGACGCACAGGATCGCGGCGCCCGCCATCGTCGCGGCGAGCGGCTGAGCGCCGCCCATCCCGCCGAGACCCGCGGTGAGGATCGTCCGCCCGGACAGGTCCGGTGAGCCGAAGTGCTTCTCGCCCGCCGCGCAGAAGGTCTGGTAGGTGCCCTGCAGGATCCCCTGGGTGCCGATGTAGATCCACGAGCCTGCCGTCATCTGGCCGAACATCGTGAGGCCCTCGGCCTCGAGCCTTCGGAACTCGTCCCACGACGCCCACGCCGGGACGATGAGGGAGTTCGCAATGAGCACGCGCGGCGCGCCGGGATGCGTCCGGAACACGCCGACCGGCTTGCCCGACTGCACGAGCAGCGTCTCGTCGTCGGCGAGACGGAGCAGCGTCCGGACGATCGCGCGTAGCGCGTCGTGCGAGCGCGCGGCGCGCCCGGAGCCGCCGTACACGACCAGCGACTCGGGATGCTCGGCGACCTCCGGGTCGAGATTGTTGAGGAGCATCCGCAACGGCGCCTCGGTCGTCCACGACCGCGCGTTCAGGGCGGCGCCGCGTGGCGCGCGAATCGCCGACAGATCCCCGACGAGTTGCTCGACGAGCTCGTCGCTCACGAGTTCCCGTTCCGTCGCTTGCTCTGCACGGGCTCGACGTCCTTTGCGCGCGACTCCCGCTGGCGAAAGCGGAACCACGTCCAGCCGGTCGCGGCGACGAAATAGAGTGCCGCGAACGCGACCGCCCTGGTGAGGTCGCCGCCGGTGAGGCCGGCGAAGAGGAGGATCACGACGGCGAGACCGGCATGAAACAGCGCAGACGACCGGTACGGATTGCGGAGAGGCGGCAGATCGCTCATTCGTCGACGTCCTCGGTCTCGGGCATGACCGCGCGCTCCAGCCGTCCATCCGCAATCGCGCCGGCAACGCGCTCGATGTCCGCCGACAGAGACCGATCCTCTCGGACGCGGTCGGACAGCGTCCGGACAAAGGCGCGCGCCGCGCGAACACCGACGCCCGGCTCGAGCGGCGCAAGGAACTCGACCGCCTGGGCGCCCGCAAGGAGCTCGATCGCGAGCACGCGCTCGGCGTTCGCGATCACCTGCAGCGCCTTCAGCCCAGCGCCGTTCCCCATCGACACGTGGTCCTCCTGGCCGGCGCTCGTGGGGATCGAGTCGACGGAGCCGGGGTGGCAGAGCGCCTTGCTCTCCGAGACGAGCGCCGCCGCGACGTACTGCGGGATCATGAAGCCGGAGTTGAGGCCCTCCTCGCGCGCGACGAGGAACGGCGGCAACCCGTCCGACAGCGACGGGTTGACGAGGCGCTCGGTCCGACGCTCGCTGATGCTTCCGAGCTCGGCGCACGCGATCGCGAGGCAGTCGAGCGCCATCGCGATCGGCTGGCCGTGGAAGTTTCCGTTGGAGACGATCAGCTCGTCCTCGATCAGGACGAGGGGATTGTCGGTAGCCGCGTTGAGCTCGACCGCGACGGTGCGCTCGACGTGGGCGAGGAGGTCGCGGCTCGCGCCGTGCACCTGCGGCGCGCAGCGAAGGGAGTACGCGTCCTGCACCTTGTCGCACCAGCGGTGGGACTCGACGATCGCGGACCCGGCGAGGAGCGCGCGGAGCGTCGCCGCACTTCGCACCTGGCCCGGCAGCGGCCGCGCTTGCGTGGATCGCCGGGTGGAAGCTCGTCGGCGTGCCTTGCAGCGCTTCGAGCGACATCGCGCAGGCGATGTCCGCCGCGCCGGCGAGACGCTTCGCGCGGGTGAGGGCGAGCGACGCCATCGCCGTCATGAACTGCGTGCCGTTGATGAGCGAGAGGCCCTCCTTCGCCGCCAGCACGATCGGCTGGAGCCCGACCGCGCGCAGTGCGTCCGCGCCGGTGAGGCGCACTCCGTCGACGATCGCCTCGCCCTCCCCCACGAGCGGGAGGGCGAGGTGCGCAAGCGGCGCGAGATCGCCGCTCGCTCCGACCGAGCCCCGCGACGGAACGTGCGGCAAGAGCCCGGCGACGAGTGCGGCGACAAGCAGCTCGACGGTCTCGACGCGCGCTCCCGAGTATCCCTTCGCGAGCGTGTTCGCGCGGAGGAGCATCGCCGCGCGGACGACATCGTCCGGATAGGGCTCGCCGACGCCGCACGCGTGGCTGCGGAGAAGCCGGAGCTGGAGCTCGGCGGCCTGCTCGGATGGGATCGACTCCGAGACGAACCGGCCGAAGCCGGTGTTGACGCCGTACGTGTGGTCGCCGACCTGGGTCTCGAGGAACGCGCGTGCCCGGGCGACTCGCTCGCGTCCGCTCGCCCCGAGCGCGACCGGCCGACGCTCGACCGCGACGTCCCAGACGTCAGCGATCGTCAGGTCGTCGCCAGTCAGCTCGACCGCGGCCGGCACGCGGCGAGTCTAGACGGTGGTTCCGCGCGTCCGCACCCGTCGGGCACGACGGTGCGCGGTGCGACGCCCACAGGCTGCGTCGACGTCACGGCGCGCCCGACCGACCGAGCCCGCGCACCCCCGGCACGGGGGAGCGAGGCTCCCTGGAGTCACGCTATCGCCGGTCGTGTCACAGGTGGGCGCCGCCTTCGTGCCGACATCGTCACCGTCACAGCGACCGCGATGCCTCCCAGCGCCGCACGTGCCACCCGAGCACGCGATCCGGCTCGAGGTGCGCGAGCCGAAGCGCCGAGGCAGCCGCCGCCAGGGCGGCGGCCGTCGGCAAGCCGGCCTCGTCGAGAGGCTCGCCCACGCCCCCCGCGCGGGCCGCCGCGGCAACGCTTTCCGCCGGGACGAGGCCGACGAGCTCGCCCTCCCCCACGCGCGCGCCACGCGCCTCTGTCTCCGCGACGATGCGCTCGACGAGCTCGTGCGGCGCGGTCGCGTCGAGATCGACGACGTTCGTCGAGACCTGGATCCGTCCGTCCGCAAGCCGGAGCGCGAGCGCCTGGACGCCCCGCAGCCCTCCGCCGGACTCCCGCACCGCGGCAGCGACCTCGCGCGCGACCTCGAGTGGCCCCTCGAGCTCCAGGTTGTAGGCCAGGAGCGGCGCGCGCGCGCCGACGAGCACCGCGCCGAACGCCGGATCCAGACGAGCCGGCCCGTGTGCAGGCACGAGCTCTCCGGCATCGACGCGCTCCTGCAGCGCGACCGGCCCGCCCCGCCGGTAGAACGCCGGGCGCCGACCCTCCACCAGCGTCCCGTAGAGGAACACCGTCACGCCGAGCTCCTCCCCGAGCCGGCGCGCGACGGCACGCGCCACCGACTCCGCGCGCGTCAAATCCGACCGCACGAGCGGGACGAGCGGGACGACGTCGACCGCGCCTACGCGCGGGTGCACCCCCTCGTGGCGACCGAGGTCGATCGCGCCTCGAGCCTCCGTGATTCCCGTGACGAGACCATCCTCGAGCGCCGCCTCGTCCCCGAGGAGCGTGAACACCGATCGGTGGTGGTCGAGCGTCGACGTGGGTGTCGAGCAGAAGGGCGCCCGCGCCGGTGAACGCCCGTCCAAGCGACGCCACGACACCGGCCTGGCGCCCCTCGGACACGTTCGGGACGGACTCGAGGGGAAGCATCCGCCTACTCTAGAAAGTGTGCGCGAGCCGACCGCCCC
This sequence comes from uncultured Actinomycetes bacterium, assembly GCA_963797805.1. GTDB lineage: Bacteria > Actinomycetota > Thermoleophilia > Gaiellales > Gaiellaceae > Gaiella. The sequence goes on along the minus strand of CAWCRC010000002.1, from coordinate 12,032 downwards.
CGCCTACTACGACCGGCGCGCCCCGGAGTACGACAACTGGTACGAGGGGGTCGGGCTCTACGCGGATCGCGAGCGTCCCGGGTTCGACGAGGAGCTGACCGCCGTCACCAAGGTCCTCGCCGCGCTCGCGCCTGCGCGGACGCTCGACGTGGCGTGCGGCACCGGTTTCCTCACGCAGCACCTTCGCGGTCCCGTGACCGGGCTCGACGCGAGCGAGCGCATGCTCGCCATCGCGGCGCGACGCGTCCCCACGGCGACGTTCGTCCAGGGCGACGCCCTCTCCCTCCCCTTCCCGGACCACGGTTTCGAACGTGTCTGCAGCGGCCACTTCTACGGGCACCTCGACGAGCGCCAGCGCACCGCGTTCCTCGGTGAGGCACGCCGCGTCGCGCCTGAGCTCGTGCTCGTGGACGCGTCCCGTACGCACTCCGCCGTCGACGAAGAATGGTCGGAGCGACGCCTTCTCGACGGCTCGCGCTGGGAGGTCTACAAGCGCTGGTTCGAGCCCGACGCGCTTCTCGAAGAGCTCGGTGGGGGCGACGTGCTCCACGCCGGCGACTGGTTCGTCGTCGTCCGCTCGCCCCGGTGAGCGGCTACCGGTCGATCGGCCGGCTCCAGCGCGAGAACCGGCGGTGCCGCCGGTGCCTCGAAGCCGGCTACCCGATCGACCCGCGACCCGTCGTCGCCGGGACCGCGGGCCAGGCGGCCTACCTCTACGGGCTCGCGCCCGGCCGCGTCGAGGCGGAGACAGGCCTGCCGTGGCAGGGACGCGCGGGCCGGACCCTCCGGCGGTGGCTCCGGCTCGACGAGGACGAGTTCTTCCGCCGCTTCTACTGCGCCTCCGTCACCCGCTGCTTCCCGGGCCCGAGCCCAGGTGGCCGCGGCGACCGTTCCGCGACAGCGGCCGAGCGGGCACTGTGCGCCGACTGGCGCGAGGCCGAGCTCCACCTCCTCCGCCCCGCGCTGATCGTCACGGTCGGGCTCGCTCCCGCAACGATGCTGCTGGGGATCCGCCGCCTGACGGAGGCGATCGGCAAGAGCTACCTGCTCGGAGACGCGATCGCGGTCCCGCTCCCGCATCCGTCCGGCGCCAGTGGCTGGCTCAACGACGCGACGAACCGCGCGCGCCTCGGCAAGGCACTCACGCACGTACGGCGCGAGCTCGCCCGCATCGACCACGGATCGCGGGACGCGTAGGATCGCGGCCATGAGCATCGGCGCGGTACTGGACGAGGCGTGGACGATGTACACGCGGTTCTTCCTCCGCTTCTTTGCCCTCGCGGTCGTCGTGTTCGCACTGGTCAACCTCGTCTTCGCCGTCGTCGCCGAGGCGCTCTCCTCCGACAGCGGTGGCTCGGCCTTCCTCATGGCAGTCGTTGGGCTCGCAACCGCTGTCGTCGGGAGCACCTGGCTGCAGGGGGCGCTCGTGTACGCGGTCCAGGATGCGCGCGACGGACGGTTCGACGCGACGGTCGGGCAGGTGTTCGGCACCGTCTCGAGCGCCGTTCTGCCGCTGCTCGTCGCGGGACTGCTGGCCGGCCTGGGGGTCGCCGTCGGGCTACTCCTGCTCGTCGTCCCGGGGCTCTACCTGCTGACGATCTGGGCCGTGATCGCGCCTGTCATCGTGCTCGAGCAGCGGCCGGCGCTCGGCTCGTTCGGGCGCTCTCGCGAGCTCGTCGGCGGCCACGGCTGGACGGTCTTCGGGATCGTCGTCATCACCGGTCTGCTCACCGGGATCGCGAGCAGCCTCCTGCAGGCGGCCTTTTCGTTCCTCCCGCGGTTCCTCGAGATCCTCATCGGTGCGACGATCGCGCAGGCGATCGTCGCCCCCTTCAGCGCGATCGCCCTCGCCATCACCTACTTCCGGCTCCGCGACGCCCACGGCGCCGAGCCGGCGCTGGCGAACGCGTGACGCTCGACCCGGAGCTCGAGCAGCGCATCGAGGAGCCGACCGCCGACACGGCCGTCCGCGAGGCCCGGCTGACGCCGGAGGAAGCCGTCGAGCACATGCGGATCAGGCTCCCGGAGCGCGGCAACCGGACGCTGCGCCGCGTGCTCGAGCGGGCGAACGCGGACCGTCAGCTCAAGGGCTGGTGGCACGTCGCGAACGTCAACGCCGTCGTCCGGCTGAAGATCAACGACCACTCCTGGGTGCACATCCAGATCGTCGCCAACATCGCGCTGAAGCTCCTCCGCCAGCTCACGAAGCACGGGATCGAGCCGTCCGTCGTCCGGGACTACGGGATGCGGAACGACGACGCCGAGGTCGTCGTCGTCCTCGCCGCGCTCACGCACTGCGTCGGGATGTCGGTCCACCGGCGCGGGCACGAGGACTGGAGCCTGTTCCTCGCCGAGCCGAAGCTCCGCGAGCTGCTCGACGGGATCTACGAGGAGCCCGATCGGACGGTCATCGTGTCGGAGGTGCTCCAGGCGATCACGAGCCACCGCGCCGACGGCGAGCCGCTCTCGCTCGAGGCGGGGATCCTCCGCGTCGCCGACGCGCTCGACATGGCGAAGGGACGCTCCCGGATCCCGTTCGAGAAGGGCCAGGTGACGATGCACTCCCTCTCGGCCGCCGCGGTCGAGAGCGTCGGGATCGGCGACGGCGAGACGAAGCCCGTGCGCATCGAGATCCTGATGAACAACTCGTCGGGCCTCTTCCAGGTCGATGGGCTCCTCAAGGCGAAGCTCCGCGGCTCCGGTCTCGAGCCCCACGTCGAGGTGATCGCCCACATCGACACCGCCGACGAGAAACGCCTCGTCCCGGAGTACCGACTCGAGATCTGAGGCCGGGTACAATCCAGGCGCACTGCGGGATCGTCTAATGGTAGGACGCCGGATTCTGGCTCCGGAAGTTGGGGTTCGAGTCCCTGTCCCGCAGCCTCCGAAACGCCCCGCACGGGGCGTTTCGCGTTGTACGGCACGACAACGATTGTGACACCTGCTGTGAAGGTTTCGTAAGTGACCTGCGGCACCTTTGTGCGCCGCGGGTAGGCTCGCTCGCAGCGTTCGACACGAACGGCAAGCGCTGGGCCACCACCCGTGGTTGGCCCAACTGCGGCGCGCGCCGTGGACATGTCCCCCACGCGGAGGTCACTCCTGAAAGCCGTGCTCACGGGCCTGTGCGCCCTCGTTCTCTGCGCCACTCCGGTTGCGGCCGACGCACGCACGTCCGCCGATCTCGACCGCCAGCTCTCGCGGCACCTCGCGCGCATGAAGAAGGACACCACGGTGATCAGCTTCTTCGACAAGCACCGCTGGCTCCTCACGGACCCGCGCTTCGAGAAGAAGGCGAACCTCCGTCTCCGAACGGCGCGCCGACACCTCGCCGCAACACGGGCGAAGGCCGCGCGCTCCCAGCGGGAGCTCGCGCGCCGCAAGCAGGAGGCGCAGCGCATACGGTTCGAAGCGCAGCTCGCGCGCTCGCCCGCGAAGGCGATCTGCCACGTCTTCGGGAGCTACTGCAAGCAGGCGCTCCAGGTCGCGCGATGCGAGTCCGGCGTCCAGACGAGCGCGCAGAACGGCGAGTATCGCGGCCTGTTCCAGATGGGCTCGAACGAGCGGCAGCTGTTCGGCCACGGGGAGTCCGCGCTCGTGCAGGCACGCTCCGCGTACCGCTACTTCGTCCGTTCGGGACGCGACTGGAGCCCGTGGTCCTGCAAGCCGTGGAGCTGACGCGGTCCAGGATTCGTGCGCAAACTGCGAGCCGCGTCACCCGTGACGGGGTTCCCACGACGCTCGCTGGCTGATAGAGAGCGGACGTGCCGTTCTGGCGGAAGGTCGAGCGCCTGAGGCCTCTCGACGAGGCAGCCGCCTACGCGCGCTGTCACGGCGATCGCGACGAGTCCGTCCGCGTGCTCAAGCTCCCGCCGCGCCGGGCCCGCTACGACCTCCTCGCGACCGGCGAGGAGATCCGCCGGCGGTTCGAGGAGCGGATCGACGCGCGCGAGCCCGACCCTCCGCTCGCCACGACGCCGCCGGCGACCGCCTGACCCGCGTCACCGCCGGACGGCGGCGGCTCTAGCCTGGGACGGTGGCGCCGACCCTCACGATCCGACCCGGGCACCCCGACTTCCTCGACCTTCCCTGGGAGCGGTCGGTCGTCGACTGGCGCGTCCCCAACCTGCTCGAGCTGCCGAAGGGCATCAGCCGGCACGAGGTCCGCTTCCTCTCGTACCCGCACGGGATCTACGTCGTCAAGGAGCTCCAGAAGCGGCCCGCGCGGAACGACTACTCGGTCCTTCGCACGCTCGAGGCGGCCGGCGCCCCGGTCGTCCGTGCCATCGGGCTCGTCGAGAGCCGGTCGGACGACCCCGGCGAGGAGCGCTCGGCCGCCCTCATCACCGCGTACGAGCCGTTCTCGTTCTCGTACCGCGAGATCCTCATCGGGCCCGGGTTCGGAGCACGCCGGAACCAGATGCTCGACGCCTTCGCCGGGCTCCTCGTCGAGCTCCACCTCACGTCCTGCTACTGGGGCGACTGCAACCTCTCGAACGTCCTCTACCGCTTCGACGCCGAGGCGATCGACACGATCATGGTCGATGCCGAGACCGCCGAGCTCTACCTCGGGCCGCTCACCGACGGGCGGCGCGAGGAGGACCTGGAGATCATGATCGAGAACGTCGCCGGCGGAATGGCGGACATCGCAGCGGCCGCCGGGGCCGACATCGACGTGGCGGACCTGGAGCTCGGGCTCGACATCGCCGAGCGCTACCGCAACCTCTGGGCGGAGCTGAGCCGGACGGAGGCGATCGCCGCCGACGAGCGCTACCGGATCACCGAGCGGCTCGAGCGGATCAACCGCCTCGGCTTCGACGTCGAGGAGGTCGACCTCGTCCCGACGGCCGACGACACGGACCAGCTCGTGATCAAGGTGCGCGTCGGTGGGCGCACGTACCACTCGAGCCGGCTCAAGGCGCTGACCGGCGTCGACGCCCTCGAGAACCAGGCGCGCGCGATCCTCTCCGACGTCCACTACTACACCGCGCGGCACGATGACGGCACGCCGATGGACAAGGCGACGGCGGCGATTCGCTGGCGCGTCGAGGAGTTCGAGCCGATCCTCGCGGAGCTCGCCGCGCTCGACGACCTCGCCGACCCGATCCAGGCGTACTGCGACGTCCTCCACCATCGGTTCATGCTCGCGTCGGCGGTGAGGCGGGACGTCGGCACGCGGGAGACGATCGCCGATTGGCTCGCGAAGGGCCGCCCGGGGTACCCGCTCGGCGAGCCGAAGGCGCCGGGGGACGTCCGCTAGACTTCGCCGTCGCCACGGCCCATTCGTCTAGTGGCCTAGGACACCGCCCTCTCACGGCGGCGGCACGGGTTCGAATCCCGTATGGGCCTTTTCGGCCGTCATTCGAGTCACACCGGAAACCCTGCAATGGCGGGGTTTTCGGGTTGTGTGCAGGGATTTCCGCGGATCCGGCGACGTGACCGGCCGTGTCGTAGAGGCCAGGATCGAGCAAGCCGTGATCCCTCGGTGATCCCTCGAGAATCGGCGGCTCTACCGTCGCGACTCTTTCCCGAGCAGCGCCCGCGACGGATCGGTGCCGGGGATCGCTGGGCAGGAATATGATCACCGCGTGGCATCGGTCGTGGACGAGCTTCACGGCATTAGGCTCTTCAGCGGGCTCAGCCAGCGGCAGCTGAAGCAGCTTGCAGGCCTCGCCAAGGAGCGGCACATCCGGCCCGGCGTCGTCGTGCTCAAGGAGGGAACGACGGGCAATGTCGGCTTCTTCATCCTTGTGGATGGCGAGGCGTCGGTGAGCGTCGACGGGGCCGAGGTGTCCCGCATCGGGGCCGGCGACCACTTCGGCGAACTCGCCCTGATCACCGACGCCCCGCGGACAGCGACCGTGACGGCCGTGACCAGCCTGCGCTGCTACGTGATTGCGTTCTGGGACTTCCGCAGGTTCGCGAAGGAGAACCCGGACTTCGCCTGGAAGCTCCTCCAGAACCTCGCGGCGCTCCTCACCGCCGAGCGCGAGCGACGCGGGCGCGCCTCGCTCCTTTCCAGCTGACGTCCAGTCGACGCACCTGACTCTGACCGGCGCTTCTACAACGGCCGTCAGCGTTCCTTCGCGAGCAGCGCCCTGACCGCGTCGGTGCCGAACACGGCACCGACCGACGAGTGCGGTTGACCGAGTGGTCGAGTGCGGTTGACCGAACGCGGGTGCTCGCAGGGCACAGGCATGCTCGGCTCATGTACCCGGTCAACGTGCCCTCTCTCGTGCGTAGCAGCCTGATCGGCATGAACGGCGACGATCCCACGCTTCTGCATGCGCCCCCTCGGCGCCACCGCTTGATGGAACCCCTTCGCGCAGCCGTGCGTCGGCCGTCGGCTCGGCCCGCTGCCGCGCCGGACTGCTCGGATTCTCGGGCCTCGATCGCTCACTGACGCGCGTCCAACCGATGGGTGACCGTCGGTCGTATTACTCGGTCGTATTACATTGTCGCGCCACGATGGGCTCGGGGGTATCCCCGTGCTGTCTCAGGATTCGGCCTTACCGTCAACGACGGGGGTCTAGCTTGGACACGTCCCCCGCGGCCATCTAGGCGCAGCGACTTGGCGGTGGCAGGCTTCCGGGCGGGGGCCGGGTGCCATCTGGTGAGAGTTCGTTACTGACGGCGTTCAGCTAGCCGTCCGGCCCCAGACCTCAGCAGAAGCGGCGATTGCCGGTCGCGGCGACGATCTTCGGCGCGCAGGTCTACACACACGACGCAGTCAAGGCAGCGCCAAGACGGTGTCCAGGTCGAGCGCCCGAGCATACGCCGTCCACGCTGCGCGGGGCGCCGTCGTCGAGCGCCCGGACGAGCTGGAGCCGCGCACCCCGCCATCGTGCAGGTTGCGTTGCTAGCGTCGGCGGATGGTGGACGTCGAGGGCGTCGACTTCATCTCGATTCCAACGCGGGACGTCGGTCGTGCGATGGCGTGGTACCGCGACGCGCTGGGATTGCCCGTGAGCGAGGTCACCGACGGGGAGCTCGAGGCACCGAACGTGACGTTGAGCTTCTGGGAGCCCGAGCGAGAGGGGCTTCCGTTCGCGCCGAATACAGCGGGGTTCGCGATCCGTGTGCCCGACGTCGCACTCGCGCGCGCCGAGCTCGAAGCGAAGGGCGTCGGATTCGTCGGAGAGACGTGGGATTCGGGCGTGTGTCACTTCGCCGTATTCCACGACCCGGACGGCAACACCGTCATCCTGCACCGGCGGTACGCACCGCGGGTGCCGCGCAGCTGACCAGCGTCCTCGCGATGCGCGATCGAAGCCCTCGGTGTGGGGAGCCCGTCACTGCGAGCCCAGGCGCCGGGCGAGCAGCTCGCGCGAGTCGCCGAGCCACTGCCGCGCGCGATCGACGTTCGGCCCGTCGGGCGCGAGCGCGACCGTCTCGGCCTGGAGCTCGGTCATGAGGAGCAGCGCGCGGCCCGGATGGGGCTCGGTGAGCGCCGCCTCGATCCGCTCGGCGAGTCGCTCCGGCTTGTTCGTCAGTGTCGCAGCGCGATCCGCGAGCCGCTTGTAGGTCGGCGGCCACACACGGTTCAGCGCGAAGGAGATCCGAACGACCCGTGACGCGTCGTCGACCATCCGCTCGAGCAGCGCCAGCCGCTCGCCTGGACGGAGGAGCGTCAGAAGACCCGCAGGTGCGAACCCTCCCCAGGTGAGGGCCGCGTCCTCGATCTGAGCCCGGCGAGCCCGTCCGGGTAGTGGCGGAGCCGGTCCTGCCATCGCGCCAGCAGCCCCGATGTCCGGAGCGCCACGCCGTTCGCCAAAGCATCCGCGGTCCCCGTGACCGCGCCGGCAAAGATGGCGTCGACCGCCGACTCCGCGTGCGCGCTCGACCATCAGACGAGCTCGATCGGAACCCCACCGCGGTAGCCGGAGACAGGCCTCGTCGGCCCGCTCTGCGGCCCCCATGTTCCGAGGCCCGTGAGCCCGCAGCCGGCCGCGAGCGTGTAGCAGTCCTCGAGCGCGAGCTCGCCGCCCGTCACCACCAGCATCTCGATGTCGGAGATGTCGTCCGCGACGCCGCGCGAGACGCTCCCCGCCACGACCACTTCCTCGATCTCGGTCGGCAACGCGTCCGCGATCTCCTGCGCGATCGAGCGCAACTCCGCACTCCGCGCCGTCGCCGTCACGCGGCAACCCTACTGCGCTCGAGGAAGCCTTCCGGGCGGTCGACTGCGTGGTGTCAGGCCGTCTCGGGGAACCGCAGGCGGTAGACGTTCAGCGACTCGTTCGGGGACAGCGCCCGCGCCTCGCCGGTTCCGCGCGCGCCGGCGAACTTCCCCGTCCCACCGGTCACGGTGACGACGATCCGGTCGCCCTGCGAGACCCGCATCCGCCCGCGCGCCCTGAGAGTCCCACCGGGAAGCCGAACCCGCACGTCGATGACCGCCTCGGTCGGCGAGACGAACGTGAACGAGTAGCTGTCCCGACCGACGACCGCGCCCGACGGCTTGCCGAACTGCCCGACGGCGTTGCGCAAGACGGACGTGCCACGGATGACGTCGCCCTTGCTCGCCACCCCGCGTGCGAACTCCTTGGGCGCCCTGTCGGTGACGCTCTCCCGCGCGTTCCCGGAGATCAGGTTGATGGTCGTGGTCGCCTGGCTCGCCGCCGCCACATCCCGCGCGGTGACGCCCGCCATGGCGGCCGTGACGACCAGAACCGTGAGGACGAGCCAGCGCACCGACCGAATCCTCGGCCCGACGCCCACGGCCGTCAAGGTCGGGCGACCCGTCAACGCTGCGTCAAGATCCGCGGCCGCCGCGTAGGAGGTACGTCAAGAGCGACCCCCGGGCACGATCGCGGTCGTACAACAGGGGCATGGCAGACATCCTCTTCCCCACGGTCGTGATCGGCTTCTTCGTGCTCGCGACGCTCCTCGTCAAGGGATGCGACCTGCTGGTCGGCTCCCCCGACCGGAGACCCGACGAGACCGAGCACACGTGACCGCCGGTGACGTGATCGGCCTGGCGCTCGCGGTCGCGGCGCTGGCATACCTCGTCTGGGCGCTGCTCTTCCCGGAGCGGCTCTGATGGAAGCATCGGGCTGGCTCCAGCTCGCGGCGCTCGGCATCGCCCTTCTCGTCGGCGCGCGCTTCCTCGGCGCCTACATCGCCCGTGTCTTCTCGGGCGAGCCGCTTCGCGAGGACCGCGTCTTCGGGCCGGTCGAGCGTGTGTTCTACCGGGTCACCGGCGTCACACCCGAGAGCGAGCAGCGCTGGACCGCCTACGCGCTCTCCGTGCTCGCCTTCAGCGCCGTCTCGATCCTCGGCCTCTACCTGCTTCAGCGCGTCCAGGGCGCGCTCTTCCTCAACCCGACGGACGTGACGGGCGTTCCTCCGGCGCTCGCCTTCAACACCGCCGTCAGCTTCGTCACGAACACCAACTGGCAGAACTACGCCGGCGAGTCGACGATGAGCCACCTCACGCAGATGAGCGGGCTCGCCGTCCAGAACTTCGTCTCCGCGGCGGTCGGCATCGCGGTCGCGATCGCGCTCGTCCGCGGCGTCACGCGGCGCCGCAGCGAGACGATCGGCAACTTCTGGGTCGACCTCACGCGCGCCGTCACGCGCATCCTCCTCCCTCTCTCCATCGTGCTCGCACTCGTGCTCGTCGCGCGCGGCGCGATCCAGAGCTTCGACGGCTTCACCGAGGCACGGACGCTCGAGGGAGCGACCCAGGCGATCCCCGGCGGGCCGTTCGCGAGCCAGGAGGCGATCAAGGAGCTCGGCACGAACGGCGGCGGGACGCTCAACGCGAATTCGGCGCATCCGCTCTCGAACCCGACGCCCTTCACGAACCTGCTCGAGATCTTCGCGCTGCTCCTGATCCCGTTCTCGCTCGCATACGCGTACGGCCGGCTCGCGAAGGACACGCGGCAGGGCTGGGCCGTGCTCGCGGCGATGGCGATCCTGTGGGCAGGCAGCGCGGCCCTCGCAGGCCACCTCGAGTCGCAGGGCAACCCTCGGATCGAAGCGCTCGGCGTCGTGGGAACGAACATGGAGGGCAAAGAGGCGCGCTTCGGCTCGCCCGTGTCGGGGATCTTCGCCGCGTCGACGACCGGGACCTCCACGGGCGCGGTCGACAGCGCGCACGACAGCTTCACGCCCCTCGGCGGCGCCGTGCCGCTCGTCAACATGATGCTCGGCGAGGTCTCGCCCGGCGGTGTCGGCGCGGGGCTCTACGGGATCCTCGTCTTCGCGATCCTCTCGGTGTTCGTCGCCGGCCTCATGGTGGGACGCACGCCCGAGTACCTCGGGAAGCGCATCGGCGCCCAGGAGATGAAGCTCGTGATGCTCTACCTCCTGGCCGTGCCGACCGTCGTGCTCGGCTTCTCCGGCGTCGCCGTGCTGCTGAACACGGTTCGGGACGTCTCGATCTTCAACCCCGGCGCGCACGGGCTCAGCGAGGTCGTCTACGCCTACACGTCCGCATCGAACAACAACGGCTCCGCGTTCGGCGGCCTCACCGGCAACACGGACTGGTTCAACACGACGCTCGGCGTCGCGATGCTCTGCGGTCGCTTCGTTCTCATCGTCCTGGTCCTCGCCCTCGCCGGAGCGCTCGCCCGCAAGCAGACCGTCCCACCGTCGGCCGGGACGCTCCCGACCGGCACGCCGACGTTCACCGGCCTCCTCGTCGCGGTGATCCTCATCGTCGTCGGCCTCACCTACCTCCCGATGCTCGCGCTCGGGCCGATCCTGGAGCACCTGCAGCTGTGACAACCAAGAAGGCGACTTCACTGTTCGAGCCCGCGATCGTCGGTGACGCAGCACTCGACGCGTTCCGCAAGCTCGACCCGCGCCACGTCATGCGCAACCCGGTCATGTTCCTCGTCGAGGGCGGGAGCGTCGTCGTCACCGTCCTCTTCGTCAAGAACTTCGGCAGCGCATCCGCCCAGGAGAACGTCTTCGCCGGAATGATCGCGCTCTGGCTCTGGGTCACGGTCCTCTTCGCGAACTTCGCCGAGGCGATGGCCGAGGGCCGCGGCAAGGCACAGGCCGCGACGCTGCGCAAGACGCGCGCCGAGACGCTCGCCCGGAAGCGGCGCGACGACGGATCGATCGTCGAGGTACCGAGCGTCCAGCTCGTCGCCGGAGACGTCGTCGTGGTCACGGCCGGCAACCTGATCCCGGCCGACGGCGACGTCATCGAGGGCATCGCCACGGTCGACGAGTCGGCGATCACCGGCGAGTCGGCGCCCGTGATCCGCGAGTCGGGCGGCGACCGCTCCGCCGTGACGGGCGGCACGCGAGTCCTCTCCGACCAGATCGTCGTGCTCGTGACGGCCAAGCCCGGCGAGTCGTTCCTCGACCGGATGATCGCGCTCGTCGAGGGCGCCGTCCGCCGCAAGACGCCGAACGAGATCGCGCTCGACATCCTGCTCGCGGGGCTCACGATCATCTTCCTGATCGCGGTCGTGACGCTGCAGCCGTTCGCGATCTACTCCGACGCGCGCCAGTCCACGATCGTGCTCGTCGCGCTGCTCGTCTGCCTGATCCCGACGACCATCGGCGCGCTCCTCTCCGCGATCGGCATCGCCGGGATGGACCGGCTCGTCCAGCGGAACGTGCTCGCGCTGTCGGGCCGCGCGGTGGAGGCGGCCGGCGACTGCGACGTGCTCCTGCTCGACAAGACGGGCACGATCACGCTCGGGAACCGCCAGGCGACGGAGCTCGTCCCTGCACCTGGCGTCACGCCCGAGCAGCTCGCCGACGCGGCTCAGCTCGCGAGCCTCGCGGACGAGACGCCGGAAGGGCGCTCGATCGTCGTGCTCGCGAAGGAGCGGTTCGGACTGCGCGAGCGCGACCTCCACGGCGCCGTCCTCGTCCCCTTCTCCGCGCACACGCGGATGAGCGGGATCGACCTCGACGGCCGCGTGGTGCGCAAGGGCGCGGCCGACGCGATCGCCGGCTGGGTCGTTCAGGCTGGCGGGGCGATCCCGCCCGAGCTGCAGGCCGCCGTCGACACGATCGCGAGGTCGGGCGGGACGCCGCTCGTCGTCGCGGAGAGCGGCCGCGCGATG
>CAWCRC010000001.1:0-242330 GCA_963797805.1 uncultured Actinomycetes bacterium | reverse complement strand
CAGCAAGCGCAACGGCGCTCACCCAGGTAAGCAGGCCCCCGGGCGGATCGCCGGACGTGACGCCGATCCAGACGGTGAAGGCGGCGAGGAGAAGCCCGAGCCCGACGGCTGCCCAGCCCACGGGGGCGATCGCGCGCCGGGCCGGATCCGTCGCACGGCGCCAGCGTCGGATTAGAAGCCCGAACGCGATCACCACGATCGCCAGGTCGATTGGGGCTCCCAGGAGCTCCATCCCCTCGGTTACGCCGGAATCGCTCCGGAGCAGGAGCAGGTTGCGCGGGCAATCCGCCAACCGGCCTCGACCGGGTTCCAGAAGAGGAGCCAAATCGCGTTGCCGACGACCCATGAGAGGTACGCGGCGGCAGCGACCGCGCGCTCGACCCGCGTCGAGAGTCGGCCGCTCGGAAAAGCGACGACGAGGTGTATCGCGACGGCGATGCCCCACGTCTCGATGAGGACACCCAGCGTGAAGGGCAGCGGCGCGTCCCACGAGAGATGCTGCACGAGGAAGAGGAACCCGAGCACCGTCATCAGGGCGCCGGTTCGGTTCTCCGGGCGCTTCACCAACGCGATAAGCCCGGCAACGATCCAGATCACCCCGATCGGGATCTCGGAAAGAGGGGCAACGCGCTCGGGCTGGGCGGCCAGCAGACTCACCAGGCCCCCCACGACGGTGGTGGCGAGGGCGGCCAGCACGACAGCGAGAAGGAGCCTTCGGCTCATGAACGCTCCGCGAACACCGCGAGAGCAGGGCAGGAGAGTTGATCCTTGTGGATGAACCCGCGCGCGTGGCTCTGCTCGAGCCGGGCGCCGAAGTCCGCCGCCTCCCGACTCGAGGTGAGGACCACGATCGGTCCCCGGCGTGCTCCGCGAGTCGCTCCGCAACTGCGAACCCGTCCGTATCCGGCAGAAGGATGTCGAGGAGAACGAGCTCGGGCCGGAGCGCCTCGACGGCGCCGAGCGCAGAGGTGCCGTCTTCCGCCTCGCCGACGACGGTGAAGCCGCCGGCCTCGAGCAGCCGGCGGACGAAACGGCGGAAGCCGGCGTGGTCGTCCACGATCAAGACCGTCGGCGGCATGTGCGGATCGTCTCATCTAGACCCGACACGAGCATTGGGGAAATCCCCAATCTTCGGCCAGGATCGCCGAGGACCGGGGATTTCATCGATGCGGCTTGGCGGGCTGGGGCCTACCGTCGTCGCCATGAACGACAGTCACCCCTTGCGTGTCGGAGCCGTTGCCGCTGCCGCCGGAGCGGGGGCTTCGCTCATCGCAACCGTGCTCGAGCCCGACTGGAGCGGCGACCCCGACGAGGCGATCCGCGTCGTTGCGGAGAGCGGATTCTGGACCGGCGGCCGGCTGCTCGACCTGATCGGGGTCTTCATGACGGTGGGTGCGCTCACCGTTGTCGGACGGACCTTCGCCGACGGCTCGGGCAGGGAGTGGGCCAGGGCCGGCCAGCCGTTCCTCCTGCTCCTGGGCGCGCTCGGGACGGGGGCCATCCTCACGGGTGCGACCTTGGAGGAGGTCGCTGACGCGTGGGTGGCCGCCGGGCCCCAGGCGAAGCAGTCGTACCTTGCCGCCTTCGACACCACGACCAGCCTGACGGAGGCCCTGTTCTTCGGCGCGTTCATGGCGATGGGCCTGTACCTTGCCGCCCTCGCGACGGCAATCCTGACCCACGGCGTCTATCGGCGCTGGATCGGCTGGGTTTCGGCCGTCAGCGCGGGACTCGTGCTCTCGGGCGACCTGCTCGTGCTCGTTTCCGAGTCGGCTTTCATCGCCGTCCTCATGGGCTACGTGCTCTACAAGGCGGTACTGATCGCCCTCGGTGTGTCGATGTGGCGCCAGGCGCACGGCGCGCCACAGCCACGCGCCACCGAGAAAGCGCCCCTCGGCGCCCGCCTGTCGTGAGCGACGTGGTCAGGTGGCTCGTTCTCCCGTGGGTTCGCCGTCTCGTCGCAAACCGGGACCGACTACGTTCCTCCCACGTCTCCACCCAGGCCGGCGCCGTCCTGCCGCTTGCCACGCTGTCCCTGACGCTCACGGGGCTGCACGGAAGCGCGCCTACAAGATCGCCCGTCGAGGAGAAGCTCCGAAGGCCTGATTATCTTTGGCCGAGGCCATGAGGCCGAACGCGCGCACGTCCTGCATGCCCGAGCCCCTACCGGCTGGCAGCTTGCGCTCGTTCGCCAGCTGAAAGGACGGCGGAGAGGCGCTCCGCCGGAGTCGTAGCCGCTCGTCGATGCGGCCGACGACCGTGCCGCGTAACGATCTGGGAACGTCGAGGGCCGACGGGCGGGAGTCACCAACCGCCGGCCCCCCAAACGCATGCGTCAGGCTGCGAGCTGGATCCTCAGGACGACGTCGCTGGCATCGTCCATCCCGGGGACCTCCTTGCTGGAAACCGTCCGGCCCGTGGCGCCCTGGTAGATCCCGGTGCCGTTGACGAGCTTGCCCGGGTTGCCGCTGAAGACCAGCTGGGAGCCGCCGATCGCGACGTGCGACACGCAGGAGGGAGGCCCGGCGGTGCGGAACGTGCATTGCAGGTGCGAGCTGGCCGTCCACTTCTTCGCGTGGCGGAGGTGCGTCCCCGCGTAGGCGACCGAGTTGACGTCCAGGACGTCGCCAGGCTTGGCCTGCGGGTACGGCGCATGGTCGATGACGGTGCCGCTGGGACGGGTCAGGGTGATGGAGACCGGCTTGTCGAAGAACCGCAGCGTCTGGGTGCGGCCGGCCGCCTGACCGGCGGAGGGCAGCAGCGCGAGCGCGCAAGCGACGGTCGCGGCGAGCGGGAGGACGATCGAGCGGTGTGACATGGAAGGCTCCTTCGAGTCGTCGTGGACGCCTCGAGTGAAACAGGGCGCCCGCGCGCTGTCGTCGCCCCGCGGGGCGAACCTGAGCTCACCCGGAGGTGGTAGTCCTCGGCTCGTCGGACGCGCGTGCCGACGGCGCGCCCGGGTAGACGAGGCCGACCTCGTAGGCGAGCACGACCGCCTGTACGCGGTCGCGCAGGCGCAGCTTGGCGAGGATGCGCTTGACGTGCGTCTTCACGGTCGCGTTGCTGAGCACGAGCTCCTCGGCTATCTCGCTGTTCGACAGCCCGCTCGCCACGAGAGTGAGCACCTCGGCCTCGCGCGGCGTCAGCTCGGCGAGCGCATCCGTCGTCGCGGCAGGCGCGGAGCGCGCGAACTGCTCGATGAGACGCTTGGTGACGCCGGGGGCGATCAGCGCGTCGCCGCGCGCCACGACACGAACAGCTGCGACGAGGTCCTCGGGCGGCGTGTCCTTCAGCAGGAAGCCGCTTGCGCCCGCGCGGAGCGCGTCGTAGACGTACGCATCGAGGTCGAACGTCGTCAGCATCAGCACCGCGGGCCGGTCCACGTCGGAGCCCTGGAGGAGTCGTCGGGTCGCCTCGAGCCCGTCGACACCCGGCATCTGGATGTCCATGAGCACAACGTCGGGATCGAGCCGGTGGACGAGCTCAATCGCCTCCTGGCCGTCCGCAGCCTCCCCGCAGACGGCGATTCCGGTCTGACTCTCGAGGATCGCGCGGAAGCCCGCACGCACGAGCGCCTGGTCGTCGGCGACGACGATCGAGATCTCGCCGTCGGCGTCGGCCGTCTGAGCGTGGTGCGCGGGCATGGGTGGAAGGTACTCCGCGGTCGCCCGGCGACGCATCATCCCAGGGTGGGACACGCACCTCGCCCCGGGGGACGATGACAGAGACAGCCCGTGGTCGTACCGTTTCGCCCGTGGACCGCCCCCGGCGTGACTTGGCGATCGACCTCGGCATCTGCGCCGCGATCGTCGCGTACGGCCTGCCGCCAATGCTCGACGCGAGCGTGAACGACCCGCGCGCGACGACGATCGGGCCGCTGCTGATCCCGGCCCTGCTCGTCGCGGTCCCCCTGCGGAGGGCTCACCCGCTCGGCGCCGCCTGCGTGTTCGCGGCGGGCTGCGTCGCCAGCGGGATCCCGACGTTCCACCAGTTCCGGCTGATCGTCGCGGTCCCGGTCGCGGTGGCGATCCTCTTCCCGCTGTCGACCCGTGCTCCGCGCAGCCGCGCCCTTGCCGGTCTTGCGGCGCTCCTCGCAGGGCTCGTGTTCGTGGGTGCGACCGAGTCCGTCGTCCACGGCATCCTCGGCGCCGTCGGGATGGCCGTGTTCGTCGTGCCGCTGTCCCTCGCCGTCTGGGGCGCGGGCCGGATCGTCCAGGCGCGAGAGCGCACCGCGGCGGAGCTCGTCCGACGGTCGGAGCAGCTGCGCCTGCAGCGCGAGGCGACCGCCACGCTGGCGGTCGAGATCGACCGAGAGCGCCTCGCGTCGGAGCTCGATGTCGCCGTCCGGGCACGGCTGCAGGAGATGATCGAGCTGGCCTCGCCCGGCGAGCTCGCCGCGGCAGAGGCGAGGTCGCGGTTCTCACGGATCGAGGTGCTCGGCCGTGAGTCACTCGACCGTATGCGCACGCTGCTCGGCCTCCTGCGAAGCACTGACCGGGGAGCGCGTGAGCCCCGGCCGACCCTCGAGCAGCTCGACGCGCTGCTCGCCGCCGCACGCGATGCGGGGCGCTCGATCGACCTTGAGTTCGAGGGCGAGCGGCGCCCGCTGGGAGCCGGGGTCGAGCTCGCGGCGTACAGGACTCTGCAGCATGCGCTTGCGGTCGTCGGCGGTGCCGGGGACCGCCCCACGCGCATCCGCGTGCGGTACCTCCCCGACCGGCTCGAGCTCGAGGTCCGCGGATCGCGTGCGGGCGGCGGCGCGGCGAGCGCAGCGCTGATGGCGGCGCGCGAACGCGTCCTCGCGCTCGGTGGGAGCTTCAGCGCGGACACGCCGTCCGACGGGCTCCAGATCCTGCGCGCACGCCTACCCGCGGTGCCGGCGCATGCGTGACGCGGCGTCGGTGCGCCGAGTCGTCACCGGCCCACACGCCGACCGGCTGCTGTTTCTGAGCTTCTTCGGTATGGCCCTCGCCGAGGCGCTGGTACGGCCCGACGCCGACCATTCGCCCCGTGCGGTCGGCTGGATCCTCGCGCTCTCCTGCCCGCTGCTCCTCCGGCAGTCGCGGCCCGTCCTGGCCACGTGCCTGACGGCGGCGCTGATCGTCGCGCTTCCCGACCTCACCGCGTTCCCGCCGGGCGTGTTCGCAGTCGTGCTGCCGGTCGTGCTGTCCTACTCGTGCGGCGCCCACGCGGAGCCGCTGCCGGGCCTAACCGCGACCCTGGCCCTGTCGGCCGCGATCCAGGTGCACATGGGGTTCGCGGACGCGCCGAACCTCGAGATCCTGATCGGCACGCTGCCGCCCTGGTGGGGAGGGTGCGAGGTACGTCGCCGCCGGTTGCTCGTCCGCCAGCTCGCTGACCGCACCCGGGAGCTCGAGGCCGAGGAGGAGGCGTTCGTCCGGCACTCGGTGCAACGGGAGCGTGCCCGAATCGCACGCGACCTGCATGACATCGTGTCGCATCACCTCGCTCTCATGGTCGTCCAGGCAGGAGCTGGACGGCTTGCCGATCCCTGGCACGAAGACAATGCGGCCGGCCACTTCGCGACCATTCGCTCCGCTGGCGTCGAGGCGCTTGCCGAGGCCGACCGGCTGGTGACCATCCTCCACCCTGACCGCAGCGAGCACCGGCAACTGGGGCCGCTGCTCCACCAGGCCCGCGAGCTGGGCGCGCACGTGGTCATCACACCTTCCGACCTCGTGCTTGCGCCGGAGGTCGAGGCCGCCGCACACCACATCGCCCGCGAGGCGATCACGAACGCGATGAAACACGCCCCGGGGGCTCCGCTCGAGATCCGGGTGGAGCTTTCGAGGGACGAGCTGACCATCACCGCGCACAACGACGCCGTGACGACAGCATCACCCCTCGCCGCAACCGGATCGAGCCTCGGGCTAACGGGGATGCGTGACCGGGCCGAGGCGTTCGGCGGCACCTTCGCCGCCGGCCCGGACCCAGGCGGTGGCTTCTCCCTGTGCGCGCGGCTGCCGCTCCACATTCCTCCGGAGCTCGCCGCGGCCTCGTAGGCTGCGAAGCGCGCGCACAAGAAGGCACTCCGAGAGCAGGTGACCTCCGCCTAGCCGCATCGTCTGTCCGACCGGCCGGACAGACCGTTGCGAGCGGCCTTGATTGTGAGTCGCGTGTCCTAGAGACTCGATCCCCTCTACGTCGATGGTGAGGGGGTGCGGGGATGAGGGCCGTCGGATCCACGGCACGTGCTCGAGGCATTCACGCGAGTGTCAAACGTCTCGTCACCTCCTCCCTCGCAGTGGCCCTACTCCTGGGCGCCTCCTCAGCCAGGGCGGACCACATCCCCGGAGCACCGTATACCGGTACCCACTCCGGCGGCGGGACGGCCGAGTTCGTCGTTTCTGCGGACGGCGGGATTGTCACCGGTTTCACGATCGTCTATCCGCCAGGGACCTGCAGATTCCCTCGGTTATTTTTCCCGCCCATGCCGATCAGCGGCCATTCCTTCTCAGGGTCGTCCAGCAGCTCGGCCTCGATGACCGGGTCCTTCACGGGCGTCCAGACCGCCTCCGGGACTTTCACCGTGGTACCCAACTATCCGGATTGCGCCGGCACGTTCAGCTGGACTGCGAGGACGACGGCGTCGCCTCCCGACACGACGCCTCCCGACACGACCATCACCGGCGGCCCCTCGAGCGCGATCAGAACGAAGGTGCCCTCCTTCACGTTCTCGTCGACCGAGCCCGGCGGGACATTCGAATGCCGCATCGACGACGGAGCGTTCGCGGCCTGCAGCTCTCCCTTCGCGACGACTCCCCTCACCGATGGGCCGCACACGTTCGAGGTCAAGGCGACGGACCAGGCGAAGAACACCGACCCGACCCCGGCGCTTCGGTCGTTCCGGGTGGACTCGACCGCGCCGCAGACGACCATCACCGCCGGCCCCACCGGCAAGACCACGATCAGGACGCCCCGGTTCGCGTTTCGGTCGAGCGAGGCCGGCTCGACCTTCCGGTGTCGGCTGGACGGGAGGCTCTGGGTGAGATGCGGATCGCCGAAGCTGTACGGGCGCCTCCCGGTGGGGCGCCATGCGTTCGACGTGCAGGCGAGCGACCCGGTCGGTAACCGGGATCCGTCGCCGGCCCACAGGCCGTTCAGCGTCGTCCCCTGAGGTGTCTTCGACGGCGTGACAGCGCGGAAGCGCACTTACCGCAGCGCCCGTCGAGCGCAGGTTACGAAGGCCTGATTATCGCCTCCGGGTCCGCAAGCTGGTAGTCAAAGCCGGAGCAGAAGACAACACACCAGCCCCGGCCGCTCATGCGTTGCAGGTCAGCCGCTCTTCACCCATTCAACAGCTGCGGTCTGATCTTGGATGGATGAACAACGGATCCCTTGGGCCCTCCTCGCTTCGACTTCACCGACCTTGAGGACGAGGACTTCGAGCTTCTCTGCTTCCTTGTCGTTCTCCTGGACTTCCCCGACGCGGAGAGGCTCCGACCACCGGACGACGGCGCGGATGCTGGGCTTGAGGGCACACCGGGGCAACTATCTGCGCTGCTGGCAGTTCAAGAGCTACTCGGGGATCCGGAACTGCAGCGTAGAGCTGCCCTCGCGCCTGTCGCGGCGCGGGTTGTCCTCGAACCCGTTGGTACTACAAGGAAAGCAGAGCCGAAACGTTCTTGATCCCGTGCGCCCCATGATCATGAACCGGGAGACTCCGGTTCATGGTTGAGCCGGAGAGTGTTGGGGGGGTTGGGCCGTGACTGTGCTGTTGGCGCTAGTTGCGTCGGTCGTGTTCGGGTGCGCGGACTTCATCGGTGGTGCTGTTTCGCGTCGGGCGTCGCCGTTGCGCGTTGCCGCGCTGGGGCAGCTTGTGGCGCTTGGCCTTGCCGTGCCCATGGCGTTGCTGGTTACCTGGGAGCAGCTGACGGTTGCGGATACCGCGTGGTCGCTTGCGAGTGGTCTGACGGCCGCCTGCGGTCTGGGGTTCTTCTATTCCGCGATGGCGCGCGGGTTGATCAGCCTCGTTGTCCCTCTCACGGCTGTGATCAGCGCAACGCTTCCGGTCGGCTACGGGCTTGTTCGAGGTGAGCGTCCCGGGACGCCGGCACTGATCGGGATCGTGCTCGCATTGGTCGCGATTGCCGTCGTCTCG
The DNA here is from genome assembly GCA_963797805.1 of uncultured Actinomycetes bacterium. Taxonomy (GTDB): domain Bacteria; phylum Actinomycetota; class Thermoleophilia; order Gaiellales; family Gaiellaceae; genus Gaiella. The sequence goes on along the minus strand of CAWCRC010000001.1, from coordinate 234,208 downwards.
GCGACGCCAGGATCTGGTCAAGCGCTGTCAGCGGCACCGATCGTTTTCAGCCTCACGGCAGGGTTTTCGTTTGGGCTGTTCATCATCCTGCTGTCGCAGGTGAGCGACCAGGCCGGCCTCTGGCCAATCGCGCTGTCTCGGTCGAGCTCTAGCCTGGTTCTTGTCGCCCTCGCACTGTCGATCACCGGCCGCCAGTCACGCGGCATCCGTGAGCTGCTACCTGCCGGCATCACGATCGGCACGCTTGAAGCAGGCGGAATCATCGCGGTGTTACTCGCGCTGCAGCACGGCCCCATCTCGAGCGCATCGGTCCTGCTGTCCCTCTACCCCGTCACGACGGTGTTGCTCGCAACATTCGTTCTGGGCGAGCGAATGTCGCGCCCGCAACTCGCCGGTGTCGCACTCGCGCTTATCTCAGTCATTCTCATCTCGGCACCTTAGGACTGCACCAGAGGCCGCTGTGCGGCCGGCTCCGCGAACGACGGCGCGCACTTAGCTCAGGGAACATTCCCGAACACTGGCCCAGGCAACGACTGGCAGCTGGGTGTGTTTGTGCACCGCGAGTCGCTGATGCTGATGGCGGCCGCCCGCTCCTGAGGTTTCTCAGGGAACATTTCCGAACGCTGGCCCATGCGACAGTCCCCCCCGGCGACAGTGTCTTGGACACGTGCCTGAAACATCCCACCTAACCGGCGGTAGGGGCAGGTGCACAAGGGTGCGAGGTCCCTGCGTCATTACGGAAGGCGATAGCGGAGGTGGACGACGCCGCTGCTGAACCGGTGCTCGTCGATGAGCTTCAGATCGACGCGCATGTCGGTCGGCAGTGCGGGGGTGCGCCCACCGAGGACGACTGGCCAGACGAACAAGGCCAATTCGTCGACCAGCCCCGCGACGAGAGCCTGGGCTGCCAGGTTCGGGCCACCGACCAACAGATCCCTACTGGCGGCGGCCTTCAGGTCGCGTACCGCGCTGGGGTCGAAGTGGCGTTCGAGCCGAGTGTTCGCGGTGCGTGGTGCGGCCAGGGTCGAGGAGTAGACGACCTTGTCCGCCGCCTGCCATGCGCTCGCGTAGTCGGCCATGAGGTCCGACTGGTTGGCCAGGGTGGCGTCGGTCTCCCACACAGCCAGGGTCTCGTACATGCGCCGCCCATAGAGGTACGTGCCTGCAGTCCGCATGAGCTCGGTGATGAACACGAACACGTCGTCGTCGGGCGGAGCCCAGTCGAAGGCACCGCGCTCATCCTCGGTGCACCCGTCGAGGGACATGTTCGACGCGTAGATCAACTTCGCCATGACACGCTCCTGCATCACCGTCGACAAACTCGACGCCCTCGTCCAACCCTAGGGCGGGGGAAGCACCACTCGATGATCGTCCCAGCAATGCCGGTCGGCCGCGCTGCCGAAGTGCCGTTCAGGGACACGCGTGCGCTGATCTGCTCGCTCACAGTGGCCTGCTGCGTGGGTGGGATTCGGTCACGTGAGCGCTCGTTCGAGCCGGCCGCGGTCCGCTGGCGCTCGGTGCTGCTGCGGCTGGCGAACGCCCGTGTCCGTCCGGCTAGTCGAAGCGGATCGATTTCACGATCTTCCCGATCTGGTACGAGAGGAAGCTGCGGGCGTCCTTCGTCTGGGCTTGGATGAACAGCCGACTACTGCGACATCGAGCTCCCTGGCAGCCATCACCCACGGCCCTCCGTTCGTTCGTTCGCCCACCCCAGAGGTCGCGTACGCGCGACACTCAGGCGTAGCCTATGGCCTCAGCCTTCACGGCACCGAGCTCGTCATGACTGGACCCGTCGAGTTGACGACGCTGACCGACGGCGGCCAGCCGGCCGCGCGCGTCGCAAGCCAGATCGCGGCGTTCCTCCACGACGCGCGTCGGACGCTCGACCTCGCGCTGTACGACGTGCGGCTCGAGACGGAGGCCGGCGCGCTCGTCCTCGCATCGCTCCTCGCGGCGCACCAGCGCGGTGTTCGGGTGCGCCTGCTCTACAACGTCGACCACCCCGGCCCGATCCCCGTCCCTCCACCGCCCGAGACGCTTCCCGCGGCGATCGAGGCGCTCCCGGTCGAGACGCGGGGGATCGCCGGGATTCCCGACCTCATGCACCACAAGCTGTGCGTCCGTGACGGCACCGACGTATGGACCGGATCGATGAACTGGACCGAGGACTCGTGGACGCGGCAGGAGAACGTCGTCGTCCGCGTGCTCGGCGCCGACAGGCTGGCGTTCGCATACACGCTCGCGTTCGAGGAGCTCTGGACCCGCGGCACGGTTGCGCACGCCGGCACGGTCGAGCCGCGCCCGGTCGAGCTCGACGGCGGCGTTTCCGTGCGACCGTGGTTCACGCCGGGGCATGGGGAGGCGCTGTCGCATCGCGTCGCGAAGCACATCGGCCGCGCGCGTCGCCGCGTGCGGATCGCCTCGCCGGTTCTGACCGCCGGCCCGATCCTGGGCACGCTCGCGGAGGTCGTTAAGGAGCGCCGGTGCGACGTCGCAGGCGTCATCGACGACACCCAGTCGGACGACGTCTTTCGGCAGTGGTCCCGGAACGGCGTCAGCGCCTGGAAGATCCCGCTGCTCGACGCGATCGTCACGGCGGGCTCTTTCTCCGGCAAGCCGTCGACGGCGTGGTCGCCGGGGAGCGTGCAGGACTTCATGCACGCGAAGGTCGTGGTAGCCGACGACGTGTCCTTCGCAGGGTCGTTCAACTTCTCCCGCTCCGGTGAGCGGAACGCCGAGGACGTGGTCGAGATCCACGACCCCGCGACTGCCGACGCGCTCGCGCGATACGTCGACGATGTCCGCGGCCGCTACCCGCGCGCGACGCCGCCGACGACCCGCGCAGGCGTCGAGCCGCTCGCGCAGAATCCCCACCCATGAGCACACACGCGTCCACATCGGGCCCACTGGGCCAGCAGCGCGGCATCGCCTTCGCGATCGTCCTGACGATCATCACGGTGGGGATCTATTCGCTCTACTGGGTGTTCAAGACCCAGGACGAGGTCAAGGAGCACTCGGGCATCGGCGTCGGCGGCGTCCTGGGGCTCGTCATCTACATCCTCATCTCGCCGATCACGTGGTTCCTGATCCCGTCCGAGGTCGGGAAGATGTTCAAGGCCGACGGCCAGGAGCCACCGTTCACCGGCTGGACCGGCCTCTGGCTCCTGCTTCCGATCGTCGGGGCCTTCGTCTGGTTCATCAAGGTGCAGGGCGCGCTGAACCGCTACTGGGCGAGCAAGTCGGGGTCGGCGCCGGTTCCGGCGATGGCCTAGCGCGACGGCAGGTGACGCCGGCACGAACCCGGTACGAAGCCGTCACCCATCGAGCAGCGCTTCGGCGATAGCGTGACATCAGGGCACCGGTGGTGCCCCTGGGGGTCGTTGTGCGCCAAACGGGCCGCGTGGCGCAAGCCCCCCTTCTTGTTACTTGCACAGCTGAAGTAACGTTGCTATACGTATTGAAGCGTTAGCCATCGCGAGCGGTCGAGGGATCTGGCCCGACGACACCGCCGCAACCGGGGCTCCGGCCCGCCAGGTGCGACGTCCAGCCGCAAGCCTCCCCCCGGAGCGGCAAGCGGGTAGATGGCAACCGCGACGCGATCGCCCGAGGCGGCGGTCGCACCGCTCCACCCTCCGGGACGACCGAGAAGGCGACCGAGAGGAGCAGCGGAGTGGCAGGCAAGGCACCCGGCCGCGGCGCGACAGCCGAGCCCCCCACGCTGGAGCTCGTCCTCAAGCGGAACGGCGTCGAGCGCCTCAAACGGGAGAAGAGCCCTCTCGGGATGCTCGATGAGCTACCCGCTCTCATCGCCGCGGGCTACGCGGACGTGCCGGAGGAGGACATCGTCCGGCTCAAGTGGTGGGGCCTCTACCACGACAAGCCGAAGATCGGGACCTTCATGCTCCGGATCAAGCTCGCCGCCGGACGCCTGACGGCGACGCAGCTCCAGGCGATCGGCCGCCTGTCGCTGGAGCACGGCAAGGGCGAGGCCGAGCTGACGACGCGGCAGAACGTCCAGCTCCACTACCTGCGCCTCTCCGAGCTCCCGGACGTCTTCGAGAAGCTCCACGCCGCGGGGCTGACGAGCCTCGGCGGCTGCGGGGACGCCGTGCGCGCGATCACCGGCTGCCCCGTCGCCGGCATCGCGCACGACGAGCTGTTCGACGCGAGCCCCGTCGTCGAGGAGGCGCACGCCTTCTTCACCGGCCATCCCGACTACGTCGACCTGCCGCGCAAGCACAAGATCGCGATCGGCGCGTGCGCCGACCGCTGCTTCGCGCCGGAGATCAACTGCATCTCGCTCGTCGGCGTCCTGCGCGACGGCGAGCCCGGGTTCGGCGTCCTCGTGGGCGGCGGCCTCTCTTCCGTGCCGCGGATCGCGCGCGACCTGGGCGTCTTCGTCCGGCCCGACGAGGCGATCCCGGTGCTCCGCGCGCTGCTCGACGCGTGGCGCGAGGACCTTCGCTACCGCGTCTCCCGCGTCAAGTCCCGCATGAAGTTCATGGTCGACGACATCGGCCCCGAGGGCATGCGCGCCGAGATCGAGAAGCGACTCGGCTACCCGCTCCCCGACTTCCCGCTCCCGCCGCTCGAGGGCCAGTTCGCCGACCACGTCGGCGTGCAGCGGCAGAAGCAGGAGGGGCTGACGGCGGTCGGCATCCCCGTCCATCTCGGGCTCGTCTCCGGCGAGCAGCTGCTCGCGATCGGAGAGCATCTCGAGGAACTCGGCGGTGAGGCGCGAGTCACGCGCCAGCAGAACCTCGTGCTCGCCGACGTGCCCAACACCGACGCCGAGCGCACGGTCGCGCGGCTCGTCGAGCTCGGCCTACCTATCGACACGAACCCGATCCGCGGCGGCTCCATCGCCTGCACCGGCGAGCCGCATTGCAACTACTCCGTCACCGAGACGAAGACGCGCCTCGGAGCGCTCGTCGACACGCTCGAGGACCGGTTTGGCGCCGACGTCGCGCCGCTGCGGCTCCACCTCGACGGCTGCCCGCACGCCTGCGGCCAGCACTGGGTCGGCGACCTCGGGTTCCAGGGAACGACTGCCCGTGACGAGGAAGGGAAGCGGCAGCAGGCATACGACGTCTACCTCCGCGGCGCGCTCGGCCCCCGGGCGGCGATCGGCCGGCCGGTCTTCCGCCGCGTGCCGACGCAGGAGCTCGACGAGGTCGTCACCGGCCTCGTGACCGGCTGGCTGAAGCAGCGCAAGGAGGACGAGGACTTCCGGTCGTTCTGCGACCGCACCGACGACGAGGCGCTCGGCGTCCTCGCGGGCCGTGAGCCGGCGAAGGGCCGCCAGGCGAGAGAGGAGGCGGCGGCGTGAGCATCGTGGAGCTGCTCGACGATTTCGAGGCCGGCGAGCTGTCGGTCGAGTTCGAGGGTCGCGAGCCGTGGGAGGTGCTCGAATGGGCGATCGACCGGTTCGGCGAGAGGCTCGCGATCTCGACGGCGTTCCAGGAAGGCGATGTCGCGCTGATCGACATGGCGTACCGCATCGATCCGGCGGTGCGCGTCTTCTCGATCGACACGGGCCGGCTCCCGCAGGAGACGTTCGAGCTCGTCGAGGCGCTCCGTGAGCGCTATCCCGGGCTTCGCCTCGAGCTCCTCTCGCCCCAGGCCGAGCAGGTGCAGCGGCTCGTCGACCGGAACGGCCCGAACCTGTTCCGCCAGTCCGTCGAGCTGCGCCTCCTCTGCTGCAACGTCCGCAAGGTGCAGCCGCTCAACCGGGCGCTCGCGGGGCTCGACGCCTGGGTCACCGGTCTCCGTCGCGACCAGTGGGCATCGCGGTCGGACATCCGCAAGGTCGAGATCGACCACGACCACGACGCGATCGTGAAGCTCAACCCACTCGCCGAGTGGACCGAGGAGGAGGTCTGGGACTACCTCCGCGACAACGAAGTCCCCGTGCACGCGCTCTACGAGAAGGGCTACACATCGATCGGCTGCGCGCCGTGCACGCGACCGGTGGCAGCCGGGGAGCCGGTCCGTGCGGGTCGCTGGTGGTGGGAGTCGGACGCGCCCAAGGAGTGCGGCATGCACTGCGCGATCGAGACCGGCGGCTTCGAGCACGAGCTGCACGCGATCCTCGGTGACGAGGCCCACGCATGACCTCCCTCGCGCTAAAGGGCGAGGAGCGCGAGGTCGCTCTCGCCGAGGTCGACGCCGTCCGCGCCGCCGCGCGCGACGACGGCTACCGGGAGCGGCTCGACGCGCTCCGCGCTGGCGATCGAGGACGACTGCACCGTCGGCACCGAGGACGCGGTCGAGCTCGAGCGGCTCGTCACCATCGCGCTGCAGTCGGGTCGCATCCGCGCCGTCTACGGGCCGGGCGGCGAGCAGGCGCTGCTTCGCCTCTACCGCAAGCTGCCGGCCGGAGTCGAGCTCGCCCAGAGCGCCGCAGCGGTCGGCGAGGCGCTGTCCGGGCTCCAGGGACGCACGCTCGAGGGCGTGTCGCTGAGCGCCGTCGGCCCGGGTGCGTTCAGCCTGTCCATCACCGCCGGCGGCGTCCAGCTGAAGGTCCACCTCGACCGCCAGGGCGCCCGGCTCGCGAGCGTCGAGGCGTAGGGGAACCGTGGCCGAGAAGCGCTACTACATGGCCTGCCTCGACCTCGAGGGTCGGGACGTCCTCGTCGTGGGCGGAGGGTCGGTTGCCCTCGAGAAGGTCGAGGGGCTACTCACCTGCGGCGCCCGGGTGACCGTCGTCGCGCCCGAGATCTCCGTCGAGGTGGAGCGGCTCGACGTCAAGCTCCGCCGGCGGAAGTACGACAGTGACGACCTCGATGGGCGCTTCCTCGTCGTCGCCGCCACCTCCGTCACCGAGGTCAACCGCCGCGTCTTCGCCGACGCCGAGGCGCGCGGGCTCCTCTGCAACGTCGTCGACGTGCCCGAGCTGTGCAGCTTCATCCTCCCCGCCGTCCACCGGGTCGACCCGATCGCGGTCGCGATCTCGACCGGCGGCGCCTCGCCCGCGCTGGCGCAGCGGCTCCGCGACGACATCGCCGCCGTCGTGCGGCCCGAGCACGCGACCCTCGCCCGGCGGCTGCGCGACCTGCGCCCGTGGGCGAAGAAGGAGTTCCCGACATACGAGGAACGGCGCGACTACTTCCAGCAGCTGGTCGAGGCGGAGCTGAAATGAGCCGGACGCTCCAACGCCCGCCCAGGTACCGGCCGCGAAGCGGCCGCTTCAGGGCTCCTCGCGCGATGAGGATCCGCGTCAGCGGATTCTCACCTTGCGGCGACAGGGCAGAGCTGGAATGAGCCGGCCGCTCCAACGCCCGCCCAGGCACCGGCCGCGAAGCGGCCGCTTCAGGGCTCTTCGCGCGGTGAGGATCCGCGTGAGCGGATTCTCACCTTGCGCCAACAGGGCGGAGCTGGAATGAGTGTGACGCTCGTCGGCGCCGGCCCGGGTGACCCCGGGCTCATCACCGTCCGTGGCCTGGAGCGGCTCCGCTCGTGCGACGCCGTCGTCTACGACCGGCTCGCATCCGAGGAGCTCGTCGACGAGGCACCCGCCGACGCCCTTCGCATCTGCCGCGACGGCCTGGGCCAGGCACAGGTCGACCGGCTGCTCGTCGAGCTCGGACGCGACCTCGACGTCGTCCGCCTGAAGGGCGGCGACCCGTTCGTGTTCGGCCGCGGCAGCGAGGAGATCGAGATACTTCGTGAGGCCGGGATCGACTACGAGGTCGTGCCCGGCGTGTCGTCGATCGCCGCGGTTCCCGCGGCAGCGTGGATCCCCTTGACCCACCGCGGCCTCTCCGACCGCGTGACGATCGCGACCGCCCACGCCGCGGACGGCTCCGAGCCGGACTACGACGGGCTCGCCCGCGCAGGTGGCACGCTCGTGCTCTTCATGGGCCTGGCGCGGCTCGCCGAGCTCACCGCCGGCCTGATCGCAGCCGGCCTCCCGGCCGACACGCCGGCGGCGGTCGTCTCGCGCGGCACGCTCGCGGACCAGGAGGTCGTCACCGGGTCGCTCATCGAGCTTCCCGAGCTCGCTGCCGATCTCCCCGGCCCCGCGCTCGTCGTCGTCGGCGACGTCGTCGCCCTGGCGGCGTCACTGGCGCCCACGGCCGTCCTCAGCGCGTAGAAACTGGCGGCATGGCCCGCCTGCCCGCCGCCGACGAGCGGCTCCGCGCCGACGTCCACCTCCTCGGGGACCTCCTCGGCCAGGTGCTGGTCGAGCAGGAGGGCGAGCAGCTGTTGGCGCTCGAGGAGCGGATCCGCGCGAACGCACGCGACGCGCGCGCCGGCGGCGATCACGCAGTGCTCCGCGCGACGGTCGCCGACCTCGACGTGGAGATGCAGGCGACCGTTCTCACGGCGTTCTCCCTCTTCTTTCAGCTTGCGAACATCGCCGAGCAGCATCACCGCGTCCGCCGTCGTCGTGACTACGAGCGCGAGGGGACGGTCGCGCGGGAGTCGATCGCCGAGGCCGTCGGGCTCCTGACCGACGCGGGAGTCGAGGACGACGACCTGAGCGCCCTGGCGCGCCGGGTCCACGTCGAGCCGGTGCTCACGGCGCACCCGACCGAGGCGACGCGCCGAACGGTGCTCGCGGCGCACCAGCGGATCGCGCGCCGTCTGCGCACCCTCGACGACCCGTGGCTGACCCCGCTCCGCCGCGAGCGAGTCGTCGCCGGGCTCCATGCGGAGATCACCGCGCTCTGGCAGACCGATCCGGTCCGGACGACGAGGCCGCGCGTGGTCGACGAGATCCGCGCCGGGCTCTGGTTCTTCGAGACGTCGCTGTGGCAGGCGGTCCCCGCGGTCGTCCGGGCGCTCCGGCACGAGATCCCCGATGCCCCGGCGCCGCTTCGCTTCGGCTCGTGGATCGGCGGCGACATGGACGGCAATCCCTCGACGGGCGCCGAGACCGTGCGCGCGGCCGCCGAGCGCGCCCGCGAGCTCGCGCGCGAGCTGGCCATGCGCGACGTCCGTGCGCTCGCCGTCGCCTGGGGCATGTCCTCCGAGGTGGCCGGCCCGGTGCCCGAGCTCGATGCCGAGGCGGACGAACCGTATCGCGCGTTCCTGACGCGGATCTGGGAGCGCCTGCGGGAGGACGGCTATCGGACGGGCGAGGAGCTGGCAGACGACCTCGCGCGGATCGACGTCGCGCTCCACGCCCATCGGGCCGGTGCGATCGCCGACGGCGCACTCGCGGACCTGCGCTCGCGCGTCGACGTGTTCGGCCTCCACCTGGTGTCGCTCGACCTCCGTGCCCATGTCACCGAGGTCCGCGACCGCCGCCCGCGGCTCGTCGCCGCGCTCGAGGAGGCGGCGCGCATCCAGGACCGCTTCGGTGACGCCGCCGTCGGGCGGCTGGTGCTCTCGATGACCTCCTCGGCGGACGACGTCCTCGTGGCGGAGGGCCTCGCGGCCGAGGCCGGGTGTCGCGTCCAGGTCGTTCCTCTACTCGAGACGATCGCCGACCTACAGGGCGCCCCCGCGCTCGTCGCCGCGCTCCTCGATGCGAGCCCGCGCGATTCGCTCGAGGTGATGGTCGGATACTCCGACTCGGGCAAGGACGGCGGCGCGCTCGCAGCGCAATGGCAGATCTACGCAGCACAGGAGGCCTTGGTCGCGCTCGCGGAGAACCGCGGTGTCGAGCTCACGTTCTTCCACGGACGCGGCGGCAGCACCGGCCGCGGCGGCGGGCCGACCCACGCGTCGATCCTCGCGCAGCCGGTCGGCTCGGTGCAGGGCCGGCTCCGGCTGACGGAGCAGGGCGAGACGATCTCGTTCAAGTACGGGCTGCACGGCCTGGCGGAGCGCAACCTGGAGGCGGCGGTCGCGGCGACCCTCCTGACGCTTTCACCGAAGGCCGCGGGCCTCACCACTCCCGACGCGGAAGCCAGGGCGCTCCTGGAGTCCCTCGCCGAGACGTCGCGGGCGGCGTACCGCGCGCTCGTCTGGGAGGACGACGAGCTACCGGGGTTCTTCCGCTCGTTCACGCCGGTGGACGAGCTCGCGCTCCTCGAGATCGGCTCGCGCCCGGTATCACGCCCCGAGACGCCGGCGCGAGGCGAGCTCGCCGCGCTCCGCGCGATCCCCTGGGTGTTCGCGTGGACCCAGAACCGCTGTCTCCTCCCCGCCTGGTACGGCTGCGGGTCCGCGTTCGCGACCGCCGTCGACGGCGGTGCCCTGGCCGACCTGCGCAGGCTCTACGGCGAGTGGCCGTTCTTCCGCGCCTTCGTCGAGAACCTCGAGATGACGCTTGCGAAGTCCTCGATGGAGATTGCCCGCGGCTACCTCGGCCTCGTTCCCGAGAGCGCCGGCCGGGACCGCCTCTGGGGGCTGATCGAGGCGGAGCACCGGCGGACGGTGGCGACGGTCCTCGCGATCGTCGAATCGCGCGAGCTGCTCGACCGCCACCCGGTCGTCCAGCGGTCGATCCAGCTCCGCAACCCGTACGTCGACCCGATGAACGCGATCCAGGTCGAGTTGCTCGCGGCACACCGTGGCGGGGACGCGACCGCGACGAGGCCGCTCCTCCGCTCGATCGCGGGCATCGCCGCCGCGCTCCGGAACACCGGCTAGCTCACGGGTGCGCCGCGAGCCACGGCGCGTACTCGGCCACCGGGATCGGCACATGCAGGTCGCACTCCGGGTCGTCGCACTCGCAGCGGAGCTCATACGGGGGTAGAACTTCGCGATGGAGCTCCGCCGTATCGACTCGCTCCCGCCGTACGTCTTCGCGACGATCCGCGAGCTCACGCTCGAGCTGCGCCGCGCCGGGGAGGACGTCGTCGACCTCGGGTTCGGCAACCCCGACCTCCCCTCGCCCGAGGTCGCCGTGGCGAAGCTGCAGGAGGCCGCTGCGAAGACCCACAACCACCGCTACTCGGCGTCGCGAGGGATCCCGAAGCTCCGGCTCGCGTGCGCCGACCTCTACCGCCGCCGCTTCGGGGTGGAGCTCGACCCCGACACGCAGGTCGTCGCGACGATGGGCGCGAAGGAGGGATTCGTCCACCTCATGTGGGTGCTGCTCGAGCCGGGCGACGCGGCGCTCGTCCCCGCGCCGAGCTATCCGATCCACATCCACGGGCCGATGCTCGCGGGCGCGAGCGTCTTCCAGGTCCCGATGGGGCACGACGAGGACCTCTTCGCGAACCTCGAGGAGGCGTGGGAGCGCGCCCGGCCGCGACCGCGCGTGATCGTCCTCTCGTTCCCGCACAACCCGACGACGGCGACCGTCGACCTCGAGACGATGGAGCGCGTCGTCGAGTTCGCCCGCGAGCACGACGTGGTCGTCGTCCACGACTTCGCGTACGCCGACCTCGCGTTCGACGGCTATGAGCCTCCGTCGATCCTGCAGGTGCCCGGGGCGGCCGACGTCGCTGTCGAGCTCTACACGCTCACCAAGTCGTTCTCGATGGCCGGCTGGCGCGTCGGCTTCCTCTGCGGCAACGAGCGCCTCGTCAACGCGCTCGGGCGGCTCAAGTCGTGGCTCGACTACGGGACCTTCCAGCCGATCCAGATCGCCGCGATCACGGCGATGAACGAGGCGCCCGAGACGCCGACCGAGGTCGCCGAGGTGTATCGCTCACGCCGCGACGTGCTCTGCGACGGGCTCGCCCGCGTGGGCTGGGACGTCCCGCGTCCCCGTGCGACGATGTTCGCCTGGGCGCCGGTGCCGCGGGCGTTCGCCGACCTCGGCTCGCTCGCCTTCGCCGAGCTCCTGGCACGGGAAGGTCGCGTCGCCGTGTCGCCGGGCGTCGGCTTCGGGCCGGGCGGCGAAGGCTTCGTCCGCTTCGCGCTCGTCGAGAACGAGCACCGCATCCGGCAGGCCGTCCGCGGGATCGGCGGCGTGCTCGCGTCTCGTCTCTGAGACGATGGCCGCCGTGTCGGACTTCGAGGGCGAGCTGCGGGAGTGCCTCGAGGAGGTGCTCGGCACGCGGCCGCCGGAGCCCGAGTACGAGGCGCTCGCGTTCTACCGCCACTGGCTCGCCGAGCGGAACCTCGGGCTCGTCCCGATCGCCGATGCGGCGCGGTTCGACTGGCCCGGCCGCTGGCTCGCGCAGGTCCGCAGCCAGGACGGAGACCACGCCGTCGTGATGTTCGGATCGCCCTCGGGGCCGCTCGTCGACCCGGCGGGCGCACTCGCCGCCGGTGGGACGATCGAGGCGGGCTGGCTCGTCGCGCCGCTCGACATCGCGCGCCCGATCGTGCCGCCCGACGCGGAGCCGGGGGTCGGGTCGGTCGTCGGGCTCTTCGTGGCACCCGACGCCGAGGCGTCGCTCACGAGCGTCGCGAGCGTGACGGCGATCGCGGGCCAGGGCCTCGAGGGTGACCGCTACGCCGCAGGGCACGGCACGTTCAGCGGCCGCGGGCGCGGCCACCAGCTCACGCTGGTCCAGGCCGAGGCGCTGGAGGAGGTCGGCCTCACGGGCGAGGAGGCTCGGAGGAACGTCGTCACGCGCGGCATCGGGCTGAACGCGCTCGTCGGCCGCCGGTTCCGGGTCGGCGACGTCGAGTGCGTGGGAAGACGGCTCGCCGAGCCGTGCGCTCATCTCGAGCGGCTCGTCCGGCCGGGGCTGCTCCGCCCGCTCGTCCACCGCGCCGGACTCCGGGCGGACATCCTCGTCGGCGGGACGATCGAGGTCGGCGCGACGGTCGCCGCCGTCGACGAGAGCTAGCTACCCGACGCCGGCGAGCAGGAAGGCGCGGCTCTCCTTCAGCATCTCGCGCGCGATCACGAGCCGCTGCACCTCCTGGGTGCCCTCGTAGATCTGCGTGATCTTCGCGTCGCGCATGAAGCGCTCGACGGGGTACTCCTTGACGTAGCCGTACCCGCCGAGGATCTGCACCGCCTCGGTCGTCACCTCCATCGCGACGTCGCCGCAGATGAGCTTCGCCATTGCGGATGCCTTGGTCAGCTCATCCTCGGGAACGCCTGCGTCCGCCATCTGCGCGAAGCGGTAGAGGACGCCGCGCGCCGCCTCGGTCTTCGTCTCCATGTCCGCGAGCTTGGCCGCGATCAGCTGGTGCTCGGCGATCGGCTTTCCCATCGTCACCCGCGTCCGCGCGTACTCGAGGGCATAGTCGGTCGCGCCCTGGGCGATGCCGAGCGCCTGCGCGGCGACGCCGGGGCGCGAGCGGTCGAGGATCCGCATTGCGAGCTTGAAGCCGGTGCCCTCGTCGCCGAGCCGGCTCGCCTCGGGGATCCGGCAGCCGTCGAAGACGAGCTCACCCGTCGTCGACCCGGCGATGCCCATCTTCTCCTCGAGCCGCGCGACCTCGAAGCCGGGCGTGTCCGACTCGACGAGGAACGCCGAGATGCCGCTGTGGCCGGCCTCTGGGTCGGTCTTCGCGAACACCGTGTAGAGCCCGGCGACGCCCGCGTTCGTGATGAACCGCTTGGAGCCGTCCAGTACGTACTCGCCGTCGTCGCGGCGGGCGCTCGTGCGCATCGCCGCCGAGTCTGAGCCCGAGCCGGCCTCGGTGAGCGCGTAGGCCGCGAGCACCTCGCCGGAAGCGAGCCGGGGCAGCCACTCCGAGCGCTGCTCTTCGGTCCCGCCGAGCTTGAGCCCGAGCGAGCCGAGCTCCTGCGCCGCGAGGAGGAGGCCACTCGTCGCGCACACCTTGGAGACCTCCTCGATCGCAACCAGCGCGAGGAGCGTCCCGGTGCCGGTGCCGCCGTGCTCCTCGTCGAAGAGAAGCCCGAAGATGCCCTGGTCGCGGAACAACTCGACCACGTCCCAGGGGAACTCGTGCGTGGCGTCGATCTCCGCGGCACGCGGCGCGATCCGCTCGCGCGCGAGCGTGCGCACGAGCTCGCGGAGCTCCCGCTGCTCGTCGGTCAGGACGTCCCAGGGCACGCCCGAAAGTCTACGAGCGCGGAGTCCTGCTCAGCTCGCGAGCGCCTCGGCCGGCACGAACTTGCTCACCTCGACGATCTTGTCCGCCGGCACGTTCGCCCGACGCGCCGCGTCGACGATCGCGTCGGCCGAGGGCGCCTCGTAGAGGCAGTAGGTGTGCAGGCGGTCGGCCGAGATGAACGAGAAGAGCCAGCTGACGCCCTCGTCGGCGTTGACCTCCTCGATCAGCCGGACGTCGTCGTTGAGCAGTTCGAGCTGCTCGGCGAACTCGCGCTCGATCACGTAGAGCGGCATGGCTCGATGGTAGCGGGTTGCTCAGTCGCGAACGAGACGACGACGGTGCGCGTAGGCCGCCGCCTCTGTCCGGTTCGCGCTCTGCGTCTTGCGGAGGATCGAGCGGACGTGGTTCGCCGCCGTGTGCTCGCTGATATGGAGCAGGCGGCCGATCTCGCGGTTCGAGCGCCCGCGCGCGAGCTCCGTCAGGATCTCGAGCTCGCGTCGGCTCAGGCCGTCGGGCAACGCCGCGGACGGATCCACCCCCGTACGCAGCTCCTCGATCCGCGCGAGGAGCGTCGGCATCCCGATCGTTCGCGCCAGGCCGACGGCGACGCCGAGCTGGGCGCGTGCGCGCTGGCGGTCACCCTCCGTGCCGCGAGCGAGCAGCATCCGCCCGTACTCGTAGGCCGTGTGCGCGAGCCACGTCCGCGCGCCGAGCCTCGTGTTGAGCGCGAGCGCGGCCTCGAAGTGCGCCTCCGCGCGCTCCCAGTCGCCCAGCACGGTCGCGTTCATCCCGAGATACCGGTCGGTCGCGCCGTAGCAGGCGACGAGGTGACCGACCATCGAATTCGAGCCCACGTGCGGCGCGAGCTCACGGTGGAGCGTCTCCGCCAGCGACTCGTCGCGCAGCACGGCGCAGGCGTCCGTGAGGTAAAGGAGCGCAGCCGTCCAGAGCGACGGCCGCAACGTGCCTATGCCATCGTCGAGGAGACGGTCGAGCTCGCGGCGTGCCTCCGCGATCATGCCGAGCTCGGCGAGGACGGCGATGAAGCCCGGCCGCCAGGCGCTGTCGCGCGCGGAGCCGCCGAGGAGCCGGACGACGGGCGCGAGGTCGGCCAGGCGGCCCTGCTCGCGCCGCAGGCCGAACATCTGGATGCCGTAGACGCCCGACGCGTCGCGCCCGGTCAGGTGCCGCCCCCACTCGCGGGACCGCATCGCGGCCGACTCCGCCGCGTCGAGATGGCCGTCGCACAGCTCGAGCGCCGATCGGTACTGCTCGGTGACGTGGAGCAGGAAGGGCTCGCTCAGCAGCCGGGCAGTCTCCGCGGCCTCGTCGAGCCGGTCGCGCGCGGTGTCGTGGTCGCACAACGCGACCGCCGACGGGACGAGCCACGCAATCGCGTCGCCCGCGAGGTCGAGGTCGTCCAGCTCGCGGGCAAGAGCGTACGACTCGAGCAGCATCTCGTTCACGTGCTCGTTCGTCCTCGGCCCGCGCGACCAGAACGCCGCCGCGAGCGTCTCCGCGAGGCTCGGCTTGTCGCCGAGCCGCCGTGACATCGCGATCGAGGCCTCGCGCGCCTGCGCGCCGCCGTCCGCGTCGCCGAGAAGCGTCAGCGCGCGTGCGAGGCCGCCTATGACCCGCGCGCGGAGCGGCGAGTCGTCCGTCGGGAGCGCGCGTGCGGCCTCCTCCAGCAAGGGGCGCGCACCGGCGTCGTGGATCGCAGGCCGCCAGCATGTCTCCTCGACCCCGATCGCCGCGCGCGCGAGAAGCTCGTCGTCGGGGAGATCGCGCGCGATGGCCGCCACCTCGCGGAACGCGTGCAGCGCCTCCTCCGCGTCGCCCGCCCGGTGACGCGCGTCGCCGAGGCGCAAGAGGACGTCGGCGCGTTCGCCGGGCTCCTCGAGATCGAGCTCCAGCGCGGCGCGAAACCGGCGGCTCGCCTCGTCGAAGGCGAGGGCGCTGAGCGCCGACTCGGCCGCGAGGAGGTTCACCTCGACGGCACGACCAACGTCGCCGAGCGGCGCTGCCGCCGCATAGTGGTACGCGAGCGCCGCGAGCGCAGCCGTCCGCACCGGCCGGGCGCCGTCGTGCTCCAGCGCGTGGGCGACCCGGAGGTGCAGCTCGGCCGTCCGTGATGCCGACAGCCGCCCGACGACGGCGCGACGCACCAGCTCGTGCGTGAAGCGGTAGGCGAGCCCCGGGCCGGGGCGCTCGACGATGAGCCCCGCGTGCACCGCCTCGTCGATGGCATCGAGGAGGGCGCCTTCCTCGAGCACCTCCGCGTGACGGATCGTCGCAAGCTCGAAGTCGGCCCCGGCGACCGCTGCGAGCTCGAGCAGCTCGATCGTCGAAGGCGAAAGCCGCTGAAGGCGCTGGTTCGCGACCTCGCGGACGGTTGCCGGCGTACCCAGCTCGGACGCGGGCCGGACGAGCCGGGCCCCGGTCACGCCGACCGACACGGCGCCCTCGTCCACCAGCTCGCGCCAGAGCTCCGTGACGAGGAAGGCGTTGCCGCCGGTGAGCTCGCGGACGGTCTCGGTCAGCTCCGTCGTCGGCTCGGCACCCGACGCCAGCCGGATGAACTCGGCCAGCTCGCCGTCGGCAAGCCCCCCGAGTCGGACACGGACGACGCCCTCCGTCCGGTAGACGTCGACGAGCGCCTCCGAGAGCTCGGCGGCGACGTCCGCCTCGGTGTCGCGAAACGTCGCGACGATCAGCATCCGCGCTGCGGCGCCCGAGCGGACGAGGTGTCGGACGAGGAGCAGCGTCGACGAGTCGGCCCAGTGCAGGTCCTCGAGCACGAGCAGGACGGGCGACTCGGCCGAGACGCCGACGAGGAGCTCGGTGACCGCCGTGTGGAGGCGCAGCCGGTCGGCGTCCGCGTCCGAGGACGGCCGTCGCTGCGAGCGGACGTGACGCGTGCCGAGCTCCGGCACGAGCCGTGCGAGGTCGACCGTCGAGGCGCCGAGGGCGTCGAGGACGGACGGCGTGACGCCGCCCGACCGGACGAGGTCGGTGAGCGCGGTCGCGAACGGCGCGTAGGGCGAGCCGACGACGGCGTCGCAGTCCCCGTAGAGCATCGTCGTCCCTTCCCCGGCGAGCTCGGCCGCGAGCTCCCGGACGAGCCTGCTCTTCCCGGAGCCGGGCTCGCCCGCCACGAGCGCCGCGCGGCGTCCCTCGCCGACCGCCCGCGGCAGCAGCGCGCGCAGCTGTGCGAGCTCGCGGGCCCTGCCGGCGAACGCGTACGCAGGCGGGAGCCGAAGCGGGCCCGGGAGATGAGCCACCTGGGCCATGATCAGTTCTGATCATTGCGCAGTCGCACGACCCTGTGCGCAATTCGGTCAAGCCAGGTCATGACAGGTGTACGGCGGTGGCCCTACGGTGGATGGCGACCCCTGCGAACGGAGGAACTGTCCAATGAGCACGACTCTCTCGGTCACCGAGGCCGCACGCGGCGAGCTGAGCTCGTTCGGCGAGCGGCTGATCGGCCCGAACGACACGCGCTACGACGAGGCCCGGGCTCTGTTCAACGCGATGATCGACCGGCGCCCGGCCCTCATCGCGGAGTGTGCGACGGCGGACGACGTCGCCGCCGTCATCCGCTTCGCGCGCGAGCAGGGCGTGCCGCTCGCGGTGCGTGGCGGCGGCCACAACGGCGGCGGGCTCGCAAGCGTCGACGACGGCGTCGTCGCCGACCTCTCGCCGATGAAGGCGATCTCGGTCGACCCGGCGGCGAAGACGGTGCGCGTCGGCGGAGGCGCCGTCTGGGGCGAGGTCGACGCGGCCACCCAGCCGCACAACCTCGCCGTCCCCACCGGAATCATCTCGAGCACCGGCGTCGCTGGGCTCACGCTCGGCGGCGGCCACGGCTACCTCGCGCGCCGGCACGGGCTGACGGTCGACAACCTGGTCTCCGCGGAGATGGTTCTGGCCGACGGCTCGAAGGTGACGGCGAGCGCCGACGAGAACCCCGATCTGTTCTGGGCAATCCGCGGCGGTGGAGGCAACTTCGGCGTCGTGACGGAGTTCACGTTCCAGGCGCATCCGCTCGAGACGATCGTCGGGGGGCCGACGTTCTGGGCGATCGAGCAGGCGGACGAGCTGCTCCGGGCGTACCGCGAGTGGCTCCCCTCGGCGCCGCGCAACGTGACCGGCTTCTTCAACTACCACACGATCCCGCCGGTGCCGGAGGCCTTCCCGGAGGAGCTCCACCTGCGCAAGGTGTGCGGCGTCGTCTGGTGCATCGACGCCTCGGACGAGGACGCGGAGGCCGCCATGGCTCCGATGCTCTCGGTCGCGGAGCCGCTCCTGCACGGCCCCGGCCGGATGCCGATCGCCGCGCTCAACGGCGCGTTCGACGGCCTCTACGGCCCGGGCGACCAGTGGTACTGGCGCGGTGACTTCGTCCGGGAGATCCCCGACGAGGCTGTCGTGCTGAACCGCGAGTGGAACGAGCGCATGCCCGGGTTCAAGGCCGGCACGCACCTCTACCCGATCGACGGTGCCGTACAGGACGTCGGTGTGGAGGACACGCCCTGGGCCTACCGCGACGCGACGTGGTCGCAGGTCTTCATCGGCTGTGACCCGGAGCCCGCCAAGGCGGACGCGGTGCGCGAGTGGACCGTCGGCTACTCGGAGGCGCTCCGGCCGTACGCGGCGGGCGGCGGGCTATGTCAACTTCATGATGGACGACGAGGGCCAGGGACGGGTGAAGGCGTCGTACGGCCCGAACTACGCGCGGCTCGCGCGTGTCAAGGCGGCGTACGACCCGGACAACGTCTTCCGGGTGAATCAGAACATCCTCCCGGCCGCATAGGCCACCGTTCGGGGGCCCGGCGCGTGGGCCGGGCCCCCGGGCTCAGGGAAGCCCGGGCGCCCAGATGCGGGCGAGCCCGGCGGCGGCCGCGAGCGTGACGCCTGCGGCCGCGACGAGGAAGTGCGTGACCTCCGTCCGGCGCCGCTCGCGACCCAGGCGCGTGCCGAGGTCGCCGTAGGCCGACGAGAGCGCCTTGGTCGAGCGGGCGGCGAAGTACTCGCCGCCGGTCGTCTCTGCGATCGCGCGGAGCGTCGCCCGGTCCGGCACCCGATTGAACCCACCGAAGCCGAAGCCGCCCCCGCCGCCGGGGCTGTTCGTGCCGAGCGCGACCGTGTAGACGGGGATGCCCGCGGCCCTCGCCGCCGCCGCGCCCTGCGAGGCCGGGATCAGCCCGCGGTTCTGGCGGCCGTCGGAGAGGAACAGGATCGTCACGGGGCTCGCCTCGTCCGGGGCGCTCCGCGGCGGCGGCGCCTCCTCGCCGAACGCATCGCCGCTCACCTCGACCGCGCGCACGAGCGCGTCGCCGATCGCGGTGCCACCGCCCGCCTGCCAGCGCGTGATCTGGGCTACGGACCGCCGTACCAGCTCGCGGTCATGGGTCGGGAAAGCCGCGACGCTCACGTCTCCGGCGAACGTCACGAGCCCGACGCGCAGCCGCCCGGGGGCGCGGTCGAGGAACGCCTGCGCCGCCTGCTTCGCCGCCCCGAGCCGCGTGGGCGCGACGTCCCGGGAGAGCATCGAGCGGGACGTGTCGAGCACGAGGACGACCGTCGCGTTCTCGATCGGCAGCGACCGCGTCATCTGCGGTCGCGCGACGGCGAGGCAGAGGAGGCCGAGCACGACGAGGACGAGGGCGGCGACGACCCGCTCGCGGAGCGGCGCGATCCGGGGCGCCACACCCCGGAGCACGTCGAGGTTCGTGTAGCGGACGGCGTACCGGGGCCGACGGCGCCGCACGAGGAGATAGGCGCCCACGGCGAGTGGGAGCACCACGAGCGAGAGGAGCGCAAGCGGACTCTCGAATCCCACGTCGACCCTCCGATCGGAAGTTCGATCGTACCGCGTGTCCCTTTCGCCAAGCACGCGCTCGACGCCGCAGGCGGGCGGGAGCGCGCCGCGTCTAGGCTCCGCGCGTGATCATCTCGAACGGCGTCGTCCGGACGATGGACCCGTCGCTGCCGACCACTGCGGCCCTCGCGATCGCGGGGGATCGGATCGTCGGCGGCGTCGGCACCCACGAGAGCGCTCTGCCGACACCGGAGCGAATCGACCTCCGCGGCCGCTGCGTCCTCCCCGCCTTCACCGATGCGCATGTGCACTTCCCGAGCTGGTCGCTCGCCCGGCGCGACGTCCAGCTCGAGGGCGTCGCGTCGCTCCAGGAGGCCCTCGCGCGCGTCGGGTCGCAGCCGCGGCACGGGGAGTGGATCCGGGGCCGCGGATGGCGCGACGCGCTCTGGTCGGAGCACCCGTCGCGGGAGAGCCTCGACGCCGTCACGGGCGACACGCCTGCCGCGCTGTGGTCGAAGGACTACCACTCGCTGTGGCTCAACAGCGCCGCGCTCGCCCGCGCGGGCGGTGACCTCGAGGTCGCGGCAGGCGTCGTCGAGCGTGACGCGGCCGGCGAGCCGACCGGGATCCTCCGCGAGGAGTCGGCCTGGCGGTTCCGCGACCGGCACGTCGTCGTGTCGGAGGACGAGTACGTCGCCGCGACGCGCGAGGGCATCCGGGTAGCGAACGGGCGCGGCGTCGGCGCGATCCACGACAAGGACGGGTGGCTCGGCGCCCAGGCGATCTTCGCGCGGATCCACCAGCGCGACGGGCTGACGCTGCGCGTCTGGCAGTCACTCCCGTACGACGTCGCCGGCGACCTTGCGGCGCTCCGGCTCCGGTCGGGCCTCGGCGACGACTACCTCCGGCTCGGCTACCTCAAGGCGTTCATGGACGGGACGCTCGGCTCGCAGACCGCCTGGATGCTCGACGGGAGCGGCGTCTGCATCACGAGCGGCGAGCAGCTGGTCGAGATCGTGCGCGACGCGACCGCTGCCGGGTGGCCCGTCGCCGTGCACGCGATCGGCGACCGCGCGAACCGGGAGGCCCTCGATGCCTTCGAGTCGACGCGGGAGCTCTGGGAGCCGCTCGGCCTGCGGCAGCGGATCGAGCACGCCCAGTGCGTGGATCCCGCGGACCTCCATCGCTTCGCGGAGATCGGGGTCGCATGCTCCGTGCAGTTCAGCCACGCGCCGTCCGATCGCGACCTCGCCGAGCGGTTCTGGGGTGAACGAGTCGAGGGCACCTATGCGTTCGCGACCCTCCTGGCGAGCGGCGCGGTGGTCGCGAACGGCTCCGATGCGCCCGTCGAGGAGCTCGATCCGCTCGCCGGGATCGCGGCAGGCGTGCGCCGGTCGATCGACGACCGGCCGGCGTGGCGCCCGGAGCAGGCGCTCACCGTCGAGCAGGCGCTGCAGGCGTCGACCGTCTCGCCGGCCTGGCTGGTAGGCGACGAGCGACGCCGCGGGAAGCTCCTGCCCGGGTTTCTCGCCGACCTCGTGGTGCTCGATCGCGACCCCGTCTCGGTCTCGCCCGACGAGTTGCCGGAGGTATCGGTCGTCGCGACGATGGTCGGCGGCCGCTGGGTGCACAACCCACCTCCCTGGGACTGAGAATCCGCCACCCCGGAGGCCGATTCACGCCGTACACTGAGAGCATGGCCACCGATACGGCGCGCACCATGCTCCCGGTCCACCAGGCGGGCCAGTGCTCGGTCGCTGCGGCGAGCGAGATCGTCGGCTCGAAGTGGACGGTGATCATCGTCCACGACCTCTCGGAGGGCCCTCGCCGCTTCACCGAGCTCGAGCACGCCTGCGAGCGGATCAGCCCGCGGACGCTTGCCGAGCGCCTCCGCTGGCTCGAGGCGGAGGACATCGTCGTCCGGCGGAGCTACGCGGAGTCGCCGCCGCGGGTCGAGTACGAGCTGACCAAGAAGGGCCGCGCGCTGCTGCCGATCATCGACGAGATGCGGCGCTTCGGCCACGAGTGGCTCGGCTGCGAGGTCCACTCGACCGACATCGCCTGAGCAGCTCCTCCTAGACCGCCGAGCGCTCGCCCCAGAGCTTCACGAGCTCGATGCAGGTGGCCGCGGCCGCGGCCATGTCCTGCAGCGAGGCCCACTCGCGCAGCGAGTGGTAGTGCTGCCCGCCGGTGAAGAGGTTCGGGGTCGGGAGGCCCTTCTCGGTGAGGCGCGCGCCGTCGGTCCCGCCGCGAATGATCGTGTGCACCGGCTCGACGCCTGCGCGGCGGATCGCCTCCTCGGCGACCTCGACGATCTCGGGGTGACGGTCCAGCACGCCCCGCATGTTGCGGTACTGCTCCTCGACCTCGACCGTGAACGAGGCGCGCGGCTCCGCCCCGACGATCTCGGTCGCGATCCGCCGAACGAGCTCGACGTGCTCCTCGAGGCGCGCGTCGTCGTGGTCGCGCGCGATGAACCACACCGATGCCTCCGGCGCCCCGCCGGTGAGCCGCATCGGGTGGACATACCCCTCTCGTCCCTCGGTCGTCTCGGGCGACAGCCCGTCCCGCGGGAGGGCGGCGACCACGTCCGCGAGCAGCTTGACCGCATTCACGAGTCGGCCCTTCGCCGTCCCCGGGTGGACGCCGACGCCCTTGATCGTGAGCCGGAGCTGGTACGCGGAGAAGGTCTCGATCTCGAGCTCGCCGAGCCCCGACCCGTCGAACGTGTAGGCGAAGTCGGCGCCGAAGGCGTCGAGATCGAAGTGGTCGGTGCCCTTGCCCACCTCCTCGTCGACCGTGAACGCAATGCGCGCCGTGGCGCGCGGTGCATCATCGTGGAGGAGGTGCGCGACCGCCGTCATGATCACGGCGACGCCCGCCTTGTCGTCTGCGCCGAGGAGCGTCGTGCCGTCGCTCGTGATGAGGTCCTGCCCGATCCGCTCGGCGAGGGCGGGCATGTCTGCCGGATCGAGGACCTGCGTCTCGTCGCCCGGCAGCCGGATCGGCTCGCCGGACCAGGCACGATGGACGATCGGGCGGACACCCGTGCCGGGGGTGTCCGGGGTCGTGTCGACGTGCGCGATGAGGCCGACCCTCGGCGCTCCGTCGACGGTGCCGGGGAGCGTCGCGAAGACGTAGCCCGGCTCGGTGAGCTCGACCTCGGTGACCCCGAGCGCGCGAAGCTCGTCGACGAGGTGTCGGCAGAGGTCGAGCTGCTTCTCCGTCGACGGATAGGTCGGCGAGTCGACCTCCGCCTGCGTGTCGATCACGACGTAGCGGAGGAAGCGCTCGAGAAGCTCCTCCGCGAGCGACTCGGCGAGCAGGCCCGCGTAGCGGGCGTCAGCCAAGCGCCGCGAGCCGGCGCAGCAGCTCGACCGTCGTCGTCAGGCCGTCGCGCAGCGCACCGACCGGGATGCGCTCGTTCGGCGAGTGGATCTGCGCCGTCGGGCGCGCGAACCCGGTGACGATCGCCGGCACGCCCCTCGCGCCCAGCGCCGCGACGACCGGGATCGACCCGCCGGAGCGCGTGAGCACGGGCCGCGTGCCGAGCACGTGCTCGAACGCATCCTGCGCGATCTTCACCGCCGGCGCCGTCGGATCGACGAACCCCGGCTCCCCCGTGGACCAGAGATCCACCTCGAGGGTCGCGCCGTCGGGAGTCGCCTCGTGGAGCAGTCGCTCGAGCACGGGCGCCATCTCGGCAGGCGACTGACCGGGCGCGAGGCGAATCGAGAGGTTCGCGTGCGCCTCCACGGGCAGGACGGTCTTCTGGAGCCTGGGCGACCCGCTCTCGAACCCGTTCACGGTGATCGACGGCTCCGCGGTCGTCCGCACGTAGAACTCCGCCGCGGCATTGGCGTCGACCGGGAGTGCCCCCTGCGAGGCGAGCTCCGCGCTTCCGGGGGGAAGCGCGTCCCAGCCCGCGATCTCGTCGGCGGTGGGCGGGACGATGCCCGCCCGGAGGGCCTCGGGCAGCAGGCCGTCGGGGCCGGGCAGCACGGCCTGCAGGATCTGCACCAGCGCGTGTGTCGCGGTCAGGGCCGCGCCGCCGTACATGCCGGAGTGCAGGTCGCGCTCGCCTGTGCGGACCGTGAGGTGGAAGTAACAGATGCCCCGCAGCGCCGTGCAGATCGACGGCAGTGACTCGGTCGCGTACCCCCCGTCGAGCACGAGCGCGACGTCCGCCGGCCCCGTGTCCTCACCGACCCAGTCGACGACCGAGTGACCGCCGATCTCCTCCTCCGCGTCGATCGCGAAGCGGACGTCGACCGGGAGCTCGCCCGCCGCGGCGAGAAGCTCCGTCGCCTGGAGAAGCATGAACAGGTGCGCCTTGTCGTCCGCCACACCGCGAGCGACGAGCGAGCCGTTCCGCTCCACGAGCTCCCACGGATCGGACTCCCAGAGCTCGAGCGGCTCGGGCGGTTGCACGTCGAGGTGGGCGTAGACGAGAGCGGTCGGTGCGCCGCCCCCGGTCGAGGCGGCGACCTCGCCGATGACGAGCGGCCGACCGCCGCGCTCCTGGAGCTCCGCGGTGCCGCCGGCGCGGCGAATGCGCTCTGCGACCCACTCGGCGGCGCGGCGGACATCGCCGGCCCGTTCCGCGTCGGCGCTCACGGAGGGGATCGCGATGAGCTCCGCGAGCTCGGCGACCAGGGCGTCGTGGGTCGGAATCACGCGGGCGATTGTAGGGACGGTCGCGCGTGCGCCGTGACGGGAGCCGTCGCCGACCGCCTAACCGGCGTCGTCGTGAGGCTCGTCCAGGGCGACCGCGCCGGACAGGCTCGGCTGCCGGGGCCGCCGTGGCTCACGGACACCGGCTCCGCCCGCGTCGTCAGGGCCGCCGCGGACGAACGCCAGAACGCCACCGCCGCGACGGCGGTCCCACCACGCCCGAAGTCGCCGGATCATCAGGCGACGTCGCGGACGCTCGAGGCGTCGGCGAGCGCGCGGAGCTTCTTCAGGCTCTGGTGCTCGATCTGGCGGATGCGCTCACGCGTGACGTTGAACGCGCGGCCGACCTCGTCGAGCGTCCTCGGCTGGCGTCCGTCGAGGCCGTACCGGAGCTCCAGCACCTGGCGCTCGCGGGGCGACAGCGCGCCGAGGATCGAGCGCAGCGCATCGCGGCGGAGCGCAACCTCGGCGGCCTCGTCCGGAAGCGGCTCCGACTCGTCGGTGAGGAAGTGGCCGAACTCCGACTCGTCCTCGTCGCCGACCGGCTTCTCCAGCGACACCGGCGTCTGCGCGCTCCGCTTGATGTGCTCGACCTCCTCGAGAGGGAGGTCGAGGTCGGCGGCGATCTCCGCTGACGTCGGCTCGCGGGCGAGCTCGGCGCGGAGCTTCCGCTCGGAGCGGTTGATCTTGTTGAGCTTCTCGACGACGTGAACGGGCATGCGGATCGTCCGGCCCTTGTCGGCGATCGCCCGGGCGACTGCCTGCCGGATCCACCACGTCGCATACGTCGAGAACTTGTAGCCCTTGCGCCAGTCGAACTTCTCGGCCGCGCGCACGAGGCCGATCGTCCCCTCCTGGATCAGGTCGAGGAAGGGGAGACCCTGGTTGCGGTAGCGCTTCGCGATCGACACCACGAGTCGGAGGTTCGCTTCCACCATCGCCTGCTTCGCCGAGTGGTCGCCGGCTTCGATCCGCTTGGAGAGCTCGACCTCCTGCGCCGCCGTCAGGAGCGGAACCTTGCCGATGTCCTTGAGGAAGAGCTGCAGCGTGTCGGTCGAGATCTCCGGCTCGGCCTCCCAGAGCTGCTCACGCTCGGGCTCCTCGGGGGTCTCGACGACGACCTCGATCTGCTCCTCGTCGAGCGCCGTGTAAAAGGCGTCGATCTGCTCGGGGTCGAGGTCCAGCTCGTCCAGCGCCAGCGCGAGCGCGTCGGCGTCGACGCTTCCCTCCGCGCGACCGTTCTCGAGCAGCGCACCCGCCTCGCCCGTCAACTCCAGGCGATCGTCGGTCGCCGCAACCGAACCCTGGGGATCGCGTGCTTCGCTCAGGACCACCCCTTCCGTCGCGTGCTCGGACACGGTAGCCATCAACATCGCCCCCCGTCAAAGAATTCGATAATCACGACACACCCGCCTTCGCCAATTCGTCCAGGTATCGCTGTGCCTCGCGCGCGATCGGCGAGCCCGGCTCGGCGCGCGTGGCGCGGACGAGCTGCGTCTTCGCCTCCTTCACCTCGCCCGACCACAGGAGCAGGAGGCCGAGGTGGAAGCGGACCGTCGCCTTGCCCGGGAAGCGCCGCGTCAGCGGCCCGAGGCGCGAGAACGCGTCGACCGGGCGCGCCTTGTCGAAGCGGCCGACCGCCGCAGCCACCTGCGCTTCCACGTTCCCGGGCGCCTCCGTCGCGGCCGCGTCGAACACCCTCCTCGCGGACCGC
Organism: uncultured Actinomycetes bacterium; assembly: GCA_963797805.1. Taxonomy (GTDB): domain Bacteria; phylum Actinomycetota; class Thermoleophilia; order Gaiellales; family Gaiellaceae; genus Gaiella. The sequence continues at coordinate 208,172 of CAWCRC010000001.1, read as the reverse complement.
TGACGCCCCAGGCGCTGCAGCGCGACGCCGTAGAGGAGCTTCCCGTCGACGCTCGTCTCGGCGCCCTTGCGCAGCAGCTCGAGCTGCGCCGCGGGCGTTCGCCCGTCGAGCCCCTCGGGGAGGGGCACGGTCGTCACGAAGACCGGGATCCCGCGCGCGTACTCGGGATGAAGAAGATTGCCGGCGGCGATCGCGTACGGCGTGTCCGGCTCGGACGCCGCCGCCGCCCGCCAGGCGTCCTCCGCCCCGGAGAGCCCCGCCCAGAAGAGCGCGACACCGAGGTTCAGCTGGACGACGGCCTTCTGCGCGTGCAGGCCTGCGAGCCGGTTGAGGCGATCGACTGTGCCGTCGGGCCAGGTCGCGAATGCCCGGCCGACCCGCGCCTCTAGCGAGTCGTAGCGGGCGAACGTCCGCCCCGCCTCGAGCCGACGGCCGTCGGCGTAGAGGCGGCCGGCACGCCGAAGCGCCACGGCCTCCGGGTCGGCCCGGACACCGAGCTCGAGCGTCAAGGGAGGTGCTCCCGGACGTGGCGTGGGGCCTGCAGCGACGCCCTCGGGCGACTCGGTCTGGAGCGCGACGACACCGACGACCACCACCGAGGCGACCGCGGCCGCCAGAACCGTGAGGGCGATGACACGGGACCGGGGCGACACGGCGCCACGGTAGCCGCGCCACGGTCCAACCGGTGCCTCGATCGCGCGCCCATGCACTCAGGACGGCCGAGGCCGGGGTCCTCTTCCGTACCCGCTGCGCCCGGCCTCGCGCCTTGACGCCCGTCGCACGCGGACGACGACTCGCTATATTCCGGATAGTAATGCCGACCTACCGCGAGCTCCTTGCACAGGCACGCGCCGAGATCGACGAGATCTCGACGCCGGAGGCGCACGCGCTCCTCGAGAACGGAGAGCGCCCGCTCTTCGTCGACGTCCGCCCGCGCGACGAGTGGGACGAGGGGCACCTCCCCGGAGCGGTCCACGTTCCGCGCAACAACCTCGAGTCTCGTGTCGAGGCGCTGATCCCCGACAGGAGCCGGATGCTCGTTGTCTACTGCGAGAGCGGCACCCGCTCCGCCTTCGCCACGAAGGCGCTCCACGAGCTCGGATACGAGACCGCCGTCAACCTCTCCGACGGCTTCGCAGGCTGGAAGCGGAACGGCTACGAGTTCGTCACCCCGGTGTCGCTCGCGCCGGCGCAGCGCAAGCGCTACGCGCGGCACCTCCTGATCCCGGAGGTCGGCGAGGAGGGGCAGCAGAAACTGCTCGACTCGCGCGTCCTGCTGATCGGTGCGGGCGGGCTCGGCTCGCCGGCGTCGCTCTACCTCGCGGCCGCGGGCGTCGGGACGCTCGGGATCATCGATCCCGACGTCGTCGACGACTCCAACCTCCAGCGCCAGATCGTCCACTCGACCGAGCGGCTCGGCGAGCCGAAGGTCGGGTCCGCGCAGCGCACGATCGAGGCGCTCAACCCGGACGTCACGGTGGTGCCGTTCCAGGAGCGCCTCGACTCGGAGAACGTCGAGCGGATTCTCGCCCACGGCTGGGACGTGATCGTCGACGGCACGGACAACTTCCCGACGCGGTACCTCGTCAACGACGCGTCCGTGTGGCACGGGATCCCGGTCGTCCACGGCTCGATCTACCGCTTCGAGGGCCAGGTCACGGTGTTCGACCCGGCGAACGGCAGCCCGTGCTATCGCTGCCTCTACCCGTCCCCGCCGCCGCCCGAGCTCGCTCCGAGCTGCGCCGAGGGCGGCGTTTTGGGCGTGCTCCCGGGCATCGTCGGCTCGCTGCAGGCGAGCGAGGCGCTGAAGATCGTCCTCGGCGCCGGCGACAGCCTCGCCGGCCGGCTCCTGCTCTTCGACGCGCTCCAGACGACGGTGGACGAGGTCTCGATCCGCCGCAATCCCGAGTGCCCCGTCTGCGGCGACCACCCGACGATCACGGAGTACATCGACTACGTGCAGTTCTGCCAGGGGCCCGTGCACGCGTGATCACGGTTCGCATTCCCCCCACTCTCCGTGGCGAGGTCGGCGGCGCCCGGCAGGTCGACGCCGTCGGCGACACCGTGCGCGAGGTGCTCGACGACCTCGCCGACCGGTACCCCGCGCTCGGCCCGCAGATCCTCGCAAACGGTGGGATCGCTCCGTTCGTCAACGTCTACGTCGGCGGCGAGGACGTCCGCACGCTCAACGGCCTCGACACGGCCGTCGCCACGGGCGACACCGTGATCCTGCTCCCCGCGATGGCAGGCGGCGCGTCCCGCCCGTGGTCGCTGCCGGTCGCGACGAGCGTCCTCGACCTCGTCGGCTCGACGCCGCTCGTCGAGCTGACCCGCTTCTCGCCGAGGCCGGATGTGCGCCTCTACGCGAAGCTCGAGGGCCAGAACCCGACCGGCTCGATCAAGGATCGAGTCGCGAAGGCGATGATCGAGGCCGCCGAGGCCTCCGGCGAGCTCGAGCCGGGGCGTGCGCTGCTCGAGCCGACGTCGGGCAACACCGGCATCGCGCTCGCGATGATCGCGCGGCTCAAGGGCTACCCGCTGACCTGCGTCATGCCCGAGAACGCGACCGAGGAGCGGAAGCGGCTGCTTCGCCTCTACGGCGCACAGATCGTCTCGTCGCCGGCAGCGGAGGGATCGAACGGCGCCGTGCGCCTCGCCCTCCAGATGGCGGAGTCCGACCCGCGCTGGTTCGTCCCCTTCCAGTACGCCAACCCGGCCAACGTCCGCGCCCACTACGAGGGCACCGGCGCGGAGATCGCCACGGCGCTCGACCGCGTCGACGTCCTCGTCGCCGGCCTCGGCACCGGCGGGACGCTGATGGGGGCGGGCGAGCGCGTGCGCGAGTCGTACCCCGACGTCGTCGTCGCGGCGGCCGAGCCGATGCCCGGCGATCCCGTGATGGGGCTCCGCTCGCTCGACGACGGCTACGTGCCGCCGATCCTCGACGTGTCGCGGCTCGACCGGAAGGTGCTCGTCTCCAACCAGGATTCCGTCAACGCGGTGCGCGAGCTGCTCACCCTCGAGGGGATCCTCGGCGGCGTGTCCTCCGGCGCGGTGCTCCACGTGGCGCGCCGGCTCGCAGACGAGCTCGACGAGGGCGTGGTCGTCGCGGTGCTCGCCGACGGCGGCTGGAAATATCTGAGCGCCGACTTCTGGGACGCGCCGGACGAGGACGTCGAGACGTCCATGGAGACGACCGTCTGGTGGTGATCCCGGCCGCGGTGCGGTCGGCGATCGCCGAGCACGCCCGGGCCGAGCTGCCGAACGAGGCGTGCGGGCTCCTCCTCCTCGAGGACGACCTTGCCGTCGAATACGTCGCCGCCGAGAACGCCTCGCCGTCACCGTACTTCTTCGAGCTGCGGCTCGACCCGCTCGTCTGGGCCGACATCGGCGAGCGCGACGTCGAGCAGGCCGTCGTCCACTCGCACGTCTCTTCTCCCCCGCGCCCGTCCCGCACCGACGTCGAGCGGATCGGCCTCTGGCAGGGGCAGCCGTACCTGATCTACTCCGTGCGCCTCGACGAGCTCGCCGCGTGGCGGATCACCGACGGCGGCATCGAGCCGATCTCCGTGGCAGCAATCATCTAGCGGCTCGCGCCCCGAACGGGGCACGAGCCACCAGACGACCTCGACGGCGAGGACTAGGAGACCTTGAACGAGCCCTTCATCTGGCTCGCATGCGGGTCGCACACGAAGCGGTAGGTGCCCTTCTTGAGGGTGACCGTGAACGTCTTCTTCCCGACCTGGCTCGACGGAGGTCTTCACGTTGACGCCCGGGCCCGGTGAGGTGGAAGTTGTGGAAGTCGACGACTTGTCGTTGACGACGAGCTTGATCTTGCCGGCCTTCGTGGGCTTCTTCGACATCGTGATGGTGAAGCCCGGGCCGACGGTGCCGTTGAATGTCGGTGTCGATGCGGCGAGCGACGGGGCTGCCGTGATGAGGAACGCCGCGCCGGCGGCGGCGAGGAGCGTGCGTCTCATGACTCTCCCAGGTCGATTCCCATTTCCAGAAGGGTACGCAGGGCGGCGTTCCGCGGTTTGGCCCGGGCTAGCCGAGCTCGGCCACGCGCCGTTCCTCCGCGGAGCGATAGAGCGCCTCGATCGTCCGTGCCTGGCCGAGCGCGTCCTCGCGGCCGAGGAGCTGCGGCGCACGCCCCGCGACGGCGTCGGCGAGGTTGTCGAGCTCGAGGCGATAGGAGCTCGCGGTCTCGATCGGGATCGTCTCGACCTCGGTCGCGACCTCGCCGCCCGACCGTCTCGAGAGCGTCACGGCGCCACCCCAGTCGATGCGCCACGGCGCCTCGACCTCGAGCACGCCCTCCGTCCCGACGACCTCGAGCCGCTGGCGCCTCGGTGAGCGGAACGACGCCTCGAACTGGCCGACGACGTCGCCTGCGCATCGGAGCGTCCCGTGGAACGACATGTCGATGCCCGTCGACCCGGTGACCTGCTCGCCGCGGACGTGCTCGGGCTCGCCCGCGACGAGCCGGATCCCGCTGACGCAGTAGCAGCCGACGTCCATCAGCGCTCCACCGTCGAGCTCCGGGAGCGCGCGGACGTTCGAGAGGTCCTCGAGCGGGAACGAGAAGGTGGTCTTGACGGCGCACAGCTGCCCGACGACGCCCGCGTCGACGAGCTCCTTCACCCTCGAGCTCTGCGGGTGGTGGCGGTACATGAACGCCTCGGCGAGAACGAGCCCGGCCTCGTCGGCCGCCGCAAACGCCTCCTCGACCTCCGCTGAGCGGCGCGAGTAGGGCTTCTCGCAGAGGACGTGCTTGCCCGCTGCGAGCGCATGCATCGTCCACTCGTGGTGCATCCCGTTCGGGAGCGAGATGTAGACGGCGTCGACCTCGTCGTCGGCGAGGAGGTCCTCGTACGTGGCGTGGGCGCGCTCGATGCCGTGCTCGGCGGCGTACGCCTGCGCCTTCGCCCCGTCGCGGCTGCCGACCGCGACGACGTCGACGAGGTCCGACTCGGCGGCGCCGCGGAGGATCTCCTTGTTGATGTTCGCCGTCGACAACAGGCCGAGTCTCATGCTCCGTGCTCCTTCGCTTCGGATCGGTCCGGGACAGGCCTGATGTGCGGCGGCGGTGCCGGCGGCACGTCGGACCCAGCCCCGGTCGCGGCGATCGCCTCGCCGACCCTGCGGAGGGTGTCCTCGCTCGGCGCGAGATCGGCCGCGACCGCCCAACCGTCGACGTGACCCGGCAGGCGAGCCCCGACGATACTCGCCGTGACGCCCGGCTGCGCCAGTACCCAGGCGATCGCGAGCGCGGTGGCCGTCGTCCCGAGCTCGGCCGCGATCGCACGCAGCTCCTCCGCGAGCGCGAGGTTCTCGGCGAGCAGCGGATCCCGGAACGCCGGCGCATCGCGACGCCAGTCGTCCTCTCCGAAGCGGGCGATGCGCTCCCGGTCGAACGTCCCCGTGAGGAGGCCCGAGGCGAGCGGCGAGTAGCCCAGCACCCCGGTCCCGTGCTCGAGGGCCCACGGCACCACCGTCGAGAGCGCGCCTCTGACGAGCAGGGAGAGCGGCGGCTGAACGGAGTCGACATGGCGGATCGCCTCGCAGCGCTCGAGCTGCTCGACGTCGAAGTTCGAGACCCCCACCCACCGCGCCTTGCCCTCCTCGACGAGCGCCGCCATCGTCCCCCACGACTCCTCGAGCAGCGTCCCCGTCGTCCAGTCGGGCCAGTGCACCTGGTAGAGGTCGATGCGCTCGATCTCCAGCCGAGCGAGGCTGCGCTCGCACTCCTCCCGGATCGAGTCCGGGCGGAGATCGTTCCCGATCACGCCGTCCGCTCGACCCTCCCAGCGCCGGCCGCACTTGGTGAAGACGAGCACGTCCTCCCCCACCCGGAACGGCCGGACCGCACGGCCCACGACCTCCTCGGAGTGCCCGAGCCCGTAGACCGCTGCGGTGTCGACCCAGTTGACGCCGAGCTCGATCGCCCGGCGGATCGCTGCGACGGACTGGTCGTCGTCGACCCGGCCCCAGCCGAACCGCCACGGGCCGCCGATCCCCCACGCTCCGAACCCCACGACGCTCAGCTCGGGCCCGAAGCGCCCGAGCTGCCGTCGCCTCACGGGAGCGACCGTCCCTGCTCGTCCAGGTAGTCGCGCCAGGAGCGTGTCGGCGTCCATCCGAGGAGCCGCTGCGCCTTCTCGCTGGAGACGGCCGACGCGTCCTCGCGAGCCGTGGGTCTGAGCTCGATGCCCTCGCCCCCGTAGTGCGTCCGCACGGTCTCGGCCAGCGGGTGGCCGCCGATCGTGTCCGGCGAGGCGATGTAGAAGACCTCGTGCCCCGGTAGGTCGGTCTCGATCGCGAGCACGACGGCGTCGCAGAGGTCGTGGACGTCGATGTACGAGCAGTAGTTCCCGATCAGCACGGACGGGTCGCGCACGATGGGGCCGAGGTTGCGCTCGTAGCTCGACTCGTCCTGCACCCAGGAGGGTCGGATCGACGTGCAGCGGATGTCCGCCCGCTCGACCGCGCGCTCGCACAGGAGCTCGCCGAACCACTTCGAGGTCGCATACGCGTCCTGCGGTCGAACCGGGTGCTCCTCGTCGATGGGCAGGTACTCGGGCGAGAACGGCCGCAGCGCGTAGACGAACCCCGGCACGGTCTCGCTCGAGAAGTGGACGAACCGGGCCGACCCGCCGGCGATCGCCGCCTCGAGCAGGTTGAACGTGCTCATGATGTTGTTGCCGAACACGACGTGCGGCGCGTTGTGGATCGGCTGTGGGATCGCCGCGGCGTGGACGACGACGTCGCAGCCGGCGACGAGCGCGTACGCCGCGCCCGCATCCGTCAGGTCGGCCTGCCAGTAGTCGTCCGCTTCGCCCGACGCCACGCGATCCCAGACCGGGCGCGTGAGATCGCTCGCGCGCACGTCATGGCCGGCCTCGACGAGGTGCGGTACGAGCGCGCGGCCGACCTTGCCGTGGGCGCCGGTGACGAGGATCCGCACCGCTCAGCTCCGTCCTGGCTCGTCCATCTTAGAAGGCGTATAATATGATGATTGGCCTGGAAGCATCAACGTCCAACAGCCTGTCTACCATCGCACGGATGAGCCGACGGCGCGCGTGAGCAGACCACTGACGTATCCGCGGCGCGGGCTGCACGGCGAGGTCGTCCACACGATCGGGATGCAGATCGTGACGGGCACGCTCGAGCCGGGCGACCCCCTTCCGCCCGAGGACGAGCTCATCGCGGATCTCTCGGTCAGCCGCACCGTCGTCCGCGAGGCCGTCCGAGTTCTCGCCGCCAAGGGGCTCGTCGAGGCGAAGCCGAAGACCGGCACGCGCGTCCGGCCGAGGGCGGACTGGAACATCCTCGACCCGGACGTCCTCAGCTGGCGGAGCGAGGCGGCGCACGACCAGAGGCTCTACGAGGAGACGACGGAGATCCGGCTCGCGATCGAACCGCTCGCGGCCCGGCTCGCCGCGACGCGCGCGACGCCCGAGCAGGTCGTCGGCATCGCGGAGGCATACGCGGGCATGGAGGCCGGGGTCGATGACCAGCCCGCATACCTCGAGGCGGACCTCCAGTTCCACGGCCGCATCCTGTTCTCGTGCGACAACGAGCTCCTCGAGCACCTGGGCCGGGTCCTGCGCGCCGTGCTCCGCGCGACGTTCACGCTCACGACGACGCCGAGCCGCTCGCGACGAAGGGCGCTCCCGCTCCATCGTGCGATCCTCGAGGGGATCCAGGCGCGCGACGAGGACGCCGCCGAGATCGCGGCGCGAACCCTTATCGCGGACACCGCGGCCGACATCCGCCGTCTGGCGCCGGCGGGCACGACCCGCCGCCGCTGACGACCTCGGCCTCTCAGGCGAGGTCGAGCGGCACCCAGCGCGCCGGCACCACCACGTGGAGGCGACCGTCCGCCGCATCGACGGCCGACCCGGGCGGCACGGTGTTGCCCTCGAACCCGTCCCAGTGGTGGGGCACGAGGACGGACGCGCCCATCGCGAGCGCGAGCTCGGCCGCCTCGACGGCGTCCATGTTGCCGACGATGCCGCGGGCTTCCCGCTCCTCGTCGCGCCCGTTGATCGGAAGGAGCGCGACCTCGACGCCGAGCGGTCCGACCGCGTCGAGCAGGGCGTCGGTGACGATCGTGTCGCCCGCGTGGTACACGGGGCGGCTCGCGCCGAGCGCGTAGCCGACGAACCGCGGGCCCTCGCCGAGCGCCGACCCGTCGCCGTATGCGTCTTCCATCGAGACGCCGTGGAACGCGGGAAGGACGCGGGCGGCGAGCCCGTCGAGATCGAGCCGGTCTCCGGGTAGCACCGCGACGAGCCGATCGTGCGGCACGACGTCTTCGACCATCGGGGCGACCGGCGCGGGGACGACGACCCGCACCGCGGGCGAGCGCCGCATCATCACGGGAAGCAGGCCGAGGTCGAGATGGTCGAGGTGCTCGTGCGTCACGAGCAGCCAGTCGACGCCCTCCGCCGCGAGGCCGAGCGGAGGCGGCGGGACGGCGCGGAGCTCGTGCGGGCTCGTCCAGGGGTCGACGACGACGCAGACCCCCTCGAGCTCGAGGCGGAAGCCCGCCTGGCCGAGCCAGGTCAGCCGGCGCGTCGCCGGCACTCGGGACACCCAGATCGTATTATGATATTCTCTATTCGGGCTCCCTTCACGGGCCCTCCTTCTCGAGTCGCTCCGGCGTCTCGCACGAGTCGCCGGAGTAGGCTCGAGCGTCCTCGGCGATCAGCCGTCTCGGCTCCGACGATTCCCGCGCCCGGCGCTCCGTCCGGTACTCACGTGCGACGAGCTCCGTCAGCTCCTCGGCGGACGTCTCCGAGGAGAGCCGATCCAGGGTGATCCGCCCGTGCTGGAGCAGGATGACGCGGTCGCAGACCTCGAGGACATGCACGTAGTTGTGCGCGACCACGATCATCGAATGCCCCTTCTCCTTGAGGTCGCGCACGAGGTCGAGGATCATTTCCCCTTCCTTCGCGCCCATCGCCGCAAGCGGCTCGTCGAGCAGGAGAATCCTCGCCCCGGAGTGGACGGAGCGCGCGATCGCGATCGCCTGGCGCTGTCCGCCCGACAGCATCGCGACCTCCGACCGCACCGAGCGGAGCGTTCGGATCCCGATGTCGTCGATGTAGCGGCGCGCGCGTCGGCGCATCTCCCCGTTCGCCAGCCAGCGGAACGGGCCGATGCCCGAGGTCAACTCGCGATTGAGGAACATGTTGTGGGCGACCGAGAGCGACGGGATGAGCGCGAGATCCTGGTAGACGGTGTCGATCCCGAGCGAGCGCGCGTGGTCGACCGAGCGGAGGTTCGCCTCGACGCCGTCGATGAAGACCGTCCCGCTGTCCGGGCGGTGATAGCCGCTCAGGATCTTGATCAGCGTCGACTTGCCCGCGCCGTTGTCCCCGATCAGCCCGAGGCACTCTCCCTGGTGCAGGCGGAGCGAGACATCGCGCAGGGCGGTGACGGCGCCGAAGCTCTTCGCGAGGTTCTCGACCCTGATCGCATCTCCCCCGTCGGCACTCACTGCAGCCTCCCGAGGTTGCGAAGGCGCGCGACCTGCACGTTGACGACCATCGACGCGATGATCGCGATCCCGATGATGAGATCGAAGGTGAACGCGCTGACGCCGATGATGCTGAACCCGGTGCGGAGGATCACGAGCACGGCCACGCCGATGAAGGCGCCGATCACCGAGCCCTGACCGCCGAACAGCGACGTCCCGCCGATCACGGCGCCCGCGACCGCGAGGAACATGATGTCGGCGCCGCCCTGCAGCGGGACGATCGTCGTGATCCGGGTCGAGTCCATGACGCCCGCGAAGCCAGCGAGCACGTTCGCCAGCACGAAGTTGCCGATCTTGACCATCCGCACGTTGACGCCGCTCTCGGCGGCGCCGACGAGGTTTCCGCCCGTGGCGATCGTATGGAGCCCCCATCGCGTCCGGGTGAGGACGAACTGCAGCGCGAGCACGATCCCGAGAGCCCACCAGAACTCGGAGTTGAGATAGACGAAGTACTCGAACGGCTGCGAGCCGAAGATGTTCTGGAAGAGGTCGCCGCCGGGCATGAACACCTGCGTCCCCGCGAGCAGGTGCAGGGTGATGCCGTTCAAGAGGAACAGCATGCCGAGGGTCGTGATGAACGAGGGGACCCGAAGGAAGGTCGTGATCACCCCGCTCGTCAGCCCGACGACGGCGGAGACGGCGAGAGCCGCAACCATTCCGACCCAGAGCGGGAGCCCGTGCTGCTCCTCCGACGAGACCACGTAGACGATCGCCGGAGCCAGTGCATACACGCGCCCCAGCGCCAGGTCGATCTCGCCGCAGATGAGGAGCATCGTCTGACCCGCCGCGATCAGCGCGATCGGGGCCATCGTCTCGGTGATGTTCTTGAGGTTGTCCGTCGAGTAGAACGCGGCGTTCTCGAGCGAGAAGTAGACGCACAGCAGGACCGCGACGACGAAGATGCTCGCCTCGCGGCGCCGGACGAACGCGCCGACGACGCGCCAGCCGAAGCCGGCGCGTCGCTCGGGTGCGGTCAGCTCACCTTCGGAGATCGCCAAAGGCTACGAGACGGGATACTTCTGCGCTTTCGAGCTCCCGTGGTACCGGGTCTTCGTGTTGAGGTACGGCTTCACGTTGTCCTTCGTCACGAAGAGGAGGCCCGTGTTCGTGTCCGACGGGGCGACCAGGCCGCCCGACAGCCTCTGGAGGAACAGCTGCATGACCGGGTAGTAGCCCTGGAGGTAGGGCTGCTGGTCGATCGTGAACTGCAGCGACCCGTTCTGGATCAGCTTGAGCGTCCCCGGGAGCAGGTCGTAGCCGCCGCCCTTGACCTTGCCCTGGAGCTTGTACTTCTGGATCACCTGCCCGACGCCCTGCGTGTCGCCGGCGTCGACGGCGAACATGCCCTTGAGGCTCTTGTGGCCCTGGTAGTACGCGTCGATCATCGAGAGCTCGGTGGCGAGATCCGGGCTCGTCGGGACGGCCGTCGCCTTCACCGGCTTGCCCGACTGCTTGATCGCGGCGATCGCGCCGTCGATGCGCGGCTGGATGTTGAGGGCTCCGGGGGTCGCGATGAACAGCGCGACGTCGCCGCTCGGGACGAGCTCGACGATCCGCTTGCCCATCTCGAACCCGGAGACGTAGAGGTCCTGTCCGATGTAGGCCATCCGGGCCTTGACGCCCGTCCGCGCGCCGTCCGCGTTGTACGCGACGACCGGGATGCCGCGGCTGAGCGCCCGCTTGATCGGCGCCTCGAACGCGCCCTTGTCGACGACGCAGACCGCGATGCCGTCGGCCTTGGCGCTGATCGCGGCGTTGAACGCGTTGATCATCTCGCCGACGTCGGCCTTGGTCGACCCCGACCACGTGTACGTCGTGTCGGTCAGCTTGGCCGCGTCGGCCGCCCCGTACTGCGTGGGAACGAAGAACGGGTTCGTCGTCACGTGGTTGATGAACGCGAACCTCCACTTCGGGTGCTTCGGGAAGACGTTCGCGGTCGCGGCCTCCGGCGCGGCGAGAGCCGACTGGGCCGCGGCCAGGGTCGGGACGGACAGTGCGGCACCCCCGACGGCCAGGCGCTTCAGCAAGGTGCTGCGGTCCATGCCGTGGTGCTCCTCGTCGAGCCCGCTGCGCTCGTCGTCACTCACAGCGTCCTACCTCCTTGTCTCGGGCGAGCGCGCACGGCGCCCCCGCCGAACGATGTCGGCCTATTGAAATATCGTATGACTGTATTGTCAAGCGACGGCGGCCTTCCAGTGGGATCCCGGCGGAGGAGGTCGCTCAGGCGCCGGCCGAGGTGCCTGACCGGAAGGGCCGGAGCGCCGGATAGAGGGCGCGGTACGAGGGCAAGCGGTCGGCGTACAGGTCGCGCCACAGCGGCTCGGGCTCGATCGCGGTGCGTGGCCGGACGCAGCGCGAGACCGCCTGGTGCGCGTCGGCAAAGACCCCGCCGGCGACGCCGCCGAGCAGCGCGGCGCCGAACGCCGACCCCTCCTCCGACTCGGTCAGCTCGAGCGGAAGGTCGAGGACGGAGGCGACGATCCGCAGCCAGAGCACGCTGCGCGCGCCGCCGCCGGAGACCCGGCCGACCGAGACGTCGACCCCGAGCCCGCGAACGGCGTCGAGCGAGTCGCGGAGCCCGAAGGCCACGCCTTCGAGCACGGCGCGCACGAGCGCGCCGCGGTCGTGGCGCAACTGGAGCCCGACGAACGCCCCGCGCACATCCGGGTCGGCGTGCGGCGTTCGCTCGCCGGCGAGGTACGGCGCGAAGAGCAGCCCCTCCGCGCCCGGAGGCCACGCCTCCGCCTCGGCGTCGAGCTGCTCGAACGGCGCATCGGGCGCGAGCCGCTCGTGCAGCCACTCCAGCGAGCCCGCCGCCGAGAGCATCACCCCCATCGCCTGCCAGGCGCCGGGGACGGCGTGACAGAACGCGTGGACGCTGCCCGCCGAGTCGTGGGCGTACGCCGGGAGCGCGGCGAGTACGACGCCCGACGTGCCGAGCACGACGGACACAGGCCCCGGCCGGTCGATCCCGACGCCGAGCGCCGCGGCCGGCTGATCGCCCGCGCCGGCGGCGACGGGCACGGCCTGCCACGTGCCGGCCACGTCGGGAGACTCGAGGACGGGTGGCAGCCACGCCGCGGGGAGCTCCAGCGCGTCGACGACCTCGTCGCTCCAGCGCCGTCCGGCGACGTCGAACAGCAAGGTCCCCGAGGCGTCCGCCGCGTCGATCGCCCACTCCCCGGTGAGGCGCAGCCGGACGTAGTCCTTCGGCAGCATCACGCGCGCGATCCGGGCGTACGCGTCGGGCTCGTGCCGTCGCAGCCAGAGGAGCTTCGGCGCCGTGAAGCCCGTCAGGGCGCGGTTCCCCGTCAGCTCGATGAGGCGCTCGGGACCGACGCGCTCCTCGATCTCCGCGCACTCCACCGCCGTCCGCTGGTCGTTCCAGAGGATCGCGGGCCGGATCACGCGGTCTTGCCGCATCGAGCACGACGAGGCCGTGCATCTGGCCCGAGAGCCCGATGCCTGCGACCTCGCGGCCCGCGCTCACCTCGGCGAGCGCCGCCGACGCGGCGAGCCACCAGTCCTCGGGATCCTGCTCCGCCCAGCCCGGACGCGGTGTGGCGAGCGGGTACCCGCGCGTCGCGCTGGCGAGCACGGCCCCGTCCGCCGACACGGCGATCGCCTTGACGCCGGTCGTGCCGACGTCCAAACCGACGAGGGTAGGCTCAGCCGCCATGGAGCTGCGTGAGCTTCGGCCCGGCCTCTGGCGCTGGACGGCGTTCCACCCGGAATGGAGGCAGGAGGTCGGATCGGTGGCGTACGCCGCGGACGAGGACCTCGTGCTGATCGATCCCCTGCTCCCCTCGGACGACGCGCTCGACGCGCTCGTCCGATGGATCGGGAAGCCGGTGACCGTGCTCGTCACGATCTTCTGGCACACGAGGAGCGCCGACCTGGTGGCGCGGCGCCACGGTGCCCGGGTGCTCGGGCCGTCGGGCGGGAAGGCTGCCGTTCGCCGTCGCGCGCCGACCATGGAGGCGTTCCGGCCCGGTGACGCGCTGCCGGGCGGCGTGGCGCCCTTCGCGACTGCGCGCGGCTCCGAGGTCGTCTACTGGGTCGGGGCGCATCGGGCGGTCGTCCCCGGCGACGTGCTGCTCGGCGACGCCGACGGCGGCGTGCGGCTGTGCCCCCGGAGCTGGCTGCCGGAGAGCACGACGCTCGAGCGCCTGCGCGAGTCGCTGCTCCCCCTGCTCGACCTGCCGGTCACGCGGGTGCTCGTCTCGCACGGGGAGCCGGTGACGCGGAACGGCCGCGTCGCCCTCGAGCGCGCGCTCTCCCCGTAGCGCAACACTCGAGGCGCTCATACGCAGGTACGACCGGGCGAGAACAACGCCGTGATCGTCGCCCAGCCACCGTCCGACGATGAACCGCTGGAAATGTCGCCGAGCCAACGCGGGCGGAGCCGGGCTTTGCCCGGCGGGAGCCCATGCACGCTCGACCCGGGCGCAGCCGGAAAGGAGGGGGCCCGTGGGGGAACCATGGGTTCCCCCACGTCAACTAGGCGCCGAGTGCTGCGTAGACGAGCTCGTAGGCGCGGACCGCGTCCTTTCGCGACTGCGCCTCGCGCAGGGCCGCGTCGTCGATCCGGCCGGAGACGTCCCAGATGAAGCGCCACTGCTTGACGCTGCGCGCGACCGCGGCGACGGCGTCCTCGGTGTACGGGTAGAGGTCGAAACCGAGCCGCTCCCCGTTCTCGCCGTACCCGGCGCGCCGGAGCTCGAGGGCGAGCTCGAGCGTCTCCATGAACGCCGTCGCGCCGACCATGTTGTCGTCGTCGAACGTCCCCCAGCCGGAGTTCGCGTGCTGGTGGCCGAGCAGGCCCTCGGCCGCGAGCATCGCGGCGTACTCGCCGAGGCTCTCGCCGTTCATGATCAGGTGCTGCCAGTCCATGTTGACCTGGACGTTCGTGATGCCCCGCTCGCGGAGCTTGTGGATCACGTGCAGCGTCATCCCGATGTTCCGCATGAGGATCTTCATCGCAGGCTCGGAGTTCTTGTGCTCGAGGAAGAGCCGGATCCCGCCCTCGTGGCAGCGGGCGGCCACTTCTCCGACGCCGTCCACGAACCGCGCCCACGCGTCGGCGTAGAGCGTCTGGAACGGATAGTTGTAGCCCTCCACCCCGGGCCAGAGGATCATCTGCGCTCCGACCGAGGCCGCGAACTCCGCGGCGCGGAGCGCCTCGGCGAGGGCATCCGCCCGCACCGCGTCGTCGGGGGACGAGAGGCCTCCCTTGCCGAAGCGCGGATTCAGGTGCGTGCCCGTCGCGATCGCGTAGATCCCGTGCCCGTCGAGCGCAGCACGGACGTCGTCGACGGTGTCCTCCGAGAGCTCCTGCGGGTAGTGGAACTCGTAGTCGTCCATGAGATCGCCGAGCCCCGAGACCGCGCGCGCCACCTTCTCGGCGGTCGTCTCGCCCAGGTGCTGCGGCTGGTAGCCGCCCGGGACGAAGCGCGTGACCATCGGGCCGAGCGCCCAGATGCCGAGGCTCGTCCGCACGGCTACCGCCCTGCCCGCTCGAGCCTGCGGCGGGAGACGGTGTCGAGCGTGACGGCCGCGAGGAGGATCGCGCCCGTGACCATGTACTTGATCGCCGGAGCTAGTACCCGAGCGAGGTCGATTCCGTTCGCGATCGTTGCGATCACGAGCGAGCCCATCAGCGCGCTGATCACGCGGCCGCGGCCGCCGAAGAGGCTCGCGCCGCCGATCACCGCCGCGGCGATCGCGTCGAGCAGGATCGTGCCGCCGCCGGCGTTCAGGTCGACGGAGCTCGAGGCGTGAGGCGAAGATCACGCCGCCGAGGCCCGCCATCGCCCCCGAGATCATGAAGACCTGGATCCGGATCCGCCGCACGTTGATGCCGGCGCGCCTCGCCGCCTCGGCGTTCCCGCCGACCGCGTAGACGTGACGGCCGAACGTCGTCCGCTCGGCGACCCACGTCCAGAAGACGAGCAGCACGATGACGAGCAGGAAGGCGACCGGGAACCCCCGCTCGTCGTTCGCCCACCAGTTGGCCCCCAGCACGATCACGCTGAAGCCCAGGAGCTTCGAGCAACGACGAGAATCAGGTTGTCCGTGGATATCTCGTGTCGGCCGGCGACTGACCACCCCCGCGAGCGTCGACAGGGCAAAGAGCGCGATCGCGATCGCCGCGATGAGATATCCCGCCGTGTCGGAGAAGAAGTAGTTCGAGACGTTGTTGACCAGAGAGTCGTCGATGACGATCACGCCCTGGTCGCCGATCGAGTAGAGGATCACGCCCTGCCAGAACAGGAGCCCGGCCAGCGTGACGACGAACGAGGGTACGCCGATGATCGCCACGAAGCTGCCCTGGAGGAGGCCGATCAGCGCGGTCACGATGACGGCGACGATGATCGCGACGATGCCCGTCGTCTCCCAGCTCCCGTCGGGGAACTGGAGCTTCGCCGTGACGACGCCGGCGATCCCGCGACACGTAGCCGATCGAGAGGTCGATCTCGCCGAGCAGCAGGACGAAGACGACGCCGATGGCGATCGTCGTCACGGCCGCCATCTGCACCATCAGGTTCGTGAAGTTCCCGGCGCGTGAGGAAGTTCTCGTTCTGCGAGTAGAAGTACGCAACGATCACGCACAGCCCGAGCACGACGGGCATGACGCCGACGTCCCCGGCCTTCCACGACTCCCATCTGCGCCGGGCGATCGCGCCGAGGCTGTGCGACTCCTCGGGGAGCGACGTCGATCGTCACATCGGTCACGACTGCGCCTCCGGAACGTCCGTGTCCTCGATTCCCGCGACCTTCGTCGGGATACCGGCCGTGATCGCGTGGACGACCTCCTGCTGGCGTCGTCTGGCTGCGCTCGTAGACGGCCGACGTTCTTGCCGAGGCGGAGGACCGTGATCCGGTCGGCCACCTCGAAGATGTCGTGGAGGTTGTGGGAGATGAGGACGACGGCGAGCCCCTGCTCGGCGAGGCGGCGCACGAGGTCGAGCACCTGGCGCGTCTGCGCGACGCCGAGCGCGGCCGTCGGCTCGTCGAGGATCACGATGCGCGAGTTCCACATCACCGCGCGGCCGATGGCGACCGACTGGCGCTGGCCGCCCGACAGGCTCGCCACCGGCTGTCGGATCGAGCTGATCGTCGTGACCGAGAGCGCCCTTCAGCACGTCCGCGGTGCGCGCCTCCATCACGCGGCTCCTTGAGCCGGAAGAGGAAGTCGCGAACCTCGCGGCCGAGGTACATGTTCTGGACGACGTCGAGGTTGTCGCAGAGGGCGAGATCCTGGTACACGACCTCGATCCCGAGCTTTGCCGCGTCCTTCGGGCCGGAGATCGACACCTTCTCGCCCTCGAAGAAGACGTCGCCCTCGTCGATCGAGTAGATCCCGGCGATGCACTTGATCAGCGTCGACTTGCCGGCGCCGTTGTCGCCGACGAGCGCCATCACCTCGCCCGACCGCACCTCGAAGTCGACGTCCTCGAGCGCGTTGACCGAGCCGAAGCTCTTCCAGACGCCTCGGGTCTCGAGGGTCGGCGTCGCGACGGTCACGGGGGACGCTGCGGCCATCGTCTCGGTCACGGCACACTCCTGTCTGCGCGGGCTGGGGAGCCACCCGGCGGCTCCCCCAGCCCAGTCGCCGATCTACCTAGCAGTACTGCTTGTACGAGCCGACGCACACCTGCGGACTTCATGAACTTCCGTCCTTGTAGAGCAGGTTGACGTTCGCCTTCGTGATCCAGATCGGGGTCGCGAGGATCGACGGCACGTTCCGCTTGCCGTTGTTCGTGGTCGCCGTTGACCTTCGGCGACCCACCCTTGATCAGCGCGACCGCTACGGCGGCCGCCGCGTTCGCCTCGATCTGGCGCGGACTTGTAGCACCGTCCCGGTCTGCCAGCCCGAGATGATGTTCTGCACGCCCTGGGCCGTCGCGTCCTGCCCGGAGAGCGGGATCGGCTTCAGCCTCTTCGCCTTCAACGCGGTGACGACGGCACCGCGAGCCCGTCGTTGGCCGCGACGACGGCGTGGATCTTGTTGGACGTCTGCACGAGCATCTGCTCGAAGATCGTGCGTGCCTTCTGGTCGTCCCACTGGGGCACGACCCGTGTCGGGCCCCTTCGTGGCCTTGCCGCTCTTTATGAGCGGATCGAGGACGCTCGCATTGCCCTGCTTGAACAGCTTCGAGTTGTTGTCCGTCGGGCCGCCGTTCAGGTACGCGATGACCGGCTTGTTCCCGCCACTCAGCAGGCCCTTGGCGGTCATCGCGGTCTTGACGCCCCGGCCCATGGATGCCTGCCGACCGTCGGGTTCCGTCGAACGACACGTAGTAGTCGCGCCCTTGCAGCCGATGATCTGGCCGGTCGTAGTCGATCGTCTTGCCTTCCGCGCCGTCGCGACGGCGCTGATCGCGAACCACGAGCCAGTATCGAGGCTGGTCATCAGGATCGACCTTCGCACCGTTCGTTGATGCACTGGTCCGCCTGAGAGCGCTGCCTCTGCGGCGTCACCCTCCGCGTTCACGACGGCCGCCGTCATGTCCGGCCTTCTTGAAGGCGGCGATGAACGTCGGGCGGTCCTGCGCTCCCACGCGGCGACGACTTCGTGTCCGGCAGCAGGACGCACGCCTGCGTGCCCGCCGCCGTGGTTTTCTCGCTCTTCCCGGCTGCCCCGCTGACCATGAGGCCCGACGGCCGCTGCGACAACCAGAAGCGCGATGCTGAGCTTCTTCACTCCATGCCCTCCTTTTGATTCCCTCCTGTGTCCTCCAGCCGGGGGACGCTACTCGGTCCGCGCACGCCTGATCAAACAACGTGGCTCGACACTCACGCGCGCCCGATCGCCACCTCCTTCCCACGCCCGGCACTGCCGGGCACGGACGCCGGCGCGTTCTCCTCGGATCGTGCGTCCACGGCGTTCACCTCCCACGGCGCCTCGAGCGCGCGACGCAACGGCAATGCCGCCGCGCCACGCACCGCTGCGCCGTCTCCGAACGCGGACGGGACGACGACGAACGAACCGGATCGGGCCGCCAGCGACCGCTCCTCGAGCGTCCGCCGAACCTCATCGGCAAGCCAGGGTGAGAGCGGCCCGAAACATCCTCCGAGTACGACGGCGCGAAGGTCGAGAAGGTTGAAGGTAGATGCGAGCGCAACCCCGAGCCACCGGCCGGCATCGCCGAGCACGCGCACGACTTCCTCGGACCCGGCCTCGGCCCGACGCACGAGCTCGTCGGTCAGGCTCCGGGTGCGCCCGGCCGTCGAGATGCCCGCCGCGCGCGCGATCGACTCCTGGCCGACGAGCGTCTCGATGCAGCCGCGGCTCCCGCATGCGCACGTGCGCCCCTCCGGGTCGACCGACACGTGGCCGAACTCGCCGCCGAAGCCGTGGGCGCCGCGGAACAGCCGTCCGTCGAGGACGACCCCGCCGCCGACGCCGACCTCGCCGAACACGCAGACGAAGTCGTCGATCCCGACCGCCGCGCCGGTCCAGTGCTCCGCGAGAGCGGCGAGGTTCGACTCGTTCTCGACGAGCACGGGGATCCCGAGCCGCGCCTCGAGCTCGGCGGCGACCGGAATCCCGTGCCAGCCGAGGTTCGGCGCGAACACGACCGTCCCCGACGCCTCCTCGACGAGACCCGGGACGGCGACCGTGATCCCGATCGGGCGCATGCCCTCCGCGGCCGCGGTCTCGAGCGCGGCGCGCGCGGCGCGCCCGAGCCGGTCGAGCACGGGGCCGGGCGCGGAGCCGCGGTTGTCGCCGTACGAGCGCTTCTCGTAGCGCACGGCGCCGGTGAGATCCTCGAGCGACACCGCGACGTAGTCGACGTTGACCTCGAGGCCGACGCCGACGACGACGTCCGCGACCTCGAGGGTCACGCCGGGGCGCCCGACGCCCTTCGGCGCGGCCGTCTCACCCGTCTCGCGCACGAGCTCGAGCTCGACGAGCTCCGTGACGAGGCTCGACACGGTGCCGCGGGTGAGGCCCGTCACCGCCGCGACGTCCGCGCGCGAGCACGGGCCGGCGGTCGCGATGTGACGGAGGACGACGCCGAGGTTGGCGCGCCGCACCGTCGTCTGGTCGGCGCGGCTCGCGCGGTCACGCCCGTCGAAGGTCATCGGGTCCCCGTCACAGGGGGCAGGCGATCGGCGTCGTCCGCTGGCACACGATTGTCTCCATTTCGGTTTGTATGGAGGTCGGCCAAACTAACCTTGGCGCTGCCCGTGTGTCAACCCCGGTTCGGCGAGCGTCTATGGTCGCGCCGTGATCGCCGACGCCCACGTCGACCTGCTGCTCGAGCTCGCGTACCGCGAGCGGCGGCTCGGGGAGAGCGGCGTCTTCGCGTCGACCTGGCTCCCGCTCCTCGAGCAGGGCGGCGTCCGGCTCCAGGTGTGCCCCGTCTACGTCGACGTGGTCGTGCAGCCGGAGGGATCGCTCCGCGAGGCGCTCTCGCAGGTGGCGTCGTTCCACCGCGCGCTCGCCGAGAACCCGGATCGCGTGATGCAGGTCACGAGCGCCTCGGACCTCGACGCCGTCGAGGCGGGAGAGCGCATCGGTCTCATGCTGTCGCTCGAGGGCGTCGAGTGCTTCGGCGTCGAGACGTGGCCGGCAGACGTGTTCCACGCCCTCGGCGTCCGCATGGCGGGGCTGACCTGGAACCGCCGCAACGCCTTCGCCGACGGGGCCGTGGAGGACGGAGGCGGCCTGTCGCGCCTCGGGCGCGAGCTCGTCGACCGGCTCGTCTCGCTCGGCGTCGTCCTCGACCTCGCCCACGCCTCACGCGGGGCCTACGCCGAGATCCTCGAGCGCGCCGGCGGCTGCGCCGGTCCTCTGCTCGCACGGGGCCTGCCGCGCCGTCCACGAGACGCCGCGGAACCTCGACGACGACCAGCTTCGTGCGCTCGCGGACGCCGGCGGCATTCTCGGCCTCATGCTCCACCCGATCGCGATCGGGCCCGAGCGCCGGACGCTCGACGGAGTCGTCGACCATCTCGAGCACGCCGTCGCGGTGATGGGTCTCGACCGCGTCTGCTTCGGCGGCGACTTCACGACCCGGCTGTGGCAGGCGATGCCGCCGCCGCCCGAGCCGAAGGACGGCCTGATGCCGCCCGGCCTCACGCCGGGCCTCGGGATCGAGGGACTCACGGGCTCCGAGCACTACCCGGCCCTCGTCGAGCGGCTCGACGCACGGGGCTGGGGCGACGAGGAGGTTGCCGCCGTGACCGGCGGCAACCTCCTCCGCTTCCTCCGCGCCGCGCTCTAGGCTCGGGTAGCCGCCGGCGAGATCGTTTGCGGCCGCGCCGAGCGGACGCCTTCAGGGATGTGCCCCGCCGGAGGCGGGGATCCGAGCGCGGGATTTCGCGGAAGCGAAATCCCGCTGGCGAACGAGCAAGAGGATCGAGGCGACGGCGATCCAGGCCATCCAGGCGAACATGCCGAGGAACGCCACCGTCCCGAGCGACGCGACGCCCGCGACGACGCCGAGCCAGCCGAGCCAGGCCGGGAGCCCGGCGCGGATCGCGGCGATGGAGGCGGGGACGATCATGAGCGCCGCCGCCACGCCGGACGTACCGAGCAGGAACCAGCCGACGTCGTCGTAGCCGAGGTAGGCCTCGGCCTGGGCGATCGCCCGCGCCGGCTCGTCGGGCATGTCGGCGAGCGGCGCCATCCAGATGATCCAGCACAGCGCGAAGCACAGCGTGAAGACGACGCCGCCGATCAGCACGAGCGCCGACTGCGTCTCGGAGGCGACTCCGCGCAGGCGCGTGTAGAGCCCCGCGGTGAACAGGCCGCCCAGCCCGACGGAAGCGAGCCCGAAGAGCAGGATCGCGACGTTCCAGCTCTCGTGGGACGAGGCGTATGCGACGACCTCCGCCGGGGTCTCCCCGGTGTCGTCGCTCGCAGGCGAGACCATCAGCGCGATCAGGCCCGCGACGATGCCGAGCCCGCCGATCGGGGCCAGCAGCCGTCCCCAGACCGTCCGGGCCCCTCGGTGCGTCCGACGGCCGCGATGCGGGTGTCGAGTGTCGTGGTCATGCGGTCACTCCCCTCTCCGTGATGTCGTGTTGGTGGTTCAGAACGAGGCTCACGAGCGGCCGACGGCCGGCGGCGCACGCGGTGTGGTGGGGGCGAGACGCGCCTCGCCCCCACCGGTGACGTCGGCTCTCACGCTCGATCCGCCGGCGGGATCGCGTGGTTCGCCCGGAAGAGCTCGCCCGGGTCGACGTCGGCCTTGACGGCCCGCAGCCGGCGGTACGTGTCGGCGGGGTAGAAGCTCGACGCATCGGCCGGGTCCTCCTCGAAGTTCAGGTAGCTCCCGGAGCGGTGCGGCCGAAGCGAGTCGGTGACGCCGTGCAGGCTCGCGCGCGTCGCCTCCTCCCCGGCCTCGTCCGTCGCAAGGCCGATGCCGAAATAGACGAACTCGCCGGGGAGCCTGTCCAGCGCCCCGTGCCCGTCGCCGCTTCGACCGAGCGCGCCGCCCACGTGCCGCACCTCGGCCGAGACGAGCGCCGAGCCCGACCCGGGGCCCGCGACGGCGACGAAGTCGTCGATCGCCGAGGCAGGCAGGTCGCCGAGCACCAGGTGCTCGCCGAGGTAGGGCAGCGGGTCGGGCGGGTCCATGTGCATCTCGCTGAGCTCGACCGGCGGGACCATCCGCACCGTGTCGATGGCCGGCCCGAGGGTCCGGAGCGGAGCCAGCCGTTCGATGCCCTCGGCCTGGGTGCCGAGCGAGTACGCGTGGACGATCGCAAACGACTTCCCGCGCAGCCCCTCCGGGACGAGCTCGAAGGGAGGGAACTGCATGATCCGCCCGACCGACGTCACCTCGTCCGGGACCGTGCGGATCCAGTTCCGCCAGGCATGGAGGACCTCGGCGGAGCGCTCCCACGGGAAGAAGAGCGCCCCTGCGTAGAGCTCGGCGATCGGAAAGAGGCGGAACTCGAGCGCCGTGACGACGCCGAAGTTGCCGCCGCCGCCGCGGAGCGCCCAGAACAGCTCGGGCTCGTTGTCCGCATCCACCCGGCGGAGCTCGCCGTCCGCGGTGACGAGCTCGATCGCGGTGATGCTGTTGGTGAACAGGCCGTGCTTGCGGCCGTACCAGCCGAGCCCGCCCCCGAGGCCGTAGCCTGCGATCGAGACGTCAGGCGTCGACCCGTGCAGGGCGGCGAGGCCGAGCTCGGAGGCGCGCGGCACGACCTTCTCCCACTTGACGCCGGCGCCGACACGCGCGCGGAGCGCGTCGGGATCGATCGTGACCCCGTCGAGCCGGTCGGTCTTGAGCAGGATCACGTCCTCCAGGGAGCCGAGCGGGCCTGCGTTGTGGCCGGTGCGCTGCGGCGCGATCCGTAGCCCGCGACTCCGCGCGTCGTCGACGATCGCCTGCACGTCGCGCGCATTCGCCGGGAAGGCCACGGCGGCGGGCGACTGGTCGATCGCGAGGTTGTATGCCTCCCGGGCCGCATCCCATGACGGATGGTCCGGGAAGACGACCGAGCCTTCGAGGCCCTCGGTCAGGGAAGCGAGGCCGTACGGCCTCTCGATGATGCTCATGTCAAAGGTCTCCTTGGCGTCTTCGGATCAGGCGGGATGAAGGTGGCTCGCACGCCGCTCGGCCGGACGTGCCGGCCGAGCAGGCGAACGAGGCTGCGACGAGCGCGACGGCGCATTCAGACGCCGAGGGCGGTGGGCGCCTTCGGAGCGGCGGGCTCGTAGGTCGGCTTGTAGCCGACGAGCCGGCCGAGGGGCGCGCCGAGGGCGAGGCCGAGGCGCTGGAGCCACGCCGGCGGGAACGGGAGCCGCACGTCGTCGAAGTGGTGGCGGGCGATGACCGCGAGGCGCAGCGGGTTCGGCATGCCCTTCTTCGAGACCTTGCCGTCCTCGGCGAGCGAGAACATCGTCTCGATCAGCTGCTCGAACCCGAGGGCCGGCTTGATCTCGCACACGAAGTGGGCGGTCTCCTCGCCGACGTTCTCGAACCGGTGCGGCGTCCCGGCGGGAACGAGCACCCGGTCGCCCGCCCTCGCGACGATCGTGCTCTTGCCGATGCGGAACTCGAGCTCGCCGCCGAGGACCTCGAAGAGCTCCTCCTGCGCGGGATGGACGTGCGCCGCGGCGACCGCGCCGTTCGGCTCGACGAACGTCTCGACGACGACCGACTCGCCGTTCGTGTCGGCGGAGGTCGTGCGGAACACGAGGGTCTCGCCGGTGACGGAGTTCCTGAGGGTCTGGCCGGTGGTGATCACGTTCTGTCTCCTTGATCGGGCTGGAACTTGACGTGACGCACCATCGGGGAGGGCGCTTAGGATCCGCCGAAGCGCGGCTTAAGAAGGGTCAGGAGGGGTCTTAAGGGGTGGAGTTCCGGTTGTTGGGGCCGTTGGAGGTGCTCGGCGACGACGGCATACCCGTGGCGCTCGGGGGGCCGCGGCCGCGGGCGCTGCTCGCGCAGCTCCTGCTCGTTCCGAACCAGGTCGTCTCCACCGACCGGCTCATCGACGGGATCTGGGGAGAGGCGCCCCCTGCGAGCGCGCCGAACGCGCTGCAGGTGCACGTCCACGCCCTCCGGAACGCCCTCGGCGTCGACCGGATCGTGACCCGTCCGCCGGGGTACCTCGTCCGCGTCGAGCCCGACGAGCTCGACGTCGATCGCTTCGAACGTCTCGCGCAAGCCGGGGCGGACGACCTCCGCGAGGCACTCGCGCTCTGGCGTGGGCCGGCCCTCGCGGACCTCGCATACGAGCCCTTCGCGCAGGCCGCGGCGACGCGCCTCGACGAGAGCCGGCTGGCGGTCCTCGAGTCACGGATCGACCTCGACCTGACGGCCGGGCGTCACGCCGCGGTCGTCGGCGAGCTCGAGGCGCTCGTCCTCGCCCATCCGCACCGCGAGCGGCTCCAGGGCCAGCGGATCGTCGCCCTCTACCGGGCGGGCAGGCAGGCCGACGCGCTGGCCGCGTATCGCGAAGCCCGCGCGGCGCTCGACGAGCTCGGGCTCGAGCCGTCGCCCGAGCTGCGTGCGCTCGAGCGACGGGTCCTCGAGCACGACCCGACGCTCGCCGCACCCGCGACCCGAACTCCGGGGGCCGCCGTCGCCGAGCCCCCCGCGCAGCTCATCGGGCGGGCGCGCGAGCTCGCCTCGGTCGTATCGCTCCTCGGTCGGGACGACACGCGTCTCGTCACGCTCACCGGCCCGGGCGGCACGGGCAAGACGACGCTCGCCGTCGCGGCGGCCGCTCAGCTCGGGGGCGCGCCGTTCGTCGACCTCGCTCCCGTGGCGGACCCCGACCTCGTGATCCCGACGATCGCGGCGCGACTCGGCATCGACGAGGAACAGGGCGAGGAGCCGATCGGGACGCTCGCCCGTGCCCTCGCGGAACGCGAGCGCGTGTTCGCCGTCATCGACAACCTCGAGCACCTCGCCGGGTCGTTCGCCAACATCGCGGCGCTGCTCGATGCGGTCCCGCAGCTCCAGCTGCTGGCGACGAGCCGCGCGCCTCTCCACATCGCGCTGGAGCGCGAGTACCGGGTGCCGCCGCTCGGACTCGCCGACCCCGCGGCAACCGACCTCGACGCCGTCTCGACGGCCGCCGCGGTCCGGCTCTACGTCGAGCGGGCACGCGAGGTCGTGCCGGAGTTCGAGATTACGGAGGCGAACGCCGAGGCGATCGCCGGCATCACGAGAGGGCTCGACGGACTCCCGCTCGCAATCGAGCTCGCGGCTGCCCGCGTCCGAGTCCTCGGCGTCGAGGGCACGCGAAAACGGCTCGGCGAGGCGCAGGCGCTGCTGACACGAACCGCCCCGGACCTCCCCGAGCGGCAGCGGTCGATCCGCGCGACCGTCGCGTGGAGCGTCGACCTGCTCGACGGTCATGCGCGGCACGCGCTGGCCGCACTGTCGCTCTTTCCCGCCGGTGCGACGCTAGAAGCGCTGGAGGCGATCGCCGATCCGGGGACAGACGTCGCTGTCGCGCTCGACGCCCTCCTCGATGCCAGCCTCGCGAACTGGTCGCTGGCGGGCGGCTCCGAGCCGCGATTCACGATGCTCGAGACGATTCGAGCGTACGCGGCGGCCGAGCTGGGAAGCGACGAGCTCCGGCGTCGGCAGCTCGCGTGGGCGATCGCGCTGGCGAGCGACAATGACGAGCCGAGGTACTGGACGCGCGCAACCGGCTGGCTCGACCGCGTCGAGCCCGAGCTCGCGAACATCCGGGCGGCACTCGACTTTGCGCGGGCACAGGACGACGTCACACGAGAACTCCGCCTCGTGAGCTCCATGCGCCACTACTGGCGCGTGCGGGGCCACGGGATGGAGGCTCGTCGACGGCTCGAGGACGCGATCGAGCGGATCCCCGAGGTAGAGCCGGCGCTCGGGGCCAGGACGCAGCACGAGACCGCGGTGATGCGCCTGGTGGCAGGCGACTACGACGGGGCGCGTGCACTGTGGCTCTCTGCGCTCGAGACGTACGAGCGGCTCGGCATCGCAGTGGAGGTCGGGCGCGTCTATGCCGAGCTCGGTGCCCTCGAGAACGCTGCCGGCAATCCGCAGGCGGCGATCGGCTACAGCGAGACGGCCTCGGAGATGCTCGGAGAGGAGGAGTTCATCCGCCTGATCGTGCTGGGGAACCTCGCAGAATCGTACGAGCAGACGGGCGACCTCGAGCGAGCGCGGGCCACGGCGGTGTCCGTCCTCGAAGCGCAGCGAGCGATCGCCGATCGCGACGGTGTCGCGTACATGAGCTTCACGCTCGCGAGCGTCGCGCTCGCCGACGGCGACCTCGCCGAGTCGCACCGACGGCTCATCGAGTGCCTGACCGTCGCCGGCGAGGTGGGCTTCGTCGAGGTCACGGGCTACGCCCTCGGGCTCGCGGCGGACCTCGCCGTTGCGCTCGACGAGCTCGACGATGCTGCGATGCTGATCGGCGCCTGTCTGGAGCGATTCGACCAGCTGGGCGTCGCACCTCACGTCCGTGAAGGCGACCGACAGGCGCGAGTGGTCGCGTCGCTCGGGGAGCGCCTGGCGGGGGCCGGCGACTCGGTCGCACGTGGCCGGGCGCTCCGCCTGGACGAGGCGGTCGGACTGGCCCTCGCGCTCGCTGCGAGAAGAGCCTGAAGCCCCGGGTTTCCGGCGGCTCGGACCGCTCGAGGTGATCGGCGACGAGTGCCGTTCTTGCACGCACCGCCTCATCGACGCGAACGAGCCGGAGGCCTAGAGACTTGCGCCCCCGTCGGCGACGAGGACCGAGCCCGTCACGTAGGACGCCTCGTCCGAGACGAGCCAGGCGACGAGCGCCGCGATCTCGGCGGGCTCTGCGAGGCGGCCGAGCGCGGCCTCCGAAGCGAGCGCCTCGAGCTGGTCGCCCGCGAGCTCGCGCACGGTCTCCCCATCGATCGTGCCCGGGACAACCGCATTGACGGTGACGCCGCTCGATGCGAGGGCGGCCGCCGCGCGACGCGTCAGCGACACGAGGGCGGCCTTCGATGCCGCGTAATGCGCCCCGACGACGCCGCGGCCCTTGAACGCCGAGTCGGACGAGACATTGACGACGCGCCCACCGCCCTGCGCGGCGAGCAGCGGCGCGATCGCCCGCAGCCCGAGGAACGGCCCCTTCAGGTTCGTCGCCAGCACGTCGTCCCACTCGTCCGGCTCGATCTCGAAGAGCCCGCTGACCACCGTGCGCGCCGCGCAGTTGACGAGCGCCCACGGCTCACCCGCGTCCTCGAGCACGTCCGCCGCTGCGCTCCAGGCGTGTGCGTCGCGGACGTCGAGCCGGACGTCTGCACCGGCGAGGTCCGCGCCGACGACGGCGAAGCCGTCGGCGGCAAGGCGCTCGACGACGGCGGCGCCGAGACCACGGGCCGCGCCGGTGACGAGCACGGCTCTCACCGGACGAGCAGCGTCGCGCCGATCGCTCCTCCGAGGTCGCCGAGCTCGGCGAGCCGGTACTCGGGAGCGTCGCGGAAGAACGTGTGCGGCCGGGCGGCGCGCTCGATCCGCTTCAGCCAGCGCGGCCCGAGCCGCTCGCCGAGGCCGCCGCCGAGCACGACCGCCTCGACGTCGAGCAGGGTGACCGCCGAGCCGATCCCGATTCCGAGCGCCTCGACCGCCTCGGCGAGCAGGTCACGCGCGACCTCGTCGCCCGCGTCGAGCGCCCGGAGCCAGACGCCGCTCGTCAGCCGGTCGCGGCCCCGCTTCCGCATCAGGTCGAACAGCACGGTCTTCCGCTTCCGCGACTCCTTCCGCGCACGATCCTCGAGCGCCCCGCGGCCGGCGTACGCCTCGACGCAGCCGCGGAGACCGCAGTTGCAGCGCCTGCCGCCCGGCTTCGCACACACGTGCCCGATCTCGCCCGCCGAGCCGCGGCCCGTGAGGAGGCGGCCGTCGACGACGAGCCCGCCCCCGACGCCGGTTCCCCAGAACACGCCGAGGAACGAGCGGACGCCCCGACCGGCGCCGAACCGGCGCTCCGCCTCGACCGCGACGTTGACGTCGTTGCCGAGCATCGCGGGGATCCCCAGATCGGCGCTCACGGCCGGCCCGAGCGCGAACGGCTCCTCGAAGCCCTCGACGTTCGGCACCTGGAGCACGGTGCCGGTCGTGACGTCGATGCTGCCCGGCGCTCCGATCCCGACGCCGAGCAGCCCGAGGGGCGTCAGCCCGGCCGACGCGGCCGCGTCGCGCACCGCGCGGGCGATCTCCTCGGCGACCGCACCGGGGCCTCCGGCTGTCGGAGTGTCGCGCCGCGCGGCTCCGACCACCCGCGCACCGCGGTCGCCGACGACGACCGCCTGGATGTTCGTTCCCCCGAGGTCGACGCCCGCCTTCAATCGAGCCGCCGCACGACCTCGTCGAGGGGCTTGCGGTTCGCGCGGGCGCTCCACTCCGCGGCGCTCCGCGCCTCGATGTCCCGGGCCCGCTCGGGGATACCGAAGGTGAGCACGATCGCGACCTCCTCGTCCTCCGCCAGCTCGAGAGCCTCGCGGAGCCGCTCCGCGTCCGTGATCCCGTTCGGGCAGGACGAGACGCCCTCGTTCCAGGCGGCGAGCAGCATGTTCTGCGCCGCGCGCCCCGCGTCGAAGCGCACGGGCCCCTTGCCCGAGACCACGATCGCGACGACGAGCGCGGCGGCGTGGATGTTGCCCGGCTCGAACACGGTTCTCGGCGATGCGTTCGAGGCGCTCGCGCGCCGTCGGGACGACGAACGTCCACGGCTGGCGGTTGCCCGCCGAGCCGGACAGGCGCCCCGCGTCGAGGATTCGGGTCACGCTCGCTTCCGGCAGCGGATCGGAGCGGTAGCGACGCGCGTCGCGCCGACTCGCGATGGCGAGGTACGCGTCCATGGAAGTAGCCTAGAGGCTTGATGCGGAACCCCGACATGCACGGATGGTGGCCTGCACGCGGCGCATCGCTTGGTGCATGCCATCCCCGCACATGCCCCGATCCCGCATCAAGCCCCTAAGCGATGGTGACCCACGTCGACCAGGCGAGCGTCAGTCTCCTCCGGTGGCTCCGGGGCCAGCTCCGCCAGCCCACGCCGCTCCGGGAGCACCTCGAGGCGGCGGTCGCCAACGACGACCCGGCCGAGGCGCGACGGCTGGTCGAGCGATTCGATTTCACCGAGGCCCAGCGACGGCACGTCGAAGGGCTGATCGACCGGTGGGAGAAGAGCGAGTTCGGGCGCCGCTGAGAAGCGCCGAGGTCGTCGCGGCGCATCTTCGACGCCTTCGCCCGCAAGCAGGGCTTCGCGCTGCGCGGCCTGTTCGCCGAGGACGCGACCTGGATCGTCCCGGGCGACGAGCGCAATGGCCGGCACGTTCCACGGACGCGACCGGATCTTCCGGTTCCTCGCGACCCTTCCGAAGGAGACCGACGGCTCGTACGGGTCGCAACTGATCGACATCCTCGCCTCCGACGAGCGGGCGGCGGCGCTCTACCGTGCCACCGGGCAGCGAAGGGGCCGCACGCTCGACCTCGACCAGGTGCTCCTGTTCCGGATCGAGAACGGCCTCGTCAAGGAGGTGCTCGCGCTCCCGAGCGACCCCTCGGCGTTCGACGAATTCTGGGCCCCCTAGAGGCGCGAACTCGCCGTACCATGGTCGGCCCATGACCGTCGCCCCGCCCGGCCGATGAGCGCCCCGGCCCTCGCCGCCGGTCGTCCGACGGTCCGCATCCGCGGCACCGCGTATCCCGTGCTGCTGCCGACGCTCCGCGACCCGCGTCTCCACCTCGCGGGCGTCATCGTCACGCTCCAGGTCCTCGGCCAGACGGCGTTCGGCTTCGACCTGTCGATCGCCCAGATCCTCGTCTCGCTTCTCACGTGCGCGGTGCTCGAGGTCGCGATCGCGTTTCGGCGCCAGCGCGTGCTGATGTGGCCGGCGAGCGCCCTGCTCACGGGGAACGGGGTGGCCTTCGTGCTGCGAGTCCCCGGGACCGAGCACGGCGACTGGTGGAGCATGCACGGCTGGTGGATCTACGCGGGGACGGCCGCGATCGCGCTCCTCTCGAAGTACGTGATCACATTCCGCGGGCGGCACGTCTTCAACCCGTCGAACTTCGGGCTCGTCCTGTGCTTCCTTGCGATCGGGCCGGAGCGGGCCGACCCGCTGCCGTTCTGGTGGGGGCCGATGTCCGTCTGGCTCGCGATCGCGCTCGTCCTGATCGTCGGCGGCGGGCTCGCGATCCTCCACCGGCTCCGGCTCGTCGTGATCGCGGCGGGGTTCTGGCTGACCTTCGCGGCCGGCATCGCCGTCCTCGCCGCGACCGGGCACGAGATGCGCGCGGCCTGGCACCTCGGGCCCGATCGGCGGCCTCGACCTCTGGTGGCTCCTCGTCACCTCGCCGGAGATCCTCGTCTTCCTCTTCTTCATGATCACCGACCCGCGGACGATCCCGGAGAGCGGCCTCGGCCGGCGCGTCTACGCCGTCTCGGTCGGGTTCCTCGCGACGCTCCTCCTCGCGCCGTGGACGAGCGAGTTCGCGCACAAGGTCGCGGTCCTCAGTGCTCTCGCGATCGTCTGCGCCGCCCGCCCGGTCCTCCTGCTCGCCACGCGCGATCGCGGCCGCGCGCCTGGTCGACCGCGCGCGGCAGCTGCCGGTCGCGCCTGCGGGCCGGCGCGGCGGCGGGAGCCGCGCTCGTGGCCGTAGCGCTCCTCGTCGCCGCAGGGTGGCCCGGCCCGATCCCGGCGTGGCGGTCGCGGCCCCGTCGACTCGGGCCGCGCGCCCGAGGTCGTCGTCGACTACTCGCCCGGGCTCGCCCCGGTCGACCGGCGACCGCGCGCAGGATCGCCGCCGACCTCGTCGGCGACCTTCGAGATCGCGGCGGACGCCCTCCGCACGCGCAACCGCGCGCGGGCGAGCGACGGCGCGACCGGTGCGTGGCTCGCCGAGCTCTGGCGCCGCATCGACGCCGCGAAGGGAGCCCGGGTCGAGGTGACGACCTACGAGCCGGACCGCATTCGCCTCCGCCTCGAGCGCGGCGAGGGCCAGGGCCCGCCGCGCGTCGTCGCGACGCTGACCGGCACGAGCCGGACGGCGACCTACGAGCCGTCCGGCGCGACCCCGGTGCTCGAGGGCGACGCGCGCGGCCGTCGTCCGGACGTTCGAGGTGGTCGAGCACGCCGGCCGGTTCCTCGTCACGTCGGCGTCCGCGGCGACGCCGGCCGGCGGCCGCGCCGATCCCTGCCTCGCCGGCGCCGTTCACGTTGACGGACGTCGCCGCGAGCGTCGGCCTCGACTTCCGCCACGGCGCGTTCCGGTTCACGGCGCCGCGCGACTTCCACGACGAGACCGCGATGATGGGCGGCGGCGTCTGCTGGCTCGACTACGACGGCGACGGCTGGCTCGACCTGTACGTCGTGAACGGGTACGCCGAGACGGACATCGCCGAGTACCTGGCCCAGGGCGGCCTGCCGAAGAGCCGCCTCTATCCGCAACGTCCGCGGCCGCTTCGAGGACGTGACTGCCGCCACCGGCGCCGGCCTCGGCGTCCGCGGCAGCGGGTGCGTGGCAGCAGACCTCGACGGCAACGGGGCGACCGACCTCCTCGTGACGACGGCGGGGTACGACGTCGCGCGGGACGCCTACGACGCGCTCCTCTGGAACGACGGGCACGGCCGGTTCACGGAAGGCGCCTGGCGCGCCGGGATCCGCGCTCCCGGATGGCACACCGGCGCGGCCGTTGCCGACGTGAACGGCGACGGGAAGCTCGACGTGTTCGTCGCGGGCTACACGGACGTCAACATCCCGACCCCCGGGGCCACGTCGGGGTTCCCGGCCAACCACGCGGCAGTGCGCGACCTGCTGTACCTCAACAGCGGCGGCACCGGCCGTTACCCGACCTTCCGCGAGGTCGGTCGCGCCGCCGGGCTCGAGCCGCACCGCCTGGATCACGGTCTCGGAGCGTCGTTCGTCGACGTCGACGCGGACGGGCGCCCCGACCTCTACGTCGCGAACGACCTCGACCCGAACCGGCTCTACGTCAACGTCGCGTGCGCCGAGGGCAGCGCGGGCTGCCCGCTCGGCTTCCGGTTCGTCGAGCGCGGGCAGGGCGGAGCACGTCGACGATCCGAACGCGGGGATGGGCGTCGCCGCCGGGCGACTACTCCGGCGACGGCCTCGACGACCTTCTCGTGACCAACTCGCGCGAGCAACTCCACGCGGCCTACCGCAGCCGCGCGGGCGAGCCGTTCGCCGACGCACGGCCCGGCGTTCACCCCGGCGCTCGGCCAGAGCTCGACGGGATGGGGAGCGACCTGGGCCGACCTCGACAACGATGGCCGCCTGGAGATCGCGATAGCGAACGGCGCGATCCCGATCCAAAGCCTCGCGCGCGACGCGGAGCAGCCTCAGGTCGTGACGACGGACGGCCGCGTCCATCCGCTCGACGTCGGCCGAGTCGCTCCCCGCAACGGGCGCGGCCTTGCCGCCGCGGACTTCGACAACGACGGCGACGTCGATCTCGCCCTCGCGTCGATCGGAGGGCGGCTCCAGCTGCTCCGAAACGACGGCGCGACGGGCCACTGGCTCGAGGTCTCGCTGCGGCGCCTCGTGCCGGGAACGCGGGTCACCGTCGTGCTCGACGACGGGCGCCGTCTCGTGGGCGTCGCGCGCGCGGGAGGGAGCTACCTCTCGTCGGAGGACCCGCGCCTGCACTTCGGGCTCGGCGGAACGCGCACAGTGCGCGAGCTGGTCGTCGAGCGGCCCGGCGGCGCGGTGACGCGGCTCCGGGCAGTCCAGGCCGACCGGCTCGTCACGATCGGCGGGTAGGGCTGTGCGCGAACGATTCGCCGCCGTGCCGACGGCCGCGCTCGTGGACGTGATGGATGGGCGCGGCGTGCGCGAGCAGACGCTGCCTCCGTCGATCGCACCGGTCGGGCGGGGCATGCGGCTCGCGGGTCGGGCGTTCACGGTCGAGGGCCGCCCCTTAGGGCACGACGACTGGGACGCCGCGATCCGCAAGACGCTCGCGATGCTCGGCGCCGTGCCGCCGGGCCACGTCGCCATCTACCAGTGCAACCACGACCGCTCCGCGCACTTCGGCGAGCTCTCGGCGACCTCACTGGCGGCCCGCGGCGTCGCGGGCTGCGTGATCGACGGCGGCTGCCGCGACGTGCGCCTGATCGAGGAGATCGGGTTCCCCGTGTTCGCGCGCTGGGTGACGCCCGAGGACTCGACCTGGCGCTGGGAGGTGGCGGCGACCCAGGTGCCGGTCACCGTCGGGACGGTGCGCGTCGAGCCCGGCGACTGGGTCGTCGGCGACGAGGACGGCGTGGTGGTCGTTCCGGCGACGGCTGCCGAGGACGTCCTGACCGCCGCCGAGGCGAAGGTTGGGACGGAGAACCTCGTCCGCGACGCGGTTCGCGACGGGATGACGCCCCTCGATGCCTTCGAGCGTTACGGCACGTTCTAGTCACAGCGTCGTCGGAGAGCACGCCGTTGCGACCCGAGGGCGGCTTTGCTGCCTGCGGCCCGGATCACGCCCGTGCGGCGGCCCCGGCCGCCGATCCTGACGCGGGCCGAGTGCGCGCCGTGCATGTGCCCGGAGCACTGCGAGCGAGACCACGAGAACGACTGACCCGCGACGCGTCGACGCCGGATGAGCAAGGATTCACTCGTGCAGGCCGACGATGTGCTCACCCCGGAGGCGGTCGCCTTCCTGACCGACCTCCAGCGCGAGTTCGGCGGGCGGCGACGCGAGCTCCTCGCGCGTCGGGCGGAGCGGCTCGAGCGGCTCGCAGGCGGCGAGCTTCCCGACTTCCTCCCGGAGACCGCCGGCGTGCGGGCCGGCGACTGGCGCATCGCGTCGTTCCCCGACGAGATCGCCGACCGGCGCGTCGAGATCACGGGCCCGGTCGATCGCAAGATGGTGATCAACGCCCTCAACTCGGGGGCGAAGGTCTTCATGGCCGACTTCGAGGACGCGAACTCGCCGACGTGGGAGAACTGCATCCAGGGTCAGCGGAACCTCACGGATGCGCTCGAGCGGACGATCTCGCTCGACACCGGCGAGAAGCAGTACACGCTGAACGACGAGGTCGCCGTGCTGTTCGTCCGACCGCGCGGCTGGCATCTCGAGGAGCGCCACTTCGCGGTCGACGGCGCGCCGATGTCCGGCTCGCTGTTCGACTTCGGGCTCTACTTCTTCCGCAACCACGGGCGGAACGGGCGGTACTTCTACCTCCCGAAGCTCGAGTCGCACGTCGAGGCGCGCCTCTGGAACGACGTGTTCACCTTCGCGCAGGACCGGCTCGGCGTGCCCCGCGGGACGATCAAGGCGACCGTTCTCATCGAGACGATCCTCGCGGCATTCGAGATGGACGAGATCCTCCACGAGCTGCACGACCACTCCGCCGGGCTCAACGCCGGTCGGTGGGACTACATCTTCAGCGTCATCAAGAAGCTCGGGCACCGGCCCGAGTTCGTGCTCCCGGATCGCGCCGCGGTGACGATGGCGGTGCCCTTCATGCGGGCGTACTGCGAGGTCCTCGTGAAGACGTGCCACCGCCGCGGCGCCCACGCGATGGGCGGGATGGCGGCGTTCATCCCGTCGCGCCGCGACGCCGAGGTCAACGCGCTCGCGCTCGAGAAGGTCCGGGAGGACAAGGATCGCGAGGCCTCCCAGGGCTTCGACGGGACGTGGGTCGCGCACCCCGATCTCGTTCCGGTCGCGATGGAGTCGTTC
Organism: uncultured Actinomycetes bacterium; assembly: GCA_963797805.1. Taxonomy (GTDB): domain Bacteria; phylum Actinomycetota; class Thermoleophilia; order Gaiellales; family Gaiellaceae; genus Gaiella. Next base: position 173,479 of record CAWCRC010000001.1, on the reverse strand, counting down.
GACCGCGTCCTCGGCGCCCGGCCGAACCAGATCGAGCGCCAGCGCGACGACATCGAGCCGCGCGCCTCGGCGCTGCTCGACGTCGCCGCGACGCCCGGGGACGTGACGGAGGACGGCCTCCGCAGCAACGTCTCCGTCGGGATCCAGTACCTCGCCGCCTGGCTCCACGGGTCGGGCGCGGTCGCGATCAACAACCTGATGGAGGACGCGGCGACCGCGGAGATCTCCCGCTCCCAGATCTGGCAATGGCTCAAGCACGACCGCGTCGAGGAGGCGGACGTCCGGCGGATCACCGACGAGGAGATCGCGAAGCTCGGCCCGGACTACGAGGACGCGCGCGCGATCTTCGAGCGGATCGCGACGGAGCCGGAGTTCGTCGAGTTCCTCACGCTCCCGGCCTACGACCGGCTCGTCGCGACCGAGTCCTAGGCGCCGAGGAAACGCGCGACCGCGTCGGCGGTCTCCTCCGGGTCGTCCCAGAGGACCGTGTGCCCGCCCGGGACGGGAACGCTCGTCAGGTGCGGCAGGCGCGGCACGCGGTTCGGGATCCACGACTGCGCCCCGATCACCACGAGCGTCGGGCAGTCCGGCCATGGCGGCGCGGGCGACGCCATCTCGCTCCAGGCCGCGATCACGGTGGCAGGCGAGAACCGCCAGCGCCAGCGGCCGTCCTCACCCTCGTCGAGGTGCATCGCCGCCTCGTCTTCGAGCGTCGACCGCGGCGTGCTCAGCAGCGATCCGTCGCCGAGCCGGGTGTCGATCGCCTCGTCCGGGGAGGCGAACGAGACGTCGCCACAAAGGCCTTCGGAGCGCTCCGTCGCGACGGCGGGGTCGACGTGCATCGCCGGGTCGAGCAGCACCGCGCGCTCGACGCGCTCCGGGGCCTGCGTGGCGAGCGACGCGACGAGCCGCCCGCCGAAGCTGTGGCCGATCCAGGTGGCCGAGCCGATGTCGAGGGCGTCTGCCGTCGCCGCGAGGTCCGCCAGGTGCGTGTCGGCCGTCCACGGAGCCTCCCAGGTCGAGCCCCCGTGGCCGCGGAGGTCGACGGCGGCGACGCGATACCCCTCGAGCCGGCCGGCGAGCTCGCGGAAGCGCCCGCTGTGCCCCGTGACGCCGTGGACGCAGACGACGGGCGGCCCCGCAGGGTCTCCCCACTGCTGGGTGTGGAGGACGGCCACGCTCAGCGGAGCCCTGACCAGGGCTCCTCGGCCGAGACGTCGACGGCCGTGTAGCCACCCTCCCCGTGCGCCGGCGCGAGCACGACCTGTAGGTGCGCCGGCTCCTCGAAGTCGTTGTAGGAGCCGTGCACGACGTCCCGGTCGATGTGGACCGAGTCGCCGGGACCGAGTTCGCGGTGGTCCTCGCCGAGCCACTGCACGATCCGGCCCTGCTTGATGATGATCATCTCGTCCTGCTCGGGGTGCTTGTGGAACGCGTGCGCGAACCCGGGCGCGAGCTCGACGTCCATCACCACGTACGTCTCGCACCCCGTGCTCGTCGGCGCCCCGCGCATCCCTGTGCTGCCCCAGTCGAACGTCGTCGTCTCGACCTCGTCCTTCATCACGAACCTGCTCATGTGTGCTCCTTTCGGTGATGGTGCCGCGCCAGCGACCCGAATGGCATGGCCGGAAGGAGCACTAGGCTCCTTCCTCCATCGGGATCGCCTTGAACCGCTTCATGTTCTCCGTCATCGCGACCTCGGTCGGCAGCCGCTCCATCGACGAGGCGCCGAAGAACCCGTCGACACCCGTCGTGCGCGCGATGACGTAGGCCGCGTCGTCCGGCTCGGCGATCGGGCCGCCGTGGCAGAGGACGATCACGTCCGGGTTTGCCTCCTTCGCGGCGTCGTGCATCGCCTGGATCAGCGGGACGCAGTCGTCGAGCGTCTTCGCGGTCCCGGCGCCGATCGCGCCGCCCGTCGTGAGGCCCATGTGCGGGACGAGCACGTCCGCGCCCGCCTCCGCCATCGCGACCGCCTCGTCGACGGTGAACACGTAGGGCGCGGTGACGAGGTCCTTCTCGCGCGCGAGACGGATGAGATCGACCTCGAGCCCGTAGCCCATGCCGGTCACCTCGAGGTTCTGCCGGAACGTGCCGTCGAACAGGCCGACCGTGGGGAAGTTCTGGACGCCGCTGAACCCGATGCGGATCAGCTCGTCGAGGAAGACGTCCATGAGCCGGAACGGATCGGTGCCGCAGACCCCGGCGAGCACGGGCGTGTGCTCGACGATCGGCAGCACCTCGCGCGCCATGTCGACGACGATCGCGTTCGCGTCGCCGTACGGCAGGAGGCCGGACAGCGAGCCGCGGCCCGCCATCCGGTAGCGGCCCGAGTTGTAGATGATGATCAGGTCGGTCCCGCCGGCCTCCGCGCACTTCGCGGACAGTCCGGTGCCCGCGCCGGCCCCGATGATCGGCCGACCGGCGTCGATCTCCGCGCGCAGCCGCGCGAGCGCCTCGCCGCGGGTCACGAACCGACCTCGGCCCCCGCGCGCCGACCCTGTGCGGCGACTGGCGCGAGATCGACACGGTTTGCGCTTGACAGACAACGGTCTCTGAGACCGGTTCGTGTCAAGGTGTCCCGTCCGGCCATCAGCGCGTCGCCTCGATCAGCTCGTGCAGGCGGTTCGCCATCGCGAGCGCGAACTCCGGGTCGTTGACGTCGGCGTCGACCTCGTGCACCTCCACCTTCGAGGCGTCGACCTCGTCGCGCAGCGTCGAGAAGAGGGCCGCGTCCGCCTCCGGGTCGTGGAACACCTGTCCCTCGACGGCGATCATCGACACCCCCCGGAGTGGGACGTAGAGGACGGTCGGCCCCGTCGCCGCGCTCAGCTTCCCGGCGACGATCCGCCCGATCTCGCGGCACTCCTCGGGCGTCGTGCGCATGAGCGTGATCGTCGGGTTGTGGACGTAGAGGTTCCGGTCGCGGTAGCGCTCGGGCACCGACTCCATCGGGCCGAAGTTGACCATGTCGAGCGCCCCGAGCGAGACGACCTGCGGGATGCCGGCCCTCCCGGCCGACTCGAGCCGCTCGGGCACTGCGGCGAGGACGCCGCCCGCGACCTGGTCGCAGAACTCGGTCGTCGTCACGTCGAGCGAGCCGACCGCGAACCCGGCCTCGAGGAGCTTCTCCATCGAGCCGCCGCCCGCCCCGGTCTGGTGGAAGACGAGTACCTCGTACCCGAGCTCCTCGAGCCGCTCGCGCGCGGTCGTGACCGCAGGCGTCGTGACGCCGAACATCGACGCGACGACGATCGGCTTCTCGTCCCCGAGCGGCGGCACCGTCGCGCCGGCCATGCCCGCGAGCGCCCCGGCGGCGTTCGTCATGATCCGCGCCGACACGCGGTTCACACCCGCGATGTCGACGACCGAGTACATCATCGTCACGTCCACCGAGCCGACGTACGGGCTCGTGTCGCCGGACGCGACCGTGGAAACCATGAGCTTCGGCACGCCGATCGGCAGCTGCCGCATCGCGTGCGTGACGATCGCGGAGCCCCCCGAGCCGCCGAGCCCGCCGATCGCGTCGAGCCGCCCTTCGGCATGCAGGCGCCTCACGACCTCGGCCGCGCCGCGCGCCATCGCCTCCACCGCGGCGCCGCGGTCACCCGCGCGAGCGAGCTCCGCCGCGTCGGCGCCCGCCGCCGCGGCGACCTCGTCGCGCGTCACGTCGGGCGTGGCGAGCGGCTCGCCGACGATCCCGGCGTCGACGAGGACCACGTCGACGCCGTGCTCGCGGATCCGCTCGGCGAGGAACGCGTATTCGTCGGCCCTTCGTGTCGAGCGTTCCGACCAGGACGACGGTAGGCACGTTCCTCCTCCCTTACTGCTCCCTAGCGTCGTGACGACGTCACGATGCCAGAGGCTCGACGCCGAGATACCGTCGCTGGGCTTCGGGGTCGGCCTCGAGTGCCGCAGCCGTTGTTTCCGCAGCAATTCGTCCCGCGACCATCACGAGCTGCCTCTCGGCCACCGCGGTCGCGACGCCGAGGTTCTGCTCGACGAGGAGGATCGCCATGCCCTCGTCAACGAGCGTCCGGCATGTGCCGATCACCTGCTCGACGATCGTGGGCGCGAGCCCCTCCGAGGGCTCGTCCATGATCAGAAGCGACGGGTTCGTGAGGAGCGCCCTGCCGATCGCGAGCATCTGCTGCTCGCCGCCCGAGAGCTGGGTCGCCGAGATCCGCCTGCGATCCGCAAGTCGCGGGAAGAGCTCATACACGCCGGCGACCGACCACATGCGCCCGGAGGCGACGCCTCGCGGGGAGCGGATCATCCTCAGGTGCTCGTCCGTGGAGAGAGAGGGGAACAGCCGCCGTCCTTGCGGGACGTATGCGACCCCGGCGCCCGCGATCTTGTACGACGGCTTGCCGACCAGCTCCGTGCCGCGGAAGCGAGCCGACCCACGGACGGCCGGTGGCGCGATGCCCATGATTGCGTTGCACAGGGTCGTCTTCCCCATTCCGTTCCGGCCGATGACCGCCACCGCCTCGGTGCCCATGCTGAACGAGACCCCCTCGAGCGCCTGCGCGCGTCCGTAGAAGGCGTCGATGCCGTCGATCACCAGGAGCGGCGCGGACTGCGCGCTCGGCTCACTCATTGTGATAGCCGCTTCCCAGATAGATGTCGTGCACGAGCTGGCTCGCTCGGATCTCGGTCGGCGTGCCCTCGACGATCTTCTCGCCGTCGTGCATCACGGTGACGTTCCGCGCGACGGTGAGCGCCACGTCCATGTCGTGCTCGATGAGAATCAGCGTGACGTCGGCCGGGAGCCCGAGGAGCAGCTCGGTCAACTTCTCACGCTCACCCCGCGAGAGACCGGAGGCCGGCTCGTCGAGCATCATGACGCGTGGCTCGACGACGCCGGCCATCCCGACTTCGAGCTGACGCTGCTCGCCGTGGGACAGCGAGCCGACCGGGGTCGAGAGCTGGTGCTCGAGCCACACACGCTCCGCGGCCGCGCGCGCCCGAAGGCGGTACTCGGCGTCCTTCGAGGTGCGGACGGGCCTGAGGTGGCCGCCAGTTCGGCCGACGATGCCGAGATAGAGGTTCTCCTCGACCGTGAGCCCGGGGAAAAGCCTCGATTTCTGGTACGTACGAGAGAGGCCGAGCGACATGCGCCGGCGAGCAGGCGCGTTGGTGAGGTCCTGCCCCATCAACTCGATCGTCCCCGTGGTCGGCTTGAAATCTCCGGCGATCAGGTTGAACAGCGTCGTCTTGCCGGCGCCGTTCGGGCCCAGGATGGCGCGGCGCTCGCCGTGCGCGACGTCGAGATCGACGTCGCGCACGGCCTGGACGCCGCCGAAGCGCCGGCCGACCCCCCGCAAGCGGAGAACCGGCTCGGCGCTCGGGTGTGGTCCGGCTGCCGCCATCCGGCTACTTCGGCGCCCCCGTCTTGTACTTGCCCACCCACGACGGAGGTGTGCGCTTCACGCACGCAGGCTGATTGCGCGACGGCGTCGGTGTCGACGTCGTGAAGAACCCCGAGAACGACTGCGTCGTCTTGGGAATCGTCCGGAGTGTCTTGTACTTCCCGGGCAGACCGGTCAGCTGGATCAGGTAGTTGTCGCCGATCGCCTGCCGGTTCTCGTCCAGCCTGATGAAGCCCTCGGGCGTCTTGAAGCCCTTCTTGCCGACGACGTTCAACGCGGCGCGGAACTTCTTCTGGCCACCCGACAGGTCGCCGTTCACGGCCTTGAGCGCCTGCAGCACCGGCCAAGTGCTGTTCCAGTAGTTCGCCGAGAAGAGGCTCGCCGCCGCTCCGGCGCCGAGCGATGGGTAGTTCTTCACGGCCTGGGCCACGTACTTCCTATAGACGGGATTCCGCGAGTCGGGGGACGTGTCCGTGCCGGTGACACCGCCGACGACCCGCGCCCCGAGCTCCTCCACGACGATCGGATCGAGCGCGACCGAGCCGAAGAGGATCTTCTTCGACAGGCTCCCGCTCTGGAGCTGCTCGTACTCCTTCACGAACGCGACCGTTCCGGTGCCGCCGACGGTGAGGAAGAACCCGTCGATGCCGGTCTTCGGGATCTGCGCGATGTAGGAGGAATAGTCCTTCGTCCCGAGCGGCGGCCAGATCCGCTTGGTGACCTTCCCGCCGAGCGAACAGAACTCGGCGACGAAGCCCGCGTTCTGCGTGTACGGGAAGTCGTAGTCGTCACCGATCGTGACGACGTTCCGCCACTTGAGTGTGTTGTAGGCGTAGTCGCCCATGCCGGCCATCCACTGAGCCCCGTCCGTGTGGAACCGGAAGAAGTTCGGCGACCGGACCTTGAGCGTCGTGTCCTGCGCGCCCGAGGTGCCGTTGACGAAGGTGTTGTTCGGTCGCTTCTTGGAGTAGTTCGCGATCGCGATGCCCTCCGAGCCCGAGAGCGGACCGATCAGGATGTCGACCTTCACCTGCTCCACGAGCCGTCGGGCCTCGGCGAGCGCGACGTCCGGCGTCGCGTCCGAGCAACCCTTCACGAACGTGACCGGGTGCCCGCCGATGGTGATGCCCTTGACGAAGTCGCTCGGCTTCTTGCTCACGGGTGTGCCGCCATGCTCGATGCCTGCGATCGCCGCGCCAAGCAGCGTCGCCTCGTAGAAGGGCGCAAACGGCCCCTTGCAGGTGGACATCACGCCGATCTTGATCGGCGTCGATGTCGCGCCGCCGCCGGTGCCGGCCGCGACGAGTGCGACCGTCGCAGCGAGTACGGCGACGAATGAGACGGGGACCCACGTACGGCGGCCCCGCTTGACATGACTCATGCGCTTGCCCTCCTGTCTGGGTTAAGGACTATCGAGCCCTGCTCCTGTGTTTCGTCCAGCCGATGATCCAGCCTCGACAACTGCTCCGCCCACCTCCTTCACGTCTCATGCGGACCTCTCCACGACCGGCGCCGGATCGGGGGATGTCGGACCCCGTGCCAGGGCACGCTCGACGCGCCCCGTCAGGAACGTCCAGATGCCCATCAGACCGCCCGGTGACAGGAGGATGACGATGAGGAAAATGACGCCAAACCACGTCTCGAAGCGCTCGACGCCGTTCAGCGAGCCGCCGAGGATGTCGACGTCGGACGCCCACCTCTTGACGGAGTAGTCGATCAGGACGAAGGCGAAGGCACCGAGCCAGGCGCCCTCGATCCAGGCAAGCCCTCCGACGACGGCGATCGCGAGCAGGTTGATCGTCCGGGTCAGGTCGATCGAGCCCGGCGAGATCTGGCCGTTGAACCAGACGCTGAAGATGCCGCCGATCGAGGCGACGAAGGCGCCAAGCCCGAAAGCGAGCGTGCGATGCAGGGCGACGTTGAAGCCGAGCGAGCGCATCCGCACCGGGTCGTCCCGTATCCCCTGCATCGCGATAGCCGAACGGCGTCCGCGCGACGTAGCGCAGGAGCGCATACACCGCGACCGCGGCGAGCAGCGTCGAGTAGTAGAGGCGGTCAGGGTTGTCGAGCGGGTCACCGACGAGATCGGGATGCGGTACCTGGTTGACGCCGCCGAAGCCGGAGAGGCTCTCGACCTGACCGAACAGGTAGTAGGTGAGGACGCCGAGCGCGAGCGTGAGCATCAGGAAGTAGATTCCGAACGACCGGCTGGCGATGAGGCCGAACCCGAGGCCGACGAGCGTTGCGAGCACGACGCCCGCGACGGCACCCGCCCACGGGCCCCAGTTGTCGCCGAGACCGAGCCCGAAGAGGCGCACGTGCTGAGCCCCTCCTTCGGAGGCGACGAGGTTCGCCATCGTAAAGCCCGCCAACCCATAGAGCGCGGTCTGCGCGAGGGACACCATTCCGCCATATCCCGCGAGAAAGGTGATGCTCGCAGCGGCAATCCCGAGCCAGAGTGCCCGCACCCCGACGGTGCTCGTGAAGAAGTTGCTCGTTACGAGCGGAAAGATCGCCAGGAGGCCGACCGCGAGTGCAGCGGGAACGATCGTCATGATGCGGTGGGGACTCATCGTTCAGGCCGGCCGACCGAAGAGCCCGAGGGGACGGACGGCGAGAACCAGCACGAGCAACGCGAACGTGAGAAGAATCGCGTAGAAGGTGTAGTCGGTTCCGCCGATCACGAGGTAGAGCTGCGCGTACGACTGCACGAGGCCCAGCGCCAGCGCGCCGACGGCCGCGCCACCGAGGCTGCCCATCCCGCCGATGATGACGACGATGAGGGAGTTGAGCAGGAACGCGGAGTCCTCCCCAGGCCCGAGGGCGACCATGGTGCCGCCGAACACGCCGCCCAGCCCAGCGAGCGCGGCCCCGAGGAAGAACGCCCCGGCGAACACGAGCTGAATGTTGACGCCGAGCGCCGAGACCATCGCGCGGTCGTCGACTCCGGCACGGACGATCATGCCGAAGCGGGTCTTCTTGAACATCAACACGAGCATGGCACCGACGACGATCGCGACGAGCAGCACGAGCAACCTGAAACGTCCATACGTGAGCCCGTAGACGTGGAGTGACAGGGACGTGTCGAGCGAGGCCGGCAGCTTGACGTCCTCGGCGACTCCGCCGAAATGCGCGAGCATCTGGTCGGCTGCGATGATCGAGATTGCGATCGTGATCAGCGCCTGACGGAGCTCCTGGCCCTGGTTCCAGCGGAGAAAGAGCTGATGCATGGCGAGCCCGACGACGCCCACGGTGAGGCACGAGATGACGAGGGGTAGAAGCCAGTCGCCGTAGCGTCACGTTGCCGCCGCCGAACCCCGACGTCGATGCGCCCTCGACGCCGGAGAATTCGCCCTGCAGCTCGAATGCGATGTATCCGCCGAGCAGGTAGAGCGACCCGTGCGCCATGTTGACGACCCGCATCAGCCCGAAGATGAGCGTGAAGCCGCTCGCGATGATGAAGTACAGCCCCGCGACCGTGAGCCCGTTGAGCGTCACGATGATGAACTGGGGGAGGTCTCCGTCGGCGGAGACGCCGTTGCCCAACGCCTTGTAGGCAACCCAGCCGACGCCGATTCCGAGCGCGATAGTCCCAATCAGCGCGGCGACGTGATTCCTGAGACCCCTAACACTCACCGCGACGCGAACCTACCAATCAGGTCGGGGGAACTCAACCGGGCGGGACTGAACGGCCGCGTGAGAGCCCCGTGTCGGGCGATATGCTCGGCCTCCCTCGACGGCTAAAAGGACGGCCCTCGATGACCGCGTATCCGCATCTCTTCTCCGAGTGGCAGATCCGGAACACGACGATCAAGAACCGGATCGTCTTTCCGCCGACCTGTCCCACCTGGGTCTCCGACCCGTGGAACGGCCTCTTTACCGAGCAGGCGACTCGCTACTACGCGGAGCGCGCGAACGGCGGCGTCGGGCTGATCATCATCGGCGCGACCCACGTCCACGAGAGCTCGCTGATGGCGCCGCTCCTGATGCCGCAGCTGTGGGACGACCGCAACATCGAGCCGCTCTCGAAGATCGCGGACGCGGTGCACGAAGCCGGCTGCAAGCTTGCGATCCAGCTCTGGCACTCGGGTGTGCGGGGCTTCCCGGTCTACAAGCAGGAGACGCAGTTCAACCTCGACGCGACCTGGTACACGCTGTCGCCCAGCCAGGTGCCGCTCGGCGAGTTCCCCGGCGCCTCGACCCCGAAGGAGCTGTCGGAGGACGAGATCCAGGAGATCCTCGACGCGTATGCGGCCTCCGCGGCGCGCGCGGTCGCCGCCGGGTGCGATGGAGTCGAGTTCCATCTCAGCCACGGCTACCTGCCGTGGCAGTTCCTCTCGCCCCTCTACAACAAGCGCATCGACGCGTGGGGCGGCTCGTACGAGAAACGGCTTCGTTTCCCGCTCGAGGCTCTCCACCGGATGCGGGGGGCGATGGGCGACGAGCCGTTCCTCGGCTACCGGATCAACTCGACGTCGTTCTGGCCGGGCGACCTCGAGCTCGAGGACATCGCAAAGATCGTCCCGGACATCGAGGTGGCTGCCGACATCGACTACGTGAACGTCTCCGCGGGCGTCCACCACGCGTTCATCCACACGCCGATGGAGTTCGAGCCCGGCTGGGAGAAAGGCTACGCGCGCGCGATCCGCGAGGTTTCCTCGAAGCCGGTGCTGCTCGTCGGCCGGATCACGACGCCCGACGTCGCCGAGTCGCTGCTCGCCGCCGGCGACGGCGACGCGATCTGTCTTGCACGACAGCTGTTCACCGACCCCGATTGGGCGCTGAAGGCGGCCGAGGGCCGGCCGGAGGACATCCGCCGCTGTGTCGCCGCGAACTACTGCTGGAAGAGCGTCAGCCGCGGCGGCCGCGTCCAGTGCGTCTACAACCCCGAGCTCGGTCGCGAGCAGGCCTGGGGCAAGGGGACGCTCGAGCGCGCGGACGAGCCGAAGAGGACGCTGGTGATCGGCGCCGGGCCGGCCGGGCTCGAGTACGCACGGATCGCGGCAGCGCGAGGCCACGCGGTGAGCGTGCTCGAGCGCGAGGCCGACATCGGCGGCCATGTCCGCGTCGAATCCCTCTTGCCGAGCCGGCAGGAGTACGGGCTTATCGCGACCTGGCTTGCGTCTCAGGCCGAGAAGAACGGTGCGGAGATCAGGACGTCCCAGCCGGTGACGGCCGACTCGCTGGGCGACCTCCTCGCGGCGGAGAGGCCGGACCACGTCGTCGTCGCCACCGGCTCGTATGTCTGCCGCGACGGCTTCCAGGGGTGGACGGCCGCGCCGATCCCGGGCTGGGAAAGCGGCAACTGCGTCGGCTGGGACGAGATCGCGACCGGCAAGGCCCAGGCGCACGGAGAGGTGATCGTGCTCGACGACCTCTGCACGGTCGTCGCGCCGCTCACGGCTGTCGCCATCGCCGACGACGGCGCCTCGTCGGTGAAGCTCGTCACTCGTTGGCCCATGGTCGGCATGGAGACCATCCTCGACGTGTACCTCGACTGGATCCTCCCGAAGCTCTACAAGTCCGGTGTCCAGATGGTGTGCGACCGCTTCGTCAGCGGCATCGACGGCCGTCGGGTGACGCTGTACAACGTCCATCACGACGCGGACGTGCTGGAGCTCGAAGCCGACACGATCGTGATGGCGACGGGTCGCCAGTCGGAGAACGAGCTCCTCTCGCTGCTGCTCGAGCGCGGCGTCAGCGTCGAGGCGATCGGCGACGCCGTCGCCCCGCGCGGGACATATGAGGCGGTGTACGAGGGCCACCGCCAGGCACGGAAGCTGTGAGATCGAGCGCGAGCGCGTACTCGATTCGACGTGATCGCCCCCGACGCGACCAATCGACCCGTCACGCCTCGATCGTCTCGTAGAACGTCCGCTCGCGCCCTTCGAGGCGCGGGATCGCGTCACCGAAGCCGTGCTCCGCGAAGTGCGCGGACTCGCCATGCGCCTTGTAGGCCGCTTCGTCGTCGTAGATCTCGTAGAAGAAGAAGACGCGCGGGTTCTCCGGATCGCGGTTCGGCTGGTAGAAGCGACACCCGGGCTCGGCTCGGGACAGCGGGATCAACGCCTGGATCGCGGCGAGCACCGCCTCCTCCTCGCCCTCGCTCGCAGTCCACCTGGCTGTCACGACGTACCCCATGTCATCCTCCCTTGTGGCCGATTCGATTGCGAAGCACGCCGATGCCATCGATCTCCAGCTCGACGACATCGCCTCCCTTGAGCCACCGGTCGAGCTCCATGCCCGATCCGCCGGCAGCCGTTCCGGACCCGAGGACCTCTCCGGGGTACAGCGTCTGGCCCTGCGAGGCATAGGCGATGAGATCCGCGAACGTGTGGTGCATGTGTGCCGACGAGTCCTCGCCCCACGTCTCGCCGTTGACCCGAACGGACATCCGCGTGTTCGTGCCGTCGAGCTCGTCGGCCGTGACGATGCAGGGCCCGAGGACGTTGGAGCCGTCCCAGTCCTTGGCCTTCGCGGGGCCCATGCCGACCGGGAGCTCGCGCACCTGCGTGTCGCGGGCGGACACGTCGTTCCAGATCGTCCAACCGAAGACGTACGCCAGAGCCTCCTCGGCGCCAATGTCCTTCCCGGACCTCCCGATCACCGCGGCGATCTCGAGCTCGTGATCGAGTCGGTCCGCGTACGCCGGCCAGGGGATCTCGACTTCGGGGCCGATGACCGTGTCCGGCATCCCCTTGTAGTAGGCGGGCACGTCGAACCACTCGGGCGCGATGTCCCGACCGAGGCGTGGCATGACGTTGTCGAGATGTCCCTTGAAGGTCAGGAAGTCGCGCAGGCTGCGCGGCCGCAACGGGGCGAGGAGCCGCCCGTCGACGACGGTGGTTCGCACCCCGACGGGCGCGCCGGCCTCGATGAACGCGACCATGTCGCCCTCGAACCCGACGTCGACGATCGCCTCGCCGTCGAGCAGCCCCACGCGCGGGCCGTGACCGGCCTCGTAGGTGACGAGCTTCACTGGCTCACCGCCGCGGCCCGTTGCACTGCGTCGAGGATCTTCAGGTAGGAGCCGCAACGGCAGAGGTTCCCTGCGAGAGCCTCCCTCGCCTCGTGCTCGCTGGGCGCCGGATTCTCGTCGAGCAACCCGCGTGCGGCGACGACGAGCCCCGGTGTGCACCAGCCGCACTGGTAGGCGTGCGATTCGGCAAAGGCAGCGCCGACGGGATCATCGGCCAGGCCTTCGGCGGTCACGACGGTGCTCCCGTCGGCGAGCGGCGCCAGTAAGAGGCAGCCGGACATTGCCCGACCGTCGACGAGGACGGTGCAGGAGCCACACACCCCGATCCCGCACGTCTCGCGGACGCTTCGCAGGCCGAGCCGCCGAAGGACGGCGAGCAGCATCTCGTCGGGCTCGACGGCGACCGTACGAAGCTCACCGTTGAGCGTCATCGTCACGTTCATGCAGACACCCTGGCCGGAGCGTCGATGGGCCGTGTCGTCCGGACGTCGATCGCCTGCAGAACGGCGTCGGCGCTCATCGGAAGCTCACGAACGTGGATCCCGAGGGACGCGAGCGCATTGCCGATTGCCGCTGGAACCGGCGGGAGCGCCGTCTCGCCGAGTCCGTGCACCTCGGCACCCGGCTTCTCGAGCAGCTCGTGGGTGATCGGCGGAAGATCGGCGATCGAGGGGATCTCGTAGTCGGAGAGATTGGCGTTCGTCACCTGACCGTCGACGAACGACACCTCCTCGAACATGGCGGACCCGAGCCCCATGACGATCGACCCCTCGTTCTGGAGCTCCGCGCCGACGCGTGAGACGACCGAGCCCGCATACACGGCGACGTGCACGCGGTCAACGCTGACCACGCCGGTCTCCTCGTCGACGGACACCGCGGCCGCAGCGGCCCCCTGGTGCCAGTGGGAGGACGCGATGCCTTGGCCCGTCTCGGGATCGAGCCCACCCTCGTTCACGACCTCGCCAATCCCTCGAATTCCGCCGCTTGCGCGGAGGTCGGCGACAGCGGACTCGAGCGCACGACCCATCATGTGGGTCGAGCGGCTCGACGTCGTCCGCGTGTCGTACGGGACGAGATCGGTGTCGGGGTCAGGGAAACGCACCCGCTGGGGTGGGACGTCCAGGAGCCTCGCCGCGGTGAGTGAGAGCGCATGGCGCGCACCCTGGCCCATCTCGGTCGTCGCGCAGCGCAGGACGTACGCCTCGTCCTCCTTCTCGATCGCGATCGATGCGCGGCTCGGTGTCTGCATGCCCTTGAGGAGGACGCAGAGGCCCTTCCCGCCGCGACCTTCGTGCCAGCCGACCGCGTCGGCGCTCGCGCGGAGACATTCCGCGAAGTTGACGTCGTGCATGACCTCTCCCGTCGCGAAGACGTCGCCGTCCTGGAGGACGTTGCGCAGGCGAAGCTCGAGCGGATCCATGTCGAGTCGAATCGCGAGCTCGTCCATGAGCCTCTCCGATGCCCACACCGCTTGCGTGGCGCCGTAGCCCCGGAAGGCGCCGTTCGGCGGATGATTCGTGTACACGCAGCGGGAGTCGACAGCGACGTGCGGGATCCGGTACGGACCCACCACGGTGTAGCCCACCTTCTGTGCGACTCCCGGGCCGCAGTCCGCATAGGCGCCCGTGTCGAGCCAGCAGTCGGCGCGCTTGGCAACGAGCGTGCCATCGGCACGCGCCCCGAGCCGGACGTGGATCTTGGCCGGATGACGGTTGAGCGTCACCCACTCCTCGGCCCGCGGCAGCACGGCCTTCACCGGGCGACCCGCCTTGTACGCGAGCGCGGCCACGATCGCCTCGAGACGGAGGAACGTCTTCGCGCCGAACGATCCCCCCATCGGGGGGACGACCACCCTGACCTGTTCCACCGCGATCCCGAAGATCGCTGCAAGGTCCGACCGCACGTTGAAAGGCGTCTGCGTGCCGCTCCACACCTCGAGCCGGTCGCCGTCCCACCGGGCCACGGCAGCGTGGGGCTCCATCGCGGCGTGATTGGCAGCCGCCGAGCTGAACGTCCCCTCGACGACGACTTCCGCGTCGGCGAATCCGCGATCGACGTCGCCGCTGCGGATGCTGAAGAGATGGCAGACGTTGGTGCCCGGCTGCGGGCGCATGCCGAAATAGGCGGCCGGGTTGGCCGAGACGTGGTGAGCGTCGTGCACGAGTGGGGCGGCCGCACCTGCAGCCTCCACGGCGTCGAACACCGCGGACAGCTCCTCGTAGTCCACTCCGATCAGTTCGACCGCGTCCGTCGCCTGAGCAGCGGTCGCCGCGGCAACGGCCGCGACAGGATCGCCGACGTACCGCGCTACGTCGACCGCAAGGACGCACTCGTCGGCGATCTGGCAGCCGTACGGACGCAGGTCACGAACGTCGTCCGGCGTGAGCACGACGACGTCGTCGGGGACCTGCGACGTATCGACGGAGAGGACTCGCGCGTGTGCGTACGGCGACCGAAGAATGCGGGCATGCAACATGCCGGGCAGCTCGACATCGACGGCATAGCCATTGGTGCCTCTCACGATCGACCGAGTCATGACATCCATGCGACCTCCTCGACCGCCCGTCGCACCTCGACGGCGATGATGCGGCGTCTGTACTCGGCGGAGCCGCGCACGTCGGCGATCGGATCGATCGCCTCGGCGTAGGCGTGCCCGATCTCCACCGGGTCGGTGAGCCTGCAGACCTCGGGGAAGAACTGCGGCGTTCCTGCAACGGCTCCCACGACCACGCGCAGGCCGTCCGCGGTCGCAGCGGCCGCGACGCCGACGCACGGGCGGTCCTCGTGCGAACGAGACCGAAACTTCCGGTAGACGGCGCGGACGGCGCGGCCCGGGACGACGATCTCGGTGAGCAGCTCGTCGGCCTCCAGCGATGTCTCGTAGTGACCGACGATGAGCTTCTCCACGGGGAGCTCACGGGCACCACGCGCACTCTGCAGGACGACACGGGCCCCGAGCGCGACCAGCATGGCTGGTGGATCCGATGCGTAGTCGGCATCGCCGAGCACCCCGCCGACCGTCGCCTGGTTGCGGATGCGCGGGCTCGCGACGACGGAGAACACGTGTGCGAGCGAAGGCCAGCGCTCGCGTACGACCGCGGCGCGCTCGACCGTGCTGTGCGTGACGAGCGCTCCGAGGCGCAGCTCGCCGTCGGCCCGGATCACGTCGAGTCCCGGGACGCTCCGCAGAGCAAGCAGCTTCGAGGGGGCGATGAGCCGTTGGTTCAAGAGGATCGCGAGAAACGTTCCTCCCGCCACGACGGTGACCTCGTCACCGTGCTCTGCCCGGAGCGCGAGCGCCTCCTCGAGCGAGGTCGGGGCCAACCAGTCAGCTGCCACGCCGGAGCGCCTCCTCGTAGAGCGGCCCGGCGAGCGTCCGCGCCGCCGGCACCTTGATGCGCTCGAACATCCACGTGTGCTGCGCGCGGGCTCGCTCCAGCGTGCAGTCGCCTCGCCGTGCCCAGGCGTAGGGCAGGTCGACGTTGACCTCGAGGAACGACAGCGAGTCGGCCGCCTGGAGGACGTCTGCGTCGTGGTCTCCGCCCACCTCGTGGAGCTGAACGAGCCGTTCCACGTCCGCGATCGTCGTCGTCGACGCGCCCTCGTCACGCAGCCACTCGCCGACGATTCGGGCCGAGCGCTCGGAGTGCTCTCGCCGGTATTCCGTGTTGGCCTCCGGTGGGACCGTCAGGTCCTGTACCGGGCCGCCGGGGAAATGGCGCTCCATGTCGTGAGTGAGCGCCGCGAGCTGCAGTGTCTCGCACGCGTCCGGCTGGAGCACCAGCATCCAGTCCGCCGTCCGACGGAGGTGGTCGGCGTTCCAGTACGGCTCGATCCAGCGTCCGGCTCGGTCGATCACAGCGTCGTCACCGGCCGCGACTGAAGCAGGTACAGCGTCCCGCCCGCGATTGCCCACTCGATGTCCTGAGGCATGCCGAACCGCCCCTCAAGTGAGGTTCCGGCCTCGACGAGCGCGCGGAGCTCCTGGCGCGTGAGCACGCCGCCGTGCACCAGACGCTCCGTCTTCACCTCGCCCGAGCGGTCGGCGATGTAGTGATCGGGGGTGATCTCGCCGGAGACGACCTGCTCTCCCAGCCCATAGACCGCTTCGATGAGCACCCGATCGCGCCTCCGCGCGACGGGATCGACGGTGAACAGAACCCCGGACTTCTCCGCGTCGACCATCGTCTGCACCACGACCGCCATCTCGAGGTCGTCGAGGGACCCCTTCTGCGATCGATAGAAGAGCGCGCGTTCGCTGAAGAACGAGGCCCAGCACTCGACGACACGGCAGCAGACCTCGTCTGCGCCTTCGACCTCGAGGAACGTCTCCTGCTGACCCGCGAAGCTCGCCTCCTCGGAATCCTCCGCACAGGCCGACGAGCGAACGGCAACCGCCCCACCGAGCCGTTCGTAGGCGTCTCCGATCTCACGCCTCGGTGGGTCTGCGTCGCGGACGAGCCTCTGTGCCGCGTCCCAGTCGAGTCGCCTGGCATGGTCCCGCAGCGCCGCGGCGTCGACGCGGGACGCCATCGTGTCGGCCCGAACGACGAACCCGGGTGGGACGTTCAGCCCCGCGGCCGTCATCGCCGCGAGGCTCGCGCCCTTGCCGCCGGCGACACGGACGTCACGACACGCACGGTCATCGAACCAGATGACGGACTCACTCATCGACTATCGCTACCGCCCTGACGGGCGCAGCCGTGGTTCCCATCCACTTCACGGGAAATACGCAGAGCTTGAACCCATGTGAGGGAAGCGCGTCCAGGTTGGTGAGGTTCTCGAGGTGCCAGTAGTCCTCGTCCATCATCACGAGGTGGGCCTCCCAGAAGTGCTTCTGCTCGAACATCGCCCACACCGGCGGATCGAAGGTGATCGCGTCGACACCCATCATCCGGACGCCGTGCGCGATCAGGTGGCGGGTCGCCTCGGCGGTCATGCCGCAGTGGTCGGTGCGGTATCGCTCCTCGTCCTGGTACGCGCCGGCACCGGTGTGCATCAGCACGATGTCCCGCTGCTTGAGCGTGTATCCGATCTTCTCGAGCGCTTCGTCGATCTCGTCGGGAAAGATCCTGGAGCCGGATTCCTTGTGTCTGAAGTCGAGCACGACGCCGTCCGCGTAGCAGTATTCGAGCGGGATTCCTTCGACCCCTGGAGCGTCGGGCCCGCGAAGGTGCTTGACGGCGTCGACGTGCGTTCCGACGTGGTCGTTCTGCGAGATCATGTAGCTCGCAGTCAGCCAGGTTGCTCCGTGCTCGGCGGCGCCGATCCGCTCGGCGAACTCCTCCCACGTCTCGTGGATCCGCATGTCCGGCGGCGGAACGCGGGGGAAGGTGAGCATGCCCGGGTGAACGGGCATCGAGAGGTCGACCAAGCGCGTCATGTGTCCCTTTCCTCCAGTAGAGCTTCCTCCAGTAGAGCGCCGAGGACGTCGAAGTGGCGACGCACTGCTGCCGCGGCCGCTTCGGCATCCTTTGCTCGGATCGCGTCGAGGATCGGCTCGTGGATCGCCGCGATCTCCTCGAGATCGATTGCGGTGCGCAATGTCGTGATCATCGTGCGGCCTTCGATTCGGAGCGACCTCCAGACCTCGCCGAGAATCGAGTTCCCCGACGCATCGACGATCGCCTCGTGGAAGGCGACGTCCGAGCGCACCTGCTCGTGGCGTCTCCCCTCCGCTGCGGCCTTCTCCATCGCAGCGAGGTGGCGTTCCAGCTCCCGAACGTTGCCGTCGAGCTCGATGGTCGCCTGACGGGCCGCCACCTCCTCGATCGCGGACCGGACCGGGTAGATCTCGACCAGTTCCCGTCGGGAGACTGCGCGGACGCGCGCTCCGCGGAAGGGCTCGGACTCCACGAACCTCAGGCTTTCGAGCTCGCGGAGCGCCTCCCTCACGGGCACCTGGCTCGTCTCGAACTCCTTCGCGAGCCGCGTCTCCACGAGGCGCTGGCCGGGCTCGTACTCCCCGCTCAGGATGCGCGCCATGATCGTGTCCTTGACGTGCTCCCGCAACAGGAGGCGCGGGGCCTTCATGCGACGGCGGCCGCGTGCTCGAGGACCTCGACCACGCCGGTCGCCCCGTTGACACGGATCCTGTCGCCGGTCTCGATCCGCTGCGTCGCTACGGATGTGCCGACGACGGCCGGAAGGCCGAACTCACGGGCGACGACCGCCGGATGGGAAGCGACGCCTCCGGCATCGGTGACCAGCCCGCCGATCCGCGTGAACAGGACAACCCATGCCGGGTTCGTCATCTGGCAGACGAGGATCTCCCTCTCCCGCACCTGGTCGAACTCGTCGAGGGATCCGACGAGACGGGCGGTGCCCTCGATCACTCCGGGCGACCCCGCGAGCCCGTGAATCAGGTCTGTCTGCTCCGGCTGCGCGCGGTGGAACTTCTCGGGGAAGCCCCAGAGGGTGTAGTACGGGAACCCGAGTTGACTCTCCGTCACGGTGCCGATCCACTCGGGCGGGCGAACGGCGAAGCTCCGCTCGCGGTCGTCCCGACGATCGCCGACGAGTGACCTGGCGTCGTCGGCAGTCGGGGTCGCCATGAGCACGCGGAGCTCGTTGTAACGGAGGAACATGACATCCTCGGGATCGTCGAGCACGTCGGCCTCCACGAGCCGCCGACCGATCGCGACGAGAACCAGCCGCACGTAGGCGTTCGTGGCCTGGTCGATGTAGAAGTGATGATCGGGCGTGAGCGGGTTCATTCGCAGCGAGATCTCGAGGGCCTGCTCGAGCCTGTCCCGCCCCTCTCCCTCGGGTACATTCTCGAGCAACTCGCGCCTGCCCGCCTCGAGGTCGTCCGCGACCGCGGTCAGCGTTGCCGGGAAGTCGTAGTCGGCCTCGAGGTAGCCTCGAACGGTCTCGATGATGGGTGCGGGATTCTCGCGCCACGTGGGATAGACGAACTCGTGCGACCAGATCGCCTTGTTCCCGAACTCCCTGCGGTGTGGATCGAGCCGCTCGGCGACGAAGCGACGGCCGCGCTCGGAGCTCTCCAGTGAGCGCAGCACGTGTCCGGCCGTCTCGCCGGTGAATGCGAGCGAGAGCTCTGCGTCCTGCCTGACCTCCTCCTTCATCTGCCACATCGCCTCGATGGCGTCCCAGTTTCGGTCCTCGATCGAGCTCTGGAGTCGGCCCACGAGCGCGGGGTCCACCTCGCCCTTGACTTCGGCGATCGTCGCGTTCAACCCCATCGTGGCGGAGAACTGGGCGAAGTTCAGCATCCAGTGGATCTTCCAGTGCCGGTCGTGGATGTCGATCGCGTCCTCGAGGAGCACGGCCAGTTCGACGAGTGGCGGGTTCTCGTCGAGCACGGCGTCGAGATAAGCGAAGTTGCGCTCGATCTCGGGCCGTAGCCGGTCGCGCCACCAGTCGAGGAAGTTCTCGGCGTAGTGCGGCAGAACGGCGCCGAGGTAGGCCCCGATCCCGCCGACCCACTCCCCGCGCGGCACCCTGGCGGTGTAGCGAGCCTGGTACTCGGTCGATTCGATGTCGGCCGCGGCATCGGCCCCGACGGCGGCGTGGTACACGTACCCGTTGACGTTCTTGGCCAGCCAGTCCGACGCGAACGGCGTGCCGAACCGCCGGAACATGTGGTCGCAGGTCAGCCACCAGCCGCCGATGTCGAAGAACAGCGGAGACACCGGATTCGGAATGTGGAGATCGTCGAGGATCCAGAGGAGATCGCGCTCCCCCTCGTTCCACTCGACCGGAAAGGCGTCGTCGCCGTAGAAGCTGCCGAGCACCGCCTCGCTGTCGATGGCCACGTCGCCATCCCTCCTTCGTGAGAGGTTCACGCGGTCGCTGGGTGTGCCGCCGCGATCGGTTATAATCGATTATTTCTGGGTTGTCAAAGCGTCGGCGGAACCTCGCCGATCGAAAGGATGTCGAGGATGGCGATGCGGCTCGAGAACGCGTTTTCGGTGGACGCCCCGCCCGAGCACGCTTGGTCCGTCTTGCTCGACATGCCCATCGTCGTGTCTTGCATGCCAGGCGCCGAGCTGATCGAGACGGTCGACGACGAGCACTGGCGAACGAGCCTCACCGTCAAGCTCGGGCCCGTCAGCTTGATCTTCGACGCTGACCTCCACCGGGAGCTCGCCGATCCCGTGACGCGACGCATGGTGCTGACGTCGAAGGCCCGAGAACGTAAGGGACGGGGCGGGGCCGTCGCCCGCATCGAGTCGACGCTCGAGCCGGAAGGAGACACGAGCCGCGTCGTGATCGTCACCGACGTCAACCTCTCGGGCACTGCCGCGCAGTTCGGCCGCCCCGTCGTCCGGGACGTCTCGCGTCAGCTGACCGCGAGGTTCGCCGCATGCCTACAGGCGAAGCTGGCCGCCGGGGAGACGGGTGGAGAGTCGGCCGAGCGGGCAGCAGTGCCAGAGCGGTCCGCCGAATCGACACGGGCCGTCTCGGGACTCTCCCTGTTCCTGCGCGCGCTTGTGAGCCCCGTGACGAGGTTGTTCCGCGGCGATCGACAGCGGCCGCGCACGTGACGTCCAGCCACGGAATCGGCTGATCGTCAGCGGAGGTCAGCGGCGCTCCCACGCGAGTCCCGCTGCGAGCACCGTCTCCTCGTGGGGCGCGACGAGCTGGAGGTTCCCGATGGCGAGGCCCGCCCAGCCGAGCAGGTTCACCCAGCGCATGAACGACGAGAGGGGTAGGCGCACGTCGAGCTCCGGCGCGTCCTCGGCGGGCCAGTCGATCGCGACGCATGGGCAGGCGAAGAGGTCGACCTCTGGCACGAGCCGGCGCCACGCGAGGAGCGCCCGGTACCCCTCGTCGACCGCCTCGGGGTCGACCCGCTGCGCGCCTTCGAGCTTGACGCGGATCACGCTGCCGTACTCGTCCGCGCGGCTCGGGAAGGTCGAGGCGTGTGAGCGGGCGGCCTCGTGCAGGAAGACCGGCCACGTGTCGGCCGACGGGCCGGGGATCTCCGCCTCGACGACGCGCGCGCCGAGCGCCTCGAGGCGTCCCGCCCACTCGTCGACAGCGTCGCTCTGCTCCGTCTCCCTCCCGTCGCCGATGCTCGGCGCGCGGCGCAGCAGCCCGACGACGAGCCCGTCGAGCCGCGGCTCGGGGATCGGGCGTCCGGAGAGCACCGACCAGAGCACGGCCGCCTCGCCGACGGTGCGCGCCATCGGCCCCACGGTGTCGAACGACGAGCAGAGCGGATAGACGCCCTCCGTCGGGATCGTGCCGAGCCGCGGCTTGAGGCCGACGAGCTCGCACGCAGCTGCAGGCAAGCGCACCGAGCATCCGGTATCCGTGCCGATCCCGAGGTCGCAGAGCCCCCCCGCGATCGCCGCGGCGTTGCCGCTCGACGAGCCCCCGGTCGTGCGGCCAGGGCGAACCGGGTTGTGGACGCTCCCGTAGAACTCGTTTCCGCCGAGGACGCCCCAGGCGAACTCGACGAGGTTCGCCTTCCCGACGATCGTGGCGCCGGCGTCGAGCGCGCGCTGGACGACGGGGGCGTGGCGCTCGGGGACGTGGTCGGCGTAGAGGCGCGAGCCGTAGGTCGTCCGGATGCCCGCCGTGTCGATGAGGTCCTTGACGAGGAGCGTCCTCCCGGCCAGCGGCCCCTGGTCCCTCGTCCGCAGCGGCTCGTCGAGCCAGGTGATGACGGCGTTCCAGCGGTCCTCCGCGATCGCGCTCACGACGGGATCATGGCGACCGCCTCGACCTCGATGCGCGCACCGGGGATCACGAGCGCCGAGACCTCGACGAGCGTCGAGGCAGGTCGCGAGCTTCCGAAGACGTCCTGCCTCACCGGGTTCACGAGCGGCCGGTCGTCGATGTCCGTGAGGAAGAGGGTCACCTTGACGACGTCCGCGAACGTGCATCCCGCTGCGGCAAGGATCGCCCCCATGTTCGCGAACACGGCGCGCGCCTGGGCGACGACGTCGTCGCCGCCGACGAGCTCTCGGTTCTCGTCCACAGGGACGACGCCGCTGACGAACAACAGGTCGCCCGCCTGCACGGCGTCGGTGAAATGCGAGATGGGCTCCGCCTGCCCCTCGACCCGGAACTCGCGTCGCGTCGCCACGGACGCGACGCTATCGGTTTGCTCGCGAAGCGTGAATCCGCAGAAGCGGATTCACGCCGCTCATCCCCGCCTCCGGCGGGGCACACCCCTGAAGGCGGCCGCGTTGCGGCCGCAATACCTCAACGCGCGGGAATCGTCAGGAGGACCGGGGAACGACGTTGAACGAGCGCGCGGCTGCGAGCGCGTCCTCGATCGTCTCGGGGGTCGCGCGGTCGCCGACCATCACGTTGACCTGGAAGTCGCGGTTGCGCCGTGTGACCTGCGCGAACCCGCCGCGCCCCGCGAAGCACTCGAACGTGCCGCGGCGGAGCTTGAGCCCGGACAGCGGCTGGATCCCCGACACGCCGGACGAGTCGCGCCAGCCGATGACGACGACGACGGCGCCGTCGGACGGGACGCGGTACGAGGACACGAGGCAGTCGCTCTCGACCGGGCGCACGCCCTGCGTTCCGATCACGAGAAGCGTCTGCGGATCGCCCGTGCCGTCGCGCGGCGCCCGCGGGATCTTCTCCCAGCCGGACGGGAGGGAGAGCTCCACGCCGCTCCAGCCCCGCGCGTTCTCGAGCGTCGCCGCGCCGGCGCTCGCGCCGAGGACGAGCGCGGCGAGACCCGCCGCGAGCAGGGAAACCCCAAGTGTTCTCCGCGGACCGCTCATCTCCTCCGCGCATGGTACTGCCAAATCACGCAAAGGGAAGACGAGAATCCCTGCTCAGACAGCGAAACCGAACTCCCCGAACGGCTAGGGACGTTCGCGCGTGGAGCCCGTCGCGGCCGCGCGGATCTCGGACAGGGTCTGGCGCGGTGTGAGGGCCTCGGGATCGACCGGCAGGTGCAGGATTGCGGGCGCGCCTGCCCCGAGCGCGCGGTCGAGCGCGGCCGGCACGTCCTCGCTGCGCTCGACGCGCTCGGCGTAGGCGCCGAACGACTGCGCGAGAGCGACGAAGTCCGGGTTTCGGAGGTCGGTGCCGCTCGGGCGTCCCGGGTAGTGGCGTTCCTGGTGCATGCGGATCGTGCCGTACATGCCGTTGTCGACCACGAGGACGACCACCGGCGCCTCGTGCTGCACCGCCGTCGCGAGCTCGGGGAGGCTCATCAGGAAGTCCCCGTCGCCGGCGATGCAGACGACGTCGCGGTCGGGGTGGAGGAGCTTTGCCGCGATCGCGGACGGCAGGCCGTACCCCATCGCGCCCGAGAGCGGCGCGAGCTGCGTCCGGTAGTGCCGGAACACGTAGAACCGGTGCGCCCAGACGGTGAAGTTCCCCGCGCCGCTGGCGACGATCGCGTCGGGCCCGAGCCGCGCACGAAGCGCCGCCATTGCGTCCGTCAGCTGGAGTGCGCCTGGGAGCTGACGGCCCTCGAGCGTCGCCGCGAACGCGGCGTGCGCCGCGTCGAGGTCTCCTGCGCCACGCGCGAGCGGCTCGACCGTGTCGAGCGCCTCCGCGAAGCGCGGCCCCGACGAGACGACGCCGAGCGTCGGCTCGTAGACGCGGCCGAGCTCGTCCGGATCCGGATGGACGTGGATCAGCGTCCGTCCGGTCCCCGGCGGCGGGATCGTGGTGAACCCGGCCGTCTCGATGTCTCCGAGCCGTGCGCCCACCACGAGCAGGGCGTCCGCGTCGCGAAGCCGCGCCGTGAGCGCCTGGTGCTGCCCGAGGCCGAGGTGGCCCGCGTAGCACCGCGACTCGTTGTCGACGTAGTCCTGGCAGCGCCAGGCGGCCGCGACAGGTATCGAGCCCGCCTCGAGCCACCGTGCGAGGCGTTCCCCCGCGTCTTGCGCCCACGGCTGCCCGCCGACGACCGCGAGCGGCCGCTCGGCCTTCGCGAGCAGCCGGCGGAGCGCTGCGAGCTCGTGCACGCCGGGGCTCGCCTGCGCAGGCGCGTACGCCGAGGCGTCCGCGGCCGTGGCGCGCTCGACGAGCATGTCCTCCGGCACCGCGAGCACCACGGGCCCCGGACGTCCCGAGGTCGCCGTCCGGAAGGCGCGTGCAACGAGCTCCGGGAGCCGTTCGACGTCGTCGACCTGCGCGACCCATTTCGTGAGCGAGCCGAACACCTGGACGTAGTCGAGCTCCTGGAACGCCTCCCGGCCGACGTCGCTCCGCCGGATCTGGCCCACGACGAGGATCATCGGCGTCCCGTCCTGGAAGGCCGTGTGCACGCCGACCGACGCCTGGGTCGCGCCCGGCCCGCGTGTCACGAAGCAGACCCCGGGGCGCCCCGTGAGCTTCCCGTACGCCTCCGCCATGTTCGCGGCGCCCGCCTCGTGGCGGCAGGTGACGAAGCGGATCGGGCTGTCGCGGAGCGCGTCGAGGATCTCGAGGTAGCTCTCGCCCGGGACGCCGAACGCGAGGTCGGCGCCGTGGACGGCGAGCTGGTCGACGAGGATCTGCCCGCCGGAGCGGCCCTGGCCCCGAGCCGTCACAGGGGCAGGGTGATCGGATGCTCGAGGTAGACGGAGGCGGACTGCTTCGGCGCCGTGTCGGCCACGTCGACGTAGCGGATCGTCCGCTTGCCCGCCCACTCGGCCGGGAGGACGAGGACACGGACGAACGACGTCGCGACGTGCGACGACGCGCGCGCGACGACGGGGTCCGGGCCGCCCTCGAACCATGCGCCGCCGGGCCCGTAGAAGGCGGAGCGCCCCTCGGTCTCGATCTCGAGCTCGCCGTGGAGGAGGTACCGGATTCCCGGCCCCGGATGCGTGTGGCGATGTGCGATCCCGCCGAGTGGAAAGTCGATCCGGTCGCATCGCACGACCCACGACGCGAACGGATCGAGCTGGACGAACCGCGAGACGAGCGCGCCCTCCGCCTCGCCCTCGTCGCGGTCGAGCTGCCAGACGAGCGCCCGTCCCTCGACGGTCGCGCGCCCGAAGCTCGCGGCGTCGTTCGCGACGTCGTAGACGACGCGGTTGCCGCCGATCGTCTCGACGCCCGTCTCGAAGCGGTGGAGGGAGAGCCGCACTAGTGGAAGTACTGGCCGCCGTCGATCACGATGGTCTGGCCGGTGACGAAGGCGGCTGCCGGTCCGGCGAGGTAGACGACGGCGCCGACGACGTCCTCGGGCTCCTGGTCGCGCTGGATCGTCCGCGCCGCGACCGAGACGTCGCGCAGCTTCTCGATCACCTCCGGGTTCTGCTTGACCCCTTCGGACATCGTGAAGCCGGGTGCGACGCAGTTGACCCGGACGCCGTCCTTGCCGAGCTCCTTTGCGAGCGCGCGGGTGAACGCGACGATGGCCCCCTTGCTCGTCACGTAGTGGAGAAGGAACGGCACGCCCCGGAACGGCGTTCCCGACGAGATGTTCACGATCGCGCCGGCGCCGCGCTCGCGCATGACGGGCACGGCCGCACGGCACGTGAGGAACATCGACGCGACGTTGACGTCCATCACCTGCCGCCACTCCTCGAGCGGGATCTGGTCGAACGGGCGCATCGCGAGCGACGCGTACAGACCGGCGTTGTTGACGAGCACGTCGAGCCCGCCGCAGCGCTCGACGGTCTCACCGACCATCCGCGCGACGTCGGCCTCCTCGGCGACGTCGACCGTGAGGCCGAGGCCGTCGGGGTACGCAGCTGCCGCCTCCTCCGCGCCGCGGAGGTCCGCGACGACGATCCGGGCCCCCTCGACCGCCAGCCCGTCGGCGATCGCGCGGCCGATGCCCTGCGCGGCGCCCGTGACCACCGCGACCTTCCCGTCGAGCGAGCCCATGCGTCTACGACTAGGCGATCGGCGAGAACGAGGTCGGGACGAGGATGCGGTTCTGCTGGGTGTGGATCAGCGGCTGGATGCGGCCGAGGAACGCCTGCCAGTCGCCACGCGCCTGCAGCGCCGCGCGGCGCCCCTCGCGCTCGGCGTGGCTTGCGTAGCCCCACATCGACGTGTACGTCGAGAGTGCGCCGATGTCCGTGGTGAACGCGCCGATGAAGCCCCCGAGAACCTCCTGCTGGATCGCGATCCCCTCGTCCGCGTAGAGCCGGACGAGCTCCGGCAGCTTTCCCGTGAACACGTGGTAGTCCCGCTGCTCGACGATCATGCGCGCCCCGTCACCGGGCCGCCAGGCCGGCGACCGCCCAGTACTTCAACTCCGTCCAGTCGTCGACGCCGAAGCTCGAGCCCTCGCGGCCGATCCCCGACTCCTTGAAGCCGCCGAACGGCGCGACCTCCGTCGAGACGAGGCCGGTGTTGATGCCGAGGATGCCGTACTCGAGGGCCTCTCCGACACGCCAGACGCGTCCGAGGTCGGTCGTCATGAAGTAGGCGGCGAGGCCGTACGGCGTGGCATTCGCGACGCCGATCGCGTCCTCCTCGGTCGCAAAGCGCGCGATCGCCGCGACCGGGCCGAACGTCTCCTCCCGCGTCATGCGCATGTCCGGAGTCACGCCGGCGAGGATCGACGGCTGGAAGAACTGACCCTCGATGCGCTCCCCGCCCGTCACGAGCTCCGCGCCCGAGTCGAGCGCGTCGGCGACGTGCGCCTCGACTTTCTCCACGGCGGGCCCGTCGATCAGCGGGCCGACATCGACGCCCTCGGTGAAGCCGTCCGCGACCTTGAGCCGCTCCACGGCGGCCGTGAAGCGGTCGACGAAGGCGTCGTAGATCCCCTCCTGGACCAGCATCCGGTTCGCGGAGATGCACGTCTGCCCCGAATTCCGGAACTTGCAGGTCATTGCCGAGGAAACTGCAACCTCAAGGTCGGCGTCCTCGAAGACGATGAAGGGAGCATTCCCGCCCAGCTCCAGAGAGACGTTCTTGACCTGGTCGGCGCACTGGCGCATGAGGAGCTTCCCCACCTCCGTCGAGCCGGTGAAGCCGACCTTGCGGACCATGGGGTTCGAGGTCAGCTCACGCCCGATCTCGGGCGCGTCCTCGGCATCGCCGGTGACGACCGAGAAGATGCCCGGCGGCACGCCCGCCTCTTCGGCGAGGGCGGCGATCGCGAGCGCCGACAACGGCGTCTGCTCGGCGGGCTTGAGCACCATGGTGCAGCCGACGGCGAGCGCCGGCGCGGACTTTCGCGTCACCATCGCCGCGGGGAAGTTCCAGGGCGTGATCCCCGCGGTGACGCCGATCGCCTCGCGCGTCGCCAGGACCCGCCGGTCGGGCATCGGGCTCGGGATGATCGTCCCGTCGAGTCGCTTCGCCTCCTCGGCGAACCACTCGTAGAACGACAGTGCGTAGCCGATCTCGAGGCGCGCCTCCACGAGCGGCTTGCCCTGCTCGAGCACCATCAGCGAGGCGAGCTCGTCCTCGTTGTCCGCCATGAGGCCGGCGAGCCGCCGCAGCACGCGTGCACGGTCCTTCGCCGTCGCGCCCTTCCAGGCGGGAAGCGCGCGCGAGGCGGCCTCGATCGCGCGTCGCGTCTCGGCTGCGCCGAGGCGCGGGACGTCCGCGATCGTCTCGCCGGTTGCCGGGTTCAGGACGGGGAACGTCGCCCGGTCGTCGGCCTCGATCCACGCTCCGTCCACGTAGGCGCGCGTCCGGAGGAGATCGGGTGCGATCGTCGCCACGCTCGGACGATACCGCGTGACAGCGGCGCTGAATCGATGATCGATCACACGCCTCGCGGCCGGAATTCATCGGCCGAGCGGGGTAGAGTGCCCGGCGTGGAACCCGTCTTCGTGCGCTTCGACGACGTCCGTCCGTTCGAGCTGGCCGAGGGCGTCACGGGACGGCCGCTGTTCGGCGAAGGCGCGATGCTGAACGTGATCGAGTTCGAGCCGGGGGCGACGGTCCCGCCGCACAGCCATCCCCACGAGCAGCTCGGGCTCGTGCTCCGCGGGATGCAGGCGCTCGTCGTCGACGGCGTCGCGCACGAGCTCCAGGCGATGGAGGGGTACGTGCTCCCCGGCGGGGTCGAGCACTCTGCGTACTGCGGGGCCGAGGGGGCGCTCGTGCTCGACGTCTTCCGTCCGGTCCGCGAGGACTATCGGTCCCGCTGGGAGAACTCGCACCAAGAGGGTTGAACCGTGGCACTGCGCCGAAGACGCAAGACCGACATCCCCCGCGCCGGCCCGTTCCCACCGGGGTGGGACGTCCCTGCCCGCTTCAACTTCACCCGGGACGTCATCGAGTCGCTCGGCGCCTCCGACTCCCTCCGGAAGGGCGTCGCCTACGTCGACGCCGAGGGGATCGTCGACCGCCGGACGTTCTCGGACGTCGCGAAGGACGCCGCACGCTGGGCGCATCTGCTCCGGACGCGCCTCGATCGCGGCGACCGTGCCCTCGTCGTCCTCGGCAAGGTGCCCGCCTGGCACGGCGCGATGTTGGGCGCCCTCAAGGGCGGGCTCGTCGCAGTGCCGTGCTCCGACATGCTGCGCGCGCGCGACCTGGCGCACCGGGCCCGCGACTCGGGCGCGCGTCTGGTCGTCGCCGACCGGTCGTGCGAGGACGAGGTCGAGGAGATGATGAACCAGGTGGACGGCGGCGTCACCGTCCTCTACCTCGACGAGGCGCTCTCCGAGCTCCAACGCTACGTCCCGCGCGCTCCGACCGAGGAGACGACGGCGGGAGAAGCCGCCCTGATCCTCTACACCTCCGGCACGACGAAGGAGCCGAAGGGCGTCGTGCACACGCACGCGTACACCTGGGCGCAGCGCGCCCAGGCGGGCCACTGGCTCGACGCGCACGAGCAGGACGTCGTGTGGTGCACGGCCGGCACGGGCTGGGCGAAGTCGATCTGGAACGTCCTCCTCGGCCCGTGGTCGCACGGGGCCGAGGTCGTCGTCCACGAAGGCGCCTTCGATCCGGAGCAGCGGCTCTCGCTGCTCGACCGCCTCGGCGTGACGGTGCTCTGCCAGGCGCCGACGGAGTACCGCATGATGGCGAAGCTCGACGCGCTCTCGAAGGCACACCTGCCGCGGCTCCGGCACGCCGTCTCGGCGGGGGAGCCGCTGAACCCCGAGGTCATCGAGCGGTTCCAGGACGTACTCGGGCTCACGATCCACGACGGCTATGGCCAGACCGAGAACTCGCTCCTCGTCGCGAATGCGCCCGGAGCACCGGTGCGGCCCGGCTCGATGGGGCTCCCGACGCCGGGTCACGACATCGAGGTGATCGACGAGTCGGGCCACATCTGCCCGCCCGGGGTCGAGGGCGAGATCGCGTTGATCGGGAAGCCGCCGACGCTCTTCGCCGGCTACTGGAACAACCGCGACGAGACAAACGCGGTTTTCCGCGACGGCTGGTACCTGACCGGCGACCGCGCGACGAGGGACGAGGACGGGTACCTCTGGTTCGTCGGGCGCGGCGACGACGTCATCCTCTCAGCGGCGTACCGGATCGGCCCCTTCGAGGTCGAGAGCGCTCTGCTCGAGCACCCCGCGGTTGCGGAGAGCGCGGTCGTGGGAATCCCCCACGCCGAACGTGGTCAGATCGTCAAGGCGTTCGTGGTGCTCCGGCCGGGACACGACGCCGACGACGTGCTCGCAACCGAGCTCCAGGACCACGTCAAGGCGATCACCGCCCCGTACAAGTACCCCCGCGCCATCGAGTTCGTGGGCGAGCTGCCGAAGACGCCGAGCGGGAAGATCCGCCGGTCCGAGCTTCGCGCCCGCCCGCACGTCGATGTCGAGGTCGAGTCGTCCGTCGTCCAGCTTCCCGTCCGCAAGCGGGACGAGGCGGCGGAGGAGGCCGCCCGCGTCGAGGCGGAGGAGCGCGCACGCACCGAGGCGGAGGCCGCCGCGCGTGCAGCGGCAGCCGCCGCCGCGGAGGCGGCGAAGCGCGAGGTGGAGGAGCGTGCCCGCAGGGAGGCCGCGGAGGCCGCGCTGCAGGAGGCCCAGGCGCGCGCCCGCGCCGAAGCGGAGGCGGCCGCGGAGAAGGAGCGCGAGGAGGTCGCCCGCCTCGAGGCGGTCGCGGCAGCGCGACGCGCGGAGGAGGAGCGCGAGCGCGCCGAGGCGGAGGCCGCCGCCGAGCGCGCGGCCGAGGAGGCGCGCCTGCGCGCCGAAGCCGAGGAGGCGGCGCGCCTCGAAGCCGAGGAGGCGGGGCGCCTCGAAGCCGAGGCCGCAGCAGCACGCGAGGCCGAAGAGGAGCGGCTCCGCGCCGAGGCCGAAGCCGAGGCTGCCGCCCGGCTCGAAGCGGAAGCCGCAGCCGCTGCCGTCGCCGTCCGTAGGCCGAGGAGCGCGCCCGGGCCGAGGCCGAGGGCAGCGGAGGCCGAGGAGGCCGCAGCGCGAGGCCGAGGAGGCGCTGCGACGCGATGCAGAGGAGCGGAGCAAGGCGGAGGCCGCCGTGCAACCGCAGGTCGACGCCGAGGAGATCGCACGCGTGGAGGCCGAGATCGCGGCCCATCGCGAGGCGGCCGAGCGCCGGCGGCTCGAGGCGCGGGCTGCCGAGGCCATGCGCCTCGCCCGCGAGGCGGAGGTCGAGGTGGAGGTCGAGCCCGAGGAGGTCGACGAGGAGTGGGAGCGGCTCGACGCCGAGGCCGCGGCGCACGAGGATCCGGACGAGGTGCCCCTCGGGCGTCTCTCACGCGGGCGCACGGCGCGCCGTGAGGCCCGCGAGGCTGCGAAGGCCGAGAAGCAGCGGCAGCGCGAGGAGGCCGAGCGCGCCAAGCGCGAGGCAGAAGAGGCGAAGCGCCGCGCCAAGGAGGACGCCGAGCTCGCCAAGCAACGCGCGAGGGACGAGGCGCGCCAGGCAAAGCTCGACGCCGAATCGGCAGCGCGGCGCGCGAAGGACAACGCAGCCGCCGCGGAGCGCCGCGCGAAGGAGGAGGAAGAGCAGCGCAAGCTCGACGAGGCGGCCGCCGCCCGGGAGGAGGCGAATCGCCTTGCGGAGGAGCAGCGCGAGGAGAAGCGGAAGAAGAGCCGCGGGGAACTGGGCCGCTTCCTCTTCGGCGGCGAGGAGCCCGACGAGTTCACCGACGACGAGGCGGCACCGATGGCGCCGATCCCCGGGCTCGTCGAGCGCCTGCAGCGCTACTCCGGCCAGGAGACGATTCCGCCACCGCCCGATCAGCTCGGCCGCGGCCACTTCGATCCGCCGCCACGCAAGCCGGCGGAGCCGGACACGCTCGTCGACGAGAACGGCGTCTCGCTGATCAAGGACGAGGAGTCTCGGTCACACTAGAGACGTGAGCCAGGTCGTCGAGGCCCCCGTCGAGATCGAAGAGCCGACGTTCGAGGAGGATCGCGTCGAGGATCGTCCCTGGGTCGTGATCGTCTGGAACGACCCGATCAACCTGATGAGCTACGTCACCCTCGTGCTCCAGCAGCTGTTCGGCTACTCGCGCACCAGGGCGACGAAGCTCATGCTCCAGGTCCACAACGAGGGCAAGGCCGTCGTCTCGTCGGGGACGCAGGAGAAGGCCGAGCTCGACGTCTCGCGGCTGCACGCGCACGGCCTCTGGGCGACGATGCAGCAGGACTGAGGGAGTGCCCCGCATCCGACGCGGAATCTCCACGAAGCGCGACGGGACGTTCCGCGTTCGCCTGCCCGCGGAGGAACGGGACGTCCTCGCCGCTCTTCCGGCCCAGCTCCGCGAGGCGCTCGATGCGGAGGAGCCGACGCTGTTTCGGCTGTTCCCGCCGGCATACGTCGACGACGAATCAGCGAACGCCGACTACACGAAGCTCGTCGGCTCGAGCCTGCTCGACGGAAAGCTTCGCGCGCTCGAGCAGCTCGAGCGGACGGCGCATGCCGAGACGCTGACCGAGGACGATCTCCGCTCGTGGCTCGGCGCGCTCGAGAGCCTGCGGCTCGCGCTCGGGACGCAACTCGACATCACGGAGGAGAGCTACGGGCTGCTCGACCCCTCCGACCCCGATGCGCCGCGCCTCGCGCTCTACCACTGGCTGTCGTGGCTCCAGGAGGAGGTCGTGCAGGCGCTGTCCGCTTCGCTCTGAGGCCGCTATGGGATGACGAGCACGCGACCCGCTTCCCCGGCGAGGCTCGCCTCGACCGCCTCGTGCACCCGGTCGAGCGGGAACGACGGGCCGAGCGACGAGGCGAGGTCGAGCCGTCCCGCACGGACGTGGTCGAGCATCGTCGGGAGCGAGACGGCGGGATCCTCCGAGCCGTAGAGCGTCCCGGTGAGGACCTTCTCCTTGCGGATCAGCTCGAACGGATCGAGGTCGAGGCGAAGGCCCTGCGCGGGGAGCCCGACGATCACCGCCGTCCCGCCGTCGCGCGTCGAGCGGAGCGCCGTCTCGGTCGTCCGCGGGTCTCCGACCGCGTCGAAGCCGTAGTCCGCGCCGTCCGGGAGCACGTCCTTCAGCACCTCGCGCAGGTCGTCGGGCGCGGCGGCGTGCGTCGCGCCCGCCCGCAGCGCCGCGTCCCGGCGGGCCTCGACGGGGTCGCAGACCACGATGGCCTCCGCACCCGCGATCCGCGCGCCCTGCGCGACGAACTGGCCGACGCCGCCGGCGCCGATGACGACGACCGACGACCCCGCGGTGACGGCCGCTGCGTAGAGCACTGCGCCGACGCCGGTGAGCACCGCGCACCCGAGGAGCGCGGCGTGCTCGAGCGGGACGGCGCCGCCGAGGGGCAGCGCGACCTGCTCCGAGACCACGACCCGCTCGGCGAGGCAGCCGGTCGCGGTGCCGCGATAGACCGTCTCCCCGCGGTACGACATCCCGGTCGTCCCGTCGGGGAGCGTCCCGTTCGGGATCGCGGCGTTGAGCCGCTTGCACGTGGCGGGACGACCACGGCGGCAGCCCGCGCACTCGCCGCACGAGGGCGCCCACGAGAGCACGACGTCGTCGCCGGGTCGGACCTGCGTGACCGCCTCGCCGACCGCCTCGACGATCCCCGCCCCCTCGTGCCCGAGCACCATCGGCGTCGGCCGTCGGAACTCCCCCTTCACCTGGTGGAGATCCGTGCCGCAGATGCCGACGGCGGCCATCCGGACGACGACCTCGTGCGGCCGCGGCTCGTCGAGGTCGAGCTCGACGACCTCGAGCGCCTCGCCGACGCCGTGGAAGAGGGCGGCGCGCGTCTTCAGTCGTCAACCTCGGCTGTGGTCCATCGGTCGCGTGCGGCCGCGAAGCGGCCGCACGCAGGGATCCTTGCGCGGGAGGGATCCGCGCGAGCGGATCCCGTACGGATCCACTCGCGGATCCGCCGCTTGCAGATCAAGCGAGCGCCGCCTTGACATCGGCGCAGTTGGACACGGTCGACACGTTCTGGAGCGCGAAGTTGATCGAGGCGTCGTGCCACTCGGCATTCATCGTCGAGCAGCCGTCCTCCGGGACCACCATCGCGTAGCCCTTGTCCGCGCCCGTCCGGGATGTGTGCTCGACCGACATGTTCGTCCAGGCGCCGGTGACGATGACCGTGTCGCGGCCGAGGCCCTCGAGGAGGTTCTCGAGCCGTGTCCCCTGCCAGGCGGACATCCGCATCTTCTCGACGACGAAGTCACCGTCCTGCGCCTCGAGCCCGTCCGCGGGCGCCGCGCCCCAGGTCCCCCGGACGAGCGCGTTGCCGTCCTTCAAGCCCTGGAAGAGGGGCGCGTTGAGCTTCAGCCCGGGGGCACCCTCCTCGACGATGTACCAGACGTGGATCACGGGGATCCCCTTGCCGCGACAGAAGGAGGCGAGATCCTTCACGTTCTCGACGACGTTCTGGTCCTTCGCGTGCTGCGGCGAGCCGGACTCGGCGAAGGCGCCGCCCTCGATGATGACGTCGTTCTGCAGATCCTGGACGATGAGCGCGCAGCGCCCCGCGTCGAGTGTGAAGTCGGCCATGCGGGTTCCCTCCTCCTAGCCCATGTACGACTCGCGGCGCGGGCCGACGAGCGTGCGGATGGTGTAGACGGACGTCGACGACGGGATGAACAGGGTGCGCCAGTCCGGCCCGCCCCACGTGTGGTTGCCGGTGTTCTCGGGCACGAGAATCGTGCCGATGTGCTCGCCCGCGGGGGAGATCACCCACAGCCCGCCGGGGCCGGTGACCCAGATGTTGCCCCGCTCGTCGCACTTCATCCCGTCGGGGATGCCCTCCTCGATCACGCCCGTGCCGATTCCGTCGAAGAACATGCGGCCGTTCGCGAGCGTCCCGTCGTCGTTCACGTCGTAGACCTTGATGAACGCCCTCGGCGTGTCGTTGACGTACATGAGCGACTCGTCGGGCGAGAAGCACAGGCCGTTCGGCATCTCGTACTCGTCCCTGCCGACGACGAGCTGCAGCTCGTCCTGACCGCCGCCGGGCGGGATCATGAAGACGCCCTGCCAGCCGAGCTCGCGCTCGCGCTCGACCCCGAAGCCCGGGAAGCGGCCGTACCACGGGTCGGAGAAGTAGATCGTCCCGTCGGAGCGGACGCAGACGTCGTTCGGACTGTTCAGGTACCTGCCCTCGTAGTGGAACGCGAGGGTCTCGCGGACACCGTCGGGGCGCTCGCGGACGAGCGAGCTCGAGACGTGCTCGCAGACGAGGAGGTTGAGGTCGGCGTCGAGCGTCATCCCGTTGCACTTGAAGGCAGGGCGTCTCACCTCCGTCACCTGGCCGTCGAGCGTGACCTTCCGGCGGACGTCCGCCGGCATGTCGGAGAAGTACAGGACCTGCTCCTTCGGGTGCCAGATCGGCCCCTCGGTGAATGTGAAGCCCGTCGCCAGCTGCTCGACCGCGGATCCTTCCTCCACGAGCTCGTAGATCGCGTCCGACTTCGCGTCGATACCCGACACGGCGTCTCCTTTCGTGGCAGCGTCGTCTTTCGGCGCGACAATATCGCCTGTCCGCGAGCGGGAATCCGCAGAAGCGGATTCCCGCCGCTTGACCACTTGTTCGCCAGCGGGATTCGGCAGAAGCCGAATCCCGCGGCTTGATCCCCGCCTCGGGCGGGGCACACCCCTGAAGGCGCCCGCTGTCGCGGTCGCACCCCCTCGACAACGCCACACGCAGCGTCCGCCAGCGGCATCCGGAACGTCGCGTGCGTCAGTACGCTCCAGCCCGTGACCGACCGCGACACCGTCGTCTTCATCCCGGCGTGGAACGAGGAGAAGAGCCTCCCCGCCGTCCTCGCGGAGCTCGCGGCGGGCCTTCCCGCGGCGGACGTCCTCGTCATCGACGACGGCTCGACGGACGGGACGGCGGCCGTCGCCCGGGAGCTCGGCGCGACGGTCGTGTCGTTCGGCGAGAACCGCGGACTGCGCGCGGGGATCGCGGCGGGGTACCAGGAGGCGCACGACCGCGGGTTCGTGTTCTGCGGACGGGTCGACGCAGATGGACAGCACCCCGTGGACGAGCTTGCCCGGCTGCTCGAACTGGTACGGGCGGACACATGCGACGTCGCGGTCGGCTCCCGGTTCGCGGAGGGAGACGGCTACGGCGCGGAAAGGTACGAGCCGTCGCCCGCACGCCGCTTCGGGATCGGCCTTCTGCAGCGCGCCATGCATCTCCGGCTGGGACGGCCGTTCCACGATCCCACGAGCGGCATGGCCGCGGTGAACCGCGAGGCGATGCTCGTCATGGCGCGGCCCTACGTCAGCGGCGCCCCCGAGGTCGAGGCCCTCCTGCGGCTGAAGGAGGCCGGGCTCCGCGTCGAGGAGGTCGCCGTCCACATGCGAGAGCGAGCGCACGGCGAGTCGAAGCTCCAGGGCAAGAAGGCCGCGAAGCTCGTGCTGACGGTCGTCGGCACGCTCCTCTTCTTCCACTGGCTGCGGCGCCGCCGCTCGTGACGGTCGCGCGGGTCGTCGTCGTCCTCGGCTATTCGGACGGCGCGAGCGGCCAGCTCCACCCCGTGTGCGCGGCACGACTCGAGCTGGCGGCAGAGATGACGACCGAGGACGACGTCGTCGTCCTGTCGGGCTGGGCTCGCGTTCCCGACACGCACTCCGAGGCCGAGCTGATGCGCGCCGCGTGGCGCGGCCAGGCGCGCGAGGTGGTCGTCGACCCGGACGCGCGCACGACCGTCGACAACATGGCCAACGCGATGAACGACGTCCTGCGGGTCGGCGCGAAGGAGGTCCTCGTCGTCACCTCCGCGTGGCATGCCCCGCGCGCGAAGGCCGCGCTCCGCTGGCTGCTGCGCTCGACCGGGATCCGCGTGCGGGCGGTGTCACCGCCGGGAGGCACCTGGCGCGAGTCGATTCGCGAGCTGCCGCTCTGGCTGCTCCTGCCGTTCCAGCTCTGGCACGCGGGCCGCAAGACCTGGACGATCTGAGGTTTGCTCGCCAAGCAGGATTCGGCAGGAGCCGAATCCTGCGGCTTGATCCCCGCCTGACGGCGGGGCAGATCCCTGAAGGCGTCGCCTTCGGCGCCGCAACCGCCTTAGAGCCGCGGCGCTATGCCACCTCGACGTGGATGCGCTCCTTCGCCTCGCGCAGCGAGCCGCCCGGCCGATGTGCGCGGACGGCGAGGATCTCCGAGAGGATCGAGAGCGCCGTCTCGGCCTGCGTGTCGGCGCCGATGTCGAGGCCGCACGGCCCCTTGATCCGGGCGAGGGCCTCCTCCGAGACGCCTGCCTCGAGGAGCCGCTCGCGGCGGCGCTCCTGGTTTCGCCGGGAGCCCAGCGCGCCGATGTAGAACGCCTCGGTCTCGAGCGCGGCGATCAAGGCCGGCTCGTCGAACTTGTCGTCGTGCGTGAGGACGACGACCGCGGTCTGGTGATCGGGGGCGATCTCGGCGAGCGCCTCCGCGGGCCACTCGGCGATCAGCCGGTCGGCGGACGGGATCCGCTCCTCGGTGAGGAACGCTGCGCGCGCGTCGGCGACGATCGCCGTCCAGCCGAGGAGCTTCGCGCCGGCGCACAGCGACTCGGCCGTGTCCACGGCCCCGTAGACGACGAGCCGGGGCGGCGGCCCGTACCACTCGGCGAAGACCTTCGCCCCGTCCGTCTCGACGAGCCGGTTGCGGCCGCGGCGGACGATCTCGTCGAACTGCGCGAGCGCCTCCGACGGGACGCCGTCGCCGACGGTCTCGCCACCCTCGACCACGAGCGCCTTCGCCCCGACGCCGTCGCCCTCGACCACGGTGAACAGCACGCCGCGCCCGCCATCCTCGCGGAGCGTCGTCAGCCTCCCGACGAGCCCTGCGCTCATGGGCCAACCTCCGTTGGCCCAGGAGCGGGGAGGGGTGTGGGGACCCGGAAGGTTCCCCACGCTTTCAGAAAGAAGGGGGTTCGCGGGGGAAACGTTTCCCCCGCGAACGCGAGCCGAAGGCGAGCGTTGCTCACTCCACCGCCTCCACGAAGACGTCGATCTCGCCGCCGCACGGAAGCCCGACCGACCACGCGAGGTCGTCGCTGATCCCGTAGTGCAACAGCTTCGGCTCGCCGGTCCGCATGACCTCCATCGCGTTGTCGAACACATCGCTCTCGACGCAGCCGCCCGAGACGGAGCCGCACATCTTCCCCGACTCGGAGACGGCGAGGCTCGTCCCGACGGGACGGGGCGCCGAGCGGCGCGTCGCGACGACGGTGGCCACGACGACCTTCTCCCCCGCTTCGCGCCAGGCTTCGACCTCGGGCAGGATCTCCTTCACGCTGCGTGCCTCCTTTCGATGCCGGCGAGTACCGCTGCCAGCTCCTCGAGACTCCTCAGATTATGGCCGGGCAGGAACCGGTCGACGTACGGCAGCGCGGCGCGCATGCCGCCTGCGAGCGGCTGGTACTCCGGATTGCCCTTCAGCGGGTTCACCCAGATCACCCCGTATGCGGCCCGCGCGAGCTTCGCCATCTCGCGGCCGACGAGCTCCGGGTCCTCGCGCTCCCAGCCGTCCGAGACGATGAGGACGATCGCGCCGCGGGAGAGCGCGCGACGTCCGTAGATGTCGTTGAACTCCCGGAGCGAGGCGCCGATTCGCGTCCCGCTCCCCCAGTCCACGACCGCCTCCGTGCAGCGCTCGAGCGCGGCGTCGGGGTCGCGCGTGGCCAGGTCGGGCGTGAGCCGGGAGAGGCGTGTGCCGAATGCGAACGCCTCCACTCCGCGCCCGGTCCCGACGACGGCGTGGAGGAAGAGGAGGAGCGCGCGGGCGTAGGCGTCCATCGAGCCGGAGACGTCGCAGAGCACGACCAGCTTGCGCGGAACGTCCTTGCGGGCGCGCAGCGGGCGGTCCAGCGGGTCGCCACCGGTGCGCAGCGAGTGGCGGATCAGCCGGCGGACGTCCAGCCGGTCGCCCCGCGCGTCCGCCGTCCTGCGGCGCGAGAGTCGCTGCGGCCGCGTCTGCGCGATCCGGGCGATCAGCTCGCGGACGCGACGGAGCTCGTCGCCGGTGAGCTCGGCGAAGTCCTTGTCGCGGAGCAGCTCCTGCCCCGAGGCACCGAGCTCGAGCGGATCGCCGGGCTGCTCGTCGGTCTCCTCCGCCCGGAGCCGGTCGACGGGCGCCTCGGCGACGCGGCTGACGATCTCGGACGTCGTCCGCTGACGGACCGGCGGGAGCACCGGTGCCCGCAGGAACCACGCACCGTAGGCACGGTCGAAGAGGTCCAGCTCGTCGTGACGCGAGACGAGCGTCTGACGGAGCGAGAAGTAGACGTCCTCCTGGCGCGCGAGGTCGACGGCGTCGAGCGCGCGCAGCGCGTCGGCGACACGGCCCGGGCCGATCTCGAGCCCGGCCTCGCGGAGCACGCGGCCGAAGGTCACGACGTGCCCGACGATCGCATCGCCCGCGGCCACGGTCGCTCTAGGACGCCGCCGCCGCGCGCGCCTCGTCCACCAGCCGCGCGAGCGTTGCGTCGCGAACGGCGTCGATGTCCTCGCGGTACTTCAGCACCGAGCCGAGCGTCTGCTCGACCACCTCGGCGTCGAGCTCCTGCCGCCCGAGCGCGTTCAGGGCCATCGCCCAGTCGATCGTCTCGGCGACGCCCGGCGGCTTGGCGAGGTCGAGCCCCCGGAGCTCGCGGACGAAGGCCGCGGCCTCGGAGGCCAGCCGCCCGGGGATCCCGGGAACGCGCAGCTTCACGATCTCGATCTCGCGCTCGATGGACGGATGCCCGATCCAGTGGAACAGCGCGCGCCGCTTGAGCGCGTCGTGCAGCTCACGGGTGCGGTTGGACGTGAGGATCACGGCCGGGCGACGCCGTGCGCTGATCGTGCCGATCTCCGGGATCGTGATCTGGAAGTCCGAGAGCACCTCGAGCAGGAACGCCTCGAACTCTTCGTCCGCGCGGTCGATCTCGTCGATGAGGAGCACGACCGGCTCGTCCGAGTCGATGGCCTCCAGCAGGGGCCTGCGGATGAGGTACTCGGGCCCGAAGAGCTCGTCCTCGCTGACCGTCCCCTCCTGCGCGGCGCGGATGTGGAGCAGCTGGCGGGGGTAGTTCCACTCGTAGACGGCGTGCGCGACGTCGAGGCCCTCGTAGCACTGGAGGCGAATCAGGCGCGCGTCCAGAACGGCTGCGAGCGCCTTCGCGGCCTCGGTCTTGCCGACGCCGGCCTCGCCCTCGAGCAGGACGGGCTTCTCGAGCGCGAGCGCGAGGTAGAGCGCGGTCGCCAGCCCTCGATCGGGCAGGTAGTCCGCGTCGCGCAGGCTGCGCTCCAGGTCGTCGATCGTGGCGAAGTCCATCCGGACGCAGCCTAGACGACGCCTCCGGGGCTGCGTCCCCGCCGCGGCGGCCGGCTGGGCTTTCCCCGGGAACCGGCGTAGACTCGCTCGACGGAGGGTGAGCTGCGGTGAGCACGACGCACGTCACGGGGGCGACGCTGGCGGAGGTCCCGCTGCTCGCGGGAGCGGACCCGGACGCCCTCGAGGACCTCGCGGCCGACGCGAGGCCGATCCGCGTCCTCGCCGGCGACTGGCTGCTCCGCGAGGGCGACGCGGCCGACGACCTCTTCGTCGTCGTCCGGGGCCGCCTTCGGGTCGTGGCGGACGCCGGCCCCGACGAGCGGACGCTTCGCGTCCTCGGGCCCGGCGCCGCGATCGGAGAGCTCGCGCTCCTCACCGGCGCGCCTCGCTCGGCCTCGGTGCAGGCCGTTCGCGACTCGACGCTCCTCCGCCTCCCACGCGGGCCGTTCGTCGACCTTCTCGGGCGCGACGCCTGGTTCGCGACGTCGGTCGCGCGCGAGCTCGCGATCCAGCTGCAGGCAAGCGGCGGCCTCGACGCGCCGCCCACGCGATCGGCCGTCATCGGGATCCGCGGGCTCGGCCCCGATGTCCCCGTCCGCGCCGTCGGGGCGTCTCTCGCCGGCGCCCTCTCACGCTACGGCTCCGTCGACGTCCTCGACGCCTCGGCGGCCGGCACGGGCATGCTCGAGCGCGCGGAGGACGAGCACGCGCACGTCCTGCTCGTGGACGAGGCCGGAAGCGGTGTCTGGAGCGATCTCTGTGCCCGGCAGGCAGACCGGACGCTGCTCGTCGCCACGGAGAGAAGCCCGCTCCCGGCCGCG
Organism: uncultured Actinomycetes bacterium; assembly: GCA_963797805.1. GTDB lineage: Bacteria > Actinomycetota > Thermoleophilia > Gaiellales > Gaiellaceae > Gaiella. Next base: position 132,812 of record CAWCRC010000001.1, on the reverse strand, counting down.
CCCGCCTCGACCGTCGACCTCGTGATCCTCGGGCCGTGCGACGGCGCGAAGCTTCGAGACCTCATCGACCGAGTGGCGCCCCGCGCCTATCACCGGCTGGCCTCGACCGAGCCGATCGATCCGGGGATCGGCCGGCTCGCACGGCGCGTGATCGGGCGCTCGCTCGGGGTCGTCCTCTCGGGCGGCGGGGCGCGCGGATTCGCGCACATCGGGATGCTCGCCGAGCTCGAGCGCGACGGAATCGAGGTCGACCGCTACGGCGGCTGCTCGATGGGATCGTTCATCGCCGCGATGGCCGCAGCCGGGTGGCGCGCAGACGACATCCGCGACCGGTGCCACGAGGAGCTCGTCCGACGGTCTCCGTTCAACGACTACACGATCCCCCGCGTCGCGCTCATCCGCTCGCGCAAGGCCGGACGGATGCTCGAGCGCCTCTTCGGCGAGCTGACCGTCGAGGAGCTCGCGAAGCCGCTGTTCACCGTGAGCGCAGACCTCCTCTCGAGCCGGCTCGTCGTGCACTACCGGGGCAGCGTGATCGAGGCGGTCGGCGCCAGCATGTCGATTCCTGGGCTCGTGCCGCCGCTTCCGCGCGAGGGACGCCTCCTCGTCGACGGCGGCGTGCTCAACAACCTCCCCGTCGACGCAATGGCCGATTCCGCCGAGGGGCCGATCGTCGCGTTCGACGTCGTGCGCCGAGTCGAGGCGGCGACCGACGACGAGGCTCCGCTGCCGTCGATCGTGGAGACCCTGTCGCGCGCGACGGTCCTCGGAAGCGTCGAGCGGGCAGAGAGGAACCGGGAGCTGGCGCTCCTCGTAATCGCGCCCGAGGTCCAGGACATCGCGCTCCGCGACTTCCGGTCGCTCGACCGGGCGATTGACGCTGGACGCGAGGCGGCGCGGCGAGCGCTCGACGACGGCGGCGCGGATGCGATCCGCGCGGCGGTCGACGCTCCCGTTCTCTGAGCCGCTAGGGCGCGAGCCCGCGCACGAGCAGGTCGATCGCGCCGCGTGAGCGCGCGGGGCTCCAGCCGTGCGCGATCCGGAGGTGGCGGTACGTCCGGTCGGCGGCATTGACCAGCAGCATCGCCGTCGACCGGACCGGCACCTCGCGGAACGAGCCGTCTCGCATCCCGGCGCCGAGGACGCGCTCGATGGGGGCGACGAATCCGGCCCGCGACGTGCCGCCGACGTGGAAGAGCCTCGTGTCCGCCTCGTCGTCGAGGCCGCGGAGGAAGTCGAGGTGGCGCTCGCTCGACGCGCAGGCGGCGGCGAGGCCGCGCCGAAGCCGATCCGCGGCGGAGCCCGCCCCGTCCACGGCGGCCGCGAGCGACATCTGGAAGTCGTCCTCGTAGGCCCGCGCGAGGAGCTGGAAGATCTCCTCGCGTCCGAGGCGGTGCCGGTGGAGCGTCATGCGGGACACGCCCGCCTCCTCCGCGATCCGGGCCAGCGTCGCGCCGGCCCAGCCGTACTCGGCGACGGCGGCGTGCGCTCCGGCGACGACCCGTGCATGCATCCCGTTCGCGTCCTGCACGACGCGAAGCGTTGCACAGTTCGTTACACGCGTGTAACACTCGACCGGAAACGCCGACGACCGGAGGAGGAGCGATGCCGCTCATCGAGGTGAAGCTGTACGACCGGCGCGTCACCGAGGAATCGGTGCCGAAGATGATCGAGGCGCTGACGAAGGCGCTCGCGGACACGAGCGGCGCCGACCCGGCGCACATCCAGGTCGTGATCCAGGGCGTCGACCCCAAGCACTGGGGCATCGCCGGCCAGCAGCAGTCCTGACTCGCGATAATCGATCGACTGGCGCATGGACCGGGTCCGCCCGGCCGGAACCACGAGCGAAGGGTCATTCATGACGCACACCACTGAGGTGCTGTTCCCCTCCTCGGTCGACGAAGCGGTCTCGCTCTTCGGCGACGGTGCGGGGGTCATGGTGGTCGCGGGCGGCACGATCGTCGTTCCCGAGATCACGTACGGGCGACTCGCCCCCGCGCGCGCGCTCATGCTCTCCGGAGCGGGACTGGACGGGATCGAGGACGACGGCACCGCGGTCGTCGTCGGCGCGGGGACGCCCGTCGCGCGGCTCGCGCAGCTCGCGGACGCGGTCCCGGGGCTCGCGGCCTGCGCGCTGAACGTCGCCGACGGCGAGATCCGCGGCCAGGCGACCGTCGGCGGCAACCTGTGCGCGGGCCAGGGCGCCGACGCGCCGCGCGGCGATCTCCAGGGCGCGTTCCTCGCGCTCGGCGCCACAGCCCGGTCGGTCGGCGCGGGCGGCGAGCGGTCGGAGCCGCTCGAGGCGTTCCTCGACGACCGGGACGGACGGCTGCTGCTCGACGTCCGCTTCGAGAGACCGGCCGCGTCCGCGTTCGCCTCGCTCGACTACCCGCACACGCACGAGTACACCGTCCTCGCCGTGAGCGGCGTCCGCACGCAGGACGGCGAGATCCGGCTTGCGGCGACAGGGCTCGCCGACCACGGCCGGCGTCTCCCGTCGGCGGAGGCGGCCGCCTCGGAGCCCGAGCGCGCCGGTGCCGCGGCGCTCGACGACGTTTCGCTCGCCGACGATGCGCTCGCCTCGGAGTGGTACCGCTCGCGCGCCCTGCCCGTTCTGGTCCGCCGTGTCCTCACCCAGCTCCAGGAGGCTTCATGAACCTGACCGTCAACGGCGTCGCGCACGAGGTCGAGAGCGCACCGCTCTCGACGCTGCTCGACGTCCTCCGCGAGGAGCTCGGGATCACGAGCCCGAAGGCAGGGTGTGAGCAGGGCGGCTGCGGCGCCTGCACCGTCCTCGTCGACGGCGAGCCGCGGCGCTCGTGCCTCACCGCCGTCGGCGCGATCGACGGCGCGGAGGTCACGACCGTCGAGGGGCTCGGGACACCGGACGCCCTCTCGCCCGTGCAGCAGGCGTTCACGCACCACTACGCCGCGCAGTGCGGCTTCTGCACGTCCGGGATGCTGGTCGCGGCCGAGGCGTACGTCCGCGGCGGCGGGACCGACGAGCCGGAGGCGATCCAGGAGGCGCTCGCCGGGCACGTCTGTCGCTGCACCGGCTACGTCAAGATCATCGACGCCGTCGCCGCGTTCGCACGGGGCGAGGAGTTCGACCTCACGACCACGGCGCCGAGCCCTGGGATGACGAACATCGGAGGTGCGCAATGAAGGCGGTCGGCGCGCGGCTCCCGCGCTACGACGGGATCGAGCACGTCACCGGGCGGACGCAGTTCGTCGACGACGTCCGGGTGCCCGGGATGCTCTGGGCGAAGGCGCTCCGCTCGCCCGTCCACAGCGCCGAGATCAAGAACCTCGACGTCTCCAGGGCGGAGGCGATGCCCGGAGTGCACGCGGTCGTCACGTGGAAGGACGTGCCGCTGCTCGAGTACGGCCACCTGTCGGCCCTCGGGATCCCGGCCGACGAGCCGCTGCTCGCCAAGGACGACGTGCGCTACAAGGGGCAGCCCATCGCACTCGTCGCGGCCGAAAATGAGGAGACCGCCGCCTCGGCCGTCGACGCGATCCAACTCGACCTCGAGGAGCGGACGCCGCTCTTCGACATCCGCAAGGCGTTCGACGCAGACGCCCCGAAGATCCACCAGTGGGGCAACTGGTACCCGCACTTCGAGAACGAGATGGATCGCCGCCAGATCCGGAAGGGCTCGATCGAGGAGGCGTTCGACAAGGCCGACGTGATCGTCCAGGGCGTCTACCGGCCGGCGGCGATCGAGCACGTGCCGCTCGAGACGCAGGTCGCGCTCGTCGTCCCCGAGGCGAACGGGCGGCTGACGATCCACTCGTGCACGCAGGCGCTCTACTTCTCGCTCGGCGTCGTCGCTGCGCACCTGCAGGTGCCGCTCAACAAGCTGAAGGTCGTCGGCGGCACCGTCGGCGGTGGCTTCGGCGGCAAGGTCGACACGGCGTCGGAGACGATGTCGGCGCTCGCCGCCCAGAAGTCGGGGCGGCCCGTGAAGTGGCGCTGGACGCGCGAGGAGGAGTTCCTCTGCTCCTCGACGCGGGCGCCGTGGCACATGGAGATCGCCGACGCGGTGACAAAGGACGGCTGGATCCTCGGCCGCAAGATGCTCACCCTCCACGACTCCGGTGCCTACGCGCGCTTCTCGCCGTACGGGCTCACGAAGCACTCGTTCCACCACACCGGGGCGTACACGATCCCGAACCTGCACTTCGACGGCTTCGTCGTGTTCACGAACCGCGTGCCGACGACCGCGATGCGCGGTTTCGGCGTCACCTCGGTCTCGTTCGCGACGGAGACGCACATGAGCCGCATCGCGCACGAGCTCGGGCTCGACCCGTACGAGGTGCGTCTGAAGAACGCGAACCGGGTCGGCGACACGTCGCCGAACCGGATCGTCTACACCGACCCGTCGACGGTCGCCGTCGTGAAGGCGCTCGCGGGCGGGATGGACGTCGCGCTCGGCTCCGAGTTCGCGTCCATGACCCGCGACAAGCGCGCGGGCGACCTGCTCCCCGAGCACCTCGTCGGCCAGCTCGCTGATCCGGAGGACCACTGATGGCGATCAAGACCGGCCGCGGGATCGCGGCGATCGAGTACCCGACGGGGATGAACCAGAACGGCGACCCGTCGCAGGCGTGGATCAAGGTCAAGCCCGACGGGCGGATCGACGTCTTCGCCGGGACGTCCGACATCGGCAACGGGTCGAAGACGATCCAGTCGCAGATCGTCGCCGAGACGATCGGTGTGCCATACGACTGGATCACGTACGACAACTCGAACACGGACTCGTCGCCGGTCTGCACGGGGACGTTCGCGTCGCGCGCGACCTTCGTCGCCGGTAAGGCGGTCGAGAAGGCGGCCGTGCGCGTTCGGGAGCGGATCCTCGAGATTGCCGGCAAGGAGCTCGAGATCGATCCCTCCGACCTCGAGATCGTCGACGGCGAGGTGCTCGCAAAGGGGGCGCCGCAGAGGAAGATCGCCGTCCCGGACGTCGCGGGCGCTGCGACGTGGACGTACGGCGAGCTGATCACCGGCGACGGCGCCCAGCTGAAGCCGTACGCGGCGATCGTGGACGCGGAGACGGGCGAGGTCGACCTCCCGCCCCACTCCGCGATCTCGTACGCGGCGTGCGCTGCAGAAGTCGAGGTCGACGAGGAGACGGGCGTCGTCACGGTGAAGCGCCTCGTCCAGGTGTACGACGTCGGCCGCGCGCTCAACCCGACCCTCGTCGAGGGCCAGATCGAGGGCGGGGCGATACAGGGGCTCGGGCTCGGCGTGCTCGAGAACTGCTACCCGTACTACCCCTCCGTCGAGCACCGCGGCGGGGACTTCGGCTCGTACCTCGCGCCGGGCATGCAGGACCTCCCGAAGATCGACACGATCATCATCGAGAACCCCTCGGCCGACGGGCCGTACGGCGCGAAAGGGATCGGCGAGATGGCGAACAACGCGCAGCCGCCGGCGATCGCCTCGGCCGTGTTCGACGCCGTCGGCGTCTGGGTCACGGAGCTGCCGATCACGCCGGAGCGGGTGCTCCGGGCGCTCGAGGCGAAGGCGGAGCCGGTCCGCGAGGGCAAGCGGGTGGTGTTCGACTCGGAGCTGTCGGTGAACACGGTCTCGGACGGCGGCATCTCGTTCGAGGTGCTGGCCTAGTGGCCGATTCGCCCTTCTCGACGTTCAACGACAAGGAGCCCTTCGCCATCTTCGGCGGCGTGGGGCTCCGCGCGATCGCGGGCGACCAGGTCTTCCTCGGCCACGTGACCTATGCGCCGGGGACGACCGTCGCCCGGCACGCGCACGAGCACACCGAGCAGGTGATGCTGATCCTCGAGGGCTCGGTCGCGATGACGATCGGGGACGAGACGCGGGAGATGCGCGCGGGCGACGTCTGCGTCGTCAATCGCGGCGTCGAGCACGCGCTGCACTCGCCCGGGGGCGTGACGTTCATCGAGGCCCTCGGTCCGGTTCCGCTCGACCACATCGGCGACCGCGAGCGCGACCTCGTCCTCGGCGACCTCGAGGGCTCGTTGCACGTCGAGCGCTGAAGCCCGAGGTGGCCGTGTTCGCGCTCGTGCACGGCTCCTGGCACGGAGCCTGGTGCTGGGAGCGTCTGGAGCCCGAACTCGACGCGCGCGGCCACCGTGCCGTCGCGGTCGATCTGCCGATCGAGGATCCGAACGCGGGCCTCACGCGGTACGCCGAGCTCGTCGCCGAGGCCCTCGGCGACGTGGACGACGAGGTGATCCTTGTCGGGCACTCGTTCGCCGGCTCGACGATCCCGCTCGTCGCCCGCCACCGGCCGCTCCGGCACCTCGTCTTCCTCTGCGCGCTCGTTCCCGAGCCGGGCAGGAGCGTCGCCGACCGCTACGCGACGGACGACGTCTACGTTTCGGGGTTCGTCGGGAGCACGCGGACGCGCGACGACGGAGCCTCGTACTGGCCCGATCCCGAGGCGGCCATTCGATGCTTCTACCACGACTGCACGGCGGCGGACGCGGCCTGGGCAGCCTCCCGGCTGCGCGCCCAGGCAGCGTCGCCGCGACTCGAGCCGTGGCCCGTCGACGCGCTCCCGGACGTCGAGCGCTCCTCGATCCTCTGCCGCGACGAGCACGTCATCTCCCCGGCGTGGTCGCGCACCATGTCGCGTGAGCTTCTCGGCGTTGAGCCGATCGAGCTCGACGGCGGCCACTCGCCGTTCCTCTCACGGCCGCGGGAGCTGGCGGACGTGCTGGTACGGCTCGTCTGACGCCGCCGGGAGCGAGCCTGCGAGACTGGCGGGGGTGACGATGCCTCCGGATCACACCGGCGCGGCGGACGAGATCACCTACCTCGAGGCCGTCCGTTCCGCGCTCGCGGACGCGATGCGCGACGACGACCGCGTCTTCCTGCTCGGCGAGGACATCGGCGCGTTCGGCGGCGCCTTCGGCGCGACGGCCGGGCTCCTCGACGAGTTCGGCGACGAGCGCGTCCTCGACACTCCGATCGCCGAGGAGGGCTTCGTCGGTGCGGCGATCGGCGCCGCCTGGATGGGCGACCGGCCGGTCGTGGAGCTCCAGTTCGCGGACTTCGTCACCTGTCCGTTCGACGTGATCGTCACCGTGGCCGCGAAGACGCACTGGCGCTCGCGCCAGGCGATCCCGCTCGTGATCCGGATGCCGACAGGGGGCGGCATCCGCGGCGGCCCGTTCCACGCCGGCTCACCGGAGGGCTGGTTCGTCGGCCAGCCCGGGCTGAAGGTCGTGTGCCCGGGCACGGTCCAGGACGCCTACGGGCTCCTGCGGGCGGCGATCGACGACCCCGACCCTGTCCTCGTCTTCGAGCACAAGGGCCTCTACCGCCGGTTGGTGGGACCCCGGCCGCCCGCCGGTGCTCGGACACCGCTCTGCACGGCGGCAGTCGTCCGGGAGGGGCGCGACGCGACCGTCGTCACCTACGGCTCCGGGGTCGCGATCGCGCTCGCCGCGGTTGACCGTCTCGGCGCGGACGTCGAGGTGATCGACCTCCGCACGGTCTGGCCGCTCGACCGGGAGGCGGTGCTGCGATCGCTCGAGAAGACCTCGCGCGTCCTCGTCCAGCAGGAGGCAGCGCGTTCGACAGGTGCGGCGCCGCACATCCTGTCCCTCGTGTCCCGGGAGGCGTTCGAGCTGCTCGACGCACCGCCCGTCCTCCATGCCCCGCCCGACACGCCGGTGCCGTTCGCGCCCGAGCTCGAGGACGCGTACCTCCCGTCGGTCGACTCCACCGCGACCGAGCTCGAGCGTCTCCTTGCCTACTGAGCCGTGCATCGACCTCCTGTCCGTGGACGCCGGGACGCGACTCGCGCTGCTCCGGCTCGTCCTGCTGCAGCGGCTCTTCGAGGAACGCGGGCTCGCGCTGTACCGGCAGGGCCGCATCGCGGGGTCCTTCTACGACGGGCGAGGACAGGAGGCGGTCGCGGCGGCCGCGGGGCTCGCGCTCGGGCCTCACGACGTCGTCTGCCCCCTCAACCGGGAGCTGGCGACGCACTTCGCCCGGGGAGTGACGCCGGCGGACGCGTTCCGGAACTTTCTCGGACGGGCCGACTCGCCGACCGGCGGGCGGGACGGCAACATGCATTTCGGCGTACCTGCCCTGGGCGTCTTCCCGCTCGTCTCGATGCTCGGCGACCTCGCGTCGGTCACGGTCGGCGCGGCGCTGGCCTTCCGCCGACGCAGGGAGGCACGAGTCGCCCTCACGTTCCTCGGGGAGGGCGCGCTCTCGGTCGGCGACACACACGAGGCGCTCGGCCTCGCGGGCGTCTGGCGGGTGCCGGCGGTCTTCGTGCTGCAGCGAAACCAGTACTCCTATTCGACACCCCTCGCGCGCCAGACGGTGAACACGGTGCTGGCCGAGCGGATCGAGGGCGGCTGGTCGATCCCCTGCGAGACCGTCGACGGGACCGACGCGCTCCTGACCTACGAGGCGATCAGGCTCGCGGTCGAGCGGGCACGGTCGGGGAGCGGCCCCCAGGCGGTGGAGGCGGTGACTCTCCGGATCCACGGGCACGCAGCGCACGACGACGGAAGGTACGTACCGCAGGAACTCCGTGACGAGTACGCGGCGCGCGATCCCGTCGCTCGTCTCGTGGGACGCCTCGTGGCAGACGGCTTGACGGACGGCGAGCTGGACGAGCTGCGGGCGGGAGTCGCGGCCGAGATCGCCGCCGCTCTCGCGGAGGCGGAGCGGTCACCCGCCCCCGACCCGGCGACCCTCGAGCACGGCGTCTGGGCGGCTCCCCCTCGGGCTACCGTGCTGCCGTGACCGCGCTCGCGGCAACCGCGACGAGCGACCTCTGGTCGGCGTGGTCGCTCGACCCGCTCGCGCTGATCGGCGCGGCGATCGCGGTCGGGTTCTTCCTGAGCGGCTGGCGGCGGCTCCACCGAAGACGGCCCGAGGCCGCGCCGTGGACGCGGATCCCGCTGTTCCTCACCGGGGTCGTGATCGTTCTCGTCGCCCTCGTCTCCCCCCTCGACGCGGTCGCCGAGGAGTACCTGCAGTCGGCGCACATGCTGCAGCACGTGCTCCTCGCCGACCTCGGGATCGCGTTGACGCTCGTGGCCCTGCGCGGCCCGCTCTCGCTCTTCTTCCTTCCCCGCGACCTGCTCGCGCCGCTCGCACGGACCACGTGGTTGCGGCGCGCGCTGTCGTTCGTCCTTCGGCCGCCGGTCGCGGTGTCCCTCTGGCTCGCGGCCCTGGTTGCCTGGCACGTGCCGGCGCTCTACGACGCGGCGCTCGAGAACCAGCTCGTCCACCGCCTCGAGCACCTGTCGCTCGTCGTCGTCGGGCTGCTCGTCTGGTCGGTGATCATCGACCCGACGGGGCACGGCCGCCTGAGCCTCGCCGGGCGCATCGGGGTCGCGGTCGTCGTCTTCTGGGCCGGACAGCTGCTCGCGTACGTCTTCGTCTTCGGGTTCGAGCCGTACTACGACGTCTACGTCGACCAGCCGGAGCGGCTCTTCGGGCTCTCGCCGCTGACCGACCAGAAGCTCGCCGGCGTCGTGATGATGGTCGAGCAGGCGCTCACGCTCGGGGTCGCGCTCGTGCTCCTCGTCCGGGCCGCGCGCCGATCGCGGCGACCGAACGCACGACGGATCGAGCCGGCGGAGATCTAGATGATTGATGCCCCGATCTCGGTCGGCCGGATGCGCGCTCTGGCGCCTCCGGGCCGCTTCCAGGGCTGCGATGCCCGCTCCGCGGCCGTCGCAGCCCTGTGCGCATCGCGTGCCGAGCGCCTCACCGATGCCACCGGCATCGCCGAGTCGCTCGTCCCACGCCCCAGAGCGGCCAGCCCGCGCCCCGCAGCCGACGATCTCGTGGCACGAATCATCTAGTGCCGTCTCCCTGGAGCTTCTCGTTCGAGCCGGCGTTCGTCGTGCTCGCGGCGGTCGCGGTCGTGCTCTACGTGCGTGCGTGGCGAGGGTCGCCCGCGCAGTGGTGGCGCGCCGCGTCGTTCTCCGCCGGGATCGTGCTCGTCGTCGGCGCGCTCAACTCGCCGCTCGGGACGATCGCGACCGACTACCTCGTCCTCTTCCACCTCCTGCAGAACGTGATGATCTCGGACTGGGCGCCGCCGCTCCTCCTGATCGGGCTCACCCCGGCGATGCGTGCCGGCGTCGCACGAGTCGGCGGCCGGCCGTTCGCCTGGCTCACGCGGCCGCAGGTGGCGCTGCCCGTCTGGCTCGTCGGCTGGTACGTCGTTCACCTCGGCGCCGTGTACGACGCCGCGGTGCGCGACCCGTTCCTGCTCGCGCTCGAGCACGCCTTCCTGATCGCGATCGGCCTCCTCTTCTGGTGGCCGGTGCTGTGCGACGTGCCCCACGCGGCCGCCACCCTGACCCGGATCGGCTACGTGTTCGCCGCCTTCGTCCTCTCCGCGTTTCTCGGGCTCGCCCTGACCTTCTCGCCGCCGATCTACGACTATTACGAGTCGCTGCCCGAGCGGCTCTGGGGGATCGGCGCCCAGAAGGACCAGAACCTCGGCGGGATCCTCATGTCCTCGGAGCAGGCGCTCGTCTTCTTCGCCGCGATCGTCTGGCTCCTCGTGCGGCTCTTTCGCGAGGAGGCCGAGGCCGAGGAGCGGCTCGCCGCCGAGCAGCGCGCGGCCGGGCTACGAGAGCACTGAGAGCTCGACCGCGGGCGCGCCGGGAACGATCGCCCGCGTCTCCTGGGCGTGCAGGAGCGTCGTCGAGACGATGAGCTTCGCGCGCGCGAAGTTGTCGAGCTCGGTCGGGACGGGGCCGACGCGCTGCCCGAGCGCGTAGCCGGCCGCATTGCGGCCCATCGCGCGATAGCTCTCGAGCGTGTACAGCGGGCTCATGCCGAACAGCTCGAGGTTGTCGAGCGGCTGCAGGTCGGCGCGGTGGATGACCGCCGTCCCCTTCGACTGGACGCCGAGCGCAACGCCGGAGCCCGAGAGGAGCGCCCCGTCGTGCCCGATGAAGGCGACGTCGGCGGAGCGCTGTACCCGGACGACCCGCGGGACGCCTCCTGCCTCGCGGACGCCCGAGACGATCGCGTCGAGCACCTCTGCATGGGCGAGCCCGTTGATCGTCTCGCGGAGGCCGTCCGCGAACGCCGGCCCGACCGCGACAACGACCTCGGCCGGGTCCGTGCCCGCCGTCGCGACGTCGGCGGCCTCCACGAGCGAGGACGATCCAGACGCGCCACGGCCCATCCTCCGCGGGTCGACGACGTGCGGGAGCGCCTGGAGAAGCGCCCACCGCTCACCCTCGAGGCGGTAGCCGGTACCCGGCCCCAGGTACGCGTTCGGATCGTTGACCGCCGACCGCACGAGGCCGTCGGGCTCGATCACCGCCGATGTCTGCAGGTAGTCCGCCGCGACGCGCTGCCGCAGCATCCCGACGATCGCCTCCGCGACGTCCTCGAAGCCGCGGCGATCGAGCGCGAGCGCGACGTCGAGCGCCGCGACCCCGCGCGCGAGCAGCTCGTCGGCCGCCTCGACGTCGGCGGCCCGGTCGCGATCGGGGACGTCGCCGCTCGAGTGCCCGACGGTGGCTGCCTCGATCTCCGCCTCGGTCACCTCGGGCAGGCCGAGCTCGGCGAAGACGGCCTGGACGGCCCGCGCCCCACGTTCCCGTACGCGCAGCACCTCGTCCTCGGCAACCGGCTCGATGCCGCCGTCGACCTGCCAGTCGCGCTGGATCGTGAGCCATTCGTCGATGTCGTCGGCGTCGTAGTTGCCCCCGCCGAAGGTGTTGTCGGACCGCGGCATCACGGAGTAGCCGGACGTGACGAAGTCCGTCCCGGGCAGGAACTGCCCCATGAGCTTCGCCGTCTTGCGGATCGCGGAGTGCGACGCGATCGCGTCGTTCCCGGAGGCGACCTCGAGATCGAGCCAGGCGGCGAGGACGTTCTCGGCGAGGATCGCGCGGGTGCCTCCCGGGACGGACAGGACGAGCGCGACGCAAGAGATCGAGCCGTTCTGGACGCCCTGCGCGCCCGCGGCACGCACGACCGAGACGCACCGGGCCTCGAGGTAGAGCATCGACAGCCCCTCGGCATGTCCCATCAGCGCCTCCGAGCCGGTGCCCGACGTGAAGCGGACTTTGACGCCTCGCGATGCGTACGCAGAGGCGAGGAACGCCTTCGACCACGGCGTGTCGTCGCCGTCCGCGAAGACGCGCTCCGTGCCGTAGACGGACAACGTCTCGGCGTACGACACGAGCCCGCGGATCGCGAGCTCGAGGTTGCGCCGTTCCTCGACCGCGCACTGCGTCATCACGCCGGGCCGTCCCGTCTGCGAGCCGACGAGGAGCGAGAGCGCGTTCAGCGGCGCGTAGCGGGCGACGCCGACCGTCGTCTCGAGCTCGTCGAAGCCACGGCGCGCCGCCTCGGCGGCGTCGGCGGCGAGGAGCGCCGGGCTCTCCTTGAGGTTGGTGACGTGCGCCTGGTTGCCGGGGTCGCGTCGGGCGCGGAGCTTCTTGAGCGCCATCATCAGCTCGACCGGGTCGAGCATCCCCACCACCCGCGCGAGCTTCGCGGGCGTCAGCCCCCGGGCGAGCCGAACCAGCTCGCTACGCGGCACGTCGACGTCGACGAGCATTCGCGCGAGCTGCGCGTCCGTGAGCGCCATCGCCTCTGCCGCGACGTCGAGGTCGAGGCCGTGGGCGACGAGGAAGCGGTCGATGACGTCGAAGTCGTCCGCAGCGCGGCCGTCGAGCCGGACGACCACACCGGCCTCGACGAGGAGCTCGGGCTCGGGGTCGGCAGGCCCTGCCGAGGCAACGAGCCCGAGCTCGGGCCAGGGCTCCACCAGCATCTCCCGGCGGAGCGCGGTCGCCTCGCGGGCGACGAAGCGGCGGCTGCGCGGTGTCTCAGCCATCGACGACGAGCCCGCGCGCGACGTAGACCGCCGCGGCCTCGCGGACGAACGCCGCGGTCCGGGAGGCGCCGTGCCCGTCGAGCCTCACCGCCCAGGCCTCGAGCTCCGCCGGCGACGATCGCCCCGGACGGAGCGCGGTGTAGATCTCGAGCAGCTCGTCGTCCGGCACGTTCGCGAGCTCCGACGCCCGCTCGAGGCCGTCCCCGAGCTGCCCGCGGCCCACGGCGCGGGCGATCTCGGCCTGCAGCCCGAGCGTCTCGGCGGTCGCCCGTGCATCCGCCGCAGCGAGCTCGCCGGCGCGCGCGGCGGGGAGCGTGACGGACTCGAGACCGAGGCCCGACGGCGTCCGGACGAGGTCTGCCCGCCGCGTTCCGAGGGGGTAGTCGGTGGCCGGGTCGAGTCCCACGGGCACAGGGTAGGCTAGCCGCCCTTGTCCGGAACCAACGATCATCGATTCTCCGGCCGGGTCGCCCTCGTGACGGGCGGCGGTAGCGGCATCGGCGCGGCGACCGCGGGGCGGCTGTTGCGCGAGGGCGCCGCCGTGGCCTCCCTGGACCTCGGCGGTACGCCGCCGGAGGGCGTCCTCGCCCTGTCCGGCGACGTGTCCGACTCGCAGCAGGTCGAGGCGGCCGTCGCGCGCGCGAGCGAGGAGCTCGGGCCGCTCGACATCCTCGTCTGCTCGGCGGGGATCACGGGCGCGTCGCTCTCGACCGTCGACGTCCCGGACGAGGAGTGGCGCCGTGTGATGGCGATCGACGCGGACGGGGTGTTCTTCAGCAACCGCGCCGTCCTGCCCGGCATGATCGAGCGCGGGTACGGGCGGATCGTCAACGTCGCGTCCATCGCGGGCAAGGAGGGGAACCCGATGGCCGCGGCCTACTCTGCCGCGAAGGCCGCTGTGATCGCGATGACGAAGTCGATCGGAAAGGACGTGGCGCGCACGGGGGTGCTCGTGAACTGCATCGCGCCCGCGGTCATCGAGACGCCGATCCTCGACGCCCTGTCCGACGAGCACGTCTCGTACATGGTCGAGCGGATCCCGGTCGGCCGTATGGGGGGAGCGGCGGAGGTGGCGGCGCTGGCGTGCTGGCTCGCGAGCGAGGAGTGCTCGTTCTCGACCGGCGCGACCTTCGACATCTCCGGAGGCCGGGCGGTCTACTGATGCAGCGCATGATCCGGTGGGTCGACGCCGAGGGTCAGGTGGGGATCGGCATCGAACTGGAGGAGGAGGGGCAGTTCTTCCGGATCATGGGCACCGACGACCCGCTCCGCGTGCTCCACGGAGAGGCGTTCGAGGTCGACCCGGTCCCGGTCGTCCCGCTCGACCACTACAGCCTCGAGCTCGGCTCCGGGCTGACGCTGCTCCCCCCGCTCGACCCCCCGGAGGTCTGGTGCGCGGGTGTCACGTACGAGCGAAGCCGCGACGCGCGGATGGAGGAGAGCGTCGGGAGCCGTGACGTCTACGCGGACGTCTACCGGTCGGCGCGGCCCGAGCTCTTCCTCAAGGACGCCGCCGGTCGACGCACGGTGGGCCCGGGCGACACGATCGGCATCCGCGGCGACTCGGTCTGGAACGTCCCCGAGCCGGAGATCGGCCTCGTGCTCGGACGGAACGGGAAGATCCTCGGCTACACGATCGGCAACGACGTCTCCTCGCGAGAGATCGAGGCCGCGAACCCGCTCTACCTCACCCAGGCGAAGGTGTACGCGGGCGGCTGCGCGATCGGGCCCGCCGTCTATGCACCGCCCCGCGCGCCGCACGGGTTCCAGATCGTGATGCGGATCAGCGACGCCGACGGCGACGTGGTCTACGAGGACCGGACGACGACCGCGCAGATGACCCGCTCGTTCGACGAGCTGATCTCGTGGCTCACCCGCGACAACCCCATCGCCCTCGGTACCGTCCTCTTGACGGGGACGGGGCTCGTCCCGCCGGACGACATCAGCCTCACACCCGGCCACTGGGTCGAGATCCACGTCCCGGAGGTCGGGACCCTCGTCAACCCCGTCGCCCTCGCATCGACGCTCGTCTGACCGAACGGAGGCCACCGATGACCGCGACCGTGACCGAGACACCTGCACGGAACTACATCGGCGGCGCATGGCGGCCGACGGCCTCCGGGTCGACCTACGAGAAGCGAAACCCCTGGCGGCCGTCCGAGGTGACAGGCGTCTTCCAGGCATCCGATGCGGACGACGCGCGCGAAGCGGTCGCCGCCGCCGCGGCGGCGTTCCCCGGCTGGGCGAAGCTCCCAGCTCCGTCGCGCGCGGCGTTCATGACCAAGGCCGCCGACGCCATCGAGGCGCGGGCGGAGCAGGTCGCGCAGGACATGACCGCCGAGATGGGCAAGCCGCTCCGCGAAGCGCGAATGGAGGCGGCCCGGGCGGCGACGATCCTGCGCTTCGCCGCGGGCGAGGCCTGGCGGCCGATCGGCGAGGTGTATGCCGCGTCAGTTCCGCTTCAGCGGCTCTACACGGTGCGGCGCCCGCTCGGAGTGGTCGGCCTGATCACGCCGTGGAACTTCCCGATCGCGATCCCCGTGTGGAAGCTGGCCCCCGCACTGATCCACGGCAACACGATCGTCCTCAAGCTCGGCTATGAGGCGCCTCGCACGGGACTCCACGTCGCGGAGTGCTTCGCGGAGGCGGGGCTCCCGGCCGGCGTGCTCAACGTGCTGACCGGCGCCGGCTCGAAGGTCGGCGCGGAGCTCGTCGCGAGCCCCGACGTCCAGGCGGTCTCGTTCACGGGCTCGGTCGAGGTCGGACACGCCGTCCGCGACCGGGTGACGGCACGCGGCGCGCGCGTCCAGCTCGAGCTCGGCGGGCACAATCCGCTCGTCGTCGCCGCGGACGCCGAGCTCGACCGGGCCGTCGAGGCCGCGTATGCCGGGGCGTTCTGGTCGGCGGGCCAGAAGTGCACGGCGACGAGGCGGATCTACGTCGAGGCGAGCGCCTACGACCGCTTCCGCGAGGCGTTCCTCGCCAGGATCGCGCGGGGCCGGGTCGGCGACCCCGCTGACCCGGACACCGAGGTCGGGCCGCTCGTGAACGAGGGGCCGATGAACGACGTGCTCGCCGCGATCGATCGCGGGAAGGCCGAGGGCGGCGAGCTGGCGTCCGGCGGGGAGCGCGACGGCGAGAGCTTCCTCGTTCGGCCGACGGTCTTCGAGGGGGTCGCGGACGACGCCTACCTCTCCTGCGAGGAGGTCTTCGGGCCGGTCACGTCGCTCTACTCCTACCGGACGCTCGACGAGGCGATCGAGCGCGCGAACGCCGTGCCGTTCGGGCTCGCTGCCTCGATCTTCACGCGCGACCTCCACACGGTGCAGCGCTTCTCGGAGGAGCTTCAGGCGGGCATCCTCCACGTCAACTCGCAGACGGCCGGCGCAGACGTGCACGTGCCCTTCGGCGGGATCAAGGGCTCCGGCTTCGGCCCGCACGAGCAGGGCCGCGCGGCGCTCGAGTTCTTCACCGAGGCCGTGACGGTGTACCAGGACGCACCGCTCGACTAGGAGGGTTGGCGAGATGACCGCCATGTACCCAGGGGAGCACCGGCACCCCGGCCACGGGCACCATCTCGCCAAACCCTCCTGATGCCAGATCGCCTCCTCGTCACCGGCGTCCTCGGCTGCCTCGGCGCCTGGGTCGCGCGTGCCGCCCTCGACGACGGCGCTGAGGTCGTCGGCTTCGACCTCGGGGACGACCGCGCGCGCCTCGAGCTCGTGCTCGGCGCCGACGCCGACCGCGTCGACCTCGTCCGCGGCGACATCACCGACCTCGAGGCGCTCGAGCACACACTGGACGAGCACGGGATCACCCGGGTCGTCCACCTCGCCGCCCTCCAGGTGCCGTTCGTCCGCGCGAACCCGCCGCTCGGCATGCGGGTGAACGTCGCGGGCACCGTCAACGTCTTCGAGGCCGTCGCGAGGCGACGCGAGCGGATCCCGGGCGTCGTCTACGCGAGCTCGACCGCGGTCTACGGGCCCTCGACCCCTTCCCCCGCGCCGGAGTCGGGAGGTGCCTCGCCGGGGACGCTGTACGGCGTCTCGAAGCTCGCCGACGAGGGGATGGCGCGCGTCTATGCGGCGGACGCCGGGCTTCCGTCGATCGGCCTGCGCCCCTATGTCGTCTACGGCCCGGGCCGCGACCAGGGCATGACCTCGGGCCCGACGGCGGCGATGCTCGCCGCGGTGCGAGGCGAGTCGTACGCGATCGGCTTCTCTGGCGCCGCGCAGTACGACTATGCGCCCGACGTCGGCCGTGCGTTCGCGACCGCCGCCGGCGCCGCGAGCGAAGGCGCGGCCGTCTACAACGTCCCCGGCGTTCGCGCGACGGTCGAGGAGGTCGTGCAGGCGATCCTGGCGGACGTGCCCGATGCGGAGATCACGTGGGGCGGGGACCCGCTCCCGTTCCCCGCCGAGCTCGAGGCGGTCGGCTTCGACCGCGACGTCGGCCCGTTCCCGCGAACGCCGCTCGCAGACGGCGTCGCGGCGACGATCGCGCACTTCCGACGAGCGGTTCCCGCACCGCGACCGCCCGGTCGCGGCTAGCTTGGAGTCCCGTGAGCACGACCCGCATGGTCGACATCGCCGCGCTCCCGGGAGCACGGGAGGCCGACGAGCGCGCCGCCCGCCTCGCGTGGCGCCTACCGCCGGAACTGGCGCCGCTCGCCCGCGTCGCCCTCGACTACCGCTGGTCGTGGGATCCGGACGGGCCCGAGCTCTTCCGCTCGCTCGACCCGCACGCCTGGGAGATCAACGGCCGCAACCCCGTGCGCCAGCTCGGGGACCTCGCCCCGCACGCGGCGGACAGCCTTGCCGGCGACGCACCGACGCGCGACCGGATCGAGCGCCTCGCGCGCGTCCTCGAGGAGGACCGGATGCGGCCCGAGCGACCGGTCGACGGCCTCGAGGGGCCGGTCGTGTTCGTGTGCGCCGAGTTCGGGATCCACCCGTCGCTGCCCATCTACTCGGGCGGCCTGGGCGCGCTCGCGGGCGACATCCTCAAGCAGGCCAGCGACCTCGCCGTCCCGATGGTCGGCGTCGGCCTCCTCTACCGGAAGGGCTACTTCCAGCAGCGCGTCGACCGGAACGGCCTCCAGCACGAGTACTGGACGCAGATCGTCCCAGAGCACCTCCCCACGGTGCAGGTGACGGGGGCCGACGGCTTGCCGCTCCGGCTGACGTTTCCGCTCTTCGGCCGCGAGATCGCCTTCCACGTCTGGCGCGCGGAGGTCGGCCGTGTGCCGCTGTACCTCCTCGACACGGAGCTGGACGAGAACGATCCGGTCGACCGCTGGATCACCGCGCGCCTCTACGAGGGCAACCCGCTCACGCGGCTCGGCCAGTACGGCCTGCTCGGGATCGGCACCGTCCGCATGCTCGACGCGCTCGACATCGATCCCGGCGTCCTCCACTTCAACGAGGGGCATCCTGCGCTCGCCGCGCTGGAGCTCGCCGCACGGGGAGTCGCCGCGGGCGAGCCGCTCGACGACGCGCTCGCCGCGGCGCGGGAGCGGTGCGTGTTCACGACGCATACCCCCGTACCGGCCGGGAACGAGTCGTACGAGACACGGTCGTTCCTCGAGGCGTTCGCGGAGCTCCCCGCCAGACTCGGAATCGACGCCGACCGCTTCCTCGACATGTGCCGCACGAGCCCGGGCTCGGACGAGTGGCCTGGGATGACGCCGCTCGCGTTGCGGCTCTCGCGACGGGCGAACGCCGTCAGCCTGCGGCACGGCGAGGTCGCCCGCGAGATGTGGAAGCCGCTGTTCGGCGCCGGATCGGCGGACGAGGTGCCGATCACGCACGTCACGAACGGCGTTCACCTGTCGACGTTCCTCTCCGCGCCGATGCGCGCGCTGCTCGACCGTCACCTCGGCGACGGCTGGCTCGACCGCGCGTCCGATCCCGCCACGTGGGATCCGGTCGACCGGATCCCCGACGAGGAGCTCTGGGCGGCCCGCAACGAGGCGCGGCTCCAGCTCGTCGACTACGTGCGGACCAAGAGCGTCCAGGACCGGCTGCTGCGCGGCGAGGACCCCGAGCGCGTGAAGGCGCTCGCCGAGACCTTCGCGTCGGACACGCTAACGCTCGGCTTCGCGCGGCGGATCGCCACGTACAAGCGGCTCTTCCTCCTCACGTACGACGCCGAGCGCGTCCGCCGGATCTTCTCGGATGGGCAGCCGCTGCAGATGGTCGTCGCTGGCAAGGCGCACCCGCTCGACAACAACGCGAAACAGATGCTCGTCGACGTGTTCGGGCTCTCGGACGCGGTCGGGATCACGTCTCGCGTCGGGTTCCTCGAGAACTATGACCTGTCCGTCGCCGCGCCGATCGTCGGCGGCTGCGACGTGTGGATCAACGTGCCGCGCCCGCCGCTCGAGGCGAGCGGGACGAGCGGGATGAAGTCGGCGGCGAACGGCGGCCTCAACCTCAGCGTGCTCGACGGCTGGTGGGTCGAGGGCTACGACGGCGAGAACGGCTGGGAGATCGACGGGGCGTCGGAGGACGAGGACGAGGCGACCCAGGACGCGCGGCATGCCCACGCGCTCTACGACCTCCTCGAGCAGCAGGTGATCCCGCTGTTCCACGACCGCGACGCCGACGGCATCCCCCGCGGCTGGCTCGCAATGGTCAGGCGCTCGCTGCGGACGAACGGGCCGCGCTTCTCGGCGGCCCGCATGGTCGAGGAGTACGCGGACCGGATCTACCCGCCGACCGACCGGCGCTAGGTCGCCGGAGCGGGCGCCGCCTGCCGCCGTGGGAGCAGGCGGACGAGGACCACCAGGGCGCCGAGGAACCCCGCGCAGACCCAGAGCACGGCATCGAATGACCCCGTGGCGTCCCGCACCGCGCCGAGGACGAACGGCGAGATCGCACCGATCGTGTAGCCGAGGCCGAGCATCATCGCGACGAGCGCACCGACGCGCTCGGGCGTCCGCTCGAGGTCGAGCGGGAGCGTCATCACGAGGGCGAACATGCTCCCCTGCGAGACGCCCGCGAGCAGCGCCCACGCAAAGCCGGCCGCGGGGAACGCAACGAGCCCGATCCCGCCGACGGCAAAGACGATGCTCATTGCGCCGAGCCACGGACGCCGGCCGCCGTACCGGTCCGACAGCCACGGCACGACGAACGAGGCCGGGATCGCCGTGATGTTCATCCCGGCGACAAGGACTCCCGCGGACTCGTCGCTCCACCCCCGCTCCCCGTAGGCGTCCGGGAGCCAGGCGTTCAGCCCGTAGTACGCCGATGCCATCGACCCGAAGATCGCAACGAGCAGCCAGGCCGTCCGGGAGCGCCAGGGCAGGTGCGGGATCATCGCGGCCGGACGCACGTGGGGAGCGCCGCCGCGTTCGAGGACGACCCATGCGACCGCGATGCCGCACGCGACGACGGAGAAGGCGATCAGCGCGCCGCGCCACCCGCCGAGCACCGCGGCGAGCGGCACGGCGAGCGCGGCCGCCATCGCCGCTCCCATCTGGATCCCGGTCGTGTAGACGCCCGTCCCGGTCGCGGGGCGCTCCGGGATCGTCTCGCGCACGGCGAGCGGCGCGAGCGCGTTGCCGAGACCCATGCCGATCCCCACGGGCCACGTGAGGAGGACGACGAGCCAGGCGCTCGGAGCGAGCGCGCGGAGCACGCCGAAGGCGCCTATGAGGACCAGCCCGATCGTCATCGCCCTGCGCGTGCCGAGCCGCGCCGAGAGGTACGCGGCGACCGGCGCGAAGAGGCCCATGCAGAGCACCGGGATCGTCCCGAGCAGCCCCGCGACCGCATGCGAGGCATCGAGGTCGTCCTGGATGTCGTCGATCAGCGGGCCGACGCCGACGATCTGCGGACGCAGCGCGAGGGCTGCGAGGAACAGCCCGGCGAGCGCGCCGGCCTTCGAGCGCGAGCTCAGTGGATCAGTGCCCCGCCGCGGCCCGGTTGCGGGCGATCCTCGCGAACGCCTCGACGTGCTTTCGCGCCGCCCGCCCCGCCGCGCCCGGCTTGCCGGAGCGAATCGCCTCGAGGATCGGGACGTGGAGCTCCGCCGCCTCCTCGGGCCCCACGTAGGTCCCGTAGAGCGAGATGGTGATGCGGCCCTCGACGCCCAGCGACTTCCAGGTCTGCTCGAGGATCATGTTGCCCGCCGCCTCGACCATCAGGCGGTGGAAGGCGATGTCGTGGCGCGCGAGCGCGTTCACGTCGCCGCGCTTCGCGGCCGCCCGCATAGCCTCGACCTCCCGCTCGAGGACGCCGACGTCGCCGTCGAGGCGCGTCGCCGCCTCGCGCGCGGCGAGCTCCTCGAGCACCGCCCGTACCGGGTAGACCTCGATGAGCTCCGAGTCGCCGAACTCCCTGACGCGCGCCCCGCGGAACGGCTCCGACTCCACGAGGCGGAGGAGCTCGAGGTCACGCAGCGCCTCACGGACCGGGGCCTGGCTCGTCCCGAGCTCGCTCGCGATGCGCGTCTCGACGAGGCGCTCACCGGGCTTCAGCTGGCCGCTCACGATGCGGTGGAGCAGGATGTCCTTCACCTGCTCGCGGAGCACGGTTCTCGAGATCGCGCTCATGACGGCCCGCGGCGACTATCGGCCATCGGTCGACCTGACGTCAACCCGTCTCAGGCGCCGGAGACGGGGTTCGTGAGCGAGCCGACAGTGTCGATCTCGATCGTGATCTCGTCGCCCGGCTGGAGGAGCCGCTGCGGGTCGCGGAAGACGCCGACGCCGGCCGGCGTCCCCGTGAGGATGAGATCCCCCTCCTCGAGCGTTGACGTCTGCGACGCGTAGCTGATCACTTCGTCGATGCCGAAGATGAGGTTCGCGGTGGTCGAGTCCTGCATCGTCTCGCCGTTCAGGATCGCGCGGATGCCGAGCGCGTGCGGATCGCCGACCTCGGCCGCCGGCACGAGCGGCCCGACGGGGCAGAACGTGTCGGGTGACTTGCCGCGCGTCCATTGGCCGTCCGAGAACTGGAGGTCGCGGGCGGACACGTCGTTCGCGACGAGGTAGCCGGCGACCGCCTCGAACGCGTTCTCCTTCGAGACGTTCCGGACGGTGGCGCCGATGACGACGCCGAGCTCGGCCTCGTAGTCGCATTTCGTGACGATCGACGGGATGACGATCGGATCGCCGGGCCCGATGAGGGCCGTGGTGAACTTCGCGAAGAGGAGCGGCGCGGCCGGAAGCTCGGCGCCCTGCTCCTCCGCGTGATCCTTGTAGTTGAGTCCGACGCAGACGATCTTGCCGGGCCGGGCAATGGGTACGGTCATGAGAGCGACCCTAGCGTAAGGAAGCGATCATCGATGATCGATGCTGCGCTCTCCGGGCCGACGGTCGCGAGTAGGATCGGGCCGTGTCACTCCCCGCCGGCTTCGTCGACGACCTGCGGGCCGCGCTCGGGGACGCGTACGTCCTGACAGAGCCGGAGCAGCTCGCGACATACGACTGCGACGGGCTCACGGGGTGGCGCGCGCAGCCCGCCGCCGTCGTGCTCCCGGGCTCTGCCGACGACGTCCAGGCCGTGCTCCGGCTCTGCGCGCGGGAGGCGGTCCCGTTCGTCGCCCGCGGCGCGGGAACGGGGCTCTCGGGCGGCGCGCTTCCGGTCGCCGACGGGATCGTCGTCTCCGTCGCGCGGATGAACCGCGTCCTCGAGATCGACCTCGAGAGCGAGCGCGTCGTCGTCCAGCCGGGGGTCACGAACCTCGACGTCACGCGAGCTGTCGCCGCGGACGGCTACTTCTACGCGCCCGACCCGTCGAGCCAGCAGGTGTGCACGATCGGCGGCAATGTCGCGGAGAACTCGGGCGGCGCCCATTGCCTCAAGAACGGCTTCACGGTCAACCACGTCACCGGTCTGCGATTCGTGCTTCCGGACGGCGAGCTGCTGACCGTCGGCGGCAAGGCGATCGATGCGGACGACGGGCCTGACCTGCTCGGTGTCATCGTCGGCTCCGAGGGCACGCTCGGCATCGCGGTCGAGGTGACGCTCCGGATCGTCAAGCAGCCGGAGGTCGTCGTGACGCAGCTCGCCGCCTTCTCGTCCGTCGATGCCGCGGGCGACGCGGTGTCGCGGATCGTCGCGGGGGGAATCCTGCCGGCGGCGATGGAGATCATGGATCGCTTCACGATCCAGGCCGCGGAGGAGGCGTACCGCCCGGGGTACCCGGAGGGCGCCGGATCCGTCCTTCTCGTCGAGCTCGACGGGGTCGCGGCGCAGGTCGAGGAGGACACGTCGGCGGTGGAGGCGATCTGCCGCGAGGCGGGCGCCTTCGAGATCCGGACCGCGAGCGACGGCGCCGAGCGCGTGCTGCTCTGGCTCGGGCGCAAGGGCGCGTTCGCCGCGATGGGGCGCGTGTCGCCCGATTACTACGTGCAGGACGGCGTCGTGCCGCGCACGAGGCTCCCGGCCGTCCTGCGGCGGATCGACGAGCTCTCCGCGGAGCACGGGTTGCGCGTCGGCAACGTCTTCCACGCCGGCGACGGCAACCTCCATCCACTCGTCCTCTACGACGCCGCCGTCGACGGCGACTACGAGCGAGCGAAGACCCTCGCCGACGCGATCCTCGCCGCCTGCGTCGACGAGGGCGGATCGCTCACGGGCGAGCACGGGATCGGCGTCGACAAGGCGTGCGCGATGCCGTCGATGTTCTCCGAGCGCGACCTGGAGGCCTTCGAGCGCGTCCGGCGGGCGTTCGACCCGGACGGTCTCGCCAACCCGGGGAAGGTGCTGCCGACGCCGCGGCTCTGCGGCGAGGTGCCCGGCCCGTACCGCGCCCACCCGCTGGAGAAGCTCGGTGTCGCAACCCGGTTCTGACGGCGCCGCGGAGCCTGCCCGCCCGGACTCGATCGAAGCTGCGGCGGAGATGCTGGCCGCGGCGAGCGCGGCGGGGGCCCGACTTCGGATCGGCCCCGACGTCTCGCTCGAGCGGCTCGACCGCGTGCTCGAGCACGAGGCGGGGGACCTGACGTGCACCCTCGAGGCCGGAGTACGGCTCTCGGCTCTGCAGGAGGCGCTCGCGAGCGCCGGTCAACGGCTCTCGCTCGACCCGCCGGGCGACCCGACCGTCGGCGCCTGCCTCGCGCGCCGCCTCTCAGGCCCTCTCTCGCACCGCTTCGGGACGCCACGCGACCTCGTCCTCGGCGTCACCCTCGTGCTCGGCGACGGAACCGTCGCGAGCTCCGGCGGCAAGGTCGTCAAGAACGTCGCCGGCTATGACCTCGGCAAGCTCGTCTGCGGGTCGGAGGGGCGGCTCGCCCTCATCGCGCGCGTCGCGCTGCGCCTGCACCCGCTCCCGGCCGCCAGCGCCACGATGGTCGTCGAGACGAGCGCGCCCGCCGACGTCGTGCGTGCGCTGCGCGGTTCCGCTCTGCAGCCGAGCGCGCTCGACGTCCTCCATCCCGGGCGCGTCGCCGTCCTCTTCGAGGGCTCCGCGGCCGCGGTCGCGTCGCAGGTCGAGGCCGCCGGCGCGCTCGTCGGCGGTGCAGTGGAGGACGGGGCGGTCTGGGAAGAGGCCCGATCGCGGCAGGCCGAGTCGCTCGGCCGCCTCGCGTTCGCGCCGCGCGACCTCGCGAACGTCCTTTCGACGCTCGACGAGGCAATCGTCCGGCCGGCCGCCGGCATCGCGTACGTCCCGCACCGCGTCGGCGGCGTTCCCGACGCGGCGGCCCGCCGCATCCAGCGCGCGCTGAAGGAGCGACTCGACCCCGCGGGAGTGTTCGTGTGATCGCTCCGAGAAGCCCTGCACCCCTCCGCGCGGCTGCAAACGCATCGCACGCCGTCGTCCTCGGTCGCCCCGATATCTCCGGATATCGGGGCTGCCTGCGTCCTCGTCCTGCTCGGTTTTCGCCGCCGGACGGGCACACGGCTTCTCGGAGAGATCACGCGTGATCGAGGAGCTGACCAAGGCTTGCGTCCACTGCGGCTTCTGCCTCCCGACGTGCCCGACGTACGTCCTCTGGAACGAGGAGATGGACTCGCCGCGCGGGCGCATCCAGCTGATGGAGAAAACCGCGCAGGGAAGCCTGCGCCTCGCGCCGACGGTCGTCGAGCACTTCGACCGTTGCCTCGGATGCATGGCCTGCCTCTCGAGCTGCCCGTCGGGCGTCCGCTACGACAAGCTGATCGAGGAGACGCGCCACGTCGTCGAGGACGAGCACTCCCGGCCGCGCGGCGAGCGAATGCAGCGCCGCCTCCTCTTCGCGACGCTCCCCCACCCCCGCCGGATGCGCTGGGCGCTCCGGCTCGCGCCGCTCGGCCGTGCGCTTCCCTCCCCGGCGTGGGCGCGCCCCATGCTCGACGTCGCCCCCCACTGGCGCTCGAGCGAGCGCCCGCCCACGGTGACCCCGGCTCGTCCCGATCGGGTAGCCGCGGCCCGGCGCGTGGGCCTGCTGACGGGCTGCGTCCAGTCGGTGCTCTTCGGCGACGTGAACGCCGCGACCGCCCGGGTGCTCGCCGAGGCCGGAATGGAGGTCGTCGCCCCGAAGCAGGGATGCTGCGGCGCGCTCTCCGCCCATGCGGGGCGCGCGAAGGAGTCGGCGCGGTACACCGAGCGGCTGCGGTCGAGCTTCGCCGGCCTCGACACGATCGTCGTCAACGCGTCGGGCTGCGGCTCGCATCTCAAGGATCACGACGTCGCGGCGCTCGACGTGACCGAGGCACTGGCGGACGCAACGCTGCCGGACCTCCGACCGCTGCCCCTCACGGTCGCGTACCAGGACTCATGCCACCTACGGCACGCACAGCGCCTGCCCGCCGCTTGGCGTCCCGTCCTCGAGCGGATCCCCGGCCTCGAGGTCGTCGAGCCGGCGGAGCAGGAGCTCTGCTGCGGCTCGGCCGGGATCTACAACGTCACCCAGCCGGAGGCGGCGCGAGAGCTCGGCGATCGGAAGGCCGCCAACGTCCTCCAGACGGCGCCCGACGTCTACACGAGCGCGAACCCCGGGTGCCTGGTGCAGGTCTCACAGGCGCTCGGGAGGGCGGGCAAGCGGCTCCCGGCGCTCCACCCGGTCGAGCTGCTCGACGCCTCGATCCGCGGGCTCGACGCGTCCCGACTCCTCGCACGCGCCCGCCGCTGACGGGGCTCAGGCGACCGTCGCAGCAGGCCGGAGCTCGTCGAGCCGGTCGACGTGGCGAAGGGCGGGGAACAGCTTCGTCCACGTGAGCGCGACGCCGATCGTGAGCACGCCGCCGATGACGACCGCCGGCACGGCGCCGATGAGCGCCGCTGCGACGCCCGACTCGAAGGCGCCGAGCTCGTTCGAGGCGCTGATGAAGACCATCTCGACGGCGTTGACCCGGCCGCGGAGCTCGTCGGGCGTCACCAGCGGGAGGATCGTCTGGCGGAGCACGACGCTCACCATGTCGACGGCGCCGCCCGCCGCGAGCGCGAGGAGCGAGATCCACATCGTCTCCGAGAGGCCGAACACGATCATCGTGACGCCGTAGAGCGCGACGACGGTCAGGAGCGTCCCCCCGGCTCTGCGACGCACCGGTCGGCGGGTCAGCACGACGGCGGCACCGAGCGCGCCCACTGCCGGCGCGGCACGGAGCACGCCGAGCCCGGCGGGGCCGACCTCGAGCACGTCGCGGGCGAAGACCGGAAGCAGCGCGACCGCACCGCCGAAGAGGACGGCGAAGAGATCGAGCGAGATCGCGCCCAGGAGCACGGGCGTCCGGCGGACGAGCAGAACGCCGCCGAGGACGCTCCGCAGGTCGGGCGAGCCCGAGCCGACGCCCTCGCGACCCGACCGCAGCGCGAGAATCGCCGCGAGGGCGACGAGGGAGAAGCCCGTCGCCACCGCGTAGACGAGCTCGGGCTGCACGGCGAACAGCAGGCCGCCGAGAGCGGGGCCGCAGATCACGGATGCCTGGAACGCCGCCGACCGCTGGGCGAACGCGCGCACGAGCAGCTCCTGCGGGACGAGAGAGGGCGTCATCGCGCGACCGGCGGGCGCCCCGAGCGCGGACGCGACACCCGTTGCGAATGCGAGGACGAAGAACGGCCACGTCTCGTCCGCGCCCGCCCGTGTCACCGCGAGCAGTCCGACCGCGACCGCCGCGTCGAGCCCGATCGAGAGCGCGAGCACCGTCCGCCGCGGGTACCGGTCGGCGAGGTGGCCCGCCGGGAGCGCGAGCAGCGGCAAGGGGACGAACATCGCGAGCCCGACGAGCCCGAGGTCGAGCGGATCGCGGTGGATGGCGTACACCTGCCACCCGATCGCGACGAAGCTCATCTCGATCGCAAACGCGGTCGCGACCGTGGCGACGACGTAGAGCGCGAAGTCGCGGTGCTGGAGCGGAGAGGTCACGAGGCCCGAGCTTCGATTCGTTCGAACCCGCGCGGAACGTGCGTCGCGTCAGCGCGTCGCACTTTTCGCGCCTCTCAGGCTGCTTCGGGCGTGTCGTCGGCCCCCACGGGGGCCGGGAGGAACTCGACCTCGAGCTGCTGAATGCGCGAGCCGCTCGTCTCGAGCACCGTGAACTTCAGCTGGGCGTCGACGACGACGTCGCCGAGCTCCGCGGCGCGCCCAAGGTGGCCGAACACGAAGCCGGCGACGGTGTGGAAGTCCTCGTCGTCGATCTCGGTGCCGAACTGCTCGTTGAAGTCGTCGATCGTGAACGACCCGGAGATGCGGATCCGGTTGTCGTCGAGCCTCTCGACCGACTCGTCCGGGAGGTCGAACTCGTCTGCGATGTCGCCGACGATCTCCTCGAGCAGGTCCTCGAGCGTCACGATGCCGGCCGTCGCCCCGTACTCGTCGACGACGACCGCCATGTGCTGGTTCGCCTTCCGGAACTCGTTGAGCAGGGCGCCGAGGTCCTTCGTCTCGGGGACGACGTACGCCGGATGGAGGAGCGACTCGAGCTGGACGTCCTGGATGCTGCTGTCCTCGAGCGCGGCGACCAGCGCCCGGATGTGCAGGATCCCGACGATGTCGTCGAGCGACTCGCGAAAGACCGGGTAGCGGGTGTACGGCGACTCGAGCACCTGGCGCAGCGCGTCCATCGGGGGCATCTCGACGGAGATGCCGACGACGTCGGGCCGCGGCACCATCACGTCGGCGGCCTCCTTCTCGGCGAAGTCGAAGACCTTGTAGAGCATCTCCTCCTCGGCCGTCTCGATCTCGCCGACGTCCTCCGCGGCCGCGACCGACTGCCGGATGTCCTCGCGCGTGAACGCGATCATCCCCGCCGGCGCAGGCCGGATCCCGAGCACGCGCAGCACGGCGTTGGACGAGTGCTGCAGCACCCAGACGACAGGGGCGAACGCCCGCGAGAGCCAGTCGATCGGCACGGCGAGCGCGAGCGCGAGCCTCTCGGCCTTCTGCAGGGCGACCGCCTTCGGGACGAGCTCGCCGATGACGACGCTCAGGTAGGTCAGCACCGCGAACGAGATCACGAACGCGACGCCGCGCGGGAGGAAGTCGAAGTACTTCGAGACCAGCGGCTCGCCGACGGCACCGAGGGCGATCCCGAAGACCGTGATCCCGACCTGGACCGTGGAGATGAATCGGACCGGCTCGTCCATCAGCTTGAGCGCCGTGCGAGCGCGCCGGTTCTTCCGCTCTGCCTTCTCCTCGAGGCGTGTTCGACGCGCCGTGACGAGCGAGTACTCGGCCGCGACGAAGATCGCGTTGCCGATCACGAGCCCGAACACGACGAGAATCCGCGCGACGTCACTCATCGCGATCGCCTATCGGGAGGGATTGGCGCCCCGCAGGCCGGGGCCCGGGTACTGGGCGGTAGCTCGCCGTCCACTCACGCCGAAGTATAGGTCACGGTGTCGACGGCCTCGTGCCGCCGGGCGCGGCCCTCGTGCACGAGGCGCTCGAGGTGCGAGAGGGCCTCCGCGACCGCGAAGCGGCGCGCGCCGGGCTTGAGGTCGGTGCCGAACAGCGGCATGGAGACCTCGTACCCGGTTTTCGGCAGATCGTCGAGCGCCGCCGCGGCAGCGTCGAGCCGGTCACGGTGGTGCTCCACGAGGTCGCGTGCACGCCCGGTGGGGTCACGGATCGGCTCGCCGTGGCCGCCGATCGCCAGCTCGGGATCGAGCGCGATCGTGGCCTCGAGCGCCCCGAGGTAGTCGCCGAGCGGGTCGGGCCGGCTTCGTGGCCAGAGGCCGACGGTGGGCGAGATGCGGTCGAGGAGGTGGTCCGCCGCCACGAGGATGCCGTCGCGGAGGAGCATGAGCTGGCCGTCCGCGTGCCCGGGCGCCGCGACCGCCTCCCAGCCGTCGACGAGGTCGCCGGGCTCGAGCAGCTGGGGATCGGGCTGGTAGCGGATGAACGGCCGAAACTGCGACCCCTGCTCGATCAGCTCGGCCGTCACCTCGTCCGGGACGCCGTGACGCTTGAACCAGTCGACGAGGACCGCGACCCATTCGTCTCCGCCCCAGACGAGCGCGCACTGCTCGTAGTCGAGCCGGCCCTGCAGCACCGGCGCGCCGGTCAGCTCGGCGAGGTCGCGCGCCGCGCCGACGTGGTCCGGATGGAAGTGCGTGACGACGATCCGCGCGACGCCGCCCGGAACGCCGTCGAGCTCGGCCGCCCACCGCTCCCGCGCGTCGGGGAGGCCGAGGCCCGTATCGACGATCGTCCAGCCGTCGTCGCCGGGCAGCAGGTACGCGTGCACGTGCCCCGGCCGCGTCGGCAGGGGGAGCGTGACGCGCCTGATCCCACCGGCGAGCTCGTCCACGCCTCAACCCTACGCGCCGTCGGATCCGCGCGGAGCCGCAGGATGACTAATTCACACGATAAGCAATCCTCATGAGTGGTACCGTTCGGGGAACCATGGAGCGGAGCGTCGCAGAGCTCGTCGGCGAGGAGACCGACGTCGAGTCCCTCACCGCGGACGGGGTCATCGCGACGATGCTCGAGAGCCTCCATCCGGAGGTCGCCCTCGCGTGCTCGTTCCAGAAGGAGGAGAGCGTCCTCCTCGACATGCTGCTCGAGCAGGAGCCGAAGGCGCGCGTCTTCGCGCTCGACACGCACGTTCTCTTCCCCGAGACGTACGACGTCTGGCACGAGGTCGAGCAGCGCTACGGGATCCGCGTCGAGGTGTTCGAGGGGCCGTCGCTCGGCCGGCAGGCAGCCGACGCACGGCGACCGCCTCTGGGAGCGGAACCCCGACCTCTGCTGCTCGATCCGGAAGATCGGGCCGCTCGGCGCCGCGCTCTCGGGCCTCGAGGGCTGGATCACCGGCGTCCGCCGCGACCAGGCGCCGAGCCGCGCGGACACGCCGAAGCTCGGCTGGGACGATCGCCACGAGCTCTGGAAGGCGAGCCCCCTCGCCGACTGGACGAACGAGGACGTGTGGGCCTACATCCGCGAGCGCGAGCTTCCCGTGAACCCGCTCCACGACCGGGGCTACGCTTCGATCGGCTGCACGCACTGCACGGCGCCCGGCTCGGGCCGGGAGGGCCGCTGGGTCGGGACCGGCAAGAGCGAGTGCGGGCTCCACGCCTGACGAGAGCGCACGACCGCCGATGAGCACCCTCGACACCGTCCACCTGAGTCACCTCGACGCGCTCGAGGCGGAAGCGATCCACATCATGCGCGAGGTCGCCGCCGAGCTCGAGCGGCCGGTGCTCCTCTTCTCGGGCGGCAAGGACTCGATCGTGCTCCTGCGCCTCGCGGAGAAGGCCTTCCGCCCCGGTCGCTTCCCGTTCCCGCTGATGCACGTCGACACGGGCCATAACTTCACCGAGGCGATCGAGTTCCGGGACCGGCGCGTCGCCGAGCTCGGCGAGCGGCTCGTCGTCGCCTCCGTGCAGCGGTCGATCGACGAGGGCCGCGTCGTCGAGCAGACCGGCCCCCGCGCGTCCCGCAACCAGCTCCAGACGACGACCCTCCTCGACGCGATGACGGAGCACGGCTTCGACGCAGCGATCGGCGGCGCCCGGCGAGACGAGGAGCGCTCGCGCGCGAAGGAGCGGATCTTCTCCTTCCGCGACGACTTCGGCCAGTGGGACCCGCGCGCCCAGCGCCCGGAGCTCTGGAACCTCTACAACGGCCGCATCCGCAAGGGCGAGCAGGTGCGCGTCTTCCCGATCTCGAACTGGACCGAGCTCGACGTGTGGCAGTACGTCGCGCGGGAGCAGCTCGACCTCCCGGCGATCTACTTCGCGCACGAGCGCGACGTCTTCGAGCGGGACGGGATGCTCTACGCCGCGTCGGAGTTCGTCGAGCGCTACCCGCACGAGGAGCCGTTCCGCGAGTGGGTGCGGTTCCGCACCGTCGGCGACATGACGTGCACCGGCGGCGTCCGCTCGCACGCCGTGACGATCGAGGAGGTCGTCCGGGAGATCGCCGCGACCCGTGTCACCGAGCGCGGTGAGACGCGCGCGGACGACAAGGTCTCGGAGGCTGCGATGGAGGACCGCAAGCGGGTGGGGTACTTCTAGTGACCACGGTCGACCTCGCAGAGATGCTCACCGGCGACGCCGCCGACAGCGAGCTGCTGCGGCTCGTCACGTGCGGCTCCGTCGACGACGGCAAGTCGACGCTGATCGGCCGGCTGCTCTACGACTCGAAGCAGGTCATGGCCGACCAGCTCGAGCACGTCGAGGAGACGAGCGAGCGCCGCGGCGACGGCTACGTCAACCTCGCGCTGCTCACCGACGGGCTCCGGGCGGAGCGCGAGCAAGGGATCACGATCGACGTCGCGTACCGGTCGTTCGTCACCCCGACGCGCCGCTTCCAGCTCGCGGACGCGCCCGGCCACGTCCAGTACACGCGCAACATGGTCACGGGCGCATCGACCGCCGACGTCGCGGTCGTGCTCCTCGACGCGCGCAAGGGCGTTATCGAGCAGACGCGGCGGCACACGTTCATCTCCGCGACGCTCGGCATCCCCCACATCGTCTACGCGGTGAACAAGATGGATCTCGTCGACTTCGACGAGGGCCGCTTCCGCGAGATCGAGCAGGCGCTGCGGGCGCTCTCGGAGCGCCTCGGCGTGCGCGACGAGATCGCGATCCCGATCGCGGCGCTCCCCGGCGACAATGTCGTCGAGCCGTCGGAGCGGATGCCCTGGTGGGACGGTGGCACGTTCCTCGAGCGGCTCGAGACGATCGAGATCGCCGCCGACCGCGACGCCGCGCACCGGCGCTTTCCCGTCCAGTGGGTGATCCGCCCGATGTCGGACGAGCACCACGACTACCGCGGCTACGCCGGCCAGGTCGCGGGTGGCGAGTGGCGCGCCGGTGACGAGCTCGTCGTGCTCCCCTCCGGCCTGCGCACGACCGTCGCGTCCGTCGAGACCCATGACGGACCCCTCGAGGTCGCCGTTCAGGGGCAGTCGATCGTCGTGCGGCTCTCGGACGACGTCGACGTCGCGCGCGGGGACATGCTCTGCGACCCGGCCGACCCGCCCGTCGCGGCGCGCGAGCTCGAGGCGATCGTCTGCTGGATGAGCGAGCGCCCGGTGCAGACCGGCGCCCGGCTGGCCCTCAAGCAGTCGACCCGGTGGTCCCGCGCGATGCTCGACGAGGTGACGTCCGTTCTCGACGTCGACACGCTCGACCAGGTCCCGGCGGACGGCCTCCGCCTCAACGATCTCGCGCGTGTCCGGTTGCGCCTCGCGGGCCCGCTGCTCGTCGACCCGTACGCCGTGAACCGCCAGACGGGCGCGTTCATCCTCGTCGACGAGACGACGAACGAGACGGTCGGCGCCGGCATGGTGCTGGCCGCGACCGCCTAGCGCGCGAAGCGCCGCCCGCTGCTGCTCACGCCTGGACGTGGGCGAACACATGTTCTATCCTGAAGCATGCCGGTCGAGTACCGCGAGGAGCCCTGCCGCAGTGCGCTGAACCGCGTGAAGGGCATGCCGTTCGCATGGTCGCTCAACCCCTACACGGGCTGTGCGCACCGCTGCACCTTCTGCTACGTGCGGGCCTTCGAGGCGCGCGCCGACCGTCCGGCGGACGACCGCTACGGGCGCTCGATCCGGATCAAGGTCAACGTCGCCGAGATACTCCGGCGTGAGCTCGGGCGCGCGTCCTGGAAGCGCGAGTCGGTCGCGGTCGGCGCAGCAACCGACCCCTACCAGCCCGCCGAGGGCCGGTATCGGCTCACCCGCGCCTGCATCGTCGAGCTCGGCCGCGGGCGCACGCCGTTCTCGCTCATCACGCGTGGGCCGATGATCCGGCGCGACGTCGACGTGCTCGTCGAGGCCGCACGGCGCGCAAAGGTGCACGTCAGCTTCTCGGTGCCGACGCTCGACGAGCGGATCTGGCGCTCGACGGAGCCCGGCACCGCGCCGCCGTGGCGCCGGCTCGAGACCGTCCGGATCCTCACCGAGGCCGGGATCGACTGCGGCGTCGCGCTCGCGCCGCTCCTCCCCGGCCTCTCGGACGATCCGCAGCTCCTCGCGGACGTCGTCCGCGAAGCCCGCGCGGCCGGCGCGACGGGCATCTGGGCGAACGTGCTCTACCTCCGTCCTGGCACGAGGGAGCACTTCCTCGAGGCCCTGTCTCGCGACTGGCCGGAGCTCCTCCCGCGCTACGAGCGCCTGTACGAGGGGCGCGCCTACCTGCCCGCGACCGAGACCGAGCCGGTCCGCGCGGCAGTCCGCGCGCTCGCCCGCGAGGCGTCCCGCCCCCGCCGTCCGACGATCAGCCCCGACCCCGAGCCGGAGCAGCTCGCGCTCGCCGTCTGAGGTCGACGTGCGGGGCGCCGCAAGGAGTCATCCCCTGCCCCTCGTAGAATCAACATGTGGCGGAGAACGGGGAGATCACGGTCCTCATCGCCGACGACCACGAGGTCGTGCGCGAGGGCCTGCGCCTGGCGCTGCTGCGCTCGCCGCACATCCGCGTCGTGGGCGAGGCGGGCGACGGCGAGACGGCCGTCGCCCTGACCGAGCGGCGGCGGCCCGACGTCGTGATCATGGATCTCCGGATGCCGCAGATGGACGGCATCGAGGCGACCGAGGAGATCCTCTCGCGCGTGCCGGAAGCGCGCGTTCTCATCTTCACCGCCTACAGCGAGCGAGCGCTGTTGCAGCGCGGGCTCGAATCGGGCGCGCGCGGCTACATCCTCAAGGAGGCACCGCACGAGACACTGCTCAAGGCGATCGAGAAGGTCGCCGCGGGCGAGAACTTCGTCGACCCCGCGCTGATCCCGGCGCTCGCGGCCGGGAAGGACGGGCAGGAGATCCTCACGGGGCGCGAGCGAGAGATCCTCCAGCTGCTCGCCGACGGGATGTCGAACGCCGACGTGGCGCAGCGGCTCTTCATCTCGCAGGAGACGGTCAAGAGCCACGTCCGGCACATCCTCGCGAAGCTCGAGGCGGAGACCCGCACACAGGCGGTCGCCATCGCGCTCCGCGAGGCGATGATCGATTGAGCGACGACCACCTCGTCGCAGAGCGCCTCCTCGCGGAGCGCGCGGAGCGACGGCGGATCGCCGAGCAGCTGCACGACGGGCCCGTCCAGCACGTCGCCGCGCTCTCGCAGATGCTCGATGCGCTCGTCCAGGCCCTCGACGCGGGCGACCTACCGGCGTCCGGGCCGATCGCGGCGCGCGCGCTGGCGGTCGCGCGGAGCGCGGCCGACGAGCTCCGAGGCATCGTGGCGGGCCTCGAGCCGATCACCCTCGACGAGATCGGCCTCGCCGCGGCGGTGCGCGAGGTCGCCGAGCGGACGGTGGGCCGCCGCGGCGCGACCGTCGCGCTCGAGGTGGACGAGGGCGGGCTCGGCGAGGGCGCCCGTTCGAGCGTCTTTCAGGTGATCCGAGAGGCGCTCGACCAGGCGGCGCGGCGCGGCCCGCCGAGCGCGGTCGCCGTCACGCTCGCGCGAACGCCGACGGGCGGGGTGGAGCTCGTCGTGTCGGACGACGGCGCGCCCGAGCGACGTCAGGCCGTGCTCGACGGCCTCGCGGAGCGCGCCGCCGAGCTGAACGGAAGCTTCGAGGCGACGCGCGACGACACGTGGACGACGATCCGCATCGTCCTTCCCCCCTCCGCGGCGAGGCTGTGACTTGCTCGCCAAGCAGAAATCCGCAGGAGCGGATATCTGCGGCTTGATCCCCGCCTCCGGCGGGGCAGACCCCTGAAGGCGCCCGCTGTCGCGGTCGCGACTGCCTCGTTCTCCGACGAGGCAGAAGTGAGCTACTCCAGCGGCTCGTTTTGAACGTTGAACTCGTCGGCGTAGGCCTGGACGAGCGGGTTCACCGCCTCGGCGCCCTGCGGGAACGCGTAGTTGATCTTCACGAACGGCTCCCATTTGTCGGGCAGCGCATCCTCGGGGAAGATCGCCTCGACCGGGCACTCCGGCTCGCACGCGCCGCAGTCGATGCACTCCTCGGGATCGATGACGAGCATCCGCTCGAACTCGTGGATGCAGTCGACGGGGCAGACGTCGACGCACGAACGGTCCTTGATGTCGATGCAGGGCTCGCTGATGATGTACGTCATCGCGAGACCGAGCCTACCAATGCGGCGCGGCGCTGCGGCCGTGGAGGAGCCCTTCTACGCGTCGTCGCCGACGAGCTCGTCGACGACCTGCCGAGCCCGCTCCACGAGCGCCGATTTGACGATCACCTGGTCGAATCCCGCCGCGTGCGCGCGCTGCAGGCCGTGGGTGTCCGTGTGGTTCGTGAAGCCGAGGATCGGGGTCTCGGGCCACGCGTCCGCGACGTCGTCGGCCTCGACGCGGGAGATGTCGCAGATCACGAGATCGGGGGCGTCGGCGCTGTCGCTGGTGACGAGTCGATACCCGTCGAGGAGCCCCTCGAGCTTCGAGCGGAACATGAGGTCGACCCCGACCAGCAGGATCGTCGACATGGGCCACGGTATACCACGGCGCCACCGCCCAGAGGAACCCGTCCGATGACCCTCGAGGAGGGACTCGACCTGATGCGCTCGGAGCGATGGTTCGACGCTCATGAGGCACTCGAGGAGGAGTGGCGCGAGGCGCCCGCCCCCGAGCGGGACTTCCTGCAGGGTCTCGTCCACGTGACCGTCGCCTGGCACCACGCATCGCGCGACAACGCCAACGGGGCGTCGCGCCAGCTCGAGAAGGCGAGGCGCCGGCTCGGCCCGTACGCGCCGGAGCATCGCGGCGTGAACGTCACGTCCGTCCTCGGCCAGGTCGAGGCGGCGTCCGCGCGCGTCTCCGAAGGGCTTCTCGACCTCCTCCCGGTGCGGATCTGAGCGTGGGGGCGCGCGTCAGCCCTCCTCGCGACGCTCGTGCTCGCGTGCGCGGCGGCGGACGGCCTCGCGGCCGATTCGCTCCGGCCGACCGGGCAGGTCGACCAGGCGACGATGGTCGTCGGCCCGCTCCGACGCCAGCTCCTCTCCGGGACGGCGAACGGCAACGGCGCGGATCCCGCGCACCCGATCGTGATCCGGTCGGCGCTCACGGTCGGCAGCGGCTCGAGCCGCGTGCGCGCGCTCCTCGTCACCTTTCGCTCGCGCGAGGGCCGGCAGTGCGCCGACGTCGTCTTCCGGGCGCCCGGGGTCGAGCCGATTCCGCTCACCTGTCTCCCTCCGTGTCCGTCGGCGATCTGCTTCACGGCTTTCAGCAAGGGATCGATCCCGAACGGGGTGCGCGTCCTGTTCGGCAGCGCACGGCCCGGGATCACGGAGATCCGCGTCTCGGGTGGCGGCGCGCCCGAGCGCCGCTACAGCGTGAGCCGCAGCCGCATCGGCTCGCCGGCCAGGGCACCGATCCTCGCCGAGGTGCGCGGCGTGCCCGTGATCCGGGCGTTCGAGAACGACGAGCAGGTCGCAGTCGTCCGCTTCCGCCGCTAGGAGGCTCAGAACACGGGCTCGAGGCCGAACCACTCGAGCGCGCGGTTGACGTAGATCCGGAGCACGTAGAACCGCCCGAAGAAGAGGAGCAGGCCGAGCGCGACCATCACGAGCCCCCCGGCGAACTGGATCGCGCGGTAGTGGTCGCGGAGCCAGCGGAACGCCCCCATCATCCGCGTGAAGGCGGCGCCGACGAGCACGAACGGGATTGCGAGGCCGAGGGAATAGACGGCGAGCAGGGCGGCGCCCTCGAGCGCCGTGTCCGACGAGCCGGCGAGAACGAGGATCGCCGCGAGCACCGGCCCGATGCACGGCGCGGCGCAGACCGCGAACGCGCCGCCGAGGAGCAGGCGCGAGCCACGGGAGCGCGCGCCCCGCACGAGCCCGGCGCCGACGAGGCGCTCGGGCCAGGGCAGGAGCCCCATGAACGCGAGACCGAACACGACCAGGACGAAGCCCGCGATCTGCTCGAGCAGGAACTGGTCGCGGAAAAGGCTGCCGCCGAGCAGCGACGCGCCGACGCCGAGCGCGACGAAGACCGCGGTGAACCCGAGGACGAAAGGGATGCTCGACGCGACGACGCGTCGCGCGGTACCCGGTCGCCCGAGCTCCTCGGCGTTGACCGCGGAGACCGCCGACAGGTACCCCGGCACGAGCGGCAGTACGCAGGGGGCGAGGAACGACAGGAACCCGGCAAGCAGCGCGACCGGGATCTCGCCGGCGCTCACGGCTCGTACCGCTCGAGCTCTGCGTCGAGCCGCCGCTCGAGCTCCGGGTCGAGGGGGTGGGCGTCGGCGGCCTCCTCGTCCGGCTCGTCATGCCTCCGGCTCCAGCCCCAGGCGATGACGCCGACGCCGAGCGCGCCCGCGACGAGGAGCCCGAGCGGCAGCAGCCAGGCGAGCAGGTCGAAGCCGGACTTGGGCGGCTCCGCGAGCACGCCCGGCCCGAACTGGTCGACGAGGTCGGCCTTTATCCGCTCCTCCGTCCAGCCGGCCGCGATGTGCTGTCGAATCAGCTGCTTCATCCGCTGAGCGATCGGCGCGTTCGACTGGTCGAGCGTCGTGTCGCACGTGGGGCAGACGAGCTCCGCCTCGAGATCCGCCGGGTTGGGTGCCGCCTGAGCCGCGGCGGCGGCGGCGAGCACGACTGCGACCACTGCGACGAGCGCGCGGATGCTCACTGCTTCGAGCCGAGCGCGAGCGCGATGCCGCGCTCGTAGGCATCGCGGTTCCGCTCGATGTCGACCGGGCCGGAGATGCGCTCGCCGACGAGCTTGCCGGAGCGGTCGACGAAGAACGTCTCCGGAAAGCCGCGGACGCCCCACTTCCCGACGGTCGAGCCCTTGCCGTCGTACACGATCGGGTAGGTCAGCCCGTACTTGTCCATGAAGCGCCTCGCGTCCGCGCGGAAGTCGTTGACGTCGATCCCCAGCACGACGAGTCCCTGGTCACGGTAGCGCCGGTAGGTCTGCTCGAGGACGGGCGCCTCGTCGCGGCACGGGATGCACCACGACGCCCAGAAGTTGACGACGACGGGCTTGCCGCGGAGCTCGGCGATCGACAGCATCCCGTCCTGGTCGAGCCGGTCGAGGTCGAACGCCGGCGCCTCGACGACCTTGCCGCGCGCGAGCTCGTCGGCCGCGCCGTCCTCGTTGCCGAACGCGACCTTCCAGACCAGCAGCGCGAGCAGCGCGGCGACTCCGACCAGCGCGATGACCTGGCCGACGCGCTGGACGGTGCCCTGGCGGGCGCCCCCGGTCACGCGCTGACGATGAACACGGGCGTCCCCACGTCGACCTGGTCGAAGAGCCACTCGACCTGTGGGATCAGCATGCGCACGCAGCCGTGCGACGCCGAGTAGCCGATCGACGCGGCGTCAGGCGTGCCGTGGATGCCGACGTACGGTGCCGAGATGCCCATCCAGCGCGTCCCGAGCGGGTTCCCCGGCCCGGGCGGGACGGGCTCCTTGCCGGCCGCCCAGGCGGAGTCCTGCGGCGGATACCACCACGGGTTGCGCTGCTTCGTGACGATCTCGAACTCGCCGATCGGCGTCGGGTAGGACGACTGGCCGGTCGCGACGCGGAACGTCCGCTTCAGCTTCGTGCCGTTGTAGTAGAGGAGCGTGCGCGAGTCGCGCCTGATCACGATCACCTTGCCGAGGTCGCCCTCGGTCACCTTCGGGCGGAGCTTCTCGAACGGCAGCGCAAGCGGCGATCGCTCGTGCTTGCGGATCGCGAGCGAGAGCCGCTGGGACGCGATCACCTGCTTCAGCCGGAGCCCCGACTTCGACTTCTTGGCCACGGGGCGGAAGTTCCGCAGCACGAGGCTCGCGTCGACCGGCTCCTGGTCGGTCGTCTTCGCGAGGTCGGCGAGGTACCGGTCGAGCTTCAGGTGGTTGACCTCGACGCTGAGCGGGACTGCGAATCCCGGGGTCCGTACGCGCACCGCGGTCTTGACGGCCTTGAGCACCTGAGCGGCCGCGCCGAGCACCGTCTGCTCGACACGCAGCTTGCGCGTCGGCGACACGACAAGGGTCACGGGCTTCACGAACCGCTCCTCGACGAGCGCGCGCGCCTCGGGGGCGGTCAGGCCGCCGACGAGCAGGCCGCCGATCGTGACGCCGGGTTGGATCAGCTTCGGCCCCGCCGGGGGCGGCTCCGTCGTCGTGGTCGGCGGCGGCGGCGTGGTCGTCGGCGGCGGCGGCGTGGTCTCGTCGGCCGCGGCAGGGTCGCCCAGGACCGCGAAAAGCGCGATTGAGCAGGCACAAACGACTGCGAGCGGCGGGCGGCGCATCCGCGCCTGAGTGTAGCCGGGGCTCAGGCTGGGCCGGGTGAACGAACCGTTATGGCGAGAAGAGGCGCGGATCGTTCGTGATGACACCGTCGACGTCGGCCGCGACCACCCGCTCGAGGTCCTCGCGCGTGTCGACTGTCCAGGCGAGGACCGCGGCGCCCGCCGCGTGCGCGCGCTCGACGGCGCCGGGCGTGACGAGCTTGTGCTGGAGCATCAGCGCCGTCGCGTCGGCGCGCCGGATCATGCCGGGCAGGCGCCGCGCCGTGACGGCGCGGGCGGCCGCAAGTGCTGCGCCAACGAGCGGCTGTAGCCGCGGCCGGCGGGAGACGCCGAAGCGGTCCTCCGGGTAGGTGAACCCGATCCGCACGTCCGGAGCCTCTCTCGCGACCGCTCGCAGGCTCGGGAGGTGGTATGAGGAGACGACCGTCCGCCGCTCGAGCCCGAACCGCCGCAGCTCGGTTGCGAGCTCGTCGAGGCGCGTCTCGAGCTTCAGATCGACGTGGAGGCCGACGTCGGGCGCTTCGTCGGCGAAGAACGCCAGCGCATCGGCCAGCGTCGGGAGCTCCGGTGCGAGGTCGTGGAGCTCGGCGAGCGTCCGCGCGCGCACGGAGCCCGTCGCGCGCCCGTGGGTCACCTCGTCGAGGTGGTCGGAGTGCGCCAGGACGAGCGGGCCGAGCGGCAGATCGAGGACGTCGAACTCGACCAGGTCGACGCCCTGCTCGACGGCCGTCCGGAGGGACCGGATCGTGTTCTCGGGCTCGAGGTGGGCCGCCCCGCGGTGGCCGATCCGCAGGACGGGCGCGCCGTCCCAGCGACGCAGCTCGATCACTCGCCCCTCCGCTTCGCGACCCCGAGCCACCACCAGGCGAGCGCGCCGAAGAGGAGTGCCTGCGCCACCGTGAACCCGGCCGCGAGCGTCGACACGTCCACCCAGAAGCGCTCCGGGTAGATGCGGATGAGGGTGTCCGTGCTCGAGAAGCGCCAGCTCTCGCCCTCGAAGAGCATCTCGTGGAAGCCCGTGAAGAAGTCGTCGAACCCGAGCAGGATCAGCGGCACCGCGATGAGCGCGATGCCGAGGGTCGCGAGCGCGCCGACGAGGAGGCCGCGCGGGACGACGGTGCGC
This sequence comes from uncultured Actinomycetes bacterium, assembly GCA_963797805.1. Taxonomy (GTDB): domain Bacteria; phylum Actinomycetota; class Thermoleophilia; order Gaiellales; family Gaiellaceae; genus Gaiella. The sequence continues at coordinate 92,323 of CAWCRC010000001.1, read as the reverse complement.
AGGCGCGTGCGCGCGAGCGCCACCGCGAGGATCGCGAGCGCCAGCATCACCCCCAGGCCGCCCCACTGGAGCGGGACGAACAGCGACCGGACGTCCTGCATGTGCGTGACCTCGCGCTCGTCGAAGGCGGGCGAGCCGTCGGGCAGGGTCGCCTGCTCGAGCAGCACGATCCCGTCCGAGCCGGGCTCGATCGAGCGGAGGCCGAGCAGGGCGAGCTTCTCGCGCTGCTCGTCGGTGAATCCGTAGCGGTCCGGCGGGAAGCCTTTCCGCCCGAGCTCGTGACGCACGAACGTGTTGGTCGCGAGGACGCGGAGCGCATTCGAGACGAGCGTCGGCGGCACGACGACGGCGATCAGCACGACGAGCACGATCGCCGTGACCCGGCGCCCGCGTGACGCCGGCGCGCCTACAGCCCGAACAGGCGCCCGATCTCGCGCCACGTCGTCATCGCGAGCACGACGCAGACGGCGACGAGCAGCACCAGGATGACCCAGAAGCGCGCGCCCGCCCGCTTGCTCCGCCGGACGTGCTCGATCCGGGCCCGGCGGCGGGCGCGATGGTGCAGGTACGACCGTCGAACCGCGTCGGCGTCGAGAGAGGGAGCGTCGTCGGGCTCCAGCGCACCCGCGACCCCCTCGCCCGCCGGCTGCCGCCCCTCGTCGGACATGCGGAAAGCATACGAGGTCCTTCCGCAATGGCGGCGTGCGAGAGATAGGCTCCCGCCTGATGCTGAGGGAACGGCGCTTGGACACAGGGCTGTTCGGGCTCGGCGACGGGCTCGCGCTGGTCGCAGGGGTCGTGCTCGCGGTCTCCTCGTTCACCGGGTGGTACACGGGCGAAGGCGAGGGCGTGACGATCTCCGTGCTCGGCTGGAACACCGGCGTCCTGGGCAAGCTCGTGCTCTTCGTCGGGCTTGCGGTCGTGCTCGTGCTCGTCCTCCGCGAGGTCGGCGTCGAGCCGCCGGCGGCGGTCCCGCAAAGCCTTCTCACCGTCACGCTCGGCGCGCTCGCGACCATCTTCGTGCTCGTCCGCGTGATCTCGGTTCCGGACGACTTCTTCTTCGCGAACCGCGGCGTCGGGATCTGGATCAGCCTCGCCGCAGCGATCGCCGTCATCGTCGCGGGCCTGCTGCAGGCCTCCGAAGAGCTCTAGACGCTACGGCTCCTGCTGCGGCAGCGGCTCGAGCGTCCGGATCGACGTCTCCGTCCCGCCGGGTACCGGCCGGTCCTCGAGGGCGAGCCCGAGCGCGAGACCGAGCGCGAAGATCACGACGGCCGCGACGATCGCGGCCAGGACTTTCGGCCAGCGACGGCCGCGCGGCGCGCGGCGCCGGGCGAGACGGGCGTCGGGATCGCTCACGGCTCGTAGTCCAGCGCACCGCGGCTGTAGGCGTAAAAGGCGGCGTCGGCGGCGAGCGTTGCGGTCCGGGCCCAGCCCCGCACCGGCGCCCGCTCCTCCACGGCACCGAGGAGCCATCGTTCGGCGCCGTCGTACGCGTCCGCGAGCTGCGCGAGCGTGAAGGTCGCGCCGACGCGGCGCCGGAGCTCCTCCGTGACGACGTCGAGCTGCCGGTGCAGCAGGTCGGCGCGTGCGGGATCCCGTGCCGCCTCCTGGAAGCGTCGGCTCCCTTCCTCCCACTCGCGACGGGCGCTCTCGACGGTCGGCATCGCCGACGATGCTACGAGTCCGGGCCGGCGGGCGTGCAGCACCTCGGCGGCCACCGCGCCGGGATCTCGTCGAGGATCGCCTCGCCGAGGAGGTACCCGGGACGGGCGAGCGCGAACGCGACGTGCGCATGGAGGCACTTGAGCGCCTCGGGGTTGCGCGAGCCACCGATGCCGGAGCCGAGCGACGCGCCGTCGTCCGCCCCGGTCTCCCCGGCTGCCAGCACGAAGCGGATCTCCGCCTGCTCGGACGTCGCCCGCGCGAGATCCTCGCGCAACGCATCGTCCGAGGCGAGTGTCTCCGTCCAGCGCTCGACGCCGCCCGCCGCCTCGAGGCGCGACACGGCGGCGACGAGATGGCTGCACGTGAGGTAGTACGTCGTCGGGAAGGGCTCACCGCCGGGACCGTAGGGGTGCTGCTCGGTCACCGCCGGGCGCCCCCAGGGGCAGCGGGTGACGACGCGCCGGAGCGCCCGCGGCTCGCGGCCGAGCTGGCGTGCGACGAGGGCACGGTCGTCCACGCCGTGACCGTAGCTCGCGCGCCTTGGACTCGGAGAGGCAGTGCGGCGCCGACGGCGACGCCTTCAGGGATGTGCCCCGCCGCGGGCGGGGATCAGCCGCAGGATTCGGCTCCTGCCGAATCCTGCCTGGCGGGCTGGCTACTTGTGGCGCCGCGACCAGGCTGCGGTGCCGCGCACGATGAAGAGGTGCTCCTCCGGACGGACGAAGCCGATCCGCCGTGCGCTCCGCGCCAGCTCCTCGAGGCTGGTCGCGCGCTCGAGCCGTGCGGTCACCCGGCCGCGCTCGGCGCGCAGCGTCGCGACCTCCGATCGTCGCTCGGCCAGTTGCTGCCGCGTCTCGAGGTAGGTCGTGATCGGCCGGTAGTAGAGGAACCCGACCGCGACGAACACGAGGACGGGCAGGAGCCAACGCGGCATGCGCAGCCTGCGGAGCGCCTTGACCCGCGATTCCCTCCCCGTCCGCCTGCGGCGACGCTTCCCGGCCACGGCGCTTCCTTCGGCGCCGCACGCGCCGACCCTCCGAGGAGCTTCTTAGGCGACGTCCACCTTGATGACGTTCGTCGAGCCGGGGATGTTGACCGCGGTGCCCGCGGTGATCACCACGCGATCTCCGGGGACGACGACGCCCGAGTCCCGCGCCGCCTGGACGGAGCGATCCCACAGGTCCTCGACGTCGCCCGTCTCCGGGATCCAGATGGGCGTCACGCCCCACTCGAGCGCCATGTGCCGCAATGACTCCGGCTTGTGCGTGAGCGCGACGATCGCCCGTTTTGGGCGGAGCCGGGCGACGGCGGAGGCCGTGCGGCCCGTGAAGGTCGGCACGAGGATCGCCTTGGCCGAGAGCGCCTCGGCGATGTCGCAGGCTGCGTTCGACATCGCCTGGCCGATCGTCGGCTCTTCGCTGGCCAGTGGGATCTCGTGTCGGTAGTCGAGGCTCGGCTCGACGGCGAGCGCGATGCGGTCCATCACGCGCACGGCCTCGATCGGATACTTGCCTACGGCGGTCTCGCCCGAGAGCATGATCGCGGAGGTGCCGTCAAGGATCGCGTTCGCGATGTCGGACGCCTCGGCGCGCGTCGGCTCGGGAGAGTTGATCATCGACTCCAGCATCTGGGTCGCGGTGATCACCGGCTTCCCGCGCTCGAGGGCGTGGTGAATGATCCGCTTCTGGAGGAGCGGCACCTCCGCGGCGCCGATCTCCACGCCGAGATCGCCGCGCGCGACCATCACGCCGTGCGCCTCGGCGAGGATCTCGTCGAGCGCCGCGACCGCCTCTGCCTTCTCGATCTTCGCGATCACCCAGGCGTGCGCCCCGCGCGCCTCGATCAGCGTGCTCAGCGCCTTGACGTCGGACGCCGAGCGGACGAACGACAGTGCGACGTAGTCGACCCCGGTCGACAGCGCGAACTCGAGGTCGTCGAGGTCCTTTCGCGTCAGCGAGGGGATCGGCAGCGGGATGCCCGGCAGGTTGACACCCTTGTGGGCGCAGACGGTGCCGCCGACGACAACGGCGCACTTCGCGCGGCCGCGGTCGACGCTCTCGACGCGCAGCCGGACGTGGCCGTCGTCGATGAGGACGTCGTTGCCGGCGCGAAGCACGGAGCCGAGCACCGCGGGCGCGACGGGGATGTCGTCGGCCTGCGCGACGTCCTCGCCCGCGATGACGACGGACTCGCCGTCCCCGAGCACGATGTCTTCCGACAGATCGCCCACGCGGAGCTTCGGCCCCTGCAGGTCGGCGATCAGCGAGATCGAGCGCCCTGCGTCCTTCTCCGCATTGCGGACGAGCTCGGCCGTACGCGCGTGATCGTCCTGCGTGCCGTGCGAGAGGTTCAGGCGTGCGCCGTCCATGCCCGCCTCGATCAGGGCGGTGATCATCTCCGGGTTCGCTGAGGCCGGACCGATGGTCGCGACGATCTTGGTCCGCCGGGCGTGACTGGTCAACGCAGTCACTGTAGATCCCGTCAAGCGCTCGCCCGGGGGAACGCCGCCCAGCCGGGGTACGCAGCCTCGTCCCCGAGCTCCTCTTCGATCCGCAGCAGCTGGTTGTACTTCGCGACGCGATCGGACCGCGCAGGTGCGCCCGTCTTGATCTGCCCCGCGTTCGTCGCGACGGCGAGATCCGCGATCGTCGCGTCCTCGGTCTCGCCCGAGCGGTGCGAGATCACCGCGCGGTAGCCGCTCCGGTGCGCGAGCTCCACGGCGTCGAGCGCCTCGGTGAGCGTGCCGATCTGGTTGACCTTGACGAGGATCGCGTTGCCGACGCGCTGATCGATTCCGCGGCGGAGGAAGTCGACGTTCGTCACGAAGAGGTCGTCGCCGACCAGCTGCGCACGTCCACCGAGGCGATCGGTGAGCGTCTGCCAGCCGTCCCAGTCGGACTCGCCGAGCCCGTCCTCGATCGACACGATCGGAAAGCGGTCGCAGAGATCGGCCCAGAGGTCGATCATCCCCGTCGTGTCGAGCGTGCCCCCCTGGCGCTCCAGGTTGTAGACGCCGTCACGGTGGAGCTCGCTCGTCGCCGGATCGAGAGCGAGCGCGACCTCCTCCCGGTGACCTGCGCGCTCGGCCGCCTCGAGGATCGCCTCGCACGCCTCGTAGGCGGAGCCGAAGTCCGGGGCGAAGCCACCCTCATCGCCGACCGTCGTCGCGAGACCGCGCTCGCCGAGAAGCTTCTTCAGGTGGTGGTAGCACTCCGCGCCGATGCGGAGCGCCTCGGAGAAGCTCGTCGCACCCCCGGGAACGAGCATGAACTCCTGGAAGTCGAGCGAGTTCTGCGCGTGCGCGCCGCCGTTGACGACGTTCATCAGCGGCACGGGCAGGACGTGCGCGTTCGTGCCGCCGACCCAGCGGTAGAGCGGGACGCCGGCCTCGACGGCCGCCGCCTTCGCGACGGCGAGCGACGCGCCGAGGATCGCGTTGGCGCCGAGCCTCGCCTTCGCCCCCGTGCCGTCCAGGGCGATGAGCGTGCGATCGACCTCGCGCTGGTCGGCGGCGTCGAGCCCGACGAGCGCGTCCGCGATCTCCCCATCCACGTGGCCGACGGCCCTCGCGACGCCTTTGCCGAGCCATGCGTCGCCGCCGTCGCGAAGCTCGACCGCCTCGTGCTCGCCGGTGGACGCCCCCGACGGGACCGCGGCGGAGCCGAACGCGCCGGACTCGAGCCCGACCTCGACCTCGACCGTCGGGTTCCCCCGAGAGTCGAGCACCTGCCTTCCGTGAACGTGGACGATCTGCATGGTTGTGCGCCGCTTCCGCGGGAGAAGACTAGACGCCTCGCTATCGCGGCCACCCCGACAGGCGTCGCGACGCGTAGCGGGAGAGTCTCGGGCGGGCATCGGAATGGTGAAGCGCGCAGCCGGCGCTCCCCCCACCGGAGCCGCTGCGCGGTGCGCAGGGTGGGTTGGGGCCGCCGTGCGACGATCGCGAGCCGCTGCGCTCTCGTTCGCGTCGAATCGCCACGATGTTGTGACGATTCACCGTTGCCTATACTGATAACGTGACTTCAGGGACACGGGAGTGCCCCTGGGGGCAGTTGGGGGAGCTGAGTGAACGTGCCTCGCCCTGCCGATGCCTCACGTGCGATCGGCGAGGCCGAGCGCGGCCTTCGCCCGCTCGTACCACCGCTCCTGGGCTTCGAGGTCGAGCTCGGCCCACGTCTCCCCCGCCTCACCGGCCAGTCGCTCGGCGAGCTCCACCCGCTCGACGAACCGGGCGGTCGTCGAGCGGAGCGCGAGCTCGGGGTCGACGTTCACGAAGCGCGCGAGGTTCACGACGGTGAAGAGGAGGTCGCCGAGCTCGGCGGCGACGCGCGCGTCGGGCTCGGTCTCGGGGCGCGGCCGGCCGGCCCGCTCGAGCTCGGCGAGCAGCTCCTCGAGCTCCTCTCGCACCTTCGCGGTCGGGCCGTCGAGGTCGGGCCAGTCGTAGCCGACCGCAGCGGCGCGCCGCTGGACCTTGCGAGCGAGGAGCAGCGCCGGGAGCGTTTCGGGGACGTCGTGGAAGACGCCCCGTCGCCCCTCCTCCTCGGTCTTGATCGCCTCCCAGCGCTCGCGCACGCGACCGGCCGTACGCGCCTCTGCCTCGCCGAACACGTGCGGATGACGGCGGACGAGCTTCGCGTGGACGTCGCGGGCGACGCTGTCGAGGTCGCCGTCTCCCTGCTCCTCGAGCAGGAGGGAGAGGAAGTAGACCTGGAAGAGCAGGTCTCCGAGCTCGTCGTGGAGCTTCGCCGGATCGTCGGCGAGCGCCGCCTCCGCGACCTCGTAGGCCTCCTCGACCGTGTGCGGGACGATCGTCCGTGCGGTCTGCTCGCGATCCCAGGGGCACTCGGCGCGCAGGCGCCGGGTCAGCTCACGGAGCTCGGCGAGCGCGTCCCGCTCCACGCGGCTATTCGCCGGTGGTCGTCTCTTCGCCTGCGCCGGTCGAGGTCGCCGGCGGCTCGAAGCCGGCGGCGTACGTGACCTTGCCGTCGTACTTCTTCTCGGTGTCGGCAGCCCAGTCGCTGACGGCCTTGTTCTTCCGCTCCTCGAGCTGCTGCGTCTTGATCTGCGCCTTGACCTCGGAGAAGGGCGTCACCGAGCCTGCCTTGGCGGCCGCCAGCGGCTGGATCAGGTGGTACCCGAACTCGGTCTTGACCGGCTGCGAGAGCTCGTTCGTCTTGAGCGAGAACGCTGCCTTGTCGAACGGAGCGACCGTCTGGCCGCGCGAGATCGTGAGCTTGCCGCCCTGGTCCTTCGAGCCGGGATCGAGCGAGTTCTCCTTCGCGAGCTTCGCGAAGTCGGCGCCGCCCTCGAGCTCCGAATGGAGCTTGTCGGCCTCCGCCTTCGTCTTGACGAGGATGTGACGGACGTGCGCGCGACTCGGCGACCGAGTACTGATCCTTGTTCTCGTCGTAGTACTTCTGCAGGTCGGCGTCGGAGACCTTGACGTCCTTCGTGATGTTCTCGTAGATCTTCTCGGACACGAGCTGTGCCTGGACGTCCGCCCGGAGGGCGGCAACGGTGTAGCCCTGCTGTTTGAGACCCGCCTCGAACTTCTTCTGGTCGTTCTGGAAGTACTGCTTCTTGACGTCGTCGACCTTCTTCTGGATCTCGGCGTCGCTGATCTTGATCCCGAGGTCGTCGGCCTCCTTGCTGTACTCCGCGCGCTGAACCAGGTACGCAACCGCCTGGTTCTGCAGCGACTGGAACTCCGCCGTGCCGGCCTTCGGGAACGCGCGCTTCTGCGAGGTGTACGACGTCTTCACGCGTGCGACGAGCTCGTCGAGCTCGGCCTTCGGAATCGTCGTGCCGTCGACGACGGCGACCGCGTCGGCCGGGATCTCGTCGGTATCGCCGCATCCGGCGGCGATGAGTGTGACAGCTGCGAGAGCAGCGGCAGCGAGCAGGAGCGAGCGCTTCATCGAGACCTCGTTATAGGCGACGCGGTGTTAGGGACTGGTTGCGCTGTGTTCGGAAACTGATCGGGGCCGGAGCGGGTCGGATGTGCACAAGCTCAGGCGGCCCGGCGCGCGGCAACGATAGCAGCGGCCAGACCGAGCGCACCGTCGAGCCCATCGGTGCGCAGAGAGACCTCCTGCCGCGCCGATGCGTAGATCGCGGTGTCCGAGATCGCGCGCAGCGCGCGGAGCTCGGAGGCGGCCAGGCCGACGGGGCCGACGGTGGCACGCCCGGCGCGAAAGACGAGGTAGTCGGCGCCGACGAGCGCGAGCGCGAGTCGCGTCTCCTGCAGGCGGAAGAGGTTCTCGACGGGCTCCGGAAGCGGTCCGTACCGGTCCTCCGTCGCGGCGCGCAGCTCCCGCAACTCGTCCTCGTGCTCCGCGAGCGCGATCCGGCGGTGGAGGTCGATCTTGAGCGCCTCGGCCTGGATGTACGACGCGGGGACGTACGCGTCGACGCGGGCGTCGATCCGCACGGGTCGCGCCACGACGCGCTTCTGCCCGGTGAGCTCGGCCACCGCCTCGTTGAGCATCTCGACGTAGAGCTCGAAGCCGAGCGCGGCCACGTGCCCGGATTGCTCGGCGCCGAGCAGGTCGCCGGCACCGCGGATCTCGAGGTCGCGCATCGCGATCTGGAAGCCGGCGCCGAGCTCGGTGTGGTCGGCGAGCGTCGCGAGCCGCGCGCGCGCCTCGGCGGTGAGCTCGCTCGCGTCCGGATAGAAGAGGTACGCATGCGCGGTCACGTCGGAGCGGCCGACGCGACCGCGGATCTGGTACAGCTGCGCGAGCCCGAGCGCGTCCGCCCGCTCCACGATGAGCGTGTTCGCCTGCGGGATGTCGATGCCCGATTCGATGATCGTCGTCGAGACGAGGACGTCGGCGTCCCCGGCGAGGAAGGCGTGCATGCGCTCCTCGAGGTCACGCTCACCCATCTGGCCGTGGGCGACGAGGAACCGGAGACCCGGGCAGAGCTGCTGGAGCTTCTCGGCGGCCTCGTCGATCGTCTCGACGCGGTTGTGGAGGTAGAACGACTGACCCTCGCGCGCCTTCTCTCGCTCGAGCGCGAGCCGGATGAGCTCGTCGTCGATCTCGCCGACCGTCGTCCGGATCGGTCGCCGCCCCTCGGGCGGGGTCTCGATGATCGAGATGTCCCGTAGGCCGGAGAGCGACATGTGCAGCGTGCGCGGGATCGGCGTCGCGGACAGCGAGAGCACGTCCACCTCGAGTCGCAAGGCGCGAAGGAGCTCCTTCTGGCGGACGCCGAACCGCTGTTCCTCGTCCACGACGACGAGCCCGAGCTGTTGCGGGACGACGTCGCGCGAGAGGACGCGGTGCGTCCCGACGAGCACCTCGACCTTGCCCTCCTGGAACTCCTTCAACACGGCCTTCACCTCGGCCGGGCGCCGAAAGCGCGAGACCATCTCGACGCGTACCGGGAAATCGCGGTAGCGGTCGCGGAAGGTGTTCCAGTGCTGCTCCGCGAGGATCGTGGTCGGGCAGAGGACGAGGACCTGGCGCCCGCTGACGGCGACCGCGAAGGCGGCCCGGACGGCAACCTCCGTCTTCCCGAAGCCGACGTCGCCGCAGACCAGGCGGTCCATCGGCTGCGCGGACTCGAGGTCTTCCTTGACCGCCTCGATCGCTCGCTGCTGATCGTCGGTCTCGCGGTACGGGAACGACGCCTCGAGGCGCTCGAGCCAGTCGCTCTCGACGTCGAAGGCGATCCCCTCCGCGCGCTGGCGCTGCGCGTACAGCTGCAGCAGCTCGCCGGCGAGCTCCTGGACCGCCGCGCGGGCGCGGGCCTTGAGGTTCTGCCACGCCTTCCCGCCGAGCTTCGAGAGCGCAGGCGCGGTCGCGTCCGCCCCGATGTACCGGGACAGCTTTCCGACCTGGTCGTGCGGCACGAACAACCGGTCCTCGCCGCGGAACGCAAGGTGAAGGTAGTCGCGCGTGACGCCCGCGACGGCCTTCGTGTCGAAGCCGAGAAGCTTTCCGACGCCGTGGTCCTCGTGGACGACGTAGTCCCCGACGCGCAGATCGGCGAAGCTCGCGAGCGCGCGACCCAGGCGGGCGTCGGCGCGCGGCGGCTTCTTGCGGAAGACCTGCGTGTCCGGGAGGAGCACGAGCCCGAGCTCGCGCCAGACGAAACCGCGGCGCGCAGGCGCGACGGCAAAGCGGAGGTCGGGGCCTGTCGGGAGCGCCTCGCCCGGGGCGAGGAGCGGCCCGTCCACCTTCCGGAGCAGCCCACGCTGGCGCTCCGCCTCGCCGCGATGCGCGAACGCGACGACGACCCGGTTCCCGGAGCGGACGAAGCCCTGGAGCTCGTTCTCCGCCTCGGCGAGCCCACGCGCGGCAACCGCGGGCCGCTGCGCCTCGAAGCGATGCGGCTGCCCCTGCGGGAACGGATCGAGCGCAGTGGCCCCGTCGAGCTCGAGCGCGAGCCCGTCCTCGTCCCGGATCCGCCGCAGCTCGTCCGGCTGCCACACGAGATCGGGCGGGCGATCGACAGGCGGTACGAGATCGGTCGGCGGCGCCGGTGCCGCGCTCTCCTCGTCGTCGCCGAGGTCGTGCTCGACGAGGTCCGCGCGGCGCTCGGCGGCGGGATATACGGTGGTCTCGTCGGCAGCGGCAAGCGCACGCTGGGTGAACGGCGAGAAGGCGCGCACCTGCTCGATCTCGTCGCCGAAGAAGTCGACGCGAACGGGCTCCCGACCGGTGGAGGGGAACACGTCCACGATCCCGCCCCGGACGGCGAACTGGCCCCGCTCGTCGACGCGGTCGACGCGCTCGTAGCCGGCGAGGGCCAGGTGCTCCGCGAGGCCGTCGACGCCCGGCTCGTCTCCCGCCCGCACCGTGAGCGGCACGGGGCGCGCCTCGAGCGGCGGGAGCCCGTCCGCGAGCGCGCGAGCGGAGGCGCAGACGAGGCCGCCCGAAGCGAGGACGTCGAGCGCGCGATAGCGCTCGCCCACGAGGTGCGGCGGCGGCGTGAGCCCGGACTCGTACGTGACACCGCGGCTCGGGAAGAGCGCGACATTCCCGCCGCCGACGAACCAGCCTGCCGCTTCCGCCGCGTCGCGGGCGTCAGCGTCCTCGGGCAGGAGGACGAGCAGGCCGCGGCCGAGCTCCTCGTGGAGCGCGGCGAGAAGCAGCGGGAAAACCGGCTCGGAGACGCGCGCCGCCGTCGGGAGCGACCGCGCGAACGACTGAAACCGATCGTGCCGGCGCAGCTCGTCGACGAACGCCGCGAGCGGTGTCAGGTGAGATGTCCTGGTCGCCTGGTCCATGCGGTTCGGCGGGGATCGCTCCCCGCGGGGTCATCGTACTGGCGCGCTTCCGGGTGACTGTGAGCACCGCGCCGTGCGCGTCGCGTGCTTCTCGCGTGCGACGACGCGTGTCCGCCCGACTGCCCTGTCCGCCGAAGTGGCCTCGCCCATCCCAACCGCGCCGGCCGCCCAACTGCCCCTAGGGCTACCCCCGGTGCCCTGATGTCACGCTAGCAAGGACGTCGTGCCGAAGGTGTGCCGGCTCTGCGCCGTGAGTGCATCGACGCCGCGAAGTTCGTCGCCACGGCGGCGCTCGGAACCCTGCGGCTCGCCACGAATCGACGGCCACCGCCCGGAAGCGGCTGCGACCTCAGTTGAAGCGGCGCTGCGTCTCGTCGAGGCCGTCGCGCACGAGGGCTTCCACCGCGTCGGACGCCCGCGCCACGATCGCCTCGACGTCGTCCGCCGGCGCGAACGAGGAGAGGACGTAGTCCGCGATGGGCCGCGGGTCGCCGCGACCGGGACGACCGACTCCGACGCGCAGCCGCAGGAAGTCCGGCGCGCCGAGCCGCTGGGCGATCGAGCGCAGGCCGTTGTGCCCGGCGAGCCCGCCTCCGAGCCGTGCCTGGAGCCGTGCCGTCTCGAGATCGACGTCGTCGTGCACGACGAGCAACTGGTCGAGCGGTGTCTTGTAGAAGGCCGCGGCCGCTTGGATCGACGCGCCCGACTCGTTCATGTACGTCTCCGGCTTGAGGAGGGCGAGCTTCGCCTCCCCCAGGCGGACATCGGCGAGCCTGCCGCGGAACTTCCCCTTGAACGATCCTTCGTGGCGGCGCGCGAGCTCGTCGACGACCATCCAGCCGACGTTGTGTCGGTCGTTCGCGTGCTCAGGCCCGGGGTTGCCGAGACCTGCGACGAGAAGATCCACCGACGTCCCGCCCTCTCCCCTGCGGAAGAGGCGCACCGACTCACTCGGCGTCGGAGTCGGAGCCCTCTGCCGGAGCCTCGGCGGACGTCTCGCCGCCCTCGCCCTCGGCAGCGGCCTCGCCCTCTTCGCCTTCCTCGCCCTCGGCGGCCTCTGCCTCCTCGAGCTCGGTGATGCCGCGCGGGATCGAGCAGTTCGCGAGCACCGTCTCGGGATCGTCGAGGAAGGCGACGCCCTCGATCGCCTCGAGATCGGCGACGCGGACCGTGTCACCAACCTCGAGGGCCGAGATGTCTGCCTCGATGTGCTCCGGAATCCCGGTCGGCAGCGCCTCGACGCGCAGCTCGCGCGTGACCTGCTGGACGACGCCACCCTGCTTCGCACCGGGCGACTCTCCGACGAACTGCACGTTCACTGTCGCCTGGATCGGGCGGTCGAGGCGCACCTCGTGGAAGTCGACGTGGGTGAGCGTGCCCCGGATCGGGTGCCGCTGGAAGTCCTTGAGGACGGCGTGGTGCGGGGTCGTCTGCCCCTCGATGACCACGTCGATGATCGCGTGGAGGCCCGAACGGCCGGTCAGCGCTGCGCGGAGGTCGCGCTCGCCGACGACGATCGCCCGCGCGTGACCCTTCCCATAGAGCACGCCCGGCACCAGACCGTCCTTCCGGAGACGGCGAACACGGCGGGAGCCGAGCTGCTCGGCATCGCGCTCGGTGACCTCGAGAGTGACCCGATCGCTGGACATCGGCGGCGGATTGTAGCTGCTGTCGCGACGCTCCCTGCCGTGTTAGACGAGCATGCGGCGACCGGCCGCGTCGAACGCCTCGAGCGGTGTCCCTGCCAACGGCGACTGCTCGAACGAGTGGCGGAACGACGCGAAGAGCACCATGTCGCGCGGCACGCCGTCGCCGCCGGCCGGAAGCCTGCGTCGAAGCGTCCCTTCCTCGACGAAGCCGAGCGCACGCGGGATCCGCAGGCTCGCCTCGTTGGCCGGATCGATGCGGATCTCGACGCGGTCGACCTTACAGACACGGAACGCGACGTAGGTCAGCGCCGCGGCCGCTTCCCGCGCGAGGCCGCTTCCCACGCGCGACGCGCGCAGCCAGTAGCCGATCTCGAACGCCCCGTCGCCGAGTCTCGTGTGAAGCCCCGACCCGCCGACGACTTCGGTCTCGTCCCGGTCGAAGAGCGCGTACACGAAGTCCTGGCCGAGGTCGAACCTCCCGCGGAACGCGCGGAGAAGCTCCACCTTCTCGTCGAGCGGCCTCGGCTCCTCGAGCGCCCACGGCATCCACGGCCGCAGGTGGTCGAGGCTCGAGTCGAGAGCTTCTTTGAGCAGCGATGCGTCACGCGGCTCCCAGCAGCGAATCGTGAGCCGCTCGGTGCGGATCCGATACGGCGGCGAAACCCACGACGCGCCGTCGACGTCACTCACGGGCCTGGAAGGTGATCGACGGCGCGCCGCATGGCACGCTTCGACGCTACCAAGCTGCTTCCGGCCGCGCCGCTACAGCTCGGCCGCGCGAATCGGAAGCGACTTCGTCTTCTCGATGCCGTTGACCTGCGCGCGGACGGAGTTGCCGCCCGTGTCCGTCACGTCGATCACGTCGTTCACCTCGGGGAGTCGAACGCCGCGGTAGCGGAACGTGCTGTCGAGCATGTGCCCGACCTTCCGAACGAGCAGGACGCCATATCTGTCGTCGTTCATGGACCGACGGTAGATCGGGGTCCCGGCGTCGTCACTGGCCGGAGGTCCAGGCCATCCGGCGACATCGTCCAGTGGCCGGACCGGGTGGTCCTGGGCTGTCTGGCAGAGCTGATTCGGCAACGCAAAAGCGGGACAGATCCGGGGCCGCATTACAAGCGGCCTCGGGTCTTCCTGGGTCATGTGAGGTTCTGTCAGTCGGGTAACACGTCTGGTACCGCGTCGCCGTTTTGGGCACGCTTTGGACGCTGTCCCCGGCCTCAGTCGAGTTCCGCCCGAAGTCTCGACGCGTGCTGATCCAGCAGCCACAGCATCGTGTCGCGCACGGCTTCCCGTTCCGGCTCAGCATCGTCGGACCCGGCGGCGACGGTCAGTTTCGCCTTTTCAATCTCATAGGCGAATGCCTCAAAGACGCTCGCTGCGAGCAGCGAGAGTGCGGCTGCGGACTCAGCGATTCGTCGGTCGGCCTTGCCGCGATCGTCGGTGTCCTCGTTGATCCATTCGGACAACGTCTCGAGTTCGTCAAGCAGCCCTTGCGGGCTGGTTTCGGAGGCGAAGCCCGCCGCGACGACTCGCTGCGCGTAGAGGAAGGCTTCGCTCTCGTGGAGCTGGCCCCAGACGTCGTCCCGCATAGCGCGAAACTACCGCGGATGGACGCCACGGGGTGAAACCGGGGCCGGGTGGCGACCTGGACACCCCGCGAGCCGAGCCGCCGACCGCCTACAAGGCGGCGGCGGACGGCGGATTGATTCGGGCAAAGGCGACACCCACGCCGACGACCTCCAGGCCGAAGCCGACAGGCTCGCGGAAAAGCACATCCAAGCGTGCCGTCGGTGCGATGTTCCGTTCGTCCGTGGCACCGGCAGCGAGGTCGCATGACCATCCGAGTGAGCCTCGACCAGCTACGCCAGGAAGCCCGCTACTGGCTCGACGACGAATGGCGGACTCCCGATGACCTGCGGCGAGGACTCAGGCTCCCCGATCGCTGAGTAAGGCGATGGTCGGTGGCGGCTGACGCCGTCCGGGCGGGCGATGTTCGGAGGATGGGCCGCAGCCAGCGACCTCACGGACGACGGGGCGGCGTGACCGCGCGGCTGCTCACCGCCGACGAAGCCGCCCACCTGTTGGCGGTGCCCGTGTCGTGGGTGCGGGGAGTCAACGCGGTCGGCCGCGATGCCAGCGATACCGCTCTGTCGGTACTGGCGCTACGACCGCGAGGACGTGCTGGGGTGGCTTGAGTCGTGCAAGCAGCCCGGGCGAGCGGTCACCCTGCGAGCGCCACGATGAGGAGTGAAAGCGAAAGCGCCGCCCTGGTGAGGAGCGGCGCTGGAGTTCGCCGGCGGGCTTTTCCTGGCGTCGAACCATGCCCACCAAACGCATCCGCGAACCTGCGGCCAGATCGCGGATGGCGCAATGAATAACTTCGGCCGGCCGCGGCGAAGCGTCACCCCTCGGGCGAGGGATCTTACGGATGGTGTTCCTCACGCTGGTGCTGACTGGAGTCCGTCGTGCCGAGCTGCAGGCGCTCCGGTGGCAGGAAGTTGACCCTGGTCGAGAACCGCGTTCGGGTGGTTAACTCGAAGACGGACCTCGGTTCGCGGTTGATCGCAATTCCCCCGAAACTGGCGGAGCGGCTGTGGCAGCACCGGCGCACGACCTGGTACAGGGCGGACAGTGACCGGGTGTCCACCCCGAGCGCGGCATCCCGTACTCCTATGAGACGTTCTCCATACTCCTATGAGACGTTCTCCACTCCTATGAGACGTTCTCCGCCGCCCTGAGGGACGCGTACGCGGCGGCGGACCTCGATTACCCGGAGGGGATGCGCCCGTTCCACGACCTCGGGGTGACGAGCATCACCAACGACCCATCGCAGGAGCGAACCCGGTGGCGCCTGTGACGAAGCAGGGCACGCGAGCATGGCGAACACCCGCCGATACCTGCGCCTCGCCGGCGTCGTGTTCGCAGCAGAGCCCGAGGCGCTAGAGCGAAGGCTTCTAGACGGTGCCGCCATGGCGGAGGTGGTACCGAGTTCTGGCACCGAGAAGCCGTAAACGGCTCTGCGACGCGGTTCCGGCTAAAGAGCTGGTTCTGTGAAAGGAATTCGGGACGTACCGGAGCGTCCGTGTACGCCTTAGTTGAGCCAAATCCAGTCCGCCTCGTCCCACTAGATTCGCCCCGTTGGTTTGCATTCGGTTTGCAGTTCGCGGAGCGGGCCGACCGATGAGGACACGTCCCGATCGGCCACCTGGGCGGCCAGCAGTCTGCGCGGCAGGGTTCAGGCGGGGCCGGGTGCCATTTGGTGAGAGCTCGTTACTGACGGCGTTCAGCTAGCCACCCCGGCCCCTCTTTGGAGGTGTCCCCTCTTCGGGGGAACTTCGCGGTAACGCGCAAGTTTCGCCGCGCTCAAGCATCTATCCAGGTAGAGCATCGGATGGGCTGCCGGCTCCCGCTTCGGCGGCGGCAGGGCTCGGCGCCCATCCGGCTCCCTCGAGCAAAGGAGTCCGCCTATGTGGTCGGTGGACGAAGGTGCTGGCGCTGACGATCCCCGAGCGCGAGACGATCATCCAGGCGCTCGACGCCCTCCACCGGGCATGGAGGAACTTCGTGCCGTGCTGCTCCGGGAGCACGTCGGCCGAGCGCGGGACGGCCTTGTCTAGGCCCCACACTGTTGCGTCCCGAATGCGGCCGCTCCGTCCGTGAACGAGTAGCTCGACATGATGTCCGAGCAGTTCAGGTCGGCCTATCCGCCGCCGCGCTCACGGGAGCGCCTCCCCAGCTCCATCATTATCGCGATGCTCTCATAGTCAAAAGCGGGAGCTCTGTAGCTGGCATAGGTCGCGAACCTTCGGGAGCCATTCTCGGGGAAGGGGCTCCGAGACGAGATGCCAACTCAACATGAGGATCTTCTGCCGCGGCGTCGACACAACCTCCCCAACAAGTCGCGCGTCGCGTCCGCTGGCGGGTCAGTGTGCGCGTACTTGATGTCTCGAAGCTCGTACAGCGCGTCGTGCAGCGCAGCGAACTCCGGATCCTTCGGCCGATACTCGTCTCGCGAAAGGCGGTAGAGGTTGCTGGAAGTGACGCTCGCGCATAACACACCGCGATGGCCGTCTCGGCCGCGAGCATCCGCGGCTCGTCGCCATCCGCCTGCTCGAGCATCTCGGTCGCGGCGATCACCTGGAGCATGTCGGCCATCGCGAGCCCGAACGCCTTCTGCTGCTTTTCCAAGCGCCTCGTGGGGGTGGCCGCGAGCCGGAGCCACCTCTCCCGCTTTCCAAGAAGTCGGACACGTATCCGTGCCGCCTTGGACTGGGCGCGCTAACAGGGAAACCAGTGTCGCCGTCCTGTGCCACCTGCGTACTCGTGCGGGTGAGTCCGCGCTAATGCAACAGTCCGGGCATTCGTGCGTTCGTTTCGCAATCGGCCTGGCTAAGCGGAATCCCTCTCGGCCAAACGCAACGGTTTAGCCTGTCGACGACGACGACCTCAGCTCCGGGCTCAACACCGCCACGGCCGGATGACGAAGGTGCCGGCGCTCACGCTCCCCGAGCGCGAAACGATCATCCCGTGCGCTCGACGATCCGCCGCCGGGACTCGAGGAGCTCCGCGCCGTGCTGCTGCGGGAGCACGTGGGTCGAGTGCGGGACGGGCTCGTCTGACCGAACCCGAACCGGTACTGCACTAGCTGCGGGGGTCAGCGCTCACGGCGTCATGTTCGCCGGATGCGCCAGGCGACTTCCGACACCAGGACGCGATTGTTCTCGCGCCACGTCGTTCGTGGCCCAAGGATCAGTGCGCCGTTTCCACCGCGCCGCAGTAGATCCTGGTGGATCGCACTGACGATCTGGGCGCGCTGGCTGCGCGTCGGCCGAGTACGGAACCACGCGGCGGTACGGAGCGTGAGGATCGACGTACGGTCATCGATCTCGCGAAAGCGCATCCAGCTAGCGGAACAGCCTTCGGTCACGCATTGAACGGCTTCGTGACCTTCGAGCTGGCCAGTCGATACTGGTTGAGGGTCGCGGGCGTGGCTGCCTGGCGGTCCCAGCCAGCAGTCCGGTAACACGACGACGAGAAGAACCGCGAGTTTGACGGCCGACGCGCGTGATCGCGCAACGTGAAATTGCATCGATAGACCCCCGGTTCATCGTGTCTGGACGGGCGAGTCTATGGGCGGTTCGCGCGATCGGGACTAGCCCTACCGACCCGAATCCTTGGCTATGCGTGTAGCAAAGCAGCGAGCGGCGAACGTCAGGATCCGCTTCACCTGCGGTGGGGGTGGGTAGCGCGCGGCGGCGCGTCCCTGCGGCGGGAAATGGCGGGGGACATGCTGCGGCGCGTCCCCCGCCGACGCATCGACTTGTCCACCCGGGCATTGAGGCGCTCCGCGCCGCGATGCTCCGCGAGCACGTCGGCCGAGTGCAGGATGGCCTCGTTTGGCCCCGACGGGAGACGCCGCGCGGCAGAGCCTTAGTGCGTCCCGCCCGACTCCCCGCCGGTAGTGGCCCCCGCGTCACTCGACGATCTGCGCCCGCGCAAGCGCCCCACAATGAACAGCACGATCAGCCCGAGCGCCCACACGAACGCGGCCGGGAGGAACAAGAGGGTCAGCGTGTCGCCGAACGTGAAGCAGATAAAGGAGCAGGCTTCGTCGGAGACGAAGGCGGCAGCCAGTACGACCCACGAGATCCCGACGAACATCGACCAACCAATAAGCCATCCGCGTGTCATGAGTCGCACGGTAATGCGGTCTGCGCGACATCCTCAGGGGGCTATCCCTGACCTCCGGTCGGGGCTGTCTTCCAATCCCGGTCAGGTCCAGTCGCGGTCGATGGATAGCACCACCGTGGTCGCCTAGATCACCATTCCCGCGACCTCGGCCGATGCTGCTCGGCGTACATCTCCCGCTCCTTGCGGTGTCGCATCGTCCCCAAAGGCGAGGGACCAGCCCGCGATGGCAACTACGTCGGCCATGTGCGATTCCCTCCGACGTTTGCGAGCTCGTCGAGTGCATCCTTGGTCGGCCGCCACGGTCAGGAGGGCGATGACCGCCTCCGCGCGTAGCCATCGCCGCGGGCCGAGGGAGCCAGGCCGTAGCCGATCTCGACGCAGCCGCCATCTGGCTGGCTCTTGAAGCCGAGCCCCCCGATCGCCGGCCCGTCGGCCGAGCGGGTGATCCGGTAGTAGCCGAACGGCCGTTGCTCTCCGTGGGTGGCGGTGGCGCGGAGGAACACCCCAACTGCACCAACGTCGCCCTCGAACGGGAAATCGTCGGCCAAGTATTGGCTGGTCCCCAGGCGAGCAGGCAAACCCGCTTCTTTCTCTCAGAACAACTCGACTGCTCATCCGCATCTGCAAGCAGTGGGTCTTGCCGTGCGGGAGGTACGGGTTGAAGGTGATCAAGACCTGCGCTCGGGTCTGGGGCATTGAATGTGTAGCCCAGACGGCCCTTCTTTGCAGGCCTCGCGCCGTCGAGAGCCTTGGCCAGCGAGCGGGCTCCCTTGGTCGTCACTGTCGAAACAGTGTGGGTAGTAGCCGGTCGACGTCGGCCCCGATGGATAGGCCGTCCAGTCCCTGCCGCGGATCACGTTCTGGGCTGCCTGCGGTAGCAGAGCCACGATGCGAGCCGGACGCATCTGTGGGAACTTGAAGCCCGGCGGGTTGTCGTTCACAAGCACCCCGGTGCAGACCGAATCTGAGGCACGTACGCCTGATCTTTCGCTCTTCACGCGCTCGCCGGCAGCCACGACTCTGGATGTGCTAGCCGAGCCTCGAGACGCTCAAGATCCTTCGCCCACCTGAGGCGGACGAGCTGGTCACCCTGGCGTACCTCGATCCTCGACCCCTGGACGAGGGGATCGCTGCCGGGTGGCGGCTGCACGTCTCCGAACCCTCCTGCCGAGACGATCTCGGATCGCAGGAGCTTGACTCCCTCGCGCGTGAGGCGTTGCTCGACAAAGCCGTTGGACCATCGGTTCGCCCGGAGCGGCGTTCCGTTGGCCCGCTTAGCACCACGCCGGATCAGCCGCCCGTCGGCGTACACCCAGTTCGCGCTGCGCTCTCTTCCTTGGTGGAGCCAGTAGTACATCTCGCGCACACCGCTCTCGGGAGTACTCGGCGTCGTGCCTACGGGCGGCAACCCGACGAGCCCCTTGTCGAGGACGAAGACGCGCACCGCGAACGCAGAAGCGGTTACCACGGCGACGAGGGCGACGACAGCGAGCAAGACGAAGAGTCGGCGACGACGACCCTGGAGCACGCGGAGGCGCTCAGGCCACCGGCGGCCCTTCCGAGCCGCGCCTAATCGGTCGAGAACGTCATCCCAGTCCCCAGCGAGCGGCTCGGGCGCCAGCGCGGCGAACCGAGCGGCCAGAAGAGTGTCTTCGTATGCGCTCATGCCATCACCTCGCCAGTCGAAAGCTCGGCGCGGAGCTGCTGATGCGCCTTGGACAGAGTTGCCGCGACGGTTCCTTCGGCGATTCCGAGTACCTCGCCGATCTCGGCGTAGGACAGATCCGCGAAGTAGCGCAGAAAGATCACCAGCCGTCGCTGCGGAGGCAGTTTCCGGAACGCGGCTGCAAGCTTGGATCGCGGCTCTCATCGACGAACGCAACATCCGGCACCTCGTCCACCGCGAGCTCGCGCGACCCCTCGATCCGACCGCACCCGAAACGCGATTCGCCACACCCACGCTTCGAGTGACCCCTCGCCGCGGAATCCGTCCTGTTTCTGCAGAGCTCGTACGAACGCCTCTTGTACGACGTCTCGTGCGCTCTCGACGTTTCCCGTTACCGAAGCAAGCATCACCTGGAAGGCGCCCTGCCGTCGCCGGTAGAGGTCTTCCAGGTCGGAGTCGAGACGCCCCATGCTCATAAGAGCTAGATCGCCCGCGAATCCTTTACCGGATCCACCGCCTGCATGTCGAAATCATCATGACCGAGCGACACCTCGGGTCTTAGCGGCCTTGCCCTGTGCTGCCGAACGCACTCGCGCAGGCTGCAGCCATTCGCTCGACCCAACGGCTTCGCAACGCCTTCATCCGTCGCATACTGATCTTCCCGAAGACGCCTTCCGCGAACCCAGGTGGATTCTCGCTCGGGGGACATTCCCGAACGCTGGCCCATGTGAGCGGTCTGTCCGCCGACCGGATCGACGACTCCGTCAAGCGGTCGCCCGTCTTGCGGCCAGTGGGGTTACGTTGCTTGGCCCTCGACTATTTGTCGAGCTGCGTGAGCCTCCGTTCCCCACTTCCGTCGGCTTTCACGATGTACACCTCTCTGTTGCGCAGGAAGGCGATCGTCCGCCCGTCGGGTGACCACGCGAACCAACGCAGTTTCGCCGCATTGCGTGTCAGCCGTCGCAGCCCGCTCCCGTCGGCGTTCACGACGAAGAGGTCTGAGTTCCCGGCCGATGCCGAGCTTGCGTCGTACCTCCTGAAGGCGATCCGGCGGCCGTCCGGCGACCATGCGGGATCGCCCTCGGTGGCTTTGGCTGCCACCCGCCGAGCGTTGCTTCCGTCGGCGTTCGTGACCCAAAGTCCGAGTTTGGTTGGGTTCCGGGCCTCAGCCGGGCTATGGGCCACCGACACGGCGGCGATCCGCTGCCCGTCGGGCGACCACGCTCCGTCGAGCGGGATGTTCCTATTTGCAGCTCTGCAGCTGCGCCGCTGCCGTCGGCGTACACGAGATACCGCCCGTACCGGATGGTCTTCCCGTCCGCCGACCAGCTTGGATTGAACGCATGCCCCCGGAGTGTCGTCAGTCGCCGCAGCCCGCTCCCGTCGGCATTCACGACGTAGAGGTACGTCTCACAGCACCGCCACCGCGGGTCGCCTGGCCTCGGCATGCACTTCTTCTGGACAAACGCAATCGCCCGGCCGTCAGGCGACCAGGCCGGATCGAGATCGTCCGACGGAGTCCGCGTCAGGTTGCGCAGCCCGCTCCCGTCGGCGTTCATCACGTAGATCTCGGAGTTGCCGTCGCGGCGGCTGACGAACGCGAGCTTCCGTCCGTTGGGCGACCAGCTGGGATGGCTGTCGCTCGCCGGCTGCCGGGTCAGGTTCTCCTGCTGCGCTGCCGTCGGCGTTCATCACGTAGATCTCGGCGTTGCCATCGCGTTCGCTCACGAACGCGAGCTTCCGTCCGTCGGGCGACCACGCAGGTGTCTGCACGTCGCCCGGCGCGGACTTGCCGGAGAGCAACTCGAGGAGGTGATCCCCGATCGCGACGGCGGGTGCAACGAGAAGCCCGGCGACAACGATCATCGCGGCGATCGCGACAACACGCCGGGACGGCAACCGCGTGCGGCCATCTGGACGGCGATCGCTCGCCTGCAGCTCGCCTCCGTTCAGTCGTCGCCAGACCTCGGCCCGCGCTGCGTCCGCGTCGGCCGGCTCGTCGGCGGCGAGTCTCCGAAGTAGCGTCAGCTCATCCACGTTCATGACTCCTTCCTGGTGACGATCGCGAGCTGACCGCTGCTCACGCTGCTATCCCCGAGGCTCTCGCGCAGCGCGCGACGCGCACGATGAATCCGCGAACGGACCGTCCCGATCGGGATGTCCAGAGCCGTTGCCACTTCCTCGTACGTCAGCTCCGCCCATGCGAAAAGCAGCAGTGCCTCCCGGTCGCGAGCATCGAGTCGAACGAGAGCATCGACGAGGCCTGCTCTCATGAGCGTTTCGGATTCAGGGTGGCCGTTCGGCCCAGCCACGTCGGACTGACGCTCGAGGGCCGCGTACGCACGGAGCCGGCGTTTCTCGGCACGGTGATGGTGGCGGATCACGTTGTTCGCGATACCGAACAGCCATGGTCGAGCGTCTCGTGCGGGATCCATGCGGTCGATGCTTCGCAAGGCTTGCGCGAACGTCTCGGCCGCGATGTCGGTCGCGGCGTCGCGCCCGACTCGGCTTGAAGCGAACCGGTAGATCGGATCGAAGTGATCTGCGAATAGCGTCGCGATCGCAGCTGCATTCCGAGAGCGCCGGAACATCACCTTGTACTTTCCCGCACGCGGTTCGAAGGTTCACAAGGTCTGATCGTGCGCACTTGAGTGCGCCCCTGAAGCTCGAGGGACATTCCCGCACACTCGCCCAGGCGACGCCTCCGAGCAGGAGGGTGGTAGATGGCAAGATCTCCTGAGGAACGAAGTCCAACAGGGGCAGCAGGGGAGCGGTGTGCTAGCGGTACGCCTGCACGATGACGGCTTGAAGGTTGAGGAGATCGAGACGCCGTCGCCGGATCCGGGCGAGGTGCTGGTGCGCGTGCATGCGGCAGCGATTACACGTAACGAGTTGGAGTGGCCGGTCGATCGACTGCCGGCGATTCCGTCTTACGAGCTTTCGGGCGTTGTCGTCGGCAGCGGTGACGAGGTATATGCGCTCACGCCTTTCGATCGCGACGGCGTGGCTGCCGAGTACGCCGTCGTCCCAGCCCATGTGCTTGCACCGAAGCCCTTGCGGCTGAGCCACGTCGAGGCGGCAGCTCTGCCGATGGGCGGGCTGACCGCCTGGCAAGCACTGTTTGTGCACGGGCGCCTCGCCCGAGGCGAGCGCGTGCTGGTCACGGGCGCCTCGGGCGGGGTTGGGCATATCGCCGTCCAGCTTGCGCGACACGCCGGCGCAGCGGTCGTGGAGAGCGGTCCGGTCGATCTGGTCTTCGACACTCGTGGCGGCGAGGTCCCCGCTGGCGAGCGCGTGGTCACGATCGCAGAGGAGATGCCGGGCGCGATCTACTTCATCGTCGAACCCGACCACGAGCAACTGCTGGAGTTGAGAACGCTCGTGGACGCAGGCGAGCTTCGCGCGGAGGTCGACTCGGCTTTTCCGCTCACGGAGGCCCGGGCGGCGTTCGAGCGAGTCGCGGGCCGCGGGAAGCGTGGCAAGGTCGTGCTCGAGGTTGGCACTGACTAGTCGGCGGGTGCGGCCGTGACCTCTGCCGTGGATGCATCGAACTCCGAGCGTCGACCGTGACGCCGCAAGGGGCGCAGCTCCATCTATCGAACGGCGCCGCGGGCGGCAGTAGCCGCCGCCCTCCGCCGCCTGCGGATACAGCGAGAACGTCCAACGAGCCTGCAACGAGCACCACCTCCGAGTCCATCACGCTTGACTCGAAGGCCCCCGGGCGGGTAGCAGCTCCTCCTTCGCGCCCTCTATCGAGGGACTAGCCGCCCTTGGTTCTTGGTCGCTTGCGTGCTTGCCCGGGCACTCGTATTGGCGGCGTGCCAAGAAGCTAGCGCGTGCTTCGGACAAAGCGGGCAGCGGGAGACCGAGTTACGTTGCTAATACAAGAGAAGAAGCCGGGCGCTTCGCGCCCGCCACGGGCGAGCAGGCGAACGCCCGCCCTGCCCCGAACGCGCCGAACCTTGCCCGCCGTGCTCGGCCCGTCAACCCCGCAAGCGGGGTCGGCGCTACGGGCCTTGACGAGCCTCCGCTCGCCGGGCAGACGGCACTTATTGGGGCAGGGCTAGTCGTGCCGGAGACATCAGTTCGCGAGGCGTGTTGCCATCTCATGCAATGCCGTGGCGATGGATCCGACCATCACGCGCACGTCGAACCGATCTGCAAGCGCCTCGAACGTGACAAGAGCGACAGCTCACGACACGCTAATTTCGGGGGCACCCCAAAGCAGAGGAGAGCCCCGTGGGCAAGGTGGTCATGTACAGCTCGGTGTCGGTGGACGGCTTCGTCGCGGACGAGAATGACCAGCCCGGACCGCTGTTCGACTGGTTGTCCAGCGGTGACGTCCCGTTGGACGAGAGCGGCGAGGTGAAGGTGTCGCAGACGTCCTACGACTACACCCGGCCCTACTGGGACCAGATCGGGGCGACAATCGTCGGCCGCCACGTCTTCGACATGACGGACGGCTGGGACGGGAAGCCTCCGGGCGGGATCGACCACGTGGTCATCGTGACGCACCGGCCGGAGCCCGAGGGCTGGGACCCCGAGGCGCCGTTTCACTTCGTCGACGGCGTCGAGGCAGCCGTGGCCAAGGCGCAGGAGCTTGCGGGTGACCGCATGGTCGAGGTCGCCGCTGGCGACGTCGGTGGCCAGGTGCTTGCCGCGGGCCTGATCGACGAGGTGCGAATGGACGTCGTACCCGTCGTGTTCGGGTCCGGCAAGCGCTACTTCGGGTCGGTCCACACGCAGCACCTGTTGGAGGATCCTGACGTGGTGATTCAGGGCAACCGGGTGCTTCACCTGCGCTATCGGGTGCGCCGTTGATGATCTGAGCGGGGGAGCTGATCTGTTGATCGGATTAATCGCCGCTGCGGCGGCCTCGGGGGTGTTCGGGGGATAGCCGTAAGACGGAGATAGCTCGGATGACATTCCCGAACACTGGCGCAGCCGAGGGCAGTTGGGGTCATGTATCGAGTCGGAGGACGACCTCGTCCGTTTCCTCGTTGCGCCCATGAGCGAACCCGCGCCCCTCGCCCACGATAAGAAAACCGCACTTCATCAACACACGAATCGACGCGGCGTTGTCGCTCGCAGCGCGACCGTAAAGCGGACGGGTTGCCTCCAGCTGCAAGAACTCTTGCAGGGCACGCGTGGCAATGCCGCGACCCCAATCTTCACGGCCGATCCAATACGTGACCTCGCGGCGACCCTCCAAGTCGAAGCTCGCAATCTGACCCACGACTCGACCGTCGATCTCGACGACCCTGTTCGTCGTAGACACGTCGCTCCTCAGCCGCGCCCACCGTCGCTCGAAGGCGGTTCGATCATCCTGATCCGGCGAAGTGAACGCGGCCATCCGTATCGCGTCGCGATCCGTCCAGTGCTCGAACAGCACGTCGAGATCGCGATCTTCGATCTCGCGAAGGACAAGCTGTCCCAGGCCCTCCGGCACGCCGTTAACGCTAACTGCCGCAACCTCAGGTGACATTCCCGAACGCTGGCCCAAGCGAGCGCGCGTCTCTCCTGGCCGATCAACTCGCTTCTGGGCTGGGGGTGAACAGCTTCCAGTGTCCCTCGGAGACGACTTCGACGTTGCCGCCGGCCACTCGTATCGCGGTCTGGTCGTCGATCGCGTACGCCGGCACCGATAGCCCGGCGGCCCATCTCTCGATGTTGGCGAGGGACGTGTCCGGCATGTCCTCGCGCTCCAGGTGCGGAAACACCGAGAAGTCGACCAGCCCCAGCGCTTCGCCGCTGCCGGTGAGCGGCTCGCTGTCGTCGTAGGTCTCGCCTCCGAAGTCGGGAGTCGCCACCATCGCTCCGCCGCTCGTACCCACATACACGACCTCGGGCCGCAGCGACGGCAAGAGGTCGGCGAGCCCGGATTGCCGCATCCAGTAGCACAGATACAACGGGCTCCCGCCCCAGACCAGCAGCGCATCGACTTCCTCGACAGCCGCGACCCAATGCTCCTTCTTGATGCTGGGGAGCGCGGTGAGCTCCAGCACTCCCAACGACTTCCAGCCCAAAGCGCACATGGGGCCTCCCACTGTCCCGGTCAAGAACTCATAGACGTGTGAGGGTCCGCCGGGGAAAGGCTGTACTCCGGTGGGAATGCAGAGCGCGCTGGACTCGGCGATCGGTTTGCCCAGCAGGTCGACCAGCGCGTCGTGGATGGTCGTGTTGGTGATGCCGCTGGACGTGAGAAGGATTTTCATGCTGCTCCCGAGTCGGTTACGGATCCGTACGTCGTAGAGACTGGCAGACCACCGAACGCTCATCGGTCGCGGCCGGATCCAGCCTCACGTTTTCGAAAGGCATTCCGGAACGCCGGGGCTCTGGCGTCATTCCGGAACGCTGGCCCCGGTGCCGCTCGTTCCTCTGACCTAGACTTCACGCGTGGCGAGAGTCGGAAGCTATTGGAGGTGGCTCGGTCACCGGCTTCGGCTCTCCCAGCCCGGCCGAGTGTTTTTCACCGTTGCGCTTCTAGTCGGCGTTGCCGAGATCGTGGTCGCACGCGCTCATGGCGACCGGGAGGGCGGCGCACCCCTGGTGGTGCTCACACTCTTGTTGGTCGGCGTGATCACCCTGGACGCCGTCGGCCGCGGAGTCGTCGTTCTTGTTCGTCGTCTCATCTTGGACGGTCGGCTCAGGCGTCATTCCTGAACACTCGCCCCGGCGAGGGTCCTCTTCTCAAAGCCTTCCGGCCATCGGGCGACCAGACAGGGTGCGCACTGTTATTCGCCAGCCTCCGCGCCTTGGTGCCGTCCGCCAGCTTCCGCGCCTCGCTGCCGTCCGCATTCATGACGTAGACCTGGAAGCTCACCCTCCCGTCAACACCTTCGGGCGCCTGACCGTATTCAAGAGCCGTATTTCTGATTTTCTGTCGTCCGACTCGGCGCTCGAACGCGATCCTCTGCCCGTCGGGCGACCAGGCAGGAGCGAAGTTGCGCGCCCCGGTGCGCGTAAGCCTGCGCTCCCCGCTGCCGTCGGCGTTCGTGACCCAGACTTGCCAGTTGCTCACGAAGGCGACCCTCCGTCCGTCGGGCGACCAGACGGGGTCGCTGTCCCGTACCGCTTCCCGAAGGCGAGCTTGCGCCCGTCAGGCGACCACACAGGGCCCCCAAATACGGCTCAGGACCCAGACCCGATGCGTGGCGCACAAGCCGCCGCATGCCGCTGCCGTCGGCGTTCATGACGTATAGCTCGGTCTGCAAGAAACCGCCGTTCCGAGAGGGCCTGAGAACACCGGCCACAAAGGCGATCCTCGGCGACGTCGGCGCGGCGGCGGCGCTGGACGGCGCAGCGGAGGCGGGCGAAGCGGTCCCCGACTGAGCGGGAAGTCGAAGACCATGACGACGACGACCGCGACGAAAGCGCTTGCGGCCGCGACGGCCAGGTAGATGCGCCGCCGCCGACGCGCGCGCTGTCTTGCCTCCTCGATCAGCGCCTCCATCTCCTCGCGATCCATGGGATCGCTGGGGCGAGGCGGGCGAGGCGGAGCGGTAACGGTCACGTCTGCCTCCCTGACTCTGTTGCGCTAGTGTTACTAGCATCATGCTGAATGTCAAGGTAGACAGGCAAGACCCCACGGATCTCTACGAACAGGTCGCCGGTGAGATCCGACGCGCGATCGCCGACGGAGAGGCAAAGCCGGGAGAGCGCCTACCACCCGCAAAGGACCTCGCCGCCGTGCTCGGGGTCAACACCAACACCGTGCTGCGATCGCTACGGCTACTGCGCGGGGAGGGACTGCTCGAGTTTCGCCCCGGGCGCGGCATCCTGGTCGCGGGAACGCCCGAACGCGGCGCCGTCGTCCAGCGCGCGAGAAAGCTCGTCGAGTTCGCCCGCCACCACGGCTACCGCCTCGACGAGCTCGTCGAGATCATCGAAGACATCGGCTGACCACGACCGCGGCGCCCGCGAGGCGCCGCAAGCGAGGCCTACGAAGACCGGGATCTGGTCTTCGCCGACGAGCTCGGCCGTCCGATCCACCCGCAGAGAGTTACGGAGGCGTTCGCAGCGCATCGCAAGGCCGCAGGCATCCGCCCAGGTCGGCTGCACGACGTCCGCCACACGCATGCCACGCACCTGCTCTCACGTGGGATCCCGTTCACGTCGTCGCCGCGCGGCTCGGCCACGCCTCGCCGGTGACGACGATGCGCGTTGTACGCGCATCTCCTGCCGACGAGCGACGTGCAGGCGGCCGAACTGGTGGGTGCCCTGCTCGCGCGTTAGCAATCGGTTTGCAGAAACGCCGCAAAACCCGCATGGTTGAGCGACGTCTCTAGAAGAGCTGGTTCTCGCCGCCGAAGATCGCCGAGACCGACTCGTCGGCGAACACGTTCATGATCGTCTCGGCAAGAAGCGACGAGACCGTCAGCACCGTGAGATTGTCGGGCTTCTCGCGGGGATCGATCGGGACGGTGTCCGTCACGACCATGCCTGTGATGTCCTCGGCGGCGGCGAGCCGCTCGAGCCCCTCCCCGTTCAGCAGCGCGTGGGTGACGTAGACCCACACCTCGCGCGCGCCGTGCTCGCGGAGCGCCCGCGCGCCGGCGATGAGCGTGCCGCCCGTCGTCGTGACGTCGTCGCCGACGATGCAGATCTTGTCCCGCACGCGGCCGGTCACCTCCGTCACCGCCGCCTGCTCGTGCGCGGGCCGCGTCTTGTGCATGACCGCGAAGTCCGCGTCGAGCATCTCAGCGAACCGGACCGCGACCTTCGCGCGCCCGGCGTCCGGAGCGACCGAGACGACGTCCTCGCCGTTGAAGCCGAGGTCCCGGAAGTGGCGGGCGAACAGCTGCTGCGCCGTCATGTGGTCGACCGGGATCGTGAAGAAGCCCTGGATCTGGCCCGCGTGCAGGTCCATCGTCAGGAGCCGGTCGACGCCTGCGAGCTGCAGCATGTCGGCGACGAGGCGCCCCGAGATCGGCTCGCGAGGCTTCGCCTTGCGGTCCTGGCGCGAGTACGGGAACCAGGGGATGACGGCGGTGATCCGCTTCGCCGAGGCGAGCTTCGCCGCCTGGATCATCAGGAGCAGCTCCATCAGGTGCTGGTCGACGGGTGGGCTCCCGGTCTGGACGAGGAAGACGTCGGCGCCGCGGATCGACTCGCAGTAGCGGCAGTAGGTCTCGCCGTTGGCGAACGTCTTCAGCTCGATCTCGCCGAGGTCGACGTTGAGCCGCTCGGTTATCCGCTCCGCGAGCACGGGATGCGAGCGACCCGAGAACACCATCAGCCGCTTCTGCGGCGTCAGCGGGATGGCGTGGCCGGGCTTCAACGCCGGCTCCGCGGTCGCGTTCTCGAGACCGGGCAGTGCCTGCTCAATCGTTCCTGCGTCCACCGCGTCCTTCCTTGACGACCTGCCGAGGGGGAAACCCCACGAGGGCGTTCTCCGGGACGTCGTCGGTTACGACCGTGCCCGCGGCCGTCCACGCGTCATCTCCCACTGTGACCGGCGCAACGAACATAGTGTCCACGGCGACCCTGACGTCATGGCCGATCCGGGTACGCGACTTGCCTCGGTTGGGATCGTGCGAGAGGTTCGCGGTGATCGACCCAGCGCCGATGTTCGTCCGGTCGCCGATGTCCGCGTCGCCCATGTACGAGAGGTGTGGCACCTTGGCGCCCTCGCCGACCACGGTGTTCTTCAGCTCCACGAACGTGCCTGCCTTCGCCGAGACCTCGAGCACGGTGCCGGGGCGAAGGTAACAGAACGGGCCTACCAGCGCGTTCGGCCCAATCGTGGCGTCGATCGCGACGACGTGCGGGCCGATCTCGGCTCCGTTGGCGACGCTCGTCGAGCCTCGGAGGACGGTGAACGGGTGGATGATCGAGTCCGGTTCGCACGTCACGGTCGGGTCGATCCACGCCGACGCGGGGTCGACGATCGTCACGCCGGCGAGCATGTGCGCGTGGTTGATCCGGTCGCGGAGCGCGCCGCCTGCCGCCGCGAGCTCCGCCCGCGTGTTGACCCCCTCGGTCTCGTCGGGATCGGGGGCGACGAACACCCCGACGCGCCCGCCGGCAGCGATCACGTCGCGGACGGCGTCGGTGAGGTACAGCTCGCCCTGTGCGTTCGCCGGCGTGAGCCCGTCGAGCGCCGGCCACAGCGCGTCGCCGCGGAAGACGTAGATGGACGAGTTCGCCTCGCGGATCTCGAGCTCCTCGGGGCTCGCGTCCGCCGCCTCGACGATCGCGACGAGGTCGCCGGCAGCATCGCGAACGACACGTCCGTAGCTGCGGATGTCGTCCGGCACGAACGACAGCACCGTCGCCGCGGCGCCGGAGCCTCGGTGTGCGTCGACGAGCGCCTTGAGCAACTCCGAGGTCAGGAGCGGCGTGTCGCCGGAGAGGACGAGCACCTCGTCCGCCGTGCCGACGGCCTGTCTCGCCGATCGGACTGCGTCGCCCGTCCCGAGCGGGCGCTCCTGGACGGCGACGTCGAGCTCCTCGAAGGCTCCGGCGCTGTCGGGCGAGGAGACGACGACGAGCGGGTCCGGTGAGAGCGGCCGCGCCGCCTCGACGACCCAGTCGACCATCCGGCGGCCGAGGATCGGATGAAGGTGCTTGGGGACCGAGGAGCGCATGCGCGTTCCGAGCCCTCCGGCCATCACGACTGCAGCGAGTCTCGTCGGCATCACGAATCGTCGATGGCTGGGGCGCCAGGATTCGAACCTGGGATCACGGGACCAAAACCCGTTGCCTTACCACTTGGCCACGCCCCAGCGCAAGGGAGGGGCAGTCTACCCGGCGTGGCGGCCCTAGCTGCGGTCGAGCAGAAGCGCGACGAGCGCCAGCACGGCGAACGCGACGACGGCCGCCGCTGCGAGCACCACGAGCACGCCTGCGAGCAGCGGCACGAGGACGACGACGAGCTGGGACACCGCGGCCGTCCAGGTGACGACGCGGACGTCGGCGCTCTCGTGCTCACGCCCCCACCCCGCGTAGATCGCCAGCGCCCCGAGGGCGAGGAGGACGACGAACCACCACGGGATCGCTCCGGCGAGGACGAGGACGCCCTCGAGCGCGGCGATCGCGAGTGCGACCTTGACGCGGTTCTGGCGAACGCGTCGCGCGAGACGTGTCTCGCCGTGCTCGATCAGAAGGTCGCTCGACATGGAAGGACGGTATCAGCCGGGTGCCGTGATCCAGGTGCGCGCTTTCGCGTCCACCACGTCCGCGGCGACCACAGCGTCGGCCTCGCTGGCGAAGATGCCGTAGACGACCGGGCCGGCCCCGGTCACGTCGGCGCGGAGCGCGCCGGCGGCGGTGAGCTCGGCCGCGAGCGGCGAGGACGCGAGGTCGTTCGGCGGGAGCCGGGCGAAGTCCGCGGGCGCGTTCAGATCCTCGAGCGCCGAGAGGAGCGCGGCTCGGCGCGGCCTGTATCCGTCCTCTCCGCGGCGTTCGTCGAAGGCGCCATAGACCACGCTCGTCCCGGACTTCGTGACTCCCTCGGGGAGGGCCAGCAGGACGGCATAGTCGCGCGGAAGCGTCACCGGGCGGAGCGTCGTGCCGTTCCCGGTTCCCAGCTGGGGGCCGTCGGTGAGAAAGAACGGCACGTCCGCACCGAGGCTCGCCGCGAGCTCGAGGAGCGTCTCGGCGCTGAACGGGACGTCGAGGAGAGCGTTGCCCAGCAGGAGCGCCGTCGCTGCGTCGCTCGATCCTCCACCGAGGCCGGCGGCCACGGGGATCCGCTTTTCGATGCGCGCCTCGAAGTGCTGCCCGCCACCGACAAGGCCTGAGAGGCCGTCCAGCGCGGCGGTCACGAGCGTGTCGTCGTCGAAGCCCCACACGCGGGTCGACCCGGCGCTCCGCAGGGCTACCGTGTCGGCGAGCGCGAGCCGGTCCATCAGGGTGACCACCTCGTGCTTGCCGTCCTGGCGGAGCGGACCGACGACCAGGGCGAGGTTGAGCTTCGCGGGCGCGACCGCCGTCCGCCACTCGCTCATGCGGCGAGGGCCTCGGTGAGCCGG
This sequence comes from uncultured Actinomycetes bacterium, assembly GCA_963797805.1. Lineage (GTDB taxonomy): Bacteria > Actinomycetota > Thermoleophilia > Gaiellales > Gaiellaceae > Gaiella. The sequence continues at coordinate 60,433 of CAWCRC010000001.1, read as the reverse complement.
ACGAACTCCTCCGGCTGGAGCGCCTCCGCGCGCACGTCGGCCGGGCGGCCGATCTCCGCGAGCGCGCCGACCGCCCGTTCGCGTCCCGCGACCCCGGCGAGCGCGAGCGCGTTCGCGAGCGTCTTGCGCCGGTGCGCGAAGGCGGCGCTGACGACCGCGAGCACCCGATCGGCGTCTCGTGTGGAAGTGATCCGCTCGAAGGCGACAAGGGCCGAATCGACATTCGGCGCGGGCCGGAACACCGTCCGCGAGACGGGGTGGAAGCCGGTGCGTCGCGCGTGGAGTCGCACGAGAACGGACACCGCACCGTACGCCTTCGTGCCCGGCTCGGCGAAGAACCGGTCGGCGACCTCGCGCTGCACCATGACGCACCACGACGTGAGGGATGGGACGCCGATCAGCGTCTCGGCGACGAGCGGCGTCGCGACGTTGTAGGGGAGGTTCGCGACGAGCTTTCGCGGCGAGGGCTCGAGCCCGGCGACGTCGACGGCGAGCGCATCGGCGATCAACAGCGCGACGTTCTCCCGTTCGGCGAGCACGTCACGGAGCGGATGCTCGAGCGCGCGGTCGATCTCGACTGCATGGACATAGCGGACGCGGTCGGCGAGGAACGTCGTGAGGACGCCGAGCCCAGGCCCGACCTCGAGGACGACGTCGTCCGCGTCGAGCGCGGCAAGCCGCTCGATGACGCGGAGCACGTTCCGATCGACGAGGAAGTGCTGGCCGAATGCCTTCTTCGGCGTGACGCGGCTCACGTGGGATCGAGCCCGAACGCCGTCACGGCATTCTCGTCCAGCCGTGCCTCGAGCTCCTCGACGTGGACGCCCCGGGCCTCGGCGATCGCCGCGACGGTGTGGCGAACATGCATCGGCTCGTTCGGCCGACCGCGAACGGGCTGCGGCGCGAGGTACGGGCTGTCGGTCTCGGCGAGCAGCCGGTCGGACGGGACGACGGCGGCGACCTCCCGGAGCTCGACCGCCTTCGGGTACGTCACGTTCCCGGCGAACGACACGTAGTAGCCCCGCTCGAGCGCGGGCTCGAGCAGCGCGGGCTCGGAGAAGCAGTGGAGGATCACCGTCCCGGTGAAGGGCTCGAGCGCCGATGCCGTCTCCGCACTCGCGGCGCGGCTGTGGATCACGACCGGCAGCCCGAGCTCGTCGGCGAGGGCGAGCTGCGCGTCGAGGAGGACCCGCTGCTCCTTCAACGTCTCGGAGCCGTGGTACCCGTCGAGACCGGTCTCGCCGACGGCGACGGCACGCGGGTGCGCGAGGAGATCGCGCAGCTCGTCGACGCGCCCGGCGTCCGGCGTCGCGGCGCGATGCGGGTCGACGCCGAGCGCCGCGACGACGCCCGGCTCGGTCTCCGCGATCTCGAGCACTCGCCGGCAGGACTCGATCCCGGTGCCGACCGTCACGACACGGGTCACCCCGGCCGCGCGCGCTCGGTCGAGAAGCTCGGCGGGCGGAACGTCGCAGGCGTCGAGATGCGCGTGGGTGTCCGTCACGCGGCCGTCGCCGGCTGGTCGACGCGCGGGAAGAGCGGCTCGGCGGGCTTGATGCCATCGACCGCCTGCGTCCGGCCGTACGCGACCTCGTGCCAGTCGAGCGAGACCGGTTGCCCGAGCGCCTCGAGTATCCGCTCCGACGTGCGCGGAAGGTAGGCCGCGAGCGCGACGGCGACCACTCGGAGCCCGTCGCACAGGTCGTAGAGGACCCGGTCGAGCTCGACGGCGCGCGCCTCGTCCTTCGCGAGCTGCCACGGCGCCGTTGCCTCGACATGTCGGTTGAGCGCCCGGACGACCTCCCAGATCCGCTCGAGCGCACCCGTCAGGTCGAAGGCGTCGAGTCGGGCCGCGACGTCGTCACCGAGCGGCTCGAGGAACGCCGCAACGTCGGAGTCGGCTGTGGAGGCGTCTCGCAGGACGCCGTCTCGGTAGCGGGCGATCATCGCGGTCACGCGCGAGAGGAGATTGCCGAGGTCGTTTCCGAGCTCGCGCTCGTAGCGCTCGCGGAGGCTGTCGATCGACGCCGTGCCGTCCTGACCGAACGAGACGGAGCGCGCGCACCAGAACCGGACCGCGTCGGCCCCGTAGACGTCGATCAGGTCGAGCGGATCGAGCACGTTCCCGAGCGACTTCGAGATCTTCCGGTCGTTGGTCAGCAGGTAGCCGTGTACGAACAGCTGACGCGGAACCTCGTACCCGGCGGCGACCAGCATCGCCGGCCAGTAGACGCAGTGAAAGCGCAGGATGTCCTTCGCCAGGAGATGACGGACGACCGGCCAGAACTTCGGCACGAGGTCCTCGCCGGGGCGGGCGTAGGAGAGCGCGCTGAGGTAGTTGACGAGCGCGTCGGCCCACACGTACGCGACCTGGTCGGGGTCCCACGGGATCGGGACGCCCCAGGGCTGCCCGGCCCGGCTGATCGAGAAGTCCTGGAGCCCGCCGGCGATGAACGCGCGCGCCTCGTTCGCCCGGAACCCCGGGAGCACGAAGTCCGGTCGCTCGTCGTAGAGCGCCAGGAGCTGTTCCTGGTACGCGGAGAGCCGGAAGAACCAGTTCTTCTCCTCGATCCACTCGGGCTCGATGTCGTGCTCGGGGCACTTCCCGTCGACGAGCTCGTCCTCCGTCTTGAAGGCCTCGCACCCCACGCAGTACAGGCCCGCGTAGACGTCCTGGTAGATATCGTCGCGACCGTTGTCGCGGATCTTCTGCAGGAACTCCTGGACGAACTTCTTGTGCCCGTCGTCCGTCGTCCGGATGAAGAAGTCGTTCGCGACGTCGAGGCGGGCGGGGAGCGCCCGCCACGCCTCCACGATCCGGTCCGCGTACTCCCGTGGCTCGAGCCCCTGCTCGGCCGCGACGCGGGCCACCTTCGATGCATGCTCGTCGACCCCGGTGAGGAGGAACGTGTCACGACCGCGCTGCCGCTGGTGGCGCGTGAAGATGTCCGCTGCCACGGTCGTGTACGCGTGCCCGATGTGCGGGGTCGAGTTCACGTAGTAGATCGGCGTCGTGAGGTAGTAGCGCTCCATCGACGTCGATTCTACGGGCGGCCCGCCGGATTCCGGCCACCGCGACGACGCAGCCCAGGACGAACGCCGCCACGATCGGCCCGAGCGGGACACCGCTACCCGGAACCGTCCCGACGAGGTCGCGCGCAGGCGGTGATGTCGCCGCCACGATGGGGCTCGGCCGACCGGCGGAGGCCATCGGGGCGGCAGGCGCCGCGGGGCGCGGGACAGCGGACGACGTCGGGCCGTGCTCGACCCGCACAGGTCTCGACTGGGCGACCGATCGGCGCGACGGCGTCAGCCTGCTCGGCGTCGACGCGACCCGCGGATCGGCGGTGGTGTGCACCTCGGAGAGGCGCGAGGTCGAGGCTGTCCCCGACTTCCGCGCAGCATGGACGACCACCCCCACTTCGATGTCGCGCCCGGCGAGCGGAGCGCGTCTCGGGTCGAGCGCTGCCGCCGGCCGCGAGACCGTTCGACCGTCCGCGACACCCGGCGGCGGTGAGGCGATCGCCACGCCGGCGCCCGCGCCGGCCGCGACCGGTCCGGCCGCCGTTCCGAGCGGCGCAGATGCCGATGCCGACGATGCTGCGAGCGCAGAGCTCGCAGCACCCGGCGACGCCGCGTCCGGCGTCGGGGTCGACGTCGCAGCCGGGACTGCGGGCACCGGAGACGCCGCCGGAGCAGGTGGGGCCGCCGGCGGAGCCGCGACCGGCGCGACCGGCTGCGAAGGCGCTGCGGCCTGCGGCGGAGACGCGGCGGGCGGAGCCGGCGGAGCAACCGGCTGCGCAACGGGCGAAGCCGACGGGGCCGGAGTCGGGGCGGGACCGGACGTCGGGACGGGCACGGCCCGAGGCGGGAGAAGTTCGAACGGGTCGACATACCCCTCCGCGTCGTTCGACCGCCGGATGCCGAGGTGGACGCTCGGCACCGGATGCTCGGGGGCTCCACTGGATCCCATTGCGCCGATCGGGTCGCCCTCGGCCACCACGGCCCCTTTCTCGACACCGATCGTGCCGAGGTGGACGAGCGTGACGGCGTACCCGTCGTCGGTCTGGATCGTGACGGTGTGACCGTGGGTCGGCAGTGAGCCGGCAAACGTGACGGTCCCGGCCGCGGGGGCGCGGATCGTCGACCCGTCGGCTCCGGCGACGTCGATTCCCCGATGCTGCCCGCCGGCGTACGGGTCGGGCCCCATCCCGAACGGTCGCAGCACCTGACCGTCGGCGGGCCACGTCCAGGCAGCACCAGGCCCGCAGAGCGTGAGCGCGGCAAGCGCCGCCACGCCGATCACGAGGAGACGGTGCACTTGACACCTCCTTCGTTCTCTGCGCGGGCAACGCGGGTGAGGTCAGGCTAGCGCGGCCTCCGGATGACGTCAATCGGGTTGCGACGGGGCGGCGACCGAGCGGCGATACAGCTCGTTGCGGGGGGTTCCCGCGAGGCGCGCGACGACGTCGACGGCCGCTCGCCGGGCGGCACCGGCGAGGACCAGCTCGTCGACGGCGGCCACGGCCGAGGCGAGGCCGACCGGGCGCTGGCTCGCCGGAGCGACCACGATCGTCACCTCTCCCTTCACCGTCGCGCCCTCGTACCGCGCCGCGAGCTCCGCCGCCGTTCCGCGCACGACCTCCTCGAACCGCTTCGTGAGCTCACGGCACACGGCAACGGGCCGTTCGGCATCGGTCATGCCGAGGCGCGCGAGCGAGTGAGCGAGCCGTTTGGGCGACTCGAACGCGACCGCGGCGTACGTCCAGCTCCCCGCTTCCACCCAGAGGGCGTCCAGCTCGGCCGCCCGCCGCGGGAGGTAGCCGAGGAATCGGTACTCGGCGGCCGCGAGCCCGCTCGCCACGAGCGCCGTCTCCACGGCGCTCGGGCCTGGAAGGACCGTGACCGGGATCCCCTCGGCGAGCGCGGCCGTCACGAGCCGGGCCCCGGGATCGTTGACGCCGGGGAGGCCCGCGTCCGAGACGAGTGCATGGGTCTCACCCGCCGCGAGCTGCGGCAGCAGCTCGGCGACCCGCCGAGCCTCGTTGTGGCGATGGACGCTGACGAGTCGCTTCGCCCTGATCTCGTAGCGGTCGAGAAGGATCTGCGTGCGGCGGGTGTCCTCGCAGAGGACGACGTCAGCCTCGCGAAGCGCGTCCAGCACACGGAGCGTGACATCGCGGAGATTGCCGATCGGCGTCGCGCAGACGACGAGCGGCACCCGTCTCACCGCTCCCCGTCGAGCGCCTCGAAGCCGACCAGGGCGGCGCCGACGAGCCCCGCGTCGTCGCCGAACTCCGCCTGGACGACACGGAGCGACTCGTCCGCCGGCTCGAGCGCCTCGCGGCGGGCCGCTTCGACGGCGGGCTCGTGCAGGAGATCCCACGCGGCGTTCCCGAAGCCGCCGCCGACGACGACGACCTCCGGCGCGAAGACGTTCGCGAACGAGCCGATCGCGAGGCCGAGGTAGTGGCCGATCCGCTCCACGGCGGCGCGCGCCCGGTCATCGCCGGCGCGCGCCTCGCGGACGAGCTGGTGCGCGTCGGCCTCGCCGCCCCAGAGCTCGCGTGCCGCCCGCTCTGCCGCCTCGCCGGACGCGACGGCCTCGAGGTGGCCGCGGCCGTGGCAGCTGCCCTGGCACGGCGGACCATCCGCCTCAACGACGACGTGCCCGAGCTCTGCCCAGCCGCGGTACAGGCGCCCGTCGATCACGACGCCGCCACCGACTCCCGTGCCGAGCGCGAGGGCGACGAGGTCGGTGACGCCCCGACCGGCCCCGAGCCGCCACTCGGCGAGCGCGATCGCGTTGCCGTCGTTCTCGAGCCCGACTGGGATGCCGAAGCGCTCATGGAGCCGCCGCGCGAGGTCGAGCGATTCGAGCGGCAGGTTGACCGCTCGATGGGCGATGCCCGTCCTCCGGTCGATGTTCATGGGCACCCCGACCCCGATCGCCCGGGCACCGTCGCCGAGCATGGTCTCGAGCAATGTCTCGAGCTCGACGAGGAACGCGTCCTGGCTCGCCGTCGGCGTCGGGACCTCGATCGTCCGGCCGACCGTGCCGTCGCGCGCGAGGGTCCCGGCGAGGATCTTCGTCCCGCCGACGTCGACGCCGATGACCCGTTCCGCCGCCACGGCGCGGCTACCATACCCCTCCTCATGCCCGCTCAGGACAAGCCGTACCGGGTCTACCGGGGCGGACGGGTCAAGGGGCGGGTACCCCTCGCTCGCGACACGTCGGGGCCCGGTGGCGGCCGCCCGGGCGCACCGCCGACGACGCCGGGCTCCGAGCCGCGACGACCCCGGAGCCGGAAGCGGTGGGTCGTGCTCGCGGTCCTCGTCTTCGTCGCGCTCGTCGTCGCCTGGGCGGTCACGAGCTACCTCGCGGTCTCGAGCGGGGTCTCCGAGGCCGGCGAGCGCGTCCCCACCGGCGTCCGCCGCCAGCTCACGGCGACGGACGGGCTGCTGGTGTCGAACCCGACGACGATCCTCGTCCTCGGCACCGACGGTGCGAGGACCGCGGGGCGGGAGGCGGCCAACCGGTCCGACTCGATCATGCTCATCCGCACCGATCCGGGGAAGCGGCGACTCGCCTTCCTGTCGATTCCGCGCGACCTCCAGGTGGAGATCCCGGAGGTCGGGCTGGCCAAGATCAACGCGGCGAACCAGATCGGCGGCCCGGCCCTCGCGCTCCGCACGGTCGAGCGACTCACCGGGCTCGATGTGAACCACGTCGCGTTCGTCGACTTCGACCGCTTCCGCGAGCTCATCGACGCCGTCGGCGGGATCGACGTCGTCGTTCCCCGGCCGATCCGCTCGAACAAGTTCGACTGCCCGTACGCGACCGCGAAGCGATGTGCGGAGTGGCGTGGGTGGCGCTTCGAGCGCGGGGAGCAGCACATGGACGGCCGCCGTGCGCTCGTGTACTCACGCATCCGACGGAACCTGCTCGACCCGAGCGAGACGGACTTCGCCCGCGCGCGGCGTCAGCAGCAGGTCGTCCAGTCGACGCTCGACAAGGTGACCAGCGCGGGCAGCGCTCTCCGCCTCCCGTTCATCGGGAGCGACCTCGTCAAGCCCCTCGCCACCGACCTCAGCGCGTGGGAGCTCGTGCAGCTCGGCTGGGCGTACTTCCGATCGGACACGGGGCGCGCCCTCCACTGCCGGCTCGGCGGCGATCCGGCGACGGTGGGCGGCGAGTCCGTCATCCTCGGCACGGAGGACAACGTCGGGACGATTGCGATGTTCACGGGTCGCTCCGCGCCGCTGCCACCACCCCGCGGCCTCCCCTACGCGCCCGGCTGCCTCGTCGGGGAGCGGCGCGCGTGAGCTACGAGTCCGACGACTTCGGCTTGCTGTCGGACGTGGACGCGGGCTTCTCGGACGAGGTCCCGCTGCTGCCGCTGCCGTCCGTCGAGGGCGTGCTGGACTCGCTCTCCTTCGCCGCCTTTCGGGAGCCGCGACCGTAATCGGTCGAGTAGAACCCGGACCCCTTGAAATGCACCGCGACCGGGAACAGGAGCTTCTCCACGGGACTCGAACCGCACACCTCGCAAGCCGTGACGGCCGGGTCGCTCATCCGCTGGAAGACCTCGAACGTATGGCCGTTCGGGCAGCGGTACTCGTAGATCGGCATGGCGGGCCAATCTACCAGCGAGGATGACGGAAACCACGATGGCGCAAGGGATCGAGGCCAGCATCGAATCGACCGCGGGCGCGGCGGCAGCCGCTCCCTCGGTCACGTCGCGGGTCGCGCGGAACGCGATGTGGCTCGGGGTCGGCGGCGTGACGCTCATGGCCGGCGCCTTCCTCCTCCATCAGCTGATGGCGTGGCCTCCGCACGAGGACGAGACGCTCGCGCTGTTCGTCGGCCGAGACTCCCTCCCCGGCGTCGTCGAGCACGTGACGCGCGATCGCGGCGGTGCTCCCCTCCACTTCCTCCTCGCCTGGTGCGTCGCGCACCTCGGCTTCGGTCTCGGCGGCCTGCGGGTCGTCTCCGCGGCGTTCGCGCTCGGCAGCCTTCCGCTCGTCGCGGCGCTCGGCCGCCGGCTGGGCGGACCGAGGGTCGGGCTCGTCGCCGTCGTGCTCGTCGCGCCGAGCTGGCTGTTCCTCTTCCACGGCATCTATGGCCGCATGTACAGCCTGTTCCTCTTCCTCTCGCTCGCGTGCACGCTGACGCTGCTGCGCGCGCTGGAGCGCGGCGGGCGGGGCCGCTGGGCGGTGTGGGTCGCCGCGTCGCTGACGATGGTGGCGGCGCACCCTTACGGGATCCTGCTGCTCGGTGGACAGGCGCTCTACGTCCTCCTCGCGGCGCGCGACCGGATCCGCACGGCGGTCGTCGCGGGCGGGGCGGTGCTCGTGCTGGGCATCCCGTTCTGGCTCACCGACCTCGTGCTCGCGAGCCGGTTCGAGGTCGGGGTCGGCGGCGGCGGGGAGAAGCTCGGCGGCCCCGGTGCCGTCGCACGGTACTTCTGGCGGTCGGCCGGCGACGCGGCCGCGGGCTGGTGGCCCGTCACGCTCGCGGTCGTCCTGGCCGCGGCAGTCGGCATCGCGTTCCTCCGCCGCTCCGGCCGCATCCTCGTCCTCTGCCTCGTGGGCGCGACCGCTGCGGCGTTCCTCGTCGCGAAGCTCGGCGGCTCGGCCGCGCCCGAGTCGCGGCACCTGATCTTCCTCGCGCCCATCCTCGCGATCGCAGTCGCGGCGACCGTCGTGCGCATCTCGCGCTGGGCTCCGGTGATCGGCGTCGCGCTCGTCACCGGGCTCGTCGTCGCCGACGTCGCATGGGCGTGGCACCGGACACCGCCGCTGTTCGAGTGGGAGCCGGACGCCAGGCAGGCGGCGCGCGCCGAGGCGGAGGCGTGGCTCGCGGCGTCCAGCAGGCCCGACGACGTGCTCTTCGGCTACGAGCCCGTCTACCTCGGCGCGTGGGAGCGGAGCCGCGGCTCGTTCCCCACGACCGTGGTGCCACGCGCCGACTACAGACTCGCACTCCGGGTCCTCGAGGGTGCCGCGCCGCTCGGACGCGCCGTCTGGGTCCTCGACGCGAGCGAGCGGAACAACATAAGGCGCTCGCTCGAGATCGAGCGGCGCCTCCCCGACCCCGCGGCACCTTTCGAGGCCCGCGTCTTCGGGCCGTTCCTGATCATTCGCACGCGCGAGCCCGTCGTGACGCCGGAGACGTACCTCTATCTCTCGGCGCGCGCGCTCCTCGTCGGACGCTCGCTCGGGATCGGTGACAGCGACGTCAACCTGCGAACGGTCGTGCTCGCCGCGCGCGAGGTCCGGGGCTACGGCCCGTCCCTGCGCTCACGCTCGAGCAACTCGCGGTAGCACGGCGCGCTCTCGAAGGCGGCAAGGCCCGCCTGGACGGGCCGCTTCCTCCGGCGCCTCGCACGTCGGAGCCCCGCGGCGACCGCGGAGGCTCCGATCACGCCGCCGAGGACGAACGACCGCGTGCGGCCGCGGCGACGACCGTCGTCGTGCGGCTCGCCTCCGCCGGCCATGAGACGATCGTAGGCCGATGAGGGTCGTCTCGCTCGGTGATCTCGTGGTCGACGTCGTCGTGCGGACGCGGTCCGCGATCGCGACGGCCGCCGACACGCCATCCGAGATCGCCCTGACCGTCGGCGGGCAGGGCGCGAACGTGGCGGCCTGGTGCGCGGCGCTCGGTGCGGATGCGCGATGGCTCGGGAAGCGCGGCGAGGATGCGGCCGGACGGCTCGCAAGCGATCGTCTGTCCGCGCTGGGCGTCCGGCTGACCGGACCGGTCGAGCCGATCGGGACGGGCGTGGTCGTCTCGCTCGTCGATCTCGCCGGCGAGCGGTCGATGTTCCCCGATCGCGGTGTCGCGGTGACGTTCCGGCCGGATGAGATCCGGCCCGAGTGGCTCGATTGCGACCACCTCCACGTCTCCGGCTACGCGCTGCTCGCGGAGCCCGTCGCCGCCGCCGCCGAGCGCGCGATCGAGCTGGCGCGCGACGCGGGCGCGCGGATCAGCATCGATCTCTCCTCGTGGAGCACGATCCGCGACGCGGGGGCCCGCGCGTTCCGCGCCCGCATCGAGGCGCTCGCGCCCGAGGTCGTCTTCGCCAACGAGGACGAGGACGAGATCTTCGGCGGGAGCCTCCCCGGCGTCGCGTGGATCCTCAAGCACGGCTCTCAGGGCTGCTCGTTCGCCGGCGACGAGCGTGCCGCGCTCCCGGTACCGGAGGTGGTCGACACGACGGGCGCCGGCGACGCGCTCGCGGCGGGCTGGATCGTCGGCGGGCCCGACCTCGCGCTCGAGGCGGCGGCACGGTGCGTCCAGCGGGTCGGTTCGATGCCGTAGGCCGCGGCGCGGCGCGGCGCAGGTCGGGCTCGAGGCACGAGTGCCGACGCGGATTCACCGCTGATCCCGGCGCAGCTCGGACGCAGTCGGAGACCGGCCTCGGGGACGACGTCGGCACGAGCCCGGCACGGACCCGGCACAGACACGTAGCGAGTCTCCCGCTAGCGTGACATCAGGGCACCGGGGGTGCCCCTGGGGGTCGTTGGAGCGACGGCCCGCGCGGGTCGTCGCAGGCACGCCACCTCGGTCGGTGCCACTCACACCGCGCAGGCGCCCGGCGCGACCGCGCGAACTACCCTCCCCGGCGTGGAGCACCTGATCCGCGTGAGCGACGAGGTCCAGGCCGCCCTCCTGGAGGAGCGTGCGGTCGTCGCCCTCGAGACGACGCTCGTCGCACACGGCTTCCCCGCGCCGGCGGGGTCGAGGTCGGCCTGGCGAGCGAGGCCGCCGTGCGCGCGGCCGGCGCGGTCCCCGCCACGATCGGCATCCTCGACGGGAAGATCGTCGTCGGCCTCACCGGGGCCGAGCTCGACCGCTACACGCCGGACGCGCGCAAGCTCGGGCCGCGCGACCTCGCGGTCTGCGCGGTTCAGGGAGCGATCGGTGCGACGACGGTCGGCGGCACGCTCGCCGCCGCCCAGACGGTCGGCATCCGCTTCATGGGGACGGGCGGGCTCGGCGGCGTCCATCGCGGCTTCCCCACCCCACCCGACGTCTCGGCCGACCTCGGCGCCTGCGCGCGCATCCCGGCGCTCATCGTCTCGTCGGGCGTGAAGTCGCTCCTCGACGTCGGCTCGACGATCGAGCTCCTCGAGACTCTGGGAGTTCCCGTGCTCGGCTACGGCGTCGACACGCTGCCGCTCTTCTACGCGGCGGAGGGCGGCCCGCCGATCTCGGCCCGCGTCGACGACGCGACCGAGGCCGCGCGCGTCGCAGACGCCCACTGGCGGCTCGGCGGCAATGCGATCCTCGTCGGCCGCCCGCCGGACGAGAGCCTGCACGTGACCGACCTGATCGAGGAGATCGTCGCGGAGTCACAGGAGCGGGGTATCGTCGGCCAGGCCGTGACCCCCTACGTCCTCGCCGCGCTCCACGAGCGATCGGACGGCGAGACCCGCCGCGTCAACCGCGACCTGATCGTCGCCAACGCCGGGCTCGCCGCAGAGATCGCGGTCGCCTACGCCGGCCTGTGAGCCTCTACGACGCGGTCCGCGCGCTCCCGCTCGCGATCGACGGGTACGACCTGGAGGGTCACGCGTACGTCATCTCGCCCGAGTTCACGCGCAAGACGACCGAGATCCGCCTCGTCGGCGCCGGCGAGGAAGGGCTCGGCGAGGACGTGACCTATGACGGGGGCGAGCAGGACGCCCAGCAGGCGCGCGGGCCCGTGCTGCCCCTCGCCGGCGAGTGGACCATCGACGGCTTCTCGCGCCACCTCGACACGCTGCCTCTCTTCGAGCGAGCGCCCAAGATGCACGCGTACGTCGACTACCGGCGCTGGGCGTTCGAGAGTGCCGCCCTCGACCTCGCGCTCCGTCAGGCGCGCCGCACCCTCGGCGACGTCGTCGGACGTGACGCGCGACCGGTCAGGTTCGTCGCCTCCGGCGGGCTCGGAGATCCTCCGACGACGGCACGGATCCAGGCCTTTCTCGCGCGCTACCCGGAACTTCGCTTCAAGCTCGACGCCCGTCCGGACTGGACGGACGCGATCTTCACGGAGCTGCAGGAGCTCGGCTGCGTCGACTCGATCGACCTCAAGGGCCAGTACAGCGGCACCGTCGTGGACAACCCGCCCGACCCGGAGCTCTACCGACGGGTGATCGAGGACTTCCCCGACGCCTGGATCGAGGACCCCGCGCTCACGCCGGAGACGCGGATCGCTCCTCGAGCCGCACGCCGACCGCGTCACGTGGGACGCGATCATCCACTCCGTCCAGGACATCGAGGCGCTCCCGTGGCCGCCGCGGACGGTGAACGTGAAACCCTCCCGCTTCGGCACGATCGAGCGGCTCTTCGCGACGTACGACTTCTGCGAGCGGAAGGGGATCGAGGCGTACGGCGGCGGCCAGTGGGAGCTCGGCGTCGGCCGCGGTCACATCCAGCTGCTCGCGTCGCTCTTCCACCCGGACACGCCGAACGACGTCGCGCCCGGCGGCTACAACGCCGCGGAGCCGCCGCCCGACCTTCCGGTGAGCCCGCTCGCCGTCGAGGAGCGCGAGACGGGCTTCGCTGCGCTCTAGCCCTCGAGCGTCTTCAGCAGCTCGTCGACCGACAGCAGCGGGAGGGTCTCGAACTTCACGCTGCCGCGCGCGCCGAGCTTGATCGACAGGTTCGCCATCGTCAGCTCGTCCGGCGCCTCGACGACGTTCACGAAGTCGTACTCGCCGAGCGACGCCCACTGGTGGAGCACCGTCGCCCCGAGCTCCTCGACGTCGCGGTTCACCTCGCGCAGTCGCGCCGGGTTCGCGTTCAGGGTCTGCGTCCCCTTCTCGGTCAGCGTCGTCAGCATCAGGTACGTCGGCACGCGGCTCGCCTCCTCGCGTCGGGGAGACGAACCCTACTTCGCCGGGCGCCGCGTTCCCAGCGCCGCCTGACGGAGCCGCCTCCGCTCCTCCCGGTCGAGGCCGACCCGCGCGGCGAGGTCGACGTAGACGATCGCCGCGCCGAGGAACAGCAGCGGGGAGATGACGAGGTCGGCGAGGAAGATCGACACCCGCACGGTCGCGTCGGCCTGGCTGGACAGGACCAGCCCGAGCGCCAGCCGCGTGAGGCCGAAGAGGATCGCGAGCGTCGCGAACGAGCCCGCGGCGTGGATGTAGTCGGCGCGGCCGAGCTCGACCGTCCGGCGAAGGGCCGCCCCCGGCCCGAGCCGCTCGGCCATGACCGCGGGAACGGCGTGCCCGGCGATCCCGAGCCAGAGGACGGCGGCGATCGCGAACCACGAGAACAGCACCGCCGCCGGGAGGAAGGTGAGCACGCCGAGCGCGACGGCGAGGAGCCAGACGCGCGCCGGCGGCCGGTCGCCCTGGCGAATCGCGCACGCTGCCGCGTACGCGAGGCTGAACGCCGGCGACGCGGCGACGAGCAGGACGATCCGCTCTCCGACCGAGCGATCCGCGATCAGCTGGTCCGACACCGCGACGGGGACGCCGAGCACGAGCGCGCGCCAGAAGTTCCGCTGGTAGAGCGCGATCGCCTCCGCGACGACCTGGCCCACCGTGCGCGACTCGGGCGGCAACGGGGGCGGCAACTCGCGGCTGCGGGCGCGCGACACGGGCACACGGTAACCGCGATAGCGTGCGACTCGTGACCGAGATCGAGCCGGCGCCCGAGCGCTCCTCCGGCCTCGTCGGCGACTACGACCTCGGGCCGTTCTTCGACGAGATGTTCGAGAGCGTGGGACACCCGCGCCGGCACTACCGGGAGCTGAACGAGCGGCTCGGTGCGCTCACGGACGACGGGCTCCGCGAGCGGATCCGGACCGCCAACGCGTTCTTCCTGACCCAGGGGATCGGCTTCACGGTCTACGGCGACGACGAGGGAACCGACCGGATCTTCCCGTTCGACCTCATCCCGCGGATCGTCCCGGCCGAGGAGTGGGCGCACGTCGAGCACGGCCTCGAGCAGCGGGTCACGGCGCTCAACCGCTTCCTCGCCGACCTCTACGGGCACCAGCGGATCCTCGCGGAGGGCCTTGTCCCGCCAGAGCTCGTCTTCGGCTCGCGGAACTTCCGCCGCGAGATGATCGGAGTGGAGCCCGCGGGCGGCGTCTACGCGCACGTCTCCGGCGTCGACCTGATCCGCGACGACGAGGGCCGCTACCTCGTGCTCGAGGACAACCTCCGGACGCCCTCCGGTGTGAGCTACATGCTCGAGAGCCGCCAGGCGCTGAAGCGGATCTTCGCCTCGCTCTTCGACCGCTCCGGGGTCCGCGCGATCGACCACTACCCGCGCGAGCTGCTCGAGACGCTCCGCTCGGTCGCGCCGCCGGCGGGCACGGGCGACCCCGCGATCGTGTTGCTCAGCCCCGGCGCCTACAACTCGGCGTACTACGAGCACTCGTTCCTCGCCCGGCAGATGGGGATCGAGCTCGTCGAGTCGCGCGACCTCGTCGTCCACCGGAACCGCGTCTTCACCCGCACGACGAGCGGGCTCCAGCGCGTCGACGTCATCTACCGGCGGATCGACGACGACTTCCTCGACCCGCTCGCCTTCCGGCCCGACAGCCTGCTCGGCGTCCCGGGGCTCCTCAACGCCTACCGCGGCGGCAACGTCACCCTCGCGAACGCGATCGGGACCGGAGTCGCCGACGACAAGGCGATCTATCCGTACGTCCCGGACATGATCCGCTTCTACCTCGACGAGGAGCCGGAGCTGCCGAACGTCCCGACCTACGTCGGCGCGCGACCGGACGACCTCGAGGTGATCCTCGACCGAATCGAAGGGCTCGTCGTGAAGGCCGTCGACCAGTCCGGCGGGTACGGGATGCTGATCGGGCCCGCCGCGACGCCCGAGGAGCACGCCGAGTTCCGCCGGCTCGTCGCGGCCGATCCGCGGAACTACATCGCGCAGCCGACGATCGCGCTCTCGCGGCACCCGACGTTCGTGCGCGGGGCGCTCCACGGCTGCCACGTCGACCTGCGCCCGTTCGTGCTGAGCGGAGCCGATCGCGTGCGCATCGTCCCCGGCGGACTCACGCGCACCGCGCTGCGAGAGGGGTCGCTCGTCGTCAACTCGTCGCAGGGCGGCGGCAGCAAGGACACATGGGTGCTCGGATGACCCTCCCGCACGTTCCTGGGGCGTCGCTCGTGGTGCGGGGCCGGAGGGCACGGTATGGAAATACGGGCCCGGAGAGCACCGTGCCGCGAGCGGCGTCAGGCGGCGGCGGCCGGCTCCGCCGGCCGGGAGCCGACGCCGACCAGGGACGTGCGGGATGCTGAGCCGCGTCGCGGAGTCGCTCTACTGGATCGGGCGCCACGTCGAGCGCGCGGAGGACAGCGCGCGCCTGCTCGACGTCCACTACCACGCCCTGCTCGACGCCCAGGTCGCCGACCACGGCGAGTCCTGGCAGCGGATCGTTGCGCTCCTCGGGGATGAGGCGGCGTACCGCGAGCACTACGACGCGTACACGGCGCAGGACGTCGCCGAGTGGATGCTCTGGCACGACGGCAACCCGAGCGCCGTCTCCGGCTGCATCGCCCTCGCGCGCGAGAACGCCCGCTCCGTCCGCGAGCAGATCTCGGGTGAGATGTGGGAGGCGATCAACGGGCTGTTCCTCGTCGTCGGCCGCGCGAATCGCCGGGCTGCCGTTCGCGGCCCGCACGCGTTCTTCGAGGAGCTTCGGAACGGGACGCACCGCTTCCAGGGCAGTGCCGACGCGACCATGACGCACGGCGAGCCGTACGAGTTCCTCCAGCTCGGCCTGCACCTCGAGCGTGCGGCGACGACCGTGCGTGTCGTCCGCGCGCGCTATCCCGATTGCCGTCGGCCTCGCAGAGGACGACCCGATGCGCGCCCACGAGCTCATCGCGCTGCTCAAGTCCTGCAGCGCGTTCGAGGCGTACGTGCGCCGCTACGGCGCGTCGTTCGAGCCGCTCGCGATCGCCGAGGAGCTCGTCCGCTCCCCCGCGTTCCCGCGGGCGGCCCTCTACTGCCTGCGCACCTGTGCGACCGCGGTCGACCGGATCGCGGGGCCGGCCGGCACGCCCCAGCGGGTCCTCGGCCGGCTCTGCGCCGACCTCGAGTACGGCGAGGTCGACGACGTCTCGGGAGCCGGGGTGGCCGGGACGCTCCTCGAGCTGCTCGCCGGGATCAACCGGGCGGGTGACGCGGTCGCGAAGGCGTTCTTCTCGACCCGTGCGGTACCCGCTGCCGCGCTCGCGAGCCAGGAGGGACAGCAGCAGCAGCAATGTGGCTGACGGTGGAGCACATCACCCGCTACGGGTACGACGCGCCGATCAACGAGGCGTACACCGAGGTGCGTCTGAAGCCGCTGCATCGCGACGGCCAGCGCTGCTCCTCGTTCGTGCTCGCGACCGAGCCGCGCGGGACGACCGTGGACGAGTACCTCGACCGCTACGGCAACACCGTCCACCATTTCGACCTGCTCGAAGTCCACGAGAGCCTGGCGGTCACGGTGCGGAGCGAGGTGTGGACGACGGCCGCGTACGTGGCGGAGGAGCCGACGCTGTCGCCGCTCGACCGCTGGGACTATCTCGCCCCGACGCGCTACGTCGATCTCGACGACCAGGTGATCGAGGTGGCTGCCGCCACGGGAACGCCCGCCGACCCGGTCGAAGCAGCCTGGGAGCTGATGCGCGCCGTTCGGGGCGCGATGACGTACGAGCGCGGGACGACGAACGTCCACACCACAGCGGCAGAGGCGCTCGCCGACGGGCGCGGGGTTTGCCAGGACTTCGCCCACGTGATGATCGCCGCTTGCCGGGCTCGCGACATCCCCGCGCGCTACGTCAGCGGGTACCTGTACGACACGCGCGCCGACGGCGGCGAGGGCGAGTCCCACGCCTGGGTCGACGTCCACGTCGGCGACACGTGGATCTCCCTCGACCCCACGCACGACAGCGCGCAGACCGAGCGCTACGTCCGCGTCGGCGTCGGCCGGGACTACGCCGACGTGCCACCCTCCCGCGGCGTCTACCGCGGCACGGCGACCGAGACGCTCGAGGTCGCGGTCAGGATCCGCGAGCCGTAGCGCCGACGGCCTCGAGCAGCACCGGCATCGCGCGCTCGAGCGCCTCGAGCGCGCCGTCGAGGTCCCATCGCGAGCGATCGGGCTCGCCGAGCGCGTTCGAGATCGCGCGCAGCTCGACGGCCGGCACGCCCGCCCGCTCGGCCGCACGCAGCACGCCAAAGCCCTCCATCGCCTCGACGAGGGGCGCTTCCGGCCGATCGTCGCGAGCGCCTCCGACCGCCGCCGACGTGTGGATGGGAAGCGCCGGCACCGCGGGGAGAGCGGCGCGGACGGCCTTCATGAGCGTTGCGTCCGCCGCGGCGCGGTCGACGACCGGCCATTCGGCCGACAGGTCGCAGTAGACCGCCTCCGTGCCGACCACCAGCGTCCCGATGTCGAGCCCCCGCGCCCCCGCCAGGCCGACGTGGAGCACCGCCCCGAACGACCGGAGCGCGAGTGCCCGGGCGGTCGCCACGGCCGCCTCGACCGGGCCGACGCCGCAGACGAGCCCGTCGGCTCCGGAGAGCTCGCGGTCGGTGGCTGCGACGACGAGGATGTTCGACAAGGCTCCGCGCGGCTCCGGGATCGACGCGATCCTACGGGGATGCGCCGGTGCGAGCGCTACGCACGCATCGCTCTGCGCCGCTAGCCGAGGCTCGACGGTGCCTCGACGCCGAGAGCCAGCTCGAGCGCGTCGTCCAGGCTGAGTGAGGCTCCCCGCGCTCGTGCCGCGGCGTGCTCCTCCGGCCCGCCGATCGCTCCGCCTGCGCCTCGGTCCGCTCGTGCAGCTGCCGCTCGAAGGGCTTGAAGTCAGCACCCATTCGCTCCAACAGCCCGGCCGCCACGCCGACCAGCGCCTACACCGGCAGCTCGATGTTCGGCGGTGACTTGCTCCACAACACGTCGAGCTCGGTGAACGGCTTCGCGGTCGCCAAGAAGACGACCACGACGACCTACACCGGCGCCAGCACGGGCGGCGCCAACAAGACGATCGTCCTCAGCGCGGTGCTGAAGGACGCGACGGGCAAGCCGCTGGCGGGCAGGACGATCGCGTTCCAGCTCGGCACCCAGACTGCTTCGGCGACGACCAACGCGAGCGGCGTAGCGTCGACGAGCCTCAAGCTCGACCAGAAGAACGGGGCCTACACCGTCTCCGCGACGTACGCCCCGAGCGGAGCCGACGGGTCGAAGTACATCGGCTCGAGCCAGGGCACCGTCTTCAAGCTCCAGACCGTCCGAGCCGTCGGGACGCGCTCCGCTAGGCGTGGCCGACGAGATGCAGCTGGCCGCGGATCTCGCCGCCGGCGTTCTTCGGCGTGTGCACGTTGACGTACGCGCCGCCGTCCTCGAGCAGCTCCGACTGGGCGTGCGTCATCGCGCCGCGCCCGTTCATCCCGGTCTTGCACGGGCCGCAGAGGGGCAGCATGACCGGCCCCGCGACACCGACCTTGCCGGTGTGGATGTGGGCGGCGATCGCCTTGCCGCTGAGGCGCCGGAACGTGAGTGTCCAGCGGATCGTCGCCTTGCTTCCCTTCTCTGTGACCGTCGCGGTGAAGACGCCCGCGGCCTTCGCCGCCGCTTTCGGCGCCGGAACCTCCTGCTTCGACGTCAGCGTCGCGCGGTACGAGTACGTCGTGGCCTTCGCCGCAGTGGTCTGGTAGCCGTCGCCCCCAGCTGCGAGCGCCACGGTTGCCGCGACGAGCACCGAGACGAGTGCGAGTCCCAGCACGAGCATCGTGCGCATGGGAACCTCCTTGGTGGATCTCCTCCCGGTAGTACGAGCGCGGGCCGCCGCCGGATGTCCGATCAGCCGGTCCATCCATGTGCGATGTGCTGGACGTCCGAAAGGTGTACGAGCCTCGGGTTACCCGTTACGCTGCGTCAGAGGTGTAGGGGGAGGGGAAGGCACCAGCACGATGCATCCGAGGTGTCATGGGGGCGCGGAGGCCTTTATGGGGCGGCGCACACGCCGGTGGCGACGCCGGTTGGTCCCGTGAGTGCGCGCGCGAGGGAGCGCCTGCATGGTCTCGACGGGATCCGGGGCCTGGCGGCGTTGTTCGTCGTGTTTCACCACTGCTGGCTCCTCTCGTTCCCGGGTTACCCCAGCAACACAGGACCCTGGTGGCTCGGGTGGCTCGTTTACGGGCATTTCGCCGTCGTCATCTTCATCGTGCTCTCCGGCTTCTCGCTGTCGATCGCACCCGCGCGATCCCGGTGGCAGCTCCGTAGCGTCCGCGAGTTCGCGCGTAGACGCGCATGGCGGATCCTGCCGCCGTACTGGGCCGCCCTCGCGTTCAGCCTGGCCGTCGCGTGGTGGATCGTCGCCCAACCCGGTACCGATGAGCCGACCGGCAAGTCCGTCGCCGTCTACGGGTTCCTGGTTCAAGATCTCTTTGGCTCGCCAAGCCCGAACGGTGCATTCTGGTCGATCGCGATCGAGGCGCAGCTCTACCTCCTGTTTCCTCTCCTGCTGCTGGTGCGGCGGAGGTGGGGCGCCGCGGTCATGCTCGCTTCGATCACGGCGATCGTGGTGATGACGGCCGCCCTCTCGCCGCACGAATCGCATATCGACAAGCTCATGCGGCTGACGCCTCAGTTTGCCGCGTTGTTCACGGCAGGCATCGTCGCCGACGGGGATCCTCGTGGCACCAGATCGGATACGTCGGCTTCCCTGGCATTGGCTGGCGCTGATCGCGGCCGCTCCGGTCGTGCTGGTGATCGGAGCACGGGGGTCGGTCTGGACCGTGGGCAACTTCGTCTGGGTCGATCTCGCGCTGGGTCCCGCGACGGCGTTGCTGCTCGCGGCGGTCGCAGTCGGCAGGCCAAGCCCTTTCGTACGCCTGCTCGAGAGCCGACCGCTGCAGCGTCTCGGCGGGTGCTCCTACAGCC
Source organism: uncultured Actinomycetes bacterium (assembly GCA_963797805.1). Classification (GTDB taxonomy): domain Bacteria; phylum Actinomycetota; class Thermoleophilia; order Gaiellales; family Gaiellaceae; genus Gaiella. The sequence continues at coordinate 40,529 of CAWCRC010000001.1, read as the reverse complement.
TGTACCTCACGCACTCGCCGATCGTGGTCGCCACCCACCACTTCGTGCGACGGCTCGGATATCGCGCCTGGGATGTCGACCTTCCTCGTCACGCTCGCAATCGCGGTTCCGCTCGCAGTCGTCTTCGCGTTGTGGTTCGCGTCGCGTCTTCGAGATCCCGTTCCAGAGGCATCGGAGCTGGGCTGCCTGGCGGGACGTGGTGAGCTCCGCTCGATGGCGTAGACAGGCCCCGGAGATGCTCGGCGCGTCCCCGAGCGCGTCAGACGAGTCGGCAGACGTCGCCACGACCCAGGCGGCCGCGCTCGTTCCACTCAAGCGCGAGCGGAGCGGGGCGGCCGATCCGATTGTGGGACCCGATCCCGACCGCGCATAGCGGACGCCGCGTTGACGCCGAGGCGCAAACAACGGCCGGGTCGGTCAGTCTGAGCCAGGAACGTCTCGTCCAACCGCGTTCACGAGCGCGGCGGAGAGTGCCACCAGTGTCCAGAAGACGAACGCTTCCTGGACGAACGCGAGCGAGTCGTACGTCGCCATCCCCACGGCGAAGCCGGTTATTCCAGCCGCTAGACCAGCGGCGAGCCACCCGTCCGGGCTACCGCGGCTCTGCGCGATGCGGCTCAGTACGCGCACCGATCGGCCGACCAGCCAGACCCAGCCGATGATTCCGAGCAATCCGATCTCCAGGAAGAGGCCGAGCCACTGGTTGTCGAGAATTGGCGCGTTTCGCAAGGGGTTGTCGAGACCGGTCTGTCGCGTGCCCATACCCTGCCCCAAGAGCGGCGTGCGCGCTCCTTCATGAAGTCGGGGTACGAGGTTGGCGCGTCCGCTGATGAGGGTCGGATCGCCGGCAAGCGTCGTTTGCTGGGCGATGAGCCCTCCTTCGGGAAAGAACGATGCCTTCACGGTTGCGAGGGACCCGGGTACGGCGATCTTGATGACGATGATCATCGGAATCACCAGCGGCAGCAGACGGACGACATCGCGTGGGCGAAGCCAGAGCAATGTGCAACCCGCCGCGACCATCACGAGAATCGGTGTCCTGGACACCGTCGCCAGCAGACCGAGCGCGATCACGAGCGTCGGAGCCCACCAGACGCGAGACAGCGACTTCGCGAGCCCGAACGCGAGAGGCAGCACCATCGCGAACAAGACGCCCATCGCAATCGGATGTTCCGATGACCCCACCGCCCGAAGCACTCCGTAGCGAAAATCAGGGGGCAGCGGGTCGAACTGGAGAAACGGGAAGACCGACCGCACATGGTCGAAGACGTTGAAGCGCGTTCGCGATTCGACGACCGCGAAGAAGGCCACGACCGCTACTCCGGCCACGAGGAATTGTGCGACTCCGATAACCGCAGCGCGACTCGTGACGACACTGACGATGAAGTAGAAGAAGACGACGAACGAGAGGAAGAACGTGACGTCCTTCAGCACGGCAGACTCGAGTGGAAGGACACGCCCGAAGTTGACGACGACCGAACCGAGAGTCGCAAAGACGATCAACGCCACGGGGCGATCGAGTGGGCTGCGTCTGACGCGTAGCTTGGGGTCGAGGACGAGCGAGATCGCCCACGCCGTCAGTACGAGTGCCACCCCGATGCGGAAGAATTCGAGATCGATCGGCAGATCGATCGGTAGCGCGTACCTCCCGATCGGAACGAACAGCGTGATCGCGAGGACGAGACAGAGCAGGACCTCCCACCTGACGATGACTCCATGCCACGCAACGAGTCCCGACACCACGATCAGCAACGCAGCGACCGGCTGCACACCGCGTCCCACGACGACGGTGCCCACGAGCATCACCGACAAGCAGCCGATGAGTCCTGCGCCGAAGCTCGGCCTCCCCGCCGACCGCCGGACAGCTGTCTCGCTCATGCTTCCCGGTCCGTCGAGTGCCGGCTCGATCTAGCTTTGCCGACGACCCGGGGTGAGCCCCGGGGGTACGGCCGCCCGACTCGACCAGACCTCTGTCGAGCGATAGGACACTCCGTGGAGCGACGCGCACGGACGAGAGGGACGCAAGCGCGATCGTGAGCCCGGCGCCGTCAGAACCAGCGTGGGATGTCGCCGGAGACCCTGCGACAACAGTCCGAGATCGATGACTTCTCCCTCCCCCAACCGGCTTTCACGACGACAACCTGAACCGAGGCTTGTGCGCGCCGACCCTCGCGCTGATCGTAGCCAATCTCCGCAGAATGACAACCGTCCGGGCCAGGCGGTACCGGCGGGCTGTGCCGGGGCTGCCGCGCTGCTCCCGGATGAGCTGAAGCAGGCAGGCGTGGAAGTGGTCGCCCTCCGCGTGCCCTCGCCGTCGGGCGCGCGTAGGACGGCTACGGCTCTGCGCCGACCGCCTCGGGGTGCTCCGACTCGCGGCGCCCCGCGCCGTCCGCGTCCCCGCGCGCGAAACGTACGTCGCCCAGTTCCGCGTACGCCCGCACGACGTCTCCCTCGAGGAACTCGCCCTCGAGCAGCCGGAGCGCGAGCGGGTTCTCGAGCAGGCGCTGGATCGCGCGCTTCAGGGGCCGCGCCCCGAAAGCGGGGTCCCAGCCGGCCTCGGCGATCAGCTCACGGGCGCCGTCGGTCAGCTCGAGCGCGATCGCCCGCTCGGCGAGGCGCTCGTTCAGGCGCGCGAGCTGCATCTCGACGATCTCGCCGAGCTGCTCGCGGCTGAGCGGCTCGAAGAGGACGATCTCGTCGATCCGGTTCAGGAACTCCGGCCGGAAGCGCTCCGCCATGTCCTCGGTCGAGCGGATGTTCGACGTCATGATCACGACGGTGTTGCGGAAGTCGACCGTGCGGCCGTGGCCGTCGGTGAGGCGGCCGTCGTCGAGCAGCTGGAGGAGGATGTCGAAGACCTCGCCGTGCGCCTTCTCGATCTCGTCGAGCAGGATCACGGAGTACGGCCGTCGCCGCACCGCCTCGGTCAGCTGGCCGCCTTCCTCGTACCCGACGTAGCCGGGCGGCGCGCCCACGAGGCGCGAGACCGTGTGCTTCTCCTGGTACTCGGACATGTCGAGCCGCACGATCGCCCGCTCGTCGTCGAACATGAACTCCGCGAGCGCCTTCGCGAGCTCGGTCTTCCCCACTCCGGTCGGCCCGAGGAACACGAACGAGCCGATCGGCCGGTTGGGATCCTGGAGCCCCGAGCGCGCACGCCGAAGCGCGTTCGACACGGCCTCGATCGCCGCGTCCTGGCCGACCACGCGCTCGTGGAGGCGCTCCTCCATGTGGACGAGCTTCTCCACCTCGCCCTCGAGGAGCCGATCGGTCGGGATCCCGGTCCACTGCGCGACGACGGAGGCGATGTCGTCCTCGTCGACCTCCTCCTTCACCATCGGCACGACCGTGGGCGCCTCGCGCTCCGACAGCTCGCGCTCCAGCTCCGGGAGGAGGCCGTAGCGGATCTCGGCGACGCGCGCGAGCTCGCCGTGGCGCTCCGCGCGCTCCGCCTCCATGCGGAGCTCGTCGATCCGACGAGTGATCTCCTTGACGCGGTCGAGGACGTCCTTCTCGTTCGCCCAGCGGGCCGCCAGCTCGTCCCGGCGCGCCTTCGCCTCGGCGAGCTCCTTCTCGAGCGGCTCGCGCGTCGCGGGCGACTCCTTCGCCATCGCGGCGAGCTCGATCTCGAGCTGGGTCACGCGTCGCTCGGCCTCGTCGAGCTCGACCGGCGACGAGTCGATCTCCATCCGGAGACGCGACGCCGACTCGTCGACGAGGTCGATCGCCTTGTCCGGAAGGAACCGGTCCGAGATGTAGCGGTCGGAGAGCACGGCCGCGGCGACGAGCGCTGCGTCGCGGATCCGGACGCCGTGGTGCGCCTCGTAGCGCTCCTTGAGGCCGCGGAGGATCCCGATCGTGTCTGCGACCGACGGCTCTCCGACGAACACCGGCTGGAAGCGACGCTCGAGCGCGGGGTCCTTCTCGATGTGCGTTCGGTACTCGTCGAGGGTCGTCGCGCCGACGGCGCGGAGCTCGCCACGCGCGAGCATCGGCTTGAGGAGGTTCCCGGCGGAGACGGCGCCCTCGGCCGCGCCCGCACCGACGATCGTGTGGAGCTCGTCGATGAACAGGATGATCTGCCCCTCGCTCGCGGTGATCTCCTGCAGCACCGCCTTCAGGCGCTCCTCGAACTCGCCGCGGTACTTCGCGCCCGCGACGAGCGCGCCCACGTCGAGCGCCCAGACGCGCTTGCCCTTCAGCCCCTCGGGCACATCGCCCGCGACGATTCGCTGGGCCAGCCCTTCCGCGATCGCGGTCTTGCCGACCCCCGGCTCGCCGATCAGCACGGGGTTGTTCTTCGTACGGCGCGAGAGCACCTGGATCGTCCGCCGGATCTCCTCGTCGCGGCCGATCACGGGGTCGAGCTTCCCCTGCTCGGCGAGCGCCGTCAGGTCGCGCCCGTACTTCTCGAGCGCCTGGTACGAGCCCTCGGGGTCCTGCGACGTGACGCGTTGCCCGCCGCGCACCTGCTGGAGCGCGGCGAGGAGCGCCTCGCGCGGGACGACCCCGAGAGCGAGCAGGAGGTGCTCGACGGAGACGAACTCGTCGCCGAGCCCGCGCGCGTCCTCGAAGGCGGCGTCGAGGACGCGCCGGAACGACGCCGACGCCTGTGGCTGCGCGCTGCCGCCGGAGACGGCCGGCTGCTGCCCGATCCGCGCCTCCGCCTCGCCCCGCAGCGCGTCGGTCGACGCGCCGGAGCGCTCGACCAGCGTGCGAACGAGCTCCTGGTCGAGCAGCGCGATCGTCAGATGGTCGGGCGTGACCTCCGGGTTCCCGAGGCGCCGCGCGAGCTCCTGCGCCCCGGCGACGGCCTCGCCGCTCTTGATGGTCAGCTTCTCGAAGTCCATGTCTCAGCTCCTCGTGGCCGGCGGCTGCGGCTGGTGGTACAGCACGACCTCTCGCCGGTACTGCCTGTGCGTGGATCGAATCTCTTCGCGCAGCTCCCGCTCGAGCTGCTCCATCCGGTTCCGCATGCGCCGCAGCTCGTCCTCGAGCCGAAGGACGTGCTCGACGCCCGCGAGGTTCAATCCGAGCTGGGTCGTCAGCCGCTGGACGAGCCGCAGGCGCTCGATGTCGTTCTCGGAGTAGAGCCGTGTGCCGCCCGGGGTGCGCGCCGGACGCACGAGGCCGCGGGCCTCGTACATCCGCAGCGTCTGCGGGTGGAGCCCTGCCAGGTCGGCGGCGACGGAGATCATGTAGCGGCCGCGCTCCGGCATCAGCTGATCGGTTCGAAGCTATCGCGGGGCTGCTCGCGGGCGACGCGCTGGTACGACTCGAGCGCCTCGCGCTCGGGCTTCGACAGCTTGGACGGAACCGTCACCTTGAGCCGAGCGAGCAGGTCGCCCTTGCCGCCGCCGTTGAGCTTCGGCGCGCCGCGGCCCTTGACCCGCAGGAGCTTGCCGCTCTCCGAGCCGGACGGCACCTTCAGGGCCACCGGGCCTTGCGGCGTCGGAATCTGGACGGTCGCGCCGAGCGCGGCCTCGGGATACGTCACCGGGACGTCGAGCACGAGATCCGCACCGCGACGCTCGTAGAGGGGTGACGGGTCGACCTCGACGCGGACGAAGAGGTCGCCGGCAGGGCCGCCGTTCCGCCCTGGCTCGCCCTTGCCCTTGAGCCGGATACGCGTTCCGTCCTTCGCGCCCGCAGGCACCTTCACCTGGTAGCGGCGCGTGACGCGCTCGCGACCCGAGCCGCGGCACGCCTTGCACGGCGTGTCGACGATGACGCCGTTCCCGCGGCAGCGATGACACGGGTGGGAGAGCGCGAAGAGGCCCTGGCTGTCCGCGATGACGCCGCTCCCACCGCAGTCGGGGCAGGTGCGAGGCGCGGTGCCGGGCTCGGCGCCGCTGCCGCCGCAGACGTGGCACGCCGTCTCGATCTCGACCGGAACGCGGATCTGGACGCCCTCGAGCGCGTCGTCGAACGAGATCCGGACGCGCGACTCGAGGTCGGCGCCGCGCTCGGGCCGCGGCCGCGCGGCACGCCCGCCACGGCCGAAGAACGAGCCAAAGCCCCCGAGCAGGTCGGACAGATCGCTGAGGTCGACGTTCTCGAAGCGCATCCCGCCCGGGCCGAAGCCCTGACCGGCCGCTCCGGCCGCGCCGAAGCTGTCGTACGCCTGTCGCTTCTCGGCGTCGGAGAGGATGTCGTATGCGGCCTGCACGTCCTTGAACCGCTCCTCCGCCGAGTCGTCGCCGGGGTTGCGGTCCGGGTGCAGCTCGCGGGCGAGCTTCCGATAGGCCTTCTTGATCTCGTCGTCGGTCGCCGTCTTCGCGACGCCGAGAACGTCGTAAGGGTCACGCGGCGGCATTACTCGGCCACCACCACCCGTGCCGGCCGCAGCACGACGTCGCCCATGCGGTAGCCGCGCTGGACGACCTGGATCACGTGCCCGGGCTCGACCCCCTCCGCCGGCTGCGTGAGCAGCGCCTCGTGGACGTGCGGGTCGAACGGGCCCTCGGCCTCGATCTCCTCCACGCCCTCCGAGGCGAGCACGCCCGCGAGGGCGTCCTTGGTCATCTTCACGCCCTCGAGCACCTTCGCCTCCTCGTGGTGCTCGGCCGCGTCGAGCGCGCGCTCGAGGTCGTCGAGCACGGGCAGGAGCTTGGCGACGAGCCGCTCGCCGGCGCGGGCGAACAGCTGTGCCTGCTCGCGGGCGACGCGCTTGCGGTAGTTGTCGAAGTCGGCTGCCACGCGGCGGAGGTCGTCGAGGACCTCCTCCCGCTTGCGCTCCGCGTCCTGGAACCGCGCGAGCAGCTCCTCGACGTCGAGCTCGAGCTCGCCGACCTCCGTCGCCACGGCGTCCGCCTCTGCGTCGGCCTCGGAGGGCGGCGTGACGCCGCCCTCCTCGAGGCCCGTGTCGTCGCGACGCTCGTCCGTCACGTGGTCTTCGCCGCCTCGTCCTCGTCGATGACCTCGTAGTCGGCGTCCTCGACGACCTCGTCGGTCTCGGTCGAGCCGCCGCCCTCACCGGCCTGCGACGACGCCTGCTGGCTCGCCTGGGCGTAGAGCGCCTGGGCGAGCGGCTGCGCCGCCTGCTCGAGCGCCTGGGTCTTCGTGCGGATCTCCGCGACGTCGTTCGTCTCGAGCGCCTGGCGGAGCTCCATGATCCGGCCCTCGATCGTCCCGGCGTCGGCCGAGTCGAGCTTCTCGCGGTGCTCCGCGAGCGCCTTCTCGGTCTGGTACGCGAGCGTCTCGCCGAGGTTCTTCGTGTCCGCGAGCTCCTTCAGCGTCCGCGCCTCGTCGGCGTGGGACTCGGCCTCGGAGACCATGCGCGAGACCTCCTCCTCCGAGAGGCCCGAGCCGCCCTCGATCCGGATCTGCTGCTCGTTCCCGGTGCCGTGGTCCTTCGCGGTGACGTGGATGATCCCGTTCGCGTCGATGTCGAAGGACACCTCGATCTGCGGCATGCCGCGCGGCGCCGGCGGGATCCCGACGAGCTGGAACTTGCCGAGGGTCTTGTTGAACGTCGCCATCTCCGACTCGCCCTGCAGGACGTGGATCTCGACGGAGGGCTGGTTGTCCTCCGCGGTCGAGAACGTCTCCGCCTTGCGGGTCGGGATCGTCGTGTTGCGCTCGATGAGCTTCGTCATCACGCCGCCCTTCGTCTCGATCCCGAGCGAGAGCGGGGTGACGTCGAGCAGGAGCACGTCCTTGACGTCGCCCTTGAGGACGCCGGCCTGGATCGCGGCGCCGACGGCGACGACCTCGTCCGGGTTGACGCCCTTGTGCGGATCCTCGCCGATCAGCTCCTTGACCTTCTCCTGCACGGCCGGCATGCGGGTCATGCCGCCGACGAGCACGACGTGGTCGATCGCCGAGGCCTCGAGGCCCGCGTCGGTGAGCGCCTGCTTCGTCGGGCCGACGGTCCGCTCGAGCAGGTCGTGCGTGAGCTCCTGGAGCTTCGCGCGCGTGAGCTGCAGCTCGAGGTGCTTCGGGCCCTCGGGCGTCGCCGTGATGAACGGCAGGTTGATCTGCGTCGTCATCGTCGACGACAGCTCGATCTTCGCCTTCTCCGCAGCCTCGTAGAGCCGCTGGAGCGCCATCTTGTCCTGCGACAGGTCGATGCCCTGGTCCTTCTTGAACTCGGCGGCCATCCAGTCGACGATCGCCTTGTCGAAGTTGTCGCCGCCGAGGTGGTTGTCGCCGTTGGTCGACTTCACCTCGAAGACGCCCTCGCCGAGCTCGAGCACCGAGACGTCGAACGTCCCGCCGCCGAGGTCGAACACGAGGATCGTCTGGTCGGCGCCCTCCTTGTCGAGGCCGTAGGCGAGCGCGGCCGCGGTCGGCTCGTTGACGATCCGCAGCACGTTGAGGCCGGCGATCCTGCCGGCGTCCTTCGTCGCCTCACGCTGCGCGTTGTTGAAGTACGCGGGCACCGTGATCACCGCGTCCGTGACCGGCTCACCGAGGAAGGCCTCCGCGTCCGCCCGCAGCTTCTGGAGGATCATCGCGCTGATCTCCGGCGGGGCGTACTGCTTGCCCTCGACCGAGACGCGCGCGTCGCCGTTCTCGCCCTTCTCCACCGCGTACGGGACGATCGTCATCTCCTCGGAGACCTCGTCCCACTTGCGGCCCATGAACCGCTTGATCGAGAAGATCGTGTTCTCGGGGTTCGTCACCTGCTGGCGCCGCGCGGGGACGCCGACGAGCCGCTGGCCGTCCTTCGCGAACGCGACGACGGACGGGGTCGTGCGCCCGCCCTCCGCGTTCGGGATGACCGTGGGCTCGCCGCCCTCGAGGACGGCCATGCACGAGTTCGTCGTACCGAGGTCGATACCGATGGTCTTCGCCATACCGTGTTACTCCTTCGCTTGAGGCTCGACAGTGTCGAAAATCTGAGTCGAACCATATCAGATAGTTGAGGCGTCCCGGGAGTCCCCGATCTGGGGGGCTCGGCCTGACGCGCACTCCGGTTTGCACGCCTGAAAGCCGGCTGAAACTCGCGCACGGACGACGAGTCGCGTTCGTCACAAACCATGTGTCGCATCTCACATGGTCGTGCCCCGACACCGGACAGATCCTGGAACCCAAACGATCGACAGGAGGTAGCGCGATGATCAGCACGACACGGGGCGCGCTCTGCGCGGGCGTCGCCCTCATCGCCGCTCTGGTCGCGCCGGGCGTCTCGCGCGCCGACGTGATCGGCGACTGGAACGTCCTCGCCCAGAACGAGGCGATTCTGATCCGACCGACGGCGCACGGCCAGACCCGCGGGATGGCCATGGTTCAGGGCGCGGTGTACGACGCCGTGAACGCGATCACCCGCAAGCACGAGCCGTACCTGCTCGACGTCGACGACGTCGGCGCCCAGCCGTTCGCCTCGCAGGACGCGGCCGTCGCAACCGCGGCACACCATGTCCTCGTTGCGATCGTCGCACCCGCCCGCGTCCCCGCCCTCGACACCGCGTACGCAGCGACGCTCGCTGCGATCCCCGACGGGGCGAGCGAGGACGATGGCGTCGACGCGGGCGAGGCGGCCGCGAAGGCGATGCTCGACGCCCGAGCCGGCGACGGGTACATGGCGACGTTCACGCCGACCATCGGACCCGACGCGGGCGACTGGCGGCCGCTCGGCTGGCCGGCCACGACGGGACTCGACCCGGACGGCTGGGTCGGCAACCTGAAGCCGTTCGTGATCCAGAGCACGTCGCAGTTCCGCTCCAAGGGACCCAACGCGCTCACCAGCGCCGCGTACACGAAGGACTTCAACGAGGTGAAGTCCCTCGGCGCGGCCAACAGCACCACTCGGACCGCTGACCAGACCACCGCGGCGATCTTCTGGCAGTTCGCGCCGGCGCCGCTGTGGAACCGGCTCGCACGCGACCTTGCCGCACCCGGCAGGTTCAACCTCGACACCGACAAGCAGGCGCGGCTCTACGCGATGGTCAACCTCGCCGCCGCAGACGCCGCGATCTCCTGCTGGAACGACAAGTACCACTGGGGCTTCTGGCGACCGAGGGCGGCGATCCGCGAAGCCGACGGCGACGGCAACCCGGCGACGATCGCCGACCCCGGCTGGGAGTCGCTCTTCAACCCCGCGACACAGACGACCCCACCGCTCGCCACGCCGCCGTTCCCCGACCACCCGTCGGGCCACGGCTGCCTGAGCGGCGCGGTTCTCCGGACGTTCCGGGAGTTCCTCGGCAGGGACAAGGTGCCGTTCGACGTCTACTCCGGCCGGTTCCCGAACCAGCCGCGGCACTTCGAGCGCTTCTCCCTGGCCCTGAAGGAGATCGTCGGGGCCCGGATCTGGGGCGGGATCCACTTCCGCACCGCCGACGTCCAGGGGGCGACGATGGGCAAGAAGGTCGGCTTCTGGCTGCAGAAGCACTACTTCCAGCCGGTTCGGCCATGACGGAGCCGAGCGCCGGGGCGGCCGAGCCGCCCCGGCGCACCGTTCATCAAGCATGACTTCTGGCGAAGTTGACTTCCGAACCGGAGGGAGGAACCTGTTGGATCAGTCAAACGGCTGAGGGGGGAAAGGCATAGGGGGAAATGCAACCGAAACGTGTTGCGCGGTTCGCGGCGTTCGCCGCAGCCGTCGCGTGGTCGTGCCTGCCCTCGCGCAGGCCGGCAACGAGGTGACGAAGTGGAACGAGATCGCCGTGAACACGGTGAACATGCAGGTGCCGCCGCTGGCCTCGGCACCGAACGCGGGGAGCATCTTCGTGGCGATGGTGCAGGGCGCGGTCTACGGCGCCGTCAACGCGGCCGACCGGCACGGGCGGCCGTATCTCGTCAACCGCAGCTACCCGAAGGCTTCGCCAGAGGCTGCGGCCGCGACTGCGGCGTTCCGGGTGCTGGACACGCTGTTCCCGGGAAACGGAACGCTGAAGGCGGCGTACGACGCGTCGCTTGCGGGAATCCCGAACGGGGCGCTTAAGAACCAGGGCATCGAGGTCGGCACGATGGCGGCCGACGCAATGCTCGCCGAGGGCCACGACGGCCGCATGCCGATTTCCTGCACGCTCGGTACGTTCGTACCCGGCGTGTGGCAGCCGCTCGTGGGTCCGACCGGAGCGCTGGGGTGCGACCCGGCAGCGTGGGTGAAGGACGCCAAGCCGTTCCTCGTGGAGAGCGCGACGCAGTTCCGCACGCCGGGCCCGCTCGCGCTGACGAGTGCCGCGTACGCGGCGGAGGTCAACGAGGTCAAGTCGCTCGGCTCGCTGACGAGCAGCACTCGGACGCCCGCACAGAGCCACGCTGCGGCCTTCTGGCAGACCAATCCGGCCGCGAACTACAACGCCATCGCCCGTAGGTTCGCCGAGCAGTACTCGCTCGATCTGAGCGACAGCGCGCGCCTGTTCGCGATGCTCGACCTGACCGCGGCCGACGCCCCTGATCACCGCCTGGAGCGACAAGTACTACTACCGCTTCTGGCGGCCGTGGGCTGCGATCCGACAGGCGGACACAGACGGCAATCCCGCCACGATGGCCGACCCCAGCTGGAAGCCGATGTTCGATCCGACGCTCGATCCAGCGATCGGCGGCGCCGGTCCGCCACTCGGCCCGCCGCCGTACCCGGACCACCCGTCGGGCGCCACCAGCTACGCCAGTGCCAGCATGTCCGCGTTTGCCGCGTTCTTCGGTACCGACGAGGTGCCGTTCTAGGCGACCAGCAGCCGGTTCCCGGCCGAGCAGCGGCCGTTCATGCGCTTCTCCGACTTGACCAACGAGGTCGTCGAAGCCCGCATCTGGGCAGGGATCCACTTCCGGACTGCCGACGTCCAGGCTGCCGACCTCGGTCGCGAGATCAGCCGTTACATCCACAAGCACTGGTTCGCAGCCGCCCATTGAGATGAGCTGATGGGTGGGAGCGGCCCTCGGGCCGCTCCCACCCGTTGCGTTGTCGCGCAAGTCCCGCGCTAGCGGAAGACGGCAATGAGGGCGCCGCCCGCGACGACCAGGGCGGCGCCCAGCACGATCCTTGCGCCGACGCGCTCCGACTTGTGCAGGAGCACGGCGGAGAAGAGGACGCCGAAGAGCGACTCCGTCGCGACGATCGGTGCGACCACCGACACGGTGCCCCGGTAGAACGCCTCGAAGAGCGCGACGTACGAGAGCCCGACGAAGGCGCCGGGGAGCAGCCACCGCGCGACGACGCGCGTCGGCCAGACGACACGGTGCCGGCGCGCGAGCACGAACGAGCCCGTGACGACGAGGCTCGTCGCGAGCATCACTGCGCCGGCGGTCATCGACGGGACCGTCGGTCTCGAGCGACTCGTCGCGTACGAGGTTGTCGCGCAACGCGAAGAGGGCGGCGCCGACGAGCGCGAACGCGATGCCGATCCGGCGCACGTGATGCGGCCGCTCCGGCTCGAGCGCGAGCGCGACACCGCCGCACACGATGAGCAGGGCGCCGAACAGCACCGCGGTGCCGGGCCGCTCGTCGAACACGAGCACGGCGATGGTCACGGCGAACAGGGGCGCCATGCCGAACGCGACGGATGCGCGCGAGGACCCCGCCTCCCTGATCCCGACGGTGATGAAGAGGTTCGATACGCCCGGCGCGATCGCGCCGGCGATCAGGAACGGCGCGACTCCGTCGAGGGTGATGCCTCCCTGGATCGCGGCCGCGACGCACAGGACGGCGAACGTCCCGACCTGCATGAGGAGCGCGCCGACCGCAGCGGGCACCACCGGCGGGACGAGCGCGAACCGGACGGCGACCGGCATCGCGCCGAACAGCGCGGCCGAGACGAGGGCGAGAAGGACGGCGTCCATCTAGGGCCGGGCGGGGACGAAGCGGCGCAGCGCCGAGGCCGCCGCCGGCTCGGCCAGCACGATCCCGGTGAGCATCACTGCGCAGCCGACCCAGCCGGCCCACCCGAGGCGCTCCGAGAGGAGAAGCACGCCGAAGAGCGCGGCAAACGGCGCCTCAAGCGTGAAGACGAGCGCCGCCCGCGCCGCAGTGGTGCGCGACTGCACCCACGTTGCGACGAGGTACCCGAGCGCCCCGGCGAAGACGCCCGTGACGACGAGCGCGTACCACGTGGCCGCATCAGGCGGGGCCTCCACCTGCCCGGCGACCACGGCGACCACGGCGAACCCCGCGAATGCGACGGCCATCTGCAGGAACGTCAGCGCCCGCGCGTCGTAGCGCGGGGCGAAGCGCTCCATCGCGACGATCTGCAGCGACTGCGCGACGGCGTTCCCGAGGACGAGGAGGTTCCCGGCCCACGAGCCGCCGGGCGCTCCGCTGAGCAGCAGGAGCCCGGCGAGGGAGAGGACGACGCCGATCCAGACCGGGGCCGGCACCGGCGTCCGGAACGCCGCGAGGGCGATGAACGGCGTGAAGACGACGTAGAGGCCGGTGATGAAGCCGGTGCTCGTGACCGTCGTCAGCTCGAGACCCGCCGTCTGGAGCCCGTATGCCGCGGCCAGGAGCGTCCCGGCGCCGAGCCCGGCCGCCCAGCCGGCGCGCGGCAGGGCCCGGAGCGGGCTCCATGCGAACGGCGCGAGCGCCAGGGTCGAGATCGCGAAGCGAACGGCGAGGAAGGCGAAGAGCGGGTACACCGCGACGGCCTTCTGAACGGGCACGAACGTGTACCCCCAGATCGCGGTGACGACAACGAGGGCGAGGAGCGGCGAGGTCACCGCGCGCGGCATCGGCGCACGCTAACCGCCCGTCGTCCCCACACGCGCGGAGACGACTCGCACCGGACGCCGTTCCGTACCCTTCGGGGTGTGCATCCCGTCGACACCCTCGGCCGGCCCGTCCGCGACCTGCGGATCTCGGTCACGGACCGCTGCAACTTCCGGTGCGCCTACTGCATGCCCAAGAGCGTTTTCGGCCACGACTACCGGTTCATGGACCGGAAGGAGCTCCTGTCCTTCGAGGAGCTGGAGCGCGTCGCGCGCGTGTTTGCCGGCCTCGGCGTCGAGAAGATCCGCCTCACCGGCGGCGAGCCGCTCCTGCGCCGAGAGATCGAGGGCCTCGTCGAGCGCCTTGCCGCGATCGACGGCCTCGACCTCACCCTGACGACGAACGCGTCGCTCCTCGCCCGCAAGGCGCAGGCGCTCCGCGACGCCGGGCTCGACCGTGTCAACGTGAGCCTCGACTCGCTCGACGACGCCACGTTCCGGGCGATGAACGACGTCGACTTCCCCGTCGCGCGCGTCCTCGAGGGCATCGAGGCGGCAGCCGACGTCGGCCTCCCGGTGAAGGTGAACGCCGTCGTCAAGCGCGGCGTCAACGACGCGGGGGTCGTCGACATGGCGCGGCACTTCCGGGGCACCGCGCACACGCTGCGCTTCATCGAGTACATGGACGTCGGCACGACGAACGGCTGGCGGCTCGACGACGTCGTGCCGGCGGCCGAGATCGTCGAGCGCATCGACGCGGTCTTCCCACTCGAGACCGTCGAGGCGGCGTACCGCGGAGAGGTCGCGCAGCGCTGGCGCTACCGCGACGGCTCGGGCGAGATCGGAGTCATCACTTCCGTCACGCAACCCTTCTGCGGCGACTGCACCAGGGCGCGCATCTCGGCCGAAGGGAAGCTGTACACCTGCCTCTTCGCGGTCCGTGGCACCGACCTCCGCGCGCTCATCCGTTCCGGCGCGTCGGACGAGGAGCTGCACGATGCAGTCGCGGGCGTCTGGACGAAGCGGACGGACCGCTACTCCGAGATCCGCACGGAAGGAACCACAGATCTCCCCCGCATCGAAATGAGCTATATCGGCGGGTAGAGGCGCCTCTCCCCCGAGGTGGCGGGCACGGCGTGTGCGGCCGGAGGCCGGCTTTGCCGGCCGGGAGGCCCGCAAGACGGTGACCGGGACAGAGACCAGAAGGAGGGGGCTCGTGGGGGAACCATGGGTTCCCCCACGTTCCTATGCCCACTCCATGGGCTCGTAGCCGCTCGCAACGGGGGCGGAGATGATGAGGATCCGCGCAAGGGAGTCACCGTCGTTGCGAACGGTCCGCTTCGGCTCGGGCGCGAGCCGGGCGAAGGAGCCCTCGCGAAGAGGATGGTCGACCCCGTCGACGACGATCGTCGCCTCGCCCTCGAGCACGAGGAAGACCTCCTCGTGCGCGCGGCCCGTCTCGTCGTGCTCGGGGATCGACTCGCCGGGAGGCAGCTCGACCGCGTTCAGCCCGAAGGAGCTCACCCCCAGGGAGCGCCGGACGAGAACCCACTTCCCGTAGGCGCGCTCGAGCTCGTCGTCGTGCTTGATCGTGAACGCTTCCATGCCGCCTCCTCGTCCGATCGAGGGATCCTGCCACGCCGCACCGGGCGTATCCAGCGCCCCGGCCGGGTAGAATCGCCCACGGTGACGGGCTACGTGGAGGCGCGCCGGCTACCCCGCGGATGGGCGCATCTCGCCCTCCAGTTCGCGGTCTGGTTCGGTTTCTACGCCGCCTATCAGGTGGCTCGCGGTGTTGCGGACCGCGGCGGAGTCGCCGAGGCGTTCTGGAACGGGACGCTCGTGATCGAGGCGGAGAACCGCTTCCGCGCGCTGATCGAGCCGGGGATCCAGAACTTCGTCGAGCAGTCCCAGCTGCTCGTGTTCGCGACGACATACACGTACTGGCTGTCGCAGTTCGCCGTCGTCGGTGTCACGCTCCTCTGGGTCTACTTCCGCCACCACGAGCGCTTCGCGGACTTCCGCAACTGGCTGATCGGCGCGAACCTCGTCGGCCTCCTCGGCTACGTGCTGATGCCGACGGCGCCGCCGCGGATGTTCCCCGAGTGGGGCTTCTCCGACACGCTCGAGGAGTTCGCGTCGGTCAACCACGACAGCGGGCTGATCTCGTTCGCGTCGAACCCCTACGCCGCGATGCCGAGCCTCCACGCGATGGACGCGCTCATCGTCGCCATTGTCATGGCGTCGGTGTGCCGCACGCGGATCGCGCGCGTCCTCTGGCTCGCATGGCCCCTCTGGGTGTCGTTCGCCGTGATGGGAACCGGCAACCACTACTGGCTCGACTGCGTCGCCGGGTTCGGCGTCGCCATCCTCGTCGGCGTCATCCTCTTCCGCAGCCGCCTCCGGCAGTTCCTCCCGGGCGCCGCGTGAGCGAGCCCGGCGACGGGCCACGGGTCAGTCAGCTCGACCGGGTCAAGCAGGAGTACACCCAGGCGGCGCGCGAGATCCTGCGCCGCTCGATGCGCGGCGTCGCCAAGACGAAGCTGACGCCCGACATGCTGACCCTCGCCGGGGTCACGCTCTGCCTCGCCGGGGCCGTGCTCGTCGGGTTCGAGGAGCGGAACGAGAAGCTCTTCTTCTGGCTCGGCGGCGTTCTCTTCGTCGTCGGCTCGATCGCCGACATCCTCGACGGCGCCCTCGCGCGGGCGGCGAGCAAGGGGACGGTCTTCGGCGCCTTTCTCGACTCGACCTTCGATCGCCTCGGTGAGGCCGCGATGCTGGCCGCGATCGGGCTCTCCTTCATGCGCGACTCGAACGAGGTGGCGCTCGTCGCCGCCTTCGCCGCCGTGATCGGGTCGTTCCTCGTCTCGTACACCCGCGCGAAGGCAGAGGCGCTCGGCCTGCGGGGCGACGTCGGCTTCGGCTCACGGGTCGAGCGCGTCGTCCTCGTCTCGGTCGGGCTCTTCTTCGCGCCGTGGGGGTGGCTCCAGTGGCCGATCTACGTGCTCGCGGCGCTCGCGTGGCTCACCGTCGCGCAGCGCATCCTCTTCGTGCGACGGCAGCTGCGCGAGCTCGCCGAGCCCGCCGCGTAGCGTTCGAGCGTCGCCCGATCGGGCCTTGTCCTGCGGGCGCGCGGGTGGAACCATCCCTGGACCAGTCCGAACGGCGCACGGGCGCCGGGGGAGGTTGTGCACGTGACATTGCCGCACCGACGCGCCGCCGTCGTCGTCTGCTCCGCCCTGGCGACCGTGCTCGCTCCGCCGACGGCCGCGGGATCGGAGCTGATCGCGCGGGACGCCACGGGCGTCAGGCTCCAGGCGGACGCGCAGGGCCGTGCGCTCGTCTCGTTCCGGTCCGAGGGACAATCGAGGCAGCTGCTCGCCTGGGGCGCGATCGACGCGCGGGCACCGACCCAGGCGCAGGCACAGATCGCGTTCAAGCTCCAGTCCGGCGGCTCGATCGGACCGAACGTCTGCGGGGCATACAAGGGCCCGCCGCTCGCCTGGCGCGTCGCCGCGTGCACCACCCCAGCCGGTGACCACTGGGCCGTCCAGGCCTGGCAGCGCATGCTGCCGAACTACGGCGTCGCGCCGAACGCGCGCCAGGCGGCGTGGGAGCTCCGGCTGTCCCACTGGTCGGGGCCGCTCGCCACGCTCGAGATCCGGACGGACTGGTCGTATCGCCGCTTCCACCACCTCTACGGGCGCCTCACGCATCGCGACGGCGGCGTCTTCGGCTTCAGGGCGACGCGGTTCGGCGTGCCGCTCGACACCTACGGCCGCAACGTCTTCGTCGACACGCTCGGCAGCACCTACGGGGCAGGCTGGAAGCGCGAGAACAGCTTCCTCACCCACAAACCGACCGGCGGCTTCTGTTACGGCTTCTATCCACACGGCGCGCATCCCGTCGGGAACGGCAAGCGCTACCGGGCGACGGTGATCGGCCCCGGCGTGACGCCGGACGTGGCGTGGGAGGGCCCTGCGCCCGGCCCCTACGACGCCGCGAACGACGCGGAGGCGAACGCCGCGCAGCGTGAGGTGCTCGGGCCTGACCCGCTCTGCAAGGTGAACTAGCGCCGCGCCGGCCCCGCGGCCTCGAGTGTCTCTGCCACGGCGCCGAGCCCGAAGGCACGCAGCTCGTCGACCTGCGCCGGGTCGACCGGCGATCGAGGCGAGGCCGCGAGCTGCCCGCGGAAGCGCGCCTCGGCCTCCGGCTGCGCGCCCGGCCCGTCGAGGCGGTACCGCGGCGGAAGCATCGGCCCGAAGAGGAGCGGCTCGGCGAGGTCGGGCCGCGCCTCGAGGTCGGGAGCGACGCCTGCCTGCTCGGCCAGCGTCGCAGCAAGCGCGTTGTGCGTCTCGAGCGCCGGAGCCGGCTCGGCGAGCGCACGGCGCATCGCCGCATCCTCCGGGGGCACGATGTCGCCCGCCCAGACGCCGACGATCCAGCGCGCCTGGAGCTCGAGGAGCGGGAAGTACGGCCCCTGCGCGAGGAACTGCCCCACGACGCCGAGCCCCGGCAGGTCGGGATGCAGTGTCCGGTGGACGAGCGCGAGGTCGGGGCCGAGCAGCTCCCGGATCCCGGGGTGGAGGTACGGGACGTCCACGGCGTACCCCGTCGCGCAGACCATCGCCTCGAACGTCGCGCTCGTCCCGTCCGCGAACGTGACCGTGCGACCGTCGATCGCCGCGATCGCCGGCCGGCACTCGATCGCGCCGTCGCGGATCTGCGCGAGGTAGTCCTGACAGAGCGCGAGCCCGGCGACGAGGATGTCCGGGTGCGGCGCGGGGGCGCCGAAGTCCGCCGGCGACCCCGCAACGCGCAGCACCCGTTCCCGGAGCCGGCGTTCGAGCTCGTCTCGCGGGAGCAGGCGGCGCTCGAGCGCGCCGAAGAGCGTGTACCACTGCCAGTCCGACGAGACGCCGTCGACGACCTTCTGGATCACGTACCGCTGCTTGCGGAACGCCGAGACGACCGGCGCGACCGGGGCGAGGTCCGACGCGATCTCGATCCCGCTGATGCCGTTCCCGTAGACGAGTATTGGCCGATCCCGGAACGGCTCGGCGCCCGGGTAGTCGAAGGCGTGGAGCACCTCGCCGCCGAAGCGGTCGAGCCCGGGTGGCAGGTGCGGACGTCCGAAGCGGCCGGAGGCGACGACCACGGCGTCGAACGGCTCGCCGTCGACCGTCCAGCCGGGACGGACGTCGCGCACGGGCGACTCGAGCCGGATCCGTCGCGTGACGCCGAACCACGCCGCGTAGTCGTGCAGGTACGCACGGATCTGCGTCGCTTCCGGATGGAGCGGATGGTCGGCGGGCGGCGGGAAATCGGAGAAGGCGGTCATCGCGCGACTCGTGTTCGTGTGCATGCCCGGCCAGACCCCGCTGTGCGGAGCGGTCGTGTGCCACTGGCCCCCGAGGTCGCCGCTCGCCTCGAACACCGAGGCGTCGAACCCCGCCTCGAGCGCGTGCTTGGCCGCGACGAGACCGCTCGGTCCTGCGCCGATCACCGCTACCCGCGCGCCTGCCGGGAGTCGCACAGGGCGACGCTAGACGAATTCGTCTCTGGCGTCCGCCGTAGATACTTGGTAACGTGCTAGCACTTTGGCTGCTAGCAAAACTGATCGAGCCTCCATTCTCGTCCGCATGCCTACCCCGTTGAAGGGCGCCCTCGTCCGTGAGACCGCACGCCGTGGCTCCAACGTCAACGACGTGGCGGCGGGCATCCTCGCCGAGAGCTTCGCCGTCTCATACCGGCCGAGTGGCCGCCGCCGCAAAGTGCTAGCAGGGTCGAGCCCCGTCCTCCTGCTCCGCGTCCCGCAGGAGCTGAAGGACGAGATCCATGCCGAGGCGTCGCGCCGCGACACCAACGCGAACGACGTCATCCTCGCCGCGCTCACCGACGGGCTCGGCATCCCACGAGTGAGCAATCGAAAGGACACCATGGCCGAGACGAACGGCACAAAGAACGGCGGCGCGCGCACCAAGGACAAGGTGCGCGTCGCGCTCATCGGCGTCGGCAACTGCGCCAACTCCCTTCTCCAGGGCGTCGAGTACTACAAGGACGCGAACGGCCGAGGACGGCGTCCCGGGCCTGATGCACGTCGACCTCGGCGGCTACCACATCTCGGACATCGAGTTCACGGCCGCCTTCGACGTCGTCAAGGGGAAGGTCGGCGAGGATCTCTCCGACGCGATCTGGGCGTTCCCGAACGACACCATCAAGTTCGCAGACGTCCCGAAGACGGGCATCAAGGTGTCGCGGGGCATGACCCACGACGGGATCGGCAAGTACCTCGCGCAGGTCGTCGAGAAGGCGCCCGGCGAGACCGCCGACATCGTCAAGATCCTCCGCGAGACCGGCACCGACGTCGTCGTGAACTACCTCCCCGTCGGCTCCGAGGCCGCGACGAAGTGGTACACGGAGAAGATCCTCGAGGCCGGCTGCGCGATGGTGAACTGCATGCCCGTCTTCATCGCGCGCGAGAGCTACTGGCAGAAGCGGTTCGAGGAGGCCGGCGTCCCGATCATCGGCGACGACATCAAGTCGCAGGTCGGTGCGACCATCTCCCACCGCGTCCTGACGACGCTCTTCCAGGACCGCGGCGTCCACCTCGACCGGACGATGCAGCTCAACGTCGGCGGCAACTCCGACTTCCGCAACATGCTGGAGCGCGAGCGGCTCGAGTCGAAGAAGATCTCGAAGACGAACGCCGTCACGTCGATGCTCGACTACGACATCGGCGCCGACAACGTCCACGTCGGGCCGTCGGACTACGTGCCGTGGCTCACCGACCGCAAGTGGGCATACATCCGGATGGAGGGATCGTCGTTCGGCGACGTGCCGCTCAACATCGAGCTCAAGCTCGAGGTCTGGGACTCGCCGAACTCAGCCGGGATCGTCATCGACGCGGTCCGGCTCGCGAAGCTGGCGCTCAACAACGGCATCTCGGGAGCGCTCGAGGCACCCTCGAGCTACCTCATGAAGTCGCCGCCCGTGCAGATCGTCGACAGCGAGGCGCGCGACAACACCGAGCGCTTCATCAAGGCGAACGCGCTCACGTCCGAGAAGAAGGCGAAGGCGGCCGTGAAGGCCTGACCGCGCTTCGGGGCGGCGGCTCGGCCGCCGCCCCCTCCTCCCCGCGCGACGAAGAACGCGTCCGAGCCTCTAGGCTCGACTCGTGCCCGACGAGCCGGAACTCGTTTCCGCCTCGCGCCTCGACGACGCGGACCTCGCCGCGCTCTTCACGGCCGCGTACGAGGGATACCTCGTCCCGTTGGTCGTCGACGAGAACGCCGTCCGCTACCTGACGGAGTCGTACGACCTCGACCGGGACGCCTCGCGGATCGCGCTTCGCGACGGGCAGCAAGTCGGGCTCGCCAACCTCGGGCTGCGCGGTCAGGACGCCTGGATCGGCGGCGTGGGCGTCGTCGCCTCCGAGCGACGGCGTGGCACCGGCCGGGCGCTGATGCAGGCCGTGCACGAGGAGGCGCGGTCACGTGGCGTCGAGCGCGTCTGGCTCGAGGTGATCGTCGAGAACAACGCAGGCGATCGCGCTCTACGAACAGCTCGGGTACGGCCACGTCCGAGACCTCGAGGTCTGGTCGCTGCCGGGTGGCGCCGGAACGAACGGGCCGCCCGTGGCCGAGGTGGAGGCCGCCGAGGCGCACGCCTGGATCCGCGAGCACCGCACCGAGCGGGAGCCCTGGCAGCGGGACGACGCCTCGCTCGCGAAGGTCACCGATCCGCGCGGCCTGCTCGTCGAGGGGGCGGCCGCCGTCGTCCGCGTCTCGGGCACGCGCGTGCAGCTCGTCCAGCTCGAGGGCCATGCGAACGCGCTCCGTGAGCTGCTGACCGCGGCCCGCTCGCTCGGCGAGACGCTCGGCATCCTCAATCTCCCGAGCGGTCACGCCGGGGGCGCCGTGCTCGCCGAGCTCGGCGGCACGATCGACGTCCGCCAGCACGAGATGGTGCTGCGGCTCTAGGGCCGGCCCGCTAGGCCCAGGGGAGGCGGTCCCAGTACGGGGGCCGCCCGCGGTCCGGCCGCTCGAACCGCGCGTACGCCTGCCTGGGGTCGGTGGTCGTTTCCTCCGCGCTCGCGCCGTAGCGCGCCGCGAGCTCCGAGACGGGGTATCGCAGCTGCTCGTCCGGTGTCCGCGCGCCGACCATCAGGATCACGCTCGGCCCGGCGCCCGCGCCCACGAAGACGTGCTCGACACCCGCGGGGCAGTGGAAGAAGTCCCACGGTTGGAGGAGACGATCCTCGCCCTCGACCAGGAGCCGGCACTCCCCGGACAGCACGAGGAAGCCCTCCTGCTGCGATTCGGAGTGGTACAGGCAGTTGGACTGGCCCGGCTCGAGGACGGAGACGTTGATGCCGAACTGCGGGAAGAAGTGCTCCCGGGTCTCGAACGCGCAGCCGGCGCCGAACGTCGTCGTCGTCCACCACTCGGCATCCCGCACGTTGACGACGAACCAGCCGTCGGAGGCGGGTGCGAAGCCGGATTCGGTTTCGTCGAGCTGTGCCTCGGGCACGGCGCGACTCTACACGGCCGGTCGATCGCCTTCGCGCGACTCGATCCGGGGCGACACGTCGTCGGCGACGAAGCCGATCCGCTTGTGCGTCGCGTCGCAGAATGGCTTCGTCGACGAGTGACCGCAGCGGCACAGGACGACCGACGTGCCCTCCGGAAGCTCGAACTCGCGTCCCTCCACATCGACGACGGTAATCGGCCCGTTCACCTTGTACGGCCCGTTGGGCCGGACGGTGATCGTCACCTCGGTCATGCGGCGAGCGTAGCCCGCCGAGCGGGCCTTGCGACGCGGGCGACCTACAATCCAGGGCCGTGACGCTCAGCCTCTGCCTCGTGACGCCGCACGCCTGGTCCGTGCCCCACCCGACGAACGAGCACGTCGCGGGCGTCGCGGACGCACTCCGGCGACGCGGCCACACGGTCGTCGTGCTCGCGCCGTCGTCCCGGTCCGCCGACCTTCTCGCGGGCCGCCGAGCGCTGCAGGCGGGTGAGCTCGACGGCGTCGTCGCGCTGTCGCGCGCCGTCCCGGTCTCCCCGCGCGCCGCCGTCGGCGTCCCCATCGGCGTCCGCGCGAGCGTCGCGACGGCCCTCCGCACCGGTGACTTCGACATCGTCCACGGCTTCGACCCCGGCGTTCCGGGCCTCTCGTACGTCGCGCTGCTCGAGGCGGAGACGACAACCGCAGCGACGTTCGTCGACCCCGAGCGCTTCGGGTTCCCGCCGCGGAAGACGCAGCGCGACCGTCTGCTCGCGCGGATCGACACCCTGGTCGCGACGGACGACGACGTCGCGGCGCGCGCCGGGGAGCGTTTCCCCGGGGCATTCACCGTCGTCCCGGCCGGGGTCGATCTCGGGCTCTTCGCGCCCGCGGCGAAGAGGAACTGCGTCGTGATCGAGACCTCGGCGGGCGGGCTCCCGGTCGTCCGCGCCGCCTTGCGCGCGCTGCGCCGCCTGGAGGGCTGGGAGGCGATCGTGCTCCGGACGGCCAGGCTCGCAGCGCGGCCGTCGATCCCGATCCGGCTGCGCGACCGCGTCCACGTGCGAACCGGCATCACCGGCGAGGCCCGGGCGGAGATCCTCCGGACGGCGGCGATCGTCGTTCCCTCGCCCGAGGGCCTTGAGCGCCTGCGTGACGAGGCCGCTGCCGCGGGCTGCGCGATCGTCGACCCTCCGGACGTCTCCTCGCAGCCCGAGCTCGCCGCGGCGGCGCTGCTCCGGTTCGCGGAAGACGAGACGGCGCGCGCGAAGGACGCCCTCGCGCGGCGGGCGGCGACGACCGGCGCCTCGTTCGACGATGTCGCCGAGCGGCTCGATCGCCTCTACGAGGACGCCCGCCGCCGCCGGCGGCCGCACCGGCGGCACGAGACGGAGCCGCTCGCCGACCGGGACTGGATCGTCGCCGACCTGCACATGCACACGAGCCACTCGCACGACTGCTCGATCGAGCCTGCCGACCTGGTCGCGCATGCCGAGGGCGACGGCCTCGGCGCGATCGCCGTGACCGACCACAACGTCCTCGGCGGCGCGCTCGAGACGGTCGAGCTCGCACGCGGCCGGGAGCTGATCGTCATCCCCGGCGAGGAGGTCAAGACCGACCGCGACGGCGAGGTGATCGGCCTCTTCCTCCACGAGGAGATTCCCCGCGGCATGAGCTTCGGCGACACCGTGGCGGCGATCCGCGAGCAGGAGGGCGTCGTGTACGTCCCGCATCCGTTCGACCGGATGCACTCGATCCCGTCGCCGGCGACGCTGCACCGTCACCTCCCGGAGATCGACGTGCTCGAGGTCTACAACGCACGTCTTCTCTTCGACGCGTACAACGACGAAGCGCTCCGCTTCGCGCGGAAGTACGGCCTCCTCGCGGGCGCGGGCTCGGACGCGCACGTGCTGCAGGGCGTCGGCACGGGTGCGCTCCGCATGCGCCGGTTCAACGGGCCCGAGGAGTTCCTCCTCTCGCTCCGCACCGCGACTGTTCTCCGGCGCCCGAAGTCGCTCGCGTACCTGCAGTCGCTCAAATGGGTCGCGCAGGTGCGGGAGAAAGTCGGCGAGCGGCGAGCGGCCCCGTAGAGGAAGCCGCCCTCCGGCCAACGAATGAGGAAGACGATGGCGAGCGCGGAGGAGCGTCCCGACCCGAAGGGCGGGACACCGAGCGGTTCGATCGCGAAGGCCGCGAACGCCGACGAGATCCAGGAGCGCTACCTGCGTCGCGCGATCGCGGAGATCAACGAGCTCGGTGACGAGCTCCTCGCGCTCGGCGACGAGCTGCACGTCCCCGTGCTCGGCAGCGGCCATCCGCTCGGCGACGTCTTCCTCCTCAAGCACCACCCGACGCAGAACGAGATCCACGAGGGTGTCGCGTTCTTCGGCCGGGCGGGACAGGCGCTTCTCAAATCGCTGCAGCGACTCGGCGTCGACCCGCTTGCCGTCTACGGGACGAACTGCCTCAAGTTCGGCACGGAGGACCCGGCCGAGGCCCGCCGGTGGCTCACGCGCGAGCTGCACATCGTCCAGCCCCGTCTCGTCGTCGCGATGGGCGAGCCGACGGTCGCGTTTCTCGCAGCGCTCGACTTCCCACTGTCGGAGCCGCTCGACGCCGACCGACCGGGCGAGCTCCAGCGGTTCACGCCGACGATCCAGGCGCTCGTGACGCCGGACATCGACGACTCGCTGGACGAGCAGGGAGCGAAGACGCGCTTCTGGTCCGCGTTCAAGACGCTCGGCACGTGGTGGGCCGAGCTGCCGCCGTACTAGGTACGAGACGCGCGGCCGGGCTCGGGGCGCTGCTCGCCGCGCTCTGCGCCTGGGACGCGCTTGCGAACGAGCTGCCGGCGGTCGGCGACCGCTGGGACGTCGCGATCGTCGCGCTCGGACTGATCCCGGCGACGTTCGGCGTCGTCTGGCTCCTCCTCCCCGTCGCCGAGGCGCGCGGGCTCTTCCCGGTCGCCGTAGCGATAGGCGCGCTTGCCCTGCTGCTCGACCTCGCCGGGCTGGACGCCGGGGCGAACGTCGCGAAGCTCGTCGCGTTCACGCTCGTCGGCTTCTGGTTTCTCCAGCTCTTCGAGGCGCTGTCGTGGGTCGTCCTCGTGGCCGTGCTCATCCCGTGGGTCGACATCGCCTCGGTGTATCGCGGGCCCACGCGCGTCGTGGTCGACGAGCAGCCCGGTCTGTTCGAGCGGATCGCCGTCGCGTTCGCGCTCCCGGGCGAGGACGCCGCCGCCCGGCTCGGGCCGCCCGACGTGCTCTTCTTCGCCCTCTTCCTCGCCGCCGCCCGGACCTTCGCCCTCCGCGTTGCCGCAACCTGGCTCGGGATGACGGCAGGGCTCGCCCTGACGCTCGTCGCCACGTACGCGTTCGACCTGGGTGGGCTTCCCGGCCTGCCCGGGATCGCGCTCGGCTTCCTCCTACCGAACGCCGATCTGCTGTGGCGCTCGCTGCGAGCCCGCGCGAGCCTCGAGTGAGGCGCGTGGGCACGGGGGGCGACGGCGCCCCCGTGCTCACGGCGCGATCAGCAGTTGGCCTGCGCCCAGGCCTCGATGTTCTGGGACGCTTCCCGCACCTCGGCGGAGTCGAGCGACTGCGTGATCTCCTGGAGCTTCGCGATGTCCTCGGGGCTGGGCGTCTCGCCGCTCGCCAGACCGAGGTCCTTCAGCTCGTCGGCGAACTCCTTGAGGTTCTTGGCGAGCACCTCGTAGTCGTCCCGGATCTCCTCGGGGACCTGGTCGGCAAACTGGTCGAGGACCTCGTTCGCCGAGTCGAGGTCGCTGGAGGAGCCGGCGAACGCCTGCGACAGCTTCGCCGAGAGGCCGGCGAACTCGGCGCACTCGCCCGTCAGAGCGCCGCTGGTGTCGGTCGCGTCCTCGGTCTCCGTGGCGCTGTCGTCGGACTCGGTCGTCGTGTCGGAGTCTTCGACGACCGCCGTGTCGGTGTCGCCGGACGCCTCGTTGCCGTCGTCGCCGCCACATCCCGCCGCAACCAGCGCGAGCGCCGCGAGCAGTAGCACCGCAATCCTTCGTCCCTTCATCCGTCCGCCTTCGTCTCGTCGGTCGCTCCCGCCTGCGCGGGGCTGTCTGTCACGCTGTCCTTCGGCAGTATCGTCGGTCAGCTGCAGCAGCGACACGCTCTCGATGTGCGGCGTGTGCGGGAACATGTCGACCGGCGTGCAGCGCTCGAGCCGGTAGCCGTACTCGTCGCGGAGCACCGCGAGGTCGGACGCGAGCGTCGTCGGGTTACACGAGACGTAGACCAGGCGCGGCGCCCGCAGCGCTCCCGTGCGACGCAGTGCCTTGCCGGCGAGCCCCGCCCGCGGCGGGTCGACGACGACCACGTCGGGCGGTCCCGCGTGCTCGCGGAGCTCCTCGAGCGACTGTCCGACGTTGCCGGCGAAGAACCGTGCGTTCGCGATGCCGTTGAGCTCCGTGTTCTCGATCGCGCAGGCGACCGACTCCTCCGAGATCTCGACGCCCCAGACCGAGGCGGCGTTCGGTGCGAGCGCGAGGCCGATCGTCCCCGTCCCGCAGTAGAGGTCGTAGACGACCTCGTTCCCGGTGAGCCCGGCGGCCGTGCGTGCAAGCTCGTACAGCGTCCCCGCCATCTCGGTGTTCGTCTGGAGGAAAGCGTTCGGCCGGATGCGGAACCGGAGCCCGAGCAGCTCCTCCTCTATCGACTCGTCGCCCCAGAGCAGCCGCGTGGGCAGATTCGTGACCTCGGACGGCTGATCGTTGATCGCCCAGTGGATCGAGCGGACCTCGGGGAAACGCGTGAGGGTCTCGATCAGGAAGTCCGCGTCGAAGCGCTCCCCCGGTGCGGTCACGAGGACGACGAGAACCTGTCCCGTGTTCCTGCCCTCCCGGACGACGAGGTGACGGAGGTAGCCGGTCTGCGCGTCCTGGTCGTAGGGCTCGAGCCCCTCGCCGCGCGCCCACGCCTTGACCGCCTCGCGGATCGCGTTCCCGAGCTCGGTCGTGAGCAGGCATTCCTCGACGTCGATCACCTCGTCCCAGCGTCCGGCGCGGTGGAAACCGAGCACGAGGCCGTCCGGGCCTGGCGCGAACGAGTACTCCAGCTTGTTCCGGTACCCGTACTGCGAGCGCGCAGGAACGATCGGCTCGAGCGGCGGCTCGACGAAGCCGCCGATCCGCGTGAGCGCGTCGCGCACCTGGAGCTGCTTCGCCTCGAGCTGGCGCTCGTACGCGAAGTCCTGGAAGCGACAGCCGCCGCAGATGCCGAAGTGGCGGCAGGGCGCCTCCACGCGATCGCGACCGGGCTCGAGGAGCGACGTGCGAATCGCCTCGGCGAAGCCGCGCTTCACCTTGGTCGCGCGCGCCCGGACGAGGTCGCCGGGGAGCCCGCCGCGGACGAAGACGACAAAGCCCTCGACGCGCCCGACGCCGTTGCCGCCGTAGGCGAGCGAGTCGATCCTGACCTCGAGCTCCTCTCCCTTGCGTACCGGCGCGGCCATCGGCTGAGGGTACGCCATCGCGATGGTTCGGTTGACCGGCCGCGATCACGTCATCGACCTGGCAACGGATCTCGCGTCCACGGCGGCGGTCAGGCCAACACGCTGACGTGCACCGAGCGCTCGCGCGGCCCGTCGAACTCGCAGAAGAAGATCCCCTGCCACGTCCCGAGCGCGAGCGTGCCGTCGTCCCGAAGCGGTACGAGGACGCTGGGGCCCATCAGTGACGCCCGGATGTGCGTCGGGGCGTTCTCCTCCCCCTCCTCGATGTGCTGCCAGCCCCAGTCCTCGGGCACGACGCGCTCGAGCGCCATCTCGAAGTCCCGCGCGACCATCGGATCGGCGTGCTCGTTGATCGTGACGCCGGCGGTCGTGTGCGGCACGTAGACAAGCACCGCCGATCCGGCCTCGCCGGCGACAGCGTCCTGGACGAGCCGCGTGATATCGACGAGCTGGCTCTGCCGCTCGGTACGAACGCTCAGTGTCCGCACAGGCTCAGAGCGCGCCGCCCGCGGCGGGCGGCGCGCCGGCCTCGAGCGGGTTCTCGCCGCCGGACTCGCGGGCGAGGAAGTCCTCGACATGCATGACGTTGTCCTTCGAGCGCGTGACGACATCGAGAAGCGCCGACATCGAGGACACCTCCTCACGCTGCTCCTGCAGGAACCAGTGCATGAACTGCTCGGCGACGAGGTCGCCCTCCTCGCGCGCGGTCAGCGCGAGCTGCTGGATCTGACCGGTGACGCGCTTCTCCTGGTCGAGCGCGAGCTCTACCGGGGAGACGACGTCCGAGAACTCGACCTGCGGCGCCGCGACCGCGGGGATCTCGACGCGCTCGTCCGCATCGAGCAGGTACTGCACCATCATCATCGCGTGGTTCCGCTCCTCGAGCGCCTGCCGGTAGAAGTGCGCGGCGAGCTGCGGGAGCGTCTGCGCGTCGTAGTGCACCGCGATCGCGACGTACTGCTGCGAGGCGCCGAACTCGTACGCGATCTGCTCGTTCAGAGCTCCTGTGAACTTCCCCATCGAGCGGGACTCTAGACGGTCGGCGTCCGGCCGCGCCCCGTTGCGCGCTCCGCGGGACGTCCGGCCCCGTCGGCCTCGCGGTCGCTCGCCCGTAGCGCTCTCGGCCGCCGAGTAGCATCGGCGCGTGGCGGGGATTCCGGACACGCTGAAGGGGCGCAGCTTCACGCGTGTCGCCGACTGGTCCCCGGAGGAGCTGCGGATGGCGCTCGACCTCGCCGACGAGCTGAAGGTCGAGCGGGCGCGCCGGAAGGAGCTCCGAATCCTTCCCGGACGGACCGTCGGGCTGATCTTCCGCAAGCCGTCGACCCGGACGCGGATCAGCTCCGAGGTCGGGATCGCAGAGCTCGGCGGGATGGCGTTGTACGTACCGTCCGCCGACCTGCAGCTGTCGCGCGGCGAGTCGACCCGCGACACCGCGATCGTCCTCTCCCGCTTCCTCAGCGCGATCCTCATCCGCACGTTCGACCAGGCCGAGGTCGACGAGTTCGCCGAGCACGCGACCATCCCGATCGTCAACGGGCTGACCGACGCCGCGCATCCGCTCCAGGCGCTCGCCGACGCGATGACGATCCGCGAGCGGTTCGGCACCTTCGAGGGTGTTCGTGTCGTCTACCTCGGCGACGGCAACAACGTCTGCCACTCGCTGATGCGGATCGCCGCGCGGACGGGCATGCACTTCGTGGCAGCGTGCCCCGAGGGCTACGAGCCCGATCCGACGATCGTCGCGTCCTGCACCGAGGACGCGCGGTCGAGCGGCGCGAGCGTCGCCGTGACGACCGACCCCGAGGAGGCTTCACGCGGCGCGCAGGTGCTCTACACGGATGTCTGGACGAGCATGGGCCAGGAGGAGGAACACGAGCGACGGCTTCGCGACCTGGACGCCTACCGCCTCGACGGCGGGAAGCTCACGCTCGCCGGCGCGGACGCGATCGCCATGCACTGCCTGCCCGCCCACGTCGGCGAGGAGATCACCGCGGACGTCCTCTACGGCGACCGCTCGTTCGTCTGGGACCAGGCCGAGAACCGCCTGCACGTCTACAAAGCGGTGCTCGCGCTCACCGTCCGCTGATGTCGTTCGACGACGTCGTCCGCTCCGCACTCGACTCGCTGCCGCCGCACATCGCCGACGCGCTCCGGAACGTCGCGATCGTGGTCGAGGACGAGAATCCGGAGGACCCCGACCTCTACGGGCTGTTCGACGGGATCCCGCTGACCGAGGGCGGCCCAGGCCCGGGCGACCTGCCGAACCGGATCGCCGTCTACCGCGTCCCGCTCGAGGCCGACTTCCCCGACGCGGACGAGTTGCGCGACGAGATCCGCGTCACGGTGCTCCACGAGCTCGGCCACTACTTCGGCCTCGACGAAGACCGGCTCTCGGAGCTGGGCTACGAGTGACGTCCGCGCTCGACCTCCTCTTGTGGGCCGCGCTCATCGTCGGCGCGGCGGTGATCGTCGTGTTTCTCGTTTCGCGCCGCTGATCGATTATCGGTGGCGGGAATGGGGTAGGCACGTCGTTCGTTGACACTTGCATGATCATCAACCCGGAACTCCACCAAGAGATCGACGCGCTGAGCGAGCGCCGGGTAGCCCTCTGGAACTCACTGTCCCAGGGGCGCGACCCCGCAGTGGTCGACGAGATCAAGGCACTCGATGCCCGCCTCCACCAGCTCTGGGAGCAGCATCGAGCAGAACGTGCACGACTCCGCTTCGGCGAGCGGGAGGACATCGTCCGCCGCGCACGCGCCGAAGAGCGCCTCGAGCGCGCCGCCTGAGCACACCTCCAAGCAGGAGAACACGGCCACTTCCCCGTACCATGTGGCCGTGCTCGGTCGCAAGGTCGCCAACGAGGATCCGGTCGCCGACGAGCGCCAGGCGCTCGCGGACCAGCGCGCCGCGGTCGAGGATCTGAAGCGCCAGCTCACTGAACGGGTCGCCGCCGTCCAGGAGCGCGAGGCCGAGCTGCGTGCCGCGATGGCGGCGATCGCGTCCGGTCGGGAGGCGACCGTCGCCCTCCCTCCGCTGGTGGATCCGGAGGCCGATCGACTCGCAGCGCGGGCCGCGGCGCTCGGCGAGCGCGAGCGCGCCCTGGCGGCACGGGAGGCCGCCGTGGCGGTGGCGTCCGCCAACGGCTCCGGCGAGCCGGCCCTCGCTGCGCGTGACGCCGCGCTTCGCGAGCGCGAGGCAGCCCTCGCGGCGCGAGAGCGGGAGCTCGACGCACGCGAGCGCGACGTCCAGGAGCGCGAGCGCATCCCCGTCGACCCCGACGCCGCCCGGCTCGCGCAGATCGAGGCACGACTCGACGAGCTCCGCGCCGCAGAGGAGGCCTTCCTCCGCACTCGCCGCGACCTCGCCGAGCACTCGGACGCGATCACCGCCCGCGAGCAACTGCTCGCGCAGCGCGAGCGTGAGCTCGACGAGCGCGAGGATGGCTGGGGCGGGCCGGAGATCCGCGACCTCGAGTCCCGGCTCCGCCGCCTCGAGACGCAGCGGTACGCGGGCGAGCAGACCCGGAGCTTCAGCGGCGGCTTCCGCCGGCTCGAGGAGCAGGGCACCCGCAAGCCTCCGGGCTGACACAGGCCGTCCGGCTCGCGGTACATGCGGCCACCGCCACCTCCGAGCTATTTGCAACAGTTGCCTCGATCGGCGGCGCTCCTCCACCTCCGGCCAGCCGGTCAAGCCAGGCGCCGGAGAGCATCGTCCGAGGCGGCTAGAATCTTGGCTCCGGGGCGTTAGCTCAGTTGGGAGAGCACCAGCTTTGCAAGCTGGGGGTCGCCGGTTCGAGCCCGGCACGCTCCATCCCCGCGAACGGCTTGAACAAGCGGTTTGCGAGAAGCGATGGAGGGCTCGGATCGCTCCGAGCCCTCTCGATTCGGCCTCCAAGTCAGATCTAGTCAGATTCGGCTCGCGCCGAAGGCGGCGTCGATCGAATCCCGGACGTCGTCGAGCCCACGCGCGTGCTCGAACTCGTGCGCGTAGATGTCGAGCGTGATGCTCGGCCGTGCGTGACCGAGCTGACGGGACGCGCGAACCGGATCGACCCCCGCGCGGATCAGGTGACTGGCGAACGTGTGCCGGAGATCGTGGAACCCGAGCTTGGGCACACCGTCGCCGTTGAGGCCCGCGGCCTCTGCCGCTCTGTCGAGACCGCGCTTAGCGACGTTGTTGCGGTTGAGGGGCGTCCTCGACGCGGTGGCGAACACATAGGAGTCGGAGCGTGGCAGGTGGCTCGACTGCTCGGTAGCGCGAAGGTGGTCACGGAGATACGGCTCGAGCTGACCCGCGAGTGCGATATCTCTCCGGCCTGCCTTCGTCTTGAGATCGACCCGGCGCGCCGGTCTCGCTGTTGTGCCACGACTCAGCTGGGCTCGCACGCGGATCACGCGCTCGCGGAAATCGATGTCGCCCCAGGTGAGCCCGAGGATCTCCTGAATCCGCATCCCGGTGAACACGGCAAGCGCGAGCAACGGCCGGTACCGCGAAGGGGAGTGCGCGAGGAGCCGCTGGACTTCGTCGGCGGTCAGCGTTCGAGGCTCGCTCTGGGCTCGCCCGCGCGGCAGCTCGTCGCGGTGGAGTCGCAGACATCGGGTTCTCGCCCACATATCCACGGCGCGCCGCAAGATCGAATACGCGCCGCACTGGGGTGACGATCCCGCGAGTCGTCCACGGCGCGAGCCCGGACCTGCGCACCGAGACGATGAGCGTGGCGAGCTGATCAGCCGTGATCTTCTGGATCTGCCGTTCGCCGAGCACCGGGATCACGTGGAGGTCGAGTGCGCTCCGGTATCGCTCGAGGGTCCGCTCCGCTCGTTCACCCGCGGCCACGAGTGCCCCGAAGGACGCGAGGAACTCCTCGGCGACCTCGGCGAACGTGATCTTCGACGGCGGCGCGATCTCGCCCCGGCGATGCTTCCCGAGAAACTCATCCCTCTCCGCCTTCGCCTCGGTCCGCGTCGCTGCGCGGAGCGTCTTCATCCGCCACACACCGTTCGCGTCGGCGTAGCCCACCTCGTAACGGCGTAGACCCGTCTTTGTCGTGCGCTCATAGAGGTTGTCGCCGATACGGCGACGTGCCGTACTACGCTCGTCTTGCATAGGAGCTCAGCCTCCTGTGCCGCGCCCCCGGCGGTGTCCGCCGCGCGGGGGCTTTGTTGTCAGGGCGCGTCATGGTAGGTCCTCGTTGGTCGCCGCGCAACTGCCCGTTCGCACCCAGCGGTCAAGCTCGGTCACGGAGAAGCGCAGGCGGCCGTTCTCAGTGCGGTGGAAAGGGATCTGGCCGCGCTTCACGAGGGCGCGGACCGCGTCGGGCGTGAGTGCGACGTGATCCGCAGCTCCGGGAACATCGAGCCATCGCTCAATGGCGGTCGTCATCTTCTCGGCCAGGAGCTCAGCGGTTCGGGTGGCGATCCGCTCGATGTCGTCGTGGGTGATGGAGATCTCCAGCTTCATCGGGCCGACCCATCGATGCCGAGGTCCAGTGAGAGCTGAGAGTGGCTCAGTGCGTGACGGAGTCGCGACGGGCTGGACTGGCTGGAAGCCGTGGCGGCCGCGCTTCGCGACACCCGGGCGATCGCGGCCGTGCCCGCCGGGATGCGGTCTTCCCGCTCCCACTCGACCAGTTGCTTGTGCGGGACCCCGGCGAGGATCGCGGGCGCGACTCTTGCGAGCCGCACAGGGATGACGTCGAGGGTCGAGTCCTGCCGCACGCGCGGCGGCCTCGATTGATGCGCCTGCTGCGAGTTCCGACCGGAAGACGTCGTCTTGCCGACGCTCGTCAGCCCGGAACACCGGGAACACCGGGAACACCACCGTATCCACGGGGCCTTCGGCGGCTGTGGCACCCGCGCGCGTCACGTTGCGCTCCTGGCGAGCCGTTCATGAAGACTCGATAGCTGCCGCCACTCGCCCTCGGTGACGTGGTCCGCAGTGAACGCGGCGAAGAGTCCTTCGAGATAGTCGACGTCTCCAGGCCGCGGGTGTTGGCGTCGGAACTCGGGGACTGGCGCAACCTCCGCTGATTCGCCTGCAACTGCTGCAACGCTCCTCGAGCCGCTCGGGCGAGGGCAGGATCTCGACGTCGTCCGGGAGCGGATCGCCGAGCACGATCCGCGCCGGCTTGCCCCTCTTCTCCTCGAGGTTCTTCAGGTAGCCGCGGGCTCGGGCGTTCTGCCAGCGCCGCGAGGTCGCCGACTTGTCCAGGCCGAGCAGGCTCGCCAGCTGCGCGATCGAGAGCGGCTCCTCGGAGCCGGCGACCGCCTCCACCAGCTCGCGCACGGTCGCCGGGCACGGTCGCCTCGACGCCCTCGGAGACGATGTCGACGACCAGCTCGCGCACGACCGCGTAGTCCTCGATCGTCGCGACCACCCTGCCCGCGTCGTCGCGCTCGCGGGAGGCCTGGTGCAGGAGCGCGTGGGCGCGGATCAGGGAGAGGACGGCGCGGAAGTCACGCCGCAGCCGAACCGCGACCGGCGGGACCAGATCCGCGAGCGTGCGGGCGTAGGGGATCGCGACCCGGTGCTCGGCGGTCGCGAGCCAGACCTGGAGGTCGTGCCAGCGGGCGAGGTCCGGCTCGCTGAGGTCGTCGTCGGCCAGGCGCGAGAGCACGAGCTTCGTCTGGTCGGCCGTGTCGGTCGCCGCGAGCGAGAGCAGGCGCGTCTCGTTCTCGGGGTGAAGCGCGACCGAGGTCGTGGAGACGATCAGCCCGGTCGGGCCTTCGCGCTCGACGAGCCGGGCCTGGAGCTCGCCGTCCTTGCCCTTCTCGACCGTCTCGTAGCGGACGCACCCCTCGGAGAGCAGGCTGCGCACGAGGTACGAGGCGAAGTCGCTCTCGAGCCCGGCCGCCTCGAAGAGGACGAGGAAGCGGTGGCTGAGCGGTTCGGTCCCGTAGGCGAGCGCGCGCTCGCTCATCGCCGTGAGCAGGTAGTAGGCCTCCTCGGGGAAGAAGTCGAGGACGCGCTCGATCGCCCACGACTTGCCCGACGCGGACGGCCCCTTGATCGCGAGCGAGGCGAAGCGGTCGAGGAAGCGGCCGGTGACCGCGAGGTAGATCAGCTTGCACAGTCGCCGCTCGCCGACCACGCCGGCGCCGTCGAGCTCGCCCTCGAAGACCTCGAGGATGCGCGGCTCCTTCGCGAGCGCACCGGCCCTCTCCCACGCGGCCTGCGCCCGGATCTGCGCCGCGATCCGCTCGTGCTCCTCGTACGGGATCGCCTTCTGCAGCGCCTCCTCGAACCTGCCCGCGAACGCCTCCCGGTCCTGCAGGTAGAGCTCGGAGACGTCCTTGGCGTCGGGGAAGCGACACCAGCTTGACCTTCGGGAGCGGCGCGCGGTCGTCCTCACGCTCGACCGGCTCCTCCTCCCACTCGTCGAACGTGTGCCCCGCCAGGTCGGTGCACGCGCTCGAGGACGATCTCGGTCGGCTGCCGTCGCGGTCGTCGGGCTTGCGGCGGCCGGTCGTGAGCGTCGAGCTCTTGAGCCAGTCGAGCACCGTCTGGCCGCCCTTGTCGGGCTCGACCACGACGTAGACCGTGCCGATCCCCTCGAGCTCGGGGGCGTCGCGGTCGTCCTTCCAGTTGTTCGCGCCGGGGATGCCGAGCGCGGGGATCTCGTGGAACCAGAGCGTCTGCGCGCAGCTCTCGCCCTCGACGAGGACGACGTACCCGAGCTCGCGGGCCTTCCGCAGGCGCGTCAGCCCGTACAGGCAGAGCTTCGAGCGTTGCTTCCAGCGGAACTTGTCGTCGCCGTCGAGCGAGATGCGGAAGCGGACCGCCTGCTCGTGCCCGTCACGATCGACGTACGGCATCCGCACGGCCGGCGTGTCCGCGTACTTCGCATCCGAGAGACCGAGCGAGCGGAGGAAGTCGACCGGGAGGCCCTTGGCCTCGGCGTACGCCTCGAGCGTGCACGCGCGCAACCCCTCCTGATCCGGTTGCAACGGTGCAACAGTCCCGCCTGCACACCTCCGCGTCGCCCCTGCAACACCCGAATCCGCGGAGGAATGCGGGTTTGCCGGGCGGTGTTGCAGTGTTGCACGCGTTGCACGGGGGGTAGTGCGCGTGTCCGGGAACAGGTCGCGCCATCCGCAGCCCGAGCGCCGCGACGATCGTCCTCGACCGTGCAGCCGGCGTGGCACTTGAGCAGGACCCGGCCGTCGTCGCCCTCGCCGATCGAGAGCGCGGCGTGCCTGTCCTCGTGCGCGGGGCAGCGCGCGACCCAGCCCGTGCCGGACCGCTTCACGCGCTCGAGCCGGTCGAGGAACTCGTCGACCGTCATTGAATCCCTCGCGAGAGCCTGTTCGACGACAACCACCGAATCGCAGGTGTCGAGCGCGTCGTGGCAGCGCTCACGATTGGCCACCGCTGCGGCGCGACCGCTCGATGAGGGAGTCAATATCCGCGGGACGGAACAACGATCGGTCGCCGAGCTTCACGACCGGCAGCTCGCCGCGCGCAACCAGCCGCTGCACCATCGGACGCGAGACGCCAAGCAACTCGCACACCTCGCGCACGCTCCTCAGTCGCCCGGGACTGTCCATACTCCCTGTAGATCCCTGCGAATCGCTCATGCCCGGAGCGTCGACCACAGATCAGGTGGATCAGCCGAATCCCCGTAAATCCAACCTCGCCGACTCGCGCACACGAGAGGGCGTCTACGGCAACCCCGACGTGATTGCCGTGTTCATGAAGATCGAGCTGGAGGGGCTGACCGCCTGCACGAAGCCAAAGCCCGCGGATCCCTGTGCCGGGACCCCGTTCTTTCCCTGTGAGCGGTGCCTGGTCGAACAGCGTCTCCGGAGGCCGGTCGATCCCCGATGGCCCGACGACCTCGCCATCACCCATGCTTTGCAGATCGAGGCCGAGTTCCGCGACTACGAAGCCGTCGAGCGCGTCAAGGACATCCTCGCCGCCGACCTCGATGAGCGTCTCCTCACGGCCAAGGAGCGCGAGCTTCCCACCGCCGAGAAGTGGAGGCGCTCAGCCGACAGGCGCGAACAGCTTCTCCCCAGCGCCGAGACCAACGACCGCACCGAGCTGCGCATCGATCGCATTTGAGACTCTCGTCACCCTCCAGTGGACGCCGCGATTTCACGGCCACCGCAGCCGCCGACCTCCAGGCGTTGCACCTCTGGCATCAAGCCGGGGGCGAGCCGCCAACCCTCAGCACCACAACGACCAAACAGGCGAAGAGCCGCATGGCCCGACGGAGGCGCAATGCAGCTCGGACAAAGCCCGGTGAGATCCGCGTCTCCCGCATCGACCGTCAGCGAGTGCTCTCGCTGCCACCGTCTTTCAGCAAGCAGCTCGGCCGACTCCGCAATGAGCAGGATCCCCGCGAGCTGCGCAACCTTGTCCGACAGCTGCGCCACCAGGCGAAGACGCGAGGACTTCTCCCTCGCGACTACAACCGGCGAATCGGAGCCCGCGAGGCGCCAGTAGCGCCATGCCATCGCCGACACCCAGAGACCGGCCCACAGATTCGAATCCAATCCGGGGAGCTGCAACCCCTCTGGCCCCGAACATGGAAACATCGACCGATGGCGAGGCTGATCGAGTGGGACGGCGAGCCGTTCGCAATCCTGATCGAGTCGTCCGACGGGAATTACCTCGTCCCGCCGATCGTCCTCGACGAGGAAGGCCGACCGATCGAAGGACGCGAGGTGCTGCAAGCGAGCGCCGAATCCGGCGTCGCGATCCCGCATCATCCAGTCATCACCGCCGCGACGCCTGGCGACCTCGCCGAGATCGACCAGCGCATGAAGCGCATCTCTGACGAGCTGGGCGTCCCGATCGGGAGCCCGCTCGACGCCGACTAGTAGCCCGCCCGGCCCTCGGGAACGGCGGGCCGTCGAGCCCGTCCGGCGAGCGCCCGCCCGCGTGGCGAACGCGGCGCGCGCACGCGAGGAAATGCCCGACCAGACGGTACCCACCCCTCTCGACGCCGTGATCGACGTGGGGCCTTGTTGCGGCCTCGCGAACGCCTACCTCTTCCTCTCGCGCGCGCGCGCGCACGCGAGACAGGGTACCCACCCCCTCGCGATCGTCCATCGCGGTGGGGCCTCGGTTCCGGGGGGCCGCTCGCGAACGCCTACCTCT
Source organism: uncultured Actinomycetes bacterium (assembly GCA_963797805.1). Classification (GTDB taxonomy): domain Bacteria; phylum Actinomycetota; class Thermoleophilia; order Gaiellales; family Gaiellaceae; genus Gaiella. The sequence continues at coordinate 2,837 of CAWCRC010000001.1, read as the reverse complement.
TCCTCTCGCGCGCACGCGCGCGCACGCGAGACAGGGAGGTACCCCACCCCCTCGCGATCGTCCATCGCGGTGGGGCCTCGGTTCCGGGGGGTAGCGTCTTGTCGCGTCGGTGCGAGACACGGTCGAGATACGAGAGTTCCATGCGAGCGACCTCGACGCAGTCGTGGCGTTCTCGCTTCGCGCATGGGATCCGGTCTTCGCCTCGCTGCGGGACATCCTGACCCCATCTTCTTTCGGCTGAAGCCCGACTGGAAGGCAGCTCAGGCCGAGGAGGTGCGAGCGGGTTGCACGAGCGACGAGCGGGACGCCTTCGTCGCGATCGTGGAAGGTCGGCCAGTCGGGTTCGTCACCGTCGCCCTCAACGCATTCAACGAGCGTATGGGCGTGATCGAGATCATCGGGGTGGATCCCGACTTCCAGCGGCGGGGCATCGCCTCGCAGCTCACGAGACACGCGCTTGACCACATGCGTCGATGCGGAATGGACATCGCGGCCGTGGAAACGGGCGGCGATCCGGGCCATGCACCCGCACGCGCAGCCTACGAAGCACTCGGGTTCACGCTTCTGCCGAGTGCGAGGTACTTGAAGCTGCTCGACGAGTAGTTGGGAGGCTTCGCGCACGAGCGCCCCTCCCCTCCGGGTAGCGGTCGAGTCATGGGGCCTAGCGGACGAGGTTGATGCGGCGTAGCCATGCGCGTACCCGCGGGTCGGCTCGTCTCACCGTCTCGCCTTGCACAGCGAGACCGGCCGTGATCCTGGCGCCGGTGGACAGGGCCTTGTACATCTCCATCGTCGTGCCGAGCTCGCTGACGGCGTACGTGACGAAGGGATGGATCGTTTTGCCGCTGAGGTCGAAGCTCTCTGCGAACGTCGACATGATCATCGGTGGCCGGACGTTCCAGATCGGGCTTCCGAGCAGGATGACGTCGTACTCGTCGATCGACTTCAACGGCTTCGCGATCCGCGGCCGCGCGTCAGCGTCCTGCTCGCGAACGTTCCTCGCGACCGTCGCTCGTAGTCGTGCGGGTAGGGGCTAGCGGCGCGGATGCGGTACACGTCGGCGACGACGTGCTTCCTGATCATCGTCGCGAGGACCTCCGTGTTGCCGATCTTCAGTCTCTCCGGCCGCCGTAGTAGTAGTTCTCGCCCGGGCGCGAGAAGTAGACGATCAATACCCGCCGCCGCGCCGTGGAGCCTCCTCCAGCGTCCTCCTCCTCGCGGTCCGACACGGTGTGAGCGTGGCCGGTTCCCGCCAGTGTGCCACCGAGGAGTAGGCCGGTCGCGCCGGCGGCGGCCGCTCGGAGGAACGTCATCCGGTCTATCGCTGTCAGATCGGACACGGATCAACTGTGACAGCGACGAAGGCCGCCGGTCTAACCACTCGCTCTACGGGGTATCGCAGTGACGCCTGGTTAGGGGCCGGAATCGTCGCAAAAACAGTCGAGGCCACCTCGCCCGGGTCTACAGGAAACTCGGTGTCCGTTCGCGCGCCGAGCTCGGCGGGCGGATGGCGCGCGAGCACTCGGCCGCCGAAGTTGACTGAGGCGCTCGGCGGGAGCGTCTCAGCTATGGAGCTCCCCGCGCGGACCGAAGCGAGCTGTTGAACCAACTGGCGCAGGGCGGCATCAAGCCGGACCCGCAGATCGATCATTCGACCCCCGAGCGCGCGGACCGGCATCGGTACAGAGCTGGAGACGCACTGAGGAAAATCAATGAGCGTGTCTTGGGCTAGCCTCGATCGACTGCAAGGAGATGGGCTCACGGGGAAACCGGCTGTTCCCCCGTGACTTTGAGGCATGCTCAGCCCGTGCCGCAGGTGACGGTCAGGCTGCTGGGCGGATTCACTGCCGTCGTAGACGGCGAGGCGGTTCCCGATCGAGCCTTCCGGCTCAAGAAGGGGCGCGAGCTGGTGAAGCTCCTCGCGGTGGCGCCCCGCCACCGGCTCCACCGCGAGCAGGCGATGGACACGCTGTGGCGCGACCGTGACCCGGCGTCGGCCGCGAACAACCTCAACCAGGCCGTCCACGTTGCCCGCCGCGTTCTCGGCGCGGAAGCGATCGAGGTGCGAGACGAACTGCTCGCGCTCGACGCCGAGATCGACGTCGACGGCCTGGAGTGGGCGGCGGCCGATGCACGGCGCACCGGCACACCCGCCGCCTACCGGGACGCTCTCGCGCTCTACACCGGCGAGCTCCTGCCGGAGAACCGCTACGACGACTGGGCACAGGCGCGCCGCGACGAGCTCGCAGAGCTCCACGAGGCCCTGACCAGGGAGCTGGCCGCATTGCCGCTCGACGATGGGCTCCCGAGGCTTCCGGCGGACACGAGCTCGTTCGTCGGCCGGACGCACGAGCGCGCCGAGTTGCGAGCCCTCCTCGCCCGCACCCGGCTGCTGACGCTCTCGGGAACGGGTGGCGCGGGGAAGACGCGCCTCGCGCTCCAGCTGGCGCGCGAGGTCGAGCAGTCGTATCCGGCGGGCGCGGCCGTCGCCGAGCTGGCCAGCCTGTCCGACCCGCGTCTCGTTCCCGCCGCCGTCGCGGCGGCACTCGACGTGCGTGCGCTGCCGGACCAGGAGCTCGCCGACGCGGTGGTCGACTTTCTCGCTCCGCGCACGTTCCTCCTTGTCGTGGACAACTGCGAGCACGTCCTCGGGACGAGCGCCACGCTCGTCGACAGGCTGCTGCGGTCCGCCCCCGGCCTGACCGTGGTCGCGACGAGTCGGGAGCCGCTCCGCGTCGCCGGGGAGTTCGTCTTCCGGGTGCCGTCCCTCGCGATTCCGGAGCTGCAGGAGGCGTTCGCTCCTGACGACCTCGTCCGCTTCGAGGCCGTGCGGCTGT